>NZ_JBGGWA010000005.1:0-555255 GCF_041321145.1 Paraburkholderia sp. IW21 | reverse complement strand
GCTCTGCAGACCGATTTGGACGGCTGGCTTGACCAGTACAACAATGAGCGCGAACATCAGGGGCGATGGTGCTACGGCAAGACGCCTATGCGTACCTTCCTCGATTCACTCGAACTCGCCAGGGAGAAACTGATCCCTCACTGAACCGACTTTGTTACTTCGCTTTCCGACTACCTGTCAGATCAAGTCCAGGCTAATACAGCTGACGACTCCTTTGTCACTTGCAGTTGACGGTACGGGGGCCCGGATTCCACGGGGCCACTGGCCCCTCCAAGCCAGGAGAGCCGCTTAGTATTAGCGGTTTGAGCCGCTTTCTTGGCCTACTTTCTTTGCGGCGGCAAAGAAAGTAGGTGCCGCCCCGCACAGGGGCAACGCTAATAGACCACTAACAAATCAAGAAAAGGCTCAGTAAGTGCCGCCCCGCACAGGGGCAACGCCAATAGACTACTAACAAATCAAGAAAAGGCTCAGTAAGTGCCGCCCCGCACAGTGGCAACGCCAATAGACCACAAACAAATCAAGAAAAGCCGCAAAAGCCAGAACCACAGACAGACAAGCGCCCCGCAGGCAAAAACCCGCTACTCCTCCGCGTCATGCTCAATAACAAACCGCTTCAAATAAGCCAGCACAGCGGCTTCCACAGCTCGATGATCCGCAGTGCTCTTAGACCCGGCATTCTCCTCATCGCCAAACAACGTGGACGGCGCGTTATGCACATCCACTTCCTGGCCTTCGCGAAACACGCGAATCTCGTGAACGTCTTCGGCGTATTCGGCGATCCAGTGCACGCCTTCAATATGCGCGCCTGCGCGAACGGTCGGTATCTTCATGAACGTCTCCCGTCGGGTCAGACCACGGCGCCAACCCTTGCTATTACCATACGCCGTCCCGGTGGCCGGCGCGAGCCTTGTCCGGCAATTTCCTGAAATTTCACCGCACCGAAACCAGCTTCGCTGAAGTCTCTCCGCGCCGCGGCCGGCGTCCTCGCAATCGCTCCCGCGCCGGGCCAAAAACATAAACATCCCCGTCAGACGGCTTCTCCAGGCACACCCGCACTCGCCGCGAACCGCCCCGGCACACGCGTTGCTGCATGACATAAGCCAAGAGCCAACCGGAGGACTGTCATGCCCGAACAGAAAACCATCAAACGCGCCCAAGCCGACAAACGTGCCGGTAAGGCATCGAGCACCCAAGCCGGAGAATTCGTCAAGGACGAGGTCGATAAGGTGCGCGCCGGCAAGCACGGCGTCAGATCGGCGAAGCAGGCGATTGCAATCGGCTTGTCGGAAGCGCGCCGCGCGGGCGTTGCCGTGAAGTCGCCGAAGAAGGGCGCGACGAGCGAGGCGACGCGAAAGAATGCGGAGAAGGACACCGCTGCCGGCCAGCACAAGAGCACGGCAAAGAAGAGTGCGAGCAGCGAGTCGACAGCCAAGCGCTCACGTGCGGCAACCAATGCGTTGAAACGTGAAGGTAGCGCTGGTGCATCGAAAAAGGCCTTGTCGAAGCAGACCAGGTCGGCGGCAGCCAAACGTCCGGCGGCCAGCCGTTCCGCAGCAGCGAAGAAGGCCGCCGCGACGAAGGGTGCCGCAGGCCGTTCGGCCGCAGCGAAGAAGGCTGCGCATACGAGGGCTTCGCGCACACATCACTGACGCTAGCGCCTGAGAAGGCGACGTACATGATCGAAGCGCGACGCACGCTTCGATCGCGCCACGCGCGAAAGGGGCGGCGGCGCTGCCGTCCCTTTCGCTCCAGTGCCAATGCGGCGCGCCCCCCTTGCACGCCGCACCTCTGCAGCCCTTTTACTGCACCGTCGCGAGCACGTCGCCCACAGTCTTGAAGATGTGCGCGATCTGCTCTTCATTGATGATGAGCGGCGGCGAGAACGCGAGGATGTCGCCGGTAAAGCGCACCAGCACGCCGGCCTCGAAGCACTTCACGAACGCTTCATAAGCACGCGCGCCCGGCGCGCCGTCGCGCGGCTCGAGCTCGACGCCCGCGATCATGCCGAGGTTGCGAACGTCCTTCACATGCTTCGTACCGCGCAGCGAATGAGCGGCGGCTTCAAACGTCGGCGCGAGCGAGGCAGCGCGCTCGAACAGGCCTTCGCGGTGATACAGGTCGAGCGTCGCAACCGTAGCTGCGGCCGCTACCGGGTGGGCCGAATACGTGTAGCCGTGGAACAGCTCGATTGCACCCTGTGCGCCGTTGTTGACGATCGTGTCGTGGATCGTGCGGCTCGCGGCCACCGCGCCCATCGGGACCGCGGCGTTGTTGATCGCCTTGGCCATCGTGATCAGGTCCGGCGTCACGCCGAAGTATTCGCTCGCCGTCGCCTTGCCGACGCGGCCGAAACCAGTAATCACTTCGTCGAAAATCAGCAGGATGCCGTGCTTCGTGCAGATCTCGCGCAGCTTCTGCAGATAGCCTTGCGGCGGAATCAGCACGCCCGTCGAGCCGGCCACCGGTTCGACGATCACGGCGGCAATCGTGGATGCATCGTGCAGCGTGACGATGCGCTCGAGTTCGTCGGCGAGATGCGCGCCCCATGCGGGCTGGCCTTTCGAAAACGCGTTGTGCTCGAGGTTATGCGTGTGCGGCAGATGGTCGACCGCCGGCAGCAGCGCGCCCGAGAACGTCTTGCGATTCGGTGCGATACCGCCGACCGAAATGCCGCCGAAGCCCACGCCGTGATAGCCACGCTCGCGGCCGATCAGACGCGTGCGCTGGCCTTCGCCGCGCGAGCGGTGGTACGCCAGTGCGATTTTCAGGGCGGTGTCGACCGATTCCGAGCCGGAGTTCGTGAAGAAGATCCGGTCCAGGCCGTTCGGCATCAGTTCAGCGACTTTCGTAGCCGCTTCGAATGCCAACGGGTGGCCCATCTGGAAGGTCGGTGCGAAATCGAGCGTCGACAGTTGCTGGCTGATCGCGGCGACGATTTCGTCGCGGCCGTGACCGGCGTTCACGCACCAGAGACCCGCGCAGCCGTCGAGCACTTCACGCCCGTCCGTGGTGCGGTAGTACATACCCTTGGCCGATTCCAGCAGGCGCGGCGCGGCCTTGAACTGGCGGTTGGCGGTGAAGGGCATCCAGAAAGACGACAGGTCGTCGATGACGGGGCGCGAAGTCATGGTTTTCTCCTCGAAGTGGTCCCCCAAGGGGACTTCCTTCGGGGCGTAGCCAAAACTGTAGCGTCCGCGGTTTAATGGCGGCATAAACAGTTGCTGTAGTGTGTCGCTAACTGTATTGGTGAAATTGCGATAACTGTGTCGCCTCTCCGTCCTGACCATGATCGAATTACAACTTGAGCGTGACCGACGCGCCGCTCCCACGCTCGTCGAACAGGTCGTGCAAGGCTTTGCGCACGCCATCGAGGCGCAGTCGCTGCGCGCCGGCGCGCTGCTGCCGTCGGTGCGGGCGCTGGCGCAAAGCCACGAACTGAGTACCTTCACCGTCACGGAGGCGTACAACCGTCTTGTTTCGATGGGCCTCGTGGTGGCGCGGCGCGGTTCCGGTTATCGCGTGGCGCCGCGCTCGCAGTCCGTGCGGGTTGCCCCGACCGACTGGCAGCCGCCGAGCCTGACCGCGACGTGGCTGCTGTCCGACGTGTTCGCGGACCATTCGGTGCCGATCAAGGCGGGCGGCGGCTGGCTGCCGAACGAATGGATCAACGAAACCGGCTTGCAGCATGCGCTGCGCGCGATGAGCCGGGTGCCGGCGGCGCGGCTCGGCGACTACGGGCATCCGTACGGTTTCGCGCCGCTGCGCGAGCGGATCGCCGAGCAACTCGACCGGCGCGGCCTGGCGGTCGACGTCTCCAACGTGCTGCTTACGCAGGGCGCGACGCAAGGGCTGGATCTGATCGTCCGCACGCTGCTGCGCGCGGGCGACGCCGTGATCGTCGAAGATCCCGGTTATTGCAATCTGCTGCAGATTCTCAAGCTGGCGGGGCTGGTGGTGCATGGTGTGCCGCGCACGCCGGCCGGCCTCGATACCGACGTGCTCGAAGCGCTGGTTGCGCAACACAAGCCGAAGGCGATTTTCGTCAACACCACGCTGCAGAATCCGACCGGGGCGACCTTTGGCATGTCGGCGGCGTTCCGTCTGTTGCAGATCGCGGAGCGTCAGCGTATGTGGGTGATCGAAGACGATGTCAGCCGCGAGCTGGCGCCGCCCGGCGCGCCTTTGTTTGCCGCCATGGAAGGCTTGCAGCGCGTGCTCTACGTGGGCGGTTTTTCGAAGACGGTGACGCCGGGGCTGCGCTGCGGCTATGTGGTCGCCGAGCGCGCGGTGCTGCGCGAACTGGCGCGCACGAAGATGGCGGTGGGGTTGACCTCGTCGGAAGCGATCGAGCGGATCGTCGACAAGGTGTTGCTTGAAGGGCGCTATGCGCGCCATGTCGAAGCCGTGAACGAGCGGCTCAAGCTCGCGCATGCGACCGTCGAAGAGCGGCTCGACTCGCTCGGTCTCGAACTGTTTCACCGGCCACGTGCCGGCCTGTTCTTGTGGGCGCGCCTGCCGATCGAAGCGGAACGCGCAGTTGAAGTGGCGACCGCGGCGCTCACGCACGGCATCTGGCTCGCGCCCGGCTCCTACTTCCGTCCCGACGACGCCCCCAGCGCGTGGTTTCGTTTCAACGCGCCGTACTCGACCGACGACGCGCTGTGGCGCTTCATCGAGCGAGTCGGGCAGGGGGCGATATAGCCGTGCTCAAGCGGCGTGGCGGAGCAGCTCCAGCGCGATCGGATACAGCGAGAGCACCAGCAGCAGCGCCATCGCCACATTGAAGAGGCGCAATCGCTTCGGGTCCGACAGCACGCGCCGCATCGCGGTGCCGAAGCCGGCCCACAGGCAGATGCACGGAAAACCGATCACGTAGAAGATCAGCGCCATGGCGATGGCATTCGCGCTGGTGCTCGCGCTGAGGTGGATCGTCGTGGCGGCGGTCAGCACCATCATCCACGCTTTCGGATTGACCCACTGGAAGGCGATGGCTTCATGGAACTTCATGGGCCGGCGATCGCCTTTCTTGACCTTCAATTCACCCGACGTGCCGATTTTCCACGCCAGATACAGCAGGTACGCGACGCTTGCGACTTCGAGCACCGTGTACAGCACGGGGAAATGCACGAAGGCTTCGCCGAGGCCAATCCCGACCGACAGCATCAACAGCACGACCCCGGCGCTAATGCCGGAAAGATGCGGCAGCGTGCGGCGAAAGCCGAAGTTGACCCCCGAGGCCAGCAGCATGGTGTTGTTCGGACCGGGCGTGATGGAGGTGACGAGCGCGAACAGAATGCCGGCGGGCAGCGCGCTGAGGCTGAGGTAAGACATGGGGGCTCCAGTGTCGGTCGATGGGACGTTGAAGCATTCTAGCGACACCTGCCGGTACAGTACCTATACGGTTTGTGGGATGGTGTCCGGTACGGGTGGGCTTGGGAGACTCGCCCACGCCTCTAGTCGCGTTGCAGCATCGTTCCGGGCAACCTCGCCAGCGTCGGCTCAGACAACATTTTTTTCGCCTGCATCCGGAAGCGATGAAATCGGTGTGACACTGTCACGGGCGAGGCGCTATTGAAGCTTCTCGAATCGAATCACCGACTCCGCGGAAAGCGGAGCCCTCATCGTTGCACGTTCATCGGATCTCCCCCATACCTGCTTGTCCGGGTCTTCAACCGGGTGCAAGGCAGGCATGGGCTGCACTTTCTCTAACTAACTCCAAAGCCCAATTCATGATCGAAGTCCACCACCTCAACGAATCCCGTTCGCGCCGCATTACCTGGTTGCTGGAAGAACTCAACCTCGACTACAAGCTTGTTCAATATCAGCGGAATCCGGATACCCGTCTTGCGCCGCCGGAACTGACGGCGGTCCATCCGCTTGGCAAGGCTCCCGTGATTCGCGACGGTGACCGGGTAATTTTCGAGTCGGGCGCGATCGTCGATTATCTGATTCGCCGCCATGGCAACGGGCGCTTGTGCCCGGCCTATGGAACCGATGAGTACGACCGTTACGCCCAGTTTCTGCACTATGCGGAAGGCTCCGCCATGCTGCCGCTTATGCTGAAGGTGTACACGGCCCGTCTTGGCGACGGTGCTGCCGCATTGCAACCGAGAATCCAAAGTGAGTTACAGAATCACCTGGGTTTTCTGAATCAGGAATTGACCGGTCGCGAATACTTCGTCGGCGATGAATTGACGGGGGCCGATATTCAGCTCTCGTTCGTCGCCCAGTTGTGCCTGAAGTTTTGCGGACGCGACGCCTTCCCGAATATCACTTCGTTCGTCGATCGCATCGAGGCGCGCCCTGCTTACCAGCGCGCGATGGAAAAGGGCGGCGCGTAAGAGGCTTGACTGTGCTGCATGAGGCACAGGTTCTGACGTTCATGCTGTGGCGCACGGGGCCCTTGCGGTCCGGCGCGGCTGAGATGGCATTCGCTCGCCGGGAAACTCATCACGAGCGTGTGCCCTTTCGGCCCGTTCTCCTTGCGTTCAGGTCCCGGCGGTCCGGCCGCCGGGATCCACGCGTTTACGCCTCCAACCCGGCTTCCCCATCAACCAGTTCGGCGATGTCGTGGACATCCACCGTGCAGCCGAATTTGTTTCTCACACCCGGCCCCCATGCCTGCACATGCACGCCTGGCGTCAGATACTCGACGAGTTCGGCGGCGGCATGCGGCGGCATGCGCAGCGACGTGCCGTCCTCAAGCAACGCACCGCGCAATTCGCCTTTCGGCCCATAAAGCGGCAGCACGACTTCGCCTTGCACGTCCATCGGCTCGCCGTCGTGTTCATGTCCATGCCCGTGTTCGTGCTTCGGACCCTGCTCGTGATGCTGCGGGCCTTCGTCGACGATCTCGACGCCCTGTCTGGTCATGAGCGAGACGGCCGCGACCATGTCCACGCCACGCGGTTTCACACCGCGTACGCGCACCGTGTCGCCTGCCGCGAGGTGCCGTGCGACCTGTTTGCCCAGATGCGGCGGGAAATG
Organism: Paraburkholderia sp. IW21; assembly: GCF_041321145.1. Lineage (NCBI taxonomy): Bacteria > Pseudomonadati > Pseudomonadota > Betaproteobacteria > Burkholderiales > Burkholderiaceae > Paraburkholderia > Paraburkholderia sp. IW21. The sequence continues at coordinate 548,268 of NZ_JBGGWA010000005.1, read as the reverse complement.
AATCTGCTGCTGCGTGCCGTCGGCGTGCTGGAGAATGAAGCCGTCGGCGTCGCCGTGCGGATTGAGCAGGAACAACACGACTTTGCCGCGCGTTTCAGGCAGACAGGCGGGATCGATCCAATGCATGGTAGAGCTCCTTGTTCGTGGGTTACTTTGGCAGGTTGTCGTAAAGAACGGTGAGATTGCCGGGTGTGCCGAATGCGGTTGCCTGCAGCGACTCGCCGTAGCGATTGCGCGTGCCGTAGCCTTGTGCCGCGATCGTTGTGCCCGGCTGCAACAGGCTCGCGAATTGCGCGGCGGCCGGGGGCGTCAGCTTGATGACGGTGCCGTCGGTGAGTAGCACGCCGTCGGGTTCGCCGCGCGGTGCGCTCGTCACGCGAAGCACGCGGCCCGCAGCGGTGAGTTTGACGAGCCCGACACCGGCGAGCGATTTCGGCAGACGCTGGACGTCGGCAGGCGGCGGTTGATCGACGATGCGGCGGCCGTTCTTCACGTCGGCGATCTGGCTCGCCCGCAGGCTTCCGCCTGGCTGCGCGAAGCCGTTCACATTGACGGTATCGCCCGGCGCAAGCGTGGCGGCGACCTGGGCGCCGATATGCGGCGGGAACCGCACGAGTGTGTTGTCGGCCAGCAGCAGTCCGTCGACGTCGCCTTCGGGGTTGATCAGAAAGCGTCGGACCACGCCGCTGACGGTAGTGGGGACACCGCCGCCGCGCGGGCCGCGGGCCATCGGCCGTGGAGGCCGCGTCGGCGCGCCGCCTTGCGGCGACTGTGCCATCGGACCACCGGCGCTCGGCGGAGGCGGCGGCATGGCACCGCCGGCTTGCGGCGGCGGCGGGGGCATCAAGCCGCCCTCCGGCGGAGACGCGGGCTGCGCCGCGCAGGCAGCGGTTGCTGCGATCATGGCGAGCGCAGACGCTGCGCGCACGATCGGGTTGAAACGATTCATCGCTGAACTCCCTTCGACTGCAATGTCGTGCAGGAGTCTTTGCAAGCGTTATGCCATGCCGCAAAGCCCGGTCGCATAAGGCTCTGCGTAGCGCCAGCGGGTTGCCGATGTCTCCTTGCTGGACGATGAGTGTCCGTTGCATGGACATCGGGCGGCCCTCAACCTGGCTTGCATGCGTCGGTCGCCCGGTGGGATCGTCAGCCGAGCTTGTACGCGGCCATCTTCGTATAGAGCGACTGGCGACTGATGCCGAGGCGGCGCGCCGCTTCGGCGCGATTGCCCACGGTCTGCTGCAACGCGCGTTCGATCGCCTGGGGCAGCGGCAGATCGAGCAGCGCAGTGGGAATCTCGCCGGTCGAAGCGCGCGGCGCAGTCAGAAAAACCAGGTCGTCTGCGGTCACGAGCGGGCCGCGCGCGAGTGCCGCGACACGCTCCATCGCGTTCTTCAACTCGCGCACGTTGCCGGGCCACGCATAGGCGAGGAGCCGCCGCCCGGCGTCGCTGCTCAGGTTCCGGGCAGGTCCCCCGATATGAGCGGCGGCAGCAAGAAAATGCATGGCGAGCGTAAGGATGTCGTCGGGACGATCGCGCAATGGCGGCAAGTGGATCGGGATCACGTTGAGCCGGTAGAACAGGTCTTCGCGGAAGGTGCGCGCCACCACTTCCGCCGCGAGGTCGCGGTGTGTCGCGGCCACGAGGCGCACGTCGATCGGCACGTCCGCGTTGCTGCCGACCGGTGTAAGCGCGCGCTCCTGAATGACGCGTAGCAGCTTGGCCTGCATCGGCAACGGCAGATCGCCGATTTCGTCGAGGAACAGCGTACCGCCGTTTGCATCGACGATGCGTCCAGGACGTTGCGCTACCGCGCCGGTGAACGCTCCCTTCGCATGGCCGAATAGTTCGCTCTCCAGAAGTTCGGCGGGAATCGCCGCGCAATTGATTGCCACGAACGGCGCATGCCGCCGCCGCGACGCATCGTGCAGCACGCGAGCGGCCACTTCCTTGCCAGTGCCGGTTTCGCCCGTGATCAGCACGGTCGAATCGGTGGCGGCGGCGCGGCCGATCTGCTTTTGCGCGTCGCGCAGCGCCTCGCTGTTGCCCAACAGGCGAGGGGTGTCGGCGTCGACGGATGCTTCGTTCGACGCAGGCAGCGGCGGACGCGATGCGCCGCGATTCGAAGCTTCGATCCTGGCGAGCAAGGACGCGATCGCGTCGCGCCCGACCGGCTTGGTCAGGTGCTCGAAAGCGCCGAGGCGCATCGCGTGGATGGTGTTGTCGCTGGTGGCGAAAGCGGTCAGCACGACGACCGGCAGCGCCTTGCGCGCCGGCATCGCGCGCAATCGTTCAAGCACCTCGATGCCGCTCAAGTCCGGCATCCTGAAGTCGAGGAACATGCAATCGATGCGCGTGCCGCCGGCCAGCAAAGCGAGCGCGTCGTGGCCGTTGCTCGCTTGCGCGATCGCATGGCCGAGGTCGCCTAACGTCTCGGCAAGGCTTTCGCGGAAGGCATCGTCGTCGTCGACAATCAGGATGTGTGCCATGGGATCTCGATCACAAACCATGCACCGCGCTCGCGCGCTTCATAAAAGGCACGCCCGCCATGGGCAGCGGCGATTTCCCGCACCACGGCGAGACCGAGCCCCGAACCGGACGCGTGGCCGGTCACGAACGGCTCGAAAATATGCTCGCGTTCGGCGCTTGCCACGCCCGGGCCGTCATCGGCGACGTCGATGCGCAGCGTCGCCGCCGGGTGCGCCGCGCGCAGCGTCACGTGACCGCCCGATGGTGTGTGCCGCAGGGCGTTGAGGAGCAGATTGTCGATCGCGCGCGCCAGTTGGTCGGCGTCGAAAGAGGCTTGCTCGGGAAGCCCGTCGGCGACATCGAGTTCCAATGCGATAAGGGCTCGCACCGCTGCATCGCTATGCCATTCAATGCGTTCGGCAAGCCATTCGCGCAACGCGACCGGACGAGCATCGATGCGCACGGGCTGGGTCAACGCGAGTAGTCCTGAGAGTTGTGTTTCCACACGCTGAATCTGCTCGAGGATCGCGCCGAGCGCGCGCCGCTTGCGTTCCTCGTCGCCGTTCAACGCATTCTCCGCCTTGAGCCGCATCGCGCCGATCGGGTTGCGGATTTCATGCGCCATTTGCGCGGAAAAGCGGCCGATCGCCGCGAAGCGTTCCGCCGCTGCGAGTTGCGTATGCAGTTCGCCGGCTTGCTGCTGCAGCGACGTGGCGCGCGCGCCGTACGCGTTGACCGCGCCCACGATCTTGTCGAGGTCCGGCTCGCCGGTCGGGACGATTGGCGTGAATGCCTCGGCGGGTTGGCTGAGGCCGGCTTCGATGCGTGCCAGGTTCGCCCGCCAGCGACGCAGCAGGATGCCGAGCGCGATCGCAATGCCGACGATCGCCGCGAGCAGCACCGCCAGCGCCGTGACGAGCGCTTTGCCGGAAGGACCGAGCGGCGGACGCACGCGCGAGAGCGTCCACGCGAACAGGCCCGCGCGGTGCGGCACTGGACACGCCGTGACGATCACGGCGTCCTGCTGATTTTCGACGAATTCGGACGCCGCCGCGTGCGTCGTAGACGCAGCACGCAGCGTGCGCAGGATAAGTGGCGTTTCGGCTTCGGGGATATCGCGTTTGATGCCGCTGCCCTGGTAGGTCGGAAACGCGTAGGCGTCGAACGAGCCGGGCGGCGTGCCCACGGGCCGCCAGAATCCGCCTTCGACGCCGTCCATCTGCGCCAGCACGATGTCGAGGATGGCGTGCATCAGATCGGTGTTCGGCGCGGCGAGTGCGGTAGGAGAGGGCGTCACCGGCGGTGCCGCTTGCGGGTGGGGTTGCGCATCAGGCTGCGGATTCGGTGTTGAATTCAGCGTTGGATTCGGCTGCGGATTCGGCTGTGACTCCGGCGCGCGGTCGATCGACAAGTCGTAGCGCGAGCCGATCGTCTCGCAACCGGCGAGTCCCTGCTGGCGCGCGAGCCCGATCTGCCGCCCGAGATTGGCTTGCGCCATGAACCAGACGAGGCCGATCAGCAGCGCGCACATGACCGCGACCAGCAGCCAGAAGACCACGAGCTGACTGGCGAACGATAAGCGTCGGGGAGCTGCGGACATGGAGGCGGCGGGAAGGATCGGAGCTAAAGGGTAGCAAAATCCCGGCCCGCCGAAGCATGGCTCGCATAAACGGCCCAGCGGCATCGAGCCGGCACGATGTCGGCCAGGCGGACAACCGCTGTCCACGAACTCGACACCTGCTCCCGCCGCGGCGGGCGGCGCGGCCCCGCCCGGTGCGGCAAGCGCTAATGGCATAGCCATTGCGTAAAGCTGGCCGTCGCCCCGGTACTTTTCGCTTGCGAGGTCATGATGGTTGAGCCGATTTGCCCAAGCTGTTTGCGATGCATCACGCGTGATGACGCCGCATGCCTCCGGTTCCATGACGCACTTCTGACGATCGTGGTACAAGGCTTGCTGAACGCTAACGTTTTAATTGCAAGCTACCACTCATGTCCCGACCATCCTCTACTTACAAAAGGTGGAGCGCCCGGGAGGTCCGGGTTTTGCACGAAGTGCCGCGCGTCCTCGTCGTCGACGACAACGCCGGCGCGGCGGAGGCGCTCGCCATCTATCTCTCGTACGAAGGCGTGGAAGCTCGCACTGCCAACGGCTGCAGCGAGGCGCTGCGCTGCGTGAAGGATTGGGTGCCGGACGTCGTGGTGCTCGACATCATGATGCCGGAGCGCGACGGCTACGAAACCGCCAGCGCGTTGCGCAGCTATCTGCCCACGCAAAGCCTGGGCATCGTCGCGTTCACGTCGCTCGATGAGGATCACGTGAAAGACACCGGCAAAGCGCGTCACAATTTCGACGGCTATTGTCAAAAGGGCACGGCCCCGACCGCGCTGCTCGCGCTCATGCGCAAACTCTGGCATGAATAGAACCCGAGCCGGCCTTTACTTTGTCGTCTGCCAGGCCGGCTGGTTCGTCTGCGTGCTGAGCGCCGCGCGTGGGGCGGGGTGGCTCGGCATGCTGTTCGCGGCCTGCGCCGTTGCGTGGCATCTGGCGCGAGTCGCCGAACCGCTGCGCGAAGCGCGGCTGCTCGTGGTGACGGTGTGGGTCGGCATGATGTGGGAGAGCTTGCTGGTTTATTCAGGATTGCTTTCCTATCCGAGCGGTACCTTCGTCGAAGGTCTCGCGCCGTACTGGTTGAGTGCGCTGTGGGCGCTCTTCGCGATCCAGTTCAACACGGTATTCGCGTGGCTGCGCGCGCGAACCTTGCTGGCCGCGTTGCTCGGCGCGATTGCCGGGCCGATGTCGTTTCGCGCCGGTGCGGCGCTCGGCGCGGTACGTTTTAACAAGCCTGTCGCAGCGTGGATCGTTCTGGCGCTCGGCTGGGCCGTGCTGCTGCCTGCGCTATTACGGCTGGCGCAACGCTGGGACGGCGTGCGCTATTCGAAGACGTAAACAGCGCGCGGCAGTGGGCTTGGTTGGAGCACCCCTGCCGCACGCTATTTCCAGTTCAAACCTGTGAGTGGTTATCCCCTGGTGTGTTCGGTCGAGAGCCAGCCTCCGCTTACGCCGATCTGCGCCACCTGTTTTGCCACCGCATCGGCCAGTCGCTTCGCGTCCGCCGAAACGCCGGCTTGCTTCGTCTCGGAGACGGCGTGCAAGCCGCCGCCCACTGCTGCTGAGGTGGCGATGCTTCCGGCTGCCGCGCCCACACCCGCGGTTTCCACCATGCCGGGTGCGTTGCCGCTGTCGCCGGTGGCATTGAAACTTTGCACCAGCCGCGCTGTGCCGCCCGCCGGCTTGTAAAGAATCTGTACGGCGCTGCTCACCTCGCTCTTGCCTGCGCCGAGGCCAATCAGCACACGGCGGCGACGATTACCCGAATCGATCGCGTCGAAGCTGCCTTGCACGAGCAAGACGTTCTGGTCGGCGGGTGCGGGGATGTCCGAGCGAATCGCACGCAGACCCATCGATTGCAATTGATGCACGATTTCGTTGGCCACCGCCTCGCGCACTTCGATCGCGTCGGCGGATTGCTGTTTCGCAGCGGACGAGCCGTCGATGTGCGATTTCAATTTCTTCAGCATGCCGCCGTTGTCCAGCTTTACTTGGTCCGGATTGCTGTCGAAGGTGTAGACATAAATATTGTCCGGGCGCACATGGGGCTGGGCGCCAGTTTGGCTCGCGTCGTTAATGCTGCCGCTGGCGCAGCCGGTCAGGAGCGCACTGCAGCAAACGATTGCGATGCATACAAAACGAGCGACATTCTTTTTGAGGAAACTAACTGAAGTCAACATGTTCATCCTGTGGTCGGCACGCGGGTGCCGTCATGTTCGAGCGTATCTTCCGATGATTGGGCAACCGTAGGATCGTTAATCATCGGGATCGCATTCGCGCTTGAAGCACCCTTGATCTCATGCGTCTTTTTCGTACGCACCGGCAGCGAAACGAAGTATGGGTAAGGTCCTTTCCAAACTCCATTCAGCAATTATTTCGCGCTATGTCATGGCGAAATCGCGGCGCTGCGTTCGCTGGCGCGAATACGGCGCATATCGAGCGCTAAGGCAGTGGGGATGCAGAGACGGCGCGCGGTGTGCGGTCGGGAGATGGCGCGCGAAGTGCCATGAAAAAAGGCATTAGTTCAAGGCGAGCTTGACGATGCAGCAAAGAACAAAGACGAGCAGCGCGGCGGCGACTGCCATATTCAGCGGATAGCGCATTGTTCACCAGGCTCTAGCGTTGCGGTGCCTTTATCCTAATCCCCTGACGGAAGAAGAAAAGTGGGCACTGACCTGGCTGTGTGCGAAAGCTAACGCAGCGCGTCGAACGGGAGCGCTGCCTGTTGGCGGGAGCGCTTCCAGGCGGGCAGGGTCGGACGAATTGTCGCGTCCCGCTCTACGGGTTGGAATTACCGGCGCGCTCAAAGTGAACGAACGGGCGTGTGGGCAGAAGAAACCAAGAATGTGTGCCGCGCCGTACCACGACGAGCGCGCTATCGGTCTCGAATACACCGCACGGGAAGGTGAAAGCCCGCTGGCGCAATGTGGCCGGATGGCGCATGATTGAACCAATGTGCCGTCCGACCCCAGAACCCGTAAGGCTCTGCGGAACGCGCGGCGCACGCGACGCCACGGGTGCACACAGCGGAGAAGCGGAGAAGCACACCGCGGCGATGCACCGTCGGCGAGTATTCAAACGTTAAGGAGGATTTCGCATGGACCGACCTGACGCCGCCAATCCGTTTGGCGATTTCACCAAAATGCTCGAACAGTTCAAGCTTCCCGGCTTCGACGTACCCGCCATCATGGAAGCGCGACGCAAGGACGTGGAAGCACTGGTTCAGGCGAATCAGACTGCCTTCCAGGGCATGCAGTCGCTCGCGCAGAAACAGACCGAGATGCTGCGTACCACGCTGAGTGAATTGCAGTCGCTCACGGGGCAGTTGTCGGCCGGCGGCGCTGCCCCCTCGGCCAAAACCGCCGAACTGATTCAGCAAAGTTTGCATAAGTCGCTCGCCGATATGCAGCAGTTGGCGCAAGCCGCCTATCAGACGCAGGCTGAGTCGTATGCGGTGATCGCAAAACGCGTAGAAGAAAATGTGCAGGAGCTCAAATCGCTCTTGCAGCAGCAGAAAAAGTAACCGGCGCTGCCGCGTCGAATCGCTCGATTCGAAGACCGCGCGGCTCGCCGAAGTGGTAAATGAAGTGGCAAATGAAGTAGCGAATGCCGCGGACGACAATCACGTTATCCGCGGCATTTTTTTGCGGTTCGAAACACGCTCGACACGTGATTCTCTCTTCACACAAGTGTAGCGCTGCCGCGCGCGCCGCTTCGGCGGCGTTGCCGTTTCGCGCGGTTACGTTCTGTCGCCAGCCGCCGCAATCACCTGATGCACGAAGCGCAGCTTGTCCACCACCGGCGAGGCCAGCGTAAACGGATAACCATCGGGCATGCCGAGACTTCGGTTCAGGCTGTTCAACGCATACGTGAGCGGAAACCACCGCTTCATCAGATTTTCGAAGCTCGCGTCTTCCACCGGCGTGCGGTCGGTCAGCGTCGGCTCGCTCGGGTCGTCCGGTAACAACGCGACGCCGTACGAGGCCGAGGTATCCAGCACGTCGACGATCAGCATGTAGTGCGCCCACGTCTCGGCCCAATCTTCCCACGGATGCATCGTGGCATACGCACTGGTAAAGGACGCCTGCCAGTCTGCCTGCGCGCCGTCGCGATAGTAGGCCGTCAACGCCTCGCCGTAGTCGGCGCGCTCGTCACCGAACAGCTTGCGGTAGGACTCGAGCCAACGCGGGTTGTTCGCCACCAGCTGACTGAAGTAGTAATGGCCCGTCTCGTGGCGGAAGTGGCCGAGCAGGGTGCGGTAGGGCTCGCCCATCGCGGCGCGCACGCTTTCGCGGTAGGCGTCGTCTGCTTCGGCGATGTTCAGCGTGATGAGGCCGTTGTCGTGGCCGGTCATGACACGCGAACCATCGCCGACGTCCTCGAGAAATTCGAATGCCAACCCGTGTTGGGGATCGGCCTGGCGCGACGGAACGTCGAGGCCGAGCGCGGCCAGCGTGTACAAAAGGCGCCGCTTCGCCATCTCCAGCCGGTACCAGTAGAGCCGGTTGTCCGGTGCGCTCAGATTCGGAATCGTGAGTGTGAGTTGACAGGCGCGGCACAGCGCGTCGGGCGACTCGGCAGGGATCATCCAGTTGCAGACATTTTCAATGGCGTAGTTGTGGCACTGCCGGAACAGCGCGCCCTCGGCACGCGGATGCAGACTGCGCCAGCGTCCTTCCCCGGCGGCTTCGAAAGCGCTGATTTCGGCCAGTTCAGGTACATACCCAAGCAATGCCTCGCACCGTTCGCAACGAACGTTTTCATAGAACACAAGATGCGAGCAGCGATTGCAGTGAAAGGTTTTCATTGATCGAGCCTTTATCGAGCCATCCGCGGAACCGTTTCCGTTCGAGTATGCACCCGGCCTCGCGTCGGAACGCGCGCCGTACCGCATCGAGCGCGCGATGACGCCGCGCTTCGCCGAGTTCGGTGACGAATTCGCTTCACCCGCCCCCGCCGTACACCGCGGCGTGCTCTTTTTTTCCCCACTTCGGGGAAAACCCTCTCCCATCATTCCCATTCACCGGGAATCATATTTTTGAAATCCGAGAACGTTCTGGCATTCTGATTCCGTTATTCATTGCGGGTAGTTTCATCGTGAACGCGGAACAGGGTGTGACAGGTGCTGAACGGGTGTTGTTGGTGCTGGCGGCACTCGCCAGTCATGGCAAGGCCATGTCGGTCAAGGACCTGCTCGTCGTTACCGGTCTCGCGCAAAGCACGCTGTACCGGCAGATCGCATTACTCAAACGCTGGGGTTTCGTCGCGGAAAACGCGGGACACTACGCGCCTGGTCCGATCAGCTTGCAGCTCGCGCTCGGCTTCGATGTGAACTCGCTGCTGGTTGAAGCGAGCCGCGCCGAAATGCAACACCTGGCGCGTGCGTCGCAGGAAAGCATCGGCCTCGTAGTCGCGGTTAAAAATCAGGTGATGTGCCTGGAAATGGTGGAAAGCCAGCACTCGTTGCGCTGCTCGTTCGAAAAAGGCCGCGCAATGCCGCTGAAAGCGGGCGCTTCGGCGAAATCGCTGTTGGCGTTCATGGCCGACAAGGCGCGCGCCGAAGTACTCGATAGCGTGTTCGACAACGACCCCGCCGGCCGTGCCGCGATCGAAACCGAACTCGAACAGATTCGAGCCCAGGGCTACGCCGTCAGCGACAGTGAAGTCGACCCAGGGGTGTGGGGCGTGAGCGCCCCGATATTTCATCGCAGTGGACGCGGCGCGGGCAGCAGCGCGTCGATCACGTTGATGGCGCCGTCCACGCGCGCCATCGGCCGCGAAAACCAATTCATCGACGGGACGCTACGTACGGCCCGCGCCATTTCCGAGCATATGCAAACCGATTGATCCGGCGAGGCACTTAAAGCCGGATTAAATACGGATACCACACGATCTAAAAGGAGTCTCGCCATGAAACTGAAACGACTGTTGTCCCTCGCATGTGTCACGTTTGCGGTCACGTTTGCCGGGTTTTCGGGCACCGCCTCGGCGCAAACGTCTGACGTGCTGAACGTTGCCACAGACGCGACTTTCCCGCCGATGGAATTCACCGAGAACGGCGCGCGTACCGGCTTCGACGTCGACATGGTCAATGCGCTCGCTAAAGCAATGGGCAAGCGTGTGCAATGGACCGACATCGACTTCAAAGGACTGATTCCGGGCCTCATCGCGCATCGCTTCGACGCGGCGATCTCCGCGATCTACATCACCGATGAGCGCGCGAAAGTAGTCGACTTCACCGATTCGTACTACGCGGGCGGCCTCGTCGCGCTGGTGAAAAGCGATTCGCCGGTCAAATCGATAGCTGATCTGAACGGCAAGAAAGTCTCGGTCCAGGTGGGCACGAAATCGGTCAACTTCCTGCGCGACAATTTCCCGCAGATCAACCGTGTCGAAGTCGAGAAGAATCAGGAAATGTTCGACCTGGTGGGGATCGGCCGCGCCGACGCCGCCGTGACCGGCAAGCCGGCCGCGTATCAATTGGTGAAGACGCGGGGCGGTTTCCGCGTGCTCGACAAGCCGCTGTCGACCGAAGCCTACGGCATCGCCGTGCGCAAGGACGAACCGCAGTTGAAGACCGCCTTCAACACGGCGCTGGCGAAGATCAAGGCTGATGGCACGTATGCGGCGATCGTCCACAAGTGGTTCGGCGCCACCGCGCAATAACCGTCTGAGCAGAAATAATGGAACTCGATTTTTCACCGGTGATTGCCGGTTTTCCGGACATCATGCATGGCGCATTGGTGACGGTCGAAGTGACCGCCGCCTCGCTCGGGCTGAGCTGCCTGCTGGGCCTGTTGATCGGCATCGGCCGGCTCACGCCGCAGCGGCGCATCGTGTACGGGTTGTGCACTGCGTATTTGACGTTCTTCCGCGGCACGCCGTTGCTCGTGCAACTATTCCTGCTGTTCTTCGGGTTGCCGCAATTCGGCATTCTATTGCCGGCTTTCGTGTGCGGAATGCTGGGGCTCGGCTTGTATTCGGCGGCGTATGTGTCGGAGGTCGTGCGCGGGGCGATTCAGTCGGTGGATCGAGGGCAGATGGAGGCGGCGCGTTCCATCGGCATGTCGTCGGGGCAGGCCATGCGCGCAATCATCCTGCCGCAGGCAATCGTGCGAATGATTCCGCCGCTTGGCAACGAGTTCATCGCATTGATCAAGAACTCGGCGCTGGTGTCGTTGCTGACGATCGACGATCTGATGCATGAAGGCCAGAAGATCATCAGCGTGTCGTACCGTTCGCTCGAAGTGTATCTGGCGATCGCGCTGGTGTATCTGGTATTGACGCAGGTGACCAATTACGCGCTGCATCGTGTGGAGCGTCGCTTGCGTGCAGGGGGGATGGTGCAATGAATACCGTAGCCAACAAAGCGGACGAATCGATCGTCAGCATTCGCGGGCTGAAAAAATCGTTCGGCTCGCATACGGTGCTTAACGGCATCGACTTTGATATTCAACCGCAGCAGGTCGTGGTGGTGATCGGGCCGAGCGGCTCGGGTAAGAGTACGTTCTTGCGTTGCTGCAACGGGCTTGAACAGGCTGAAGCCGGTACGATCGATATCTGCGGGCATCGGCTGGTCGATCAGGGGGCGATGCTCAAGGAGCATTCGCTGAATGCGCTGCGCACCGAAGTAGGCATGGTGTTTCAGTCGTTCAATCTGTTTCCGCATCTGTCGGTGCTGCATAACATCACGGTCGGTCCGCGGATGTTGCGTGGCGCCAGCAAGGCGGAAGCCGAAGCGGCGGCGCTCGCGTTGCTGGAAAAAGTCGGCCTCGGGCACAAGGCGCATGTGATGCCGGCGAGCTTGTCGGGCGGTCAGAAGCAGCGCGTTGCGATTGCACGTGCATTGGCGATGCAACCGCGTGTGATGCTGTTCGACGAGCCGACTTCCGCGCTCGATCCCGAACTGGTCGGCGAGGTGCTGCAGGTGATGAAGCTGCTCGCGAGCGAAGGCATGACGATGGTGGTCGTCACGCACGAGATGGGTTTCGCGAAGGAAGTCGCCGACGTGGTGGTGGTGATGGACGGCGGCGTGATCGTCGAGGCGGGGCCGCCCGCGGAGATTTTCTCGGCACCGTCGCAGCCGCGCACGCGCGCTTTTCTGCAGGCCGTGTTGTCGCGCGCATGAGAGTTCCATTCGATGACACGGTATGGGCCGGGCGTTCCGACGATGGTGAACCCGGCGATACGCGGCGTGTTTTCAACCAGGTGGTGGCGTTTAGCGGCACGGTGCAGCATGAGGATGTTTTTCGTGGCGCGCCGTGCAGTGAAAGCGATGCGCCGGTGCTCGTCGGCTTCGGTTCCGACGAAGGCGTGCGGCGCAATCAGGGGCGCACTGGCGCGGCTCACGCGCCGAAGGAACTGCGTCGCGCGCTGGCGGGCTTGCCGGCGAAGACGTCGATGGCGACGCTCGCCGATGCGGGCGATGTGGTATGCGACGACGGCGACCTCGAAAGCGCCCAGGCGGAACTCGCGAATGTAGTGAGCGACGTGCTTGCGAGCGGCGGCCGGCCGTTGGTGTTTGGCGGCGGCCACGAGGTTGCGTGGGGAACGTATGGCGGCTTTCGCTTGCATCAGGATCGCGTGGCTGGGGCAGCGTGCATAGGTGCCGGAGCCGCGGCCACGTCGGCCACTTCAGCGGCGACGCGCAATCTGTTGATCGTCAACTTCGACGCTCACTTCGATCTGCGTCAGAAGCGACCCGCTAATTCGGGTACGCCGTTCGATCAGATCGCGAACGACTGCGTCGAACGCGGTGTGCCGTTCAACTACGCCTGCTTCGGCATCAGCGATCTGAGCAACACCGCTTCGCTGTTCGCGCATGCAGAGCGACTCGGCGTGCGCTACGTGCTCGACATCGACATGCAGGAGCCGCAATTGCCGCAGCGTCTGGATGATCTCCAGCAGTTGCTGGATTCAGCGGATGACATCTATCTGACCATCGACCTCGACGTGCTCCCAGCCGCTACTGCGCCGGGTGTATCGGCGCCTGCCGCGTTGGGCGTGCCCTTGTCGGTAGTCGAAGCGATGGTGCAGCGCGTGCGTGCGTCGGGCAAGCTGCGCGTGGCGGATATCGCGGAGTACAACCCGTCGCTCGATCAGGACAAGCGCACGGCGCGGGCGGCGGCGCGACTGGCGTATCGGTTGCTTTAGCGCATCGCACTGCACCGCACCGCGCAGGTGGCAAAACAAAACGGCTCACCGGATTACTCTGGCGGGCCGTTCTTCATTTCCACTGCGGCAGCACTGGGTCGCCGCGAGCGCGAGCGTGAGCGCGGCCGGCCCGCAGGCGCTCGATCCGCGTACCATTGCGATTCTGTCGTTGCGTTGTGCGGCCTCGCGAACTTTGCTTCGATCAGCGGTGCTGACGGGCGGCTTTAGTGCCGTCGCGCCGGAACGCCGTGCCGCCGGAACGCCGCGCCGAAGTCGCGCGCCACGGTCTGCGTGTCGTGTTCGCCACGAGGCTCTCGAACCTGATGAGTGCCACGATTGCAGGCATATTCCTAACGCCGGATTGAATCGAGGATCGTTGCATGAACATGGAACAACTGCTGGAACGCGCGGGTGTCGCGCGAGAAAAGGCCTATGCGCCTTATTCGAAATTCAAGGTCGGCGCCGCGCTGCTGACCAGGGATGGCGTCGTATTCGACGGCTGCAACGTCGAGAATGCCTCGTACGGACTGTGCAATTGCGCTGAACGTACAGCGTTTTTCAGCGCCATCGCCGCAGGGTATCAGCGCGACCAGTTCGCCGCGCTCGCCGTGATCGGCGATACGGACGGACCGATCGCACCGTGCGGCGCGTGCCGTCAGGTGATCATCGAACTGGGCGGCCCGGCGTTGCCGATCCGCCTCGGCAATCTGCATGGTGTCACGCACGACACCACCGCACGTGAACAATTGCCGGACGCGTTTTATCGATGAGTAAGCACAAGGTGGTCTACGACCCCGATCCCGGTGTGGACGACGCGGCACCATGTGCGGCACGCTGTAGGCTGATTTGCAAGGCGTGCGCCGCTTGAGCATTCTTATAGGCAGCCCATGATGGAAGGGGCGGCTGGCGGCGCGGCGATTGATCTGACGTAAAAAACAAGGCGGAAAAGGGCGGTCGCAGTGCACTGCAGCAAATCGGCCCCGCATTTGTGGCCGATGCGCATCGTCAATCTTTGCTACATTTCTGCACACACGCACTGCGTACGCGCCGTTGAGGCCTTTGCTCATCGGCGTGGCGCGCGTGACCTAAATCTATCAAGAGGCCAAAGATGCGAATTCTAGTAGTAGGGGCGGGCGCCGTAGGCGGCTACTTCGGCGGACGTCTCGCAGCGGCGGGCCAGGACGTGACCTTCCTGGTGCGCCCCGGCCGTGCGGAAAAGCTCAAGCGTGACGGTCTCGTCATCAACAGTGCCCGCGGCGATCTCACGTTGCGCGACGTCAAAACGATTCTCGCCGGCGTCGGCGCGGAGCCGTTCGACCTGGTTCTGCTGAGCTGCAAAGCCTACAGTCTCGACGACGCGATCGACTCGTTCGCACCGCTGGTCGGCGAGTCGACGCTGATTTTGCCGATGCTCAACGGCATGCGCCATATCGACGTGCTGAAGGAGAAGTTCGGTGCGTCGCGCGTATTGGGCGGCCAATGCATGATCGCGGCGACGCTCAGCCCGGAGCAGCACATCGTGCATCTGAACGAAGTGCAGGCGATCACCTTCGGCGAACTGGAAGGCGGCACGTCGGAGCGCGTCCAGGCGATCGCGGACGCGATGGCCGATGCGAATTTCGACGCGCTGGTCAGCGACAACATCCTGCTGCGCATGTGGGAAAAGTGGGTGTTTCTGGCCGCCCTGGCGGCCGGCACATGCTTGATGCGCGGTTCGGTCGGCGATATTCTGGCCGCGCCGGACGGCAAGCGCATTATCGAAAACCTGCTCGGCGAGTGCCGCGGGGTGGCCGAGCACAACGGCTTTACGATGGGGCTGGACTTCGACGCCCGCGCCACCCAAACGCTCTTTACGCCTTCGCCGCTCACGGCTTCGATGCTGCGCGACGTCGAAAACCACTCGCATACCGAGGCGGATCACATTCTTGGCGATCTGATCTCACGCGGCGGTGATGCGCAGAAGGGCGAGCACGGGTTGTCGCTGCTGCGTATCGCCTACAGTCATCTGAAGACGTATGAAGCGAGGCAGACCCGTACGTCCTGAATGAGCAGACCCGAATGTCCGGGCATGGGGATGGCCGCAGCAGTCTAAAGATCGGAGGTGAAGCATGCCGAGTCCAATCGGATCGGTGCCCGCGCTCAGTGCCGCCTCGGCGACCATCTTCTCGATCGGCATCGTCTTTCTCGGCTACTGGGGCTTGTACGAGCCGACCAAATGGCGATTCGCCGACATCATGGTCTTCGTGTTCGCGATGATCGGCTTCGGCTGCCTCGGTCTCGTGCCGTGGATGGCGACGAGCCCGGTCGAGCCGGAAACCAGCGACGCCCGCATCCGTATCGCGCGGCACATGTTCCTTGCGGGGGTCGTGGCGATCTGGCTCGGGGTGTCGATTTCGGTGATTTTCTGACGCGCTGTGCAAATGGAAACGAAAACGCGCGCCTTGCAGGTGCAGCTGACAAGGCGCGCGCATCATTGATGCAGCGAAGTGCGGCGCTCGTGCCATGTGCCGGCGTGCCGGCACATGCGTCAGCGCTGCTTAACGCTCGATCTGCCGATTCCAGCGCGTATCCCACTGCGCGCGATGCTCATTGATCGTGTCCCAATCCACCACGGTCACCTTCTTCACCAGATCGTCGACGTTGCCGAGGCTTTGCTGCATCGGCGGCGTCATCTTCGCGAGACGGTTGGTTGGAATCTGCTTGCCGGCCTCGGCGGCTTTGGTCTGAGCCGGCGCGGAGAGCAGGAACTGCGCGAGTTTCTGCGCCATTTGCGGATCGGGGCTGTTGTTGACCACGCACAGATCGACCAGCAGCAACACCGGACCTTCCTTCGGATTCACATAGCCAACGGGAATGCCCTTGTCCTGCAGATCGCCCACGCCGGTCGGGGTCAATGGGAACAGGCCCGCTTCGCCGGTCTGGACCATTTCGGAAATCTTCGCCGAGTTCGGCACGTACTCCACCACGTTCGGGCCGACCGTGGTAGCCCATTTCGTGAAGCCCGGTTCGACGTTCTTCTCGCTGCCGCCCATCAAACGGTTGATCGCCAGAAAGCCGTGCAGACCGAAGGTGCTGCTCGACGCGGACTGGAACACCACCTTGCCCTTGTACTTCGGATCGGCAAAGTCCATCCACGAAGTCGGCGGCGCCCAGCCTTTTTCAGCGAACAGTTTCTTGTTGTACGCAATGCCGGTCATGCCGAGTTGCACGCCCGCGCCCATGTCGTCCTTCATGCGGGCGAACGGATAGAGCTCTTTGAGCACCGGCGCATCGTCGAGCTTCTTGCACACGCCCATGCTGACCGCGCGCGCCATCACGCCGTCGTCGAGAAACACCACGTGAATTTGCGGGCTGGCTTTGTTGGCGAGCAGCTTGGCGAGAATATCCGACGAAGTGCCGGGCACCACGACGACTTTCACGTTGTTGGCTTTCTCGAAGTCCGGTAGCACCTGGCTCGTATAGGCCTTTTCCATCGGACCGCCGTTCATGCCGATGTAGATCGTCTTGGTCTCCGACCATGCCGGCGCGGCCGCGCCGAATGCGCACAATGCGGCCAACGCCGCGATCGTCCTGAACAGTTTCATTGATAGGCTCCTGAGTTTTTCAAAATGATGATTAAGCGATGACTAAGCGACAGACGGGGTGGCAACAGCAGCAAAGCGATTGATCGAAAAAGCGTCGAGCGGAGTGGGCGTGGTGCCGTCGATCACGAGATCCGCGAGTACTTCGCCGACACCCGGCGCCAGCAGAAACCCGCCGCCCGAAAAACCGAACGCATGCAACAGACGCGGCACCGTGCGGCTTGCAGCGATGATCGGATTGCTGTCGGGTGTTTCGCCTTCCACGCCGCTCCATGTGCGGATCAGCAGCGCCTCGCGCAAAGCGGGTAGCAGCGCGCACGCATCGCGCATCACGGTGCGGGTGGTTTCCGTGGACGGCTGACCGTATTCGCCGTCGCCATGTCCGCGGCCGCCGCCGATCACGCAATTGCCGCGCGCCACTTGCCGCGCATAGATGCCGCCGCCGTACACGCCAAGGTTGTGCGTGATGAAGAGCGGCAGCGGCTCGGTGACCCACATGTTCGGGTAGATCGGTTTCATCGGCACCGTTTCGCCGAAGTAGCCCGCCACCGTATTCGCCCACGCACCGGCGGAATTGATCAGCCAGTCGGCGCTGATACGTGTGTCACCCGCTCGTAACTGGAAGCGCGTGCCGTCGTGATGGATCCCGGTCAGCTCGGTTTGCTCGCGCACGTCGGCGCCTGCGGCTCGCGCGGCACGCGCAAACGCTGGCGACACGAGACGCGGGTTCGCATGACCATCGCTTGCGCACAAGGAGCCGCCGATTGCCGCTGCGCCCAGCCATGGGTAGCGTTGCCGGAATGCGGCGCCGGTGATCAATTGCGCTTGCAGTCCATAACCGCGTGCCATATCGGCCCATGCTTCGAGCGCGGCGATGTCGGCTTCGCTGCGGGCTAGCCGCAAATGTCCCGATACGGTGAATTCGCCGTCAATACCGATCAGCTCCGGCAAGCGATCCCAGATGCGCCGTGCGCGCATGGCGAGCGGCATCTGTTCGACCGGCCGTCCCTGGCAGCGCACGCCGCCGTAGTTCACGCCGCTTGCCTGCGCGCCGCAATAGCGCCGCTCGAACAGGCCTACACGCAAACCGCGCCGCGCCAGCGCCAACGCCGCTGAGGAGCCGACCAATCCGCCGCCCGCAATCGCGACGTCGTAGTGCAGGGTGTCACTCATCGCGCGCCTCCTCGGGAATCTCGGCGACGTCATCGGCATACATCGAGGGCGACAGCGGAATCGGTTTGACAGGTGGCTGGCTGCGCAAGCGGCCTACCGCTTCGAGCGGCTTGCCGGTCTCTTCGGCGAGCAGGGTCAACGCCGCTTCGCCGCACATGCGTCCCTGACAGCGGCCCATGCCGACGCGTGTGAGCGCTTTCAGGCGGTTGATCTCGTTCGCCTCGCCACCGCGGATGCAGCGCCGCAAGGTGCCCGCATCGATTTCTTCGCAGCGGCATACGGTCATGTCGTCGGGCCATTGCGCGGCGCATTTTGCCGGCGGTGCAAATGCCGCTTCAATGCCCTCGCGAAACACAGCGATACGTTGCAAGCTGCGGTCGAGCGAAGCCGCATCGCGCATGCCCACGCCACGTGGATGCGCGATGCCGAGGTCGTCGAGCAGGGCCAATGCGGCGCGGCGGCCCGCGAGTTCGGCAGCGTCGGCGCCCGCGATGCCCGCACCGTCGCCCGCCAGATAGATGCCGCGTACGGAACTGCGGCCGGCGCCGTCGAGTTCGGGCAGCCAGCAGCGGTTGTGGGCGTCGAAACGGAAGCGGCAACCGGCGAGATCGGCGAGTTGCGTTTCAGGCTTCAGGCCGAAGCTGATGCCGACCGCGTCGCATGCAATGGTTTCGGCTTTGGAGCCGTCGACTGATGAACGCCATTCAATAGCCTTCACGCTGTGCTCGCCGCGGATGCCGATCAAAGCCACATTGCGTTCGATCCGCACGCCACGCAATTTCAGCCAGCCAACGTAATACAGGCCTTTGGCAAAGGTCGACGGCACCCGAGCGAGTTTCGGCGCTGCGGCGATCTGCTGCGACAGCGGGCTCGTATCGAGCACAGCCACGACCTGTGCACCGGCTTTCACGTACTGGTACGCAACGAGATACAACAGCGGACCCGTGCCCGCCAGGACAACGCGCTGACCGATCGCACAGCCTTGCGACTTCAACGCAACCTGCGCCGCGCCGAGCGTGTAGACGCCGGGCAGCGTCCAGCCCGGCACCGGCAGTACGCGATCGGTGGCGCCGCTCGCGATGATCAGATGCGAAAACGGTACGCCGATCTCGCGCCCCGCGTGCAGCGTAGCCAGTCGACCCGGTTCGCACGCCCACGCCAGCGTGTCCGGGCGATAGTCGAGGTGCGGAAGAAGCGCGGCCATCGTCGTATGCAGCGCGTCGGCCTTGTGGGCTTCAAAACCGTAGAGCGCTTTCTTCGAGCGTTTGAAGCCGCCGTCCGCAGGCGGTTGTCTGTAAATCTGTCCGCCCCAGCGCGCATTTTCATCCAGCACGATTGGCCTGACGCCGGCAGCAACGAGCGTTTCAGCGGCGCGCACGCCTGCCGGTCCCGCGCCGACGATGACCACGCGGCGGTCGTTGCTCATTGTGCGTCTCCCTGTACAACCGCCGCGACGGCAGCTTCAGCGAGCCGCGTGACCACGCGCATGCCTTGGGTGGCGAGCGTCGAGCAGGCGCGCAAACGCGTGCCGCCTTCGGTGCGCATCCAGCAGTCCTGGCATGCGCCGATCAGGCAAAAACCGGCACGCGGCGCGCCGCTGAATTCGCTTTCGCGCACGCGGCGTTGTTGCATCAACACGGCGGTCAGCAGCGTATCGCCTTGCAGCGCGGTGACTTCGCGACCGTCGAGGAAGAAGCTGATCGGTTCACGCTGTGTTTCCGCGACGCGAACGAATTGCGCATCACGCTTAGGCACGGCAGCATCGGAAGACGGCAAATTCGACGGCATGAGAGAGAGGGCAGTAGAAGACATCAGTGCTGTCCGATCAGAATCCGGTTGAGCCCGTACACACGGTCGAGCAGCAACATCGCGCCGGCAGTGATGAAGATCACCAGCGCGGAGACCGAAGCCATCATCGGATCGATCGATTCGGTCGCATACATGTACATGCGTACCGGCAGCGTGACGGTTTGCGGCGAGGTGACGAAGATCGACATCGTCAACTCGTCGAAGCTGTTGATGAAAGCGAGCAGCCAGCCGCCGGTAATGCCGGGCAGAATCATCGGGAAGGTGATGCGGCGGAACGTGGTCCATGCATCGGCGCCGAGCGAGTGCGCCGCGTGTTCGACGCTGCGGTCAAGGCCGCTGACCGAGGCCAGTACCAACCGCATCACGAACGGCGTGATGATGATCATGTGCGCGAGCACGAGCCAAGCGAACGAACCAGTCGCGCCGATCAGCGCAAAGAAGCGCAGCAGTGCGATGCCGAGCACGAGGCCGGGAATCACCAGCGGCGACAGCAGGAGTCCGTTGAGAAAGCCGCGGCCGGGAAAGCGCGCGCGTCCTATCGCCAATGCAGCGGGCAAAGCGACGATCAGCGACAACGTCGCCGAGGCAAACGCCAGCTTCAGGCTGTTGAAGAACGCGGAGACGAAGTCCGGGTAATTGAGGATCGCGCGGAACCAGCGCAGCGAAACGCCGTGGGTGGGCAGCGTGAGTGTTTCGTCGGGCGTGAAGGCGACCAGCACGACGATCACGAGCGGCGCGAGTACGAAGGCAATGACGAGCGTGTGGAAAATCAGCGCAACGGGGCCGTTTTTTCTCATGATGTTCTCACTCGGTGATGTGATGAATGAGCCAATGAATTAACCGAGACTTCTGGTGTACTTGCGCTCCAGAATCCGGTAGTAAGTGAGCATCACGATCAGATTCGCGACCAGCAACAGGAGCGCGATGGTCGCGCCGAGCGGCCAGTTCAGCGAGCCGAGGAATTCGTCGTAGACCGCGGTGGCGGCCACTTTCAGACGTCGTCCGCCGAGCAGGCCGGGAATCGCGAAGGCGCTCGCCGACAGGCCGAAGACCATCAGGCTGCCCGACAGAATGCCTGGCGTGAGTTGCGGCAACACGATACGGCGCAAGGTCGTGGCGGGCGACGCCATCAGCGAAAGCGCCGCGTTTTCCGTTTGCGGATCGATTTTCTGCAACGCGGTCCACACCGGAATCACCATGAACGGCAGCATCACGTGTACCAATGCAATGACGATCGCGAAGGTGGTGTATTCGAGCTTGTACGGCCCGAGCCCCACGAGGCGGAACGCCTGATTCACGAGCCCGTCGCTGTTGAGCAGCATGCTCCAGCCGAATGCGCGCACCACGACCGAGACCAGCAGCGGCGCAAGAATCACGAGCAGGAACATCGAACGATACGGGTCGCGCATCCGTGACAGTACGTACGCTTCGGGCGTGCCGATCACAATGCACAGCAGGGTGGTCAGAAAGGCGATGCCGAAGGTGCGCAAGAAGATCGTATGGAAATACGACGAGCCCAGCACCTCCGCGTAATTGCCGAACTGGAACGCCGCGAGCGGACCGCTTGCCGGGTCGAAGCGATAGAAGGTCAGCACCAGCGTCATCACGAGCGGCACCAGCACGAGTGCCGCGAACAACAGGAAAGCCGGCGCGCACATCAGCCATAACGGCAAAAATGCTTGCCACGGTGCACGGCGCGCATTGCCGGCCTTCGTGCCGTTGTTGTTGGTGGCGGGCAGCGTACTAGCCATGATGCGCATCCCGTTGAACGAAGCGGATCGCTTCACTGTTCCAGTCGACACCGACCGCGGCGCCTTCCGGCAGTGGTTCGGTACCCTCGTTCTGGCAGCACACCAGCACTTCGCCAAGGCGGCTATCCACGCGATACAGCCACTGGCTGCCAAGGAAGAAGCGGCTTGTGACGGTGGCCGGCAGACGTCCCGCGTCCGGTGCGCACAGGCGCAGTTTTTCCGGGCGAATGCACAAGGTCACTGCATCGCCGACGTCGATCACGCGCTCGCGCATCGGCAGTTGCGCGGTGTTGCCGGTCTCGGCAAGGTTGTGCCCGAGGTCGATGCGGATCGCGTCGCCGTTGCGTGCCACCACCGTGCCCGCCAGCATGTTGGCCTTGCCGATGAACTGCGAGACGAATCGGTTTTCAGGGCGCTCGTAGGCTTCGTAGGGCGTGTCGATTTGCGTGATGCGGCCGGCTTCCATCACCACCACGCGATCGCTGATCGACAGCGCTTCCGACTGGTCGTGCGTGACCATGATGGTGGTCGTGCCAATCTTGCGTTGAATGGCGCGCAGTTCGAACTGCATGTCTTCGCGCAGTTTGGCGTCGAGGTTCGACATGGGTTCGTCGAGCAGCAGCACGGGTGGCGCGATCACGATTGCGCGTGCAAGCGCTACACGCTGCCGCTGACCGCCGGACAATTCACGCGGGAAGCGATGCGCGAGCGTGTCGAGCCGCACCAGCGCCAGCGCTTCGCGCACGCGCTCCAGGCGCTCGGCCTTGTCGACGTTGCGCATCTCCAGCCCGAAGCCGACGTTGTCCGCGACGCTCATGTGCGGGAACAGCGCGTAGCTTTGGAACACGATGCCGAGGCCGCGCTTGTTCGGCTTCATGTGCGTGATGTCGCGGCCGTCGAGCGTGATGCGCCCGCGCGTCGTTTCGACGAAGCCCGCGATCATCTGCAACGTGGTGGTCTTGCCGCAGCCGGACGGCCCGAGCAACGAAACGAATTCGCCTTTTTCCACCGACAGGTTCACGTCGGCGACTGCCTGCAGATCGCCGAACGATTTCGCTACGTCCGTGAGTGTGAGGAACGACATGATCTTGCCTCTGGATGGTTCGACACCGGTTCAATCGGTTACTGCCTTGATGGAGCCGACTCTATCTAGCCAAATTACGTTGCGTCAATTTCAAATTCCGTTTGCCGGTATAAGATTTAAAAAAATTCCATTAAATGGAATGTTTTTGATAAAACGGGGTTCGACTGTTCCGCTGTGCGTTGTCCGGAAAATCCCTATGAATCAGAGGTAAGCGCGGAAAGGGAGGGCGGGAGCGGAATATTCCATTCAGGGATAAAACCCTCTATAGTGTTCCGGTCAATGAAATAATTTGGAGCGTTGGAGATGAATGCTGCCGCCAAACGAGGTGTCGATGCCGCACGGGCCGAAACGGATAGCGTGCCCGGTCCCGGGATGCTGGAGCGCGCTTTCGCTGTGATTCGCGCGTTGTCCGAAGCACAACCCGACGGCGGCCGCGTTACTCGCCTCGCGAAAGCGGTGGGTCTCACGCAAGGCACTGTGCACCGCATCCTGCATGCGCTGATCGCGGAGGGCATCGTCGAACAGGACGAAAGCTCCAAGCTCTATCGGCTGAGTGTCGATTTCTTCGCGCTCGCCGCGCAGGCCGGCAATCCGAGCGGCATGCGCACGCTGTGCCGCCCCGCCTTGCTACGGCTGTGCGCGAGTCTCGGCGATACGATTTTCCTGCTGGTCAAAAGTAGTTTCGACGCGGTGTGTCTCGACATCTGCGAAGGGCCGTTTCCCATTCGCTCGTTCACCGGCGATATCGGCGGGCGCGTAGCGCTGGGTGTCGGGCAGGGGAGTCTCGCGATTCTCGCGTTCCTGCCGGAAGCAGAGCGTGAGGAGATTATTCGCTTCAACGTGCCGCGCATTCGCGGCTATGGCGTGCTGGACGAAGTGTATTTGCGCACCGAGATCGAACGCGTGCGTCAACTCGGGTACGCGGGGCGCAATAGCGGCGTGCTCGACGGCATGGCGGGCGTGGCGGTGCCGATTCTGGACCGCGCCGGCGTGGCGGTGGCGGCGTTGAGCGTCGGCACCCTGGCGGCGCGTCTCGGCGACGACCGCTTGCCGATGGTGGTCGAATTGCTACGGCGTCAGGCCGAGGCGATCGGTCCGCAAACGAATCCGTTCGATGTCGCGTTGCGCCGGCCGATGCACGGCTTGTCGCGCGCGATGACGACCGAGCGGATCGCGGGATAAGCGGGATTGAAAAAAGGCGCCACGTTGCGGTGAGCAACGTGATGCCTTTCGATTGTCAACCCAGCGAGAACCCGCGCAGCCTAGAACACCTTCACCGGCACATTCACCACCAGCCTGTACTCCATATTGTTGCCGTCGGAGTAGTAGTACGAGCCGTTGTGCCACATCGCGATGAACGTGATTTTCGTATCCTTGAAGCGGCCGCTTTGCAGCGTATAGCTCGGAATGAAGCCGAACTCGTGATGGTGGCCGTGCACCGGTTCGCCGTTCTTCCAGTACAGGTTGTGCAGCGGCGCCGACGCCGACGCATTGTCCGCCGCACCCGCCGAGGCGTCCGCCCCCCAGCCATACTGGCCCCAGAACATGGCCTTGAGCCCAGGCACACCTGCATATTTACCATCGAACGTATAACGCAATTGCAGCGACTGCTCATGCGGCGCATTGTAGTCGACGTCCATCGAGTTGGTCAGGTAGATGCCGTTGGTCTCGTTGACGTAATCGAAAAACTGGTCGCCGAGCACCTGCTGGTAGCCGAGCAGCAGCGCATGCGGGCCATGTTGCGCGGAGACGGACACGCTGTACGCGTTGCTGTTGATATGCCCCTGGCGTGACGCGCCGGTATCGTGCGTCGCATAGATGTTCGCGAGGCCGCTCCACTTGATCGTGGTCGGATCGCCGAACGACTGTGCGACCGAACCGTAGTATTGACGCCAGACGTCATCGGCCTGGTTGGCATACAGCGCCATCTCGCCGTTTTTGGCATAGTGCCACGTGCCGCCCACGTAGGTCAGCCGGTCGATGCGCGTGCCGCCGTAGGAGGTGGTCAGATTGCTCAGGTTCGTGTGGCCGCGCGCGTCGACTTTGGTGAAGCTGCCGCCCTCGAGCGTCGTGTGGACCGGATCGTTGCTGACCATGGAGACGCCGAGGAAGGTCGGCGGCAGCGCACGGTTGTCATGCGGTTCGAGGAACGGGTTGGTGACGATCTGCAAACCGTACTTCACGACCGTTTCCGAAATGCGCCCCTTGATGTCGTACATACCAGGGTAGGCCCACGCCAGCTGTTGCGAGCCGCCGCCGTCTTTGCCTACGTGCACCATGTTGCTCGCGCCGTTGCCGCCGTCGAGCTTGAGCGCGCCGAACAGCGACGCATCGACGCCGAAACCCACCGGCCCTTGCGTGAAGCCGGATTCATAGTTGGCTTGCACGCCTTGAACCCACGCGTGCCGGTAGATCGCGGTGGGCGCCTGGAAATAGTCGGCGTAGTTGCGCAATTGCAGGTTCAGATGGCTATCGGCGATGAAGCCTTTGCTCGCGGCCTGGCTCGACGGGGGCGCGGGCGGCGTGACTATCTGGTTGGCTTCCGCATTGACGACGGCATTGGTGGTGTCGGGTTGATCGTTGCGCACCGAACCACCCTGGTCTGCCCTGCGCTTGCCGGCGGCGTTCGCTTTCGAAGCTTGCGACGGTTGCATGGGAGACGGCAACGTTTGCGCGAGTGTTTGAGTTTTCGCCGTATCGGACGGAGGTTCCGGCACGAGGTCATCGGCATAGGCACTCGCGCCCAAGGTCAGCGCGGGAAGGGTGAAGGCGCAGTAAAAGAAGGTGGTTGCACGGGTCTTCTTCGACCGGTTTTTTGTTTGGCTATGCTTCATGTAGAACGTCTCTGTTTATTGGGGTGAGTCCTTGGCTGGCGGTTAGCCAGTTCACGCTTATCGTTCGTCATGCTGATGACAGGCCGCTGGCACGAGCGCGGCCAGCGCCGTCGCGTAGACAAACGGGTTTCTTCGGTTGAAATCGCAGGAAAGGTCGAGAGAAGAACGCGCTGGCGCAAGGGCGCCCGGTTATCCGCGCTGTTCGGGCCAGGGCGGCCCTTGTTGCTTGTCCGGCACGTAGGATTCCTTATATTGCGTAACGCAGACAATCCCTAGCCGGATCAACCGGAAAAGAGGCCTGCTCTTTAAAACAGTCTCGGTGTTCCCACCCAGACAACCACCGTTTCAATGCGCGCGGTGTTCACCCAGCTATGTGGCACGGTCGATTCGTAATGCGCGCTGTCTCCCGCCCGCAACACGAACGACTTGCCCTCCAGCGTCAATGACACTTCGCCCTCGATCACGTACATAAACTCTTCACCGGCATGCGTGGTGACTTCGGAGCGCTTCTGCCCGGGCGGCATCCTGACGAGGATCGCCTCCAGCTGACGGCCGCCCGTCAGATTGGTCAACCGGGCAAACAGATTGGCCGAGTCCGCAAAACCGAAAAACTTCAACTGATCGCCGCGGCACATCGAGCGTTCTTCGCTTGGTGTGTCGACGAAATACTGCACCGTCACCCCGAGCGCATTGGCAATCCCGGCCAGTGAAGTGATGGACGGTGACGCGAGGCCGCGCTCGATTTGCGACAAAAACGGCTTGGAGATACCCGCCGCCGTTGCCGTGTCATCCAGCGTTCGCTTGAGCCGTTGCCGCAGCGCGCGGATCTTGCTGCCGAGTTCGAGTGACGGATTGTTCTGTTGAATTGTCGTGACCATAGCAGGAGGAAATGAGCCCGTCAAAATTTGTTTGATATAAGTAAATATGGTTTGATAGCGGTCCAGGCCGGGATGCGGGCCATTGAGCGCCCGGTCTTGCAAGGGACCGCATATTTGAGACAACGCGCTATGTTGCCAGAAGTAAAACCGGCCCCAGCCGATTTGCCCGGTTCAATTCAGGCAACGGCACGCGGGTATGGGTAAAGACGACGGTAGACACAACGGCGTCCGTCTTTATGCAAAACGAATCAGGAGAGTTGAAGAGTGACAGTAAGGATGCGTTTTTTAGCCGCAGTGCGACTGCAAAACCAAAGCGCGAGACGCATAATGCCAGGCCCGCGCGCCGCCGCAACCGCACGAACACGAGGTGCAAGATGAATTCATCCAATTTCCCCAGCACGCGCGTTTCGCAGACCCGTTCGTTTTCGACGGTGTTTCTGATCGAGATGTGGGAGCGCTTTGGTTACTACGGGATGGCCGCGCTGCTGGTCCTGTTCATGATCGACAAGCTGAGCTTCACCGACAGCCACGCCACCCTCACGTGGGGCGCATTTACGGCGCTCGTGTACGCGGCGCCGTCGATCGGCGGCTGGATCGGCGACAAGATTCTCGGCGCTCGCCGCACCATGATCTTCGGCGCCGTCGTGCTGGCGGCCGGTTATTTCATGCTGGCGCTGCCCAACGAGCAATTGAGCTACATGTACGCGTCGCTCGGCGTGATCGTGGTGGGCAACGGGCTCTTCAAGGCGAACGCCGCGAACCTCGTGCGCCGCATCTACGAAGGCGACGACGCGCGCATCGACAGCGCGTTCACGATCTACTACATGGCGGTCAACATCGGCTCGACAGTGTCGATGCTCGCGACGCCGTGGATCAAGGATCATTGGGGCTGGCACACGGCGTTCGCGGTCTGCTGCGCGGGGATGCTGCTGTCGTTGCTGAACTATTTCATCATGTTCCGCACGCTCGCGCATATCGGCTCCGCGCCGGACGCCGAACCGATCCGCTGGAAACGCGTCGGCGCGGTGGCCCTGGGCGGCATCGTGCTCGGCACGGCGACGATGTTCGTGCTGCAGCACAAGGCGATCGCAGTGGCCTGCGTGTACACGGCCGGCGTTGCGATTCTGGCGATCTTCGGCTACATGCTCGTGAAGTGCGAGCGCTCGGAGCGTTCGGGCTTGTTTGCCGCGCTGATTCTGACGGCGCAGGTGATCCTGTTCTTCGTGTTCTACGTGCAGATGTCGACGTCGCTTACCTTGTTCGCGCTGCGCAATGTCGATCCGCGCTTCACGCTGTTCGGCGAGACGCTGTTCACATGGAGCGCCGCGCAGTTCCAGGCGCTCAATCCCATCTGGATCATGGTGATGAGCCCGCTGCTCGCGCTGCTCTACACGAAGCTCGCGAAGAGCGGGAAAGACGTGTCGGTGGCCGTGAAGTACGCGTTCGGCTTCGCGGTGGTGGCCGCCGGCTTTTTCGTGTATGCGTGGAGCGGTAACTACGCGGTGAATGGGCGCGTGTCATCGTGGTTCATGGTCGGTGGTTACGGCCTGTATTCGCTCGGCGAGTTGCTGGTGAGCGGGCTGGGTCTCGCGATGATCGCGCGCTATGTGCCGGCGCGTATGAGCGGCTTCATGATGGGCGCTTATTTCGTGGCAACCGGCGTGTCGCAGTATCTGGGCAGCGTGGTCGCGAACTTCGCGCAAATGCCGGCGGGCGATTTGGACCCGCTCGAATCGTTGCCTCTGTATACCAAGCTGTTCACAGGCCTGGGATGGCTCGCGGCAGTGGGCGCGCTGGTCGCCGTGCTGCTGTTGCCGCTGATGCGCAAGCTCTCGCGCGAACATCAGCGTTGTAGCGACGAAGCGCGTGAGAACGCGCGGCAAACCGCTGCGCTGAGCGGCGTGGCGGCAGACTAATCTGCGGTAGCTTCGGAAGCGGCGCGGATGCGCCGCTTGTCCACCCGCATTTACTCCGGCATTTTCCGGAACGAAACCGCAATCCGGTTCCAGCCGTTGATCGCAATGATCAGCAACGTCAGATCGCTGATCTCCTGCTCGGTGAAATGCGGCTTCACCGCCTCCCACACTTCGTCCGGCACGTGCGTTTGCGCGACCAGCGTGACCGCTTCGGTCCATTCGAGCGCAGCCCGCTCGCGCCCGGTGAAGAACGGCGCCTCGCGCCATGCCGCCAACGTCGCCAGACGCCGCGCGGTTTCCCCGTGCTTAAGCGCGTCCGTCACATGCATATCGAGGCAGAACGCGCAGCCGTTCAGCTGCGACGCGCGGATCCGCACCAGTTCCGCGAGCGGCTTGTCGATGCTGCTTTTACCGATGGTTTCTTCGAGCGCGAGCATGGCGCGGGTGCCGCTCGGGCTGGCCTTGTAGAAGTCGAGACGTGATTGCATGCGTGGTTCCTTATCGAGAGTCTCCCGCTCCGATGGCGGCGACAGAGGTAAGCTTACGGTCGGCATTGGTCTTTCGAAATAACCATTTCTCGGATATTTAAGGTAGCCACTCGGATGGAGATCCATATCGCGGTCGAAGGGCGTCACGATCTGTCCGGACAGATCTACCGGCAATTGCGCGCCGGCATACTCGAAGGGCGCCTCGCCGGCGGCACGCGCTTGCCGTCCACGCGCGATCTCGCCACGCAACTCAGTGTTTCGCGCAAAACCACGCTCGACGCATTCGAGCGGCTACTCTCCGAAGGCTATCTGAGCGCGCGCGCCGGTTCGGGCACGTTCGTCGCCGAGGGTTTGGAGCGTCTGCCGGTGGAGCGTTCGCCGCATGCGCTGGCCGCCGAATCGGCGCGCGAGCGGGCGCAGGCCAAACCGAAAACCGCTGCGCGCGCCCAGCCACTATGGGAGCAGATGCCCGAGAGGTTGCCGATGCCGCGCCGCACGGTAGCCACGCCGCACGATTTCATCGGCGGCGCGACCGACAAATCGCTGTTTCCCTTCGACGTCTGGCGCCGCTGCGTGAACCACGCGTTACGAGCGCAGGCCCGGAGCCCAGGCACCTATCGCGACGCGGCCGGCGAACAGGAATTGCGCCTCGCGATTTCGCGCTACCTGGCGTTCAACCGGGCGGTCGCGAGCAACTGGGAAGACGTGATCGTCACGCAAGGTGCGCAGCACGCGCTCGATCTGATGGCGCGCATCACGTTGCGGCCCGGTGAGATCGCAGCGCTCGAAGATCCCGGCTATCCGCCGGCCCATGCCTGCTTCACGGCCACGGGCGCACGCGTGGTGCCGGTGCCGGTGGACAAGGAAGGCCTGGTGGTGAGCAAGCTCCCGGACAAGGCGCGGCTCGTCTACGTGACGCCCTCGCATCAATTCCCGCTCGGCATGCCGATGAGTCTGGAGCGCCGCGTCGAGTTGCTCGAATGGGCGCAGAAACGCGGCGCCGTGATCATCGAGGACGATTACGACTGCGAGTACCGCTTCGAAGGCCGGCCGATGGAGCCGCTGAAAAGTCTCGACCGCGCCGGTCTCGTCGCTTATGTGGGCACATTCTCGAAAACGATTTTTCCGGAGCTACGGGTGGGTTACGTGGTGCCCCCGGCTTCCCTCTATGGTCCGCTCTTCAAGGCCCGGCAGATTGCCGACTGGCATGGCTGCACGCTCACGCAAACCGCGCTCGCGACCTTCATGCTCAACGGCGACTTCGCCAAGCATCTTCGGCGCATGCACAAGACCTATGCGGCGCGCCGCGCGATGCTGCTGGACCATCTGCACGGCGGCCTCGCGCCGTGGTTCGAGCCGATCGTGCCGACCGCCGGTATCCATATGGCAGCGCGGCTAAAAGCGCCATTGACCGAGGCGGCGCTTGTGAGCGCTGCGCGCGAAGCGTCGATCGGTTTGTACGGACTCGCGCCGTTTCATCGGCGCGCAAAGCCGCAGCCCGGCTTGATCTTCGGCTACGGCAGCATCGCGGTCGAACATATCGACGCGGCGCTCACGAAGCTCGCCGGCATACTGCCGCGCCTTGCTCGTTAAAGATCCGAAGCGCGCCCGGATCATCGTGGCGATGTCACATGGGCGCCTCGCAATTCAACCTGCCGGGCGTCGCGCGGCGCCGAAAGTGCCTCTATTCATGCATCGAAACGACTTGTAACGCGCGTTACGTGTTCGTGTTGAAGACCTCGGCCAAACACGCCGACACACGTTTACCCGCTAAAACAAGCATCAAAATGTGTTGCGCAGTCTGCGCCGCGCAACAAACCTTCGCTGTTATACACAAAAGAGTCGCGCAAATCGTATTAGCGCTTGTAGAATCCGGCGGTGAAGCGTGCACATACCGTGTGCGCTTCGCGCAATTCACTGACCACTACAGGTAGGAGAAACATGCCGACTTCCGCAAAAAAGGTGGCCAAGAAGGCTGCTGCCCCGGTACCGACCAAGAAGGTTGCTGCAAAGAAAGTTCCTGCGAAGAAAGCCGTCGCAGCTAAGAAGGTCGCCGTGAAGGCTTCCAGCGCACCGTCGCCGATCAAGGACACCTTCACGAAGGCCTCGCTGGCTGCACACGTTGCTGAACGCGCTGCTGTTGAACCGAAGGCCGCCAAGGCCGTGCTGGCCGCGCTCGAAGACACGATCCTCGGCGCCGTGCACAAGAAGGGCGCTGGCGAATTCACGCTGTCGGGTCTTCTGAAGATCGTCGTGCAAGCTGTGCCGGCGAAGAAGAAGCGCTTCGGCAAAGACCCGTTCTCGGGCGAAGAGCGTTGGTTCCCGGCCAAGCCGGCTAGCGTGCGCATCAAGGCACGTCCGCTGAAGAAGCTGAAAGACGCAGCAGCAGGCTGATCGCGTTCATGCGTGGCCGCGGTTGTTAACTGTGGCTCTCGCTTGAGCCGATAAGCGGTGCACGTTGTCTGAATCCCCGTGGGTGCGAATCCACGGGGATTTTTTATGCACGTTCTTTATGCGCGTTCGCCGCGGTTTGCGAGCCTCGCGCGGCTCGGTGCGAGTCGGGCGCGGATTCCGTGGAATCGCCACCTCGGCACGCTACGGTGCCACGCCTGCACCGTACTAGCGCATGATGGGCCGCCGCAGTACGATGGCAGCGAGGCCATGCCGGTCGGGATGCGCTCTTCTCGTGCATATCTGTTGTGCGCACGCGAAAAGCTCAATGGCATAGCGCTTGCTTGAATGGTTGTCGAACACCGAATGCGCAGCGCATTCGCCTTCTATCCGACAACAAGAGCGGGGCGTGATATGCGATGCTATGACGAGATGCGTCATCATGACGATGCCGTGCGGCCACACTACGCGCGTTTCGAACGGTGGCTGGTAAAGCAGGGCAACGAGGCGATCGCGCGCAAGCGTGCGGAAGCAGACCTGCTGTTTCGCCGGGTCGGCATCACCTTCGCGGTGAACGGCGATTTATCGGGCACCGAGCGGCTGATCCCCTTCGACCTGATTCCGCGCATCATTCCGCGCAGCGAATGGCAGACTTTGGAAGCCGGTTTGCGCCAGCGCGTGCGGGCGCTCAATCTGTTCATCCACGATGTTTATCACGACCGCAATATCGTGCGCGCCGGTATCGTTCCGGCCGAGCAGGTCTATACGAACGCGCAGTACCGGCCGGAAATGCAGGGCGTGAACGTACCGCTCGGTGTTTACGCGCACATTGCCGGCATCGACGTGGTGCGCGCGGGCGACGAGGGCGAGTTCTACGTGCTCGAAGACAACCTGCGGGTGCCGTCGGGCGTGTCCTATATGCTCGAAAACCGCAAGATGATGATGCGGCTTTTCCCCGAACTGTTCGTGCAGAATCGCATTGCGCCGGTCGCGCATTATCCCGATCTGCTGCTCGACACGCTGCGCTCGGTCGCGCCCGAAGGCGTCGACGATCCGGTCGTGGTGGTGCTGACGCCGGGCATGTACAACTCGGCGTATTTCGAACACACCTTCCTCGCGCAGCAGATGGGCGTGGAACTGGTGGAAGGCAAGGATCTGTTCGTCGACGACAACTACGTGTTCATGCGCACCACGCAGGGGCCGAAGCGCGTCGACGTGATCTATCGCCGCGTCGACGACGATTTCCTCGATCCACTCGCATTCCGTAACGATTCGGCGCTGGGCGTGCCGGGTCTGTTGACCGCGTATCGTGCCGGGCGTGTGGCGCTCGCGAACGCCATGGGCACCGGCATCGCCGACGACAAATCGATCTATCCGTACGTGCCGGAAATGATCGGGTTTTATCTCGGTGAGAAGCCAATCCTCAACAACGTGCCCACTTTCCAGTGCCGCAAACCCGACGATCTGGCGTACACGCTTGCGCACCTGTCGGAACTAGTCGTCAAGGAAGTGCACGGGGCGGGCGGCTACGGGATGCTGGTGGGACCGGCGTCGACGAAAGCCGAAATCGAATCGTTCCGCGAGCGGCTGATTGCGCGGCCCGCGGGTTATATCGCGCAGCCAACCCTGGCGCTTTCCGCGTGTCCGACGTTTGTGGAGGCGGGCATCGCGCCGCGCCATATCGACTTGCGGCCGTTCGTGCTGTCCGGCAAGAGCGTGACGATGTGCGCGGGCGGCCTGACGCGCGTCGCGTTGCAGGAAGGCTCGCTGGTCGTCAATTCGTCGCAGGGCGGCGGCACCAAAGATACCTGGATGGTCGACTGACGCGCCTGCCAATGCGGTTGCGCAGGCAGCAACGCACGCCACCGCGTCCGCACCGCAACCAGCCGGCGAGCAGCACCTGCGCCGCCGGCGCACACGGACAACCGGCGCGAGCCTTTTACTTTTGCGAAGGCCTCGCGTCATCAGATACGGAACGCCGTCATGCTAAGCCGCACCGCCGATCACCTCTTCTGGATGGCCCGCTACATGGAGCGCGCGGAGAACACCGCCCGCATGCTCGACATCAACCTGAAGGCGCTGCTATTGCCGCAGACGCCCGAACAGGAGGCGCGCGCGCAACGCTCGGTGCTGCGCATCTCCGAACTCGAAACCGCATTCGCGCAGCGCTACGACGAACCGACCCGCGAACATGTGCTCGATTTCATGGTGGCCGATGCGACCAATCCGTCGAGTATTCATTCGTGTTTGCAGGCCGCGCGTGAAAACGCCCGCGCCGTGCGCGGCACGTTGACGACCGAATGGTGGGAAACCATCAATGACACCTGGCTCGAATTCAACGAGCGTATTCTGTCCGGCCAGGCCGCGAGCAATCCGGGGTCGCTGTTCGAGTGGGTGAAGTTCCGCTCGCACCTCTCGCGCGGCGTGACGATCGGCACCGCGCTGCAGGACGACGCGTTCTTCTTCACGCAGCTCGGCACCTTCCTCGAACGCGCCGACAACACCGCGCGGATTCTCGACGTGCGCTTTGCCGACGTTGAGCCGAATTCACGCGACGCCGCACGCCAGCTCGAAGACTTCTACTACTGGACGTCGATTCTCAGTTCGGTGTCGGCGCTGGAGATTTATCGCAAGGTGTATCGCGATGTCGTCACGCCGGCGCGGGTGGTCGAACTGATGATCCTGAACCAGCAGATGCCGCGTTCGTTGCTGGCGTCGCTTGAAGGCGTTTGCGTGAATCTGGCGATGCTCCGCACGTCAGGCTCGAACCAGTGCGAGCGGTTTGCCGGCAAATTGCGCGCCGAGCTCGTGTACTCCGACATCCGGCAGATTTTCGAAGCCGGCCTGCACGCCTATCTGACCCAGTTCCTCGCTCGCGTGTTCGAGCTCGGCAATCTGATTGCGCGTACCTATCTGATGTTGCCAGTCGCCTGACGGAGCTTTTTTATGTACCTGACGATCCGCCACGACACGTCCTATCGCTACGAAGCGACGGTCCATTATTCGATCCAGCAACTGCGTCTGACGCCGGCAAGCGGCAGCTCGCAGGTGGTGCGGCGCTGGGGCATCGACGCGCCCGGCAAGCTCGACGCCACCTTCGACGCCTATGGCAACGTGCTGCACACGCTCGTCATCAACAAGCCGCATAGCGAGATTCGTCTGCATGTAGCGGGCGAAGTGGACACGATCCCGCTGGTCGACGGCCAGTTGCCCGACGCCGCCGGCCCGATTCCGCTCGAGCATTTCACCTGCGCCACGCGCCTCACCGAAGCCGATGCGGCGATCCGCGAGCTGGCCGGATCGGTGCCGACGCTTGCGACGTCGGCGAATCTGATCGAACTGTCCGAGCAGATCGTGCAACGCGTGCGGTACAACCCGGGCGTTACGGAGGTCACCAGCACGGCAGCCGAGGCGCTCGCGTTCGGCAACGGGGTGTGCCAGGACCATGCGCATCTGATGCTGGCCTGTTGTCGCGCGCGCGGTATTCCGGCGCGCTACGTGAGCGGCTACATCGAACCCGGCGATGTGGAGCACGGCGCGAGCCACGCGTGGGTCGACGTGTGGCTCGACGGCAAGGGCTGGATTTCCATCGACGTGACGCACGCCGCGTTTGCCAGCGAAATTTACTGCCGGCTCGCCGTGGCGCGCGATTACGAAGCCGCCGCACCGGTGCGCGGCAGGCGTATCGGCGGGCGGGAGGAACAGCTGAAGGTGTCCGTCACGGTCAGCGCGCAACTGCCGCATTAGTGGCCAAAAGCCAATGCCCTGACGAGCGCCGGCCTCGCATAGCCGTTCAGTTTGTGCGCACGGCGGCCTGATACGGAGTAAGGTGACAGGCGCGCTGCATTACAATCGCGCCGTTCTGTCGTTTTTTGCGGGTACTTTTTCCTTATGACCTACTGTGTAGCGATGTCCGTCGACGACGGGCTCGTGTTCCTCTCGGACACGCGCACCAATGCGGGCGTCGATCACATCAGCACCGCGCGCAAGATGTCGGTGTTCGAGCAGCCGGGCGAACGCATGCTCGTGCTGCTGGGTGCCGGCAATCTGTCGCTCACGCAAGCGGTGCTGCACGAGTTGTCCGAGCCTACCGATCCCGCGCAGCCCACGCTGTGGAATGCGCCCACCATGGCCGACGCCGCACGCGTGATTGGCCGAGCGGTGCGCTGCGTGCACCAGCGCGAAGCGGCGGCGTTGCAGGACTTCGGCGTCGATTTCAATTGCAGCTTCATTCTCGGCGGTCAGATCGCCGGTAATCGGCCGCGCCTGTTCATGATCTACTCAGCGGGCAATTTCATCGAAGCATCGGCCGTGAACCCGTATTTCCAGATCGGCGAGGCCAAGTACGGCAAGCCGATCATCGATCGCGTGCTGACGCCGTCCACGCCGCTCGACGAAGCCGCCAAGTGCGCGCTGATTTCGATGGACTCCACGCTGCGCTCGAATCTGTCGGTGGGTTTGCCGCTCGATCTGCTGGTCTACGAGAAAGATGCGCTGCACGTCACACGCTTCGTCTCGATCGACCACGACAACGAGTACTTCGAGATGATTCACCGTACGTGGGGCGCGCGGCTGCGTCAGGTGTTCGGCGAGATTCCCGATCCGGACTGGCAGGATTCGCCCAATGTGCCGCTGCTGCAGCGTGAACGTGCGCTGGTCCTGCATCGTGCGCCGGTGGGTGCGGACGGCGTTGAGCACGAACTCGATGCTATGCCGGCGCAGACGCTGGCGCAATCGGACAAGGCTAAAGCGCAACGCTAGGCCGAAGCGGGCGCGTCTGCGCCCGCTTCCTTCGAAAGCATGCGGTACCGTGCATTTGCTTTCCCTCAAAAGCATGCGGCGGCGTGCATTTTCTGCACCCGAAAGTAATCCGCGCCCCGCGTTCGCTTTCCCGAAAAGCCTGCACTGCAATTGATTATCGAAATCGCTGCGTGATCTAAAATTTCTTCTTTACTTCCGATTTTCATATCGACGGTCGGCATAAAAATCGGAATTTTAGATGCTGAATAGTTAAATTCCGCGTTGCGGCAATTGCGATTAAATTGAGCAAAAAATTTAACTGTAAGCAAACAGAAAATTTTTCTTGACGAATTTCCATTCTTCGCACAAAAATACATGCACTGCGGTAACCTGAATATCGAGGCTTTGGCTATTAAGCCTTTAGGAGCTTCCGTATGAACGACGAAGTCCGTAAGTCGGAAGAGTGGCGTAGCTTTCTGTTTCTGACCGCAGTAATGGTGCCTGTTTTGACAGTGATCCTTATCGCCGGCTATGGTTTTGCCGTCTGGTTTTACCAATTGCTTATTGGTGGGCCGCCTCATTGATTTCCACCTGATTTTACCGTTTCCCATATAAACCGGATTTAACCGGAGGGCCGCGCCATGTCTGTCGTTTCAGAAGAAGCGGTATGCGGGAATGACGCGCGAGCCGAATTGCATATTGCCGGAATCGTCGTGCATGCACAGGCGGCGCGCCTCGACAGCGTCCGTCTCGCAATCGCCGGGATGCCCGGCGCTGAAATTCACGCCGTGAGCGAGCAGGGCAAACTGGTCGTGACGCTCGAAGGCGCTCACACGGCCGAAGTCGCCGCGCAATTGAGCGCGATTCACGCATTGCCGGGTGTTTATGGTGCCGCACTGGTTTATCAGCATCATGAAGATATCGATCCGTTGAACGAGGAGTTCGCCGATGAAGCTCACCCGCCGCGCGTTTATTAAGCAGACCGCGGCGGCGACCGCCGCTTCCGCCGCGGGCGTCGTGCTGCCGGGCATGGATGCCGCGGGCGCGAGCGCTGCCCATGACGACCTGCGCTGGTCGAAAGCGCCGTGCCGTTTTTGCGGCACGGGTTGCGGCGTCAGCGTGGGCGTGAAGGACGGCAAAGTCGTCGCGACGCAAGGCGATCCGCAAGCGGAGGTCAATCGCGGTCTGAACTGCGTCAAAGGCTATTTCCTGTCGAAAATCATGTACGGCCAGGATCGCCTGACCACGCCGCTCATGCGCATGAAAGACGGCAAGTACGACAAGAACGGCGAATTCGCGCCGGTGTCGTGGAACCACGCCTTCGACGAAATGGCCGCCCAGTTCAAACGCGTGCTGAAAGCCAAGGGGCCCACGGCCGTGGGTATGTTCGGCTCGGGTCAGTGGACCGTGTGGGAAGGCTACGCCGCAGTCAAGCTGATGAAGGCCGGCTTTCGCACCAACAATCTCGATCCGAACGCGCGCCACTGCATGGCCTCGGCGGTCACGGGCTTCATGCGCACCTTCGGCATGGACGAGCCGATGGGCTGTTACGACGACATCGAGCAAACCGATGCCTTCGTGCTGTGGGGCTCGAACATGGCTGAAATGCATCCAGTGCTGTGGACCCGCGTCACCGATCGCCGGCTGAGCGCGCCGGCCACCAAAGTCGTCACGTTGTCTACTTTCGAGCATCGCAGCTTCGATCTCGCCGACGAGACGATCATCTTCACACCGCAATCCGATCTGGCGATTCTCAACTACATCGCCAACTACATCATCAGGAATGGCCATGTGAACCGCGAGTTCGTCGATAAGCACGCGGTGTTCAAAGCGGGCAATACGGATATCGGCTATGGTCTGCGGCCCGACAATCCCCTGCAAATAGCCGCTAAAAACGCCGCCGATCCCAATGGTTCGCAACCGATCACCTACGAGGCGTTCGCGAAATTCGTCTCGAAGTACGACGCCGCCTACGTCACGAAACTCTCCGGCGTATCGAAACTCAAGCTCGATCAGCTGGCGCAGCTTTACGCCGATCCGAAGAT
Organism: Paraburkholderia sp. IW21; assembly: GCF_041321145.1. Classification (NCBI taxonomy): domain Bacteria; kingdom Pseudomonadati; phylum Pseudomonadota; class Betaproteobacteria; order Burkholderiales; family Burkholderiaceae; genus Paraburkholderia; species Paraburkholderia sp. IW21. The sequence continues at coordinate 510,346 of NZ_JBGGWA010000005.1, read as the reverse complement.
CAAGGTCGTGTCGTTCTGGACCATGGGCTTTAACCAGCATACGCGCGGCACGTGGGCCAACAATATGGTCTACAACCTGCATCTGCTGACCGGCAAGATCGCGACGCCCGGCAACAGCCCGTTCTCGCTGACCGGCCAACCTTCGGCGTGCGGCACCGCGCGCGAAGTCGGTACTTTCTCGCACCGCCTGCCGGCCGACATGGTCGTCACCAACCCGAAGCATCGAGAGGAAGCCGAACATATCTGGAAGCTGCCGCCCGGCACGATTCCCGACAAGCCGGGGTTTCACGCCGTGCTGCAAAACCGCATGCTGCGCGACGGCAAGCTCAATGCCTACTGGGTGCAAGTGAACAACAACATGCAGGCCGGGGCGAACCTCAATCAGGAAGGACTGCCCGGCTACCGCAATCCGGAGAATTTCGTGGTCGTGTCGGACGTGTATCCGACGGTGACGGCGGTGGCAGCCGACCTGATCCTGCCGTCGGCGATGTGGGTCGAAAAGGAAGGGGCGTACGGCAATGCCGAGCGGCGCACGCAATTCTGGCATCAGCTTGTGGTGGCGCCCGGCGAGGCGCGTTCCGACCTGTGGCAACTGGTGGAATTCTCGAAGCGTTTCAAGGTGGAAGAGGTGTGGCCGGCGGAGCTGATCGCGCAAAAGCCTGAATACAAGGGCAAGACGCTCTACGACGTGCTGTATCGCAACGGCCAGGTCGACAAATTCCCGCTCTCGCAGACTGACGCGAGTTATCGCAACGACGAGGCGAAGGCGTTCGGTTTCTACATCCAGAAAGGTTTGTTCGAGGAATACGCGAGTTTCGGCCGCGGCCACGGTCACGATCTCGCGCCGTTCGACGACTATCACAAGGCGCGCGGCTTGCGCTGGCCGGTCGTCAACGGTAAGGAAACGCGCTGGCGCTACAAGGAAGGTTCCGATCCGTATGTGAAAGCGGGTACGGGCTGGCAGTTCTATGGCAATCCTGACGGCCGCGCGGTGATTTACGCGCTGCCCTACGAGCCGCCGCCCGAGTCGCCGGACAAGGAGTATCCGTTCTGGCTCGCCACCGGCCGCGTGCTCGAACACTGGCACTCGGGTTCGATGACGCGCCGCGTACCCGAGCTATACCGCGCATTTCCGAATGCCGTGTGCTTCATGCATCCCGACGACGCCAAAGCGATGGGCTTGCGGCGCGGCGTCGAAGTCAACGTGATGTCGCGGCGCGGATACATCCGCACGCGGATCGAGACGCGCGGTCGCGACAAGCCGCCACGCGGCCTCGTGTTCGTGCCGTGGTTCGATTCGAGCCAGCTCATCAACAAGGTCACGCTCGACGCCACCGATCCGATTTCGCTGCAGACCGACTTCAAGAAGTGCGCGGTGAAAATTGTCAAAGTCTAGGAGCACGCCATGCGCGCATGGTTCTTCCTTGCGGTCCTCTCGATGCTCGCGCTGGGCGCCAGCGCTCAGCCGACTATTCCGGCGACGCCGTTCCACGATACGTTGCGGGGCGCTACGCCGCTCGACGAGGAAGCGAAGCCGCCGCTGATCGCGCCCACCGAAAACCGGGATGTGATCCGCGGCCGCGCTTACGCGCAGCAGCCGCCGACCATTCCGCACAAGATCGACGGCTATCAGCTCGACCGCAATGCCAATCGATGTCTCGCCTGCCACGCCCGCAGCCGTGCTGAAGAGAGTGGCGCGGTGCCGATCGCGGTCTCGCACTACACCGACCGTGCCGGCGAAACGCTCGGTCATCTCGCGCCGCGCCGCTATTTCTGCACGCAGTGTCATGTGCCGCAGGCCGATACGAAGCCGTTGGTCGGCAGCACGTTCGCCGATATTGCGGACGTCCGGTTGCCGCCGGCCCCCGCCCAGCCCAGGAAGAAATAGAGGCCGACATGCGCGATCTGATCCGGCGCTACTGGCGAACCATCAATCGGCCGAGCACCTATTTCAGCCTGGGGTTTCTGACCCTGGGCGGTTTTATCGCGGGCGTGGTGTTCTGGGGCGCGTTCAACACGGCGATGGAATTGACCAACACCGAAGCGTTCTGCACCGGCTGCCACGAGATGCGCGACAACACCTTTGCCGAGCTGAAGACCACGATTCACTTCAGCAATCGCAGCGGCGTGCATGCCAAGTGTTCCGACTGTCACGTGCCGCACAACTGGACCGACAAGATCGCCCGCAAGATGCAGGCGTCGAAAGAAGTTTGGGCCAAGGTGTTCGGCGTGGTGAACACGCGCGAGAAGTTCCAGGACAAGCGGCTTGAGTTGGCAGAACACGAATGGGCGCGCTTCAAGGCGAACGATTCGCTGGAGTGCCGCAATTGCCACTCGTTCGAGTACATGGACTTCACGCGGCAGAGTCCGCGTGCGCAGGAGGCGCACCAGCGCTTCCTCGGGACCGGCGAGAAAACCTGTATCGACTGTCACAAGGGCATTGCGCACCAGTTGCCGAATATGACGCAGGCGCAGGCCGATGCGGCCGCGAAGCGCGACGCTGGCAAGCACTGAGCAGTGCAGTGAATGCATAGGCGAGCGGAGATGTAAGCGATGTCAGCCAATCCATGGGCGGTTTGCGATGCTATGTGCTGAACAGTTGGGGTTGGGACGCGGCGAGCGCATGATCGTCGACGGCGTCGGTTTCGAAATCGAGCCCGGTTCGGCGTTGCAAATCCACGGCTCGAATGGCTGCGGCAAGACCACGCTGCTGCGGGCGCTGGCGGGCCTGCTGCCGCCGGCCGCCGGCAGCGTGCGATGGCGCGGCATGAACGTGCAGGCGCAGCCGGAGCGGTTTCGCCGTGAGCGCGCCTACGTCGGTCATAGCAACGGGCTCAGCGACGATTTGTCCGTGCTGGAAAATCTGCGTTTCGCCGCGCTGCTCGGCGTGAATCCGGGCGGTTTGGGCGATGCCCGCCTGCACGAGCGCGACGTGCTGGAGATCGCCGGGCTGTGGCCGCTACGGCAGGTGCGCGTCGGCAGCTTGTCGCAAGGGCAGCGGCGCCGGGTGGCGCTGGCCCGCGTGATGCTCGAGCGCAAGCCCTTGTGGCTGCTCGACGAACCGGCCGAAGCGCTCGACGACGCCGCCCAGGCGTGGCTGTGCGACGCGCTCGACGACCATATGCAGGACGGCGGCATCGTGGTGGCGACCACCCACCTGCCGTTACCGACCGCCGTCACGTGCACTCATCATCTGCAACTCGAAGGGGGCGCGTCATGACCGCGCTGATGCTCGGCATCGTGCGCCGCGAACTCGCGCTCAGCTGGCGCAGGCGCAGCGTCGCGCTCGGTGGGTTGCTGTTCTTCGTGATCGCTTCGAGCCTGTTTCCGCTCGCGGTCGGCACCGATCCGGCGCTGCTGCATGTGATCGCCCCCGGCGTGCTCTGGGTGACGGCATTGTTCGCCGCGATGCTCTCCGCCGGACAGCTGTTCGGCCAGGATTTCGCGAGCGGCGCGCTCGAACAGATGATGCTGTCGCCGCAACCGCTGCCGGCCATCGTATTCGGCAAGATCGCCGCGCACTGGCTGACGAGCGGCTTCGCGCTGGTGCTGCTCGCGCCGGTGGTCGCGCTGCAATACGACCTCGGGTTGCGCGACACCGTGCCGTTGATGGCATCGCTGCTGCTCGGCACGCCGCTTCTGAGCCTGATCGGCTCGATGGGCGCCGCACTCACGCTCGGCATGCGAGGCGGCGGCGCGCTGCTCGGCCTGCTGATTCTGCCGCTGTATGTGCCGGTGCTGATTTTCGGCGTCGGCGCGGCCGATCCGGCCGGCAGCGCGGCGTGGTCCGCGGCCAACTTTTCGCTGCTCGGCGCAGCACTGTGCGCCGGCGTCCCGCTGTGCCCGTGGGCCAGCGCCGCCGCCCTGCGCATCACGATGGAGTAACGAAGATGAACCGCCCGAACTGGTTCCGCTACGCGTCGCCGCGCACCTTCGATCCACTCGCGGCACGGCTCGTGCCGTTTTTCGCCGCGGCCGCCGTGCTCTTGATGCTCGCCGGCCTCGCGATCGGCCTGATGGTGGCGCCGAGCGACGCGTTGCAGGGCGACGTGTATCGCATCATGTTCGTTCACGTGCCCGCCGCGTGGATGTCGATGCTGATCTATCTGGTGATGGCTTCTTATTGCGCACTCGGGCTGATGCTCAACGCGCGCCTCGCCGCGATGATGGCGCGGGCGCTGGCGCCCACCGGCGCACTCTTCACTTTTATCGCGCTGCTGTCCGGCTCGCTGTGGGGTAAGCCGACATGGGGCGCCTGGTGGGTGTGGGACGCGCGTCTCACGTCGGAACTGATCCTGCTGTTTCTCTACATCGGCTTTCTCGCGCTGTATGCGGCGATCGACGATCCGCGCCGCGCCGACCGCGCCTGCGCCGTGCAGGCGTTGATCGGCGTCGTGAATATTCCGGTGATCTATTTTTCGGTGCAGTGGTGGTACACGTTGCATCAGGGGCCGTCGCTGAGCTTCGGCAGCGGCGTGTCGATGAGCGCGTCGATGGTGTGGGGCATCGTCGTCATGACGGGCGGCTTCTGGTCGTACGCGATCGCCGTGACGCTGGCGCGTGTGCGCGCCGTCATGCGCGAGCGACGTCACGCGGCGCCGTGGGAAACGAACCTTGAGGAGCGTGCGGCATGAACAGCGTGGCAAGCGTAGTGGCGATGCTCGGGCAGAGCCCTTATCTGGCGGCGGCGCTCGCGACGACCTTCGCGTTGCTGGCCGTCGAAGCCTGGCGCGTGCGCGGCCAGGTCCGCGAAGTCGCGCGCGCGGCGCCCGCCGCCGGCGCGCCGGGGCGTGTGGATGAAGGCTAGAAGCTGGCGGCTCGGCTGGATCGTCGGCGCGGTGGCGGCCGCGGGGCTCACCTGCGCGCTGGTGCTCAACGCGTTTCGCGCCAACGTGGTGTTCTTCGTGAGTCCGAGCCAGATCGCGGCGCAACAAATGCCGGCGGTCCATCGGTTCCGTCTCGGCGGGCTGGTCGAACGCGGTTCGCTGACGCGTGCCCCGGACGGCCTGACCGTGCGCTTTGTCGTGACCGATACCGTCAAGCAGGTGGCCGTGGTCTATCACGGCGTCCTGCCGGACCTGTTCCGCGAAGGCAGCGGCGTGGTCGCGCAGGGCTGGCTCGGCAGCGACGGTCAGTTCCACGCCGACGAAGTGCTCGCGAAGCATGACGAAAAATACATGCCGCCCGACGCGGCCGACGCTGTTCGCCGCGCGCAAGCCGCAACGATGCGGCCGGCTGCATCGGCGGGCTCTGTCACGCCGGTGGCGTTGCGCGTGACAACTCGAATGACCGGCGGCGAGGATCGCGGCGCCGATCGCCGTAAAGAAGGAGCCCAACCTTGATCCCCGAGATCGGCCACTTTGCTCTGATCCTCGCACTGCTGCTCGCGCTGACGACGGGCATCCTGCCGCTGATCGGCGCGCAGCGAGGCATCGCAGGCTGGATGCGGCTCGCGTGGCCGGCGGCGCGTGCGCAGTGCGGGTTCGTTGGATTGGCGTTCGGCTGTCTCGCCTGGTCATTCCTGAACGACGATTTTTCGGTGGTCTACGTCGCCGACAATTCAAATTCCGCGCTGCCTGCCATCTATCGGTTCGCTGCCGTCTGGGGCGGCCATGAAGGCTCGTTGTTGCTATGGGTGCTGCTGCTGACCGTGTGGATGGTCGCCGTGACGTTTTTCAGCCGCCAACTCGCGGTGCCGATGGTGGCGCGCGTGCTTGCCGTGATGAGCTGGATCGCCGCCGGCTTCCTGCTGTTCATGCTGTTCACCTCCAATCCATTCAACCGCCTGATGCCGCCCGCGATGGACGGCCGCGATCTGAATCCGCTGCTGCAGGATCCGGGCATGGTGATTCACCCGCCCATGCTCTACATGGGCTACGTCGGCTTTTCGGTGGCGTTCGCGTTTGCGGTTGCGGCGCTGCTGTCGGGCGAACTGAATGCGGCGTGGGCGCGCTGGTCGCGCCCGTGGACGACGGCAGCATGGCTCTTTCTCACGCTCGGCATCATGCTCGGCAGCGGCTGGGCGTACTACGAGCTCGGCTGGGGCGGCTGGTGGTTCTGGGACCCGGTCGAAAACGCGTCGTTCATGCCGTGGCTCGCGGGCACCGCGCTGATCCATTCGCTGGCCGTGACCGACAAGCGCGGCAGCTTTCGTAGCTGGACCGCACTGCTGGCGATCTGCGCGTTTTCGCTGAGTCTGCTCGGCACGTTTCTCGTGCGCTCGGGCGTGGTCACGTCGGTGCATGCGTTTGCCAGCGATCCGACGCGCGGCATTTTCATTCTCGCGTTCCTTGCGCTGGTGGTGGGCGGCGCGCTGCTGCTGTTCGCGTGGCGTGCACCGCAGATCGGTCTGGGTGCGGGCTTCGAGCCGGTTTCGCGTGAGGCTCTGCTCCTGTCGAACAATGTGCTGCTGATGGTGGCGGCGGCGTCGGTGCTGCTTGGCACGCTGTATCCGATGGCGCTGGACGCGCTCGGTCTCGACAAGATTTCCGTCGGGCCGCCGTATTTCGACAGCGTGTTCGTGCCGCTGATGACGCCGGCGATCTTTCTGATGGGTATCGGGCCGCTCGCGCGCTGGCGCGCCGCGCGCGTGCCCGATCTGGCGCGGCGTCTGCGCTGGGCGGCACTGGTTAGCGTGCTCACCGCGCTGCTGTTGCCGTGGGTGCTGGGCAACTGGCGGCCGCTCGTCAGTCTGGGGATTCTTCTCGCGGTGTGGAGCTTCGCGACCGTGGCCGTGAGTGTGTACGAACGGCTCGGCGTGCCGGCGGGTGGGTCTGCGGGCGAGTCTGCGGGTGGGGCCTCGGTTGGGTCTGCGGTTGAGTCTTCGGCTGGGTCTGCGGTTGAGTCGGCAAGCGCCGCGGCCGTGATGCCGGCCGCCGGGCCAGATCGCCGTTCGCCTGGCAAAGCACGGGTCTCGCTCGTCGCGCGTGCGCGGCGGGTGCCGCGGGCGTACTACGGGATGTGGTTCGCGCATGCCGGCATCGGCGTGTTCATCATCGGCGTGACGATGGTCAAGGGTTATCAGGTGGAGCGTGACGTGCCGATGCGCAGCGGCGAGACCGTCGAACTCGGCGCTTATCGATTTCGTTTCGACGGCGTGGTTCAGGTCAGTGGTCCAAACTATCTGGCGACGCGCGCCAGCGTGGCCGTGAGCCGGGACGGCCGGTCGGTGGCCACGTTGTATCCCGAGAAACGCACGTTTCTCGTCCAGAAGATGCCGATGACCGAGGCGGCCATCGATCACGGCCTGCTGCGCGACCTGTACGTGGCGATGGGCGAGCCGATCGGTGCGGGCGCGTGGACGCTGCGTATCCAGATCAAGCCGTTCGTTCGCTGGATCTGGGGCGGCTGTCTGCTGATGGCGTTCGGCGGCCTGCTGGCCGCGAGCGACCGGCGCTATCGCTTGATGCCGGGGCGGCGCACGAGTGGGCGTTGGCGCGAGCGCGTCGTCGGCAACACGCTCACGCGGCCCGCCGCAGATGTCCCGGGCACGGCCGCCGCCGCCAAGGCAGCGAATTCCGTCAGCGAGGCAGGCCGATGAAACGTGCGCTGGTTCCGCTCGCCGCGTTCCTCGTGCTGCTCGCTTTGCTGGCGGCAGGCCTCAGACACGATCCGCGGCAGTTGCCCTCGGCGTTGATCGGGCGCCCCGCGCCCGGGTTCGATCTGCCGCGCCTCGCGGCAACCGGCGAGCGCGTGTCCTCGCACTCGTTGCGCGGGCAGGTGTGGATACTCAACGTGTGGGCCTCGTGGTGCGAGCCCTGCCGCGACGAGCAGCCGGTGCTGGTCGATCTCGCGGCGCGGCGGATCGCGCCGGTGTACGGCCTGAATTACAAGGACGACCCCCAGCCGGCGCGGCAGTGGCTGGCCGAGGCGGGCGATCCGTACACGGCGTCGCTGGTCGATCGCAGCGGCCAGACCGGGATCGACTACGGCGTGTACGGCGTGCCGGAGACTTTCGTGATCGATCGCCTGGGCATCGTCCGCTATCGGCAGGCCGGACCGCTGACAGCGGCATCGCTCGACGGCGTGATCGTACCCTTGCTCAGACAGCTGCAGCGAGAGGGCGGAGGCGGCAATGGTTAGCGGCGCGCGAAGCCGGGCACGGCGCGGCGGCGCGCTCGTGCTGCTGGCGATCTCGCTCGGCGCGGCGGCGGACGGCCCGGGCGTCGCCGGCGAAGATGCGCGCGTGCGCAATCTCGCCGAGAGCTTTCGGTGCCTCGTGTGCCAGAACCAGACCCTCGCCGATTCGAATGCCGATCTGGCCGCCGATCTGCGCGAGCGCATCCGCGAGCAGGTTCGAGGGGGCGCCACCGACGCGCAGATTCAGGCTTACATGGCGCGCCGCTACGGCGATTTCGTGCTGTACCGGCCCCCGCTCAAACCGCTGACGTGGGTGCTGTGGTTCGGCCCGTTCGCCGCGCTGGCGGCGGGTGCGTGGGTGGGGTGGCGCGTGATCGGGCGCCGGCGCGGCATCGCCGCCCGACCGCTCGACGACGCCGAGCGCCGCCGCGTCGACGCGTTAATGGCAACGGCTGACGAGGGCTTACCGAGATGATTCAATTCTGGCTGATCGTCGCGTCGATGCTGGTCGCGGCCCTGTTGTCCGTGATCGTGCCGCTGTTGCGACGAGGCTCCCGCGGCGACATGGCGCTAAGCCGTGCCGACGGCGGCGGCGCTGCCCTAGCCACGGTGATGTTCCGGACCGAAATGGCCGAGTTGGCGCGGCAGGTCGCGGCCGGCGACCTGTCGAGCGCGCAGCATGGCAACGCGCGGCGTGAACTCGAGCGGCGTTTCGTCGACGAGACCGGCGCGGAGCCCGCCCCGGCGACCGTGCGTGCGGGCAGCATCGCACAACGCGCGGGCACCGCGGCGCTGCTGCTGGCGTTGCTCCCGAGCGCGGCGCTGGTACTGTACATGCGCCTTGGTGATCCGCTCGCGGCGGCGGTGCAGGCGGACAGCGCCGCCGGACCGGAAGACAGCCACGCCGCCACCCAGGGCTCGCTCGACGTGATGGTTGGACGCCTCGCGGCCAGATTGCGGCGGCAGCCCGACGATGCCGCCGGCTGGACCATGCTGGCGCGCTCCTATGCCGTGCTCGAACGCGCCGACGATGCCGCTGCCGCTTACCGGCGCGCGCTTGCGTTGACGCCCGGCGATCCGCAGTTGCTCGCCGATTACGCCGACGCCCAGGCGAGCGCCAACGGCGGCGACCTGACGGGCGCGCCGTTGCAGAGCGTGGAGGCCGCGTTGACGCTCGATCCCGCGAACCCGAAGGCGTTGGCGCTGGCGGGGTCGGCGGCATTCGAAGCGCACGACTACCCGCGCGCGATCCAGTATTGGGAGCGGCTCGAACAGGTGCCGGGCGTGAGCGCGGAAATCGTGACGCAGGCTCGGGCGAATCTCGCCGAAGCGCGTCAACTGGCGAGCGGCGCTGCGCTGCGCTGAGGGCTATCGAGCGGCGCGTGGCCGGCATTCAGCGGACCACGGCTGCGATTCACGGGCGGGATCGAAGGAATCGAAAGAATCGAGGGACGAAAAAAAACCAGCCACAGGCTGTTCGCCCGTGGCTGGTCTTCAACTGCGTGTTGCTTCAGCAGTCCGTCAAGTTCGATTAGAACTTGTGGCGGATGCCCAGGCTGACCATTTCTTGCGAGCTGGAAGCCGAGTTGTAGCCGTACGAACCGATCGATGCGCCAGCCGAAACCAGTTTGCCGCCCGAGGTACGTTGTTCGCCGCTTGCGTGTTGCCATGCGCCGACCAGGTAGATGTCCGTGCGCTTCGACAGGTTGTAGTCGCCGCCCAGCGAGACCTGGTTGTACGTTGCGCTCGAGTCGCCCGTAGCCTTCGTGTAGATGTAGCCCACGCCCACCAGCATAGCCGGCGTTGCCTGGTAGCCAAGGTACACACCGCCGACGTTGAACTTCTCGGTCGAACCGAAGCCCGAATTCGCATCCGGCTTGTATTGCGCGTTGCTGTAGCGGAGGTTGACCGTGAACGGGCCTGCCACGTATTGCCCCGCGACCGACGCGATACCGATCGACTTCGCTGCAGCGTAGGCCGTGTTGACCTGGCCGTCGAACGTGCCGTCCGACGTGCTGCCGTTCCAGCCTGCTGCCGGCGGCGTGCCTGCCGTGCGGCTAGCCAGCGTGTTGCCGTTGTTGGCACGGTAGTAACCCGCAGCCACGCTGAACGGACCCGTTGCGTACGTTGCCGCGCCCGCCCACGTTTGACCCGAACCCGTCGAGCCGGCCACGCCGCCGAATGCGTACATGCCTTCGAACTGGAAGCCGCCCCACACCGGCGAGGTGTACTTGACAGCGCTGTTCGTGCGCGAGGAGTTATCGTTGTTGTCGACGTCGCCCGGCGTGGTGAAGGTGGAACCGAAGTAGTTGTCAGCCGTCAGCGGCTGAACCAGGTCGACCAGCGGATCGTATTGACGACCCAGCGTGAACGTACCCCATTGATCGCCCGTCAGGCCGACGTAGGCTTGACGACCGAACATCCGGCCGCCCTGACCCAGCTTGCCGGTGTTCACGTCAAAACCATTTTCAATCTGGAAGATTGCCTTCAGGCCACCGCCGAGGTCTTCCGTGCCCTTCAAGCCGAAGCGATCGCCTTGCAGGTTGCCGCCGTACATCGCAACCAGGTTCTTGTTCGGACCGCCGGCTGAATTCGTCGTGTTATGAACGTACTGGATCGATTCGTCGATCAAACCGTACAGGGTAACGCTGCTTTGAGCATGTGCCACGCCGGTGACGCCGAGAAGCGCCAGCGAGAGGGTAGACAGTGCGATTCGTTTCATCCATTTCTCCACGCAGATGATTAGTTTCGTTGTTGCGGAAAGGAGAATAGCTCACTGCCTCAAGCAGTAAGAAATGGAAAAAAAAGAGTGTCTCTAAAAAGTGACAAAGGCGCAAACCCTTGTATTTAAAGCCCGTTAGCGATTATTGCTGTTTTCGCAATAGTTATTCGTCAATGGCGCATTATTGTTGTTTTGTTGTCAGCGCGGGCTTCGGTTCCCGCAATTTGGATGCCTGTTTGAAGGCGTTTTGTAATCTAGTCGTCCAGCTTTCAGGGTTGCTCTGAAGCGCCCATATAAAAGTGGGGCCATGTCTCGCTTGACGGGCGCGCTGGACAGAATTTATGCGTTGTGAGCAGGCGCAAGCGCCGCGAATATCGATATCCGCCGCTGAGGTCTTTACGGCTGATGAGTCTTCACTCGCCTTGTCACCCGGGGCGCCCCCGCTTGCGTTCTGACTCGCGGAGGACGTGATCGTCGCCATTGCGGCGCGCCACGGTGGCGGCGGCCAGTCCGGCAGCCGCCGCAAACAGTACCGAGGTCCACGGATGCCGTCTTACATACCGATCGGCGGCTACGGCTTTGCGGCTCGCTTCGACCAGCGTGACGGCGGCCACGCGTGTCGCCTGCGCTTCGGCAATGACGACCGTGCGGCCGATCCTGACTGCGGCCGCCCGCGCCGAGGCCTTTTTTTGCGGTTGCGCCCGCGGCAAAGCCGACGCTGGAGCGGTTGCCGCAAGAGTCGCCGCCGCCGCCGCCGCCGTTCCGGTTGCGCTGGCAAGCCTGGCGGCACGGGCGTCGCGCTCGGCAACGCGCGGCGGCAGTGCGTCGGCCGATACCGTCGATGCAGCCAGCACCGAAGCGAGCTTGGCGCGACTGCCGGGCGGCGGGTCGTCCTGCATGCCCCAGCCCCCGCGCGGATCGTGCATGCGCCCGCGCGCCGCCGAAAACTCCGCGCCGAGCAGGAGCACGGCGGCCGAAAAGTACAGCCACATCAGCAGGACGGCGAGCGAGCCGGCAGCGCCGAACGAGCTGGCCATGCCGGCATGCGCGATATAGAGGGCGAACAGCTTCTTGCCAGCCGAGAACAGCACCGCCGCGACGAGCCCACCGACCAACGCATCGCGCCACCGCACCCTTGCGTCCGGCAGAAACTTCAACAGACCGGCGAAGGCGAAGGCCAGTACCAGCAAACCGACCCCGAGTTGCAGCAGGTTGCCGATCGCCACATACGGCGAATCGCCCCACAGCCACTTGCCGATGAAAGTGATGACCGTATCGAGCACCAGCGAGACGATCAGCAGGAACGCGACGCCGAGCACCAGGCCGAACGAGATCAGACGCACGCGCACCAGCGCGATCACGCTCGACGAACGCGGCCCGGCGTACGGCCACACGATATTGAGTGCGCTATTGAGCGACGAGAAGGTGGCCGAGGCGCCGATTGCCAGCATCGTGAACGAAATGATGGCCGCCACGCCGCCGGCGCTGCCGCTGTGATGTGCGTTCTCGACGATGGTCTGCACGCCCGCGGCCGCCTGGTCGCCGAGCAGACCGTGAATGTGGGTGAACAGTTCGCCGCGTGCGGCTTCGGCGCCGAAGAACCAGCCGGCGACGGCGATTACCATGACCAGCGTGGGCGCGAGCGAGAATGCCGCGTAGAAGGCGATGCTGGCGGCCATGGCTGCACAGCGGTCTTCAGCGAATTGTTTGAATGCGCTGATTGCCCAGTTAGCCTGTTTGCGAGCCACCAACTGGAGGTTCTCGGCGGAAAGCGTGTCGATGTCCATGTTCATGGTCGTTCTTCTCGATGGGTCCTGGCGCCGGATGCGCCATGTGCGCGCCGTTGAGGCGGCCTCGACGCAGTCTTCGCATCGATGCCTCGCGCAAACCTTGTGCCCGTCACTATAACAAGCCCGCTCCGTGCACCGGCGACACGCCGGGACCGAGGTGTGCCGTTAGAATGCCGATGGACCCACACACTTATTTCACTATGCACTCGCACGAACGCCTCAAGCAGTTGGACGTCATTCCCGCCGAACAATTGGGCGCGCATTTGCCGGAGCATGTCGCCGCGCAGTTGCCGGCCCAGGGCGTGACGGTGTTCGCCGTGAGCGACGACGCGTCGGACACCGCCGAATTCAGCTCGCGCTACGGTTTCGGCCTGGAGGACTGCGCGAACACGATCGTGATTCGCTATAAGAAGGACGGCGCCGAGCATTATGCGGCGCTGATCTCGCTGGGTTCGCGGCGCCTCGACATCAATGGCGCGGTGAAGGCTGCGTTGGGTGCGCAGCGGCTTTCGTTCGCCAAACGGGAGGCCGCCGTGGCGCATAGCGGGATGGAGTTTGGCGGAATCACGGCCTTCGGCCTGCCGCCGGATTGGCGCGTCCTCGCCGATGCCGCGGTGATGGAGCGCGCTCAGATCGTCATGGGTGCAGGGGTGCGAGCGGCTAAGTTGCTGTTGGCGCCCGAGGTGCTGCGGCAGTGGCCGCGGTGCGAGGTGGCCTCGCTTACGCTGCCGGAAACACAGCCTGAGGCCACGCCGCGAGCCAACGGATTGGGCTAAAACTGGCTGAGCCAACCGGGCTCGTTGCGAGTAGCCGTGCGTCTTGCTCAAGCGTGGACGAAATAGCCTTGGAGGATGTCCACCACGCGCCACAGCGAACAAGGCCGCCGGCAATGTCCGTCGAAACCGGCTGCCTTCAGCACACCAATTGGATCGAGCGGCCAGATATTGCTCATTGCCAGCAACAGTATTCCGGCGTTCGCTGCTTCGGCGCGCACGGTGCGCGTAAATTGGTAATCCGAAACGGAATCGAGCCTCGTATCGAGTAAAACCGCATGCGGTTTCCACCACTTCAGAAAGCTGTTTACCTTGCTTAGGTCGGTGGCGTAAACCGCATCGAATCCCTTCAGCGAAAGTAGCAGCTCAAGCGATTCGCCGATCGCCTTGTCGCGATGCCCGATCAATACGCGGCGCGACGGCGTCGCCTCTGCCGCGCTGCTTCGTTTCCAGATTGCGAATTCGGTCTCATCGTCGAGCGAGACGCGTCTTGTCACGTTGGCCTCCGGCATACTGCGCGAAACGTCTAATGTAGTAAAAAAGAACCGGCCTCGGGGAGCTTGCCGTTTGTCGGCGTTCGCATCATCCGGCGAACGTAACCGCAAAACGGCGGCAAACAGCGTGGCGATACGCGATGCGTCAGACAGGATCATGTCTCGGCGCAAGGCGGAGCAGGGGCCAGGCAAGATTGCAAAACGGGGGGTGAATTTTACACCGTGGTCAAGTTACACCGTGGTCAAGTGACCGAGGCCCGCGCCTCAATCAACGCACGGATCGCCGTCAGACGGAGCCGTCATGCAGTCGGCTGTGCGACTGCATGACGGCGTGCCTACTTGCCAGAGCGTGCCTCGCTCAGATCATCAGACGTGAGATCTTGGTGCCTTCCAGCGACACACCGGCCATCAAGCCGCCGTTCGTCAGCACAAAAGCTTCGACGGGGCTGGTGGCGGTCGAGGTGTCGACCGCGCCGTTCGCGCCGACCTTCAGCACGGCGACGGTCGCATCGGCGCCTGCCGCCCATCCCTCGCTGCGGAGGAATTTGTCGAGGGCCTCTTGCGTCATGAACAGAAACACGAGGGCCTTCGACTGAGCACCGATCTGCAAACCGAACGAGCCAGCGACGGTGCTGTAGTAGCCCGTCGTGCGGCCGCCCACGCGCAAGGCGCCTTCGCCGTATTGGCCGCCGACCCAGAAGCCCGCCGAAATCACGGACGGGAATACCAGCACCCCGCGTGCTTTGCCGACCAGTTCACGGGAGCCGGCGACATTTGCGTACAGGCGCGAAAGCGTGGAGTCGACACCGGCGTTGATCGTGTCGCGCTTACCGGCGTTCGCCGAAGGCGACGCGCTCGAGGACGGCGACGTGGTCGTACAGCCGGCGAGGCCAAGACCCGCAGTGGCTAAAGCGGCGCTGGTGGTCATGATGAATTGTCGTCTGCGCATGATGGTTTCCTTTTGCGTGGTGGAAATTGTGTTTTCTATTTGAGCAGTGGGTGCCGTAACGCCGGCATGCCTGTACGTCACTTGCTAACCAGCAGTTACCGTGCCTGACCCTGAAACTTGCGCGTGAGACAGGGTGGTCGCGCATGCGGGTGGGGGATTACGCTGCCCAGCGCGAACGGCGCGGCTGCGTCGAGAAAGCGCGGGCCCACGCGATGCGGCGCTCGTCGTCGCTCGCATCGTCCCAGCGGCCGTGCACAATGACTCGCGGCGGCATCTCACATCATCGCCAGCAAAGGCCAAAACCGATTTTCACAAAATCTTCACCGCCCCACCTCGATCACCCGTTCCTGCACCACTACAAAAACCTTCTCCCCAACCACGCGGCCATCCTCACGCGCGCCGCCGGTAAAACTGCCGAACGCCGGCAGCACCCCGCAAGCAGTCCCAAACCGGAAGCACGGCACACGC
This sequence comes from Paraburkholderia sp. IW21, assembly GCF_041321145.1. NCBI lineage: Bacteria > Pseudomonadati > Pseudomonadota > Betaproteobacteria > Burkholderiales > Burkholderiaceae > Paraburkholderia > Paraburkholderia sp. IW21. The sequence continues at coordinate 495,071 of NZ_JBGGWA010000005.1, read as the reverse complement.
AGCGAATCGGTCCGCGTCGTGATTCGATAAACCGGATGCACATGACCCGCTAACGCATACGCACCCTCGACCACCTGCGGGTGATGACACAGCGCCCAAGGGCCAATCCGCCAAGGCTCCTGCACATACTCGACGCCGAGCGTATCCGGCAGCGCACCTGCATGCCGGTCATGATTGCCCTCGACCAGCACCACCCGCAGCGCCGCATGCTGCGCGCGCCAGATATGCAACGCGTCGAGCGTTTCTTTCCCGCGCGCCTCGCGCGCATGCAGCAGGTCGCCGAGAAACACGAGCAGGGCCGGTTCGAACTCAGCGATCAGGATATCGAGGCGCATCAGGTTGTCGGCGGTCGAACCGATCGGCACCGGAATGCCGCGTGCGCGAAACACCGCGTCCTTGCCGAAGTGCGCATCGGCCACGAACAAGCAGCGCAGCGTGGGATCGAATATCGCACTCAAGCTCGACAACACCAGGGGATGCCCGGCGATTTCGACCGGCAGCGAAGTGGGTTTCATGTGCGCGCCGCCTTCTCGAGTTCCGCAAGCATCCGCTCGACGCGATCCGCGAGTTTCTCCGTGCTGACTTTCTCGCGCAAGCGTCCGACGATCAGCGGAAACGCAAACGGCGTCGGCTTCTTTGGACGCATGACGACCACGCGGCTCGCATTCATCCGCTCGAGCGCGACGCGAATGCGCTGGGCATCGAGTTCCTGCAACAGCACCTCGGCATCGGCCTGATTGAGCAGCAGGTTGCCGCTATCGTGATTGCGGAAGATCTCGTAGAAGAGTCCACTCGACGCCTGCAATTGCCGTGCGCTTTTTTGCTGTCCGGGATGCCCTTGAAACACCAGCCCCGACACGCGCGCGATCTCGCGAAAGCGTCGCATGGAGAGTTCAGACGAATTGAGGCTCGCAAGAATGTCGTGATCGAGTTCGTTCAGCGACAACAGGCTGTTCTCTAATGCCGCCGCCCAATCGAATGGTTGCGCGGACAACAACTCGAAACCGTAGTCGTTCATCGAAATCGAAAAAGTGCCGGGCGTCTCGCGAGCCACCCGCCATGCGAGCAATGCACCCAGGCCGACGTGCGCGGTGCGCCCGGCAAACGGATAACAAAAGAAATGATGTCCTTCGCGCGATTTCACGAGTTCCACCACTAGCACACCAGGCTCCGGCAACGCCGACCACTTCTGCTGCAATTCCAGCAGGGGTCGCACAGCGCGCATTTCCGGTTCGTCGTAAATGCCGTTGGCGGCGCGCGCGAGCATCATCAACGTTGCATCGGCAAGCTCGGAGGAAAGCGGCATGCGGCTGCCCGCCCACTTCGGCATGGCTCCGCGTGACGAGGTGGCGCGCCTTACCCACGCGGTCATATCCTGCACGCGGATCAATTCGAGCGCGCGGCCTCCGAAGGTAAAAATATCACCCGGCTTCAGCCGCGAAATAAACGACTCCTCGATCGCCCCGATGCGGCCGCCGGACAGAAAGGCGACATTCAAGGTGCCGTTCGCGACGATCGTACCGATGTTGTTACGATGCCGGCGCACCAGATCCTCGCGTGGCACGCGATACAATCCGCCGCTGTCGCGCACCACGCGATGATAGTCGGGGTACGCACGCAACGCCGTGCCGCCGCCTTCGACAAAACCGAGGGCCCAGTCGAATTCCTCCGGGGTCAATTGCCGGTAGGCGTAGGTGCCGCGAATTTCGCCGTACAGTTCGTGGGCGTCGAAGCCACCCCCGATCGCCACGGTGACGAGATGCTGCACGAGCACGTCGAACGGTTTCTCCGGCGTTTCGCGGCCCTCTATCTGACGCTTTTCGACGGCCTCGCGCGCCGCGGCGGCTTCGACGAGTTCAAGCGCATGCGTCGGCACGATCGTGACGCGCGATGGGCGGCCCGGTGCATGGCCCGAGCGTCCCGCGCGTTGCATCAAACGGGCGACGCCCTTCGGCGAGCCGATCTGAAACACGCGTTCCACAGGCAGGAAATCGACGCCGAGATCGAGGCTCGATGTACACACAACCACTTTCAACATGCCGTTCTTGAGGCCGCGTTCGACCCATTCGCGTACTTCCTGGTCGAGCGAACCGTGATGCAACGCGATCAGGCCGGCCCATTCGGGCCGTGCTTCAAGCAGCGCCTGATACCAGACCTCGCACTGCGAACGCGTGTTGGTGAAAACGAGCGACGTCTGTGCTTCGCCGATCGCATCGGCCACGGCGCCGACCTGACGCATGCCGACATGGCCGCCCCACGGAAAGCGCTCGATGGTCTCCGGAATCACCGTGTCGACGATCAATGCTTTAGGGAGCGCCCCATGCACGCTGACGCGCGGCGTCTGCACGGGTGCGAGCAATACTTCGGTGGCGAAGGGCAGATTGCCGAGCGTCGCCGACAAGCCCCACACCAGCAATTCAGGCCGCCAATGCGCGAGACGCGCGAGCGCGAGTTGAGTCTGTGTGCCGCGCTTGTTGCCGAGCAACTCGTGCCATTCGTCGACGATCACCAGACGCACGTGCGAGAGCACGTCGCGCGCATCGGGCCGCGTAAGAATCAGCGTTAGGCTTTCGGGTGTCGTAACCAGCGCCGAGGGCATGCGCCGGTTCTGCCGCGCGCGCTCCGCCGACGATGTGTCGCCGGTACGCAGCCCGACGCTCCACGGGACGGCGAGTTCTGCCGCGGAGCTTTGCAAGGCACGCGCGGTATCCGCGGCGAGCGCGCGCATCGGCGTGATCCACAGAACGGTGAGCGGCTCAGGCTGCGTGCGCGGCGCGCGATGACGGGCGGACGGCGCTGTGGCAGCGAAGGCGCCAAGGGCACCGAACCAGACCGCCCATGTTTTACCCGCGCCGGTGGTGGCGTGCAGCAAACCGCTTGCGCCGCGGCCGATTTCTTGCCACACCTCGCGCTGAAAGTCGAATGGCTGCCAGCGGTGCGTTTTGAACCAGGCATCGAGTCTTTCGGTAAATGGGGGGCGCCCGGCGGCTTCGTCGACGGAAAACGGGATCGGTTCAAAGGCCGGCTCGCGTGCGGCCAGTCGCGCCTCCTGCTCGCGGCTGCGCGGAATCCGGCGCGGCCGGGGTGCGCGGCGCCGCTCGGAAGAAACCGAGGGGGCCGGGACGGTGTTGTCGTCGGAATCAGCCGGCTCGGTCATCTAGAGCGCTCTTTAGCATCGGATTCGCATGTCGGCAGATAGCGGGCAGTGGATGTCTCATGTGGACCGGTAAACCGCGAGGGTGGTTCACTACCGTATCTTCGCACTAACGTACGGAATGCCGTCCGTGTTTAAATGCCGAGGCTGCGCTGGCCGGTCTAAACGCTAAAGCTGAAACCCGGCAGCTGTGCCGCAACGGTCCATTCATATTCAACCGTTCCGGGGCGCTGATCGAGCCGTATCACAAACGACCGGGAAGGAGTGATGCCGCGCTACTCGCTCCGGCGTGCTGGCCGACGTGCGAGAGCGAGAGACGGTACCTGCGGACTTCAATGCGCGCGGCGATGAAACGACGGTTGGCTGCGTGGTGCACCGTCTGAACTGAAAGCTCGCGCGGCCTGCTTACTTCAACGCAGCCGGCCGCCCTGCGCTCACGGTATAGCGTTGCGGTGCGGGCACCGCCCACAGGAGCGCCACCATGCCCACGATCAGGAGCGCCGCGATAACGGCAAAACCGGCGTAGACGCTGCCTGTTTCGGTCTTCAGCATTCCAACGAGCGAAGGGCTTACCGCGCCGCCGATCGCACCAATCGCGGTAATCGTCGCGATACCTGCTGCGGCCGCGCCCCCGTCCAGATAGGCAGTGGGAATCGTCCAGAAGATACTCAGGGTCGCATAAATGCAAATCGACGCGACTACCAACAGGGCGACAGTGAACGGTACGCTATGCGCGGCCAGCGGTAGCAGCAGAAAACTGCCGGCCACCGCGAAGCCGCATCCAGCCACATGCCAGCGCCGTTCCGCGTGACGATCCGAGCTACGCCCGATCGCCACGATACCGATTGCGGTACATACGGAAATCGCGCCGCTCAGCCAGCCGATATTGCCGATCTGCTGCACGCCGACGTGCCGCAGCAGCGTCGGAATCCAGAAGCCGACCGCATTGAGCCCCATGAACACGCAGAAGTAAATCGCCGACAGCAAATAGATGCGTGGATTACGCAGCACGTCGGAGAGGCGAGCCGGCGGCGCGTAATGTGTGCCGCGCTGTTTTCGATCCGCTTCGAGCGCGGCGCTGATGTGGGCCTTCTCCGCGTCGCTCAGCCATTTTGCATGCAGGGGACGATCGTCCAGATACAGCATCGCCATCATGCCGAGCACGATGGCCGGGACGCCTTCGATCAGAAACAGCCACTGCCAGCCGCGCAAACCGAGCGTGTCATGGAAATGCACCATGATCCAGCCCGACAGCGGGCCGCCGATGATGCCCGCCAAGGGCACGGCCATGATGAACAGACTGGTGATGCGTCCGCGTTGCCGATCGGGAAACCAGTAAGTGAGGTAGAGAATGATGCCGGGAAAGAAGCCGGCTTCGGCGGCGCCCAGCAGAAAGCGCAGCAGATACAGCATGCTTGCGCTCTTGACGAACATCAGCAGCACCGTCAAGCCACCCCACAACACCATGATCCGCAAGAGCGTTTTGCGCACGCCGATGCGTTCCAGCAGCAGATTGCTCGGCAACTCGAACACCAGGTAGCCGACAAAAAACATCCCCGCCGCGAGACCGAACACGGCGTCGTCGAGCTTCAGATCTTGCAGGAATTGCAGCTTTGCAAAGCCGATGTTGACGCGGTCGATGAAATTGACCACGTAGCAGACGAACAGAAACGGCACGATGCGCCGCGCGATCTTGCGATAGATCGCGTCATCGGGCGTGAGGGCTGACGAGCGCTGCATGGTGTCTCCTGGCGTCGCGGCAGGGTGTGCCGGACGCATATGATGTTTTTTTTTGAGGCGCTGCTTGAGGCTCCGCCTCAAGCAGCATTCGCGCCTTTACCGTCAATTGCTTTACTACCACTCGCCGAAAAAGACGCCCCAATCCTTGTGCGTGTCGGTCTTGCTTTCGACAGTCGGGTTATCAATCGTGACGCGCTGTTTCAACGAGCCGTACCAGTCGGCGAGCTTCGCATGCATTTGCGCGCGAATCGTTGCGTGACTCGCGTCGGCGCCGAGGTCGACGTATTCGTCCGGATCGTTCGTCAGATCGAAGAGTTGCGGACGATAGCCCAGCCAGTGAACGTATTTCCAGCGCATATCGCGCACCATCCAGCCTCGGCATTCGTCGGGCCTGCGTTCCAGCGCGAGACGCGCGCCGCGGAAACTGTAGTCGAGTTCGGAGACCACGTAATCGCGCCAGCCTTGTGCGCGATCCGCTTCGCCGCGTGTGAGCGGCAAGACCGAGTGTCCCTCGATACGCTCTTCATAGGCCGGCAGGCCGAGCGCGTCGAGCACTGTCGGCACGACGTCGATGCCCGACATGAAACGCGTTTCGACACTGCCACGGGTGCCATCGGCACGCGTTGACGGATCGTAGACGATCATCGGCACGCGCTGCACGGTATCGTAGAACAATTCCTTTTCGCCGAGCCAATGGTCGCCGAGAAAGTCACCGTGGTCGGCGGTGAATACGATCAAGGTGTCCTGCCAGCGGCCGAGCCGTTCGAGCGTGTCCCACAGTTGGCCGAGGTGATCGTCAATCTGCTGGATCAAGCCTTGATAAACGGGCCGCACGGTGTTCGAGACTTCTTCTCGCGCGAAATTCACGCACTCTTCCTGCATACGATACGCAGCAACGACCGTATGCGCATTGTCGAGCTCAGCGGGCTTGCGCGCGAGCGGCAGACATTGATCGAGCGAATACAGGTTATGGTAAGGACGCGGCGCCACATACGGCCAATGCGGCTTCACATATGACAAATGCAAGGCCCACGGCCGATCGCCTTGCTGCTCGATGTAGCGGATCGCCTGATTCGTCATATACGCGGTTTCGGAATGCGGCTCGGCCACGCGCGCCGGCCAGCGCACATTGCGCATTTTCCAGCCCGAATGCACAGCGCCGCTGTCGTCTTCCACACTGATCGCGAAATCGCTCCACGGTTTGTCGCTGACGTAGCCGTGTTCGCGCAGGAAGGCCGGGTAGCCGCTCTCCCTGCCGGGTTCGTGATGACCGTCGTAGCGATCGAGTTCGTCGAATGAACCGGTCGAGAGGCGCTGGCCGAGCGGGCTCTGCCGCGCGATTTCGAGGCGCTCCATGCCGTTGCCGTCGGCCATCACGTGCGTCTTGCCGGCCAGCGCGAGTGAGCGGCCGTTCAGCCGCAGGTATTCGCCGAGCGTCATTTCGCCGACCGAGAGCGGCACGCGGTTCCAGTTGGCGCCGTGACTGCTCATCGTGCGGCCGGTGTAATACGACATGCGCGACGGACCGCACACGCCGGAACTGACGAATGCGTTGTCGAAACGCACGCCGCGCGCAGCCAGCGCATCGATGTGACGGGTTCGCAGATAAGGATGTCCGTAGCAGCCGAGATGATCGCGGCGAAGCTGGTCGCACATGATGAAGAGAACGTTGCGGGTGTCCGCCATCTATTAGCACCGTCTGCGGCCTTGCGGCCTGAAGTGGGAGAAACCGGGGAGATGTGTCGATGCTAGAAACGAACCTGACGATTGACCTAATCAAATATATGTGCGCACGCACAATGCGCCCGGGCCGTTGCCGCCAAAGCGCGTCATAATGGCCGCCAGGTCAACCTTTGTCGTACGCTCACCGTGCCTGCCACCGATCCTCCATCGCTACCCATGCTGAAACATCCCGAGCATATCGACGAATTCCTGCTTTATCGGCTGCACAACCTTGCCCGCGTGGCGACTCAGGGCGTTGGTCTGATGTTCCGGCGGGAGCTCGGCATTAGCCGGCGTGACTGGCGCATTCTCGCGTTTGTCGGCAAGTACCCGGACGCGAGCCTGACCCGGCTCGCCGAACTGGCCGCCCTCGACATGGTGGTGGCGAGCCGCTGCGTCGCCAATATGGTGAACAAGGGCTTGATTACGAAAACGCGCTTGCCGGAGAACAAGCGGGTGACCGTGCTCGCGCTCACCGAAGCCGGCCACACCGCCTATGAACAGGCACGCGTGAGTGGGCAACGCTATAACACCGAGTTTGCGTCCTGCCTGAACGATGAAGAAGCCCATTTGCTGGACGGCTTGCTCAAGCGGATGGAGCAGCAAGCCGCGCAACTCACGCAGCGCGAGATTGCGAAAAGCGGGCCTCTGTTGAGCGAAGACGTCGAATAAGCCCGCCTATGCATTCACATAGGCCAGAACATGCCGGCCGCGGCCAGCCCCATCGCGGCGGTGGCGATCCAGCCGAGCCAGCGCAACCACCCCGTGACGGCGAACTGGCCCATGACCTTGGGGCTGCCCGCCATCACCATCACTAGCACCATGATCGGCACGGCCGCGACGCCGTTGATCACCGCACTCCAATACAGCGCCTTGATCGGGTCGAGCCGCATGAACGTGAGCGCAATGCCGCCCAGAATCGCCACGGCGATCACGGCATAGAACTGCTTCGCCAGATTCACCTGCAATGCGAGACTGTTGCGCCATTTCATGGTGCCCGCTGCTGCGTAGGCGGCCGAACCCGCCAACACCGGCAACGCCAGTAGTCCCGTGCCGATGATGCCGAGACTGAACAGCGCAAACGTCAGGTTGCCGGCAATCGGCCTGAGCGCACTGGCGGCGTCGGCGGTGGTTTTTACTTCAATGTGATGCACGTGCAGCGTGGCGGCGGCGGTCAGCATGATAAAAAACGCCACGCCATTTGAAACGGCCATGCCGACCCACGTATCGATGTTGATCCGCTTCAGTTGCGCGGAGGCTTGCATCGGCGCGCGCAATAGCGGCTGCTCCGCCGGTTTCGAGCGGATCTCCTCGACTTCCTGCGACGCCTGCCAGAAGAAGAGATATGGACTGATCGTCGTCCCGAGCACCGCGACCACGGTAGTCAGATAGTCGCCTGACCATTGGATCTGCGGCTTTACGATACTCAGGCCGACGGCTTTCCAATCGATCGGAATCACGAAGATGATGGCGATATACGCGAACAGCGCAAGCGTCAGCCATTTCAGAATGCTCGCATAGCGTTCGTATGGAATGAATACCTGCATCAGCAAAGACACGGTGCCCAGCAACGCGACATAAAGCTGAACCGGGCCGCCGATCACCAGCTTGGCGGCCGCGCCCATTGCCGCGAGATCGGCCGCGATATTGATCGTGTTGGCCGCGAGCAGCAGCAGTACTGCAAGATACAAAAGGGGCGCGGGGTAGTGGCGGCGCAGATTGGTTGCGAGTCCGCTGCCCGTCACTCGTCCCATGCGTGCGCTGACCAGCTGGATCGATACCATGAGCGGATAGGTAATCAACAGCGTCCACAACATTCCGAAACCGAATTGCGCGCCCGCCTGCGAATAGGTGGCGATCCCGCTCGGGTCGTCGTCCGCGGCGCCGGTGATCAGGCCCGGCCCGAGCCGTTTCATCCACGAGCGTTCGGCGGCGTCTTCAACGACAAGTTCCGGCTCTAGGTTTTCAGTGGTCATCGCTATCCGCCTGCAAGGAAGCCGTGTCGAATCTTTTCTCTCTCGTGCGTACGAGCGCAGCCGTCGCGGTACTCGCCTCTCGTCAGCGAAGTAGCATACTTTGTGCCACCGCAGTGGGGGCCGCGATTGTTGCTGTCGCGTGGCGCCGGCATGCAACATGGCATCCGCTACAATGGCGCGCACTACCCACCTGGAGAGTCGCTTTGAAATCTATCGTTGCTTTGTTCGCCGCAGCTGTTCTTTCTTCAACGGCGATGGCCGCCACACCCACGACTGAAAAACTGCCGTCCGGCGTAGTTGTCGAACACCTGACGCAGGGCACGGGCGCGCAGCCGACCGCCGACGATGTCGTGAAGGTCAACTACCGCGGCACGCTCGCCAACGGCACCGAGTTCGATAGTTCCGCGAAGCATGGCGGCCCGGCAACGTTCCCGCTCAATCGCGTGATTCCGTGCTGGACGCAAGGCGTGCAAAAGATGAAGGTCGGCGGCAAGGCCAAGCTGACGTGTCCGGCGGCCACTGCCTATGGCGAGCGCGGTGTCGGCACGATTCCGCCGAATAGCGATCTGACCTTTGAAGTCGAACTGGTTGGCATCGTGAAGTAATACTGCGCGAAGCGCGTTGAGAAAACCCCCGCCCCGGAAGAATCCCGGCGCGGGGGTTTTTCTATTGCAGGGCACGGCATTGGCTCACTGAAGCTTATCGGTGATGCGGTTTGAGTGTTTTAAAGCAGGTGATGCTTGCGCGATGATCGAGTCTCACGCGTACTCGATAACCTGGCAACCGCGGCAAGGGCGGCCTTGATAAAGCCAGCTTTCATCTGAAAGTACCATGCTAGTGAGCTTTTAGAAGGTGACGCTTTTGCGCATCATTTGAATAGCCGCCCAAAGGTCGCATCCACATGCGCGGACCTCACGCCTACTAAGTTCGGTCCGGAGTGTAGAAGGGTGGTCCGGACGCAGGTGAAACAGCTCTGCGAGATTGGTAACATGGGGTAGCTGGTTAAAAAATGTACTGCCGCCCTTTGAATCTTCGAATGCTTGCCTATAGTAGAAGCGTCTATTACCGCATTGCACAGCGGCAGGCTTCTCTTGACGTGGTGACGGGGAAACAGAAATGACGCCATCGAACGCTGCGATTTATCAGGCCCAAGCTTGCACGCCGGATTCATTACGAACGCTTGCCGGCTATCTCGAACTGGCGCTGGACGAAGGTGAAAGCGTGGTTCTAATGCGGATCGGTACGCAAGTACGAAGTGTGTACGTCGGCAATCCGTCCGGCGCATTGGAGGATTTGACGGATCACGGCGTAGTGGCCGCTTTTCAAGCCGACGAGATGCTGGCGTTGACGCAGTTGGGACTCAACCGGATAACCGCCGATGATCAGCAGTACCGGTTCATGCGCAGTGTGAGGTACATTGCCGACCGCCAGGTCGTCGTTTTTACTCCGACGTAAGCGGCTGGGGTGCAAAGGGAAAGGTAAAAGAATGTGGCTATAGAGTAGTGGACTCGAAAGCTTCGTACTCCACCGGATACGCGATTTTCGTAAGCCGGATATCTCAATAGTCGTATAGATCTGCCTTTCTCCCGCTATTCGTGGCATAGTTCGATCGATTACCACATAAGGAGCAATCAAATGCCCACGTTAGAGCAAATCCAGACAAAGCTTAAGAAGCTCCAGGCGCAAGCCGACGTTCTTATTGCCAGGAAAGCACAAGTCGCGGTCGACCAGATTCGCGAACTCATGCTTAAGCACGGCCTGACTACCGAAGATATCGAAGCAAAGGCAAAGGCGAGGCGCGCGGCGAATACCTTGAATGGCCATGCCGCAGGTGGCAAGGCAAAAACCTCCGGCGCAGGCAAGACGCTGCCGAAGTACCGCGATCATAAAACCGGCGCGACCTGGACGGGTCACGGGCGTGCACCGGGATGGATTGCCGCTGTGAAAGACCGGACTCAATTCCTGATCGAAGGCGCCAGCGAATTGAAGTCCGCTGCGAAGGCACCAGTCACGCACGCCAAAGGCGGAAGTAAAGGCCAGCCTAAAGGCGCACAGCCGCCCAAGTACCTCAACCCTAAAACCGGTGCGACCTGGAGCGGACGCGGTCCGGCGCCGGCATGGCTCGCGTCGGTCAAAGACCGCACCAGGTTTTTGATCGATAGCGCCGCGGCTAGCAAGAATGTCGCAGCCAAAAAAGTCGTGGCGGCGAAAAAAGCAGTAGCGTCCAAAACGGCTGCCAGGAAGGGAACGGCGGCGACCAAAAAAACGGCGGCAAAGAAAAGCGCTGCCAAGCCCGCTGTGAAAAAGATTGCTGTGAAGAAGATTGCTGTGAAGAAGACGGCTGCGGCAAAGAAAGCGCCGGGCCGCAAGACGGGTGGAAAGGGTAAGGCAGGCGCGACGAGCGCTGCCGCAGCGCCGCAAACCTCGACGGTGCAAGACGGCGCGTGAGCGCAACGGAGTAGCGAAGTAGATGACCAGCACGCTCGAGTCACCCCAGCAGGAAGACCACGTCGTCCTGCTGGACTCCGTTCCTCATCCGGCGGTTGATGCCGCCGAACCATTCATCGTCGCCAGCGGCCGCCGGGTGATTCTGGCTTATCCCATTGCGGAATCCGATTTCGAACGGTTTGGGCCATTCGATTCCGACGACGATCCATTTTGCACCGTGCTATTTCCAGACGCGGTGTTTCATCGGGTGGGGCCACCCGGCGATAGCGATCTCGAGATTCATCCACTCGCCTCGCAAGGGCTGAGCGGCTACTCGGTTCACGAAGTGATGAATTCTTCGCTGGCCGCCGAGATTTCCGCCGTTACTTCGCCCGGGTCCGCGCAGCGCCATTTTGTCATTACTTTTCAGGGCTCGACGTTCGAATGCGTGGCGTCCGACTATACGGTGGTCGGCGTGTATGGCGCGGGTGAAATTGCCAGCCGGGAAGCATTTTCCCTGGTCCGTTAGCGTGGTTGGGTGTTCCCGGAAGAGACAATCAGCGAAGCAAGACGCGATCCTGATCACGGGCACGCGCAATGCGTCCTGTGTTGCGAGTGAAGCCCGGGTCCACGGTCCGGGCATGTCCACCAAACCGCAGCGCGCCTACCGGCGCGTCTTGCCGATTAGCATCGAGGCCACGCATGCTGCTGACGATTTCAATTACCGCCTTTGTTACGCTCGTCATCGTATTGGTGATTGCCAATCTGTCGAGTGGCGAAAAAAAGATCGAACACAAGATCGAACGGCTTTACGCGAGCGACGATCCGCAGTTTCTGCGCTCAATGGGGTTGCTGCTCGGGCCGCCCGTCATCTCGGGAAATCGCTTTGAGATGCTGTTGAACGGAGACCGCATTTTTCCGTCGATGCTCGAAGGCATCCGCTCCGCGCGTAAAACCATCACGTTCGAAACCTTCATCTACTGGTCTGGCGAAATCGGCGAGGAGTTCGCCCGCGCACTTGCGGATAAAGCGCGCGAAGGTGTCGCCGTGCATGTGCTACTAGACTGGGTCGGCTCGTCGAAAATGGATAAGCGCTACCTGAATACGCTGCGCGACGCGGGCGCGGAGGTGATTCAGTATCACAAGCCGCATTGGACCGGCCTCGGGCGAATGAACAATCGCACTCACCGCAAGCTGCTGGTGATCGATGGACATATCGGCTTTACGGGGGGCGTCGGCATTGCGCCTGAGTGGACCGGTCACGCGCAAGATGAAAAGCATTGGCGCGATACGCATTTTCGCGTGGCCGGCCCGGTGGTCGGCCACATGCAGGCGGTGTTCATGGACAACTGGATCAAGGCGACCGGCAACGTGCTGCACGGGCCGGACTATTTTCCGGAAGTCGACCCGGTCGGCGACGGTCTCGCGCATATGTTCAGCAGTTCACCGTCTGGCGGCAGCGACGACATGCAGTTGATGTATCTGTTGGCGATCACCGCGGCCACGCATACCATTCATCTGGCGAGCGCCTACTTCGTGCCGGACAAGCTGACGATCAATGCGATCGTCGAGGCCGCGAAGCGCGGCGTGAAAGTGCAGATCATCACGCCAGGAAAACGTATCGACACGCATACCGTGCGCGAAGCATCGCGTGCGTGCTGGGGCGATTTGCTGAGAGCGGGCGTCGAGATGTTTGAATACCAGCCGACCATGTTTCATTGCAAGTTGCTGGTGGTGGACGAGTATCTGGTTTCGGTCGGCTCCACCAATTTCGACAGCCGCTCGTTCAAGCTCAACGACGAAGCCAACCTGAACATCTACGACAGCGACTTCGCAAAGCAGCAAACCGCAACCTTCGCGGACGATATCAAGAAATCGCAGCAGGTAACGCTCGAGGCATGGATGCAGCGGCCGTTTACCGAGAAGGTGATCGAGAAGTTCGTGTCGCTGCTGGATACGCAGCTGTGACGCAACGATGCGTTGCTATGTTCGATTGTCGATATAAGGCTTGAGCGTGGTGCGGCTCTTGTGCCGCTAGTTGCCTGGATCGGTCACTGGTTTGTCCGGGGCTGCGAGTGTTTTGTAGGGCAGTTGCGCGGCGTGCGGATTGGTTGTTGTGTTGTCGATCACGCGATCGACGTCCGCTGTTTTGGCGAGTTCCGCGAGGAACGTCTGTTTGTCGAAGCCGGGCGCGACGCAACCTTCCACGTAGATGAAGCGGCGCTGCAGGGTGAGCCAAAGCGTCGACTGTTCGCGCCAATGGGTTGTGTAATGGATGTTGGTGAGACGCCGTTGGACCGCATCGGCGATTTCCGCGTCGTAGAGGTAGGCATTCGACAGGCGGCAACGGCCTTCCAGCCAACAGCTATTGCCGCGCTCGATCCGGTAATGACTGTCGTCAAGCCATTCCTGCTCGGTCTCGAGTGGACCAAGCGGCACCGGGCATTCGCTGATTGCTTTGGATATCTGAAAGAACGGATCGTGGCCGCGGTTGATGCGTTGCGCTTCGGCATGGGCGTGCGTCGCAGCCATGCAGATCAGCAGACTCGCCAGTGGCAGTTGGATCGGGCGTTTCATCGTCCTGGGCTCCGGTCTTTTGAGCGTAAGGAAAAACGGCTCGATGGACTTGGTTCGTAGGTAATTCAGCGGAGAGGATGCGACGGTGTTTCAGGACCTCACCGGCCCTTGCGTCGGTTCTCGACCGCGAACTTGATCAACTCGGCCTGACCTTCGATATCGAGCTTGCGTTTCAGATTCAGCCTATGCGTTTCCACCGTGCGCACCGACAGGTCATTGCGTTGAGCGATCTGCTTGCTCGAAAGACCTTCCGCCAGCGCATCGAGAATATCGCGCTCGCGCGGCGTGAGCCGTTCGATGGGCGATTGCATTGCCGACGCCTGAATCAACCGCGCGCCCAGCCCCGCGCTGAAAAACGTCTTGCCGTCGAGCACCGCGCCGATCGCCTGAATGATCTCGGTGGCGGGCGAATCCTTGAGCACATAGCCGCTGGCGCCCGCACGTACCGCCTGGGTCACGTACTCGAGGTTATCGTGCATGGACAGCATCAGTACGCGGATCGCCGGGAAGCGTTCATGAAACATGCCGGCCAACGCGATGCCGTTCATCCCGTTCATGCCGACGTCCATCAACACCAGATGAGGGTTCTGGCTGGCGGCAAGCGCGAGTGCTTCCTGCGCATTGCCCGCTTCGCCGACGATTTCGATGTTGCGCACGGCTTCGAGCCGGGCGCGCAAACCGTCGCGCACGAGCGGATGATCGTCGATGAGAAGCAGACGTGCGATGGCGAGTGAGTGATCATTCATAGTCAGATTTCCTGCAAGGCCTGCAAGTGAGGCGCGTGCGTTCCCAGCGGCACGCTTGCGCTCACCTGGGTGTGGCCTGGTTGCGAACCGAGCGACAGCGTGCCGCCCAGCGCTTCCAGCCGCTCGCGCATATTGCGCAGACCCACGCCCGAGCGCCGGCCAACGAATGCATGAGTCACGTCGAATCCGCGCCCGTTGTCCGAGATCCTCAACGTAACGGCGTCGTTCGATACTTCCAGTGCGAGTGCCGCGCTCGATGCTTGCGCGTGACGCACGATGTTCGTGAGCGCTTCCTGGGCGATACGAAATAGGACCGTATTGACCGCTTCCGGCAAAACCGCGGCGTTCGTGTGCGCGATTTGGGTGAAGCCGATCTCGATACCCGACTCGTCGCTCAGTTCGCGCGTGAGTTGCTCCAGGGCGGCCGCCACACCGAGGTCATCGAGCATTGACGGACGCAGCGCATGAGAAATGCGGCGCACCTCGCGCAACGTATCGCCAAGGCGCGTGAGGCTGGTGGATAGGGCGGCTTCTGCCGCGGGCACACGCACTTCGCTGCGCTCGAAGCGCGCCAACGCGGATTCGAGCAGGAGTTTCACGGAGACCATCATCTGGCTGATACCGTCGTGCAGTTCACGCGAGAGACGCGCCCGTTCGTTTTCTTGCGAGTCGACCACCTGCTGCGCGAGCCGCTTCAATTTTGCATCGGCACTGCGGTATTCGGTCACGTTGAGCACCAGTGCACACAGTGCGATCACGGCGAGTCCGGCCACGGCGATGCCATCGATCCACTGCATCGTGCGATCGATGTTGGCCGCCGCGCCTTGATCGATGTGCGCAAGCGTTGCGTCGATATCGTCGAGATAGATACCGGTGCCGATCATCCAGCCCCAGCGGGGGAGCGGCACCACGTAGCCGAGTTTCGATGCGAGCTTGCCCGTCGACGGACGATGCCACACGTAGCGCACATATCCGCCGCCGCGCGAGGCCGCGGCGAGCAGTTGCTGGATCGTCGGCGTGCCTTGCGGATCGCGCAGCGCCCACAGATCACGTCCGACCAGATCGGGCTCGCGTGGATGCATCAACGATCGGCCGTGCATGTCGTAGACGAAGAAGTAGCCATCCTCGCCGAAATCCATTTTCTCCAACGTGGCGAGCGCGCGGGTGCGCAGCATCGCTTCGTCGCGCGCGTTGTCGCCGCCGGCGTCGTAGAGCGGTGCGATCGCCGTGGTGGCGAGCTCGACGTAATGCTTGAGTTCGAGTTCCTTGCTGGCCATGTACGCGGCCTGGGTGGTCGCGTGCTGCGTTTCGGCAAGCGCGGTGGCTTCCCGGCGCACACCGGTTTCAATGCTGGCGATGGCCGCCAGAAAAGGCACGATCGCCAGCAGGACAATCTTTGCTTTGAGTTTCATCGTTGAAAAGACGGCCGGTGGGCTACGTGGTATTACGTAGCCGGCTTACGTAGTTGCGCGCTTGTGGGGAGGCTCACGAAAGCGAATACTACATCCCCACGGCACACCGCGTCTGTCGGCGTGTGTCGTTGCAAAGCGCGAGCCGGCGTGCCGGCCACAAGTCATGGCACGCGGTTTCAATAATAGACTTAGGAGAAGTTTGTGGAGACCTCCCAATCCGCCGGCCGTTCGTGGCTATGGCTCATCTTGCTGATCCCGTATATCGCGTTGTTGTGGTTGCCGTTCTATAACGACACACGCCCTTCGTTCGCCGGCTTTCCGTTCTTCTACTGGTATCAGTTCTTGTGGGTGCCGTTGACCTCGCTACTGATTTACGTCGTGTATCGAGGTGTCAAATGAGCGATGTCCATGCTGTGAACCCGGTCGCGATGACCGTCTTTATCGCATTCTTTGTTCTCGTCACCGTGATCGGGTTTTTTGCCGCTCGCTGGAAGCGGGGCGACCTGACGCAATTGAGCGAATGGGGCCTCGGCGGCCGCCAGTTCGGCACGGTGATCTCGTGGTTTCTCGTCGGCGGTGACTTCTATACCGCCTATACCGTGATCGCGGTGCCCGCACTGGTGTATTCGGTGGGCGCATATGGTTTCTTTGCGCTGCCGTACACGATCATCGTTTACCCCTTTGTGTTCGCGGTGATGCCGAAACTGTGGAAGATCGCCCACGCGAAGAACCACATCACGGCAGCGGACTACGTGCAGGGGGAATACGGGGGCAAGTGGTTCCCTGCCGCGGTGGCGATCACCGGAATCGTGGCCACCATGCCGTACATTGCGCTGCAACTGGTGGGTATGCAGGTGGTGATCAAGGGGCTTGGCGTGACGGGTGAAATGCCGTTGATCGTCGCCTTCGTGATTCTTGCACTGTATACCTATGCAAGCGGCCTGCGGGCACCGGCGATGATCGCGTTCGTAAAGGACATCATGATCTATATCGTCGTCATCGCGGCGATCTGGCTGATTCCGGCGAAGCTTGGCGGCTACGCGCACGTGTTCGATGCGGCCGATACGTATTTCAAGGCCAAGGGTGGCGCGACCGGAATCATTCTGAAGCCGACGCAGTTCACGGCCTATGCATCGCTTGCGCTGGGCTCGGCGCTGGCGGCGTTCATGTATCCGCATACGATGACGGCGGTGTTGTCGTCCTCGTCGGCGAGCACGGTGCGCAAGAATGCGATTTTCCTGCCGGCTTACACGCTGTTGCTCGGCCTGATTGCCTTGCTCGGCTATATGGCGATTGCAGCAGGCGTGCACGTGAAGTCGGCGTCCGACATGGTGCCGGCGCTGTTCAACACGCTGTTCCCGTCATGGTTCGTCGGTTTTGCAGCCGCGGCGATTGCGATTAGCGCGTTGGTGCCTGCCGCCATCATGTCGATTGGCGCGGCCAATCTGTTCACACGGAATTTGTGGCGTCCTCTCGTCTCGCCGAATATCACGCCTGAAGGCGAGGCCAGGACCGCGAAGATCGTTTCACTGGTCGTGAAGTTCGGCGCGCTGTTGTTTATTGTGTTCTTGCCGACGCAGTATGCGATTGATTTGCAGTTGCTGGGCGGCGTTTGGATTTTGCAGATTTTCCCGGCTATTGTGTTCTCTTTGTATACGCGGCGGTTGAACACGCCAGGGTTGTTTCTTGGTTGGCTTGTCGGGATTGTGATCGGCACGGGTATGGCAGTTTCTCAAGGCCTCAAGCCGGTGTTCGCCTTGCATCTTGGTGATGCGGTTTATCCGGTTTATATCGGCTTGATCGCGTTGGCCGCAAACGTTGTGGTTAGTTTTGCCGTGTCGGTTTTGTCGCCGCGGAGGGTTGTGGCTGCTATTTGATTTTTTTCTGACCGGCGCTTTGGGGTGGTGCGCCCCGAGGCGTCGGGTCTTGCTTCTCCTTTTGCGTACGCGGTGCGCGAACAAAAAACCTCTTTCAAAACGGCAACCGCCTCCTAAACTTGCATCAAGCTTCCATCCACCCCCAGGGTAAAACCGATCTCCTGACAGGTGACACCAGGAAGCGCGATTCATCGAGAACCCCACCCCAAGTGGGTCCACGAACAAAAAACAGTGGAGACAGCAAAGATGACATCACCGATGAGAACAGGGGCAGCGCCGAGATCCACCGCACTAACGCGCGCAACAGTCATGGCAACGGCAATCGCCCTAACCGCCTGCCACGGCGGCAACGACGACACTAACAATCCAGCCCAAGCCAACATTCTCCCGAACTTCATTACCAGCTCGGTAAAAACTCAATCGTATGACGGCAATACCGACGACCTCCTCACCGCCGGTCTCGGTAAATCCGGCCTCGCCTTAGCCACGCCGCCGGCAATCGCCAATGCGGCACAACCGACCGCCGCCGAACTCAGGCGTCTCGCCATCTGGTCGAACTATCGCGCACTCGTCGACATGACGGCGAATGGCGGCTATGGACGTTTCTGGGGCCCCAATGTGGACCTGAACGGCAACGACACGCTCGGCGAGGGCAAAATCGCGGGCAAGGAATACCTCGCGTTCGCGGACGACGGCAGCGGCACACTGAATGTGAGCATGCTGGTGCAAATCCCGACAAGCTTCAATCCGGATCAGCCGTGCATCGTCACGGCCACGTCTTCAGGCTCGCGCGGCGTGTACGGCGCGATTTCGGCAGCCGGGGAATGGGGCCTCAAGCGCGGTTGTGCGGTGGCCTACACCGACAAGGGCAGCGGCAATGGCGCGCATGAACTGTCTACCAACCGCGTCACGCTGATCGATGGCACCTTGCAGGACGCCACCGCTGCTGGCAAGGCCAGTGTCTTCACGGCGAACCTCGGCAGCAGCGATCTCGCGTCGTTCAACGCTAATTTCCCGAACCGCTACGCGTTCAAACACGCGCACTCGCAGCGGAACCCGGAAAAGGACTGGGGCAAAAACACGCTGCAGGCCATCCAGTTCGCCTACTGGGCGCTCAACGATTCGTACGGCACGCTGAACGGCTCGGCGCGCAGCGTGCGCTATGCAAACGGCAGCATCACCACAATCGCGGCGTCGGTGAGCAACGGCGGCGGTGCGTCGCTCGCGGCGGCCGAACAGGATACGTCCGGGTTGATCACCGCGGTCGTCGTCGGCGAGCCGCAAATCAATTTGCGGCTGCCCGCGCAAGTGTCGGTGACGCAGGGCGGCGTGCCCGTCGGTGCGTTCGGCAAACCGCTCGCCGACTATACGACGCTCGCGAACACGTTACAGCCGTGCGCCGCGCTTGCGCCTGCCGCAGCCGGTGCGCCGTATCTGAGTGCTTTGCCGCTCGCGACGACCACGGCAATTCGCACCGCGCGATGCGCGTCGCTGGCGGCCAACAGCGTTATCGCCGGCGCGGATGTGACGACCCAGGCGACCAACGCGCTCGCGCTGCTGCATCAAAACGGCTACCAGGCCGACTCCGACTTGCTGCAGGCGCCGATGTGGGACTCGCAAGCGGTACCGGCCGTCGCCGTGACCTACGCGAACGCTTACGCGATGGCGAGTGTTACCGACAACCTCTGCAACTTCAGCTTCGGCACCACCAGCGCGACTGGTGTGGCCGGCGTTACGCCGGCGGTGTCGCCGATGCTCACGGTGTTCGGCAACGGTAACGGGGTGCCGCCTACCAATGGCATTAACCTGGTCTACAACGCGGGCTCGGCCGGCGCGGCGGATCATCGGCTTGCGAGTGCCGACGGCAGCTATGCCGGCGCCGCCTGTCTGCGTGCGCTGTGGACCAACGGCAGGCTGACCAGCAGCGTCGAGGCAATCCGTGTGAACGCGAATTTGCACGGCAAACCCGCCATCATCGTGCAAGGGCGTGCGGATGCGCTGGTGCCGATCAACCACGCCTCACGCCCGTATCTGGCAATGAATGAGTTGGCCGAAGGGGGCGCCAGCAAGCTGTCGTTTTACGAAGTGACGAACGGTCAGCATTTCGACGCGTTCCTTGGCGTGGCCGGCTTCGATACGCGCTTCGTGCCGGTGCACTACTACAACATTCAGGCGCTCAACCTGATGTGGAGTCATCTGAAGAACGGCACGCCGCTGCCGCCGTCTCAGGTGATTCACACGACGCCACGCGGTGGCACCCCCGGTGCCGCGCCGGCGTTGACCACGGCCAATCTGCCGGCGATTGCGGTTAGCCCGGGCGTCAATGCGATTACGGTCGCCAATGGTGCGGTGAGCGTACCGAACTGAGTCAGGCCGGCCCGCGGCGGAGACGATGCGGGCCGAGTACCTGATATGGGCATGCCGTCGCCACGGCAAAAAAAATCGCTGTGCAGCGTAACAGGTAACCTTCTTCTGCTTGATCCCTGACAGTGCGCGACCGCATACGCCGATGCTTGAAAAAAAAAGCGATTGCAAACAAAAGAGCGGAACATGGACAGCGGTTCCGGTCAAAACCCCAGAACCCACTTCAAAGGGAAGCCAAAGTGCAATTCGACTACAAACACTTCCACCTCGATTGCCGAGCACGCCACGCGGAAGACGGCGTCTACTACGCCCGGGCCAAAATCACCCGCGTGCCCCGAAAGAACGAGCATGTCCAGTCGCACGATTCGGGCGACATCGACACCTTTTCCAACGAAGCGGACGCCATTTCATGCGCGAAGTCGTGGGCCATCGAATGGTGCGACGCGGCGGCAAAATAGGTTGCTTTCGAGGGAGCACATGGGATGGCCAAGCTTCGAATCGCGACTTTCAACATCAACGGTATCCGTTCGCGCCTGCCGGCATTGCTGCAATGGCTCGAGCGCGAAGCGCCGGATATCGTGTGTTTGCAGGAACTGAAAGCCGTGGACAGCGCTTTCCCCGCCGACGCATTGCGCGAGGCGGGCTACAGCGCCATCTGGCAAGGTCAGAGCGCATGGAACGGCGTGGCGATTCTCTCGAAGGGAGAGGCGCCCCTCGAGAGCCGCCGCGGCCTGCCCGGTTTTGAAAACGACACGCATAGCCGCTATCTGGAAGCGGCCGTGGGGGGCGTACTGGTGGCGTGTTTGTACCTGCCGAACGGCAATCCCCAACCGGGCCCCAAGTTCGACTACAAACTTGCATGGTTCGACCATCTGATCGCGCACGCCGCGAAGCTATTCGAGAGCGGCCATCCGGTGGTGCTGGCGGGCGACTTCAACGTCGTCCCCACCGACGAAGACATCTACAACCCGCGTTCATGGCTGAAAGACGCCTTACTGCAACCCGAAACCCGCGAACGTTACCAACGGCTGCTTACGCAAGGTTGGACCGACGCGTTGCGAACGCACTTTGGCGACGAGCGCGTCTACACCTTCTGGGACTATTTCCGCCGGCACTGGGACACAAACTCGGGCTTACGTATCGACCACATACTGCTGAGCGCCGACCTGGCGCCGCGTTTGCGCGATGCGGGCGTAGACCGCTGGGTGCGCGGCGAACCGCACGCGAGCGATCACGCGCCGACGTGGGTGGCGTTGGATCTGAGCGCAGGACGTCGCAAGAAAAGCGGCTGATAGCCGGTACATCTCGGGCGCGTCGAAAAGCGAATGTCGGGAAGAGCGCACCAACAAGAATGCATCTGAAGAGCCAAGCAAAAACAGAATCGGGCGATCGCCATTGGCGGATCGCCCGATGATCAGACACGTCGAAGATTACCGGCGATAGCCGCGATCCGAAGCACCGTGTGACCAGAGCGCCCCTGCGACGAAGCCAGCGAGAGCGACGACCGCGATCGTGGCAAAAGGGCTTTCGACGGTGGTATCGCGAACCAGGCTGGTGGTACTCGCGCAGAGCTGCTGGGCTTTGCCGCTGAGTTCTTTGGCCTTCCCGGCCAGTTGAGTGCTTGTATCACCGAGCACGTCGCCGACGGCGCCTTGAACTTTCCCTGCGATTTCCTTGACTGCGCCTTCTGCTGAGTTGGTGTTCATACATTTGCTCCCATTGTCATATTTACGTGTGAGCGCATTGCCATGCAACCTCGCCACACTCGGGACTACGCAGGCCGCCTCGCCGCGCGGCTGCGTCCACCAGACGACGCGCAAGAAGCGCGCCCGAGATCCGGAATAGCACGAGGCAACATTTTTACCGGGCGGTCTGCTAGCATGACAAACAATTTGTAACCACAGCCGGTTTCCAGCGCCCAAGCCATGATCCGGCTTCTCGTCGAATCACGAATACCGGCAGCGACCCATCGGAGACGCAAACAGCATGCGGAATCTGAATTCTGCGGCGAGCCTTAGGCTGGCATCCAAGGCGGCTTCCTGCATTGCCGGTCTCTGCCTCCTGTTGACCTCCAACGTTGGCCACGCTCAGGAGTTTTCGCTATTCGGCGGCGGCTCGCGCGCCGGCAGCACGAATACCTACACGTGGGCGTTCAACTATCAGGAAGGGCTCGGGCAATACTTTGCCGCGAGCTTTACGTGGCTCAATGAAGGACACATTCCCGATCATCATCGCGACGGCCAGATGATCCAGCTATGGGGCCGCATTCCCGTGGGGAGTCCTCAGTTCGTCTTGCAGGCGGGCGTCGGCCCATATCGTTACTTCGACACCACCACGGCCGTGCAAGGCGGAAGTTATTCCGACACGCACGGCTGGGGTGTCGTGTATAGCGTGCGCGCCGCGTACTACGCATCGAGCCGGTGGATCACTCAACTGCAGTTGAATCGCGTGCACGTGCAGCGCGGGCCGGATGCGACGAGCGTGATGTTCGGCGTGGGCTATCAGCTCGATGCCCCGAGCACGCCCGGTCCGCGAGACTGGGCGAGCGGCAGCACGCACAAGGTCACCAACAACGAAGTCGCGGTGTACCTCGGCGAAACCATCATCAATTCGACCAGCTCGCCCACCGCGCTGGGTGGCGCGATCGAGTACCGGCGCGGCCTTGCGAAATACCTCGACCTGACGGTAGGCTATCTTCACGAGGGCAGCAGCAAGGCGTCGCGCCGCGACGGTATTACCAGCCAGTTGTGGGCGACCCGCGCGTTCGCCAACGACAAGGTGACGTTGGCGCTCGGCGTCGGCACCTACTATGCGATCAACGAGAACGAGAACAGCCTGACACCGGGGCCGGGCGCGGGGAAGTTTTCCGGCCTTGTCACGATTGCGGGCTCTTATCGCTTCACCGATCACTGGGATGCCCGGATCGAATGGAATCGCGTCGTGACACGCTATGATCGCGATTCGGATGTGATCTTCGGTGGCGTGGGCTACCGTTGGTGATGGCATCCGCAGTTGTGTAGTTCGATGTATGCGCGGGCATTGCAGTTCGATACTGAATGCCCGCGGATCGTTTCACAAAACGCCCCGTTTTACGTGCCAGCAGAAGCAGTCTTCTACAACCGATAGTAAAGTTTCATACAAAAACCGGAGAAGAGCATGAAAGCCAGCACTATCGCCGAGCGGGAGGCCCGTGGCCGTGCCGCCCGTGAACACTCGAAACGATCGAGCCATCGTACGGTAGGGGAATTGAACCGCAACCCCATCGAGTTGCTCAAGCAAAGCAGCGAGGGACGCGTGACGAACCTGGTGCCGCTACGCTATGGGCGCATGGCCGTGTCGCCTTTCACCTTTTTTCGCGGCACCGCGATCATTCAAGCCCACGATCTAAGCAAGGTCCCCGACACCGGCCTCACCATGCCGATTTGCGGCGACGGCCATCTGATGAATTTCGGCGGATTCGCGACGCCGGAGCGTCAGCTCGTATTCGATCTGAATGACTTCGACGAAGTCGCGATCGGCCCTTTCGAATGGGACCTGAAACGGCTGACCGCGAGTCTCGTGGTCGCCGCGCGTCATATGCGTTTGAGCCGCGGCGCGGCCGAGCACCTGGTGATGACCGCCGCCACCGAATATCGCGACCGCATGGCGCAATACGCGCAATGCGGGGCGCTGGAACTTTGGTACGACCGTATCACCTTCGACCGGATGGCGGAAACCGCGCTGACTCCCGAGCGTCGCCGCACCGTGCGGCGCGGCATGGAGAAGGCCGCGAGCCGTACGCACGAAAACCTGCTGGAGAAAATGGCCGAGCGCGACGGCGATCACTGGAAAATCCGTGATGCGCCGCCGGCCTTGTTCCACGTGCTGGGCGCGAACACGCTGTTCACGCCGGAAGAGACCGAAGCGTTCAGAGATGCCAACTGGCGCAAGATGCTGGAACGCATGTGGGGCGAGTATCTGAAAACGATGTCGCACGATCGGCGTGAGTTGCTGAGTCATTTCACCGTGCAGGACATCGTGTTCAAGGTGGTGGGCGTCGGCAGCGTGGGCACGCGCTGTATGGTGGTGCTGAGCGTCGATCACATGGACAAGCCGCTGTTCCTGCAAATCAAGGAAGCGCGGCCGTCGGTGATTGCGCAGCACTACAAGTCGCCGTCCATCAAGCACGAAGGCGAACGCGTCGTGCAAGGGCAACGTATGCTGCAGGCCGCGAGCGACATCTTCCTCGGCTGGGCGACCGGGCCGTTAGGACGTCATTTCTATTTTCGCCAACTGCGCGATATGAAACTGTCGGCGAACATCGAGTTGTTCGACACCGACCTGCTGGAAGGTTATGCGCGACTCTGTGGCTGGATCATGGCGCGCGCCCATGCCAAAGCGAGTGGCCAGGCAATCGAGGTCAGCGCATATATCGGCCGTGGCGACCAGTTCGCGGAAGCGCTGACCAGTTATGCCACCCGCTACGCGGACCAGGTGGAACGCGACTATGACGTGTTCCTGAAGGCGTGCCGCAGCGGTGAGCTCGAAGCGCGTACGGACGAGGACATGGCAGCGGATTTCCGCGTGTAGCAGCAGTGTGCGCGCGGCTTGCTGAATAGAGCGCCGCGAGCCGCGCGAAGGCGTGCTGAGTTCAGTCCTCGGGTCTAGTCCTCGATACGCGCATCACGTAGCGTAACGAAGCGCAAGTGTTGCCGCCGTGCCGCGTCGATCACGCGCGGCAGGACCGCGAGGATCAGCGGTTTGCCTTCAACGGTGAGCGCGGCGTTGCCGTCGTGCAGCAGCAGAATGTCGCGCGGAGCAAGGCCATCGAGCAGCCGGCGCGCGACCACTTGCGGATCGCGCTCGCGCGTGTCGTAGCCGCGCCGTGTCCACGCCGCGAGCCGCAAATCGAGTTTGCGCAGCACCGGCTCGAGAAAGAGATTGCGCAGCCCCGCCGGCGCGCGGAAGAACATCGGCCGCGCGCCGCTCAATGCCTCGAAGGTGCGCTGTGCAGTGTCGATCTCACGCGTGAGCGCGCGCGGAAACGTCACCGAAAACGTGTGCATGTGCACCTGCGAATGGTTTTCCAGCGCATGGCCGCGCGCGACGATCTCGCGTGTGAGTTCCGGATAGCGCTGCGCTTGCGCGCCGATGCAGAAGAAGGTGGCGCGCACGTCGAAGGCGTCGAGCAGGTCGAGTACTTGCGGTGTGACGACCGGGTCGGGACCGTCGTCGATGGTCAGTGCGATCGCGTCGGCGTTGCGCGCGCCGGTGGGCAGGCGCGTCCAGTTCGGGCCCAGCAGCGAGGTGCGCGGCAACAGGCCGGCCACCGTAAAAATGGCGTGATTCACGAAGAGCGCGGCCAGCCACCACGGCCACGCGGCAGGCGCCAGCAGCCATCCGGTCAGCACGAATACATGCCATGCGGCGGTGGCGGTCAGCATCGCGGGATAGGGGGTGCGCGGCCATCGGCGCTGCGGCGTGGACTGGGCGCCGTGCGGCGGCTTGAAGGGTTCGTTCATAAAGCGTGCTTCCTGTCTTCCTTCCTCCGTCCTGGGAAGGTCTTGAACAGCGCGCGTGGCGCGCAACAGCAAACGATACCATTGATGCGTCGCTCAAGAGCTTTGCTGACAGGAACGGCAAAATAATGAAAGCGCGCTGAAAGACGTTGTGCTTCGCGGCCGCCGCGCCATCGCATTGTGACAGGCGACCGGCTGTTGTATGGTTCCAAGGCTAAAGAAACGGACCAGGAGACGCGCTGTGACAGAAACGGGAATCAAGAAGGTTGCTTTGGTGACGGGCGCAGGCAGCGGCATCGGCTGCGCGTGTGCGCTCAAGCTGCTGGCGCACGGCTATAGCGTCGTGCTCGCGGGCCGTCGTCAGGCGCCGCTCGACGCGGTCGTCGAAGAAGCACGGCAGCAGGGTGGCGACGCGCTCGCCGTGACTTGCGACGTGACGGACGTAGAAAGCGTCGCGGCACTGTTCGACACGATCCGCACGCGGCGCGGCCGGCTCGACGTGCTGTTCAACAACGCGGGCCGCAACGGTTCGCCGGTGGATATCGACGAACTCGATATCGACGAATGGCGCTCGGTGGTCGACACCAATCTCACTGGCGTATTTCTCTGCACGCGCGCCGCCTTCGGCCTGATGAAAACGCAGACGCCGCGCGGCGGCCGCATCATCAACAATGGCTCGATTTCGGCGCATGCGCCGAGGCCGAACAGCATCGCCTACACAGCGACCAAGCATGCGATCACCGGCATCACGAAAGCCGTTTCGCTCGATGGCCGCAAATACGACATCGTGTGCGGGCAAATCGATATCGGCAACGCGGCGACGGAAATGGCCGAGCGGATGGCGCGCGGCGTGCCGCAGGCAAACGGCGCAATCGCGGTCGAGCCGTTGATGGACGTTCAGCACGTCGCGGACGCGGTGCTGCATATGGCGGAATTGCCGCTGTCGGCGAACGTGCAGTTCATGACCATCATGGCGAGCAAGATGCCGTTCGTCGGACGGGGCTGAGCGGGCGCTGAAAAAACTCGACCCGGCTCGGGAGGCCGGGCTTGAGGCACGAGCCGCCGCCGCACGCGGCGCGGAAGATCAACTTATACTGAGCGCTCCCGCCTTCCGGAAAGCGATTCGCCGTGCCCCGAGCCACACCCAAGGACGACCCGCAGCCGGTGCCGCCCGTGCAGCCCGATCTCGACGATTGTTGTCATAGTGGCTGCAATCCGTGTGTCTTCGATCTCTACGATGAAGCGCTCGACCGCTACCAGGCCGCGCTAGCCGAGTGGCAAGCACGGCAGGCGGTGCGGACAGTACACGCGCGACCAGGCAAGCCGCGCACGCGCCGTTGAGCGGCGTTTCAGGTTTTACGCCGAGCCCGCAGCCATCCTAATGTCCCCGTCATGACCGACCTTCAACCCGCGTCCATCGAAGCCGTCAACGAATCGCACACACTGGACGACCTGCATACCTTCGTGCAGCGTTATCCGCGTCTGTTCGTGCTGACGGGCGCGGGCATCAGTACCGACTCGGGCATTCCCGGTTATCGCGACGATAACGGCGAATGGAAGCGTTCGCCGCCGATCACCCTGCAGGAATTTCTCGGCACCGTCGCGATGCGCCAGCGCTATTGGGCGCGCAGCATGGTCGGCTGGCCGGTGGTCGCCGACGCGCAGCCGAACGCCGCCCATATCGCGCTGGCCCGGCTCGAGGCAGCGGGCCATGTGCCGACGCTGGTTACGCAGAACGTCGACGGTCTGCATCAGCGGGCGGGCAGCCGCGCGGTGATCGAACTGCACGGCGGCATCGGCGGTGTGACGTGTCTGGACTGCGGGACGCAGCATTCGCGCGCGTCTATCCAGCAGACGCTCGAAGCCGACAACCCCGCGTTGCTGAACGTCGTCGCCGAAACCGCTGCCGACGGCGACGCGCATCTCGAGTGGCACGATCTCAAGGCTTTCCGCATTCCGCCGTGCTCGAACTGCGGCGGCTTGCTGAAGCCTTCGGTGGTGTTCTTCGGCGAAAGCGTGCCGCGTGAGCGTGTCGAAGCGGCCTCGCATGCGCTCGATACGGCGGACGCTGTGCTGGTGGTGGGTTCGTCGCTGATGGTTTATTCGGGCTACCGCTTCTGCGTGTGGGCGCAAAAGCAGGGCAAGCCGATCGTCGCGATCAATCTGGGGCGCACGCGCGCCGATGCGCTGCTGTCGCTGAAAATCGTGGCGCCCTGTGGGGATACGCTGACTGCATTGGCGGGGCGGCTGGCGCTGGATTGATTAGACCGCTCGGGCCGCACGCGGCCTGAACTACGACCGTGAACTCGCAGAAAGAGTGCGCACGGCCCTGTACTGCAACAAAAGCTCACTATGACTCATTTCCATCCGGCGCCGCAGCAACGTTCGCCTTCCGCGGAACGCAACCGCGAACCGATTCTCGCCGTGCTGCGCGAGGTGCTGCCCGCCACCGGCCGCGTGCTGGAGATCGCGAGCGGGACCGGCCAGCATGCCATCTGCTTCGCCGGCGCGTTGCCCGGTCTCGACTGGCAACCGAGCGATCTCGATGTGGACGCGCGTGCGTCGATCGCGGCCTGGATCGCGCATGAAGGATTGGCGAATGTGCGCGCACCGCTCGCTCTCGACGTCCATCAAGCGGATTGGGGCGTCGGCACGCTCGACGCGGTAGTCTGCATCAACATGATTCACATCTCGCCCTGGAGCGCGACGCAAGCGTTGTTCGCAGGCGCGAGCCGCCGGCTCGTCGACGGCGGTGTTCTGTATCTGTACGGTCCTTACAAACGTGGCGGCGCGCAAACCTCGCCGAGCAACGAGGCGTTCGATCAACAATTGCGCAGCCGCGACCCCGCGTGGGGCGTGCGCGACATGGAAGCCGTGGTAGCGTTAGGCGCATCGGTCGGGCTCGTGTGCGACGAGGCGATCGCGATGCCGGCCAACAATTTCAGTCTGGTGTTCAGGAAACGCCAGGACGCGACGCCGGTCTGACAAACGTTCGGCCGCAAGCCGGCGCCTAATGGCGGCGTCATGGAGTGCGTCATCAAGCGCTGCGCGTTGCCCGCCAACGAGCGGCAAGGCGGCATTTCTTTTATCCTTTCACCCTCGACGTCCCGCCCGCGTTTCTTCCGGCGTGGTGTCTCGACATTTTTTGGACTCTGGAGAATTCACATGGGCAAACAGGCAATCGGCGTGGTGGGGCTGGCGGTCATGGGCCGCAATCTGGCGCTCAACATCGAGAGCCGCGGCCACGCGGTGTCGGTGTTCAACCGTAGCCGCGCAAAAACCGACGAACTCATCGCCGAATATCCGGACAAGAAGCTGGTGCCGGCCTTCACGCTGGAAGCGTTCGTGGAGTCGCTGGAAAAACCGCGCCGCATTCTGCTGATGGTCAAGGCAGGCGAGCCGACCGACGCCACCATCGCCTCGCTCAAACCGCTGCTGGACAAGGGCGATATTCTGATCGACGGCGGCAACACCCATTTCACCGACACCATTCGCCGCAATCAGGAACTGGCGAAAGCCGGCTTGCATTTCATCGGCACGGGCGTGTCGGGCGGCGAGGAGGGTGCGCTGAAAGGGCCGTCGATCATGCCGGGCGGCCAGCGCGACGCCTACGATCTGGTCGCACCGATCCTTACCGAGATCGCCGCGAAGGCGCCGGACGGCGAGCCGTGCGTGGCCTACATGGGACCGGACGGCGCAGGCCACTTCGTGAAGATGGTGCACAACGGCATCGAATACGGCGACATGCAACTGATCGCCGAAAGTTATGCGGTACTCAAGCAGGTTGTCGGCCTGTCGAACGAAGAGCTGGGCAAGGTCTACACCGAATGGAATCAGGGCGAACTCGACAGCTATCTGATCGAAATCACCTCGAAGATTTTCGCCAGGAAAGATGAGGAAACCGGCAAGGATCTGGTCGACGTGATTCTCGATCGCGCGGCGCAGAAGGGCACCGGCAAGTGGACGAGCCAGAACGCACTCGACCTGGGCGCGCCGCTGCCGCTGATTACGGAAGCCGTCTTTGCGCGCGTGCTGTCGTCGCTGAAGGATCAGCGCGTGGCCGCGAGCAAGGTGCTCGAAGGACCGAAGGCGAAGCCGCTCGGCGCCGAGCGTGATGCATTCATCGAATCGGTGCGCCGTGCGTTGTACTTCAGCAAGGTAATTTCGTACGCGCAAGGTTTCGCGCAACTGCGTGCGGCGTCGGAAGAGTACAAGTGGGATCTCGATTTCGGCACGATCGCGAAGATTTTCCGCGCCGGCTGTATCATTCGCGCCCGCTTCCTGCAGAAGATCACCGACGCCTATACGAACGACAAAGCGATCGCCAATCTGCTACTCGATCCGTACTTCCGCGACATCGCCAAAAATTACCAGTCGGCGTTGCGCGAGGTGGTGATTGCCGCCATCAACGCGGGCGTGCCGGTGCCGGCATTCGCGTCGGCGGTTGCCTATTTCGACGCGTATCGTTCGGAACGCCTGCCGGCGAACCTCGTGCAGGCACAGCGCGATTTCTTCGGCGCGCATACGTTCGAGCGTATCGACAAACCGGGTAGCTTCCACGCGAACTGGAGCTAAGGGTTTGAATCGTGGCCGGGCGCGCGCGCTTGCCGTAAGGCGCGTCTGGCTGCGACACCTATCGGATTCCAGAGGAGGAATTGTTGCTGAAAAATATTGCGAGAATGGCTGGGCGGCACGGCAAACTGATTACTGTTGCGAAAATTGAAATAGAGTTTCGTCATTTTAGGTGTTTACCCTAGGGCTCGACACTCCTAAACTTCGATTTATGCGCTACGGGACAACAAGCCCCAAAGCGAATTAAAAACAAGTTCTGGAGGTTTACATCATGAAGACTCTTATCTCTGCAGTTGTCGTCGCCGCCGCTCTGGTTGCTCCTGTCGCTTCGTTTGCCCAGTCGAACCAGCCGGTCTCGCGCGCTCAGGTCCGCGCTGAACTCGTGCAACTCGAAAAGGCCGGCTACAACCCGGTTGGCAATCAGATCGACTACCCGGCCAACATTCAGGCCGCTCAAGCACGCGTCGATGCGCAGAACGGCACCGCTCAAGCGATGAACAGCGGCTATGGCGCGCCGATCGCAGGCAGCTCGCAAGCCGGCCGTCCCGTGAGCGGCAATGACCGTAACGCGGTCTACTTCGGCAACTAAGTTGCGCTGAAGCTGATGCAACCGCCGCCTGACTAACAGGTGGCGCGCAATAAAGAACGCCGTCCGATTTTCGGACGGCGTTTTGTCGTGTGCGGCTCTGTTTGGCCGTCAACGCGATTTCAACCGGCGGCTCAACGATTCGGCAAATGCGGAATCCCTTCATTGCTCGTCAGATTGAGCTGGTGAATCTGCCGATGCGCCTTGTTCAGATGCGCCTGCGCGGCCACGCGTTGCGCTTCCAGTTGCGACACCTCCTTGCGCACCTGATGCTGCCGGTTCGACACCGTTTGTTCCTGCGCGCCGCGCCGCTGCAGATCGGTGCGCAGTCGTTCGGCGTGCGCCTCTGAGCGCGCGATCATGCGCGCCAGCTGCTCGTTTTGCGCCTCCAATTGCGCGCGGCGGGTTTCGCCGTCCGAGAGCCGCGTCGCCTGATCCTCGAAATGATGGAAGGCCGCTTCAGCGGCTTCGAGGTCGTTGGCTTTCAGCGCGTGCCACAGCGAGCCGTCCTGATACAGCGCGACGTAGTAAGCCAGTTCCTTCGCGTGGAATAGCAGGCTGACCGAATAGGCGAAGCTGCGGAAGACGCGGAACGGCGTCAGTGCTTCTTCCTCGGCCAACCATTCCACTTCGGCGGTGTCGGCCATCTGTACGCCGCGCGCGCTGACCTGCGTGGGCACCACCGGCACCGGCCGTAACGTCGTCACCGGCCGCGCCGGCTCGGGGGCAGGGGCAGCCGCAGCGGCGGGCGCGGCGCCGGCGGCCGCCGCGGCCAACGTTGCTTCCTCGCTGTCGTCGGCCGATACGGGACCGGCGGTGTTCTCTCGTGCGACCTGCACGAGGTGCGATGGACCTGCGAGCACGGTGCGGCGTGTCAGGAGACTTTTCACGGCGATTCCTCCGGTTTGACTCGCCCGAAACCCTGCAGACAGCGCCGACGGTCACGCATGCCGGACAATCTGGCGGTTCGAGCGGTGGGCGAAAAGTGGCGGACCGGCGGCGCCTGGTGATGAGCGCCGGGGTGCGCGGCAGTGCGGATGCGATCCGCTCATGCAGCCTTGATGCGTCTCTAATGCAGGGTGCGAGACCGTCGGCCTATTTCATCGAACAGCGCGCGGCTCGGTTCGAGGGCGAGCAGCCAGGATTCGTCGTAGCCGCTCAGATTGTCGAGCGCCTCGCGCAACCGTTCGATCGCCAAGGCGGGGATCTCGACGCTGGCTTCGACGCCGCTCGACAATCCCGCGATGCTGGCCAGCTGAACCAGTGCGTCGGCGGCCTCGGCCACGTCTGCCGCGAAAACCAGATGCGTATTCAGCAACTCGGCCAAGCCGGGCGACGCCGCAATGTCGTCCACGTTGAGTTGCACGGCCAGAAAGGTGGCTTTGTTCATCCCCAGCTCCTCGCATATTTCAGACGTTTTGCTTACAGTGCGTTGCGGCAGCATGAGGGAGTATAGGCGAGGGTTGAAAGGATTCAATGCTCACACGAATACAGCGGGGCAATGTCGTGCCGGCAGTTGTATCTGCCGCAGGTCCTATAATGGGCCACTCGAAACGTGCGACTCAGGCAGGCCGGGTGGTCCGGTATGCGGCAGAGATAGCGCGTCGACGGCATCTGCTCTCCTACCGGCTATTCACCATGAAAATCATTCGCAGCAAGAGCTTTACCGCGACGCGTCCGTGGGGCGCGCTCGATATCGCCAACATGGGCGGCATCACGACGCGCCTGCATTGGACCGATCAGCCGTATAAATGGCACGTCAACGACGGCGAGGAAGTGTTTGCCGTGCTCGACGGTCGCGTCGAGATGCGTTACCGCGAAGCCGGCGCCGAACAGTCGGCCATTCTGGAAACGGGCGATGTGTTCTACGCGTCGGTGGGCACCGAACATGTCGCGCATCCGATCGGCGCGGCGCGCATTCTGGTGGTCGAGTCCGAGGGCAGTGCCTGACGACCCCCCGGACGCCGCCGCATTGGCGCCGACCGCGGCGCCCCTGGCAGCATAATCGTCACGCACGGCTGTGCCCTCCGTCTAGCGGCACGGGAATTGCTACGGGCTGGTTGAATCCGATTGAACCAAAGTGTCGAGGAAAATCACATGACAAGACAATGGCAATTCACGGGGACCCGGTTGCTGATGGCGGCCGCGCTTGGCGTCCTGTTTACCGGCTGTACGACGATGCCGTGGGATAGCACGCCGTTCTACAGCAATGCGCCTGCCCGCCCGACTACGCTTGGAACGGTCCCTGTGCCGGCCGGTTACTACCGTGCCAATCCGGGTGACACGCTGGCGGGCATCGCCGCGGCTTACGGCCATAAGCCGCAGGAGATCGCAGCCTGGAACGGCCTCGCGTCGAATTCGGCGGTCAATCCGGGGCAGGTGCTGCGGGTGTCTCCGCCGATGGCGTCGGGCAGTGTGGTGACTCCACCGGTCAATGTTGCTGGCCAGAATAGTCCGGGCGCCACGCCGGCTACTCCCGGCGTTCCTCTGCAAGGCGTGCTGCAGTGGCCGCTGCGCGGTCCGGTGCTGAAGGCCTTCGCGCCGGGCAAGTCGAACGGCATCGTGATTGGCGGCCGCCCGGGCGATCCGGTCAAGGCCGCCGCCACCGGCCGGGTGGTCTATGCCGGCTCGGGTATCGAGGCGTACGGCCCGCTCATCATCATCAAGCACGACGACTCGCTGATCACCGCCTACGGTCAGAACAGCACGCTGCTCGTCAAGGAAGGCGACGCTGTCGCGCAAGGGCAAACCATCGGCGAAGTCGGCGTGGATAGCCGTGGCGTGGCGTCGATACAGTTCGAAGTCCGCCAGAACGGCCAGCCAGTCGATCCGCTTGCGTGGCTGCCGAAGTCGGGCGGATGATTCTCACCGCCGTGTTAATTGAATACACTGTGTGGCTAAACCGCCTGAGCCGCGTCCCCATTTGGGCAGACGCGGCGGCACGCGGGCCGACAGTGACAGGCTGTCATACGTAGACAAACAGGGACACACAAGGCTCTCACAATGATCGATTTGCGCAGCGATACCGTAACCCGTCCGACTCCGGCAATGCTCGCGGCCATGTCGGCCGCAGAAGTGGGCGACGACGTCTGGGGCGACGACCCAACCGTGCTGCGTCTGCAAGCCACGGTCGCGGAGCGCGCCGGCAAGGCGGCCGGCCTGTTCTTCCCGAGCGGCACGCAGAGCAATCTGGCGGCATTGATGGCGCACTGCGCGCGTGGCGACGAATACATCGTCGGCCAGTTGGCTCACACGTATAAGTACGAAGGCGGCGGTGCCGCGGTGCTCGGCAGCATCCAGCCGCAGCCGCTCGAGAACGCGGAAGACGGGTCGATCCCGCTCGAGAAGATCGCTGCCGCGATCAAGCCGATCGACAATCACTTCGCGCGCACGCGATTGCTGGCGTTGGAAAACACCATCGGG
Organism: Paraburkholderia sp. IW21; assembly: GCF_041321145.1. Taxonomy (NCBI): domain Bacteria; kingdom Pseudomonadati; phylum Pseudomonadota; class Betaproteobacteria; order Burkholderiales; family Burkholderiaceae; genus Paraburkholderia; species Paraburkholderia sp. IW21. The sequence continues at coordinate 460,997 of NZ_JBGGWA010000005.1, read as the reverse complement.
GGCAAGGTGCTGCCGGCGGGTTACGTCGCCGAGGCGGTGCAGCTCGCGCGCCAACGCGGTCTGTCGGCTCACCTGGACGGCGCGCGGGTCTACAACGCGGCGGTCGCGTCGGGCAAGCCGGTCGCGGCGCTGTGCGAGCCGTTCGATTCGATCTCGATCTGTTTTTCGAAAGGCCTGGGCGCGCCGGTTGGCTCGGTGCTGGTCGGCAGCCAGGCGCTGATCGACGTGGCGCATCGCTGGCGCAAGGTGCTGGGCGGCGGCATGCGGCAGGCTGGCGTGCTGGCGGCGGCCTGCCTGTACGCGTTGGATCACAACGTCGAACGTCTCGCGGACGATCACGCGAACGCCGCGCATCTGGCGGCCGGTCTGGAGGCTATCGAGCAGGTCAAGGTGCAGTCGATCGCGACCAACATGGTGTTCGCCCAGTTTCCGCAGCAGCATTGTGCGCCGCTGGAAGCATGGCTCAAGGAGCGCGGCGTCCTTACGCAGATGCTGTACGCGTCGCGATTCGTCACGCATAAGGATGTGTCGCGTGCCGATATCGATACGTTTATCGCGGCGGTGAAGGAGTATTTCGCCGCGCGTTGATCGAGAGAACAGGGTTGCCGGCAAGCCAGGATCGAACTGCCCGAGTTTGAAAGATCGGGATCATAAAAGCGGGCGCACTGCCACGGCAGCGCGCCCGCTTTGTTTTTACGCAGCGACGGCAGCTGCGCAAGACACCGTTCTGTTTGCATGTAATGCAACTAACGGTCAAGCCCGCACCCCGTTTTCGAATGGGCGAAGTTGGCGGCGTAACGTAAGCCCTTCCGATACAACCGATCCGCAGGGGAGGCGGCTCGATTCGACCACCTATGAGTGCCATGGATTCATTCATCCGAGCGTTACACAAAAAAACAATGCCTCGGTGCGCTTTCGGCGTGCCGCTAAGTGCCCGCATTTATTTACTTGTTTTACGAGCCGATGCGCGCGTACAGGCCGTTTGCGCCGCATCCGTGCGCACTGCCGCCGAAGCACCGCGTGTCGGCGGGCATGGCATGTGCGTGCTCAATCGCTCCCGCTCGCCGATGTCTGCGGGCAGTAAAATGTCCTACTCTGTTTGTTAACCCGCCTGACCGGCACGCGCCTCCCGTCCGTCATCTGTGCGGTTCGCGCATGTCGCGTCGTTTTTTCCCGGAGGCTTCGATGACAGCCGTCGATCTGGAATTCGACCAGCTCAACAGTACCGTCGACGCGCTACGGCGCTCAATTTCCAATCGCATGATGTACGGCGTCGGCAAAGATGCCGTCACCGCTCACCCGCATGACTGGTTGCATGCCGCAGCGCTCGCCGTGCGCGACCGGTTGGTCGCGCGATGGATGAAGACCACGCGCCTGCAGTACGAACAGGACGTCAAACGCGTCTACTACCTGTCGATGGAATTCCTGATCGGCCGCACGTTTACGAACGCGCTGCTCGCCCTCGGCATCCACGATCAGATGAAGGAAGCGCTCGCGAGTCTGGGCGTCGATATGGACATGCTGATCAATATCGAGCCTGACGCCGCACTCGGCAACGGCGGCCTCGGCCGGCTCGCTGCCTGTTTTCTCGATTCGATGGCGACGCTCGGTATTCCGGGCTTCGGCTACGGTATCCGATACGAATATGGCATGTTTCGCCAGGAGATCGTCGACGGTGAGCAGGTCGAAGCGCCGGACTACTGGCTGCGCGCGGGCAATCCGTGGGAGTTTCCGCGGCCGGAGATCAAGTATATGGTGCACTTCGGCGGTCGCACGGTGCAGCGCGGCGAGCACGTCGAATGGATCGACACAGAACATGTGAATGCAACCGCGTACGACACCGTCATTCCCGGGTATGCGACGGACGCAACTAATACGCTGCGCCTGTGGTCGGCGCGCGCCACCGAAGAACTCGATCTCGGCGCGTTCAATCGTGGCGACTACCGCAACGCGGTCGACACGAAGAACATGTCGGAGAATGTCTCGCGGCTGCTGTACCCGGACGACTCGACGCCGGCCGGCCGCGAATTGAGGCTGCGTCAGGAATACTTTTTCGTCTCGGCGACCATGCAGGATCTGATTCGCCGCTATCAGCGCACGCACAGCACGTTCGGGCGCTTCTCCGAAAAGGTCGCCGTGCATCTGAACGACACGCACCCCGTGCTGGCGATTCCGGAACTGATGCGATTGCTGGTGGATGTCCATCACCTGCCGTGGGACAAGGCGTGGAAGCACGTCACGCAGATCTTCTCGTACACGAACCACACCTTGATGCCCGAAGCGCTCGAAACGTGGGACGTGGAAATGCTCTCGCGCCTGCTGCCGCGGCATCTGGAGATCATCTTCGAGATCAACGCCGGGTTTCTCAAGCATGTCAGCGAGCAATCGGGACATGACGCCGAGATGATCCGCCGCATTTCGCTGGTCGACGAATATGGTCAACGGCGCGTGCGGATGGCGTATCTGGCGATCGTCGCGAGTCACAAGGTGAATGGTGTGTCCAAGCTGCATTCGCAACTGATGACGCGCGATATCTTCGCCGACTTCGCGCGCATCTATCCGGACCGCTTCACTAACGTGACCAACGGCATCACGCCGCGGCGCTGGCTCGCGCAAGCGAGTCCGTCGCTGTCGTCGCTGATCGATCAGCAGATCGGCAAGCATTGGCGCAGCGATCTGTTCGAGCTGGAACAACTGCGCAGTCTGCGCAACGACAGCGCGTTCATCGACGCCTTCCGTGAAGCGAAGCGGCAGAATAAATTGCGTCTCGTGCAGCGACTCGCGCATCACACGAAGCTGCACTTCGATCCCGATGCGTTGTTCGACCTTCAGGTCAAACGCATTCACGAATACAAGCGGCAGTTGTTGAATGTGCTTCACGTGATCGTGCGCTACAACCAGATTCGTGCGAATCCGGAGCGCGATTGGGTGCCGCGTGTGGTGATGTTCGCCGGCAAGGCCGCCTCCGCGTACCGGATGGCGAAGACGATCATCAAGCTGATTGGTGACGTCAGCCAGAAAGTCAATCACGATCCGTTGATCGGCAATCGCCTGAAGGTGGTGTTCGTGCCGAACTACGGCGTGAGCGTGGCAGAGTTGATCATTCCGGCGGCCGATCTGTCGGAGCAGATTTCGATGGCCGGCACCGAAGCGTCGGGCACCGGCAACATGAAGCTCGCGTTGAACGGCGCGTTGACGATCGGCACGATGGACGGCGCGAACATCGAGATCTGCGACGCGGTGGGGCGCGACAACATCTTCATTTTCGGCCATACCGCTGACGAAGTGGACAGCCTGCGCGCCACTGGCTACCGGCCGCGGCAAGTCTACGAGGAGAATCTGGATTTGCGCATGGCGCTCGACCAGATTCGCTCGGGCTACTTCTCGCCGGACGATCCGCTGCGCTTCCTGGACATCTTCCACACGCTAGTGGATTGGGGCGATCACTATATGGTGCTCGCCGATTTCGCCGCATTTGCGAAAGCGCAAGACGAGGTGGATGCGCGTTTCGTCGACAAGCGCGCGTGGACCGAGAGCGCGATCGAAAACGTGGCGGGCATGGGGCAGTTTTCGTCGGACCGGACGATTGGCGAATATGCGCGCAATATCTGGCACGTGAATCCGCTCGATATGGACTGACGTGGGCGTGTCTGTGGCGCTTGCTCAAAATGAAAAGGCCGTGCGAAATTTTCGCACGGCCTTTCTTTATCGCACGTTGAATATCACGGCGCGAATCGTTCGCTTTCTTTCGCGGCATGCAGACCGAATTGCCCGCGCGGGAAGTCGAACAGTATGTCGATGTTCTGCATTGCCATCAAACCGACCACGATGCGGTTCGCGTCGGGCTTGGCCTTGACGATCGTGACTTGCGCGGTCTCGTAACGGTGCACCCAGGGCCCCGTGCCGATTGCCGTCTCGTAGTTGCCCTGGTCGAGCACGTTGCCGACGTCGTTGTCGCCGGTCCAGTTCGGCGCCTTGTCCGTTTCGATGCGGATCATGCCGGTGCTGCCGGTTGCGAACACCAGCGGCGCGCAGAAGGTCATCTTGTTGCCCACATTCACGCAGCCTCGCGGCCATTGCGCCGTGCCGTCTTTCGACACGGTCATCGGTACCATTGTGTAGTCTTTCGTGATGGCGTTCGAGGGGCTCAACACCATGTACGGTTTTGCGAAGTTCGAGTGCACCAGATAGCGTTGGCCGATGTTGCCGGGCAACGCGCGCAGCGGTTGCGTATAGCTGCCGCCGTTCGACTGCGCGGCGCCGACGCCGAAAATGCCGGAGAACGCCCAGCCGAATTCACCGGTGTAGCCGTCCATCGCCACGCAGTGCCGCGCGTTAGGCAGGCAGCGCACGGTGTCGACCGCTTGCGCGGCGATCGGCGCGGACGTGGTGCCGGCCAGGCTGATCGGTACTTTTACGCCCGCGCCGAGAATCTCCGCGCCGTTCGCGAATGACAACGACGTCACGCCGCCGGCGCTTGCATAGTTCGAACCCGGCAGCACCGACTTCAACACCCGCACGCCTTGCGTGCCCGTGTCGAGTGCGACGTACACCGGCTTACCGTCAAGCTGGACCGGCAGGCCGAGGCGCGCGTGATCTTCGTCGGCGCGTTCCACGTGCAGCGGAATCAACAGGCCGTCGTTGCCGCCGTTGATCAGCGCGGCATTGGGAGCCGGCGGCGTGGGGGTGGGGAAGGTGGTGGAACAGCCGGTCAGTGCGATGAGCGCGCCGGTTGAGACCAGCGCCGCCGCGGTGGAATGACGAAAATGATGACCAAAACGCCGGCGTGCGGCATCGAGAGACGACAGGAACATAGGATCACGCTTTGCAAAAAAAGGCGGGTCCCTGGCGAAGGCGATGCATCGTGAGCTGCGAGTTGGACAGCACTGGCGGCAATCTCACTGGATTGCCGCGGCGTGGGCGGGGAAACCGGGACGCTTGCGGGGGCCTGCGGGAGGGAACACGCGATAACAGGAGCCGCGACTCTACACGGCTAGTCGCGGGCAATTGCAAAGATATGTCAAGGTTCGGGGTGCGGCTAGAGACTTGCTCGTGCAAGCATTGATCTATGTCAATAGTCGCGTGGATGCCGGATCACGGTAGCGTGCGCGGGGCCCAGCGTGGCGCCGGGCGTTTTTGGACGAAACGGCTCAGGCCTTGCCAACCGCAGGGGCTGCCTTCGCCTCGTGCACGGCCTCGGCGACCCGCTCGACGAACTCGCGATCCGTGCTCATCAGCGCCTCACGCACACCATTAGTGGTCTGCACCATCAGACGATGCGTGACGTCCTGTGTCGCCCAGGTGAGCCAGCCGACCACCACCAGCATCGTGCCGCACACCATGCCGACCGGCGAGTGCAATATCCCGCCGACGATAGCGCCGACGAGTCCAAGCAACGAGATTGTGCGTGGCAAGATCTTGTTCTTCTGCACGGTGACGACCTGCACATCCACGATATCGCGCAGCGGAAAAACCTGGCCGGCGGACGAGAGTGCGTTACGCGTGACCGATACGCCACGATCATTGAAAGGGGTTTCCATCGAGTCGAATACAGGCGGTAGCAAAGGGCGCAGCGTATCAGACTTTAGTTAACTACCATCAAGGGTTTTCTGCTGAATAGCTCCTCTGTTGCCAAGGCTCAACCGGTGCCTGACTAAAAATCTCAGGCCATTTGCGTGGCGCCATTCGCAGGTGCCCGCGGCGCTCGCAAACGGACTGTTCCGCAAGGCAGGAATGCAGGGGCGATCTCCCCGGGTGCCTACATATGCCCGCTGTAGGGTGCGGCAACGCTAGTTATCCGCAAAGAGAGGCGGGCAGTCTGCCCTCGCGGAGGCGGGAACACTAAGTGCTGTCTCGATCGACTGAATCGCACACAGCGGCACGAATACAGCCGCGCGATTTACAAATAAACCCATCGGAGACAACACTATGAGCACTCGGCCCACGAATCCGCCCGATCCAGCACGCCGGAAAATTCTCGCTGCGCTTGCAAGTTCTGTCGCATTGTCGGCTTGCGGCGGAGGTGGCGGGGGCGCCTCCGGTTCAGGCGGCTCCACGCCTGTGATCGGCTCAGTCCCGCCGGCTCGCGCAAATCTTCCGCGTTCCCCATTGCCCGATCCGGCGACCTCGGGCATCGACCACGTCGTGCTCGTCACGATGGAAAACCGTTCCTTCGATCATCTGCTGGGTTGGGTGCCCAACGCCGAAAGCGCGCAGACGGGGCGCACGTTTTCCGATGCGTTCGGCGCAGCACACGCGTCGTTCGCGCTCTCTGCAAATCCGGCGTATGGATTCCAGGGCTGCGCGTATGCGGATCCGAATCACGCCTACGATGCTGGGCGCGTCCACCTGGCAAACGGTGCGATGAACGGCTTTCTGAAGACGCCGGGCACTAGCCTCACGCCGGGTGACTTGCTGCCGATCGGCTATTTCCAGTCCGCGGATCTCGACTTCTACCGAGGGGCTGCCGCGCAATACACTGTTTGCGACTACTACATGAGCGGCATTCTCGCCGACACCTACCCGAACCGGATCTACCTGCATAGCGGTGAGACGGATCGCCTCGCCGACACGCTTGACTCGTCGTCGTTACCGACGATCTGGGACCGCCTCGACGCGAAGAATGTCTCGTCGGCCTACTATTTCCACGACGTACCGTTCACGGCGCTCTACGGAACCCGCTATGTCGGACGCTCGAAGCTGTTTGCCGAGTTCCTGACCGATGCGGCCGCAGGCACGTTACCGTCGTTCTGTATGGTCGATCCGAGTTTCGGCGGCGAATCACAGGGGACGTCGAGCGACGATCATCCCCATGCCGACGTGCGCAACGGCCAGGTGCTGCTGGGACAGATCTACGATGCACTGCGCACAAGCCCGAACTGGAGCAAGACGCTCGTGATCATCGTCTACGACGAGTGGGGCGGCTTCATGGAACATGTCGCGCCGCCGGTGAGGGCGGTGTCGGCCGCTGAGAGCGCGTTGGGCAACGACGGGCGACTCGGGTTTCGCGTGCCCTGCGTGCTGCTCGGACCGCGTGTGCGTGCGAATAACGTCTCGCGCTATCCGTTTGATCCCAGTTCGATCCACAAACTGCTCGCGTGGCGCTTCGGGCTCGATCCGCTCGGCGTGCGAGGAGGCGATTCGGGTACGGTCAACCTGGCGTATGCGTTGGATCTGACGGATGCGCCACGCACCGACGCGCCTGCCATCGCCGTCACGCAGGGTGTCTTCGGCGCGGCGTGTGCGACGTCGGCGTCCACAGTGACCTCGGGCGTGACCGGCATCGCGCAACTGGATAAGAGTCAGCTCACGCCGGGAAGCACTGTCCCCGACACGGCGGTGAGCCCGGTGGGCGGCCGTTTCGCGGAGCTGAGAACGAAGGCTGACGCTCTTGGTTTTCCAACTCCGAAGTAACGAGGCGTCAAGCGTGTTCGCTGCATTCCGTTCGCCCGCGCGGAGGGAGACCACGAGTCGCTTTTCGATGCGGGCAATCCTTGCCTGATGTAAGCGACTCGGGTAACGCTCGGCTTATTGCTTCTTGGCGGCGTCGACATTCGCGTCGGCGGCCTTTTTGTTTGCGTCGCCTTGCGCTTCGGTTTTTTCCTTATTGGCCTTCGCTTGCGCCACGTTGGCATCCCGCGCGGCTTCTTGTTTCTTCTTGTCAGCCTTGGCCTGTGCGTCGTGCTTCTTCTTATTGGCCTTGGTTTGCGCCTTCGTGGCATCGCCCCGTGCATCTGATGCTTCCGCCGGCGTGGTCGCCTTCGCTACCTTGGCGGCTTTCTTGTCAGCGTCGGCCTGGGCCGATGCCTTGTCCTCATTCGCTGATGCCTGGGCCTTGTCCGCGTCACTCTGTGCTTCGGCCTTTTTTTTGTTGGCGGTAGCCTGGGCTTCACCTTTTTCGCTATTTGCCTTCATCTGAGCCTTGGCAGCGTCCGTGGGCGCGGTCGTTTGGGCGAATGCCGTGGTGACGAGCAATGCGGATGCGAGAGCAGCGACGATCTTTTTCATGGTTTTAGCCTCTTTAAATGCACTGAGTGGATCAGTGCTATCCCTATCAACGTCGATAGGTTGGCAAGCGTTGACCTTTCCCTCGGTGATAAATGGTAACCAGTTGAGACGAAATGCAACGCCGAGCGCTTACGGCACGAGATCCGCGAAGTCGGCATGGAGAGTGGCAGTGCTTTGGCGCCTGGCTCAGGCGCTTTCCCTGACAACAAGCTCGTAGCCCAGATCGACCACCGGAGAGCTCACTGCCTCGTTGCCGATCAAGGACAGCAGTAGATTGGCCGCCACGCGTCCTACTTCGGCCCGCGGCGTACGCACCGTGGTCAGGCGGGGCACGCAATCCGCCGCGCCGGCGAGGTCGTTGAAACCCACGATCGCAACTTGCTCAGGTACCGCGATACCCTGACGGCGCGCCTCAAAGAGCGCACCTTGCGCAAGGTCGTCGTTGCCGAAAAATATTCCGTCGACATCCGGCCGCCTCTGGATCAGCTGTCCGAACAATTCGCAGCCAAGACCGATCGATGATGGCGCCGGCGTGAGCACTTCCAGATCCGCGTCGTAGAGTCCCTTGCGCTTGAGTACATCGCGGAATCCTTCGCCTCGTTGCATCATCCGGGCATCGAGCTGCGCGGCAACGAACGCATTGCGGCGACACCCGCGCGCAATCAGATGGTCCGCTACGGCTTCGCCCGCGCGCGCCTGGGAAAAGCCGACGCAATGCACGCCCTCGACGTCCTCAAGTTCCATGATATGCACGCACGGTACCCCGCTTGCATCGATCAGGCGCCGCGCGGCCTCCGTCCGGTCAAATCCGGTGACGATCATCCCGCTCGGCGGTGATGCAAGGTAATGACGCAACAGATCCTCTTCCGCGCTGCGTGAGTAGTGCGAATTGCCAATCAGGACTTCGAAGCCGCGCGGTCGTAACACGGTGTGAACCGATTCGAGCACGTCGACAAACACCGCATTCGACAGCGACGGTATCAATACCGCGACGGCGGCGCTTCGAGACGAAGCCAATGCCCGCGCGGCGGGATTGGTGACGTAGTTCAGATCTCTCGCCGCCTCCTTAACTCGCTGCACATATTCCGGCCCCACTGTATCGAGGCCCCGCAGCGCCCGCGACGCTGTAATGGTGCTTACCCCGGCACGCCGCGCAACCTCTTCCAAGGTGGGGCGGCCAGTGCTTCGGGTTTTCCTGAGTGTCGGTATCGTCATGATTATTTTAGGATAGCGCTATCCCGGTACTGACGCAATCCCGCTTTCTGCGGGGTGCGCGGGCGCGCGGGTGCGTGCAAGACAAGCCAGCGGCTAGATCAGCCGCTATTTTCGGACAAGCAAAGATAGCGCTATCTTGGCGTATAGGAGCGTGGCGATGGGTCAGACCATGGATTCCCTCGTTGTTATGGGCGTCGCTGGCTGCGGTAAGAGCAGTGTCGCAGAAGCACTGGCGGCGAGCATCGGCGGCCGGTTGATCGAAGGCGATGCGTTTCACCCCAGCGCGAATGTCGAGAAAATGCGGCGCGGCATTCCGCTATCCGACGCGGATCGCGCAGGCTGGCTGGACCGACTGGCGGCTGAGTTGGCGCGCGTGGCAAGTCAGGGCGAACGTGCCGTGCTGGCGTGCTCGGCGCTGAAACGCCGCTACCGCGACCGTCTGCGTGACGGCACCTCCCCGCTGGGGTTCGTCTTTCTGGATCTGCCTCCGGCAGAAGCGGAGCGACGCGTCGGCCAGCGCGCCGGCCACTTCATGCCCAAGACGCTGGTCGACAGCCAGTTCGCCGATCTCGAACCGCCGGTGACCGAAGCCTTTACGCTTGCCGTCGATGCGACTTGCTCGCTGACCGCCATCGTCAACCAGACGCTCGCCTGGTGGGCGCAGGCCATTCCAGACAGCGGGTTTTTTCGACATCGTGAGATAGCGCTGTCTCGATGCGGTGCTGTGGAGCTAAAAGCGAGCTAAAGGCACACGAAATTCAGCCGATGCGGCTAGACCGCTCACGCTTTGTTGCAATTCAAGTGACATTCAAGGAGACCATAGATGGCAGTCGCAGCAGGGAAAAAAATACCCAATCGGCGTTGGACGATTGGCTTACTGTTGGGCATCGGCGTGCTCATCAACTATTTCGACCGTATCAACCTGTCGGTCGCCGCGCCGCAATTGAAAGAGGCGTTCCACTTGACGCCGGCGGAGATGGGCTTGCTGTTCAGCGCATTTTTCTGGCCGTATGCGTTGCTGCAAGTCCCGGCCGGGCTCTTTCTCGATCGCTTTGGCACCACTCGCGTCGGTCGATGGGGGGCGTTCCTGTGGGGCCTTGCTTCCGCAATCACTGTCTTTGCAAGCGGCTTTGGCGGAATCTTTGCGGCGCGCGCAATGCTTGGCATCGCCGAAGCGCCAGGATTTCCTGTCAGTTCGAAGGCGACGGGCTACTGGTTCCCGCGCAAGGAGCGCGCGCTGGCCACCGCGATCTTCGACGCAGCGGCGAAGTTCTCAAACGTGATCGGCGTGCCGCTTGTTGCCGTCGTGGTCGTGAACTGCGGATGGCGCTGGGGATTCGGTGTCACCGCGATCCTGAGTTTCGCGTACTTCGTTGCGTTCTTCCTGATCTATCGCGACCCGAGCAAGGACTCGAAGCTGACCGACCTCGAGCGCGACTACATTCAGCAAGGTGGCGCAACGCCTGAGGGTACATCCAGCGCGAGCGCGTTCGGCATGCTGGGCTATCTGCTGACGAAAACCAAGGTGTGGGGGCTGACGATCGGCTTCGCTGCATATGGCTATTCGTTCTATCTGTTCCTGACGTGGTTGCCGGGATATCTGGTGCAGACGATGCACATGAGCATCCTCAAGTCGGCGGGCTTCGCGGCGATACCGTGGGCTGTGGCGACGGTCACCGATCTCGCCGTTGGCGGGTGGCTGATCGATCACCTGATCGCACGCGGCAAGGACGAAACGCGCGTACGCAAGACCGTGCTCGTGACCGGCATGCTGTTTGGCCTCGCGGTGTTCGGCGCGACGCAAACCATTCAGCCGGGCTGGGCGATTTTCTGGATCTCGATCGCATTGGGCGGCCTCGCCGCCGCGGCGCCTGTCGGCTGGTCCTTGCCGTCGCTGATCGCGCCGAAGGGCGGGGTCGGCACCGTCGGCGGCGTAATGAATTTCGTCAACAACCTGATGGGCGTCGCGGCGCCGATCGTCACGGGCTTCATTGTCGGCGCAACCAATTCATTCACTAACGCTTTCCTGGTCGCGGGCGTCATCCTGGCGATCGGCATCGTCTCGTTCGTCTTCGTCATGGGCAAGATCGAAGCGATTCCGGAACCGGATGAATCAACGCAACGCGGCCGCACGTCGACGGTCCAGTAAGCGGATATCGCGCCGCTGTCCGAAGGCGCGATCGCTATCGGGAACAAGCACGCTTTCAATAACTGCCCTAACAAAAGGGTTTGGGGAAACTGCCATGAAAAACAAAAATCAACATGCGCTCGCGCTCGGCGTCGCTACGGTCGCCGCGTGTATCGCAGCGCCTGCCTTCGCCCAAAGCAGCGTCACGCTGTACGGCATCGTGGATGCGGGTATCGGCTATCAAAGCAGCCAGACGTCCCTCGGCTCGACTTCGGGCGGTAAATCCGCCGTCAAGATGATCAACGGCGTATGGGCGGGCAGCCGCTTCGGCCTGAAGGGCGCGGAAGATCTCGGGGGCGGTACCAAGGCCGTCTTCCAGTTGGAGTCCGGTTTCAATTCCACCACCGGCGCGCAGCAGTACACGAACGCGCTGTTCGGCCGCCAGGCATGGGTCGGCGTGACGAATTCGACCTACGGTACGTTCACCGCCGGCCGTCAATACACGGCGTACTATTCGCTGCTCTCGCCGTATAGCCCGACGACGTGGCTCACCGGCTACTACGGCGCGCACCCGGGCGACGTCGACGCACTCGACACGATCTACCGCGCGAACAATTCACTGGTCTATACATCGCCGAAACTGTACGGCTTCACGTTCAGCGGTTCATATTCACTGGGCGGCGTGCCGGGCAGCCTGAACCGCGGCTCGACGTGGAGCGGCGCGGTTCAGTATCTCAACGGCCCGGTTGGCGTCGCGGTCGGCTTCATGCGTATCAACAATTCGACGCTGGGTGGCGGCGCGTACGGCGCGGATTCGACCGTGTCGAACAATGGCGCGCAACCGGGCGTGTCGGCGGTGACCAACGGCTATCAGACGGCGCAGGCGCAGCAGCGCTTCGCGGTGACCGGCGGCTACAACTTCGGCAACGGCTGGGACGTGTCGGCCGCCTACTCGAACGTGCAGTACATTCCGGGTGTAGGCTCGAGTTTCCGCGATACGGCGATCTTCAACACGGCCGGCGTCGTGCTGCACTGGAAGCCGACGGTTGCATGGGACTTCGCGACGGGCTATAGCTACACGCGCGCAACGAAGGCGAACGGCATCACGAGTTCGGCGCAGTACCAGCAGGTCAACCTGTCCGAGTACTATGCCCTGTCGAAGCGCACCGGCCTCTATGCATTGCAGGCGTTCCAGCGCACCAACGGCAATACGCTCGGCACGGCCGGTTCGGGCCACATCATCACCGCTACGGCAACGATCGGCGATGGCTTCCAGAGCGCACCGTCGTCGTCGCGCAGCCAGTTCGCTGCCGGCGTAGGCATCGTGCACCGCTTCTAGGCGGCGCGAACGAACTTAAACCATTGAGTTCTTCATCCGTCAACTGAGCCATCGGTCTGTGACCGAAGGTCAGCATCGGCGAGCAGGGCGGCGCTGGAATGTGCTGCCTCAAAAGAAAAACGCCCCGCAGGGCGTTTTTCTCAACCTTGGGTCGGCAAGGCGCTCGCGCGTTTCGCCGACCAGGTCAAGAGCCGCTTAGAACTTGTGACGGATACCGACGCGGAATGCCAGTTGGTTGTCCGCGCCCGTGCCCGACGTGCCGAAGTAGCTCGTGCTCGAACCGATCTGCGCCTGCAGATCCTGCGTGCCGTTGTGTCCGGCAGCGATCTGGTAGATACCCAGTGCATACACGTCCGTACGCTTGCTCAGCGCGTAGTCGACGCTCAGGTCCGCCTGGTTCCAGTGGCCCGTGTTGGCGTTGCTCAGGTGCATGTAGGTGTAGCCGGCGCCTGCCGTCAGTGCCGGCGTGAACGCGTACTTCGCGCCTGCTTCGTACGCAGCGAACGTGGTCGAGCTGCCCGTGATCGGTTGGAAGCGCGTATTCGTGTACAACGCCCACAGCGTCGCTGCGCCGATCGAGTAACGGCCGCCGACACCGAACGTGCGCAGATCGCGGACGCTGCCGGTTGCCACGTTGGCGATGCTGGTCGAGAACGCCGGGGTCGCCTGGCTCGGGTAACGGATGTCCGTGTACGCTGCGCCGACGCCGAACGGGCCGTTCGCGTAGTTCACGCCGAGGCTGTATGCGCGCGACGAACCCGCCACCGGTGCCGCGGTCGTGCCGCTAGCCGGTGCGCCGGCGAATGCGCCAGCCTGGTTCGAGAAGCCGTACATCGCGCCGAAGGTCAGGCCCGCGAAATTCGCGCTGCTGAACTTGACTGCGTTGTTGATACGGCTCGACGTCAACTGGTCGACGTCGTTGATGTGGTAGGCGTAGTTACCCGCGACGGTTTGGCCGCCGGTCGAGTAGTTGCCGCCCAGATAATCCGTCGAAAACGAATACTGGCGACCGAATGTCAGCGAGCCGACGCCGTTTTGCGACAGACCGACATACGCTTGACGGCCAAACAGCGCGCCGCCCTGGCCGAGCGTGCCGTTACCGCTATTAAACCCGCTTTCCAATACGAACAGCGCCTTCAGGCCGCCACCCAGATCTTCCGTGCCGCGCAGGCCCCAACGGCTGCCTTGGGCAACGCCGTCGTCGTACTTGAAGAGGTTGTCGTGACCGGTGGCGGTCTTCGAGTTGTTCACGTAGCTGATACCGGCATCGATCAGGCCATACAGGGTGACGCTGCTTTGTGCATGAGCAGCGCTGGCGAAGACGGCGAGAGTAGCGGCGGTCAATACATGCTTGTTCAAGATTTTCTCCGATTAAAAATTAAGCGATCGCGGCGCCATGCTCTTTGGCAAGGTCGTGCGATGGCCCGCAATTTAAGGGAACGCAGAGTAAGGTATGTGACAGCTTTGCTTATTTTCGAAATCTGTCGCGCTGGCGCGACACTCACATAGCTTTGCTGGTGGAGATCGCGCAAGGCACCCCGCGTATAAGCTTTGCCAGATCACGCCTATAAGCGTGTGAAAAACGATTGGTTTTCGGGCGTCTCGGCTGCATGCGACGATGCGCGCTTATCAATCAAAATGCGTAAACGCAGATCGCCCGCTGAAATAGCGGGCGATCTGCTTGGTGGCCAGGCTCAATGCAAGCCGGTGCAGGGAAGCACGGCCCCTGCGGCTCTTTAGTTGCTCAACAGCGAACCGCTTCTGAACGCCGTCGCGCCGGCAATGCGCGCGAATTCAAGCCCGGCCGTTGCAAAGCGCGTCAAATGCCGCGCGTACAACACGCCGGCCACGCTGCTCTTCAACGTCACGACGCGATCGGTCAACGGATCGACGATATCGGCGATTTCATGGCCGACATCGACCCAGGTACCGACTTCGCAGCGATACACCAGCACGCCGCTGATCGGCGCGACAAGCGGCTCGGCGCCGGCCAGCGGCGTGGCGGCGAATTCGAGCGCTGGCAACGGTGCGGGCGTGCCGTCGATTACACCACGCGAGGTCAGGTACTCGATGATCGCCTGGGCATCACGATCCGCGTATTCGTACGACACTTCGCGCTGACCGCGCAATTCGATCGTGACCGAGATCGAGCCGTTCGGAATCGGAAAACGGTCGCCGAAACGGCCGCGCAGATCCGACCAGCAGAAGCTGTGGATTTCGTCGAACGGATTGCCCACCGAATTCAGCGCGAGGAGTGACGCCTTGGCGTCGAGATAGCAGGCAAGCGGCTCGACTTCCGGCCACAGATCCGGGTTCGTGTAGAGGTGCATCGCGGCTTCCCAGTCGCAATGCAGATCGAGCACGACATCGGCGTCGTACGACAGCTTTTGCAGCGCGAGGCGCTGCGATTCGAGTTCGGTTTCCGGCTTCTGCGCGTCGAGCGCCTCGCGCATTGCCGAACGGATCGCCGTGCGATTGGCGTCGACATTGTCAGTCAGGTGCGCCTCGATGCCCGGCTGCACCAGCGCCGACAGGTCGTGGAAATTGCGGTTGAAGTTCTGCGCGGTGTTGGTTTCGAAGCGGCCTGTCAAATGGCCGAGAAAGTGCTGATTCAGACCAATCGGATTGGCCACCGGCACGATCACGACTTCGCCGCGCACCTTGCCGGCGGACTCCAGCGCGGCGAGCTTGCGGCGCAACGCCCACGACACCAGCATGCCGGGCAACTCGTCGGCATGCAGCGACGACTGAACATAAATCTTCTGCCCGCCGCCGGGACCATAGTGAAAACTCGTCAGATTACGAGCGGTGCCAAGCGTCGGGGCAATCAGCGGATGGGTTTGGGTTTGCATGGTTTTCAAATCCGCGGGCATGTGAGACGTGCCGCGCTATGTCGTTGATTACAGGGGAAAGGGGGCTTCATGGCCGGTCAGGGGCGGGCTGGTTCGCCGCGCCTCGGTCGCACGATCTTAGCCGATATGGCGCAAGGTGTGGTTTTATGCGGCCCTGCAAACGAAACGGGCCCCGCATGAGGCGGAGCCCGTTCCTTGCAAGCCGGCGAGCGCGCCGTCAGAAGCGCGTGGCTGGCTTAGCTGCCGTACACGTTGAAGTCGAAGTACTTCTTCTCGATCTTCTTGTACGTACCGTCCTTGATGATGTCGGCGATCGCCTTGTCGACCTTCGCCTTCAAGTCGGTGTCTTCCTTGCGCATGCCGATGCCGGCACCATTGCCGAGGATCGTCGCATCCTTGAGATCCCCGCCGACGAAGTCGAAGCCCGCGCCGCGCGGCGTCTTCAGGAAGCCGATTTCAGCTTGCACGGCGTCCTGCAAGGCTGCGTCCAGACGGCCAGACAGCAAGTCCGCATAGACCTGGTCCTGGTTCTGATACGGCACAACCTTCGCGCCCTTCGCTTCCCAGTACGTCTTTGCGTAGGTTTCCTGGATCGTGCCTTGTTCCACGCCAACCGTCTTGCCCTTGAGCGAGTCGGCCGTCGGCAGGATGCCCGAACCCTTCTTCGCCACGAGGCGCGTCGGCGTGTTGAACAGCTTGGACGAGAAGGCGATCTGCTCAGCGCGTTTCGGTGTCATGGACATCGACGACAGCACGCCGTCGAACTTCTTCGCCTTCAGCGCCGGGATCATGCCGTCGAAGTCGTTTTCGACCCACACGCACTTGGCCTTCAGGCGCGCGCAGATTTCATTGCCGAGGTCGATGTCGAAGCCCACGAGCTTGCCGTCCGAGCCCTTGGACTCAAACGGGGGGTAGCTGGCGTCAACGCCGAAACGGATCGTCGACCAATCTTTAGCGTGTGCGCCAATCGAGACGGTAGCAAGCAGAGCAACCGTCAAAGCCGCTAGCAGTTTTTTCACTGTTTAACTCCTCGTGTAGTTCGAATACTCCCGTACGCGGTTGTGCCGCTGCGGGACGCCCGGCGGACTCACGACCGGGCTTGGGTTGAAGCTGCCGGCCGGGGAGGCCAGCAGCGCGCGCCAAGCTTACCAGTTCAAAAAGATTGGATAGCTAGTGAAATACCGGATGGCGCGCGAGGATAGCTTTTCAGGCCTGTATGTGGTGGAGATCCGAAGAGGTAGCCAGTGCATATTGCCTTGCTTTCGTGCGGCGCCTGTTGGGTTGTAAAGACGTCGTAATGAAGTTGGCCAATAGTGGCGGCTGATTCTCGCCGGCTAATCGCGCGCCGTTCAAAAGCGGCTATTCCTGCCCAATGAACCGGGCAATGCATGACAGTGGGCGCGAGCATCGGCATCAGCCAGTTCCCGGACGATAGCACCACGATGGAGGCGCTATTGCTCAACGCCGACACGGCAATGTATGCAGCCAAAGCCTGGGGGCGGAGTGCGTATATGCGCCATCAGGATGGTGCGGTGCAGCACAAGGTTCGTTTTTCCGCTATATTCGGGTACGGCTTATGTCCCAGGAGGTCAGCATGTACGATGCCGAAATCGCCGCCACGCTCCTGAATCGTTGGGCCTCCCGTCCCTCGACCGTCGACTTCGACGCCTATCTCGACTTGTTGCGCGAAGGTAATCTCAGTTTCATCTATCAATCCGGCCATGTGCGCGATGCAGGCCTTACGGAGGGGAGCGCGTTCAACATCGAATCGCTGGTTTTCGGCGACGGCTCGCGCACGCTGCGCGTTGAAGCACCTGACAGGACGCCCCGCTGGACGCGCTGGGCGGCGGTAGAACCGTTGCTGCCCGCGTCCCACGAGACCTGAGGGTCTCTTCAGACAATGCGCGTGCCGGCGCGGTAAGTTGCGCGCGGCACCGGCAGCGTGTCGAGCATCGTCACGCGCACGAAGTCCGCGCGCAAACCAGCCTCGATTGCGCCGCGGTCATGCAAGCCGGCCGTGCGCGCGGGTTCGGCGGAGACCGTCGCCATGGCGCGCGGGAGGGTCCAGCCGGCCTTGTCGACCAGTTCGAACACGGCGGTCATCAAACTGGACGGCACATAATCCGAGGACAGAATATCGAGCAGGTTCGCCTTGGCCAGTTCAAGCGCCGATACGTTGCCCGAATGCGATCCGCCGCGCACGATATTCGGTGCACCCATGATGGTCGAAATGCCATGCTCGCGCGCCGTTTCAGCGGCGATGCGGGTCGTCGGAAACTCCGCCAGCACAATGCCTTCGGCCTTGGCCTGTTCGACATGTTCGATCAGCGTGTCGTCGTGGCTCGCCACTGGAATGCCGAGCCGTTTGCAGCGCGCGACGATTTCGTGGCGGTGCGCTTCGGCGTAACGTTCCTGTTCGACGGACAGTTCGGCCAGTGCGGTCGCCACGTGTTCGTCGGTCAGCTTGCCGTTGCGTTCCTGGAAGCGGCGCCATTGCTCGCGGTCGTGCCATTGACGCTGGCCGGGCGTGTGATCCATCACCGAGGCAAGGCGCAGCAACGGATGCGCGCACAACGAATCGAACACCTCCACCACATCGGCAGTGGCGATTTCGCAGCGCAGATGCAAAAAGTGTTCGGCGCGCAGCAGCTTGCGCTCGGAGAAGCGCGTAAGAGATTCAGCACACTGCGTTTGCAGATCGCGGCCACGTAGGCCCACATTCGAGCGCGAACCGATGGCGAGCGCGTCGAACACGGTGGTGATGCCGGCGGCCGCCACTTGCGCGTCGTGGATCACGAAGGCGGCATCGGTATTCCATTGCACGCCCGGACGCGGCGCCAGATGTTTCTCGAGGTTGTCCGTGTGCAGTTCGATCAGGCCGGGCAACAGATAGTCGCCATGCCAGTCTTCCGCTTCGCGCGCCGTGGTCGTGCCGCGCTCGATGTCGCGAATCATGCCGTCTTCGACGCGCATCACGCCGGTGAATACCTCGTCTCGCGTCACAATGCGAGCGTTCCTGATCAACATCGACTTGCTCCGTAGTCAGTCTTGAGTGTTGCTGCTCAGTGCGTCAGTGTAGTGCCGTTTCGTGTCAATGCGTGATTAGCGGCGGCTTGAGTTCGAAGCGGCGTGTGGCGATCTTGTTGCGGGTCTCTTCGTCGTGAAAGATGCCGACGATCGCGGCGCCACGCTCGCGTGCCTCGACGATCAGATCGGCGACGACGTCGCGGTTCTCCGCGTCGAGCGAAGCCGTAGGCTCGTCGAGCAGCAGCAACGGATGCCCGGCGATCAGACCGCGAGCGATGTTCACGCGCTGCTGTTCGCCGCCGGAGAAGGTGGCGGGCGCCAACCCCCACAACCGATCCGGCACATTCAATCTGGCCAGCAACGCCGCAGCACGCTCACGCGCTTCGTCTTCCGCCACGCCGCGCGACAACAGCGGTTCGGCAACGAGTGTAAGCGCCGGCACGCGCGGAATCACGCGCAGAAACTGGCTGACGTAACCGACTACGCCGCGGCGCAAGCGCAACACGTCGTGCGGCTCGGCGCCGGTGATCGATACCGGCTGACCGTCCGCCGCCGCATCGCGAATGACAATGGAGCCCGTACTGGCAAGGTAATTGCCATACAGACAGCGTAGCAGCGTACTCTTGCCCGCACCTGAAGGCCCGACCAGTACGACGCACTCGCCGCGCTCGACATCGAGCGAGACGCCCGCGACCGCTTCGATCTGCACGCCGCCCTGGCCGTGCAGCGTGAAGGTCTTGCCGATGTCGACTGCCTGCAGCATCAGCGCCGCGTTGTCGATAAAAGCGCGCCCGGACACGCGTGACTCGGTGTTTGCTTCAGTGCTTGTTTCAATGGATCGCATGGTGAGCCTCAAACCGGCAGAACCGAGGAAACCAGCGTTTGCGTGTACGGATGCTGCGGATCGTCGAGCACCTGATCCGTCAGCCCCGCCTCGACCACTTCGCCGCCTTGCATGACCATCAGACGATGCGCGAGCAGGCGCGCCACGCCGATATCGTGTGTGACGATCAGCACCGACAGATGCAATGTGGACGTCAACGTGCGCAGCAAATCGAGCAGGCGCGCCTGCACCGATACGTCGAGACCGGCGGTCGGCTCGTCCATGAAGACAAGGCGTGGACCGGTGACGAGATTGCGCGCGATCTGCAAACGCTGCTGCATACCGCCGGAAAACGCGGCTGGAAATTCGTCGATGCGCGAGGCGTCGAGTTCGACACGCTCCATCCATTGCGTTGCCGTGTGGCGGATCTCGCCGTAGTGGCGGGCACCGACAGCCATCAACGGCTCGCCGATATTCGCGCCGGCGGAGACGCCGCTACGCAGGCCGTCGCGTGGATTTTGCTGGACGAAGCCCCACTCGGTACGCATCAGGAGACGCCGGCGCGGTTCGGACAGGGCGAGCAGATCGAGTTTTTCACCCTGCGTGGCCGCGTAATGGAGCGAGCCGCTATCGCTTTCCGTTTTCAAGGCAAGCGTATTCAACAGCGTGGTCTTGCCCGAGCCGGATTCGCCGACAATGCACAACACTTCGCCCGGATACAGATCGAAGCTGACATTCCTGCAGCCATTGCGACCGCCGTATTGTTTAGTGAGCGAACGGGCGCTCAACAGCGGCGTCATGCGGGTTCTCCTTTGCGCGCTTCGTGTGACGACAGGTCGAGGTCCTGATCGCCGCGGCGTGCGTGGCAGTAGTCGCTATCCGAGCACACGAACATGCGCTTGCCGGCATTGTCGACGATCATCTCGTCGAGGAAGCTCTCCGTCGAGCCGCATAGCGCACACGCGTGCTGCCACTTCTGCACTTCGAACGGATGATCGTCGAAGTCCAGACTGCGCACCGGCGTGTACGGCGGAATCGCGTGAATGCGACGTTCGCGGCCGGCGCCGAACAATTGCAGCGCGGGGTTCATATGCATCTTCGGATTGTCGAACTTCGGAATCGGCGACGGCGATGCCAGATAGCGGTTGTTGACGATCACCGGATAGTCGTACGTGGTGGCGATGCTGCCGTGATGCACGATGTCCTCGTACAGCTTCACGCTGATCAAACCGTAATCGGCCAGCGCGTGCAGCTTCTTGCATTCGGCGACGCGCGGTTCCAGCCGATACAACGGTTCGGGCATCGGCACCTGATAGACCAGAATCTGCTTGTCGGTGAGCGGCGCTTCGGGAATCCGGTGACGTGTCTGGATGATCGTCGCTTCTGTCGTGCGGCGCGTGGTCGCCACGCCTGTGGTGCGCGCGAAGAAGCGGCGGATATTGACCGCGTTGGTCGTTTCGTCGGAGCCCTGATCGATGACCTTCAGTGTATCGCTCTTGCCGATGATCGCCGCGGTCACCTGGATACCGCCGGTGCCCCAGCCAAACGGCAACGGCATTTCCCGCGACGCGAACGGCACCTGATAGCCCGGCACGGCGACCGCTTTGAGCAACGCGCGGCGCAGCATGCGTTTAGTCTGCTCGTCGAGGTAGGCGAAGTTGTAGCCGTCCGCGGCGCTGTCGTAGGGCGCGGTGGCGAAGGAAGTGTCCGGCGCGTTCATGCGGCTTGCTCCTGCTGATCCTGATCTCTACCTTGATCCTTGTCCTGCACGCCGTGCTGCACCCGCAGGCGCCGCACAAGTTCGAGTTCCGACTGGAAGTCGACGTAGTGAGGCAATTTCAGATGCTGAACAAAGCCGGACGCCTCGACGTTATCGCTATGCGAGAGCATGAATTCGATGTCCTGCGTCGGCGAGGCGAGCGTTTCACCGAGCTCTTCAGCGCGCAACGCGCGATCCACTAGCGCCATCGCCATCGCCTTGCGCTCCGAGTGGCCGAACGCGAGGCCGTAGCCTTGCGTGAAAGCAGGCGGCACGTCGCCGCTGCCCGCGAACTGGTTGATCATCTGGCATTCGGTGATGTCGATGTCGCCGATCTCGACCGTCTCGCCCAGTTCGTCGAGTTCCATTTCAACGGCGATCGCGCCGAAGCGGATTTCGCCGGCAAACGGATGCGAGTGCGCGTAGCCGCGTTGCGTGGCGTAGCCCATGGCGAGCAGAAAACCTTCGTCGCCGCGAGCGAGATTCTGCAAACGCGTGGCGCGGCTCGCGGGAAAAGCGAGCGGCTCGCGTGACAGGTCACCGGGTTCCGGCGCTTGCGGCGTGGGGCGTTCCTGTTCGATCAGACCTTCCTTGTCGAGCAGGGTCACGACCCGCGGCATCGCTTCGGCTTCGGGGTGCGCGGCTTGAATTGAAGAAAGGGTTGCGGCCGCATCGGTCCCGGCATCGCCCTCGGCGAGCAACGCGAAATCCAGCAGACGCTGCGTGTAATCGTAAGTTGCGCCGAGTAACTGCCCGCCCGGCACGTCTTTGAACGTTGCCGAAATGCGGCGCTCCACTTGCATGGCTTCCGTATCGATCGCTTGCGTATAGCCGAAACGCGGCAACGTGGTGCGATACGCGCGCAACAGAAAGATCGCTTCGACCAGATCGCCCGCGGCCTGTTTGATCGCGAGCGCGGCGAGTTCTTCATCGTAGACCGAGCCTTCGGTCATGACTCGCGCGACGGCGAGGCGCAATTGCTCGCGAATCTGCGCGACGCTGAGTTCGGCGAGCCGCGTGTCGCCGCGGCGCGCCTTGTCGAGCAGACGCCACGACGCTTCGATCGCGCGTTCTCCACCCTTGACGGCAACGTACATCAGTTCACCTTCGCTTCAGTTGTGCGTGGCAGGCCAATCAACGTGCTGCCGCAGACGAGATAACAATCGATGCCGCAGGGAAAGAGCGGTGCGAGGGCGGCGCGTTCACGCCAGAAACGCTCGGGCAGGCCGACCGGCGCGATCGTCTCGGTGTGCTGAATGCCGGGACCGCTCAGTACGACCGGCATGCCCCCCGTCAACGCTTCGACGCGGATCAGCAGGGTCACCGATTGTTCGGGCGATTCCGCTGCGCCGGATGCAAAGCTTTCCAACGACGGCAATGCGCCGGCGTCGTGGATATAGGCGAATGCGGCTTGTCCCGGTTCGTCGACGAGCGGCGCGCCGGTATGAAAGCGCAGTGCCGAACCCAGCGCTGTGTCGGGCTGCGCGAGCCAGACGGGCGTTGTGTAGTCGCATAGCGTCAGCAGTGCGGCGAATGCCGCGCGCTCGGCGCGGCTTGCCCGCACCTCCGGCAATACGTTTTCGACGATGCGGAGCGTGCCCGGCCGCGACAGCGCGTCCAGCAGCGTGCGAAACACCGCCTGGGTGTCGTGGACCGGGTCGGCGAAACCTGGCGTCAATGTAGACAATGCAATCTGCGAGTTTTCCATCAGTCGCCCCTGACCATCGTGAAGAATTCGACGCGCGTCGCCGCAGCGTCCTGCCGGCGCGCCGCGCGTTCAGCGGCCTGCCGCGCGGCAAACGGCTCGATCAAGTGCCGATGCAAGGCCGCGTGATGATCGGGCATTTGCAGTAGCGCATCTGCCAGCGCAGCCAGTTCGGCGCGCCGGCGGTCGCGGCCCAGATGACACGCAACGCCGACGACAGCGACAGCGTCACCCGTGGCGAGCAAACGCAAGGTGGCGCGCGTGACCGTGGCTTCGCCGAGATTGAACGGGTCGCCGCTGCCGCCGACGCGGCCACGCACCATCGCGAGGCCGATTTCGGGTGGCCGCAGCCAGTCGTAAGGGGGTGGCGGAACACCTTGCAGCGCACCCTCCAGCGCGGCTTCGAGATCGGCGCGCGGCGTGCGAGCCAGCACGGCCATCCATGCGCGCCGCGTGGCGGAGGACGGCGAGGCGGAAGTGGCACTCATCGAAATTCCTGTTGATCCAGCGAGCGTTCATTTGACCATCTATTCATCTAAACGTCTAGACGTTTAGAGGTGTGCTTGACGAACGCTGTGACGTACCGCCGCCATTTCACATTTCCATCACGGCTTGCGCACTACAATGCACGACATAGCGAATATTTGAACCCAAGGGAATGACAGCACCATGACATCGAACGACAACGCGACGCCGGGCACGTTGCTCGAACGCGGCGCGGGCGTTGCCGTCTGGCGGCAGATCGAACAGATTCTGGCTGCGGAAATCGCGGCAAGCGGCTTCGGCGAAGATGGCCGTTTGCCGAGCGAGGGCGAACTGGCCAAACGCTTCGACGTGAACCGGCATACCGTGCGCCGGGCCATGTTGGGTCTCGCCGCACTGGGCCTTGTCAGTGTCGAGCAGGGTCGTGGCACGTTCGTGCAGCCCGGCGCGATTGACTACACGATCGGCCGCCGCACGCGGTTTACAGAAAACTTGCGGCAACAGCATCATGCGGCGGCAGGCACGATGTTGGCGGCCGCGCGCGTGAAGGCGGAACCGAATGTCGCGAAGGCGCTTGGCCTGCGCGCGGGCGCATCGGTCTACCGGATCGAGTCGCTGCACGAGTCGGACGGCGTGCCGCTCACGTTCGCGCGCAACTGGTATCCGGCCGTGCGTTTTGCGGACTTGCCGGCAGTGCTGGAGCGTACCGGCAGCATCACCAGGGCGATGGCCGAATACGGCGTGACCGATTATCTGCGCAAGTGGAGCCGCATCGGCAGCGTGTTGCCCGAGCCGGAAGTGGCGCGGCGCTTGAACATCAATCGGCAGCAACCGGTGTTGTGGGTCGAGAACGTCGACGTCGATCTGGAAGGCACGCCGATCAAATACGGCTTTACGCATTTTGCGGCGGACCGTGTGCAGTTGCTGGTGGAGCACGACGTATGAGCGGCGCAGCGTGGGGCGCCGATGCACGGTTCGCGGTGTATTACGCGCCGTCGCGCGAGTCGGCATGGTGGCAAGCTGGTTCGGCGTGGTTGGGGCGTGATGCGGAAAGCGGCGAGCCATGCGTGCCGCCGCAACCGGACGGCCTGCGACGTCGGCTGGCGGAGTTAACCGAAGCGCCGTATCGCTACGGTTGGCACGGCACGCTGGTCGCGCCGTTTCGTCTTGCTGGAGGCGTGACTCAAGAGCATGTGCTGGACGCGACGCGTCAATGGGCGCAAGCCCAAAGCCCGTTCTTGTTGCCAGTGGAAGCCGCGACGCTCGGGGATTTCGTAGCGTTGCGTCCCGCCGATCAACAGAGCGAGGCGAAGATGCGCACGGTCGCTGCGAGTGCCTTGCAAACGCTCGATGCCTTGCGCGCCAGGCCGTCCGCTGCCGATCTCGCGCGCCGTCTCGCCGCGCCGTTGAGCGAACGGCAACGTGCATTGCTGGTCGAATGGGGCTATCCGTACGTCTTCGACGAATTCCGTTTTCACATGACGCTGTCCAGTTCGCTCGCAGATGCGGATGAGCGCGCGACGCTGGTTGCATGGTGGCAGGCGCGAACGCCCGTGCTCGGGCCGCTCGCTGTCGATCACGCCGCGCTCTTTGTCGAATCCGCGCCCGGCGAGCCGTTCGTCCTGTGGCAGCGTGTTCCGTTTCAGACCCGCGAGGTGAAATAAGCATGGCAGGTCGTTTGATCTATGTAATGGGGCCGTCCGGCGCGGGCAAGGATTCCTTGCTGCGTTTTGCGCGAAGCCGCTTGATGGGTGAGCCGATTGTGTTCGCGCACCGCTACATCACGCGGCCGAGCGGCAATGGTGAAGAACATGTTGCATTGAGCATGGAAGAATTTGCGGCGCGCTCCGTGCTCGGTCTGTTCGCGCTCGAATGGTCGAGCCATTCGTTGCGTTACGGCATCGGTATCGAACTCGATACGTGGCTTGCACGCGATTGCACGGTCGTCGTCAACGGGTCGCGCCAGCATTTGCAGCATACGTTGGCGCGTTATCCGCACACGGAGGTCGTGCATGTCGACGCTGCGCCGCACATTCTCGAAGCACGGCTCGATGCGCGGGCGCGTGAGTCGGCGGAGCAGGTGGCGGCAAGGCTCGCACGCCGCGCGCCGTTTTCGTTGCCCGATGGGATTCGCTGCACGACGATCGATAACTCGGGTGCGCTGGTTGACGCGGGACAGGCGTTGATTGCGTTTTTGCAGGCGGAAGCCGACGTCCGATAAGATCGGCTACCCAGCCGCCGCCATCCGCTCCCTGGTCGCCTCCTGCAAACACGACACAAACTGCAGCACCGCCGGCGTAGGCAACAAATCACGCCGCGAGATGATGCTGAGATCGTAACTTGGCAGCGCCTCTTCAATCTGAGCGACGCGTATTCCCAGCGGCGCGACCATCTGTGCAAGCGGCCTTGTAAAGCAGCCGATCACATCGGTTTGCGACACCAGCCCGAGCGTCACCGCGAACGACGACGGCGCCCGCACCAGCCGCTTCGGCACCGGCAAGCCGTGCGCGTTGAACATCGCCATCATCACGCTGTGGGGAAAGTGATCCGCGCCCACTGTCACGATCCATTCGGCGTCGAGCAATTCGTGCAGACGCGTGACGTTCGCCAGCGGATGCCCGGCGCGCATCGCGACCACGAACTGCGTCGAGTACAGCGGCGCTTGCACCAGGTCGCTGTCGAGCGCCTGAACGTGATGGATCGCCGCGATATCAAGCGCGCCGTTACGCAAGCGTGCCACTGCATCGGGAATCGTCACTTCTTCCAGATGCAGGTTCACGAGCGGCATTGCAAGCCGAAACTTCGAGACCGCATGCGGCAGCGCTGTCAATGCAATCGACGGCATGGTGCCCACGCTGACTTTGCCCGCCAACTCTCCCTTCACCTGTTCGACCGCTTCGACCGTGCGGCGCATATCGCCCAGCAACTGCTCGGCACGCGGCAACAGCGCAAGCCCGCACGCGGTCAATTCAATGCCGCGCACGCTCCGCACCATCAACTCCGCATTCAGCGCGCTCTCCAGCTCGCGAATCGAATGCGTGACCGCCGGTTGCGTCACGCCGAGTTCGCGCGCCGCGGCACGCAGGCTGCGGTGATGGGCGGCGGCGACGAACGCCTGCAACTGCTGCAGCTTCATGAGGGTATTCCCGTATATAACGCTTGTTAATCAGGGTGAAAAAAACAGCATCTTATTCGAACAAAACGGCGTGGCTATAGTGCTTGCCTATTTGCCGCGTATGCGGTGTGAATTCCTTGGAGCGATCGATGAGCGAAGCCGCGCGTTTTACCGAAGTGTCCGACCTGGCGCCTGCCGCCGAAAGCCTGCGCGAAATCCGCCATCACATCCACCACCACCCGGAACTCGCCTACGAGGAAGTGCAAACCGGCGCGTTGGTGGCTGAGAAGCTCGAACAATGGGGCTGGCAGGTCACGCGCGGGGTCGGTCAAACCGGCGTGGTGGGCACGCTGAAAGTGGGCGACGGGAAGCGCAGCATCGGCATTCGCGCCGACATGGACGCGTTGCCGATCATCGAGCAAACCGGTCTGCCGTATGCAAGCGGCACCCACGGCAAGATGCATGCATGCGGCCACGACGGCCACACGACGATGCTGCTCGGCGCCGCGCAACACCTCGCCGCCACGCGCAATTTCTCGGGCACCGTGCATCTGTACTTCCAGCCGGCGGAAGAAAGCGGCATCGACAGCGGCGCGATGAAAATGATCAAGG
This sequence comes from Paraburkholderia sp. IW21, assembly GCF_041321145.1. Classification (NCBI taxonomy): domain Bacteria; kingdom Pseudomonadati; phylum Pseudomonadota; class Betaproteobacteria; order Burkholderiales; family Burkholderiaceae; genus Paraburkholderia; species Paraburkholderia sp. IW21. The sequence continues at coordinate 433,932 of NZ_JBGGWA010000005.1, read as the reverse complement.
ACGGCCTGTTCGAGCGCTTCCCGTGTGATGCCGTGTTTGGTCTGCACAACCATCCGGGCGAGGAACCGGGTGTGATGCTGTTCCGCAAGGGCCCGTTCATGTCGGCGGGAGACAAGGCGATCATCACGATCGAAGGCGTCGGCGGTCATGCCGCGCGCCCGCATCTGACCGTCGATCCGGTGGTGGTGGCGGCCAGCATCGTGATGGCGTTGCAGACCATCGTCGCGCGTAACGTCGATCCGTCGCAGCCGGCGGTGGTGACGGTCGGCTCGATGCATGCGGGCACCGCGAACAACGTGATTTCGAGCAGCGCGAAGCTGGAGTTAAGCGTGCGTTCGTTCAGCCCCGAAGTGCGCTCGCTGCTGAAAAAGCGCATTACCGAACTCGCCGAAAGCCAGGCCGCGAGCTATGGCGGCAAGGCGGTGGTGGAGTACATCGAAGGCTATCCGGTCGTGATCAATTCGGATGCCGAAACAGATTTTGCAATGCAGGTGGCACGCGAACTGGTCGGCGACGACAAAGTGGTGGAGCAGACCGACATCCTGATGGGCAGCGAAGATTTCGCCTTCATGCTGCAAAAGCGGCCGGGCACGTTCCTGCGGATCGGCAACGGTGCGGGCGAAGACGGCTGCATGGTGCACAACCCGCATTACGACTTCAACGACCACAATCTGCCGGTCGGCGCGGCGTTCTGGACAAGGCTGGTGGAGCGGTATCTGGGCCAATAAGGGGCCAATAGCGGGCCGGCAACGGGCCCATGAGCGGGCAGTGAGTTCGCACCGCAGGCCATAAAATCATAACAAAGAGGAAGACCCGCGATGAACGCGACAACGGATGCGAACCATGCTGTCGACGCCACCCGAACCACCAGCCGTGGCGCGATTGCGGCCGCGGTGATCGGCAACTGGCTCGAGTTTTTCGACTTTACCGTGTACGGCTTTTTTGCCGTGATCATCGGCAGGCTGTTTTTCCCATCGGTGGATCCGACCACGTCATTGCTGTTATCGGTGGCGACCTTCGCGGCGGGCTTCATCACGCGGCCGCTCGGCAGCGTGATGCTTGGCGTGTACGCGGACCGCAAAGGCCGCAAGTCGGCGCTCAACCTGACTATCATGCTGATGGCGGCGAGCACGGGCTTGATCGCGATTGCCCCGACGTATGCGCAGATCGGCCTCGCCGCGCCGCTGCTGATCGTGCTGGCGCGTCTCGTGCAAGGGTTCTCGCAGGGTGGCGAATTTGGCGCGGCGACCTCCACCTTGCTCGAACAGGGCGGCGGCACGCGACGTGGTTTTCGGGCCAGCTGGCAACTGGCGACGCAAGGCGGCGCGGCGTTGATGGGCTCGGGCCTTGCGGCGGCGCTCTCGGCCGCTCTGCCGAAAGAGTCGCTGGAAAGCTGGGGCTGGCGTATTCCGTTTCTGATCGGCGTGCTGATCGCGCCGGTCGGCATCTATCTGCGCCGCCGTCTAGCGGACGACCCGTCCGGCGCGCATGGCCACGCCATTGAGCGCGGTGTGCTGCACGAACTCTTCACGGCGCATCTGCGGCCGTTGTTGCTGATTACGCTGACGGTGATGGGCGGCACGGTCTCGACCTACATTCTGACCTTTTACATGCCGACCTATGCGATCCATACGCTCGGCCTGCCGATGTCGCTGTCGATGCTGGTCGGCGTCGCGTCGGGTTGCGTGATGCTGGTGACGTGTCCGCTGTTCGGCATGCTGTCGGACCGCATCGGCAGCCGTAAGCGGCCGATTCTGTTCGGGCGCGGCGTGCTGCTCCTGCTGCTGTTCCCGGCCTTCATGCTGATCAACCGTTTTCCGCACTTGCCCGTCATCATGTCGGCGACCGCGCTGATGCTGTTGTTTTACTCAATGGGATCGGCGTCGGAATTTGCGTTGATGTGCGAGTCGTTTCCGCGGCGCGTGCGCGCCACCGGCATTTCGATCGCCTATGCGTTGAGCGTGTGCGTATTCGGCGGCACCGCGCAGCTGGTGGCGACATGGCTGATCAAACTGACCGGCAGCAAGCTGGCGCCGGCCGGTTATGTGGCCGCGTGCGTGGCGGTGTCGTTGATCGCGGTGTCGATGCTGAAGGAAACGGCGGATAAGCCGATTGATTGATTGATCGATTGTAACGTCGCCCCTTGTCGGGGCCTTGCGCTTGACCGGCGCGCGTGCGAGAAACGCGCGCCTTGATCGCAAGCATTGCGTGCATCAGCCGCGCGCAATCATCCGCGCCGCGCGACCATCTCCGAGACCGTTTGCGCGGCGTGCTGTAACGGCTCCAGAAACGCCTTCACCATCTGCTTGGCCGAATTGCGCTGGGCGTTGCCGCTGATATTCATCGCCGCGATCACGCGCCCCTGGCGGTTGCGAATCGGCGCGGATAGCGAAATCAGACCACCTTCCAGTTCCTGATCGACGATCGCCCATCCCTGGCGGCGTACCTGCGCAATCAGCTTTTTCAGCTCTTCCTTGTCGGTGACCGTGCGCGGCGTGTGCGCGTAGAGCGGCGCCGAGCTCAGGGTCGCTTCGAGCGCTTCGTCGTCGAGGGCGGAGAGCAGCACGCGGCCCATCGACGTGCAATACGCGGGCAGGCGGCTGCCGATCGACAGGTTGATGGTCATGATCTTGTGAGTCGGCACGCGCAGCACGTAGACGATCTCGGTGCGATCGAGCACGGCCGCCGAGCAACTCTCGTGGACCTGCGCCGACAGTTCCTCCATCACCGGTTCGGCGAGGTTCCAGAACGGCATCGAGGTCAGATACGCGAAGCCGAGGTCGAGAATCTTCGGCGTGAGGCGGAACAGGCGGCCTTCGGCCTCCACGTAGCCGAGCGTCTGCAGGGTCAGCAGGATGCGGCGTGCACCGGCGCGCGTCAGGCCGGTGGCGGCGGCGACGTCCGTGAGCGTCTGTTCGGGGCGGCTGGCGTCGAACGCCCGGATCACCGCGAGACCTCGGGCGAACGACTGCACATACGAGTCGCCCGGTTTGTCCGGGGCCGGTTCGGCGCTGACAGGAACGGCTGAAGACGGCGGCAGGGCTTTGCTCATGGGCCTTGAGAATGCGTTCGAAGAAGGGCGCGCGACGATCGCGCGGGTTCAGCCGGCGCGATGCTGCGCAAAGGCGTGACGATAGCTTAAGCCTTCTGTTTCGCCAACTTTGCCCGCGTTTGCTAAAAAACTCAGGGTTTGCAGGGATGCAGTCCTAGGGGGCAAATTTGTATGATGACCCGACAACGTGGTTCATCGAGACATGCATGTTCGACAAGATTCCTGCTCGGGCGCTGAGCGATACCGTCGCGCAGCAGTTGCTCAGGCAGATCGATAAAGGCACCTTCGCGCGCGGCGGCAAGCTGCCGACCGAGGCGGTGCTGGCGCAGCAGTTCGGCGTGAGCCGCACGGTGATCCGCGAGGCGATTTCGCGGCTGAAGAACGAAGGCGTGGTCCAGCCGCGGCAAGGCAGTGGTGTGTTCATTGCCGCGCACGGCGCGATCCGGCCGCTGCGCATCGATTACGCGGAAGCGGTTGAAGCGGGGTCGGTGCTGCAAATCCTCGCGCTGCGGCGGGCGATCGAGGCGGAAGTCGCTTCGGAAGCCGCCCTGCGTCGCAGTGATGCCGACATGATGTCGATCGACGCCGCGCTCGCGAAGATCGACGAAGCAGCTGCTGACGGCGAAAACGGCGTTGCCGAAGACGTCGCTTTTCACCGCGCAATCGCCGCGGCCACCGGCAATCCGTATTTCCTCAAGACGCTCACCTTCCTGAATCAATACCTTGAAGCCGGCACGATGGTGACGCGGCGCAATGAAGCGCTCCGCGATGACTTCTCGCGTCAGGTGCGCGAAGAACATGCGGCCATCGTCGCGGCGATCCGGGCGGCCGATCCGCTGGCGGCGCGCGACGCGGCGAGTACCCATATGTACAACGCGGCGCGGCGACTGGCGGAAGCGGGTATTTGCTGAGCTGAGCCGATCTGAGCCAAGCCGGATTGGGCTCCATCGGGGCCAGCGGCTAACCAACGTAGAGGTCAAGCATGTCCAGAAAAGTCGGTGTCATCGGTCTCGGTGCAATGGGCATGGGCGTGGCACGCTCGCTGCTGCGCGCGGGCTTTCAGGTTCACGCGTGTGATCTGCGCAACGAGATCTTGCAAGCGTTTGTCGCGGCAGGCGGGGTCGGCTGTGCTTCTCCCGCGGAGCTCGGGTCGCAATGCGAAGTGGTCGTCACGCTGGTCGTCAATGCTGCGCAAACCGAAGCCGTGCTTTTCGGCGCGCAAGGTGCCGTTGCGACGATGAAGCCAGGTAGCGTGGTGATTGCAAGCGCAACGGTTGCACCGGACTTCGCTATCGAACTCGGCCAGCGTGTCGAAGCCGCCGGTGTGCACATGCTCGATGCGCCTGTGTCCGGTGGCGCGGCGCGCGCCGCATCCGGTGAAATGACGATGATGACGTCCGGGCCGGCCGCCGCCTATGCCGCATGCGAGGACGTGCTGGCCGCGATGGCCGCCAAGGTGTATCGGCTGGGGGCGGCGCACGGCGCAGGTTCGAAGGTAAAGATCATCAATCAACTGCTGGCCGGCGTGCACATCGCCGTGGCCGCCGAGGCGATGGCGCTCGGTTTGCGCGAAGGGGTCGATCCCGATGCGCTGTACGAGGTCATCACGCATAGCGCGGGCAATTCGTGGATGTTCGAGAACCGTGTGCCGCACATTCTGAGCGGCGATTACACGCCGCTCTCGGCGGTCGATATCTTCGTGAAGGATCTCGGCCTCGTGCTCGATACCGCGCGCCGTTCGAAATTCCCCTTACCGTTGTCGGCGGCGGCGCATCAGATGTTCATGATGGCGTCGACCGCCGGACATGGTGGCGAGGACGATTCCGCGGTGATCAAGATTTTCTCCGGCATCGACTTGCCGGCCGCGAAGTAAGCAGGAGAGCCTGCCATGACCACTCCGTCCCAACGCGCGCTGCTCGGCTGCATCGCCGACGATTTCACCGGTGCCACCGATCTCGCCAACATGCTGGTGCGCGGCGGCATGCGCACGGTGCAGACGATCGGCGTGCCCGCGTCGAGCGAGGCGGTCGAAGCGGATGCGCTGGTGGTCGCGTTGAAATCGCGCACGATTCCCGCCGCCGATGCGGTCGCGCAATCGCTTGCCGCGCTCGACTGGTTGCGCGCGCAAGGATGCCGCCAGTTCTTTTTCAAATACTGCTCGACGTTCGATTCGACCGACGCCGGCAACATTGGTCCGGTCACGGATGCCTTGCTCGATGCATTGTCTGCCGAGGGCGGCGCGGCGGCTTTTACCATTGCCTGCCCGGCGTTTCCCGAGAACGGCCGCACGATCTATCGCGGTCATTTATTCGTCGGCGATACGTTGCTGAACGAATCCGGCATGGAAAACCATCCGCTCACGCCGATGCGCGATGCGAACCTCGTGCGCGTATTACAACGGCAGACCGAATCGAAAGTCGGCCTTGTCCGTTACGACGCCGTGGCCAAAGGCGTGTCGGCAGTACGGGAATCGTTCGCTGCGTTGCGCCGCGACGGCGTGCGGATGGCGATTGCCGATTCGGTGTCCGACGCTGATCTGTATGTGCTCGGCGAGGCATGTGCCGACCTCGCGCTGATCACGGGCGGCTCCGGCGTCGCGCTGGGTTTGCCGGCCAATTTTCGCCGCACGGGTTTGCTCGCGGAACAAGCCGACGCCGCGCAATTGCCGCGCGCCGAAGGATTGTCGGTGGTGCTTGCGGGCAGCGCCTCGAAAGCGACCAACGCGCAAGTGGCGGCCTGGCGCGAAACGCGGCCCGCGTTCCGCATCGATCCGCTCGCGGCGGCGCGCGGCGAACCCGTAGTCGAGCAGGCGCTGGCGTTTGCACAGCAGTACTTTGATAAAGCCGAGCCCGTGCTGATTTATGCCACCGCCACGCCCGACGAAGTCAAAGCGGTGCAACGCGAACTCGGCGTCAACGAAGCGGGACATCTGGTCGAATCCCTCCTGGCGTCGATCGCACGCGGTTTGCGCGAGCGCGGCGTACGCAAGTTCGTGGTGGCGGGCGGCGAAACCTCGGGTGCGGTGGTGCAGGCGCTCGATGTGCATACGCTGCGGATCGGCGCGCAGATCGATCCCGGTGTGCCGGCCACCGCGACGACCAACGCCGAGCCGCTCGCGCTCGCATTGAAATCCGGCAATTTCGGCACAGCCGACTTTTTTGAAAAGGCGCTGCGTCATCTCGATGGAGCGGCGTCATGACTGGCTCGCCCGCACTCCACACGACGAACGAAGCCAAGGTCCGCGAGGAAATCTGCGTGACCGGTGCGAGTCTCTATCAACGCGGCTATACGGTGGGCAGCGCCGGCAACATCAGCGCGCGTCTCGAAGACGGCTGGCTGATCACGCCTACCGATGCATGCCTCGGCCGGCTCGATCCGGCCGATATCGCCAAGGTCGATTTCAAGGGCAACGCAGTGTCCGGCGGAAAGCCGTCGAAAACGCTGGCGCTGCATCGGAGCATCTACGCACGCAACGGCGAGGCGCGCGGCATCGTCCACACGCATTCGACCCATCTGGTCGCGTTGACGCTCGCCGGCGTATGGAACGACCACGATGTTCTACCGCCGATCACCCCGTACTACGTGATGAAAGTGGGACATGTCCCGCTGATTCGGTACAAGCGTCCCGGTGATCCGCAGGTGGCCGAGCAGATCGCCGCACTCGCCGACGCCGTTCGCGCGGTTTTGCTTGAGCGCCTCGGTCCCGTGGTGTGGGAGCGCTCAGTGGCGCAGGCGTCGTATGCGCTCGAAGAACTCGAAGAGACTGCCCGCGTGTGGCTGATGACGAATCCGCGGCCCGCGCCGCTCGACGATGCGGCGCTGGAAGAACTGCGCACGGTGTTCGGCGCGCGCTGGTAGACACGGACAAAACCCAAGCCGGGTGGCGCTGCCACGCTGGCAGAGAGGTACTGACATGCTGGTGATCGGCGCGATGCCGGTCTTGCTCAAGCAGGCGAGACCGGCATCGCGAGATCGAAATCTTGCGCGCGGAGCACACCTTCATTGCCGCTGCCGCGCACTGAGTCAACCGTTTCCAAGGAGTTGCCGCCATGCCTCGCTTTGCCGCCAACCTGACGATGATGTACAACGAGCACGCTTTCCTCGACCGTTTCGCCGCTGCGGCAACAGACGGCTTCAAGGCGGTGGAGTTTCTGTTTCCCTACGATTTTCGTGCCGCGGAAATCCAGGCACGGCTCGAGGCCCACGGTCTGACTCAGGCGCTCTTCAATGCGCCGCCTGGCGACTGGGCCGCTGGCGAACGCGGCATTGCTTCGCTGCCGGGTCGCGAAGACGAATTTCGCCGCAGTGTCGACACCGCGCTCGATTACGCACGTGTACTCGGCAATCGCAAGCTGCATGTGATGGCAGGGCTGATCGGCGAGGATCAGCCGCGGGCCCGGCATCGCGAGGTGTATCTGAAGAATCTCGCCTACGCCGCGAAGGCTGCGCAGGCGGAGGGCATCACCGTGATGATCGAACCGATCAACACGCGCGATATGCCCGGCTTCTTTCTGAACCGCCAGGACGATGCACAGGCGATTTGCGCGGAAGTGGGCGCGCCGAATCTCAAGGTTCAGTTCGACTGCTATCACTGTCAGATCGTCGAAGGCGATCTGGCGGCAAAGCTCAAACGCGATATGGCCGGTATCGGCCACATTCAGGTGGCCGGCGTGCCGGAGCGCCATGAACCGGATATCGGCGAACTGAACTACCTCTATCTGTTCGAGTTGATCGACACGCTCGGTTATGACGGCTACGTCGGTTGCGAATACCGCCCGCGTGCGGCCACCTCGGCAGGTCTCGGTTGGCTCAAGCCGTATCTGAACCTCGCTGGCTAACAAGGACGAACTCCATCATGAAAGTACTGATTACCGGCGGCGCGGGTTTTCTCGGCCAGCGTCTCGCACGTGAACTGCTGGCCCGTGGTTCCTTGAAGGACACGGGCGGCACGCCGCGCGCGATCACCGAACTCGTGCTGCTCGACGTGGTGCGCGCAAGCAATGTCGGCGACAGCCGCGTGCGCACGGAAGTGGGCGACATCGCCGAGCGCAGCGTGCTCGAAAGCGTGATCGACGGCAAAACCTCGGCGATCTTTCACCTCGCCGCGATCGTGAGCGGGCAGGCCGAAGCGGATTTCGATCTCGGCATGCGCATCAATCTGGATGCGTCGCGTTTGCTGCTGGAAGCCTGCCGGCAGCGCGCGCACAAACCGCGGGTGGTGTTCACGAGTTCAGTGGCCGTGTATGGAGGCGATCTGCCCGAAGTCGTGCAGAACGACACCGCGTTGAATCCGCAATCGTCGTACGGCGCGCAGAAGGCGATCGCGGAGCTGTTGCTGAACGACTACACGCGGCGTGGTTTCGTCGACGGCCGGGTGTTGCGGCTGCCCACCATCAGCGTGCGGCCGGGCAAGCCGAATGCGGCGGCGTCGTCGTTTGCGAGCGGCATCATTCGCGAGCCACTGAACGGCGAAACGGCGGCGTGTCCGGTCGCGGGCACGACGCGCTTGTGGCTGCTGTCGCCGCGCAAGGCCATCGAAAGCCTGATCGCCGGACTCGAACTCGATTCTGCTCTGCTCGGCCACCAACGCGTGCTGAATCTGCCGGGGATTTCGGTAAGCGTCGACGAGATGGTCGCGGCGCTGCGCGAGGTCGCGGGCGACGAGACTGCAAAGCGGATCGCGTGGGAGCCCGATGCGCGGGTGGAAAAGATTGTCGGCAGCTGGCCGGGGCGTTGGGACTTCTCGCGTGCCGAACGGCTCGGTTTGACCGGTGACGGCAGTTTCGCCGATGTGATTCGCGGCTATATCGCGGATGAGCGGATCCAGGTTCGCTGAAACGGTCTGAATGCCTCGTGCCGGGAGACGTAAGCGCGCTTTTGCCGGCACGAGCGTGTCAATCATCAGATCCTTTGCATAACGATCCCATCAGGCTGCCGGCCTGCACGTATTCCCTGGTCCTGGACGGGCTTCGCTTGACATGGTTTCGGGCACACGCCTATTATCGAGTCCAGTTGTTCGTTATATGACCGTATGTTCGTGTAAAGAACAAATATGGATATTCGCAAGCGGCGCAGCGCACGCAGCACACCAACTGGAGACATCACATGACCGAAGCATTCCTGTGCGACGCGATTCGCACCCCCATCGGCCGCTATGCGGGTTCGCTGTCGTCGGTTCGCGCCGACGATCTGGGCGCGGTGCCGCTCAAAGCGCTGATGGAGCGCAACAAGGACGTCGACTGGAACGCGATCGACGACGTCATCTACGGCTGTGCGAATCAGGCCGGTGAAGACAACCGCAATGTCGCGCGCATGTCGCTCTTGCTGGCCGGTTTGCCGCTAGACGTGCCGGGCTCCACGGTGAACCGCCTGTGCGGCTCGGGCATGGACGCGGTAGGTATTGCGGCGCGCGCGATCAAGTCGGGCGAGGCCGCGTTGATGGTGGCAGGCGGTGTCGAAAGCATGAGCCGTGCACCGTTCGTGATGAGCAAGGCAACCAGCGCATTTTCGCGCCAGGCCGACATCTTCGATACGACAATCGGCTGGCGTTTCGTGAACCCGTTGATGAAGCAACTGTACGGCGTCGATTCCATGCCGGAAACCGGCGAAAACGTCGCGACCGACTACAAGATCAGCCGCGCCGATCAGGACGCTTTTGCGCTGCGCAGTCAGCAGAAAGCCGCACGTGCGCAACGAGATGGCACGCTCGCGCAGGAAATCGTCGGCGTGACCATCGCGCAGAAGAAGGGCGATCCGATCATGGTGTCGCAAGACGAACACCCGCGCGAAACCAGCCTCGAAACGCTCGCCAAACTCAAAGGCGTGGTGCGTCCGGACGGCACGGTCACGGCAGGTAACGCATCGGGCGTGAACGACGGCGCAGCGGCGTTGCTGCTGGCCAATGAAGCAACCGCGAAGCGCTTCGGCCTCACGCCGCGTGCCCGCGTGCTGGGTATTGCAACGGCAGGTGTCGCGCCGCGCGTAATGGGCATCGGCCCCGCGCCCGCCACGCAAAAGCTGCTGGCCCGTCTGAACATGACGATCGAGCAGTTCGACGTGATCGAATTGAACGAAGCGTTCGCCTCGCAAGGGCTTGCTGTGCTGCGCGCGCTCGGCGTCGCCGACGACGACGCACGCGTGAACCCGAACGGCGGCGCGATCGCGCTTGGCCACCCGCTCGGCATGAGCGGCGCGCGTCTGGTGACCACCGCGATGTATCAACTGCACCGCACGCAAGGACGTTTTGCACTGTGCACGATGTGTATCGGTGTGGGTCAAGGCATCGCGATCGCTATCGAACGCGTGTGAGGGTTTCGCGCTTGTGCACAGAAGCGTCACGGCATCATTGGACGTGATGCGCGGCATGTAGCGCTCCTGTGACGGCATCATGAACAGCCCCTTCGCTCAGGCGACGGGGCTGTTTTAATTTGCGCGGGGTATTGATTCGCAGGCTATTGAGTTTGTGTTTAATCGATGTTAATGAAGTTTTCCAAGGGCGCGCCAGCGAGTGCCGCTGATAAAAAGCGATAATTGAGCATTCGTTTTTCATGCAGACTGAATTTAATGCTATGCGCATATTATGCATTGCCACCATATTAACTTGGCCACGAAAGGTAAAACGGTTGCTACCCGGCAAGATGCCGCTGTGGCTCTATGTCACTGGGCTTGGCGTCATATGGCGCCGCGATTTGAAAATCACTCTATAAACAATCGCAGCTTCTTGTAAGGCATGTACAATCGTCGCGCCGTATCCCTTTTAATCATTGTCACCCTGAAGGTGTATTCATTCATGGCGTTAAAATCGGCATCCTTCGGTTTCAGATTGCCGTAACGCCAGATTGAACAATTTATCGAGGAGAGCGTAAATGAAAGCAGCGACGATTGGAGCAGCGTTGATGGTAGCGGCTTTCGCCGCGGCGCAACCGGTGTGGGCGCAAGATGCGATGGCCAGTGCCGCGCAGGGCGTCGTCAGTGCAGTGCAGCCGGTGCATGTGAAGGCGCAGATCGTTGGCATCGATCCGGGCAGCCGCACGCTCACGCTGAAGGGACCGGACGGCAATGCGGTGGTCGTGCTGGTGAGCCAGCAGGTGGCCGGCTTCGATCAGTTGAAGGTCGGCGATCGGGTGGATGTACTGTACAAGAATGCGCTGCTCGTGAAGGCCGACAAGGTCAGCGGCGCGAACAAGGGCATTCGTACTCGCGTCGATACGCAGGTGTATGCACCGGCCTCGGGCGGCTTTGAATCCGCGCGTCAGGTCGAGGTGCTCGCCACCGTGCAGAAGATCGATCACAAGAAGCGCCTCGTCACGCTGCGCGGCGCGTATCAGACGCAAACGCTGGAAATCGGACCGGACGTCGATCTGAAGGGTGTTAAGGTCGGCGATACGATTCACGCGGTATTCGTTTCGGCAGCGGCCGTGCAGGTGACGCCGCAAGAGGCAGTGCAGTAAATGCCATGCCAACAGGCGGTGCGTCTATAAGCAGCAAGACGTAGCCAGGCAATAAGGCATGCCCGTCTCCTCGGAGCCCGCATGGCTGATCGGCAAACACCCCTCATTGCAGGGGTGTTTGCTTTTTTGCAGTGCCAAAGCTCGACCATCGAGTCATTGCGGGCCATGCTAACGTGGCGCCGGTGCTCCCAGGCTCAACCATGCGAGCCGCCCTGGCCCACGCCTGACGAGCCCACGTTTCGCGGGCAACGCGCAACTCAACGACGCGCACGCGGCACGCTTGCCGTCTGTGCTGAGCCACACGCGTTCGGGCTAACGACGCATCAAAGCACGAGCAGCTTTGGCCGCCGTCGGATGACCCATGTCCGACGCTACGAAATGAGCCACTTTACGGTCGGCAAGGTTGATCGTCACATAGTCGTTCGGCGCCTTCGTGTTGAGACCATCGGATGCCGAGTGGTACTCGATGCGTAACTGCGTCGCGGTAACGACCACGCGCAGATAACCGTAGTTGGTGTCGTCGTAGTTTTCCAGTACGACCTGATCCGTGGTGGCCGACGCCGCCTGCAAGATTTGCGGCGCACGAATGGCGGGCGTACCCTGCGCGGCCAGCTTGATCAAACCGTGCCCCCCGTTGCCGCACACGAGGTAGGGAATCTGCGTGCCGTCCGCGGTTCGCGTGCGCGTGAAGCGCTGATAATTGTGTGCATGGCCTGAAAGAAACGCATGTGGCCAAACCCCGTTGGCTTCGCACACCGTGTCGATCTGCGCCAGCATAGCGGAGCTCGATCCGTGCCCCCCTGCGCAGTACGGCGGATGATGATCCGCGATCAGCAGCGCGCCGGTGAACTTCTCGGCTTTGATGCGCTTGAGCGCGGCGTCGAGAAAGTCGAGTTGAGTGCGTCCGATGTTCGGGTCTGAAATCACACCGGGATCTTCGAGCGTGTTGCTGTAAATCACCAGCACGCGGACGAACGGCGCCTCGAACGTGAAGAACACGCCGGGTTGGATTTGCGCGGTGCGCGACAGCCCGCCCGCTTCGGGTGTAACGGCGAACGTCTTGGCGCAAAAATTTCTCAGGAACGCGGTGAGACTCGCGGCGTGCGCTTCCGGCGAAACCATCCCGTCATGATTGCCGGCGCACGCGAGGATCGGTGCCGGATAGTCTCTATACGGTTCGTAAAACTGATCGTAATAGTACTGACGCTCGCCAAAGCTATAGACCACGTCGCCGAGTAACAATGCGAACTGCGGCACCTCCCCGGCATTGGCTTCGTTGAAGTCAGCGGCCAATTTATCGGCCACTTCGTTTTGGGTCGCCGGGCCCTTCGTATTGCCGCAGTCTCCGAGTGCGTGAAATACCAGTTGTCCGGACGCGGTGATCCTGTCGATGGCGTTTCTGTTTCCGCCCATGACTTCAACCAGGGAGAGCTGAGGTTCCACGCCACCTCTGGGCGCGGGAAACGGCAACGGAAACAGCTTGTGTTCGGCATTGAGCTTGTCGATCTCCTTGTAGGCCGCGTCGTCCGATGGATGAGGTACACGAAATACCGTTGGGTCCGCGGTCGGCTGAGGCTGCGCGAACACGGGTCTGTCCAGCATCCGCGGACGGAGCGGCGTCGCGGTGCCCGTCGAGGCAGGCGGGTTTGAATCGCCGGCGAGCGCAGTGGCCTTTTTGCCGGATGCGGCTGCCTTGCTGGCTGACTTTCGTTTGCCTTCTGCTTTTGCAGTGCTTTCTTTTACCTCGGTTTTGGATTTCGACTCGCGTTTTGCCGACATGAGCGCCTCTTGAGAAAGAGTAAGCGGGGAGGGGCGCAAGCGGCTTGCGCCGTTGCGTTCATCGAACCCTACGACATGCATATTTCGGAAACGTGTCGCGGCAGTGTCGCACGGCTCGGCGTCCGGCTTGACCCGACGAGCGGCCGAGGCGGAGTTCGACGCGCGACAATTTATGTCGACATATTTCGCGGCGCGTTCGAATTGCCTGAAAACCCTTGACTGGCGGCCCTTCGCTGCGGTGAAACAGGGTGACATATCTTCGTTGCTGATTAAATTCAGGCGTCCTTCTATAGTCCGTTCATCGCCACGCCGCAGTACCCGGAAGTGGCCCGAAACCAGGAAGGACATACCGTGAAAAACCGTTCGTTCATCGCCCCAGCCACCGCCGCTTGCGCACCCTGCGTGACGACCACCGCATCCGTGGGCAGCATGCTGCGCAAGCTCGTGTTCGCCGCAACCGTCGCCGTGCTCGCGCTCCGCAGTGCTTCGGCTTTCGCCTGGTCGCAACATGGCACTGCGTACACCTCGCGCGGCACATACAACGGCGCGCATTACGGCTCGTGTGGCGGCGGCAGCTGCTCGCATGCCGGCGGTGTCGCGGGACCCTATGGCGGTGTGGCGACCAACACGGGAACGGTGACCCGCAACGCACCTGGCCAGTTCTCGAATTCGGGCACCGCGACAGGACGCTACGGCAACCAGGTTCAGCATGCAGGCGACACCAACTGCGCGGGCGGCACCTGTTCGCACACCGGCACGCTCACAGGACCGGACGGCAAAACGACCACCACCTCCGGCGACGTGACCAGGACCGCACCTGGCCAGTACTCGTCGTCCGGGTCGGTCACGGGCTCGAACGGCAACACGGTCAACCATTCGGCTTCGACCAACTGCGCGGGTGCTTCGTGCTCACGTTCGGGCACGTTGACGGGATCCGATGGCGGGACCGTCAATCACGCCGGCACGGCCACGCAAGTTGCACCGGGCGTCGTGACGACGTCGACGAGTGCGACGGGTACGCACGGCAATACGGTGACGACGAGTGGGACGGTTACGACCACCGGCGTCGTCACGACGGGCAGCACGACCGTAGTCGTTGCACCAAAGCCGGTTGTGGTCGTACCGCCGCCGGCCGTGTATGTTCCGCCGCCTCCTCCAGTTGTCTACGTGCCGCCGCCCCCGCCGCCTGCCGTATATGTCGCGCCGCGCGTCGTGTATGTCGCGCCTGTGCCGCGGCCTGTGGTGTGGGTGCCGGGCCACTGGGTAGGGAACGTCTGGGTGCCGGCGCACTGGGCATAACCGTGCGCCTCGGTTTGCGCCTGTGTAAGTCGCGTCATCACCCGGTGCTGGCGTCGGCTACCAGTAGGCGGCTTATTGAATCTCAGCCAGCACCAGCGGGAACCGGATTTCGAATGTTGTCCCAACCCCTTCGCGTGATACAAAATCAATCTGGCCGTTCAGCACGCGGCACAACTCCTTGACGATCGCGAGGCCGAGCCCCGTGCCGGGAATATCTTCGCCCGCGGCGCGTTCGAATTCGTCGAACACGCGATCCGCATCCGCAGGCGCAATGCCCACGCCGGTATCCGACACGCGAATCGACCAATGTTCCGCGCCGGCCGCAGCGAAGGCCAGTTCGATTTCTCCCGACTTCGTGTACTTCGTCGCGTTGGACAGCAGATTGACTGCGATCTGCTTCAGCTTGAGACGATTGGAGGTGACGACGGACAACGCCGGATCGAACGCCGCGTGCAATTTCAGTCTTTTGGCCTCGATTGCCGGACGCGAGGACGCGACGAGTTCATCGTAAAGCCCATGCAGGTCAACGCGCTCGACGGTGAGCGGGGCGCCATCGCCGAGCACGACCGAGTACTCGACCATCTGCTCGACGAGTTGTTTCATGTCCGCGGCCTGCCGGTTGGCCAGCGTTAGCGCGGTATCGGCTTTTGACGGCGCCCGTCCGATCAATTGCAGCGCGATCGAAAACGCGTTCAGAAAATTGCGCAAATCGTGGACCACGCTGCGCGTGATCTGCATGCGCGACTCGTAAAGGTCGCTGACCAGCTGCTGCTTGAGCGTCAGTTCGTGATTGGCGCGCTCGAGTCTGCCGGTGTACTCGTCGATCTTGCGGTCCCGTTCACTGACCACCTCCTTGATCGACGTGAGGGTGACCATGCTGAGCGTTTCGGCGATCAGGCGCCGCGCCCGGCCTTCATGGCGGCGCGTGAACGTGCTGTCCTGGTCGGCGAACGCTTCTAGCGCGTCGGCGAGTACCTGATGAAACAGATCGAGTTCGCGTACGAGTTCCTCGATCCGATAACCCTGCCGCCAGCGGACCAAACCGTGTTTTCTCGCGTTGCGTTCGATTGCCGGTTCGACGCGGTCGAGATCTTCGACGTCGAGGGCCTGGCAGAGTCCTTCGAGAATTTCCGGCATGTGATCGGCGAGTTGCTGGTAGGTGAGTCTGTCAGCTTCGACGAGGTCGACGTCGCCGAATACGGCTTTCATCCATTGCCCGGTCAGTCGG
Organism: Paraburkholderia sp. IW21; assembly: GCF_041321145.1. Classification (NCBI taxonomy): domain Bacteria; kingdom Pseudomonadati; phylum Pseudomonadota; class Betaproteobacteria; order Burkholderiales; family Burkholderiaceae; genus Paraburkholderia; species Paraburkholderia sp. IW21. The sequence continues at coordinate 418,124 of NZ_JBGGWA010000005.1, read as the reverse complement.
GTTCGCTGCTCGCGAACGAAATCGGCAAACTTGCGCAGCGGGCTGAGGCGTGTATCGGTCATGTTGGGTGAGTCGGGATGAAGTTGCTACAACGGACATATGCTCGAACCATACCAGACGCGTCGGACCGAAAGCGGGTGCCTGCATCTTGCGAAAAACCTACTTTCGGCTGGAATGACCTGGAGGCCTGGTGCCGGCAGGCTCGCGGCTTCAGGGTTTCCGAAGCCGGGGCGCTGCAGCCGATAAATGCGTCATTATCGCCGCAATCGCAATTCGTGGAACGCTGCTTGCATTGCCCGAGCCAGATCCCTGCCCTCGACCCCGGAAACGCGGGTTCCCGCGTGCCATTCATGAATGGCATTCATAGGTGTTTGCCGATTCCACTGTCTAGTCGTCTACCGCCGAAGCCGGTAAATTCGACGCTGTAGGCGATCCATGTGGCACGGGCGCAAAGCGGGCCGTGCGATGGATTGCAGCTTGAGCGGCAGGATTGAGTCTGCCGGCAATTTCTATCTCAGGTATAGCCTGAACGGAGTACACCCATGGACTATCGGTATCTGGGCCGCAGCGCCCTGAAGGTTTCGCCCTTGTGTCTCGGCGCGATGATGTTCGGCGGTGAGACTGACGAGACGAACTCGAAACGGATCATCGACAAAGCCTATGATCAAGGCGTCAATTTCATCGACACGGCCGACGTTTATCATGCGGGTCGTTCGGAAGAAATCGTCGGGCGCGCCATTGCGGAGCGCCGCGACAACTGGGTCGTCGCCACCAAGTTCGGCTTCCCGACTGCGACAGGACCGAACCAGCAAGGCCAGTCGCGCAAGTGGATCATCCAGTCTGTCGAAGCGAGCCTGAAGCGGCTCGGCACCGACTACATCGACATTCTTTACTTTCACCGCGCGCTCGCCGATGCACCGATGGAAGAGGGCGTGCGCGCCATTGGCGATCTGATCCGACAGGGCAAGATCCGCTACTTCGGCGTGTCGAATTTCCGTGGCTGGCGCATCGCCGAAATCGCGCGTCTTGCCGATCAGCTCGGAATCGACCGGCCGGTGGCCAGCGAGCCGCTTTACAACATCGTCGACCGCACGGCGGAAGTCGAGCAGTTGCCGGCGGCGGACCACTACGGTCTGGGTGTCGTCTCGTATAGCCCGCTCGCGCGTGGCGTGCTCAGCGGAAAATATGCCGTGGATGCGACGCCGCCAGCCGATTCCCGCGCAGGCCGCGGCGATAAGCGAATCCAGCAGACCGAGTGGCGACCGGAGTCGCTCAGGATCGCGCAGGCGATCGCCGGCCACGCAGCACAGCGTGGCACGACTTCGATTGCGTTCGCGCTCGCGTGGGTGCTCAAGAACCGGCTCGTCAGCAGCACGATTGCCGGTCCGCGTACCGAAGCGCAATGGGACAGCTATGTCGAGGCGTTGACATTGCAGCTGGGGCCGGACGACGAGAAATTTGTCGATAGCCTCGTGGCGCCTGGCCATGCCTCTACGCCGGGCTATACCGATCCTGGATATCCGGTTGAAGGGCGGAAGTAGGCCGCTGTTCAGTGCCCGTTCCGTTCCCCAACCGGGACGGGTGTTCCCTTCGTCTGCCGGCTCAGCATGAGCGTCACCACGGCGGACACGGCCAACGTCGCGCCGACCACATATAACCCTGCCGAGTAACTACCCGTCACGTTCTTGAGCCAGCCAATCGCGAACGGACCGACGAAGCCGCCGAGATTCCCGACCGAATTGATCATCGCGATCCCAGCGGCCGCACCGGCGCCCGACAGGAACATGCTCGGCATGGCCCACAACGGCGCCTTGGCTGCGCTGATCCCAATGTTCACGATGACGAGCGCCAGGATGATCGTCAGCGCAGTCGTGGCGTTACCGGCGAAGACGAATCCGAGACATGCCAGAACGCACGGAATGACGACATGCCACGTCCGTTCTTCGGTACGGTCCGAGTGCTTCGCCCACAGGATCATCGCGATCACGGCGAGGATGGCCGGCACGCCGGCAAGCAGACCGGTTTCGAACGAACCGAAGCCATACTGGTGAATGATGAGGGGCGCCCAGAGGCCGAGCGTATACAGGCCGGCCGACGTACCAAAGTAGATGAGTGCCAGCGCAAGGACACGCGGATCGCGCAATGCGCTGAGCGCACCGGCGGTGTGGCCGGCACGCGACTCCTTCTCCCCGGCTTCCATTTTCAGCTTCGCGATCAACCATTCGCGCTCTTCAGGCTGTAACCAGTGCGCCTTCGACGGTGTGTCGGTCATGTACTTCAGGACTACAAAACCGAGAAGGATGGCGGGCGCCGCCTCGAGGATGTAGAGCATTTGCCAGTCAGCGAATCCGGCGATCGGAGGAAGTTTCATGATCGCGCCGGAAAGCGGCGAGCCGACCGCCGTGGAGATCGGCGCAGCGGCCATGAACCATGCCGCTGCGACCGCGCGTTGACGCGACGGGAACCACAGGCTCAGATACAGGATGATGCCGGGGAAGAACCCCGCTTCGGCGACGCCCAGGATGAAGCGCAGCGCGTAGAAACTGTTCGGGCCGACGACGAACGCCGACGCCAGCGACACGATCCCCCACGACACCATCACACGCGCGATCCACCGGCGCGCGCCGACCTTGTGAAGAATCAGGTTCGACGGCACTTCGAACAGGAAGTAGCCGATGAAGAACAGCCCGCCACCGAGACCAAATGCGGTCGGCGAAAGACCGATGGCCTTGTTCATCGACAGCGCGGCAAAGCCCACGTTGACGCGGTCGAGAAAACTCACGAAATACAGCAGCATGACAAACGGAATGATCCGCAGCATGAGCTTGCGGGAAACCCGGCTTTCGAGTTCGGAAATCATTGTCTCCTCCTTTGGAGGTTTGAGCAGACGCGGCCGCTTTCAGCAGGCCACGCCGTGCCGCATCGTACAGCCGATCACGTCGGCTGATCGCGCTTAAGCTGCGTTGGCGGTGGGCACTGCGGCGCTTTCGATGAACGCGCAAACGGCAGCGGTCACCTGTGCTGTCGTTGCCGTGCCGCCGAGATCCCCTGTGTGCAGCGACTTGTCCGCAGTCACGGCTTCGACCGCCTGCATCACGCGCTTCGCCGCGTCGAATTCGCCCAAATGTTCGAGCAGCATGACGACCGACCAGAAGGTGCCGACCGGATTCGCGAGGCCTTTGCCCATGATGTCGAATGCAGACCCATGGATCGGCTCGAACATCGATGGAAAGCGGCGCTCCGGATCGATATTGCCCGTCGGCGCGATGCCGAGGCTGCCGGCGAGCGCGGCGGCAAGGTCGCTCAGAATGTCGGCGTGCAGGTTGGTGGCGACGATCGTGTCGAGCGTCGCGGGGCGGTTCACCATACGCGCGGTCGACGCGTCCACCAGTTCCTTGTCCCATTTGACGTCCGGGAATTCCTTCGAGACTTCGAGTGCGATCTCGTCCCACATCACCATGGCGTGACGTTGCGCATTGCTCTTCGTGATGACCGTGAGCAGTTTGCGCGGACGGGATTGCGCGAGCCGGAACGCGAAACGCATGATCCGTTCGACGCCTGCCCGGGTCAGAATCGATACGTCCGTCGCGGCTTCAATCGGATGGCCCTGGTGGACGCGGCCGCCGACACCCGAATATTCGCCTTCCGAGTTTTCTCGAACGATGACCCAGTTCAGGTCTTCCGGCTTGCAGCGCTTCAGCGGTCCGTCGATGCCAGGCAGGATGCGTGTCGGGCGAACGTTCGCGTACTGGTCGAAGCCCTGGCAGATCTTCAGGCGCAGGCCCCACAGCGTGATGTGATCGGGGATGTCCGGGTCGCCCGCCGAGCCGAACAGGATCGCGTCCTTGTTGCGGATCGCGTCGAGCCCGTCGGCGGGCATCATGACACCGTGCTCGCGGTAGTAGTCGCCACCCCAGCCGAAGTTTTCGAACTCGAATGCGAACGACTTCGTGGTCTTCGCAAGTGCTTCGAGGACCTGCGCGCCGGCGGGTATGACTTCCTTGCCGATGCCGTCGCCGGGGATGGTGGCGATGCGATAGGTGTTCATGTCTCCGTCCTTCTGATGTTGAGGATGTGGGTGAACTTTATCGACATCTGGACGTAAAAACCGGTGCTAAACTCAAAGCATATTTAACTTTAATTCACAAGTGAAAACCGTGCGCGACACTGTCCAGCCGTCCGATCTGAGCTTTTTCTCAACGCTCGCCGCGTCAGGCAGCCTGAGCGCCGCGGCGCGGGAGCTGGGTCTGACGCCGGCAGCCGTCAGCAAGCGCCTGACGCAGATGGAGAGCCGCGCGGGCGTGGCGCTCGTCAACCGCACGACGCGACGGATGATGCTCACGCCGGAGGGCGAGCTGTATCTCGATCATGCGCGCAGGATTCTCGACGAGATCGACGAACTGGCCGAACTGCTCGGCACAGCGAAGAAGAGTCCCAAGGGACTGCTGCGCGTCAATGCCACGCTCGGTTTCGGGCGCACCCATGTCGCGCCGGCGATTTCGCGCTTTGTCGCGAAGTATCCGCAGGTGTCCGTGCAGCTTCAGCTGTCGGTCACGCCTCCGCCACTGACGGACGACACGTTCGACGTCTGCATACGATTCGGCGAGCCGCCCGATGCGCGAGTGGTCGCGCGGCATCTGGCGAGCAATCGGCGGGTGCTCTGTGCCTCGCCTTCGTACCTCGCCTCACGCGGGATGCCAATGACCGCGCACGACCTGACGCGGCACAACTGCATCGGCATCCGTCAGGGCGACGAAGCCTACGGCGTGTGGCGGTTGACTTCGGGCCGGGGTGCCTCACGCAAAACGGAAGCCGTGCGGATCAATGGCACGTTGACAACGAACGATGGCGAAATCGCAGTGAAGTGGGCGCTCGAAGGTCACGGCATTCTGATGCGTGCCGAGTGGGACATCAAACAGTATCTGGCCGATGGCTCACTGGTTCTCGTGCTGCCCGATCATGACACGCCGAATGCCGATATCTTCGCGGTGTATTCGCAGCGGCATCAGATGTCGAATCGCATTCGCGCGTTCGTCGACTTCATTGCGCAGGATCTTTCGCAATGACGCGGGTGAACTTGCCGGCGCATAGAAATTGGCACACTTTGCGATGCAATGCCTGTACGCCGGGGCTCGTTTCGAGCGCACGCCAGCACCCGTGTACGAGTCCGGTGCCAAGCCAGAACTGGGCATCTCCGCCAGCCGCATTCACGCGCTCGGCAAACACCCGTGCATCGTCCCGTAACGGATCGTGTTCGACGCCTACGGCGAGCGTGGGCGGCAGACCATCGAAGCGCGTGGCATCGAGCGGTATCGTCCAGGCGGAGTAGGGCGTGCGTTCGGGCCAATACAGATCGCGAAACGCATGCACGTCGGCGAGCGTGAGCATCGGCGCGTGCGCTTCGCTTTCGCGCGCAGGCAGTTGTGGCTCGGTGCCGAGCATCGGATAGACTAGCGCAAGTCCGCACACGCCTTGAATGCCGTTGTCGCGCAGCCGCATGGCAACACTGGCAGCGAGATTGCCGCCAGCGCTATCGCCTGCCAACTGCAGCGCACCTTCTGCTAGCGAAGCAAACGGTAATCGTCCTTCCAATGCCGCGAGCGTCACTTCCAGACAATCATCGTGCGCGGCCGGCGCGCGATGTTCCGGAGCGAGCCGGTAATCGACCGCGATCACGTCGAGGCCGGTATCCGCGGCAATACGTGCTGTCACGACCTGATGACTGTCCAACGAGCCAAGCACGAAGCCGCCACCGTGAAAGTACAAAACGGTGCCTCGGATTGTTCCCTTCGCGTTCGCACGAAGCCGATAAAGCCGTAGCTTGATCAAATGCCCCGCACTTGCTCGAAACGCAGCGTCTTCAGCCATCACGCCATCCGGCAACGGCGGCGTAAACACAGCGGCGTAACGATCGTAAATCGCGCGCTGCGCACCCGGCGGTAATGACGTCGTATGTGCCGGATAAATCGCGGTGGTCCTTTCAACAAACGCAGCGATCTCCGGCTCAAGCATGCCCGCTCCCATGGCGCGGCGTCTTGACGGGCAACCCGATCACACGCCCCGCAAATCTGGCTGCTGGCAGCGCGGCATGTGCTTCAGCGAGTTCCCGCACGCGCGCTTCCACGTCTGGATCGAACGCAACGGCGCGTGGGCCACCGGTGTCCACATGCAGTAGCATCTGCTCCCCAGCGGCCACGGGTTCAACACCATCGTCAGCAAACATTTCGAGGTAAAGATGCAGCCTTTTTGCATCATGCCCAAGCACCCGCATATCGACCCGCACCTGCACGCCTTCCTTGATCTCGTGCAGATAGTTGATGTGCGCTTCAAGCGTGTAGATCGACCGCTTACGCGCTTTACGCACGGCATCGGGCAGCCCGATAACATCGATCAACGCGTCGGTCGCGAAGCTGAAAATCAGCATATAGAACGCATCACGCAGATGACCGTTATAGTCGACCCACTCGGCGCGCACCGTGTCGCGATAGCAGGGCAATGAAACATGTTGCGGCATATGCAATCGTCTCCTTCATCGGTCAGAGCCGCATCGAAAGCGGCCATAGTGCGGCGCACGACGCAGCAGTGGGCCTCTCATCGCGCAGCATTACTCTGCAGGAAGCAACCCGTGCCGCGCCTTCGCCTCTCCAATCGCGGCCAGCACACTCGTAATGCAATCATCCCGGTAGCGTTCGAGCTGCTTGATCGAGCGCGGCCCGACCTGTTCCGACGTGCCGTTCACGACCCGATCGATCAATTCATCGGTCAGCTCCGGTGCCTCCAGTTTAGTCCACGGCAGCGCCAATGCCGGTCCAAACTGCTGCATGAAGTGCCGCATACCCGCATCACCGCCCGCCAGCGTGTAGGTCAGGAACGTCCCCATGAATGACCAACGGATGCCCGCGCCGAAGCGGATCGCATCGTCGATTTCGCCCGTGGTCGCCACGCCTTCGTTGACCAGATGCAGCGCCTCGCGCCATAGCGCTTCGAGCAAACGGTCGGCGATAAAGCCGGGCACTTCCTTGCGCACTCGCAGCGGCCGCATTGACAGTGAACGATACACCTGCAGCGCTGCATCGATAGTTTCCGGCGCGGTACGTTCGCCGCCGAGCACTTCGACGAGCGGCAGCAGATACACCGGGTTGAACGGATGCCCGACGATGCAACGCTGCGGATTCACCGCTTGCGCGTAGAAATCGCTCGGCAGCAGGCCGGAAGTGGACGAAGCGATGATCGCATCCGGCTTCGCTGCACGGCTGATCTGTTCGTGCAACGCGAGCTTCAGCGATTCGCGTTCGGGCGCGCTTTCCTGAATGAAGTCCGCATGTTCGACGCACGCTGCGATCGTATCGACGAAGCGCAACCGGCTCGGTGACGCGCCTTCGGCCAGGCCGACGCGCTCCAATGCCGGCCACGCATTAGCGATGTTCTCGCGCAACTGCTTCTCCGCGCCGGGCGCGGGGTCCCACGCGACGACGTCGAGCCCGTGAGCGAGCGCGCGCGCCACCCAGCCGCTGCCGATCACGCCCGCGCCGATTGCCGCAAATGTTTTGATATCGACGATGACTGCCATTGCTGATGTTTCCTTTATCTATGAGTTCTCAGGTTCCGAAGCACGCCGTATTAAGCGTAATGAATACGCGCCGTGATCACGCATACTGTCCAGCCGCACGCCGTTCCAACTGCCGCTCGCCCCGTGCGGGCAAGCCGAGCTTGCGGCGACCTTCCGCGGGACTCAGCGCGCGCCCACCAAGCCGTTCGATGATCTCGACCGCGCGTCGCACCAGCGTGCCGTTCGTTGCAGGCACACCTTTGTCGAGCCAGAGGTTGTCTTCGAGGCCGACGCGCACGTGGCCTCCAAGAAGCATCGCTTGCGCGACCATCGGCATCTGCATGCGGCCGATGCCGAAGCCCGCCCATTGCGCGCCGGGCGGCAGATTGTCGGCCATTGCTTTCATGGTGGTGGTATCGGCGGGCGCTCCCCACGGAATGCCCAGGCAAATCTGAAACAGCGGCGGCGCGTCGAGCAAACCTTCCTTGAGCAATTGCTTCGCGAACCACAGGTGTCCGGTATCGAAGATCTCCAGTTCCGGCTTCACGCCGAGTTCCTGGATGCGCTGTGCGCCGGCCCGCAATTGCGCGGGCGTCGACACATAGATGTAGTCGCCGTCGCCGAAATTGAGCGTGCCGCAATCGAGCGTGCAGATTTCCGGCAGCAGTTCCTCGACATGCGCGAGCCGTGTCAAGCCGCCCACCAGATCGGTGCCGGCGCCGAAGCGCATCGGGTCTTCGCCGGGACCGATCTCCAGATCGCCGCCCATGCCCGCCGTCAAATTGATGATCACGTCGGTGCCGGACGAACGGATCCGGTCGACCACCTCGCGATACAACTGCGGATCGCGACTGCCGCGTCCGGTCTTCGGATCGCGGACGTGGCAATGCGCGACCGTGGCGCCGGCTTTCGCGGCTTCGATGGCGGCTTCGGCGATCTGCTTCGGCGTGACGGGAATGGCCGGATGCTTGCCGACCGTATCGCCTGCGCCGGTGACCGCGCAGGTCACGATGACTTCATGATTCATGCGTGCTAGTTCCTGTGGATTGAAATGCGCGACTCAATGGATCAAAGCGGCTTGCGTCAAAGTCCGAGATAGGCTTTCACCGCAGGCAAGCCGTCCTTGCCGTCATAGGTCTTCACGCCGGCGAGCCATGCATCCAGTACTTGCGGGTTCTTCTTCAGATACGCTTTGGCGGCATCGGTGGGCTTTTCCTTATTCATCACCGACTGCATCACGACGTTCTCCAGTTGCGTCGAAAAGCGCAGATTGCTCACGAGCTTGCCCGCGTTTGGACAGCGCGTCAGAAAGTCGGGGGACGTCAGCGTATAAACGCGTGCTTCGCCGTCATTCGGACCGAACGCGCCATCGCTGCCGGTGAGGTATTTCATATCGATCTGGATGTTCATCGGATGCGGTTCCCAGCCGAGAAACACGACCCATTTCTTCTCGCGAATCGCGCGATCCACCGACACCAGCATGCCCGCTTCACTCGATTCGATCAGCTTGAAGCCGCCGAGGCCGAACTGATTGCTGGCGATCATTTTCTGAATCGCCGCGTTCGCGCTGCTGCCGGGTTCGATGCCGTAGATCTTGCCGTCGAGTTGCTCGCGGTGTTTCGCGATGTCGGCGAAAGTCTTCAGGCCTGCGTCGTATTCGTAGCTCGGCACTGCGAAGGTCGCCTTGGCACCAGTGAGATTAGGCGGTTGCAGCACCTGGATCGATTTCGAATCGACGAACGGTGCAATCGCCTTTTCCTGCACCGGCCACCAGTAGCCGAGCGAGACGTCGAGCTGTTTGCTCTTCAGACCCGCGAACGAGATCGGCACCGAGGCGACGGTCGTAACGGGCTGATAGCCAAGCCCTTCGAATACGGTCGACGCGAGCGCGGTGGTCGACGTGATATCGGTCCAGCCGATGTCGGCAAAATGCACGGCACGGCAGGTGGGTGGATCCTGAGCGAGCACCGGCGATGCGGCGACGACGCCCGCCAGACAAGCGAGATGGGCAAACAAGGCTTTGACGCGTAACTTCATGACGTTCCCCCTTCGGACACGTTTGACAGCGTGTTTCGAACCGGGCCGCGGCTAAAAAAATCCAGCCGGCCCCCGGACATGCGCGATACGGCTTGAGTGATGCTTGAGTTGCAAGAATGACGTTACGTTAATGCCCCATATTCCGGCCAAAGCGACCGCCAGCGACCCGTTCTTGCTTCCACGCGACAACGAGGGAAAACCAGCATCGCCCGGCATTGCGGTGCAGCATCGCGTCGTGTGGTGATTTTGGTGCGCCTTGCCGGTTCGCGCGCTGCTTGCTACGCTCGCCGGGAATCCCGCGTCCGCTTGCGGTTTTTGTCCCCCGATCGAGTCTCCGCAAGATGCCCGAAGATATGTCGTTTCTCCTGCTGCCGGGCTTTTCGGCGATCGGCTTCATGTCGGCGGTGGAGCCTTTGCGCGTGGCGAACCGTTTTCGCGGCGATCTGTACCGCTGGCGCATCCTGAGCCTCGACGGCGCGCCGGTCGCGGCCAGCAACGGCATTTCGATCAATGCAGATGCGGCAATCGGCGACGTCGAAACGGCGCAAACGGTATTCGTCGTCGCGGGTTTCGAGCCGCTTGCCTGCTATTCGCGTGCGCTTTGCGATTGCTTGAAGCGGCTCGAGCGTGCCGGCGCGACGCTCGGCGGCATCGACACCGGCAGCTTCATCCTCGCGGAAGCCGGGCTACTCAGCGGTTCGGACAGCGTGACCGTCCATTGGGAAGCGTTGTCGGCGTTTCGCGAGCGCTATGCCTCGCTGAACGCAAGCCAGGAGCTGTTCGAAATTGGCGCGCGGCGCATCACCTGCGCGGGCGGCACGGCGTCGATCGACATGATGCTCGACCTGATCGGCCGCAAGCACGGCGCGACTTTGGCCTCGGCGGTATCGGAGCAGTTTGTCGTGAGCCGGATTCGGCAGCGTTCGGACCATCAGCGGATGGAGATTGCGGCGCGCTACGGCGTGCACAACCGCAAGCTGATTCAGGTGATCGGTGTGATGGAACAGCATATGGAAGAGCCGCTGACGCCGGACCAACTCGCGCAGGAGATCGGCGTGACGCGGCGGCAACTGGAGCGGCTCTTCTGCGCATCGCTGAAGGACACGCCGACGCATTTCTATCTGCAACTCCGGCTCGCCCGTGCGCGTGAGTTGCTGCAACAGACCGACATGTCGATCACATCAATCTGCGTTGCATGCGGATTTGAGTCGCCGTCGCATTTCTCGCGGACGTATCGTGCGCGGTTCGGCATGAGTCCGAGAGGCGACCGGCAGGTCATGGGCGGCAGGAATGGCTGTGGTGCAAATAGCGATTAGCGAATCGGTTGGCGTGTCGGCCTGACTGATCACGCACAACCACCTCACTAGAGCTGATCTGATCAGTCTTGCAGCCGCGGCACACGCTTCTCGATAAAAGCCATCACCGCCTCGCGATGCTGCGTGGACTTGTGCGCGACGGCTTGCATGGCGGCGGACATTTCCAGCACGGTATCGAGCCGATTGTCCTGACTTTCGCGCAGCAGGCGTTTGGTCATGCGCAACGCAGGACCGGAATTGCGCACGATGCGCGCGGCCAGGTCGCGCGCGGTCTGCAGCAAGTCGGCCGCCGGCACCACGCGCGAGACGAGCCCAAATTCCAGCGCCTGCTGCGCCGTGAGCATGTCTCCGGTAAAAGCCATTTCCGCCGCCCGCGATCGTCCTATCGTGCGTGAGAGCAGCCACGCGCCGCCGTCGCCAGGAACAATTCCCACTTTCACAAAGCTCTCTGCAAATCCTGCATTTTCCGACGCCACCCGCATGTCGCACATGCAACTCAAATCGCACCCCGCGCCGATGGCGGGACCGCCGACCGCGGCGATGGTGGGCACGTCGAGGCCGTAAATGGCCTGGGTCAGGCGCTGGATGCCGTTGCGGTACTCGTGCACGATCTGTGCGGGCGTGAGGGCGTCATCGAAGAAACGTCGCATGTCCTTCACGTTGCCGCCCGATGAAAACATGCCGTCGTAACCCGTGATGATCACGCAGCGCACCGATAAATCCGCGTTGATCTTCTCGCAGGCCGCGAGGAATTCGGCGATCGCCGTATTGCCGGTCAGCGCGTTGCGGACCTCGGGCGCGTTCATCGAAAGGGTCACGACGGGACCCTCGCTCTCGTAAGTCAGAAATGAACTCATGGTGTTCAGCCTCGTATCAAGCTATCGAAGGGGCGAGATGGGCGCGCGTGAAATCCAGTGCGCTGCTGGCGTCCAGCAACCACGCGCGGCCGAGTTCGGCGTGCCACGCCGTTTCCGCGCCGAAGGCGCGCCGCCAGGCGTGAAGCCGGCGGGTGTACAGATTGAGATCGTGTTCCGCAGTGATACCGATAGCGCCGTGCACCGCGTGCGCTATCGCGGTGATCTCGATCGCGGCGGCGCTCGCGTAGCCCTTCGCGACGGCGACGGCGTGACGATCGAGCGGAATCCGCGTCGCGGGGCACGCGATGCGCGATGCCATCCGCGTGGCGAACGTGCGCTCGGCGAACAGACTGATCTGTTGCTGCACCGCCTGGAATCTGCCGATCGGCTTGCCGAACTGTTTGCGGTCGTTCGCATAGGCGATGGTCATATCGAGCAGCCGTTCCATTGCCCCCGCCATCATCAGTGCTGTGGTGGCGGCGCCGACCGCGCGCCAGTCGGCGTGTTCCAGGCCGATGGCATCGGCCGGAACGGACGGCCACAGGAAGCTTGCGTCGAGGCTGCCGTGAATGCCGTCGTGCTCGATCTTCGCGGCTTTCGCCGGCCAGAGCGCGCATGCACCATCGTGCGTGACGACAAGCCACTCCGATACCGCGCCGAACGGCACGTGCGCGCAGCGAATGCCATCGCGAACCGCGTGCGCTGGCTTATCGGCAATCGTCACTGGGCCGTCCACCTGATTTGCGCCGGCCCGTTCGAGCGCCGCGCGGGCGAGCACGGTGTAGGCGAGCGGCACGGGCAGCGCGTGGCGTCCGCATGCTTCGATCAAGGGCGCGGCGGCGTGCAGCGAGAGGCCCGCGCCGCCGCCTTCCTCCGAGACCAGCAAGTCAGCAAAGCCGGCCTCGGCGAGCGCTGACCAGAGTGGGCCGGGCGCCGCGCCCGCTTCGATCTCGCGCACTATCGCGGGTGTGCACACGCCGCCAAGCAGCCGCTCGAACGACTCGGCGAAGATGTCATCGGTCATGGTTGGGGAATCCTTTCTGTGCTGTGCAGATGCTGGAGGTTTGCGGGATCAGCGTAACCCCAGCCCACGCGCGATCATGCTGCGCAAGATCTCGCGCGTGCCGCCGCGCAGCGAGAATGAAGGCGCCACGTGCGTCACGTAGGCGAGCGCGCGGACCAGGTCGGCGGGCGGTTCGAGATCGCCCGTCGACACCAGATCGGCGATGACGGTCGGTACGCGTTGCTCGAATTCGGTTCCCAGATCCTTCGTCAAGGCCGCCACCGTGGCAGGGCTTTCCCCTGCCGCCAGCTTCGCGACGATGGAAATCGCCATTGCCCGCAAGGTGGCGAGCGTGGCGATCAACCTGCCCGCCGCGACCTCCACAAGCGGATTGATCCCGCGGATCTGGCCGCTTGAGCGCAGCCACGCGGCCCATTCGTTCAGCACGACGATGCTCGAGTAGATCCGCTCCGGACCGCTACGCTCGAACGCGAGTTCGGCGGTGACCTGACGCCAGCCATCGCCTTCGGTGCCGATCAGTGCGTCGGCGGCGAGCGCGACGTCGTCGAAAAAAACCTCGCAAAAATGGCTGTCGCCGGTCAGGTCCTCGATAGGCCGCACGGTGACGCCCGGCAGCGACAAATTCACGATCACCTGCGACAGGCCTACGTGCCGGTCTTCCGGCGCGCCGGACGTGCGCACGAGCGCGATCATGTAATGCGATTTCGAAGCCTGGGTCGTCCAGATTTTCTGACCGGACAGCCGCCAGCCGTCATCGGTTCGCGTGGCGCGCGTGCGCACGCTTGCCAGATCCGAGCCGGCGTTCGGCTCGCTCATGCCGATGCAGAAATAGGCCTCGCCGCGGCAGATGCGAGGCAAGTAGAAGTGCTTTTGCGCGTCGGTGCCGTACGAGAGAATCAGCGGGCCGCTCTGACGGTCGGCGATCCAGTGCGCGGCTACCGGCGCGCCGGCGTTCAGCAATTCCTCGACCAGCACGAAGCGCGCGTACGCGCCTGTGCCGTTCGCTGCATCCGCCGCGCGGCCGCCGCCATACTCACGTGGCAGCGTGAGGCCCAGCCAGCCGCGTTGTCCGAGCGCCCGGCTGAATTCGGCGGAGAAGCCCATCCAGGAGCGGGCGCGAACGCTCGCGTCCGTTTGAGGCAAGTGCTCGTCAATGAACGCGCGCACCTCGCGCCGGAACGCCTGGGCGTCGGCCGGAATGCTGGTGTAGGGAAGGGATTCGATCATCGGTATGGTTCAGGCTCATGCAGTCGGAGTGGCTCGTGCGCACCGCACTTCAGATCACGTGTGCAGCGCTGAGGCGTTCGAGCGCGTCGGCGTCGAGTTGCAGGATATCGGTCAGCACCTCTCTGGTATGTTCACCAAGCAAAGGTGGCGGATGTCGATATTCGACCGGCGTGCCGGAAAGGCGTATGGGACTCGCGACGAGCGGCAAGGCGCCCCCGAGCGGATGCGCCATTTCGATCCGGATGCCCCGATCGATCACTTGCGGATCGCGGAACACGCGATCGAGCGTATTGATCGGACCGCACGGCACGCCGGCCGCCTCGAGCCGCGCGATCCAGTCGTCGGTGCTGCGTTGCGTGGTGAGGCCGCGCAGCGTGGGGATCAGCGTGTCCCGATTGGCGACGCGCGCGGCGTTGGTCACGTAGCGCGCATCCACGGCAAGTTCCGGGCGCTCCATCGCCGCGCACAGCCGGGCAAACTGACTGTCGTTGCCGACCGCGAGGATCATGTCGCCGTCTGCCGTGGGAAAGTCCTGGTATGGCACGACGTTCGGATGCGCATTGCCCATGCGGCGCGGTGCGATGCCCGTGTGAAGATAGTTCATTGACTGATTGGCCAGACACGCGATGCCGACATCGAGCAGGCTCATGTCGATCTGCTGGCCACGGCCGGTCGATTCGCGCGCGCTAAGGGCGGCAAGAATGGCGGTCGATGCATACAGGCCCGTCATCACGTCAGTCAATGCCACGCCGGCCTTGATTGGACCTGCACCGGGTTCGTCGTCGCGCCGTCCCGTGACGCTCATCAATCCGCCGAGCCCCTGGATCAGAAAGTCGTAGCCTGCGCGCGCCGCATAGGGCCCGGTCTGACCAAAACCTGTAATTGAGCAATACACGAGACGGGGATTCAGCTCGCTCAACGACGCATAGTCCAGTCCGTATTGCTTCAGGCCGCCCACCTTGAAGTTCTCGACGATCACGTCCGCGCGCGCCGCGAGTTGCCGCAACACGGCCTGGCCTTCGGGCCGGGTGAAGTCGATCGCGAGCGACTTCTTGTTGCGGTTGGTGCACATGAAATAGGCCGATTCCGAGGTGGCCTCGCCGGTCGCGTCTTTCACATAGGGCGGCCCCCACGTACGTGTATCGTCGCCGGTGTCCGGCCGCTCGACCTTGATGACCTCGGCGCCGAGATCGCCCAGGATCTGCGTCGCCCAAGGGCCGGCCAGCACCCGCGATAAATCCAGCACCCTGATATGCGAAAGCGATCCTGCCATTGTTGCTGCTCCGTGAGATGACTCGCGTCCGTAAGCGGCTACCCCAGCCGCGAATAGACTGTCTTGGTCGATGTAAAGAACTGCATGGCGTGATGACCCTGTTCGCGCGGCCCGTATGACGAGTTCTTCGCGCCGCCGAACGGCACGTGATAGTCGAGGCCGCTCGTGCCGAGATTGACCTTCACCACGCCCGCGCGCGCGTGCAGGCGGAAGTGGCTTGCATATTTCTGACTGTCGGTGCAGATGCCAGCGGTGAGGCCGAATTCGGTATCGTTGGCGAGAGCCAGGCCTTCGTCATAGTCGCGAGCGCGCTGCACGACCGCGACTGGTCCAAAAATTTCCTCGCGGGCAATGCGCATGCCGGGCGCGACGTCGGTAAACAGCGCCGGCTGCAGATAGTGGCCGGGCGTCGCGCGTTCCAGCGTGTCGCCGCCCCAGTGAAGACGCGCGCCTTCCTGCTTGCCGATCTCGATGTACGCGAGGTCTTTCGCGAGCTGGGTGTCGTTGACGACCGGGCCGATGTCGATGCCGGTTTCGAGCGCATGGCCGACTCGCATGGCCGACAGCCGCGCCGTCAGCGCCGAGACGAAGCGATCGTGAATGCCGTCGGTCACGATCAGCCGCGACGACGCCGTGCAACGCTGCCCGGTCGAGAAGAACGCGCCGTTCAACGCGCATTCCACGGCGAGATCGAGGTCGGCGTCGTCGAGTACCAGCAGCGGATTCTTGCCGCCGAGTTCGAGCTGAAGCCTTTTCATCGGCGTCGATTCGATGCCCGCAAGGCCGACTTTTCGCCCGGTCGCGGCCGATCCGGTGAAACTGATCGCCGCCACGTCCGGATGCGCGGCAATCGCGTGGCCCACGTCGCCCGCGCCCATCACGAGATTCAGCACGCCAGGCGGCAGGCCCGCGCGCTGCAGGATGTCGACCAGCGCCCACGCCGAACCGGGCACGAGTTCGGACGGTTTGAAGACCACGGTATTGCCGTACGCGAGCGCCGGCGCGATTTTCCACGCGGGAATCGCGATAGGAAAGTTCCACGGCGTCACGATGCCGATCACGCCCACCGGCTCATGGACGACGTCGATCTCGCTGTCGGCGGCAAGACCCGTCAGCTTCTCGCCGCTGATGCGCAGCGCTTCGCCCGCCATGTACAACATCACCTGCGCCGCGCGGCCGACTTCGCCCGTTGCTTCGGGCAGCGTCTTGCCTTCTTCGCGCGCGAGCAGCGTGCCGAGCTCCGCTTTCCTCGCGACGATTTCGTCGCTGGCCCGTTTCAGGACGTCATGGCGCAACTGCGGCGCGCTTGCGGCCCACCCAGCGGCGGCGGCTTTGGCCGCGGCAATCGCGTGCCCGGCGTCTTCAACCGATGCCAACGCATAGTGCCCGACGATCTCGCGCGTATCGGACGGATTGATGTTGTCCAGAAAGCGCGTGCTGCTCACGCGCTCTGCGCCTATCCAGTTACTGAAGTGTTCGGGCATCGCGATGTCTCCTGCTGTTGCTTAACGCTGCGCGCCGAGCGCGGCGGCGCGCAGTTCGCTCAGGCTCGCGTTGGGCGTGATGGCCTCGGGGTCAAGCACGCAATGGAGGATGGCCGGTTTTCCCGATGCCACCGCGCGCTCGAATGCGGGACCGAATTCTTCGGTGTCTTGCACACGTTCGCCATGGCCGCCGAAGGTTCGCGCGTACGCCGCGAAGTCGGGATTGCGCAGCGCCGTGGCCGAGACCCGCCCTGGATACGCTTTTTCCTGATGCATGCGGATCGTGCCGTACATGCCGTTATCGACGACGATCACCACGATCGGCAGGTCGTACTGCACGGCGGTCGCGAACTCCTGGCCGTTCATCAGGAAACAGCCGTCACCGGCGAACGCCACGACCGTTCTCTGCGGATACAACCGCTTGGCCGCCACGGCCGCGGGAGTGCCGTAGCCCATCGAACCCGAAGTCGGCGCGAGTTGCGTGCCGAATTGTCCAAAGCGGAAGAACCGGTGCAGCCAGGTGGCGTAATTGCCCGCGCCGTTGCAGAGAATCGCATCGGCGGGAAGATGCTTCTGCAGATAAGTGATCACCTGCGGCATTTGCAGGCGACCCGGCGAGCGGATCGCGGCGGGATCGCTCCATGTTTCGTATTCGGCACGCGCGCGGCGGGTGGCTTCGCGCCAGCGCGGCGGCGCGGCGGGACGCCGCTCGGCAAGGGCGGCGGCGAATGCCACGGGCGAGGCGTGAATGGCCAGGTCGGGTTGATACACGCGCCCGAGTTCAGCGCCCTCTGCATGGACGTGAACGAACTTCTGCACCGGATCAGGAATGCGCAGCACGGTATAGCCCTGGCTCGATGCCTCCGACAAGCGCCCGCCGATCAGCAGCACGAGATCGGCTTGCGCAAACCGCTCGACAAGCTTCGGATTCGGTCCCAGTCCCAGATCGCCGATGAAATTCGGGTGATCGGCGGGAAACAGCATCTGGCGGCGAAACGATACGGCGACGGGCAATGCGAAGCGCTCGCTGAAAGCGGTGAACTGGGCGACGGCTTGCGCCGTCCAGCCGCTGCCGCCGACCAGCGCCACCGGCTTTTCGGCGCTGGCGAGCAGCGCGTCGAGTGCGTCCAGGCCGGCCACGCCCGGATGCGTTTCGAGCGGTTGAAAAGGCCGGGCGTCGCGGGTCTCGCAGCGTTCGGTCAGCATGTCTTCCGGCAACGCGATCACGACCGGCCCAGGCCTGCCCGACGTCGCTACGTGGAACGCGCGCGCGACGATCTCGGGAATGCGCTTCGGATCGTCAATTTCCGTCGCCCACTTGGCGAACGGCCCGAAGACAGCGCGGTAATCCAGCTCCTGGAACGCATCGCGACCGCGCGCCACGCGCTCGATCTGGCCGACGAACAGGATCATCGGCGTGGAATCCTGCTGCGCGATATGCACGCCATGTGCGGCATTCGTCGCGCCGGGCCCGCGCGTGACAAAGCACACGCCGGGGCGTCCGGTCAGCTTGCCGTGCGCTTCGGCCATCATCGCGGCGCCGCCTTCCTGGCGGCAGACGGTGAGCTGGATGTCGGCGTCGTGCAGCGCGTCCAGTGCGGCGAGAAAACTTTCGCCCGGCACGCAGAAAACGTGCTGCACGCCGTGCGTGAGCAACTGGTCGACCAGTACCTGGCCGCCGGTACGTTGAGAAAGGGACGAGTTCTGCATGGCGCGCCTAGCTATTGTTCGAGGACGTGGCCGGGCCGCCGGCGGGCGGGCTCGACGGCCCGGCCTTGCGCTTGCCTGCCGTGGCGAAATGGCGCGGCGGAACTTCGTAGATCATGATCCGCACGGCTTCGCGCGGCGTATCCGTGGTGCGATGAATGGCTTCGGTGATTTCGTGAAACATCGCTTCCTTTTGTTCGTCGGAGCGACCTTCGATCATCGTGATCTGGACGATGGGCATGGCGCGTTTCTCCTGAATAGCGTCGATGTGAAAGATCAGCCGGCATGGATCACCGGCCGCAAAATTGCGCAGCCGCGCCAAGCGAGGGCGCCTGGTACAACAACAATTGCGCCGCGTGGCGAAGCTGCTCGCCGCACCAGGCGGTGCGTTCGGCGTCGAGCTCGCGTGAGAGCGCAGTGGTGACGAGACAGCCGGCGGCCGTGCCGGTCCATGTGCGCACTGGGGCGCCGATCGCCGTCACGCCCACGCGCTGTTCGTCGCGCGCGACCACGTAACCGCGCTCGGCCGATAACGCCAGGTCCGTATCCAGTTGCGCCCACGTTCTGAGTGTGTTGGCCGTCCAGGCTTCGAACGGTTCGACACCGAGCAGCGCGTGGCGCTCCTCGGCGCGCAGCGTCAGAAGCAGCGACTTGCCGGCGCCGCTGCCATGCAACGGTCCATGCAGCCACGTGCCGTAAAACGGGCTCAGCGAGCCGGGCGTCTGTGCGATTTCGAGGACCATGCGTTCATAGCCCAGAAACAGGACGAATACGATCGTCTGGCGCAGTTCGTTAGCGAGTTCGCGCACGACGCTGCATGTTTCGCGGCGCAATTGATCGACCGGATTGAGCAGCGCGAGGGGATGGATGGCTTTCGGCGACGGCGAATAGCGCTTCGCAACCGGGTTGCGCACCACGAACGCGCCGTCTTCGAGCGCGCGCAACAGGCGCAACGTGGTGCTCTGTTCAAGATTCGCCAGCGCGGCGATTTCCGCGAGCGACAGTGGCTGGCGAGCGGCCAGCATCACTTCGAGCACGGCGAGGCCGCGCGCGAGCGTGCCGACGAGCGCATCGCGGTCGCTGTCCTCGGGCGCGGCAAGCGCCGCCGGACGCAGCGTGACGGCCGGCCACTCTGAAGACGCCGTGCGGATGGCCATGGCTTTGGCGAGTTCGCTCAAGGGTATAGTTCCTGAAAGGAGACCGGGCCCCGGTCAGCCGGCCGGCGTATGAAGACCGACACGCAGGCTTTCCAGGCGGTCCCAGTCGAATTCGAAGCCCACCCCGGGACGCGTCGGCAAGGCAGCGCGACCCTCGGCATCGAGCGTGACTTTTTGCTGGAAGAGCGGTTCGAACCAGGGAAACGACTCGCAGTACAGCCCGTTCTGCGATGAAGCCACGATGTGCATGCTGTGCTCGGTAAAGATGTGCGGCGAGATCGGCACGTCGCGCGTGGCGAGATAACCGGCGACCTTGCGCATTTCCGTGTAGCCACCCATGCGCTGCAGGTCCGGCATCATGATTTTGGCGGCGCGCGCTTCGACCATGCGGCGCACGCCGTAGCGCGTGTATTCGGTTTCGCCGCTCGCGATTGCCGTGTCGAGCGTGGCTGCGAGCGCGGCGTTTCCAGCATCGTCCCAGGTGGGGAGCGGTTCCTCGAACCACACGAGGTTGAACTTCTCCAGCGCGCGGCCGAGGCGAATGGCTTTGTCGAAGGTGAGGCCCTGGTTGGCATCGACCATTAGCGCAACGTCTTCGCCAATCGCGTCGCGCACGCACTCCACACGCGCCACGTCCTGCTGCCAGCGTGGCGAACCGAGGCGCAGTTTCATCGCGCGGAAACCTTGCGAGAGGAACTTCTTCGCCTCCGCGCCGAGTTCTTCGAGCGTGCTCGACAACCACAAGCCACCGCTCGCATAAATGGGCACGCTCGAACGGCACGCGCCGAACAATTGATAGAGCGGACGTCTGGCTGCCTTGCCGATGATGTCCCAGCACGCCACGTCGAAGGGCGTCATCGCGATCACGGCAATGCCGCCCTGACCGTAGAAATTGAGCGAGCGAAACGTTTCTGCCCAGAGCGCTTCCACGTCATGGGGATCGCGGCCCATATAGAGCTTCTTCAGCGACTGCGCGAGCGCCGCGATGGACTGCATGCGCTCGATGTCGAAGCTGAACGCATAGCCTTCGCCGGTAATGCCCGCGTCGGTCGTGATGGTGACGAGCAGCGCCGCGACGTGATCGAAGCGATGAATCGCCGTGGTCTGCGGCCGTTCCAACGGCAATTTGACGGCTGCCAGTTCAATTCCCGTGATCTTGATGTCGACGCTGCTCATGCGATATGTCTCCGTGATCGTTTTGGTGAGTATCGTCAAGTATTTCGTTGGTAGCAATTAAAATTTCATTATGGAAAATACCAGCGCGTTTCCTCGATGAGGCGAACACCTTGCCAGCTATGCCGCCCGAGCAATTTTTCGCCCTAAGCTCATGAAATTTACGGGATTCCACCTACGCCCGTTCGGTTGACAGAGATTCGCAGCAGTCATATCGTCCATCAAAATAGAATTTTCATTCACCGAAACGTAGACGGTAAAAACGTGCTCGGTCCATTTGATCAGGAGGCGGCGTGTCGGAGCGGATTGGCGTTAAACGGGTGTTGCAGTGTCTGGGGGCAGGAGCGGTCGTGCTCGCAATGGGAACTTCGACGGTATTCGCGGCCGACGAGGGGCCGATTCGCATCGGCTGGCTTTCATCGCTGACCGGTCCCTTGTCTTCGGCGGCCAGCGCCGAAAACCAGGGCGTGCAATTCGCGGTCGAGCAGATCAACGCCGCGGGCGGCATCAATGGCCGCAAGCTTGAACTCGTCACGCGCGATACCGCCGGCGATCCGACCAAGGCCGTCAACTACGCAAACCAGTTGATCTACAGCGAGAAAGTCGCGGCGATCATCGGCCCGGTGAATTCGGGCGAGTCGCTTGCCACGGTGCCGATCGTCGCGCGATCGGGCACGCCCAACATGGTGATCAGCACGGTTGACGAACTCACGGACCCGCACCGGTATCCCCGCGCGTTTCGCGTGATCAACACCAACGAACAGTGGTTGAACGCAGCCAACCACTACGCGCTGGACGTGCTGAAACGGCGCAAGATCGCGATCATCGGCGATACGAGCGGCTACGGTACGACCACCGCGAAGCGCGCCGCGCAGTTGCTGGCGGCGAAAGGCGTGACGCCCGTATACAGCGTATTGGTGGACGCGAATCAGACCAGTCTCAACGATGAAATGAGCAAGGCGCGCGCCGCCGGCGCCGATGTCGTGATGCCGTGGTCGGCCGCAACCGGCCTGCTCGCCCGCATTCTGAACGCGCGCGGCGACATGGGCTGGGACGTGCCGGTGGTCGGGCACCCCGCGATCATGGGCACGCCGATCCGCGCGCTGCTGAACAAGCCATCCTATTGGGACAACACGTATTCGGTCGGGTACGCATCGTCGACTTATGGGCCCAATGGCGAATTGCCGGCGGCCACCCGCAAGTTGATGCAAGACATCACGCCACGCCTGGGCGGCAAGATCGACTTCACGTTCTGGTGGGTCGCGATGGGTTACGACTCGGTGAAGCTGATCGAGCGGGCCGTGAAGACCGCTGGTTCCACCGATCCCGCCGCGTTGCAGAAGGCTTTCGAAGGCATGAAGAACGTGCCGGGTGTCTACGCGAATTACAGCTATGGTCCGACGCAGCGCAACGGATTTCCTGATTCGGGCATCGTGATGGATCGGGCGAATACCTTCAGGGATGGCAGCTTCGAGCGTGCGCCGAACTGAGGCGGTGGAAACCGGAAAGGGACTGCATTGATGGAAACCGTTTTGATGTCAGGCCTCGCCATGGGTGCGCTCTACGGCGCCGCCGCGCTCGCCTATAACGTGATGTTCTCCACCTCGCGCGTTCTGAGCGTGGCGACCGGCCATCTTTTCATGCTGAGCGCCGTGGCGGGCGCATTCTTCGTGAACCAGCTCGGCTGGCCGGCGTGGCTGGCGTTCCTGGGTGCGGTCGTGATCGGGATCGTGGCAGGTTTGATCAGTGAGATCGTCGCGATACGGCGCGTGTTGTCGCGTTCCACCGATCACCTGTGGTTGCTGAGCACCCTGGCGCTCGGCACGATCATGCAGCAGAGCGTGGGCCTGTGGTGGGGAACGGAGCCGAAACCGTTTCCGCGCGTGTTCACCCAGGGCTTCAATACCTCCATCTGGGATCAGAAGTATTGGCTGCCGATTGTCGCGGTCGTGCTGCTCGCGATCGGCCTCGAACTGTTTTACCGGCGAACGCTGTATGGCAAGATTTTTCTCGCCGTGGCCGAGGATTCGCTCGCCGCGACCGCGCGAGCGGTGAATACGGGGCATGTGCGGATGCTCTCATATGGGCTGGCGGGTTTGATCGGCGGCGTGATGGGTTTCGCGGCCGGACAGATGACGTTCGCGTTCTTCGCGACCGGACTCACGCTGACGCTGAACGGATTCATCGCCATCGCGGTGGGCGGTCTCGGTAGCAATACCGGCGCGCTGGTCGGCGGCGTCGTGCTCGGCCTGCTGAGCGCATTCACCACGTATTTCTTCGGCGGGCAGTATCAGCAGACGATCGCGGTCGGTCTGCTGATGGCCTTTCTCCTTATCCGGCCCGAGGGACTGTTCGGCGCCAAACTGGTCCGTCAGGTATGAACGCCGACTCGAAAAAGACCTTGCAAAAACGCGCGTCGTACGTAGCCGCGCTGGCTGCGGCCAGTGTGCCGCTATGGTCGCCGAATCCGTATTTCGTGCATCTGGCGACGCTCATCGCCGTGTACTGGATCCTGATCTCCGGGCTCAATCTGGTAGTCGGTTTCATGGGACTGCTATCGATCGGGCATGTCGGTTTGCTGGCGATCGGCGCATATGGGTTTGCGATATTGGCCGGTACGCTGGGCTGGAATCCGCTGCTGACGCTACCGGCAGTCGGGGTGGTCGGTGGCGTGTGCGGCTTCCTGCTCGGGCTGCCCGCGTTGCGCCTGCCCGGCTTCTATTTCGCGATGGCAACGCTCGCCTTTTCGTTGATGGTTGGCGAGTTCACGCTCGCGCAAAGCGGCCTGACGGGGGGCGGCGCGGGCATTGCAGCACCGTTGTTCAATCCGCCGTTCGATACCCCGAACGCCTTCTACTGGCTGGTCGCCGGCGTGGCCGTGCTGGTGACGTGGATGACCTGGAACGTCTCGCGCATGATGTGGGGCCGCGGCATGATCGCGCTGCGCGACAGCGAAGTGGCGGGGGCCTCCGTGGGCGTGCCGATGTACCGCGTCCGGCTCACCGTCTTCACATTCAGCGGCGTCACGGCGGGTGTGGGCGGCGCGCTGTTTGCCTCGCTGCAAAGCTACATCACGCCCGAAACGTTCGTGTTCGAACTGGGCCTGTTCTTTTTTATCTGCATCGTCATTGGTGGACGTGGTTCGATTCTCGGGCCGCTGATGGGTACGATCGTGCTGACGGCGCTCCCTGAACTGGTCGCGCCGCTCGCACGCTTCGGCCAGCTGTTCTATGGTCTGTTGCTGCTCGGTGTCGTGTTGCTGCTGCCTGAAGGACTGGGCGAATTGCCCGCGCTGCTGCACCTGAAAAGACACAAGGCGGCGCACGTGCATGAACCGCTCGTGCCCGATATGGATGTGCTCAAAGCGGCAATCCGCGCCGGGAGAGAAGCCTGATGCCAGGATCACGACCTTCGCCGGCTTGCTTGCCCGTGGCGCTTGCCCGCGACGTCAGCATGACCGATCAGTCGCTGGAACGGATGTCCGCGTCCACGGCGCCGGCTGCGGACGCCCGCTCCGGAGTTCCGCAACCGAACGTGCTCGACGCGCGAGGCGTGGTGAAGCGCTTCGGCGGCGTGGTGGCGGTAGACGACGTCAGTCTCGAACTGAGCAGCACCGAGATCCATGGTCTCATCGGACCGAACGGCAGCGGCAAGACGACCATGCTGAACCTGCTGTCCGGCTATTACAGTGCGGATCAGGGCGACATCACGTTGAACGGCACCGTGCTCACCCACGCGAGCACGCAACTGCGTACCCGTCACGGACTCGCGCGCACGTTTCAGAAGCCGCGCCTGCTGGAAACGTTGAGCGTGCTCGACAATGCCACGCTCGGCGCCTGGAACGACGCGCGCACGAACTTCCTCAAGACGGCGTTCGCGTGGCCCTCGGAACGACGCCGCGACGGTGAATTGCGTGAGCGCGCGCGACGCCTGCTCGAGGGCGTGGGGCTCGGCGGCATGGCGGAGCGCCGCGCGAATTTGCTGGATCATGCGCAACAGCGCTTTCTGGAAATTGCGCGCGCGCTCGCCATGCGGCCGCATTTCATTCTTCTCGATGAACCTGCGGGCGGCCTCACCGAACACGAAATCGACCTGCTCGGCGAGATCCTGCTGGCCGTGCGCGATTGCGGCATCGGCGTGCTGGTCGTCGAGCATCATACCGACTTCGTGTTCCGTATCTGCGACCGTGTGACCGTGCTCAATCTTGGCAAGACGATTGCGAGCGGGGCGCCTGATGAAGTTCGTCAGGATGACGAAGTCATCCGCGTTTATCTGGGGGCTTGAATGCAGGCATCGATGCAACGTCGCGGGGCGCCTGTGCTGCTCGACGTCAGGAACCTGAGCGTCGCGTACGGCAAGGCGCAAGTCGTGCACGACGTGGACTTCGAAGTGCGCGAGGGCGAGTTCACCGTGATGCTCGGGCGCAACGGCGCCGGCAAGACCACCATTCTGCAGGCGCTGTCGGCGCTCGTTCCGAAGCGTAACGGCACGGTGCGCTTCGGCGACGCGGAATTGGGCGCGGCGCGCGCGCCGGAGATCGTGCGGGCGGGCATCGTCCACGTACTCGAAGGACATCGCGTATTCACGACGCTCAGCGTGGAAGACAATTTGCTGCTCGGCACGTTTGCGAAGAGCCGTCGCGGCGACCGCTCCAAGCTC
Organism: Paraburkholderia sp. IW21; assembly: GCF_041321145.1. Taxonomy (NCBI): domain Bacteria; kingdom Pseudomonadati; phylum Pseudomonadota; class Betaproteobacteria; order Burkholderiales; family Burkholderiaceae; genus Paraburkholderia; species Paraburkholderia sp. IW21. Next base: position 392,661 of record NZ_JBGGWA010000005.1, on the reverse strand, counting down.
GCGCGTATCTACGACATGTTTCCGATCCTCGGGGAAAAGCGGCATCAACTGGCGTCGCGCCTGTCCGGCGGACAACAGCAGATTCTCGCGGTGGCGCAGGGCGTGATCGCCGATCCGAAACTCCTGATCCTCGATGAACCGTCGCGTGGTTTGGCGCCGCTGATCGTCGATCAAATTCTGCAGGTTTCCCGGCAGCTTTGCGCGGAGGGCATCGCCGTGCTGCTGGTCGAGCAGCTCGTGCGCGAAGCGCTCAAATATGCGGACTACTGCTATCTGCTCGACACGGGGCGCATAGGCGGCGAGGGCACGCCCGCTGCCCTACGTTCCGGCGATCTCTTGCAGAAGGCTTTCCTGGGGCACTGAGCCGGACCCGCATGGGCACGGCATCGCGGAGCACGACATGAGCGACAGCAGCAAGATCAGAAGCATCGAAGCCATTCCGGTTGGCTTGCCCTACACGCACGACGGCCCGCCGACCGGCTTCGGCGGCACGAACTGGACCACGTTGCGCTATGTGCTGGTGAAGGTCGTCACCGAAGACGGCCTGACCGGATGGGGTGAAGCGTTCGGCTACAACGTGCAGAGCGCGACCGTCGAGGTGGTCAACCACACGCTTGCACCGCTTGCCGTGGGCAAGGATGCGGCCGATATCGCCGGTTTGATGGGCTGGCTCAAGCACACGATGCATCTCTTCGGGCGCGGCGGCCCGACGCAATACGGCCTGGGCGGGCTGGACATCGCGCTGTGGGATCTGGCGGGCAAACGCGCGGGGATGCCGGTCGCGCAGTTGCTGGGCGGCATCAGCCGCCGCGAGATTCCCGCCTATTCGAGCCTGATGCGCATGCCCGATCCGCAGGCGGTCGCGCATGCCTGCGAGCGCGTGCTCGCCAGAGGCTACCGGCAGATCAAGCTGCACGAACACACGGTCGCGGCCGTGGCGGCGGCGCGCGAGGCGGTAGGCGAGGACATTGACCTGATGCTCGACGTCAACTGCGCGTGGACGCCGAACGAAGCGCTCGGTATCGCCAGGAAGCTGGTGCGTTATCAACTCAAGTGGCTCGAGGAACCCATTTATCCGCCGGAAGATTTTGCTTCGCTAGCCCGTCTGCGGCAACTCGTTGACGTGCCGCTCGCCGCGGGCGAGAACCTCCCGAATGCGTGGGCGTTCAAGGGCATGATAGAAAGCGGTGCGCTGGATTACCTGCAGCCCAGCGTGACGAAGGTCGGAGGCATCAGCGAATTTCGAACCATCCTTACGATGGCCGAGATGCAGGGCCGCGCCGTCGCGCCGCATTCGCCCTATTTCGGTCCGGGATTGCTAGCCACGTTGCAGCTCGCGGCGTTTTCGCCGCTGATCGGCGGTATCGAAAGTTTCGGGGTGACGCTCGACACACCATTCTTCGGCGACATCGGCTTGCCCGATAGCCGCGGCATGATTCGTGTGCCCGACGGTCCCGGTCTTGGCGCCGATCCGGATCCGGACGTCATCGAGCGGTTCATGATCCGGTAGCGGCGCAGACGGCACCGCAGCGACCCGCATTCATCCGGCAACCATCGAAAACGGAGGAGGGTAAATCCTCTCATCGCGACAAGCGTGAGCGCGGCGGCCGCGGGAATCGAGATCATTCTGTGTACACGAAGTGCGCGTTGTACCGGTTCGCTCATCGTGTGCGCCGGCATTCCAGCGCGGCTGCTTGCGGGTAATCGTGGGACGCGTCGTTCGACGCGCTACCTGCCACGCATTCGGCTTCGCAGGGGGTGCCTCCGGGTTACTTTAGAATGCGGGGCGTCGAATAGTGGTCTAGCTTGTTTCAAGGAAGGTATGAGGAAGCGAAAGGAAAAAGAACACGTCGAGAGTGCGGTCACCCTCGACATACCTGAGAGCGGAGAGCGCGATGGGCCGGTCGGTACGCTCGCACGCGGTCTGAGCGTGCTCGACGCGCTCGCCGGCGCGCCGCAACCGCTTGGACTCGCCGAGGTCGCCGGCCTGACAGGCCTGGAGCAAAGCACGACCTTGCGGTTGTTGCGGGCGCTCGAGGAAAGCCGTTTCGTGATTCGCAGTGTCGAATCGAAGAAGTACTGTCTCTCTCCGAAAGCGCTGCGGCCATTGCCGCTACTGCATCCGCTAGAACAACTGCGGCGCGAGATTGCGACGCCGTTGCGGGATCTGGCGCTGCGTATCGATAAAACCGTGTTGCTCGCGCTTTATGTCGGGCATGAGCGGATGGTGATTGACATCGCGCAGGGCAACAATACGATCAACGCGTACTACGACACATGGCTCACCGGTCCTCTGCATGGAACCGCGGCGGGCAAGGCGTATCTGGTGAGTCTCGATGCGAAGCGCCGCCATGCGTTACTTGGGCCGGAGCCGCTGCAGCGCTATACAGAGGCTACGTTCGCTGACTATGCGGCGCTTGAGACGGACCTCGCGTTGTCGGAGAAACGAGGTTATGTGCTCGCGCGGGAAGAAAGCCGGCCAGGTATCGGCGCACTTGCGGCCAACGTGCGGACATGGCGGGGCAATGCCGTCGGCTGCGTGGTCGCGACGGGCCATGCGCGTGACTTCAATGAAGCCGCCGTCGAAAAGATCGGTCTGGAGGTTAAGCAGGCCGCCGATCTGATTCTTGTCCAGGCGCCGTCGCTGCTCGCCGCTGCTCAGTTTTGCGGGAACTAGTACCGGTCGAGCTGTCGCCGTCTTATCGAGCTTCGGTCCGATCCGGCAGCACTTCGCACTCAAGCGAAGGCGCTCGATCATCTCTTTTAACTTGACAGTGCAATCTACCGTTTCAAGGTAGATTGCACGAAACATGCGGTCGGCGTCAGATCCCGCCCACGCACATGTACTTGATGACGACATAATCGTCGATACCGTAATGCGAGCCTTCGCGGCCGAGGCCAGATTGCTTGACGCCGCCGAACGGCGCGACTTCGTTGGAAATCAGCCCGGTGTTGATACCGACCATGCCATATTCGAGTGCTTCGGCGACGCGCCAGACGCGACCGATATCGCGGCTATAGAAGTACGATGCGAGGCCGAATTCGGTGTCGTTGGCGAGGCGGACGACTTCTTCATCCGACGAGAAGCGGAACAGCGGCGCGAGCGGCCCGAAGGTTTCGTCGCGAGAGAGCTTCATGGCCGGCGTGACATCCGCGAGCACGGTGGGCTCGAAGAAACCGTGACCAAGCGCATGACGCTTGCCGCCGGTGACGATGCGAGCGCCTTTGGCGAGGGCATCTTCGATATGCGATTCGACCTTGAGCACGGCTGCTTCGTTGATGAGCGGACCTTGGGTGACGCCATCTTCGGTGCCGCGGCCCACCTTGAGTTGTTCGACGGCGACGCGCAGTTTGTCGGCGAACGCGTCGTAGACTTTATCGTGAACGTAGAAACGATTCGTGCAGACGCAGGTCTGGCCGCTATTGCGATATTTCGACGCGATGGCGCCTGCGACGGCGGCATCCAGATCCGCGTCGTCGAACACGATGAACGGCGCGTTGCCGCCGAGTTCGAGCGAGACTTTCTTGACCGTCGGCGCGCACTGCGCCATGAGCAGACGGCCGACCGGCGTAGAGCCTGTGAAAGACAATTTGCGCACGATCGGATTGCCGGTCATTTCCGCGCCGATGGCTTTCGGCTCACCGGTGACGACGTTGAACACGCCGCGTGGCACGCCGGCGCGTTCGGCCAGCACGGCGAGTGCGAGAGCCGATAGTGGCGTGGCTTCTGCCGGTTTGACGATGATCGGGCAGCCGGCGGCGAGGGCCGGGCCGACTTTACGCGTGATCATGGCCGCCGGGAAATTCCATGGCGTGATGGCTGCGCAGACGCCGATCGGTTCTTTCGTGACGACGATGCGTTTGTCGCCTGCCGGCGTAGGGATGGTGTCGCCGTTGACGCGTTTGCCTTCTTCCGCGAACCATTCCAGGAACGAGGCGGCGTACTGGATTTCGCCTTTAGCTTCGGCGAGGGGCTTGCCTTGTTCGGTGGTCAGGATCCTGGCCAGATCGTCGGCGTTTTCCAGCATCAGGTCATGCCATTTGCGCAGGATCGTGGCGCGTTGTTTGGCCGTGGTTGCTCGCCATGCCGGCCAGGCCGCGTTGGCTGTGTCGATCGCTCGACGGGTTTCGGTTGTGCCCATGCGGGGCACTGTGGCGATTGTTTCGCCTGTGGCAGGGTTCTTTACTTCGAAAGTCGTGGCGTCGTCGGCGGATTGCCATTCGCCTGCGATGTAGGCTTTTGTTTTTAGAAGGGTGGGGTCTTTTAGGGTTAACGTCGTCATTTTGTCTTTTTGCTCCAAGGTCTTTGAATGAGGGTTTTTTGCCTGCTCGGCGCTTTTGCTTTTTTGCCTTCGTGGAGCTTCTTTTTTTTGTTTGCTTGCTGGGTTGGGGTTTTCTTGTTTTGTTAGTGGTCTATTAGCGTCGCCCCTGTGCGGGGCGGCACCTACTTTTCTTTGCCGGCTGCAAAGAAAAGTAGGCAAAAGAAAGCAGCTCAAACCGCTAATGCTAAGCGGCTCCCGCAGCCAGCCAACGGTAGTGGCTCCGTGGAATCCGTGTTCTCGCACATTCGGCACTAGTGACAAAGGCGTCATACTTCCGGCGGCGCTGCGCGCGCCGAAGCGTAGTTCATCAAACCAGCGCCTGTTCCGAGGCTTCGCCGAGGCGAAGCCGACGGCCCCCACATCCTGAACGAAGCCCCTGGTTTCCCATGCAGACTCGTCCGCGACGCACGTAGTGCGGAGTGGGAGCTGATGACACCTTTGTCACTTCGCGCTGAAGGTCCGAGGGCGCGGATTCCACGGGGCCACAGGCCCCTCCAAGCCAGGGGAGCCGCTTAGCATTAGCGGTTTGAGCTGCTTTCTTTTGCCTACTTTTCTTTGCAGCCGGCAAAGAAAAGTAGGTGCCGCCCCGCACAGGGGCAACGCTAATAGACCACAAACAAAACAAGAAAACCCCCCACAACAAGCACCCAAAAAAAGAAGCGCCGCGCAGGCAAAAAAAAACTCAAACCCCTACAGCAACACTCTCCCGAACAACATCTTCGAGAATAGCCAAAGCCTCCTCGAAGACGGAGTCTTGAACAGTAAGCGGAAACAGGAACCGCACAACATTCGAATAAACCCCACACACCAACAGCAACAACCCGCGCTCCAGCGCCCGAGCCTGCACTCGCTTGGTGAACTCGGCATCCGGTTCCGTCCCCCCCGCCTTGCAGAACTCAACAGCCACCATCCCACCGGGCCCGCGTACATCGGCAATCTGCGGCACTTCGCTCTGAAGCGCGATCAGCTTCGCTTTAATACGATCGCCCAAAACAGTAGCCCGCTCGCAGAGCTTCTCTTCATCGATGATATCGAGCACAGCATGTGCAGCAGCAAGGGCAAGCGGATTGCCGGCATAGGTGCCGCCCAGGCCACCAGGCGCCGCCGCATCCATCACGTCAGCGCGCCCAACCACACCCGACAACGGCATGCCGCCAGCCAGGCTCTTGGCAATCGTCATCAGATCAGGCACCACGTCATAGTGATGCATCGCAAACAACTTTCCGGTACGGGCAAAACCCGTCTGCACTTCATCGGCGATCAGCAAAATGCCATGCTCATTGCAAAGCTTCCGCAGTGCGCGCACGAACTCGGCCGGCGCCGGATAGAAACCGCCTTCGCCCTGAACCGGTTCAAAAATAATCGCCGCCACTCGCTTCGGATCGATGTCGGCCTTGAACAGAAACTCGATCGCCTTCAGCGAATCGGCCGTCGTCACGCCGTGCAGCGGATTCGGGAACGGGGCATGGAACACGTCCGACGGGAACGGACCAAAACCGATCTTGTACGGCGCAACCTTGCCGGTCAGCGCCATGCCCATCAACGTGCGGCCGTGGAAGCCGCCGGTAAACGCAATCACGCCCGGGCGGCCGGTCGCGGCGCGGGCAATCTTGATCGCGTTTTCCACGGCTTCGGCGCCGGTCGTGAAGAATGCGGTCTTCTTCGGGTAGTCGCCGGGCGCGCGCGCGTTGATCTTCTCAGCCAGCTCGACATACGACGCGTACGGCACGATCTGATACGCGGTGTGCGTGAAATGATCGAGCTGGTCGCGGATCGCAGCCAAAATCTTCGGGTGACGGTGGCCCGTGTTGCACACCGCAATACCCGCAGCGAAATCGATGAAACGGCGGCCTTCGACGTCCCACAATTCGGCGTTCTCAGCGCGCTCAGCGTAGAAATCGCACATCACCCCGACGCCGCGCGGCGTGGCGGCATCCTTGCGGCTCTTCAATTCTGCATTCTTCATGGTTATCTCCTTCACTCCTCGATTTTGCGGGGGCCCGCCTGCGGGCGCCGCGCACACAGCGCAGCACATGCCGCGACTATAATGAGATTTGGCTCTTAATTTCAGAGCCATTTCAATAAAAATATAGGAGCCAATCATGCGCGCGAGCGTTTTGTCCGACTGGCTGGCACAGCGCCTCGACCGTGGCAACGGCCAGCCGATCTATCGTCAGCTGCACCGGCTGTTGCAGCAGGCGATCCTGTCGCGTGAATTGCCGGCGGGCAGCAAGGTGCCGTCGTCCCGTCTGCTGGCGCAGGAATTGGGCGTCGGGCGCAATACCGTAACGCAGGTGTACGAGCAGTTGGCGCTCGAAGGCTATGTAAGCTCGGCAACCGGCAGGGGCACCTTTGTCGCGGATAGCGCGCCGGATGAGATCGTCGGCGTGCCCGATGCCGAGGCGCCGGACGCGCGGCTCGAGCCATTGCCGCCACCTTTGACGGCCAAACGCGCGTTGTCCACGCGCGGGGCGAGGCTTATCGCGGGAGCGGGTGTGTCGAAGCGGCAATGGGGCGCGTTCATGCCCGGGGTGCCGGACGTCACGAAATTTCCGGCGCGCGTGTGGAGCCGCCTGCACAACAAGTATTGGCGCCGTCTGCGTCCGGACCTGCTGACTTATGCGCCGGGCGGAGGGCTGGCCTCGTTGCGGCACGCGCTGGCCGAGTATCTGCGCACTTCGCGCTCGGTGCGTTGCACGCCCGAGCAGATCATCATCACGACCGGGATCCACCAGTCCGTCGATCTGGCCGTGCGCCTGCTGTCCGATCCGGGCGACCTGATCTGGACCGAAGACCCTTGCTATTGGGGCGTGCGCAGCGTGCTGCATGTGTCCGGCCTGCAATCGCGGCCGATCGCCGTCGACGAAGAAGGCATCAATCCCTCCGCCGACGATCTCGCGCAGCCGCCCAAGCTAATGCTCGTCACGCCGTCGCACCAATATCCGCTCGGCATGGTGATGAGCCTCGCGCGGCGTCGCATGCTGCTCGAATACGCGCGGCAAAACCAATGCTGGATCATCGAGGACGACTACGACAGCGAATACCGCTACGGCAGCCGGCCGCTGGCATCGCTGCAAGGTCTGGATACGTCCGGGCAGGTGATTTACGTGGGCAGTTTCGGCAAAACGCTGTTTCCTGGCTTGCGCATCGGCTATCTGGTCGTGCCCGAGGCGCTGGCGGAGAGCTTTGCCACCGCGAGTGCCGAGTTGTATCGGGAAGGACAGTTGCTGCAGCAGGCGATGCTCGCGGAGTTCATCGCGGAAGGGCATTTCACGTCGCATATCCGTAAGATGCGCACGCTTTACGGGCAACGTCGTCAGACCCTGCTCGATGCCGCGGCGCAGCGTTATGGCGATGCGCTGCCGGCGGTGGGCGGCGACGCCGGTTTGCACCTGGTGATGCAGTTGCCTGAGGGTACCGACGACCGAGCGGTGGCGGCTGCCGCGCTGGAGCGCAATATTGTCGTGCGGCCTTTGTCGGGGTACTACGCGCAACCGTCGCTGGCGCCGTCGGGTTTGCTGATCGGCTATGCGTGCGTGCCTGACGAGGAGATCGCGCCGGCCTTCAATACGCTCGCCGATGCGATTGACGAGACGCTCGTGCAGTTTGCATGAGGGGGCTTGCCGAGCCGCTCTTTCAGCCGAGCAAAGGCGGCTCTGGTCAGATGGCTATGCTGTAGGGACGGACAACTGAAACGGTTTGCGTGAGGCCCAGTCCGGCTAGGGTGTCGAGGTACTCGTCGATAGACTTCGGCGGACTTTTCAATGATTTCCGATGCTCAGCCATCGCTTCAAGAACCTTTGCCTGGTTCAGGTCGAAGAGATCAGCGATAAAGTCGTCGGGATGCTGAGCGGCCACGTTGAATGTGCTCAAAGCGTCGGCCGGGAAATCCTTCAGGTTAAACGTGACGATGAGTTCCGCGCCACAATGCACGGCGGCGGCGACCACATGTGCATCATCAGGGTCTGGCAAATCGATGGCCGGTATCAGGTGCTCGTAGTTGTCGACCAAAGCGTCCCGAACATGCGCGTCCATAAGATCACGGACGCGATAGATCCTGGCGGGGTCGAGGTCAGGACGGTTTGCGATCAGATTGCGAGTCCACTCGCCATGAATAGCCTGCGTCCAGCGCGCCCGGTAGAGGTCGGTTAGCGCCAGACGCATCAACAGGTTTCGTAATGGTTGGGAGTACAGAACGCAAGCGTCGTAGATTGCGGTGAAATGTGACGACATCGATTATTCCAGTCCCATTTCCTGCGACAGCGCCGCGAGTTCGTCCAGCGCCTTGCGGCGTTCCGAGTCGATTCGATTCTTATAGGCCATCACGTCTTCGTAGCGCACGCGCCGATGCGTGTTCACCTTCCGGAAAGGAATCTCCTTCTTCTCCAGCAACTGCACGAAGTACGGTCGCGACACATTAAGTAGGTCGGCCGCTTCCTGCGTGGTCAGCTCGGCATGAATAGGGATGATCGATACGGCGTTACCTTGGCCGATTTGCGCGAGGACGTCGACTATTAGACGCACGACCAATGTCGGCAGCTCCACGCTACGCGTTTCGCCCTTGCTGTCCTTGAAGTCGAACTGTTGCGTTTCGGCACGGCTTGAAAGCACGACCGACAGATTTCGACCGGAGACGCGGGCGAGTTCAGCCTCTTGCGCTGACGGCAGCGACGTGGGGTGGAGCGAGGTGTTCATGGCACGGTTCCTTTCGAATTTCGGTATTGTAAATCGAAATATTCGAAATCGCAATAAACGAAACAGGCGTAAACAGAAGCGCGAGCGCGTGCTTCACCGCTTCAAATCCTGATCAGCACCGCTCCCAGCGTAACCAGCGCACACGCAACAATACGCCGCGTGGTCAGCTTCTCGCGCATGAAGAGCCAGCCGATCAGCACCGCGAAGAGCGAACTCAGCTCGCGCAGCGCGGAGACCATCGCAATCGGCAGATAGCGGTAAGCCTCGATGATCAGGCAATAGGCGGTCAGTGCCAGCGCACCGGACGCCATGCCTTTGAGCACCGCCGCGCGGCCAATGAAAAGGCCTTTGGCGCCGCCGCGCCAATGCCAGGCAAGCAGAAACTGCGGGATGTTCCAGATCAGATAGACCCACATGATGTAGCTCAGGCCGTTGCCCGCCACGCGCGAGCCGATCCCGTCCACGACGGAATACGTTGCGATGAAGAAGCCGGTCAGCAGCGCAAACGGCACGCTTTCCCCTGAAAACCGCATGCCCCGGCGGAACGCCAGCGAGACGATGCCGAGCGACACCAGCGCCACGCCGATCGCCGCTGGCGGCTTGAGCGCTTCGTGCGCGAACACCAGCGCGCCGACGAACACGAGCATCGGCGAAAGGCCGCGTGCAATCGGATAGATCTGGCCGAAGTCGCCGCTCTTGTACGCGCGAATCAGCGCCAGCAGGTAGCCGAATTCGAGTACCACCGATGCGACGATGTAAGGCCAGGCCGCCGGTTCAGGGAGCGGCAGCACGGTCACGCCGACCGCGCTGACGGCGAGATACGGAATCGCCATCATGCCGAGCAGCCAGACGCGGTCTTCGGACAGATGCAGGAAAGCGTTCCAGGTGGCGTGGAGCAGCGCGGAGAGCAGCACTAGCAAGACGACAAAGGTGTCCATCGAAGGCCAGGGAGTGGGAACGGGAGGCCTGGGTGCCGGCCGCAACCCTGTGATTATTCCAGCAGAACGTGGCAATGGTCCAATCACGCTTTGGCTACAAGGACTTTGAGGCTCTCCAGATCACGGCCGGACTGTCAGGTCACGCGTTCGCGCAGCCACGCGGACGCCAGATCGATCACCGTCACCACCACGATCACCATGATCATCACCGCGGCGGTCTGCGCGTAATTGAACGAGCGGATCGCTTCGTACAGCACCACGCCGATCCCGCCCGCACCGACCATGCCGACCACCATCGCCGAGCGCACGTTCGATTCGAAGCGATATAACGCGTATGAGATCCACAATGGCAGCACTTGCGGCAGTACGCCGTAAATGATTTCGTCGAGACTGGTCGCGCCGGTTGCGCGCACGCCTTCGGCCGGACGTGGATCGATGGCTTCGACCGCTTCGGCAAAGAGCTTGGCGAGCACGCCAGTGGTGTGCACCCACAGGGCCAGCACGCCGGCGAACGGACCGAGCCCCACTGCGACGATGAACAGCATCGCGAAGACCATTTCATTGATCGCGCGGCACGCGTCCATCACGCGCCGCATCGGCTGCACGACCCACATCGGCGCCATGTTGTGCGCGGACATCAGCCCGCACGGCACCGCGCATACCAGCGAGAGAGCCGTGCCCCACACCGCCACCGACAGCGTCACAATCATCTCGTGCAGATAGCTGCGCCATTCGGTGAAATCCGGCGGGAAGAAGTCCTTGGCGAACTGGCCCATGTTGCCGGAGTCGGAGAGCAGGTCCAGCGGACGCATATCGGCGCCGTGCCATGCGCCGCCCAATACGGCAAGCAGGGCGATCCAGCCGACGAGCGACAACCAGCTGCGCTTGCCCGCGGCCGGGGCGGCATGACGCGCCGTCTGCGCGGCGAGCGCTTCGCTCGCACGCGTTGGCGACGTGCTCAGGTCAACCGTGTTCATTGTTTGGCTAAGGCGGTGTTCAGTGCGCTCAGCCTGGCATCGAGCGCGGCCAGCTGGGTCTTGCGCTCGTCATCGGACAGATGCGTGTCGCTCTCGATCTTCTGCTTCTGCTGGAACAACGCGACCTGGCGGATCGGCAGCAACTGCGTATCCGACGATGCGGCAAAGCCAGCGTAGCCGGTAATCGCCGCCATCACCGCTTTTTCGTGCGGATCGGTCTTCGCGTAGTTCAGGAAAAAGTTGCGGATCTTGTCCTTGGTGGCTTGCGGCAAATCCTTGCGCCACACCAGCGGGTCCGACGGAATCAGCGGCGAGGTCCACAGCACGCGCACTTGCGCGAACTTGTCCGGATGCTGTTTCTTCAGGGTGTCGAGCATCTCGGTGTTGTTGGTCGCGATGTCGATCTTGTTGTTCACCACGGCCAGCAGATTCGCTTCGTGGCTCGACGGCAGGACGGCCTTGAACGACGTGTTGACCGGCGTGTTGTGCTTGGCGAACAGGTAGTAGCCGGGGATCAGCGTGCCCGAGGTGGAGTTCGGATCGCCGAAGCCGAGCGTGACGTCCCTGGTGTTCCTGAACACGTCGTCGAGCGTTTTGAAGCGGCTATTCACGTTGGTGATCAGCACCGAGTTGTAACCCGCGTCGCCGTTCGCGTACTGGACCTTCGCGAACACTTCGCCTTGCGAACGATCCACTGCTTCGATCGCCGACGCATTGCCGAAATAGCCGACCTGTACCTTGTTAAAGCGCATCCCTTCGATGATGCCGGCGTAGTCGGTCGCGAAAAACGCTTTGACGTTCAGGCCGGTTTGCTTGTTCATGTCTTCGATCAGCGGTTCCCAGCGCTGTTTCAGCACGGAGGACGAATCGGTCGAGATGATGCCGAGGTTGATATCCTCGGCCTGTGCGGTGGCGACGCAGGCGAATGCGGCAGCGCCGACGGTCAGCGTGATCAATGAACGCAGGATTTTCATCGGTTGAGATCCGGTTGAGTGAACAGAATGGGTCGGCGCGCTCAGTTCGAGTGCGCCGGATCGAGAGCGAACGCATAACGCGTCGACGCGGGCGTGGCGTCTTGCGGCGGTACGCTGGTTTGGGCGCCGGTGGCGGGGTTGGCCGTATGACCGGCATCGCTATCGGCGGCGGCCTCGTCGAGCAGTTCGTGCGCCTCGTCGCCGTAGAGTTTCTTGAGCAGGGCAGGGGTCAGCGCGGCGGATGGCCCGTCGTAGACCACCTTGCCGCGTCGCAACGCGACAGTGCGCGGGCAATACTGCATCGCGATGTCGACCTGATGCAGCGACACCAGCACCGTCAGTTGATGCTCCCTGTTCAGCGTGCGCAGCATGTCCATCACGCGGCGCGACGATTCGGGGTCGAGCGAGGCGATCGGTTCGTCGGCGAGCACGATGCGCGCGCGCTGCACCAGCGCACGCGCCAAGGCCGCGCGTTGCTGCTGGCCACCGGAGAGGGTGGCGGCGCGCTCGCGCGCATGTTCGCCGATGCCGACTTCATTGAGCGCGGCCAACGACCGCTCCCGCTCGGCACTCGGAAAGCGCCCGCTCAAACGGCGCCACAAAGGCAGCCGCGCGAGCGCGCCGATCAGCACGTTGCTCTCGACGGTGAGCCGGTTCACGAGATTGAATTGTTGGAACACGAAGCCGATATCGCGGCGAATGCTGCGCACTTCGCGCACAATGCGGCCGTTCTGCTGGATCGGCCGGCCGAGAATCGCGATCCGCGACGGCTGGGCATCCGAGGGCGTGAAGCCCGCGATATGACGCAGCAATGTCGACTTGCCCGAACCCGACGCGCCGATCAACGCAACCATTTCGCCTGGCTCGATGCGCAGATCGATCTCGTCCAGTGCCTTGCGGCCATTGCTGAACGTCTTGCTCAACCGTTCGATGCGAATTGCTTCCCGAATTGCTTCCATAGGTATCCCCTGATGCATCCGGCCATTGGCGGCATGTGTGGGGCTCATTCTAGGAAGCGTCTGTGACGGTTGAGTGAAGGCATCGCAACGTCTAGACGACTATATCTTCTTGTGTCTTTTTTGCGTCGTCAGAAAGGCAGCAAGATGTCATTCGTTCGAGTCAAAAATGACACCCGTATGACACGATTTGGATCGGGTTGGGGCCGGTGCGCATGATCGCCTGCAGCCAGGCTATATTGCGTCATTCGGGGTGCCGTCCCCAATAACCTTGCAATTCCTTTCGACGTCGTCATGCCGCCTTTGAGCTTCCTTCCCGACAGTTTTGCGGAGTACGAAGATCTCAGGACGATCCTCGACCAGGGCAGCGCGAGCTTTGAGATCCGCTCGGTCTGCGAGACGACAGTGCGAGGGCGGCACTTCGTGGTGCACACCGCGAGCATCGGTTCGACCGATCCGCTCGCGCCGGCGATCGGGTTTTTCGGCGGCATTCACGGGCTCGAACGGATTGGCTCGCAACTCGTGCTCGATTACATGCGGGCGCTCCTTGCGCGGCTTGAATGGGACGAACTGTTGGTGCGGGAGTTGCAATCGATTCGTCTGGTTTTTATGCCGATCGTCAATCCAGGCGGGATGTGGGCGGCTACACGCGCGAATCCCAACGGGGTCGACCTGATGCGCAACGCGCCGCAGAACGCCAACGAGCGCGTGCCGCTGCTCGCCGGCGGCCAGCGGGTGGGCGCATGGCTGCCCTGGTATCGCGGCCGGCAAGGCGAGCCGATGGAGCCGGAGGCCGCGGCGCTCCTGCGGGTGGTCGAAACGGAACTGGCGGCGCGGCCTTTGAGCATCGCGCTCGACTGCCACTCGGGTTACGGCTGGCGCGACAGCATCTGGTTTCCCTACGCGCGAACCCGCGAACTGATGCCTCATCTGCCGGAAATGTACATGCTGAAAACGATGTTCGAGCACGCGCATCCGCATCATGGCTACGCGTTCGAACCGCAGAGCCACCAGTATCTGTTGCACGGCGATCTCTGGGACTTCGCCTACGACCGCACACCGGCGCCCAACATATTCCTGCCGATGACGCTCGAACTCGGTTCGTGGCTGTGGATCAAGAAGAACCCGCGCCAGCTGTTTTCACGTCAGGGTATGTTCAACCCGGTGAAAGCGCATCGCACCGCGCGCGTGCTGCGGCGTCACGCGAACCTGTTCGACTTCCTGGCGCGGGCGGCGTTCTCAGCGCAACGCTGGCTGCCCCAAGGCAATCGTCGCGAGCAACTGCTGCAAAGCGCAATCGACCACTGGCATAAACCGGACGCTTCATGAGCACGTGGATTGTGTTGCGCGGACTCACGCGCGAAACGCGCCACTGGGGCCGCTTGCCCGGCTTACTGGGTGAAGCGGTCGGCACGGATCGCCTGCTGTTGCTCGATCTGCCCGGCAACGGCGAGTTCTCCCATCTGCGCGCGCCGGCTACCGTCGCGGAGATGGTGGGCTTCGTGCGGATTGCTGCTTTGCAAAGCGGCGCGCCAGGTCCGTATAGCGTGCTGGCGATGTCGCTCGGTGGCATGGTGGCGACGGATTGGGCACAAAGGCATCCCGGTGAAATCGAGCGGCTCGTGCTGATCAATACCAGCATGCGGCCGTTCAGCCGTATGCTGGAGCGGTTGCGTCCATCGGCATGGCCGGGGCTGTTAGGCGTCGCCGCGCACTGGCGCGATGCGCCGCGCGCTGAAAGCGGCATTCACGGATTGACGTGCAATAACGTCGAGACGCGGGGCTTTGATCTCGATGCTTGGGCCGAAATCCGCCGGAGCGCGCCGGTGAGCCGTGGCAATGCGTTGCGGCAGCTTTGGGCCGCCGCGCGCTTCAGTGCGGCGGTCGCGAAACCGGGGTGCCCGTTGCTGATTCTTTCTTCGCGCGCCGACAAACTGGTCAACCCGATGTGTTCGGCGAAGCTCGCGGCGGCGTGGGGGGCAACGCATCGCGAGCATGCGTGGGCCGGTCACGACCTGCCGCACGACGATCCGGCGTGGACCAGCGACCAGGTGCGAGCGTGGCTGACGCAGGACGCCGGTGATCCGAAGCCTGCATTTTGAGCAGCCGGCAGCGGGTGGGTATAACCTAAGTGCAGTCGCGCATCGCTTTCCGGGTGACAGGCGCATAATTCCCGTTCAGACGATGCATGCGAATCAAGCGATACTCGCTATTGCCGCCCGCCGGGGGAGTTGATCATGCAAGCAAAGAATGAAGAAGCCGTCACCCACCTGCTGAACGATGTCTCCGAATTTGCGCGTGCGCGCTTGCCGGAACCCACCTTCAAAGTCGTCGAGCCTTTTCTACGGCACTACTACGATTTCGTCGACGCCGACGATCTGCAGAGCCGCTCGATTGCCGATCTCTACGGCGCGGCCCTCGCACACTGGCAGACCGCGCAGCGCTTCGTACCCGGCAGCGAGCGGCTGCGCGTCTACAACCCGATTCTCGAGCAGCACGGCTGGCATTCCGATCACACAGTGATCGAGATCGTCAATGACGATATGCCGTTTCTGGTCGATTCGGTATCGATGGCGGTCAACCGCCTCGGACTCGCGCTGCATTCGGTCGTGCACCCGGTATTTCGTATCTGGCGCGGACCGGATGGCAGCATCGTACGGGTGGGCCTGGGCGCTGAAGACGCAGCCGACACGCGTTCGCAGCTCGCCTCGTTCATTCACTTCGAAGTTGACCGTTGCGGCGACGCAGCGAAGCTCGACGCGTTGCGTGACGAGATCGCCAAGGTCCTGCGCGACGTGCGTGCGGCGGTGGAAGACTGGCCCAAGATCGTCGAACTCGCGCGCGTTACCACCAAAAGCATGAAGGCCGGCGAGGCCGGGCCGGAAGGGGTCGAGGCTCGCGCGTTTCTCGAATGGATGGTGGCCGATCACTTCACGTTTCTCGGCCAGCGCGACTATGAACTGGTGCAGCACGATATCGGCTTTGGCCTGCGCGCGATACCCGGCTCCGGCCTAGGCATTCTGCGCGACCCGCCGCGTCCTGCGGGCGCAGCCGAAGTCACGCCGTTGCCACCGGCGGCCGCCGAGATCATCTCCGGCTCGTCTCCGATCTTCCTCACCAAGGCCAACTCGCGCGCGACCGTGCATCGGCCGGGCTATCTGGATTATGTCGGCATCAAGCTGACCGGTGCGGACGGCAAGGTAACCGGTGAGCGGCGTTTTATCGGCTTGTACACGTCGACCGCGTATCTGGTCTCGGCTTCGGAAATTCCGATCGTGCGGCGTAAATGCGCGAACATCGTAAGGCGCGCCGGCTTCCTGCCGAAAGGACATCTGGCGAAATCGCTGGTGACGGTGCTTGAAACCTATCCACGCGACGAACTCTTCCAGGCCGACGAAAACCAGCTCTACGAAATCGCACTCGGTGTGCTGCGTTTGCAGGAGCATCAACGCACGCGCCTGTTCGTGCGGCGCGACCGCTTCGACCGCTTCGTGTCGTGCCTCGTGTTCGTGCCGCGCGACAAATACAATACCGATCTGCGGCAGCGCATTGCCAACCTGCTGGCCGATGCATTCAACGGGGAAAGTGTCGAGTTCACGCCGCTGCTGTCGGAGTCGACACTCGCGCGCATTCACTTCGTCGTGCATGCGAAGCCGGGCGGCATGCCCAACGTCGATACGCGCGAACTGGAAGCACGGCTCGTGCACGTGACGCGCCGCTGGCAGGACGATCTCGCCGACGCGTTGCTCGATTCATTCGGCGAAGAGCAGGGCAACCGTCTGCTGCAACACTACGCGGATTCTTTTCCTCCGGGCTATCGCGACGATTATCCGGCCCGCACAGCGGTGCGCGATATCGAACTGATCGAACGCGTGCAGGGCAGCGAGCGGCTCGCGATGAACCTGTACCGCCCAATCGAAGCAGGGCCGCGGGCGTTTCGCTTCAAGGTTTATCGTGCGGGTTTGCCCATCGCGTTGTCGCGCAGCTTGCCGATGCTGGAACATCTCGGCGTGCGCGTCGATGAAGAGCGGCCCTATCTGATCGAAGCGCCGGATGCCACGCCTGCCTGGATTCACGACTTCGGCCTCGAACTCGCGGACGATGCGGAGTTCGATATCGAACGCATTAAGGACCTGTTCGAAGAGGCGTTCGAACAGGTGTGGACCGGCGGAATCGAAAGCGACGACTTCAACCGGCTCGTGTTGCGCGCACAACTGAATGCGCGTGAGGTGACGATTCTGCGGGCTTACGCGAAGTACCTAAGGCAAGTGGGTTCGACATTCAGCGACGCCTATATCGAACGCGCGGTGACCGGTAACCCGGCGATTGCCCGCATGCTCGTGGAGTTGTTCATTGCGCGCTTCGATCCGGTGCTCGGCGATACGCGCGAGGACCGCGTCGACGGCTGGTTGAAAACGATCGACAGTGCGCTCGATCAGGTGCCGAATCTCGACGAGGACCGGATACTCCGGCAATTTCTCGGCGTCATCAAGGCGACGAAGCGTACGAACTATTATCGCTTCGACGCCGACGGACATCCTAAGCCGTATCTGTCGTTCAAGTTCGATCCGGCGCAAGTGCCGGGTTTGCCTGAACCGAAACCCATGTTCGAGATCTGGGTGTATTCGCCGCGTGTGGAAGGCGTGCATTTGCGCGGCGGCCGCGTCGCGCGCGGCGGCCTACGCTGGTCGGACCGGCGTGAGGACTTCCGCACGGAAGTGCTCGGGCTGATGAAGGCGCAGATGGTGAAGAACGTGGTGATCGTGCCGGTCGGCTCTAAAGGCGGTTTCGTCGTGAAGAATCCGCCGCCGCAAACCGAGCGCGATGCGTGGATGCGCGAAGGGATTGCCTGCTATCAGACGTTCTTGCGCGGCCTGCTCGATTTGACCGACAACCTCGCGGGCACGACGGTAGTGCCTCCGTCTGATGTGGTGCGACACGATCCCGACGATCCCTATCTGGTGGTCGCCGCCGACAAGGGCACCGCCACCTTCTCGGACTACGCGAACGCGATCTCCCAGGAGTATGGCTTCTGGCTCGACGACGCATTTGCGTCGGGCGGTTCGGTCGGCTATGACCATAAGAAAATGGCGATCACGGCGCGCGGCGCGTGGGAATCCGTCAAGCGGCACTTCCGGGAAATGGGCGTCGATACGCAGACGACCGACTTCACGGTGGTTGGCGTCGGCGATATGTCGGGCGATGTGTTCGGCAATGGCATGCTGTTGTCGCCACATATCAAGCTGGTGGCCGCGTTCGATCACCGGCATATCTTTCTCGATCCAAACCCCGATCCGGCGGTAAGCCTTGCCGAACGTGGGCGCCTGTTCGCTCTGGATCGGTCGAGCTGGGCCGACTACGATCCTTCGCTGATCTCGACGGGCGGCGGCGTGTTTCCGCGTACCGCCAAGACGATTCCGCTGTCGCCGGCCGTGCAGGCGGTGCTCGGCATCAGCGCGCCGGCGCTCGCACCGGCTGAGTTGATGCGAGCGATTCTGCAGGCGCCCGTCGATCTGCTCTACAACGGCGGCATCGGAACCTATGTGAAGGCGAGCCGCGAAACGCATCTGCAGGTCGGCGATCGCGCCAACGATGCGATCCGCGTCAACGGCGCCGATCTGCATTGCAAGGCCGTGGCGGAAGGCGGCAATCTCGGTCTGACGCAACTCGGGCGCATTGAATTCGCGCAGCGCGGCGGCCGCATCAATACCGATGCGATCGACAACTCCGCAGGTGTCGACTGTTCGGACCACGAGGTCAACATCAAGATTCTGCTGGGCCTGGTCGTCTCCGACGGCGAAATGACCGAGAAGCAGCGCAATGCATTGCTTGCGGAAATGACCGATGAAGTCGGCTTGCTTGTGTTGCAGGACAACTACTATCAGACCCAGGCACTCTCGATTGCGGGCCGCTACGGCGTCGAATTGCTCGATGCGGAAGCGCGTTTGATGCGTTACCTCGAACGTGCAGGCCGTCTGAATCGCGTGATCGAGTTCTTGCCGACCGACGAGGAAGTTACCGAACGCCAGGCCGCGAAACAAGGGCTGACCACGCCCGAACGCGCGGTGCTGCTTGCCTATAGCAAGATGTGGCTGTACGACGCGCTGCTCGAATCGTCGATGCCGGAAGACCCGCTCGTCAGCGACATGCTGATCGAATATTTCCCGAAGCCGTTGCGGCAGCGCTTTAGCGAACCGATGCAACGTCACCCGCTGCGGCGCGAAATCCTTGCGACGCATTTGACCAATGCGCTGGTGAATCGGGTGGGCTGCGAGTTCGTGCATCGCCTGATGGAAGAGACCGATGCGCAACCCGGCGAGATCGTGCGCGCCTGCATCATGGCGCGCGATGTGTTCGATCTCGACGATGTATGGCGCAGCATCGACGCGCTCGATAACCGTGTCGCCGACGACGTGCAGGCGCGCATGTTCGTCGAAGTCGCGCGGCTCGTCGAACGCTCCGCGCTGTGGTTCTTGCGGCAGTTGCAATCGGGCGCGGTCAGCCACGGCGATGTTGCCGGCTTGCTCGCACGGTGCCGCGATGCAGCGCAACGCCTCGCGCCGCAATGGCCCGCACTGCTGCCGACCGCTGATCTCGAAGCGCTATCCGAACGGCAACGCGTGCTTGCGGACGCGGGTGTCGATAGCGAACTGGCGGTGCGGATCGCGAGCGGCGAGATTTCGGCGGCTTTGCTCGACATCGCCGAGGTGGCGTCGGCCTGCGGGCGCAGCCTCGAACTCGTGGCGGGTGTCTACTTCGCGCTCGGCACGCTGCTGAACTACGGCTGGATCAGCGAACGCGCGGCCGCGCTGCCGGCGCCCACGCATTGGGACATGCTGGCGCGCGCCACGGCGCTGGCCGAGCTTGCACGCCTGAAACGCGCGTTGACCACGAGCGCGCTGGCGGACGCCGATGAAGCGTCGACGCCGGATGCGTTGGTTCATACATGGCGTGAGAAGCGTGCCGGGCAACTCGAGCGTTACGCGCGCCTGCTTGCCGATTTGCGGGCGACGGGCGGCGCGAGCCTGTCGATGCTGCTGGTGATCGTGCGTGAGATGGCGGCGCTCGAACGCGCATAACACGACTCGAAGCGCACAAGGATGAGCGTTGCAGAAATCGGCGCAAAACAGCGCCGGGGTTGGACGCATGCCGCCCGGCGTGTCCATAATACGAACTATTGCCAACCGAAAGCTCTCTGCAAACTCACCGACAACCGCCACGACGATGAAAGAAGAATCGCCGAAAGCCATTTTCTATGCGCTTGCCGCCAACTTCGGCATCGCAATCTGCAAGTTTGCTGCCGCCACGTTTACCGGTTCCGGCTCGATGTTCGCTGAAGCCATTCACTCGACCGCCGATTGCGGCAATCAACTGCTGCTGCTATTCGGTTTGCGTAAAGCGCGCAAACCGGCGAGCCCGTTGCATCCCATGGGTGGCGGCCGCGAGATCAATTTCTATTCGCTGCTGGTTGCGTTGCTGCTGTTTTTTGTCGGCGGCGCGTTTTCGGTGTACGAGGGCGTGCATCGTCTGTTTGCACGCGAGCCTTTGCAGTATGCGTATGTGGCGCTTGTCGTGCTTGGCGTTTCGGTGGTGCTCGAAGCGCTTTCGTTGTGGGGCGCGGTCAAGGAAATCCGCAAGACGCATCCCGACACAAGCATGTGGCACTGGTTTCGCGAAACGCGCGAGTCCGAATTGCTGGTGGTGGCGGGCGAGGACATCGCTGCGTTAGCGGGTCTTGCGATGGCCTTTGCCGCCGTGCTGCTGACGATGGTGACGGGCAATCCCGTCTACGACGCGTTGGGCTCCATCGGCGTGGGGGTATTGCTGATGGTGATTGCGTGGCTGGTGGCGCGCGAAGTGAAATCGATGATCGTCGGCGAATCGGCGAGCCCGGACGTGCGCCGCGCGATCGAGACGCATCTGCGCGCACGCACCGAGATTCGCAGCATCATCAACATGATTACGCTGCAATGGGGCCGTCACGTGGTGGTGGCGGTGCAGGCGGAAATGATCGACTATGCGAGCGGCCGCGCGATGGTCGACGCGATCAACGTGATCGAAGCGGACTTGCAGGCGGCGTTTCCGCAAGTGCGCTGGGTGTTTTTTGAACCGGACGTGCCGCGGGTTTGATGCCTTCCTGCCTGCGGGTGGCGCGCAAGGGTATGTCCGGTCCAGCCGGGTCGGCGGGTTCCATTCCAATCAGGTGCCCGCTGACTGTTACACGTACCGCTTATTTGAAACCAGTCACCGCATGCGGCACATACAGCTCTTCAAGTTGGCGGATTTCGTCCGCGCTCAGGTTCAACGAGAGTGCCGCGACCGCATCGTCCAGATGATGCAGCCTGGTCGCGCCGACGATCGGCGCGGTGATCGGTTTCTTCTGCAACACCCAGGCTAGCGCGACTTGCGCACGCGGCACGCCGCGCTCCCTGGCAATCTCGCTGACCCATTCGACGATCCGGCGATCCGCGTCTTCAGTATGCGCGTACAGCGTGCGGCCGAATTCGTCGGTCTCGGAGCGTGCGCTTTCAGTATTCCAGTCGCGCGTCAGACGCCCGCGTGCCAGCGGACTCCACGGAATCACGCCGATGCCTTCGTTTTCGCACAACGGCAGCATCTCGCGCTCTTCTTCGCGGTACAGCAGGTTCACGTAGTTCTGCATTGTCACGAAGCGCGTCCAGCCATTGCGTTCAGCCACATTCAACGCCTTGGCGAATTGCCACGCATACATCGACGATGCACCGATATAGCGCGCCTTGCCTGCCTTCACAACATCGTGCAGCGCTTCCATGGTTTCTTCGATTGGCGTGCCGTAGTCCCAGCGGTGGATTTGATACAGATCGACGTAATCCGTACCGAGGCGTCTCAGGCTGTTATCGATTTCCGCCATGATCGCCTTGCGTGACAGGCCTGCACCGTTCGGACCCGGATGCATGCGGCTATTCACCTTGGTAGCCAGTACGATCTCGTCGCGCTTCGCAAAGTCCTTCAGCGCGCGGCCGACGATTTCTTCGCTGGTGCCGTCCGAATAAACGTTGGCGGTATCGAAGAAATTGATGCCGTGGTCGAGCGCCTGCTTGATAAAGGGGCGCGCCGCTTCATCGTCGAGCGACCAGGGGTGGGTGCCGCGAGCGGGCACGCCATAGCTCATGCAGCCGAGACAAAGACGCGATACATCCAGGCCGGTGCGGCCCAGTTTCACATAATCCATCGAAGTGCTCCTGTTTTTAAGTGCCCAAACGCGGTACGTGCTGCGGACTCTCGATTATAGGGAAATGCGGGGCCGGACGTTGCAAGCCCATTCGCGTGCCTGGCCGCGCTGGATATGACTGCGACGCGGGAAACGGCGCATCGTGTAGTGGCAAATAGTTTCTTCGCATCTATACTTCTTTCGGCTTGAAAGCAGCACCCTCTCCCAATCTGCATCTTAAGCAAAAGGAAGGATCACGATGCTGACTCGCACACTCGGCGCCCTCTGCGCAATGACACTCGCGGCGTGTGCCGCCTTTTCGTCCGGACCCGCCAGCGCGGACGACAACGACGGTTTCTCGCAGGGCGACGGCGGCTCGCATGGGCGGCCGGTCAAGGTAATGATCATTTCGATGTTCGGGCCGGAGGGGCAGGTGTGGCTCGATCGGCTCGGACCATGGCGTGAAATTCCGGTGGACGGGTTATCGCCCGATTACCCGACGGTGCATTGCAATAAGCAGGACGTGTGCGTCATGACTACCGGCATGGGGCATGCGAATGCTGCCGCGTCGATCATGGCGCTCACCTTCTCGCCGCGCTTCGATTTGCGGCATACGTACTTTATGGTTGCGGGGATTGCCGGGATCGATCCGCAACAGGGCACGGTTGGGTCGGCCGCGTGGGCGAAGTATCTGGTCGACTTCGGGATTCAGTGGGAGATCGACGGGCGGGAGATTCCGGCCGGCTGGAACACGGGGTACCTTGGGATCAATACCAAGAGTCCAACGGACAAGCCGCCGCTCGATTATCGGACGGAGGTGTTTCAGTTGAATACTCAGCTTGCCGATACGGCGTTTGCTTTGTCGCGCAGCGTTGTGCTTTCCGATAACGCGCAGGCTCAGGCTGCGCGGGCCAAGTATTCTTATGCGCCGGCGAATCGGCCGCCTACGGTCATTCAATGCGATACGCTGGCAGGAGACACCTGGTGGTCAGGGACGTTGCTTGGGCAGCGGGCTCGGGATTGGACCAGGATTCTGACCGACAACAAGGGAGTTTATTGCACTACGCAGCAGGAGGATAACGCGACGTATGAGGCGCTTAAGCGCGCCGCCTCTGTGCATAAGGTCGATTTGAATCGCGTTGCGGTGGTGCGCGCTGGGTCGGATTTTGACCGGCCATATGATGGGCAGACTAGTGCGGATAATCTGCTTAACTATGCTGCGCAAGGGGGCTTTGCGATTGCTATCGAGAATCTGTTCCAGTCTGGGAATCCGCTCGTGCAGGATATTGCTACCCATTGGGGAGAGTGGCGGGATGGGGTGCCGAAGAGGTAGTTTTTTTTGCCTTTGGTGGCGGCATTTGGTTGGGTGATTGTGGCGGTGCTTTTCTTGAATTGTTTGTGGTCTATTAGTGTTCCCCCTGTGCGGGGGGGCACCTACTTTTCTTTGCCGCCGCAAAGAAAAGTAGGCAAAAGAAAGCGGCTCAAACCGCTAATACTAAGCGGCTCTCCTGGCTTGGAGGGGCCAGTGGCCCCGTGGAATCCGGGTCATCGCACCTTCAGGTGCTAGTGACAAAGGACTCATCAGCTCCCACTCCGCACTGCGTGCGTCGCGGACGAGTCTACATGGGAAACCAGGGGCTTCGTTTGAGCAAGTGGGACCATCAGCTTCGCCCCGGCGATGGGCCTCTGCACGGATGGGCGAACCACAATTTCGAATGAATGTCGGTATGTTGTGGTTGTAATGCAATTACGAGCCAATGGTCCTGAGCAAAATTCGAGTGTCAAAACGTAGCGAGCGGCTTTAGGAAATACTCTTCGGCGCGCGCAGCGTCGCCGGAAGTATGACGCCCTTGTCACTAGTGCCGAATGTGCGAGAACACGGATTCCACGGGGCCACTACCGTTTGCTGGCTGCGGGAGCCGCTTAGCATTAGCGGTTTGAGCTGCTTTCTTTTGCCTACTTTTCTTTGCAGCAGGCAAAGAAAAGTAGGTGCCCCCGCACAGGGGGAACGCTAATAGACCACAAACAAATCAATAGACCACAAACAAATCAAGAAAAGCCGCAAAAACCAGAACCACAAAAAAACAAACAGCCGCACAGGCAAAAAAAACCTCAACACCCTATCGCTGCGGTGCCCGATAAGGCATCCACACAGGCGCATCCGCATCCCAATGATCGAGTTCAGACGGTGTCATGATGTGCTCCTTTATGAAGAGTCCACAGATAGCCCCGCAATGACGATTTATTTTGGAAACCGAATCATTGCGGAATCTTCGCCTCACCGCCCGTTGGCAAACCGTGCCACATCGCCGCCAGCGCCTTCCTGCAGCGCAATGCGCGCTGCTTGCGTTTGACCAACAAGACCCTTATTCGGATACGTGGTGCGATTCAGCGAAGGCAGCGACCCGTCGCGATACGCCGCCACTAGTTCGGCTTTCACTTCAGCACGGGTTTTGCCGCTCGTCGTCGGGGCCGGTTGCGTTTCGTACGTGCCGGCGCGGCCAATGCCACCACCACCGCCATTGCCTTGAGCAAAAACCGATCCGCTGGCAAGCAGCGAAAGAGCCAGACCTGCTAAGAGATTGCGTTTCATGATTCACTCCTGTCAACTTGTTTGCAGCACAAGCAGCGCTGCGACAGGGTGAAATGTAGACTTCGAAGCGGTGCGGATAAATCGCACTTTCGCGAAATGAATTGTCGCGATTCCAGAACAATCGCGGCGACCAGCGCGTCACTCAGGCAACCGCGGCATTAGCGCCGCGGTTGGAATTCACTGTTCCAGATTTTGTACTTCAAAGAACCCGCGTCAAGCAACCCACTCTGTTATCACCGGCGTATCGAGCATCGGAGCAGATTCGCGTTCCTCAAAAGTTCGCTTCGTGCACGTCGCGTCCAGACTCCCGCGGCCGCTTAGCAACGGGCAGCGATCGAACAACTCCGCAATCCAGTCTACGAAAACCCGGACTTTAGGCGACAGATGACGACTGTGCGGATAGACTGCGGAAATTGGCATCGGCAAAGGTTTCAGCTCCGGCAGCACTTCTACCAGCTGACCCGAACGCAGATGCGGCAGTACCATGAAGAGCGCCGGCTGCACCAAACCGAAGCCTTCGAGTCCGCATGTTACGTAGGCATCCGCGTCGTTGACCGACACGATGCCCTTCATCTTCACTTCAACTTCTTTGCCATCAACCTTGAAGGCCCAATCGATCGTGCGCCCCGTGCGGCTCGAGAAATAGTTGACTGCTTTGTGATTCTCCAGATCCTCGAGCGTCATAGGCATGCCCGCGCGCTCGATGTAGTCGGGGGACGCGCACGTCACGCCCTCGAACAAACCGATACGCCGCGCCACCAGCGACGAATCCTGTAGCGCGCCCACCCGCACCACGCAATCCACGCCTTCCTGCAACAGGTCGACGGGCCGGTCCGTCAACCCAAGCTGCAGGTCGATGTCGGGGTAGCGCGTGTGGAATTCACACAGCGAAGGAATCACCAGCAAGCGTCCAATCGATCCCGGCATGTCGATGCGTAGCTTGCCGTGCGGCTTTTTATTGCCGCTCTGAAAACTGGCCTCGGTCTCTTCGACGTCCGCAAGGATGCGCACGCAGCGTTCGTAATACGCGGCGCCGTCCGGCGTCAGCGACAAACGCCGCGTGGTCCGATGCATCAGACGTGTGCCGAGGAACGCTTCGAGGTTCTGAATGATGGTGGTAACGGATGCGCGCGGCAGGTCGAGCGTTTCCGCTGCACGGGTAAAGCTGTTGGTGTCGACGACGCGCGTGAACACTTGCATGGCCTGAAGCCGGTCCATTGCAAACCTCCAGAAAGGGGCGGGCGCACTGAACAGGAATCGAATCCGCAGCCAATTCGCAGAGCATCGGATTCGATTGTTCAGGGGCGCCGAATTGTGTTGCCGGATTATAGGCATTTATTTACGAGTCTGCCGAACCCACAATTCGCACCATTGAAGTTCTATGCGCATTGCGCGGCTCGACATGGATGCATTTAAACCGCCGTACTCCTTTGTGCCCGCCGGCAGCGGCTCAGCACAGGTTGATCGCACGGCACTCGAGATCACTGACGTGCTGATCGAGGGGCACGCGCAGGACATCACGTTGCGTTTGTACCGGCACGCACAGAAAACCGCACTGCCAGTACTGCTTTATTTTCACGGCGGCGGCTTTACGAAGGGTTCGATCGATCAGGCCGACTACGCCGCGCGCTATTTCGCAGAACACTTACCTGCTTTGGTCGTGTCGGTCGGTTATTCGCTGGCGCCGCAGTTTCCGTTTCCCGCCGCGCCTGAAGACGCACATCGCGCAGCACTGTGGGTGCAAACAAGAGCACGAGCGTTCGGCGGCAACAGCAAGAAGGTCGGCGTGGCCGGCCACGATGCGGGCGGGCAGTTGGCCAATTGCCTGGCGTTCATCGCGCGTGACCGTGGCGACGTGCGCATTGCAGCGCAAGCGCTGTTCGGACCGATGCTGGATCCGAGCCTCACGCGCCTCGGCGACGAGCAGCGTCTCGGCTCGGACATCACCGCGAAGGAATGCGCGGCGTGTTATCGCGCATATCTGCCGCAAGCGTCGCAGCGCATGCATCCGTATGCCGCGCCGCTTGAATCGTCGCGCCTCGCGGGCCTGCCGGCCACGCTGATCGCGACGGCGCAAAACGATGTGCTGCATGTGGAAGCGGAGAAGTACGCGAGCAGTCTGATCGACGCGGGTGTGCTGACCCAGGTGGTTCGCTATCCGAGCGTCTCGCATGCCGCATTAGCCGATCATCCGCCCGCATTGCAGGAAGCGGTGCGATTTTTTCAGTGGCGCTTCGATGCGCGCGCCCATCGATAAACAGAACTTCAATCAACGATATCGGGAGCTTCTCATGACTATCCTTCCTCTTTCCCGTCGCCGTGTGGCGATTGCCGCCCTGGTCGTTATCGTCGTGGCGGGGCTCGGCACGTTCGGCGCGATTCGCGTCGACGCGAGTTCGCCTGCTGCACCGACCATCGTGCCAGAAGTCGATGTGGCCACCGTGGTGCAAAAAACGATCACCGACTGGCAAAGCTATTCAGGCCGCCTCGAAGCGGTCGAAAAAGTGGACGTCCGTTCGCAGGTGCCAGGCACCATCGTGTCCGTCAACTTCAAGGACGGCGCACTCGTGAAGAAGGGCGACACGCTGTTCGTGATCGATCCGCGTCCGTACGCCGCCGAAGTGGATCGCGCGGAAGCACAGCTCGCGGCGGCGCAAGCGCGTACCGGCTACACGCAAAGCGATTGGGAACGCGCGCAACGCCTGCTTGCCGACAACGCGATCGCCAAGCGCGATTACGATGAGAAGCAGAACGCCGCGCGTGAAGCGAGCGCCAACCTGAAGGCCGCGCAAGCCGCCGTCGAAACCGCGCGCATCAATCTCGGCTACACGAAGATCGTCGCGCCGGTGGCGGGGCGCGTGTCGCGTGCGGAAATCACGGTGGGCAACGTAGTGTCCGCGGGTGCAAGCTCGGCGCCGCTGACCACGCTCGTGTCGGTTTCGCCGATCTACGCATCGTTCGACGCTGACGAACAAACCTATCTGCAATACCTGAGCCGCGCGAAAGACGGCCGCAAGGTGCCGGTGGAACTGGGCCTCGCGGATGAAAGCGGCTATTCGCGCAGCGGCACGATCGAATCCGTCGACAACCGGCTCGATACGTCGTCGGGCACGATCCGGGTACGTGCGCGCTTCGATAATCAGGATGGCGCATTGATTCCCGGCTTATATGCGCGCGTAAAGGTCGGCGGCAGCGAGCCGCATCCGGCACTGCTGATCGACGACGCAGCCGTGGGCACCGATCAGGACAAGAAATTCGTGCTGGTGGTCGATCAGAGCAATCACGTCGTATATCGCGAAATCTCCGTGGGCAGCATGCAGGGCAATCTGCGCGTGGTGAAGGGCGGTTTGCAGGCGACCGACCGGATCGTCGTGAACGGTATCCAGCGTGTGCGTCCGGGTGATTCAGTGCGCGCTCACAAGGTGCCGATGACCACCGATCAGGATCCGAACAGCGCGCCGCTCGCGCAGGCGCGTGCGAAAGCCGCGGACAAGAATTCGTGAGCCTCGTGCACCGCGCTTATTTGGCTGCGCTTATTTAGCTGCGTTTAGTGAGCCGCAATTACAAAGCCTTAGCGTGCGCATGCTCCATCTTTAAGAGCTTCCCATGAACATATCCAAATTCTTCATCGACCGGCCTATCTTTGCCGGCGTGCTGTCGGTACTGATCCTGCTGGGGGGCATCATTTCGCTCTTCAAGCTGCCGATTTCGGAGTACCCGGAAGTCGTGCCGCCTTCCGTGGTGGTGCACGCGCAATATCCGGGCGCCAATCCGAAAGTGATCGCCGAGGCCGTCGCCGCGCCGCTTGAAGAGCAGATCAACGGCGTCGAGAACATGCTGTACATGCAGTCGCAAGCGAATAGCGACGGCAATCTCACGCTGACAGTGACCTTCAAGCTCGGCACCAATCCGGACCTTGCGACGCAGCTGGTGCAGAACCGCGTCAACCAGGCGCTGCCACGCCTGCCGGAAGACGTGCAGCGTCTCGGCATCACGACCATCAAGAGTTCGCCGACACTGACGATGGTGGTCCACCTGATCTCGCCGAACAATCGCTACGACATGACGTATCTGCGCAACTACGCGCTGCTCAACGTCAAGGATCGGCTTGCGCGGATTCAGGGCGTCGGCGAAGTGCAACTGTGGGGTTCGGGCGACTACGCGATGCGTGTGTGGCTCGATCCGCAGAAGGTCGCACAACGTGGTTTGACGGCGACCGAAGTGGTCAACGCGATCCGTGAGCAGAACATTCAGGTGGCAGCCGGAGTGATCGGCGCATCGCCTTCGGTGCCGGGCACGCAATTGCAGTTGTCGGTGAACGCGCGTGGCCGTTTGAAGACTGAGGGCGAATTCGGCGACATCATCGTCAAAACCGCGCCGGATGGCGGCGTGACGTACCTGCGCGATATCGCGCGGATCGAACTGGCGGCATCGGAATATGGCCTGCGTTCGCTGCTCGATAACAAGCCTGCCGTGGCACTCGCGATCAATCAGGCGCCCGGCGCGAACTCGCTCGCGATTTCCGATCAGGTTCGTTCCGCGATGAAGGAACTGGCGCAAGACATGCCGGCGGGCGTCGAATACAAGATCGTCTACGACCCGACGCAGTTCGTGCGCTCGAGTATCGAAGCGGTGATCCACACGCTGCTCGAAGCGATCGCGCTGGTGGTGATCGTCGTGATCGTGTTCCTGCAGACGTGGCGTGCGTCGATCATTCCGTTGATTGCGGTGCCGGTGTCGATTGTCGGGACGTTCTCGTTGCTGCTCGCGTTCGGATTCTCGATCAATGCGTTGTCATTGTTCGGCATGGTGCTCGCGATCGGGATCGTGGTGGACGATGCGATCGTGGTGGTGGAGAACGTCGAACGGAACATCGAAAGCGGACTCAGCGCGCGTGACGCGACCTACAAGGCAATGCAGGAAGTCAGCGGGCCGATTATCGCCATCGCGCTGACGCTGGTGGCCGTGTTCGTGCCGCTCGCTTTCATGACCGGCTTGACGGGCCAGTTCTACAAGCAGTTCGCCATGACCATCGCGATCTCGACGGTGATCTCGGCGTTCAACTCGCTGACCTTGTCGCCGGCGTTGTCCGCGATGCTGTTGCGTAGCCACGGCGCGAAGGAAGACTTCCTGACGCGGGTGATGAATCGCGTGCTGGGGCGCTTTTTCAAGGGCTTCAACAAGGTGTTTCGTCGCGGCTCGACAGCGTATGGCCGCGGCGTGACGGGCGTGCTTCGTCGTAAGGGTGCGATGCTCGCGGTGTACGCGATCCTGTTGGGCGCAACCGTGCTGATCTCGCGTGTCGTGCCGGGCGGCTTCGTGCCGGCGCAGGACAAGGAATATCTGATTGCATTTGCGCAGTTGCCGAACGGCGCATCGCTGGATCGCACGGAAAAAGTGATCCGCGATATGAGCGCGATCGCGCTTAAGCAGCCGGGTGTGGAAAGCGCGGTGGCTTTCCCGGGTTTGTCGGTGAACGGCTTCACGAATAGTTCGAGCGCGGGCATCGTGTTCGTCACGCTGAAACCCTTCAAGGAGCGCGGCAGCAAGAAGCTCTCCGCCGGTGCGATTGCCGGTGCGTTGAATCAGCAGTACGGCGCGATCAAGGATTCGTTCGTCGCGGTGTTCCCGCCGCCTCCGGTGCTCGGTCTTGGCACACTCGGCGGCTTCAAGATGCAGTTGGAAGACCACGGAGCGGTAGGTTATGCGGAGTTGAACAAGGCTGCGGAAGCGTTCGTGAAGAAAGCGGCGCAAACGCCTGAACTTGGACCGACCTTCTCGAGCTATCAGATCAACGTGCCGCAGTTGAATGTCGACCTGGATCGCGTGAAGGCCAAGCAACTCGGTGTGCCGGTCACGGACGTGTTCAACACGATGCAGATCTATCTGGGCTCGCTGTATGTGAACGACTTCAACCGCTTCGGCCGCGTGTATCAGGTGCGGGTGCAGGCGGACGCGCCGTTCCGTCAACGTGCCGACGACATCCTGCAACTGAAGACGCGTAATGCGGCGGGAGACATGGTGCCGTTGTCATCGCTGGTGACGGTGACGCCTACGTATGGTCCGGAAATGGTCGTGCGTTACAACGGCTATACCGCTGCCGATATCAACGGTGGACCGGCGCCGGGCTTTTCGTCGGGTCAGGCGCAGGCCGCGGCCGAACGCGTGGCAGCGGAAACCTTGCCGCATGGCGTGAAGCTCGAATGGACCGACCTCACGTATCAGCAGATCCTCGCGGGCAATGCCGGCTTGTGGGTGTTCCCGATCAGCGTGCTGCTCGTGTTCCTCGTGCTGGCTGCTCTGTACGAAAGCCTGACACTGCCGCTCGCGGTGATCCTGATCGTGCCGATGAGTGTGCTGTCCGCGCTGACCGGTGTATGGCTCACGGCGGGCGACAACAACATCTTCACGCAGATCGGTTTGATGGTGCTGGTGGGGTTGTCGGCGAAGAACGCGATTCTGATCGTCGAATTCGCTCGCGAACTCGAACATGACGGACGTACGCCGCTATCGGCGGCAATCGAGGCGAGCCGCCTGCGTCTGCGTCCGATTCTGATGACGTCGATCGCGTTCATCATGGGGGTCGTGCCGCTGGTGCTCTCGAGTGGCGCGGGCTCGGAGATGCGTCACGCGATGGGTATCGCGGTGTTCTTCGGCATGCTCGGCGTAACGCTGTTCGGCTTGATGCTGACCCCTGTGTTTTATGTGGTGCTGCGTACGCTGGCGGGTGGGACGATTCACGTCGCGCAGAAAGATGCGCCGCACTATGGCGCGCCGGTGACGGACGCCTGAGGAGAAAACAATAATGGAACGTTTTGAATCTTTGAGCGGGTGGGGGTGGGCGGCTGCCAGTGGTTTGCTGGTGGCATTGCTCGCGGCCTGCTCCGTGGAGCCCACCTATAAGCGGCCGGAGGTGGATACGCCGGTCGCGTTCAAGGAAGCGCCTGTTGCTGCGTCGGGTGCGTCGGCTACGTCCGCCGCATCGGCGCGGGACACCGGTACGTGGAAGCAGGCCCAACCCGCCGACGACACGCATCGCGGCGAATGGTGGACGATTTTCGGCGATCCGCAGCTCAATGCGCTGGAAGCGCAGGCGGCTGCTGCGAACCAGGACCTGAAGGCGGCTGCGGCACGTGTGCAGCAGGCGCGTGCGGTGACGCAGGCGGCGAAGTCGGACTGGTTTCCGAAGCTCGACGCGGGCTTCGGCCCGACGCGTGAACGGGCATCGGCGGCATCGCAACTCCAGCCGGATAGCGCAGGCGGCACGACCGGCACGATCTGGCGTGCGCAGGTGGGCGCGTCGTATGAAGCCGATCTGTTTGGGCGGGTCGGTTCGAATGTGAATGCGACGCGTGCGGACCAGCAGCAGAGTGAAGCGCTGTTCCGTTCCGTGCAGTTGTCGCTGCAGGCTGACGTCGCGCAGAACTACTTCCAGTTGCGCGAGCTCGATACGGATCAGGATCTGTACCGCCGTACCGTGGCGTTGCGCGAGGACACCCTGAAACTGGTCGAGCGGCGTTTCAAGGAAGGCGATATCGGTGAGCTGGATGTTTCGCGCTCTCGCAACGAGCTGGCCAGTGCGCGGGCCGATGCGGTTGGCGTGGCGCGTCAGCGCGCGGCGTCCGAGCACAGTCTCGCGATTCTGCTCGGCAAGCCGCCGGCGGATTTTTCGTTCGCGGAAGCGCCGCTTGCGCCGGTGACGGTGCGTGTGCCGCCCGGTTTGCCTTCAGCATTGCTCGAACGCCGGCCGGATATTTCGGCGGCGGAGCGGGCGATGATGGCGGCGAATGCGCGAGTCGGTCTCGCGAAGTCGGCGTTCTTTCCGAAGCTCGATATCACTGGCGCCTTTGGGTATGAGTCGGCGACGCTCGGCGATCTGTTCATGTGGTCGAGTCGTGCGTTCATTCTCGGCCCGTTGGCCGGTACCGCACTGACGCTGCCGTTGTTCGACGGCGGGCGGCGCCGGGCGAATCTCGCGCAAGCTCGCTCGAAGTACGACGAGGATGTCGCGCAGTATCGTCAGCAGGTGCTGGTGGCCTTCCGTGAGGTTGAGGACAACCTGGCCGATCTGCGTTTGCTCGACGATCAGATGCGCGAGCAGAACGATGCGGTCGTGGCATCGCAGCGCGCGGCGCATCTGTCACGCACGCAGTACACGGAAGGTGCGGTCAGCTATCTGGATGTGATCGACGGCGAGCGGCAGGTGCTGATTTCGCAGTTGCAGGCGAGTCACTTGTCGGGCACCCAGGCGGTGGCCACGGTTAATCTGATTCGCGCGCTGGGTGGCGGCTGGGGTGGGGTGACGCCTGCTGCCGATTCGGCTGTGGGATCGGTTAAGCCTGGTTCGGATCCGGCTGCTGCCGCTTTGGCGTCGCCGGATCAGGTGGCAAAGCGTTAGGGTCCTGCTTGACTGACTAGAGGGTGGTAGGCGCCGGGTTACGCGACAGCGTGCCCCGGCGTTTCGGTTCGAATCAGGCCGGAGCGGCCCTTATCGAGTCGACTCGAATCAGGCGGCTTGCGCGATCTGCGCTGCTTCGAGCGCTTCCTGGCGAGCGGCGGCGGCTTTCTTGGTCTTGCCGGCGCGCGAGGGCGGCTGGCAGGCGCCACACACCACGTTATGTTGCAGGTCGTGCTTGTGCGCGACGAATTTGCCGGTGCAACGGCAGCATTTGGTCAGTTGCAGGATGTCGGCGTCGAAGAAGCGCACCAGCGTCCACGCACGCGTCAAATCCAGCACCGGTTCGGTTTCGCTGTGCTGGCAATGTTCAAGATACAGCCGATACCCTTTGGTCAGCGAATCCAGATGCGAGCAACGCGCTTCGGTTTTCAGAAACAGGTACGTGTTGTAGAACAACGACGCGTGGATGTTCGCCAGCCACGTCATATACCAGTCCGCCGAGAACGGCAGCATGCCCTTGGGCGGCGACACACCTTTGACCTCGCGGTACAGACGGATCATGCGATCGCGCGAGAGCGTCAACTCGCTTTCGAGTACTTGCATGCGCGCGCCGAGTTCAATCAGCGCGATGGCACGGAAGACTTCTTGCGCGTCTTCCGTCAGGCTACGCTTGAGCATCGCGGTCACCTCGATTAAGCGAACTGCTCAGCAGGCTGGCCTGCAAGCAGGATCGCCGCGTGAGTCGGTGCAACGGCTGCGTGCTTCGTTGTTTGCGTCAGCGCAGACAACATCGAGTGGTCATTGAAGCGGAAAAAGCACAAAAGCTGATCGGAAGCGGCCAGCTTGACGATCTGCGCGAGCGACAGCCCGGCAAGCAAATCAGCCAGTTCCGATGACAGTCCCAGCCGGAACATCCCGACAGGTTTGTCCTCGCGCAACATACGTTGCGCGAGCATGATGTAAGACAAGTTGATCTCGCGGATTGAATCCAGCGTCTCGCTGCTACGGTCCATTTTTGTGTTTCCGAAGCCCCGAATTACTATGTCGGCATTTTTTGCCGTTATGTCTTTTGTGCCTCACCGGGAAGTCGTCCTCCGGCTACATGTCACCACCTGATCCAGGCGGCGACTTTCTGATACATCGCGTTACATTTCGTAACAGCTTGGGACGAATTGTATGAAGGGCAAAACAAGAAAGCAATCCCTTCTCGAAAAAATATCCCAAAAAGATACATCAAATTTCGGTAACTATTTCACGGGTCTGTAATAGACGTGGCTTAGCGAGTTCGTTGCCGATCCGGGATTTCGTCATATCCATGGAAACCCTTGTATGACGGGCATTTTGTACAATCATCCGAGCAAGGGTTCGTGGCTCATCACGAGCTCGAAAAACCGGCCTGAATTAGAAAGGAATTAGAAAGCGAGCCAATTAAAAAGTAATAAATACCGTTTATTGGCGTCTCTATGGGGACAAATCAGAGGTGTTACAGGTGGGTGCGGCCCCGGTTACAAACGAGGCCGTATTTGTAACTGCTAGCAAGCGTTTGCGCGGCTCCGTTCGACTTCGAGTCCGAACGCCGGCCGCAGGCGCGTGCCCAGCACGTTTCCGGCGAAAGCGGCGACGAGCCACAGCCAGCCGTGCAGGCTGCCTGACACGATGCCGCTGAAATAGGCGCCGATGTTACAACCGTAGGCCAGGCGGGCTCCGTAGCCGAGCAACAAACCGCCGACCACCGCTGCGATCAGTGAGCGAGCCGGCAGCTTCCAGACCGGCGCGTAACGGCCGGCGAGCGCCGCAGCCGTCATGGCGCCGAGGATGATGCCGATATCCATTACCGTGGTGACGTCATGTGTAACAGGAGCGGCCAGCGCGCCTGCGTTGGCGTGAGCGGCCCAATAGGGCCAGTTGGCCACGTCGATCCCCAGCGCGGCAAATAGCTTGGCGCCCCACAGCGCGAACGCCGACGTCACACCCCACGGACGGCCCGACAGCGCCAGCGTCGCGAAGTTGAGCAAGACCAGGGCGATCGCGCCGACGAACAACGGCCATGGGCCGTGCAGCCATGGCGACGCATGCGACGCTCGCTGAGGCTCGTTGATCAGCCGACCATGGCGGCGCCGTTCGACGAATACGGTAAGCGCCGCGATCGCAGCGAAAACGACCAGATTCAGCGCGATGGCCCAGCCCGCGCCAAGCGTGGTTACCATCGAAAGCGGCTTGAGGGACGGTAGCGCGCTCCAGAACGGCATGTGCGCGGTCGCGACGACCGAACCGACGATGAACGCTGCCAGCGTGACGATCATGCGTGTACTGCCGCCGCCGACGGTGTACAGCGTGCCGGATGCGCAGCCCCCGCCCAATTGCATGCCGACCCCGAACATGAAGGCCCCGACCAGCACGGACGTGCCTGCCGGCGCGACCAGCCCGACCACCGGCCGGCCGAACAGCGTGCCGGCGGCGAGCGCCGGAAAAAACAGCAGCACGCCGAGTGCCAGCATTAGCATCTGTGCGCGCAGACCGGCGCCGCGACCGTCGGCGATAAAGACCCGCCAGGCGGAGGTAAAGCCGAACGCCGCGTGATAAAGCGACATTCCCAACAGCGCGCCGACGATGTAGAGCGCCGACTGACGGCCGCTGACGGTTTGGGCCAGATAAATGGCGCCCAGCGCAATGAGAACGAGTGCGACGCCTAACGGTTTCGGATTGATGTCGAAACGGCGCGGTACGCGTGGAAGCGAAGTAGAGAGTTCGGACATAGTGTTTGACGGACAAGCGGCTAATCGAAGGCAAGTCCTGGAGCGGTTGATGAACCGTTTCGGGCTTGGTGCGGCGCGGAAAGTAATTGAAAAAGATAGCACGGATCACGCTGTAGGGCTGGGCGGTCCAACGGGCGCCAGTGCTTGTGCCACAAGCCTTGGTCGAGGCGCGATGGCCGTTTCGGTGCGACTACGCGCCCGTGTGCAGCCCGCACCCGCAGCCGCACTGGGGCGCGTGGTGGGCCTGCTCAGGCTTTGTTGTCAGGTGCGGCTATGGCTTCGCTGCTTCAGCGGCCTGCGCTTCGGCCCCTTGGCTTTCGGCAAACTCGCGCAATGTCGCCGCAGTTTGCTGATCGGCGGGAAAGAACGCTTCGATAGCAAGTTCGGAGAGTGTCACATCCATCGGCGTGCCGAACACCGTGGTCGTGCTGAAGAACGACAGCACGCCGATCGGCGTGCGCATTCGCAGCGGTACGGCGATCGGGTTGAGCGCGGTGTCGTCATGATTGGACTCATCCGCGCCGGGCGGCGCGGGATATGCCGCCAGCTCATCGCGCAATGCACTCAACGTGTCGTCACCACTTACGTCGATTTGCCGCTGCAGTCGACCCAGCGCATGCGCACGCCATGCGTGCCAATTGACGATTGATGCCGCGATGCCCTCCGGATGCAAGCTCAGTCGCAGCGCATTGACTGGCGGCTTCAGCAGTTCCGGGCTTGCGCCGGCGAGCAGCGGGGCGAGCGCGTTGTTCGCGGCAACGATGGTCCAGTGACGATCGATCGCGAGTGCCGGGTACGGCTCGTGACCTTTGAGCACCAATTCGACAGCCTCGCGTGCTGCGGCCAACTGAGGGTCCGTCAACGGACGCTCGCGGAACAGCGGTGCATAGCCCGCCGCGACCAGCAGCGCATTGCGCGCGCGCAGCGGTACGTCGAGTCGCTCGGCGAGATGCATGACCATTTCCCGGCTGGGCACCGCACGGCCTGATTCGACGAAGCTCAGATGCCGGGTTGAAATTTCCGCTTCAGCGGCGAGCAGCAACTGGCTCATTCTTCGCCGCTGCCGCCATTCGCGCAGCAGATCGCCGACCGTGCGGCTTGCCATCGGCGCGTTCGACGGATTGGTTTGTGCAAGAGAGAGTGTGTTCATGCTGCCGATCATAGCTAAAGCGCGTTGGCGATCCATTACCTGACAGGTAATGGAATACCCGGAAAAGCCCGGGAAAGCCCACGAATACGCAGCACGGCCGAGGCATTGCCTCAAGCATCAACAAGACAAGCGCGAATCAAGCGGGCGCCACGCCTTCGGGCACTGCGTTGAGCTTGACGCCCAGCGCGCGCAGCAGTTTGAACACCGTATCCATGCGCGGTTTGGAGCCGGGCGCGAGCGTTTTATAGAGGCTTTCGCGCCCGAGCCCGGCGTCGGCTGCGACCTTCGCGATGCCGCGTGCTTTTGCGATGTCGGCGATCGCGGCGAGGAGGAGGTCCGCGTCGCCTTCTTCCAGCGCTGCGTTGAGATACTCAGCGATCATCTCCTCGCTATCGAGGTAGTGTGATGCATCGAACCGTGCGATTTTGGCTTTGCTCATGACAGTTCCTTTCTGATTGCTGCCCACATTGTTTTGGCATGCTTGATGTCGGCCGACTGCGTGGACTTATCTCCACCACAAAGCAGCAGATACACCATGCGCCCTTCGCGCGCGAAGTAGACCCGATAGCCAGGACCACAATCGATGCGCATCTCGGATACGCCTTCTTCCAGCAGTTTCACGTCGCCGAAATGACCTCGTTCCGCGCGCCGGACCCGCACCAGGATCTTTGCCCTCGCTCTTAAGTCCGCGAGGCCGGCAAGCCAACTGTCGAATTCCTCGGTGCGATTGACCGTGTACACAGGCGGTGAACCGATTTGCTGATGATTGTATCCTTGTGGATACGGTCTTGCAAGTGTAAAAACCATATTAAAAAAGCGGCGAATGCCGCGCCCGTTCAGTTCCTCACATGCCGCGTGCGAATGCTGCGCGGCCCCAATTGCCACATGAGGTTAGCGGCTGACGCAGCCCGTGACGATTCGGCCGGATGGCCAATCCGGCGGCGCGAAAGAAGCGCGGCCTTGCTGCGTGACGCGTGCGGATGCTTACCTCCCACGTAATCGACGCGCCGCGCTCAAGCTGCCAATCTTCACGCCGAGCCCGCCGCATACAACGTGTCTGCCGAGCGTAGTGCTCAGTCATGCCAATGAAGGAGTTTGAGATGAATGCGCATACCGATCTGATCGACCGTTATTTCGACGCATGGAATGAAACCGATGCAGTGCGCCGCGGCGAATTGATCGCCTCGACCTGGACCGTCGATGCCGACTATCGCGATCCGCTGCTGGCAGGCGCGGGCCATGACGGCATCGACGCGATGATCCGCGCGGTGCATGAGCGCTTCCCGCATCACACGTTTCGCCGCACGACGGAGGTCGATGGCTTCGCGAACCGGTTGCGTTTTTCGTGGGAGCTGACCACGCCCGCGGGCGTGGCGATCGTCAAGGGTTCCGACTTCGGCCTGCTCGACCCTCAAGGCCGCTTGCAGACGGTGACCGGTTTCCTCGACCAGGTACCTGCCGCCTGACCCCACCCGCAGTTTTTCACGGAGACGATCATGCACGAGTCCGCTGCCGCCACGATTCCCGGTTCGGCCATCACGTTCGAGCGCCTGTCGGGCGCGGTCGACGCGCTCTCCAGCGCGATCGCCGGCTTCGCGCTGCTGGCCGGCCCGCGCGCGTTCACGTTCACTGCGTTGCTGGCCTGGCGCGAGCCGGTGGTGGGCGGCGCGGGTCTCGTGCTGCTGGCGGTGGTCGGATGGCTGCGGTGGCAGTGCCGCGAGAATGCCGCTCGACGCATTGTGCAGAAATGCTGATTGGCGATGGGCCGCCGGCAACGGAGCACTCGCCGCGGTCTTGCTACAATCGATCGACGCGTAACGCGTTGCAAGGACAAACCGTCCGAACCCGGGCGGCCAGCCACCAAATCGGACCTCAAGGAGACACCGTGCTGAAGAATCTGGACCCGCTGCTGAATGCCGATGTGCTGCATGCGCTACGTGCCATGGGCCATGGCGACGAACTGGTGGTTTGCGACGCCAACTTCCCGGGCGCTTCCGTCGCGCGGGAAACGGTGTTGGGCAAGCTGCTTCGCCTCGATGGCGTGAACGCACCGCGTGCAATTCGCGCGATTCTGTCGGTGATGCCGCTGGATACCTTCGTCGAGCGCCCTGCCTCGCGAATGGAAGTGGTGGGCGAGCCCGATACGATACCGGCCGTTCAGCGCGAAGCGCAGATCGAGATCAATGCCGCGGAAGGGCGCGATGTGCCGTTTGCATCGGTCGAACGTTTCGCGTTCTATGAGCGGGCGCGCAAAGCCTATTGCGTGATCGCTACCGGCGAAGAGCGCGGTTACGGTTGCTTCGTGTTCACCAAGGGCGTCTTGCTTGCACCGGATGCGCCGAAGCAATAGCAGACTGCGTTCCATTGCATCCCACCATGGCGACGAAACCGCGGACGGCAATCTGATCGAGGTTGCGACGTATCCTCACGCCTAAGCACGGCGGCAATCCCGGCACGGGAGAGCGAACCGCGCGCTCGCCGGAGCGCTCAAAGCCCCTTTTTTCTTCCCGCAATGCGGCGCACATTGCGCCGTTAGTTCGGCCCGAGCTTGGAAATAGCGGGCAATGCACATATTCTCAGGAGCAAAGCGGGGAACTGCGGCCGCCCGGCCGGGTCTGCTGCTTATTCATTTACTGGAGCCCCTCATGACGCGTCCCGTCGATTCCGGCGTTATTCTCATCGCGCGTATTGCCCTTGCGGTGCTGTTTCTGTGGGGCGGCGTGATGAAACTGCTGGGCTATGCGGGCTTCGTGGGCTATCTGCATTCGAAGGGTGTGCCGTTCGTGCAGGTTGCCGGGCCGATTGCGATAGCGGTCGAAGCACTTGGCGGTTTGCTGCTGATCGTCGGTTTCAAGGTCCGCCCGCTCGCGCTCATCATGGCCGCCTACACCGTGGCGACCGCGGTGCTGGGCCACGATTTCTGGAACGTCACCGATCCCGCATTGCAACGCGACATGGTGATCCACTTCTGGAAGAACATCGGCATCGCCGGTGGTTTCCTCCTGCTGTTCGTGACCGGAGCAGGCCGTATCAGTATCGACGGTGCGCGGGCGCCACGCAGCGGGCTGAGTCTCTGAGGGCGCAGTTGAGGTCGTTCGTGTCGTTCGCTTTTGATTCTGGCTGTAATCAAGGGAGCAAATAATGATTCAAAGTTTTGAGCAAACCATTGGTGGCAAGGCTACGCAGTTGTGCGCGAGTCTCGGCGAGGGGCCTACGCCGCATCGTGTCATCATCAGTCTCGCCGATTCGGCGAAAACGCTGGTGATCCTGGATGCGTCCGGCCTCATCAGCACGATCAAGGCCGAGATCGAGGAGCCGGAAAAACTGATCGCCGACGCGATCGCCAAAGCGCAAAACGAAGGGCTGATCGAGCGCGCAATCGATACCGGCACGATTCAGGAAGCGTCGTTGTAAGCCGTGCGGCGGCTTTGAGCGTTATTGACCGCCTGCTATCGTCGTGTTGCCGTTAAAACAACCCCCAAGGTGCGTGAACACCTCTGGGGGTTGTTTTTTGCGCTCAAGGCAAAGCGGCGAAGACACTTAAGGCGATTTGCCCCTTCGCCGATTTGCCGATTTGCGCGTGGCAAAGCGATGGGGGGATCAGCGTGATTTACCGGCTTGAACCGGGCCGCTCTTACGCGGCTTCGAGGCCGGTGTGTGCGGTTCAGGATGCATGAAGCAGCTCAGCACGCCACCGAGCACCAGCAAACCGACCGAGACGGCCGTCGCGGCCTGCATCCCCGAGACGATCTGCGTGGCGGCTGCGCCGCTCGCCAATGCGCCGAAGGCGGCCACACCTACCGCGCCGCCTGCTTGCCGGGCGGTATTCAGCACGGCGGACGCCGTGCCCGCGCGCTTCGCTTCGACGGAGGCCAGCACGGCGGTGGTCATCGCCGGGACTGCCAGGCCCATGCCGGACGGAATCAGCAGGAACGGCAGCAGCAAGCCGACGAGCGGCGTGCCAGCGTCGACGAAATGCAGCAAGCCATAGCCGAGCCCCGCGGTGATGGCCCCGGCGATCATCGGCACACGCACGCCGAAGCGCCCGACCACCCAGCCGCTCGCCACGTTGGAGAGCAGAAAGCCGCCCGTCAACGGCAGAAATGCGAGGCCCGCCTGCAACGGGGTATAGCCGCGTACGCGCTGCAGATAAAGGCTCAGCACGAACACCATGCCGTAGTACGTCAGATTCACGCAGATGCCGAACAGCACCGCCGCGCTGAAGGTGCGCGTGCTGAATAGCGAGAGCGGCAGCATCGGTGTCGCGACGCGCGATTCCACGGCGATAAAGGCACCGGTTGCGATCAGCGCGAGTAGGAAACCGCCGGTTACGAGCGGATGGCTCAGCCCTAGCGGCCGCCATTCGATCACTGCTGCGACGAACGCGGTCAGCGCGACGATCGCAAGACACTGGCCGCTCAGATCGAAACCGCGCGGGCTTGGCTCGGCCCCAGCCCCAGCCCCAGCCCCAGCCCCAGCCCCAGCCCCAGCCCCAGCCCCAGCCCCAGCCCCAGCCCCAGCGTTAACTCTGACCGTAGCCGCTTGCCGTGCGTTTTTCCGCGCGGAGGCAGGCCTTGGCACCCAGATTAAAGTCGCCAGCAAACCGGCTGCGCAAATCGGCAGATTGACGAGAAAGATGCTGCGCCAGCCGAACGCCGCGATCAGCACGCCGCCGACCACCGGTCCGGCCGCGATCGAAATCGCGCCCGCGGCGGTCCACAGGCCGACTGCACGCGCCCGGAGCTTCGGATCATGGCCGTATGACTGATTGAGCAGCGCCAGCGAGTTCGGCAGCATGGCGGCCGCGCCGATGCCTTGCACCGCACGCGCGGCGACCAGCATGGTGGCATCGAGCGCCAATCCGCACGCGAGCGACGCAAGCGCAAACAGCACGATGCCGCCGGCGTACATGCGCCGCGTGCCAAGCCGGTCGCCGAGCACGCCTGCTGAAAGCATCAGCACGGCGAACGCGAGCGTGTACGCGTCGACGACCCATTGCAGCCCCGCGACATTCGCATGCAGGTCCGCACCGATCTTCGGCAGCGCGATGTTGACGATGGTCACGTCGAGTTGCGTGACGACGAAGCCGACGCTGACCGTCGCGAGAATGCGGCCGAGGGCGGGTGAGGGGAGAGTATTTGGAATGTTCATGTGATACATCGTAGGCCCGACGTCGTGCACATGTTTCGGCGTGACGTGAAGTATCGATGTCGCCGACAACAGCTAAAACAGCCGAAACGGGCCGCCGAGCGCGGCGAGGCCGAGTAGCCCGTAAGCGTTTCGCCGAAGAGAGCATGCGGGTGTGTTCTTTTCAACGAAAGGCAGGCCTGCGCGGACTGTTCGCCGTGCGAGCCGCAGCGGTCGCCTGTAGGAATGCCGCGCTCAGGTGTCGGAGTGCGGCGATTGGTATGCAAATTAGGATTGCTCCTATGGGATGGAGGGGGCGTCCCTCTGAGAATCGCGTCCGAGCTATCAGTTAAGAGTTATTCAATGCGCATTGCCATTCTTCAGCGTGACCCGGTCATGCGCCAGTCGATCGAAAAGGTCCTCATGAGCGCCAGCCATATCTGTATGACCTATGACGACGGCTTGTCCATGTCGAAAACGCTCGCCCGTTCCACCGTGGATCTTCTGGTGCTGGATTGGCAGGGCGCGCGCCTGTCCGGCGCCGAGGTCTTGAGGTCGGTGCGCGCGGTCGGCGGCGACCGTCTGCCGGTCGTGTTCGCGTCGGCGGAGACGTCGGAGGAAAGCGTGGTGCGCGCCTTTGCCAGCGGGGCGGACGACTATGTCGCGCTGCCCCTGCGGCCGGGCGAGTTCCGCGAACGCGTCACGGCGCTGCTGCGCCGCGCCTATCCCGATCGTTTCAGCGCCGCGAGCTTCGATGTCGGCCCGTACCATTTCGACGCGCGTCGCCAGCTCGTCATGCTGCGCGGTCAGCCGGTGCCGTTATCGGGTACCCAATACCGGTTGGCGTCGCTGTTCTTTTCGAATATTGGCCGCGTGATGTCGCGTGATCATATCTTCGCGATGGTGTGGGGCCGCGAGTTCCGCGAGTTCACCCGCACGATCGACAGTCATGTGTCGCGCCTGCGGCTATTGCTCGAGATCGAGCCGCAAAACGAATTCCGGCTGCAACCGGTGTACAAGAGCGGTTATCGGTTGCTGCATCTGCGGCAAGACGAAGCGGGGGCGGAGAAGCAGGCGGCCTGAGCGCGCCTGGGGTCGCGGGCGGCACGTGCCGCCCGACGTAACATCCGCCGCTTCTTACGCCGCTACACCGTCGCGACGGTTGCAACCGCCCTCGCGCCGTGCCCGAAAGCGGCTCAAGTCAACTACTTACAGCACCTCAAACCTGCGGCAACGCCGGCCGCGTTTCAATCGCCCGCCTGATCAACGCCTCCACAGCCTTGCGCTCATCTCCTGCCAACGGCAGCCGCGGCGGCCGCACCGGCTCCGTGCCAAGTCCGACGATCACTTCAGCCAACTTGATGTTCTGCACCAGCTTCGACGAGACGTCGAGCGCGAGCAAAGGCGCGAACCAGCGATAGATCGCGCGGGCCTCTTCAAGCCGGCCTGCCTTCAGCAACTTGTAAATCACCACCGTCTCGCGCGGAAACGCGCACACGAGACCGGCCACCCAGCCATGCGCGCCCATCAGGATGGCTTCCATCGCGAGGTTATCGACCCCGCATAGAATCGCGAAGCGGTCGCCGACCACGTTGATGAGATCGGTCACACGCCGCACGTCGCCGCATGATTCCTTGATCGCGACGATTTTCGTTTCGTCGGCGATCTCCGCGAACATCTCGGGCGTCATGTCGACGCCATAGGCGAGCGGATTGTTATAGATCATCAGCGGCAGCGCGCTCGCATCGGCGACGCTGCGGAAGTGGTGCAGCGTTTCGCGCCGGTCGGACAGATAGCGCAGCCCTGGCAGCACCATGAAACCGGCCGCGCCGTGGCGGCTGCCGGCTTCGGCCTGGCGGCATGCATCGAGTGTGCTGTTCTCTGCGATCGTCAACAAAACCGGTACGCGGCCGCGAGCGGCATCGATCGCGATATCGAGTACTTGCAGCTTTTCGTCGAGCGAGAGCGTGGACGCTTCGCCGAGCGATCCGCACACGATGATGCCGTCCACACCCGCGTCGATCTGCGCTTCGATATTCTTGCCGGTCCATGCCCGGTCTATGCTGAAATCCGCGTGAAACTTGGTGGTGACTGCGGGCAATACGCCTTCCCAGATATGCGCCACGACTGCT
The DNA here is from genome assembly GCF_041321145.1 of Paraburkholderia sp. IW21. Lineage (NCBI taxonomy): Bacteria > Pseudomonadati > Pseudomonadota > Betaproteobacteria > Burkholderiales > Burkholderiaceae > Paraburkholderia > Paraburkholderia sp. IW21. The sequence goes on along the minus strand of NZ_JBGGWA010000005.1, from coordinate 348,453 downwards.
CTCCTGAGTGTGATGAGTCCAAGCGCAGTGTAAGCAGGGAAAATGCCGTCGTCTTGCGTCATTCACGCGTGACGGATGACGATTTCAGCATAGCACCTGTGCCCGTAGGCGTGACAATGCAGCACCGTGCGGCTATTTCAGTATGGGGCGAAAAGTGCGTTGAGATCACATGAGCAAGGTCTGCCGGGCGACCCTGCATTGGCCTGATGCGTATGGTGCGGGCTCGGGCGCGGTCCGTTTCAGGCGGCAAAGACATTCCCGAACGAGCGCAACGACTATGCCGAAATCGTCACAATCAACGCGCAGGCACACCAAGACTCCGGCGCCCGGCGTTTCTACCATGTGGATCATGAAAACCTTAGACATCATCGACTCGCACACCGGCGGTGAACCGACCCGCCTGGTGGTGTCGGGCGGCCCGGACCTTGGCGGCGGCACACTGGCGCAACGTCTGGACGTGTTCCGCACGCATTTCGACGAGTGGCGCGCGGGCATCGTCACCGAACCGCGCGGTTCGGATGTGGTCGTCGGCGCGCTGCTGTGCGAGCCGGACGACCCCACCTGCGCGGCCGGCGTGATCTTCTTCAACAACGTCGGCTTTCTCGGCATGTGCGGGCACGGCACGATCGGCCTCGTTGTCTCGCTGGCGCATATGGGGCGGATCGGGCCGGGGCGTCATCGGATCGAGACGCCGGTCGGCGTGGTCGAGGCGACGCTCAACGAGGACGGTAGTGCCGCGGTGCGCAACGTGCCGGCGTATCGCTACCGGCAAGGCGTGCAGGTGGACGTGCCGGGTTACGGCAGATTGAGCGGCGACATCGGCTGGGGTGGCAACTGGTTCTTTCTTGTCGCCGAACATGGGCGCAGGCTGGAGGCGGCGCGTATTGGCGAGTTGACCGCGTTCAGTGCGGCAATCCGCGATGCACTGATCGCCCAGCACGTCACCGGCGCGGATGGCGCTTTGATCGACCACATCGAACTGTTCGAACCTGGCTCACGCGACGGCATCGACAGCCGCAACTTCGTCCTGTGTCCCGGCAATGCGTACGACCGCTCGCCGTGTGGCACCGGCACGAGCGCGAAAGTCGCCTGCCTCGCCGCCGACGGCAAGCTCGCCGAAGACGCGGTGTGGCGGCAGGAGAGCATCATCGGCAGCGTCTTCGAGGCGAGCTATCGGCACGCCGGCGACGGCGTCTCGGTGATTCCGACCATTACCGGCCACGCGCACATCATGGCCGAAGGGCGCTTGTGTTTCGACGAGCGTGATCCTTTCGCCTGGGGCATCCGCACGGCATGACGGCCGACGCGTTGATCGTCGGGGCGGGCATTGTCGGCGCGGCCTGCGCGGCTGAACTGGCCACGCTCGGCATGCAGGTCGAGGTGCTCGACGCACATGGCATTGGCGGTGGCGCAACGGCTGCGGGCATGGGCCATATCGTCGTGATGAACGACTCGCCGGCGGAATTTGCATTGAGCCGCTATTCGCGCGACTTGTGGCTGGCGCTCGCGCCGCAACTGCGCACGCGCGACGCGTTCGCGCGCTGCGGCACATTATGGGTCGCAGCCGACGATGAAGAATGGCAAGCCGCCCGCACGATGCATGGCGCGTTCGAAGCCCAGGGTGTCGCCGCGCAACTGCTCGACGCGGCCGAATTGCGCGCGTGCGAGCCGGCGCTGGCGGCGTCGCTGGCGGGCGGCTTGCGAATCGAGCACGACAGCATTGTCTATGCGCCCACCGTCGCCGAGTGGCTGCTGAAGCAATCGCCATGCGCCGCGAATATCCGCGTACGGTTGGGCAAGCCGGTTTCCGCGATCAGCGCCGGCGGCGTGACGCTGGCGGACGGCGAGCGCATTCACGCCGCGCACGTGATCGTTGCCAATGGCCTGGGCGCGCAGCAATTGCTGCGGTCGTTGCCGTTGCAACCGAAGAAAGGCCATCTGCTGATCACCGACCGCTATCCCGCATTGATCCGCCATCAACTGCTCGAACTCGGCTACATCAAGAGCGCGCATCACGCGGCCGGCACGTCGGTGGCGTTCAATGCGCAACCGCGGCCTACAGGCCAACTGCTGATCGGCTCGTCGCGTCAGTTCGACACGACCGATCCCGCCGTCGACATGCCGGTGCTCGCTCAGATGCTGCAACGCGCCGCGCGCTATCTGCCGGTCCTGCCGACGCTCAACGGCATCCGCGCGTGGACCGGCTTTCGCGCGGCGTCGCCTGATGGTTTGCCGTTGATCGGCCCGGCCGGCGATTTTGCGCCCGGCGTGTGGCTCGCTGTCGGACACGAAGGCCTTGGCGTGACGACCTCGCTGGCGAGCGCAAAGCTGCTCGCCGCGCAAATCATGGCGAGCGCCGCGCCGATCCCTGTCGAGCCTTACTTGCCGGTCCGTTTCGCGCAAAAGGTCGCCCATGCATAGCGCGCACGCATCCCCTATCCGCCTGACGATCGACGATAGATGCATCGAGGTCGAAGCCGGCACGACCGTCGCTGCCGCGCTCGTTATCGCGGGCGTGAGCGCCATGCGGACTTCGGTCAGCGGTCAGCCGCGTGCCGCGCTCTGCGGCATGGGCGTATGCCAGGAGTGCCGCGTGACGATCGATGGCCGCGCGCACGCGCTGGCGTGCCAGACACTTTGCCGTGAAGGCCAGATCGTGTGTACGCACAACACCATGGGCGCGCGATGAACCGGCACTTCAACATCGTCGTGGTAGGCGCCGGTCCAGCCGGGTTGAACGCTGCACACGCGGCGGCGCGCGAAGGCGCCACGGTCGCGCTGCTCGACGACAATCCGCGCGCCGGTGGTCAAATCTGGCGGCAAGGCCCCGGCGATTCGCCGCAAGCCCGGTTACACACGCTGCTTGCTGCGTTAAACGGGCAGCGCAACGTCACGCTGTTTGCGTCGACTCGCGTGATCGCGCCGCTGGGTCCGCGTGGCTTGCTGCTCGAATCGGTTGAGCACGGCGGCGTGAGTGTCACCTACGAGCGCTTGATCCTCGCGACCGGCGCGCGCGAGCGGCTGTTGCCATTCGCCGGCTGGACCTTGCCCGGCGTGACCGGTGCAGGCGCGTTGCAGGCGCTCATCAAAGGTGGCATGCCGGTGCGCGGCGAGCGGATCGTGATTGCGGGCAGTGGCCCTTTGCTGATCGCCGCGCTCGCTACCGCGCGCGCCGCCGGAGCGCAGGTGGTGGCGGTGGTGGAACAGGCCTCGGCGCTCAAGGTCGCGCGCTTTGGGGCCTCACTGTTGATGGAGCCCGCGAAGTTGCGGCAAGCCGTGGGCCTGACGCGCGGCTTCGCGGGCCTGCGTTATCGGACCGGCAGCATCGTGCGGCAAGCGCATGGCGACGGCCGCGTCGAGCGCGTGACCATCCGGCGCGGCCGCCGGGAGTCGACGCTCGATTGCGACCGTGTCGCGTGCGGCTATGGACTCGTGCCGAATATCACGCTGGCGCAAGCGCTCGGCTGCGCGATCAACGACGCGGGAGAGATTGTCGTCGAAGGCGAGCAGCGGACTTCGGTGGACGGCGTGCTGGCGGCTGGCGAATGCACGGGCGTCGGCGGCGCGGAACTGGCCGGTGTGGAAGGCGAGATCGCCGGCCTCGCGGCAAGCGGCGCCTCTGCAAGCCGCGCCGCGCTGCACGCGCAAAGAGCGCGATGGCGGCGCTTCGGTCGGCGCGTCGAAGCGGCTTTTGCTCTCACGGACGCCGCGCGCACACCGCCCGACGATGCCACGCTGCTGTGCCGTTGCGAAGACGTCAGTATCGGCGAAGTCCGCGCCTTTGCGGATTGGCGCGAGGCCAAGCTGCATACCCGCTGCGGGATGGGCGCGTGCCAGGGACGAATCTGCGGGGCGGCGGCCGGCCTGTATTTCGGCTGGCAAGCCGCCGTCCCGCGCCCGCCGTTCAATCCGGCACGCATCGGCACGTTAATGGCAAGCGCGGAGCCGCCGCCGGCTGACTGACGCCGCCATCGCGACTTCGGCCGGATATTGTCGGCGGCGGCTCGGCCCTATAATCGACCGCACGCCAACCGACAAATGCACGGACAAACGGAACCCGCATGATGAACACGCTGGCTCATCCGCTCGAACCGGACGATGCAACCTTGTCCGGCATGCTGTCGCATTTCACGCTGCTCGAGCCTGTGTTCGACGCGATGCCGGACGTCGTGTTCTTCGTCAAGGATGCGCGGGCGCGTTATGCGCTGGTCAATCGCACGCTGGCCTCGCGCTGCGGCTTCAAGGAAAAGTCCGCGCTGCTCGGCAAGACCGCCGAGGACGTATTCCCGCGCCGCTTCGGCCGCATCTACACGGCGCAGGACGAAGCGATCATCAACGTCGGCAGCCAGATGATCGATCAACTGGAACTGCACCTGTATCCCGGCCGCCAGCCTGGCTGGTGTCTGACGTGCAAACAGCCGTTGCGCGATCCAGCGGGTAAAGTGGTCGGCCTCGCCGGCATCTCCCGCGACCTGAAAGCGGACGAAAGCAGTCATCCCGCTTACAGCCGGCTGGCTGCGGTAGTGCAGTCCATCCAGGAAAATTACGTGCAGCCGTTAAATCTGAAACAGCTTGCTGCGACGGCGGATATGTCGGTGGCGCAACTCGAGCGTTACTTTCACAAAGTGTTTCATTTGACGCCGCGTCAGGTGTTGCTGAAAACGCGGCTGGACGCGGCCACCGCGCTGCTGGTCTCGCACGACAAAGTCACCGACGTCGCCGCGCTCTGCGGCTACACCGATCACAGCGCCTTTACGCGCCAATTCAAGGCGACCGTCGGCATTACGCCGACCGAGTACCGGATGCTGCTGCACGGAACCTCACGAAGCTGAGCCGCCGCGTACATGGTTCGTCGTAAGCATCATTACTACGTCTACGTCGTCGCGCTGGACGACCAGGTCTGGAACGAGGCGCGCTTTCGCCGCGCGAATCCGGATTACCGGTTCGACAAGCCTTGCGTGTACGTGGGAATGACGGGACTGGACCCGGATCTGAGATTCGACCGGCACAAAGCCGGCATCCAGGCAAATCGCTATGTGCGCGACTATGGCCTGCGCCTCGTGCCCGAGTTGTATGAAGTGTTCAATCCAATGCCTTACCGCGGCGCACAGGATATGGAAGTGGAATTGGCGATTGGACTGCGCGAGGCGGGGTACGGCGTGTGGCAGGCGTAAGCCGCGCCTTATTTCACGCCAAGCCCGCGCAGCACCGCGTTGCCTTCAGGCGTCAAACGGATGTGCGAAGCGCCTGAGTCGCCGGAGACCGTTTCGATCAAGCCGGCTTCGTGAAGCTGCGGAATCTCGGGTTTAGCGGATGCGTCGATCGGCGCATGCAGCAACAGCAGCAGCGTCGCCAGCTCGTGGTGGCTCAGCAGCCGGCGCAAAATCGTGGGCCGCCTGGCCGGTGCCGGTGAGTCGTTCATAGTGTGATCGGGCTGGTTCATGGGGCACACCTTGTGCGGGAGAGTGTCGAGTGGATCATGCGGACGAAGACTTAAACGATTCTTAAGAGGCATTGTCCTGTAACACCGTGACACGAAGATGGCACCAGAACACGTTACCGAGCGTTACACCTAGCCGATTGTTACCCGGGCTCGCCTTACGGCGCGCAGGTTTTACTGGCCCCTTCGATCCACAGATTGCCCACATGACGCTTGCCCGCATAGAAGCGGTAAGTGGTCGCGCCGTTGTCGCTGCGCACCTTGACGATATTCGAATCGCCGAAGTCGAGCATCTGGCCTTGGGGGATGGCCGTGGATTTGAACGCGGCGTTGTGACTGGTCGCCTCTTGCGTCAGGCAGGCAACCACGTCGTTGACCGAGCGCTGTGTGGTGGTGTCCTTGACCGGCTCGCCGGCATCCGGATTCTTCTGGAAGTACGCACAAGCGCTGAGAAGCAGGGGAACTGATAGGACTACGGCAAACTTCTTCATATCTCTCCTGGCGTTTCATTCGGCCGACGATGGGCAAGACGCCCACATAGTGGCAGCCGTGCCGCGTCGGACCGCGGATCAACCGCCATTATATCGGTGCGGCGCACCTGCTCGAACCGATAGAGCACGCGCTGTGCCCGGACCGTCTGAATTCACTGACCGCAGTCTTCCAGCGTTGTGGGCCGCGATCGCCTATCTGCGGCGCTGGGCCTGCGCCGCGAGACGCACGGCCGCATTCGCCGCGCCATAGCCGTCGTAACCGCCGCGCCGTTCGACGATTTCGAGGAAAAAGCGCTGATCCAGTTGCTCGGTGTAAGCGTGGAAGAACTCGCCCCCGCGCTCGTCCCGGTCATACAGAATATTGTGCGCGCGCAGCGCCTCGAGCGTTTCGTCCGGCAGCGCGTAGCGGGCGGCGAGGTCGTCGTAGTAATTGCGCGGGATGCGCAGCACTGGCAAACCGTCGGCGACAAACTCCGGAATCGCGCTGAAGATGTCGCCGGTGCTGAACGCGACGTGGTTCAGGCCCGAGCCGTGATAGGTATGCAATGCCTCGGCCACCGCCGTGTGATGGTCTACCGACGCGTTCAGCACAATGCGCACCGAACCGTCACGGCTGCGCAGCGCGCGGCTGCGCACCAGCCCGTACGGATCGGGAACCAGCACGCCCGGCTCGGCCTGGAAGCCCAGTGCGGTTCTCAGAAACAGAACCCACGTATCCAACGACGGCGCAGGCACCGACAGGCAGACATGGTCGATGCGCGAGAGCGGTCCCACTTCGGTGGGACCGTTGACGTCGGTCAGGACGAAATCGGCTTCGAACAGCGTGGGCTGATCCGGCGTCTCGTCGACGAAATAGTTCAGGCTGCCGTCGGGCGCCTGCACGGCGGGCAGCACGCGCTCGTTGGGGCCGATCTGACCGGAGAACGGCACGTAGCCGAAACCGGCGGCACGCTCGAACGCCTGATTGGCGTCGTCCACGCGAAACGCCGACGCGCACAGCGACAAACCATGCTGCTGGAAGAAGGCGTTGGCGAACGAATCCGGCTCGGCGTTCAGCACGATCGACGCCGCGCCGTGCTGATACAACGTCACATCTTTCGAACGATGCCGGCCGGCCTCGCGAAAGCGCAGCTTGCCGAGCCAGTCGACGAGGCGCGCGCGGGTGGTGCGGTCGACCGCGAACTCGAGGAACTGGTAGCCGACGTGCGCGGGCGCGGCCGGCGATCGATAGAGCTCGCCCACCGGCTGCTGTGTGCCTTCAAGCAGCGCGCGGGTCTGCTCCTCAAGGAACAGCAGCGAGCGGTGGCCGTCCGCGGCGGTGATCGTGGTGGGCGCGGCGCGAAAGCCGTCGTTGAAAATTTCGAGCGAAAGCGGCCCTGTGTAGCCGCTTTTCACGACCTGCGCGGTAAAGCCGGCCAGATCGAAATCGCCCTGGCCCGGGAAGCAGCGGTAGTGGCGGCTCCATTCGAGCACGTCCATGGCGAGCTTGGGCGCGTCGGCGATCTGCACGAAGGCGATGCGCTCGCCCGGAATGTCGGCGATTGCCTCCACCGTATCGTTCAGCGACAGCGTGTGAAAGCTGTCGAGCACGAGCCCGAGATTCGCATGATTCACCGCGTTGACGAGTTTCCATGCGTGGCGGTAGGTCTTCACGTGCTTGCCCCACGCGAGCGCTTCATAGCCGGCGATCACGCCGGCCGCTTCGGCCGCGCGGGCCAGCGCACCTAACTGGTCGGTGATGAGCGAATCGTCGCCGATGGTGTCGGGCGAAACGTTGCTGCACACCAGAATCCGGTCCGTGCCCAGTTCGTGCATCACGTCGAACTTGCGCTTCGCCCGATCGAGATTGCGCTCGAGGCGCTCCGGGCTTACGCCCTCGAAATCGCGGAACGGCTGGAACAGCATGATTTTCAGGCCGAGATCGTCGGCAATGCGCCGCACATCGGCAGGCGAGCCGTCGAAATACAGCAGATCGTTCTCGAAAATCTCAACGCCGTCGAAGCCCGCCGCCTGGATTGCGGTCAGCTTCTCGACGAGGGTCCCGCTGATCGACACGGTGGCAATCGAACGTTGCATGAACGGCTCCTGCAAAAACGATGAAACGGCGGTTGGAAAGGGCGCGAAAGCGGCCGCCGTGCCGCAACCGCATGTCTTGCGGGCCGCCATGCTGCAATGCGCAAAATGGTCTAACTAGTTACTCTTGACTAGCAATACACAGGCCGGAATAACCCGCTATAGCCCAAGTTTCCGCAATTCTATACAAACTAACTAGATGGTACAAATTCGTATAAACCCCGAATGACGACCGCGGCCAATGGGCGCACACTGCGTTCACGTTGTAGAGCTGCGGCGCGTGTCGTGGCCCGCTTTATGCCTTACTTTTGCAGGAGTGGTCGTCATGAGTTTTGCATCAGTGCTGGTCCTCAACGGACCGAACCTTAATCTGCTCGGCACGCGTGAGCCGACCATCTACGGCTCGGAAACACTCGACGACGTCGCGAAGCTTTGCCGCGACGCGGGCGAGCGCCTCGACCTGTCGATTGACTTCTGCCAATCGAACGCCGAGCATCAACTCATCGACTGGCTGCATGCGGCCCGTACCAAGGTCGACGGCATCGTCATCAATCCGGCGGCTTACACGCATACCTCGGTGGCGATCGCCGATGCGCTCACGGCCATCGAGAAGCCCGTCATCGAAGTGCATATTTCAAACGTGCATCGTCGCGAAGCGTTCCGGCATCACTCGTACGTGTCGGCGGTGGCCGAGGCGATCATCGTCGGTTGCGGCACACAAGGCTATGTGCTCGCGCTGGAGCGGATGGCGACCCTCCTTAAGGATAGGGCGGCCAAATGAACCCACAAACGAACCCACAAGCGGGCACAAAATCGTATCTTGTCGGTCTGATCGGCTCAGGCATCGGCGGATCGCTCAGCCCCGCGATGCATGAAGAAGAGGGCAGCAAGCTCGGCCTGCACTATGTGTACCGGCGTATCGATCTGGAAGCGTTGAAGCTCGACATTACGGCGCTCTCCGATTTGCTGGTGGCCGCTGAACGCATGGGCTACAACGGACTGAACATCACGTATCCGTGCAAGCAGGCGGTCATCCCGCTGCTTGACGAACTGTCCGACGAAGCGCGCGCACTCGGCGCGGTCAACACGGTCCTATTCAAAGACGGCAAACGTATCGGCCACAACACGGACTGGTCCGGTTTCGCGCGTGCGTTTCAACGCGGCTTGCCGGACGTGTCGCTGGAACGCGTCGTGCAACTGGGCGCGGGCGGCGCGGGCGCAGCGGTCGCGCATGCCGCGCTGACCATGGGCGCGCAAACGCTCACGCTTTTCGACGTGGATGCCGCGCGCGCCACATCCCTCGCTGCGGAATTGCAGACGCGGTTCCCTGCCTCCACCGTCAGCGCGGGCAGTTCGCTTGCCGAATCGCTCGCCGCCGCCAATGGCCTGATTCACGCGACGCCCACCGGCATGGCGAAATTGCCGGGCTTGCCGTTGCCGGCCGAATTGCTGCACCGCGATCTGTGGGTGGCGGACATCGTGTATTTCCCGATCCGCACCGCGCTGTTGCAGGCCGCGGAGGCGCTCGGCTGCCGCACGTTGAGCGGCGGCGGCATGGCGGTGTATCAGGCGGTCGACGCGATGCGCATTTTCACGGGTCTGGAACCGGACGCCGAGCGCGTTTACACGCATTTCCAAGCGTTGCTGCAACGCTAAGCCGCGAGTACAGAACCGGTACCGAACGGGTACGCAACCGGACCACGACCAGATCGAGGAGACAAACACAACATGCCGCAACCCACTCAATCCACTCCCGCCGACGCAACGCGCCAGGCGGATGCCACGGCGAGCACCGTGCGCCGCTCGAAAGCCCGCTATCAGATTCTCGGGCTACTTGCGGTCGGCACGATGATCAACTATCTGGACCGCACGGTGCTCGGCATCGCGGCGCCGCAATTGACCAAGGAGCTCGGCATCAATGCCGCGCTGATGGGGCTGCTGTTCTCCGTGTTCTCGTGGAGCTATGTGGCTTCGCAGATTCCGGGCGGCCTGTTTCTCGACCGTTTCGGCAGCAAGCTCACGTATTTCCTGTCGATGACGTTCTGGTCGCTGTGCACGCTGGCGCAAGGCCTCGTGCATGGCATCGGCGCGTTGTTCGTGTTCCGGCTCGGCCTCGGCGTGTCGGAAGCGCCATGCTTTCCGACCAATAGCCGCGTGGTGGCGACCTGGTTTCCGCAGAGCGAACGCGCCATGGCGACCGGCACCTACACGGTCGGCGAATATATCGGCCTCGCGTTTTTCAGCCCGTTTCTGTTCATGCTGATGGGCGCGTTCGGCTGGCGTTCGCTGTTCTACACGGTGGGTGGCGTGGGCCTGGTGTTCGGCGTGATCTGGTGGATGTTCTATCGCGAGCCGCGCGATCATCCGTCGGCCAATCAGGCGGAACTCGACTATATCGAAGCGGGCGGCGGTCTGACGCACCGGAAGAAGGACGCCGATTCCTCCGGCGCACCGGCAAAGAGCGGTTTTGAATGGCGCACCATTGGGCGCCTCCTCAAGCATCGTCAACTGACCGGCATCTGCCTCGGCCAGTTCGCCGGCAACTCGACGCTGGTGTTCTTCCTCACCTGGTTCCCCACGTACCTCGCCACCGAACGCCATATGGCATGGCTGAAGATCGGCTTCTTCGCGATCATGCCGTTCATTGCCGCGTCGATCGGCGTGATGTTCGGCGGTATCTTCTCCGATTGGCTGCTGCGGCGCGGCAAGTCGGCAAACGTGGCGCGCAAGCTGCCGATCATCGCCGGCCTGTTGCTTGCGTCGACGATCATTCTCGCCAACTATGTCGAGAGCAACGTGGCGGTGATCGCGATTCTGTCGGTGGCGTTTTTCGCGCAGGGGATGGCGGCCTTGGGTTGGACGCTGGTGTCGGACATCGCACCCGATGGTCTGCTCGGCGTGACCGGCGGCATCTTTAACTTTGCGGCGAATCTGGCCGGCATCGTCACGCCGCTGGTGGTGGGGTTTATCGTTGCGGCAACCGGCTCGTTTGTCGGTGCGCTGGTGTTTATCGGCGCGATCGCGTTGATCGGCGCGCTGTCGTACATCTTTATCGTCGGCGATATCAAGCGGATCGTGCTGGTGGATTGAGCGGCATGGCTTGACCGGATGGATCGAGAAAGGGGACGCGGCGAGGCCACGTCCCCTTTCTTGCGTTTCAGCGTCGCCTCAATCGTCTTTGCGCACGAAACGCAGCACGGCGTCGACAATCATCGCGCGATGCCGCGCTCGCAAGCGCGGGTGCGACGGATCGCGGCCGAACGCCGTGCCGAACGTATGGCGATTGCCCACGCGGTGAAAACACAGCGAGCTGATCATCAGGTGCAGGTCGATGGCGTCGATGTCGCTGCGGAATTGTCCCGCCGCGATACCGCGTGTGAGCAGATCTTCGATCGTATGGATGACGGTGACGTTACGGCCTTTGAAGGTCTTCACCTGCTCGACATACTTCGCGCCGTGAATGTTTTCGATCGTCACGAGGCGCACGAAGTCGCGCTGGCGGTCGTGGTAGTCGAAAGTGAATTCGACTAGCGCCCGCATGCCCTCTACGGGATCGAGCTCGCTGACGTGCAGATCCTGTTCGAGCGCGCGAATGTCGCCGTACACCTTTTCCAATACCGCCTGGTACAACCCTTCCTTGCTGCCGAAGTAGTAGTACAGCATGCGCTTGGTGGTGTTCGTGCGCTCCGCAATCGCGTCGACCCGCGCACCGGTCAGTCCCATCGCGGAGAACTCCTGGGTCGCGACGTCGAGGATGTTGCGCTTCGTCTGTTCGGGATCGTACTTGCGCCGGGCGTCGCTCCGTCGTGCGTCGGTACGTGGCGTGTCGGACGCGATGCCGTTGGTATCAGGCTCGGCGGCCTTGCTTCCCTTTTTCATTGTGTATTCGAGCGGCAGTGACGGCGCATTCTAGCATGGCGAAACTGGCGTCTGGAGCGGGTCTCCGGCATAAGCGGCAAGGTATTGGAAAGCGTCACGGCGTCGACCGGGTTGAGGGGCGCCGTGCGGCGAGTGCGTCACGCGTTTGCATGGCGGTGTAGGTCAGTTGCGCTGCAGCGAGACCCAGCGCGCCGTAGGCGGGCGTCAGGCCGAAGGCCGCGAACGCCTCGGGCACCGGCCGCTCGCCCGCGATGGCCGCCGCCAGCAATTCGCCGGATACGGTGGTCGGCGCCATGCCGTGGCCGCCGAAGCCGACCGCGTACCAGACGCCATCCGTGCTACGGCCGATTTGCGGCATCTTGTGCCGCGCGTAGCTCATCAGGCCGCCCCACGCGTGGTCGATACGCACGTCGTGCAACTGTGGATAGACCTTCAGCAGATCGCGCCGCAGCAAGCGCGCGATGACTTCGGGAGCGCGGTCGCGCACCGAGATGCGGCCGCCCCACAGAATGCGTGTGTCGGGCAGCGGGCGGTAATAGTCGAAGGCAAAGCGGGTGTCGTAGACGGCTGCTTTGGTGTCGATCGCGTCGTTCAATCGCGCGCCGAGCGGCTCGGTCGCCATCACGTAGGTGGCGATCGGCAGCACCGCGCGCTCGACCCTTGCGTAGACATTGCGCGCATAGCCGCCGCCCGCCATCACGACGTGACGCGCTTCAAGCGCGCCGTGCGGCGTATGCACCACGAAACCGGCGCCTTCGCGCTGCAAGCGTACGACCGGCGACTTCTCGTGGATCTGCACGCCCGCGGCGGCCGCGGCGCCGGCCACACCGAGCACATATTTCAGTGGATGGAAGTGGAACGCGTTGCGCTCGAACAGGCCGCCGTGATAACGGCTCGTCTTCAGTTGCAAGGCGAGCGGCGCTGCCGCCACCGTTTCCCACTCGACGCCGAACGAATTCCGCATCAAGCGCCGTTGCGTGTCGAGCCGCGCCGGTTCGTCGAACCAGTTGGCGAGGATCACGCCGGCGTCGGTCACGTCGCAATCGATGCGGTAGCGCTGAATGCGTTTGCGCATCAGATCCACGGCATCCGTGGTCAGCGTATAAAGTTCGCGCGCGCGGGCCGGCCCGAGGGTTTTCAGCAGATCGGCGCAGTCGAGGCTGTAGCCGCCGAACACGAATCCGCCGTTGCGTCCGGAGGCGCCGAAGCCCACCTGCTGGGCTTCGAGCACGGCTACGTCGGCGACGCCGCGCTCGGCGAGGCCCAACGCCGTGGACAAACCCGCGAGACCGCCGCCGATGATGCAGACATTGGCGCTGCGCCGGCCGGTGAGCGGCGCATAAGGGGACGAGCATCCGGCGCAACGGGTGACGGTGGCTTCGTAATAGCTTTGCATACGGTTAGGGTAGCGGCAATGCCGCGCTCGCGTCCAGCCATTGCCCAACGGTTGTGCCGGGGACCGATAAAACAAAGGCCGGCATCCGCAAAAAGCGAATGCCGGCCTTGCCCACTGATACTGAACCGGCTTAGGACACCGGCAGCAGCTTGCCGCTGAACACCACCGGGCCCGTCGGCGCGTTGTGATCGGGCGAGCCGCCCGGCGCTTCGATCGAAACCGCCAGCGCCGCGTAACTCTGCGGCTTTTGCTGACCGGCGGTTACCTTGCCGCTGGCGCTGTCAGGCAGCAAGCCGAGCGAGACCGGATGGCCGTTCGCCGGAATGCCCCAAAGCTCCATTGCCCGGCCCGCCGGCAAGTCGACCTTGCCGAGTGGATGCAGCGTCATGGTCGAATGGACTTCGTCCCACGCGACCAGCATGACCGGATGGGCTTCCTTGTTGTTCAGCACAGCGACATGCGAAACGGCTGCTTCCGGTTGCTGCGCAACGGTTGTCACGGTGGACGGCACGGTGCTGGACGGCAGCAGCGAGCGCACGGCGACCACCACCGCGACCGCCGCGAGTCCCGTGACGCCGAGCGCCCAGCCGCGCCAGAACGCGAGATTCTCGAAGATGCCGCGGGACGGCCGCGCCGGTGTTTCCACCACGGTGCGAGGCCGGACCGCTTCACGCGTAGCCGCGAGCCCCAGACGCCGCTCGATGGCTTCCCAGACGGCGGCGGGCGGCATGCGCGGCTCGGCGAGTTCGGCCATCGGCGAGATCCGCCGCTGCCATTCGTCGACGGCCCGGCGAATCACCGTGTCGTGGTCGGCGTACAGTTGGAAGCGTCGCCGTGCGCCGCCGCGCAGCGTGCCGAGCACATACTCGGCGGCCAGCATATCGACCAGTTGAGGATAGCGATGCAGGTTCATCACTCGCCCCCCAGACAGGTTTTCAGCTTGGCAAGGCCGCGCCGGATCCAGGATTTGATGGTGCCGAGCGGCACCGTCAGCGCTTCGGCGATCTCGCTATGGCTCTGATCGCGCAGGTAGGCGAGGGCAACCGCCTGACGCTGCGCCGGGTCCAGCTGCTGCATGCAGCCGGCCAGCAAACGTGCCTGCAGGCTGACCGCGGTCAGCGCTTCGGGGTCCGGATCGCCGGTTGCCACAAGATCGTCCAACGCATCGCTCCATTCTGTTTCCTGCGAGTTGACCCGCCGCAGGTGATCGAGAGCACGGTTTCGGACGATTGCCGACATCCACGTCATCGGCGCCGACAGTGCGCGGCGATAGTCGCCGGCAAAGCGCCAGATGTTGATGAAGCTGTCCTGCAATACTTCTTCGGCCCACTCGTGCTTGGTCAATATACGGAGCGCGAGGCCAAACAGTTTCGGGGCGGCGAGATCATATAGCTCGCGCAATGCCGCAGCGTCTTCTTTGGCAATGCGTTCGAGCAGCTCGGCGAGGGTTTCCGGCGTCAGTTCTCGAGGATTGGCGGTCATGGACAGTGGTGTGGTGAGCTTGCGGGGCCTATGTTACTCAATTTCCTCGCGACCTTACATGTGGTTTTCCCGTTGCGCTGCATCCGCTGAGCTTATGGCCGCGTATATCGCTGCGTGGCCCGGGGTTGCGTGCGGGGTTGCGCCATCGCGGCGTGACGGGCACGGCGGCACCGGGTGGCTTGGACGCGGGGTGCGTGTAGGGGGGCAGGGCCGTTGCACAAGCCTGAGGAACGGCGGGCAACGGAGCCACACGATGCGGGATGGATAGCGCATCGTGGGCATGTTCGATGGTGAAGGGACCGGGCTCATTCCCTTTGAGGTCCGGGCAGGCGTTGATTCGTCGACAACTGCCCGGACCGGGATGGGCTCGCGTGCCCCGTTGACGTGTCCTTCAAGGTGCGTGAGTTGCCTGGGGCGACCTTAGCGGCCCCAGCGCAACACCAGCGGATCGAGCCGGCGGGCGACTTTCAGCAAGCCCGCACGCGTGGCCGGATGCATGGGCGGCAACGGATGGCGTACCGCGTCCGAGCGAATCACACCCCCTTCCTTCATCAACGCCTTGCACGACGCGAGGCCACCCTGGCGGTTTTCGTAGTTGATGAGCGGCAGCCACTGCTGATAGTGGGCGGCCGCCGCCTCGGTGTCGCCTGCCGCATAGGCGTCGACAATCAAGCGGATGCCGTCGGCGTAGCCGCCGCCGGTCATCGAACCGGTTGCGCCCGCATCCAGATCGGCCATCAGCGTGATCGCTTCTTCTCCGTCCCACGGACCCACTACTGCGTCGCCGCCCAGTTCGATCAGCTCGCGCAGCTTGTTCGCCGCCTGCGGCACTTCGATCTTGAAGTACGAGACGTTGTGCAGTTCACGCGCCATGCGCGCGAGAAACGGCGCGGACAAGGGCGTGCCGCTGACCGGGGCGTCCTGAATCATGATCGGAATCTCGATTGCGTCGGACACGGTGCGATAGAACTCGTCAATCCCGCGCTCGCCGATGCGGATCGTCGCACCGTGATACGGCGGCATGATCATCACCATCGCGGCGCCCGCAGCCTGCGCGCGCCGGCTGCGTTCGGCGCACAGGTGCGAGCTGAAATGCGTGGTGGTGACGATCACAGGCACGCGGCCGGCAACGTGTTCCAGCACCAGGTGCATCAGCGTGGTGCGTTCCTCGTCCGAAAGCGCGAACTGCTCGGAGAAGTTCGCCAGAATGCACAGGCCGTTGGAACCCGCGTCGATCATGAAATCGATGCAGCGCTTCTGGCCTTCGAGGTCAAGGCGGCCGGCGTCGTCGAAGATGGTCGGCGCGACGGGGAACACGCCGCGCAATGGCGCATGGTTGTGTGTTTGGGTCATGGTGAGGTGCGTTGTGCCGAGGTGGGTCAGGCGTGGGTCTTTGAATGTCTCCGCGGCTGACTATACGGCGCCGTGCGTGGCGGGTATATTGAATTGTTTCCATCTTGTGATCGCTTTTGCGACTCACCCGGCAGCTTCCCGGCATTCCATGAAAGACACCCTGAACGTTCTGCTGTCGAGACTGCGCATGAAGCAGCTGCAATTGCTGATCGCGCTCGACGACCACAAGTCGCTGCACAAAGCCGCCGGCGTGATGTCCATGACGCAATCGGCGGCCAGCAAGGCGTTGCAGGAGTTGGAATCGATGCTCGAGGCGGCGCTTTTCGAGCGCTCGAAGAACGGCATGATTCCGAACCAGCTCGGCCATTGCGTGATCCGCTACGCGCGCCTCGTGGCGACGGACCTCACCGCGCTGTGCCAGGATGTCGCCGAAATACGCTCGGGGCGCGGCGGGCGGCTCGCGGTTGGCGCGATCATGGGCGCGATTCCCGAGTGCGTCGTGCCGGCGTTGAACGAACTGCATGCGGGGCAGCCGAATCTGTCGATCGAAGTGGTGGAAGACACCAGTGCGCGCATGCTGCTGCAACTCGATGAGGGCCGGCTCGACCTCGTGATCGGCCGCGCGGCGGTCGCCGCCGATCCGTCGAAATATCATTATCGGCCGCTTGGAGACGAGCCGTTATCGGTGGTGGTGGGCTATGGCCATCCGCCATTGCCGAAGAAGGAAGTGAAACTGCGCGATCTGACGGGCCACCGCTGGGTGATGTATCCATCGCATATGCCGTTGCACGCGTTGCTCGAACGGGAGATGGATCTGGCGGGTCTTGAGATGCCGGACAACCCTATCTCGACCGCCTCGACCTTCGTGACGGTGGCGCTCCTGCAAAGCAGTTCCGATCTGGTTTCGCTCTTGCCCACCGCGATCGCGGCGTTGTTCGTGCGGCGGAAGATGCTGCGCCTCGTGCCGGTCAAACTGAAGTCGCCTTCGCAAACCTTCGGCATCGTGACGCGCAAAGGCGGCGTGCTGTCGCCGCCGGCTGAGCAATTCATCGAGTTGCTGCGCGGACAGCAGGCGGGGCAGGCGGGGCAGGGGGTGGCGCAGGAGAACCAGACGCCCCAGAAGCAAAAAACCGCCTGAAGCAGCGGTTTGTGATCCACGAAGGATTATCAATATCGCATGGCAATCGGCGCTCCGCCATGCCTTGCGATGCGGTGTTGCGGCGGCGACACCCTCGGGTAAATCCGAACAGATTGCATGCTCATTTTCCGAGCTACACTTGATCGAAGGTGCGCCACGTTTAGAGCATGGCGCCCGCTCGGGAGAGCAGCCATGAATCGGCCACTGGTTCGGTTTCCGCTTCGCGCGATAGGCACGGCGCCCGTCCGGAAGTGGCTCAAATGGGGGCTGGCAGCGGCGTTTCTGCTTGCGCTGGCGATGGCGGCACGCTTTTTCCAGGTCGAGATCGAAACCTCGCGCCTGCAGTCGCACTATCTCTCCGAACTGACGCGCGACGTTGGCTTTTCTGTCGCCGAAGGTCCAAGTCATTCCATCCGCTTTCCTCAATCAGACAAAGGCCCTTACGACAGCCGCCTCGGCTACGCGTTGCTGCCGTCGTTCCAGCAGCGGCTGCTCGAACGCGGGTTCGAGATTGGCGCGCAATCACGCGATTCCGAGCGGATGCTGTCGCTGGCGGACGACGGTCTCTTTCTGCCCTACGCCGAAAAAGATCAGGCGGGATTGCAACTCTTCGACGGTACGGGCACGCCGCTCTTTGGTGCACAGTTTCCGGGCCGCGTTTATGACAATTTCGACGCGGTCCCGCCGCTTGTCGTCAATTCGCTGCTTTTTATCGAAGACCGCTATCTACTCGATCCGAATCAGCCGAACCGCAATCCGGCGATCGACTGGGGACGCTTTGGCCACGCATTAGTCGACCAGGGCGCGCGCGTGTTCAACCGTCATCAGTCGACGCCTGGCGGCAGTACCCTTGCTACCCAGATCGAGAAGTTCCGTCACTCGGCGGGCGGCCGTACGGCAACGCCGCCGGAGAAGTTGCGGCAAATTGCATCGGCCTCCGTGCGTGCCTATCTGAACGGCCCGCAGACCATGCCCGCGCGCCAGCAGATCGTCGTCCACTATCTCAACTCGGTGCCGCTTGCCGCGCAACCGGGTATCGGCGAAATCAACGGGATGGGTGACGGCCTCGCGGCCTGGTATGGACGCGATTTCAACGAGGTCAACCGCATCCTGAAGGCGCCCTCGACAGAAGCGAATTTCGCTGAGCAGGGTGTGGCATTCCGCCAGGTGCTCTCGCTGATGATCGCGCAGCGCGCGCCGTCGTACTTCCTGCATCACGGCTATGCCGAACTCGAACGTCTGACGGATAGTTATTTGCGGTTGCTGGCGGGCGCTGGCGTCATATCGATTCCGCTGCGTGATGCCGCGTTGTCCGCGCAAGTGGAGCTGCGCCGCGCGCCCGGCAAAACGCAGAACGCGGACTCGTTCGTCTCGCGCAAGGCCGTGACGTCGATGCGCTCGCACCTGTTGGCGGCGCTCGGCATTCCGAGTTTCTATCAACTCGACCGGCTCGATTTGCAGGCGAAGGGCACGCTCAACAATGCCGTGCAGCAGGCCGTCAGCGAACGCCTCGCCGCAGCGGGGACGCGCGACGGCGCGAAAGCCGCCGGTCTTGTCGGCTATGAAATGCTGCGCGCTTCCGACGATCCGTCGAGAATCGCCTATAGCTTCACGCTCTTCGAACGGCGCGACGGCGCCAACCTTGTGCGGGTGCAAACCGATAGCGTGAATGAGCCGTTCGATATCAACTCCGGCGCACGCTTGAATCTCGGCTCGACCGCGAAAATGCGTACCGTAGTGACGTATTTGCAGATCGTCTCCGACCTGCACGCGCGTTATGCACCGCTGAGCACAGCGGAGCTGAAAGCCGTCAAGCCCGATCCGAACGATCAATTGACGCGCTGGGCGCTCGATTATCTCGCGCATACCTCGGACCGCTCGCTGCAAGCCATGCTCGACGCGGCTGTCGAACGCAAATACTCGGCGAGTCCCGGTGAAACGTTTTACACGGGCGGCGGCGCGCAAACCTTCAACAACTTCGAGTCCGACGACAACAGCCGCATCCTCACCGTGCACCGTGCATTCCAGCATTCGGTGAATCTGGTGTTCGTGCGGCTGATGCGCGATATCGTCCACTACGAGATGGTGCAGACCACTGGGCCGTCGTCGCAATGGCTGGGCGACCCGGCGATCCGCAAGATGTATCTGACGCGTTTCGCCGATCAGGAAAGCCGCGTATACATGAATCGTTTCTACACGAAGTACCACGGCAAGACGCCCGATCAGGCGTTGGCCTTGCTGGTGCTCGGCGTGCGCAAGTCACCGCCGAAAGTGGCAACGGTGTTGCGCAGCGTCGCGCCGGATGAGTCGAATGCATGGTTCAACGCGAAGATGCGCGCTGCGCTGAAGAACACGCCGGCCGCCTCCATGCTGGACGATGAGGATCTGGCGAATCTGTACGCCAAATACGCCATCGACCGCTTCAATCTGAACGACCGCGGCTACATTTCGAGCGTTCATCCGCTTGAACTGTGGACCGTCAACTATCTGCGCACGCATCCCGAAGCGACGCTCGCGCAGATGGAGAACGCGAGCCGCGACGTGCGTCTGTCGACCTATTCCTGGCTCTTCAAGACTCGCTATCACGCCACCCAGGATCGCCGCATCAAGCGGATGGTCGAACTGCGCGCCTACGATGCGATCGGCAAATCGTGGCAGGCGCTCGGCTATCCGTTCGCCACGCTCACGCCCTCGTATGCGGCGGCGATCGGCGCGTCGGGCGACCGGCCGGCTGCGCTTGCGCAACTGATCGGGGTGATTGCCAACGGCGGCAACAAGGTGCCGACCGAAAGCCTGACGCAACTCGATTTCGCGAAAGACACGCCGTACGAAACACATTTCCAGCGCGCGGCGATCGCGCCGCAACAGCAGTTATCGCCGGAAATCGCCGGGGTGGTTCGCGGGCTGTTGCGTGATGTTGTGCTGGGCGGGACGGCCAGGCGTCTCGCACAGGGCATGACGTTCCCTAACGGTCAGACATTCGAGGTGTACGGCAAGACCGGCACCGGCGATCAGCGCTTCAATGTATTCGCCAAAGGCGCGCGCCTGATCGAGTCGCGCAAGGTGAACCGCAGCGCGACTTTCGTGTTCGCGATGGGAGATCGCTTCTACGGCACGCTGACCGCCTACGTGCATGAACCGTATGCGGCGCGTTACGAGTTCACCAGCGCGCTGTCGGTGCAGTTACTGAAGTCGCTGGCGCCGGCGTTGCAGCCGTTGCTGCAAAATCCGTCTGGCAGGACCGCTTCTGTCACGAAGGTCGGTGCGCAATGAGCCATGAGCTAATAACCCGCATCCACGGCCGGCTTCAGAAATAGCTCATGCATCGGCGCGAAATGCGCGTACAGCGGCAGAATCGCGCCGCCCATTGCTCGCGCATCGGCGCCGATGGTGCCCTCCAATAGTTGCGGGCGCACCATTCCTTCCCATTCGAAGCGATCGAGCACACGCTCCGTACGCCGGATGATTTCGCGTACCAGTTGCCGGTCGAGTTCGCCGTCGATTACCACCGCTTCCAGATCGAGCAGGGCGGCCGCATTGGTCAATGCGTTGGCGATCGCGGGGCAGGCGGTGTCGAGCCATTGCTCGGTCTGCCGCCACAGTTCCGGCGACAACGCGCGATGGTCGTGCGCGGCGGCGGCCGCCGCGCCCGCGTCGCTCAGCAGTTGTTCCAGAACAAAGCCAGATGCCGCGTGCAAGAGTTGCCGCGCGGGTTTACGCGCGCTGCCGTCCCTCAAGGGAATTGAACCGACGGCACCCGCATTGTCGTGCGGTCCGCCATGCAAACGGCCGTCGATCACCAGACCGCCGCCGATAAACGTGCCGACGAACAGATACAGAAAATTGTGAATCCCGCGGCCCTGGCCCATCACGAGTTCGGCGGCGCATGCGGCGGTGGTGTCCTTGGCGAACTCCACGGGCAAGCCGGTCATCGTGGCGATGCGACTGCGCAAATCGATCTCGTTCCATGCCTCCAGTGCATCGGGCGGTGCGCCGAGAAAGTCTCGCCAGCCGCCGAGCCACAAAGGTGCTGCAACGCCCACGCCAACCACTTTGTCCGCCTTCGCGCCGAGCGCCTGGTTTACGCGCGCCAGTTTGCTTTCGAGCGCCGGGAACAGCGTGCGCGGATCGGGATAGGCATACTCGAATACATCGCGGCAGACCACGTGGCCCGCGAAATCCATCGCCAGCACGTCGAGACTGCGTCGCCCCACCTTGATGCCGATGGTGTACGCGCCGTCGGCACGCAGCGCGATCGGCACCGACGGCTGACCGATCCTGCCGCGCACGCGCGCCTGCTTTTCGAGCAGGCCGTCGTCGATCAGACGGTCGACGATCATCGACACTGTCTGCATCGACAGACGCGTGAGACGGCTCACGTCGGCTTTCGGCAGCGGCCCATGTAAACGGATCGTTTGCAACACGATGCGTTCGTTGAACTGCCGCATGCCGACCTGATTTGAGCCGACCGTGCGTTTGAGGGGGGAGCGGGTACCCGTGGTTTCCATCGTTGCGTGCCGCTCAGTAGGATGCAGACATCATGCAATCGCCTTGACGTCCGCTTGCCTGGCGCCCGTCATGATCGCCACGGCGTCCGACATGTGGATGTCTTTCGTGTTCACCACCGCCGCCCGCTTGCCGAGCCGCTGGATATGAATGCGGTCCGCGACTTCGAACACATGCGGCATGTTGTGGCTGATCAGGATCACCGGCAAGCCGCGCTCGCGTACGCGGCGGATCAGTTCGAGCACCATGTTGCCTTCTTTCACGCCGAGTGCGGCGGTAGGCTCGTCGAGAATGACCACATGCCGCGCAAACGCAGCACTGCGCGCCACGGCAACGCCTTGGCGCTGACCACCCGATAGCGTTTCGACCGCCTGACGCATCGAGCGGATGCCGATCTGCAGATCCTTCATATGCGCGGTCGCTTCTTCGAGCATGCGGCGCTTGTCGATCATCTTGAAGATCGAACCGCGCCAGCCCGGCTTGACGAGTTCACGGGCGAGGAACAGGTTTTCCGCGATGCTCATGGCGGGCGCCACAGCGAGTTCCTGATACACGGTTTCGATGCCTTGAGCGCGTGCATCCAAAGGGCTGCGAAATTTGACCGGCTTGCCGTCGAGCAGGATTTCGCCTTCATCGGGTACGGTGGCGCCCGAGAGCGCCTTGATCAACGACGATTTACCCGCGCCGTTATCGCCGATCACGGCGAGAATCTCGCCGGGCAGCACTTCGAAATCGCAACCATCGAGCGCGGTGACGTTGCCGTAACGTTTGACGAGTCCGCGTGCTTGCAGAACGGGCATCACGGCAGACGCGGAAGTAGGTGTCGACATGACAGGCTCCTGTGGAGTGCTCAACCGCGACGATGGGAAAGTTTGTCCGCGGCAACCGCGAGAATCACCAGCATGCCGGTGATCAAAACCTGGTAGACCGAAGAGACGCCGATCAGCGTCAAGCCATTGCGGAACACGCCGACGATCAGCGCACCGAGCAACGTCCCGACAATCGAGCCGCGTCCGCCGAACAGACTGGTGCCACCCAGCACGACGGCGGTAATGCTGTCGAGATTCTCGGTTTGCCCCGCCTGTGGATCGCCGACGCCGGTGCGCGACACCGACAATAGCGCGGCGATACCGTAGATCGCACCGGCCAGCGAATACACGGTAAGCAGAATCTTTTGCGACGAGAGGCCCATCAGGCGTGCCGCTTCGGCGTTATTGCCGAGCGCGTACAAATGCCGGCCGGGCACGGTGTCGCGCAAGACGAACCAGGTCGCCACGTACATCAGCAGCGTGAGCACCGTGCCGTAGGTGACATCGGCGGGGCCGAGTTTGAACGTATTGCCCAGGAACATGATCGCGTCCGGCAGGTTCGAGACGCTCTCGGCGTTCGAGTAGATCTGCGTGAGCGCGAACGCGATGTTCAGCGTACCCAGCGTGACGATGAAGGCGGGCAGCTTGATGCGCGTGATCAGCACACCATTGAGCGCGCCAAACAGCGTACTCGCGGCGATACCGCACAGAATCGCGAGGATCGGCGGCACGCCGAGCGTAACCGCGAATTTGGTCATGATGATCGAGCCGAACGCCATCACCATGCCGCACGACAGATCGATCCCGCCGGTCAGCACGATCAGCGTCTGACCGATGGCAATGACGGCGACCACCATCGTCTGTTGCAGGATCAGCGAGAGATTCTGGAACGACAGGAAGCGGTTGCTCTGCGAAATGAAGAAGCCGCAGGCCAGCACTAGCGCGATCAGCGGTCCGATTTCAGCGAGCGACGGCAAGCGGTCGGCGAAGGTGCGCGAGTGGCCCGCGGGCGCGGAAGGGGTCGACATGATAGGTGTCCTCGATGCATGAGCGTGGCGGGCAGGCCACGCGGCAATCCGGTAGCGGCCCGGTGCAGCGGGCCGCCGTTCAATGCGCGTTACTTGTTGCCCCAGCAGTTGTCGAGGCCGAACTTCGTATCCTTGCTATCGATGCCTGACATCGGTTTGTCCGTGATCAGCGTCACGCCCGTGTCCTGATAGCCGGAGACCTTCTTGCCGGTCTTCGCGTACTCGACACCCGCCGTCACGCCGAGCGAGGCCATCTTCAGCGGATACTGCTGCGAGGTCGCGGCAATCGCGCCGGCCTTCACATTGCGCACGCCTTCGCAGCCGCCGTCGATCGAGACGATCATCACGCTCTTCTCCTTGCCCGCTGCCTTGAGCGCACGATAAGCGCCCGCCGCGGCCGGTTCGTTGATCGTGTAGACCACGTTGATACCCGGTGACTTCTGCAGACAGTTTTCCATCGCCGTCTGACCCTTGGACTGATCGCCGCGCGTGTCCTGGCTGCAGACGATCGACGGATCGCCTTCCTTCACGCCGAAGCCTTCCAGAAAGCCGTTATGGCGCAGCACGCCGACCGACACGCCGGGCGCGAGATCGAGCGTGGCGATCTTCGCGGGCTTGCCGTTCATGGCGGCTTTCGCATACTTGCCGATCAGCACGCCCGCTTTGAAGTTGTCGGTGGCGAAGAGGGCGTCGGTGGCGTCTTGCGGATCGGTCGGCGTGTCGAGCGCGACCACCATCACGCCGGCGGCACGTGCTTTCTTGATGCTCGGCACGATCGCTTTGGTATCGCTAGGCGTGATCAGAATCGCTTTCGCGCCGGCCGTCATCATGTTTTCGATGGCGGTGACCTGGCTTGCGTTATCGCCGTCGAATTTGCCGGCTGCGGCGATCAGCTTGGCGCCGTCTTTCGAGGCGGCCGCTTCGGCGCCCTGTTTCATCTTCACGAAGAACGGGTTCGTGTCGGTCTTGGTGATGAGGCCGACGACGGGCTGGTCCGCCGCCTGGCTCGCGCTCGCGCACCACACGGCCGATGCCGCTACGCACAACGACACGATTTTCCTGGCGACAGGATGCCTGCGGGAATTCTGATTCATGGGACGCTCCTCCGGTGATTGGCAACGATGTTGTGGACTTCGGGCGGTTGCGCATGCGAACGCTGCGCCCGTGCAACCTGATTTGGAACCTGGTTTGAAACCTGTTGTGATTCCGAGGCTCTCCGAAACGGACCGCCTAAATCACTTTGGTTGATTTAGTACAACAGGCATGAGCGCGCTCGTCAAGAAAACGATCGGGATGAAAGTTGACCTGTTGAAGCGGCTATGAGGGCGAAGAGGCTTACGTGGCGGGGATTGGCGGCAGTGGTGCGGTGCGGGATCGAGAGCGGGGACTTCGGGAAAGTCCTAACTCAGGTGAAAGCAGATTGAAATGCTAACAGCCTTTTTCCCCGCGGCATTTTCTGCGTGCGAGGTGCATTAGGAAAAAATCGCGCACGCCGTTAAATCGCCTTGCGTGGTGCGCCGGTCGATGCCCGCACAACCAGTTCCGGTGCGGAGGAAATCCGCATCGGCACGCTTGCCGAAGCGGCCCGCGTCTGCCCATACGACGATTCGATCAACTCGCGCAACAGCGATACCGCGAGACCGGCGACTTCGACGGTCGGCACGGCGACCGTCGTCAACGCGGGCCGGGACTCGCGCGCCAGCTGAATGTCTGTGATGCCGATCACGGACAGATCGCCCGGCACGTTCAGGCCGAGATCGGCGGCAGCATGCATTGCGCCGAGCGCGGGCAGATCGTTGGTCGCGAAGATCGCGGTAAGTTTCGGATCGGCTTCCAGCAACGCGCGCGCCGCGGCGTAACCGCCTTGCATCGTATCGGCCGCATGCTTGACGCGGCTTTTCGGCGCTCCGGCTGCACGCAAGGCGTCGACAAAACCGTCATAGCGAGCCGCGTGAATGCCGGAGGCCTTGCTGCCGACGATCGCGCCGATCCGGCGATGGCCGAGTTCCAGCAGATGCGTTCCGGCCAATTCGCCTGCCAGACGAAAATCGACCGCGACGCACGGTAGCCCGGGCGGCTCATTGGGACGTTCCCACATGCACAGCACCACAGGCGTGCCACGCGACTCGGTCGTATGAAGGTCCGCAAAATCGAGGTTCGCGTTCGTCACGAGCACGCCCTCGGAAAGCGTCCCGGCGATCTGGTCGAGATACGCGCGCCCGGTCATGGGATCTTCGTTCGTATTGCAGATGATCACGAAGTGGCCGCTACTGCGTGCCGCGCGTTCGACAGCGAGCGCGAACTCCGGATAGAACGGATTGGCGATGCTCGACACCATCAGGGCGAGCGTCGGTGCGCGGCCCTCGGCGAGCGCGCGGGCGGCCAGGTGCGGGCGATAGCCGAGTGCGTCGACGGCGTCGAGCACCCGCTGGCGGGTGGTCGCGCCGACCCGGCCGCGATTGCGCAGCACGTTGGATACGGTGGCGGGGGTGACGCCGGCGTGACGCGCGACTTCGCTGAGAGTAGGCATGGCGTTTTCAATATTTGGGATGGCTGCTCGACATTTGCGTCGTAGCCAAAGGCGCGGCACCATTTGCCGCACAGTCAAACGATATCGGAGACAGGCAAGGCCAAGCGATCGCATGCGATCGATTTTTTCGGCCCTGCTGATTAAGCGCTTAATCTTCGACATCGAGCCGATTAAATCACGGAGTCGAGGCGATGGCGAGCATTTCGTTGAGAGGCGTGCAGAAGGCGTATGGCGACGGCGCGCTGGTGATCCGCGATGTCGATCTGGAGATCGGCGAGAACGAGTTCTGCGTGTTTCTCGGTCCGTCCGGCTGCGGTAAGTCCACCTTGCTGCGGATGATCGCCGGTCTTGAAGACGCGAGCGACGGCGACCTGTTGATCGCCGGCCGCATTGTCAACGACGTACCGGCCGCGCAGCGCGGCGTGGCGATGGTGTTCCAGAGCTACGCGTTGTTTCCGCATATGACCGTGTTCGAGAACATGGCATTCGGCCTCAAACTATCCAAAACCCCGAGGGACGAAATCGACCGCAAGGTGCGGGAAGCCGCGCGCATCCTGCAACTGGAGGCGCTCCTCGAGCGTCGGCCGAAGGCCTTGTCCGGCGGCCAGCGGCAGCGCGTGGCGATTGGCCGGGCCATTGTGCGCGAGCCCGGTGTGTTTCTGTTCGACGAACCCCTGTCCAATCTCGACGCGACGCTGCGCGGCCAAACCCGCATCGAAATCGCGCGGCTGCATAAGCAGTTCGCCAAAGCCAGCGTCGTGTACGTCACGCATGACCAGATCGAAGCGATGACGCTTGCCGACAAGATCGTGCTGCTGCACGCGGGCAAGGACACCGAGCGCTACGGCAGCATCGCGCAGATCGGCGCGCCGCTCGAGTTGTATCACCGTCCCAAGAGCCGCTTCGTCGCCGGTTTCATCGGCTCGCCGCGCATGAACTTTTTGCCGGGGCGTGTGGCGTCGGTCGATCCGCAAGGCGTGGTCGTCACACTCGATCACACCGCCGAAAACGTGCGCGTGCCCGTGAGCGGCGATGGTCTGCAGGCGTCGCAGCCTGTCACGCTCGGCGTTCGCCCCGAACACCTGACGTTCATCGACGCGGCCGCGGCCAGCCCGGAAGACGCCGTTTTGACCCGCACCGTTTCCCTCGTCGAACAACTCGGCGAGCACAGCTACGTCCACCTCGATCAGCCCGGCGGCGCCGCGCTGATCGCCAAGGCGCCTGGCGACACGCGCCTCGCGCCAGGCGACACCGCCAGCTTGCGCGTCCCCAGCAGCGCTTGCCATTTGTTTGCCGAAGACGGTTTTGCAGCCGCTTCGCTCGAATCCGTCGAACATCACGCATAGAGGACATTCGAATGCGCCTTGGAGTCTGTTATTACCCGGAACACTGGCCAGAGTCGATGTGGGAAGACGACGCTCGCCGGATGAAAGCACTCGGCATCGAGCAGGTGCGGATCGCCGAATTTGCGTGGAGCCGGATGGAGCCGACGCCTGGCGAATACAACTGGGGCTGGCTCGATCGCGCAATCGACGTGCTCGCGGCGGCCGGTTTGCAGGTCGTCATGTGCACGCCGACCGCGACACCGCCAAAGTGGCTGATCGACCGTCATCCGGACATTCTGCCGATCGGCGCGGATGGGCGTCCGCGTGCATTCGGCTCACGGCGTCATTACGATTTCTCGTCGCCTTCGTATTTCGCCGCATCGCAGCGGATCTGCACGGCAGTTGCCGAGCGTTACGGCAAGCATCCGGCGGTTGCGTACTGGCAGACCGATAACGAATTCGGTTGCCATCACACGGTGGTCAGCTATTCGCCGGCAGCAGTGGAGCGCTTTCGCGAGTGGCTGAAGGCACGCTATCAAACGATCGATGCACTGAACCGTGCGTGGGGCACGGTGTTCTGGAGTATGGAATACCGCGGCTTCGACGAGATCGACGCGCCGGTGGCGACCGTTACCGAAGCGCATCCGTCGCATCGGCTCGATTACCGTCGTTTCGCGTCCGACGAAGTGGCGCGCTACAACCGCATGCAGGTCGAGATCATCCGCGCGCATTCGCCGGGGCGGCCGGTCGCGCACAACTTCATGCAGCTCTTTGCCGAGTTCGATCACTACAAGGTGGCGGCCGATCTCGATGTTGCGGCCTGGGACAGCTATCCGCTCGGCGCGCTCGAAGAGCAATGGTTTGCGCCGGACGTGAAGGCGCGCTGGTTGCGCAGCGGGCATCCCGACTTTGCTTCGTTCAATCATGACGTGTACCGCGGCATGTCGAAGCTGCCGTTCTGGGTGATGGAGCAGCAGCCGGGGCCGGTGAACTGGGCGCAGTGGAATCCCGCGCCACTGCCTGGCATGGTGCGGCTGTGGAGTTGGGAGGCGTTCGCGCACGGCGCGGGCTGCGTGTCGTATTTCCGCTGGCGCCAGGCGCCGTTTGCGCAGGAGCAGATGCATGCCGGTCTGAACACGCCCGATAACAGGCAGGACGTCGGCGGCAGCGAGGCCGCGCAGGTGGCGGATGAGATTCGTACCGTACTCGCCGCGAATGCGGATGCCAATGCTGCGATTCGCTCGAAGGTCGCCCTCGTCTACGACTACGAAGCGAAGTGGCTCTTCGAGATTCATCCGCAGGGTGCGGACTTTCACTATCCGCGTTTCGCGTTCGAGTATTACTCGGCGCTACGTTCGCTTGGCCTCGATGTCGATATCGTGCCGGTCGATGCGCCGCTCGATGGCTACCGTCTGATCGTCGTGCCGCCGCTGCCGGCCGTGCCGGATGATTTTGCGGCACGGCTGGCAAGCACGGGCGCGCAAGTCGTGCTCGGCCCGCGCACCGGTTCGAAGACGCACGATTTGCAGATCCCGGCGAACCTGCCTCCGGGTGCGCTTGCCTCGGTGCTGCCGCTGCGCGTGTGGCGCGTCGAATCGATGCGGCCGAACGTGACCGAAGCGGTGCGGCTGGTAGACAGTAAGAATGCGGCGAAGGACGACGGCTTTGCGCGCCACTGGCGCGATTTCATCGAGAGCAATACAACGGCTTCGCTCGACGTGCGTGCCCGTTTTGCGGACGGCCATCCCGCGTATGTGCGAAGCGGCGCGTTTCATTACTTCGCGAGTCTTTTCGATGATGCGCTCACGGTCCGTCTGTTCGCACAGATCGCCCAGGAAGCGGGCGTCGACACGATACCGCCCGGCGACAACGTGCGTATTAGCCGGCGCGGTGCGCTGACCTACGTATTGAACTACGGGGCACACCCCCACACGCTTTCCGATGTCACCGACGATGCTTTTGTGATCGGTTCACGCAATATCGAACCACAGGGCGTGGCCGTTTATCGATCGAGCTGACGACCTGATGCGCTGACCGAAGGATTCCATGCAGTAACAACAACGATGCAAAATCAAGGAATAAAGGAGACGGCAACATGACACTGAAACCTCGCAAGATTCTGCTGGCACTCGCGCTGGCCGCTGCGGCCGCAGGGACGTCCGTGGTCAGCACGGCGCAGGCCGGCACGCTCGCGGTCAACATCGCGTTCAAAGGGGCGAGCCAGCGCGCGGTCTGGCAGTCGATCATCGACGACTTCAAGAAAGCGCATCCCGGTACCGACGTGAAGGTATCGTTCGTCGATGAAGAGGCGTACAAGGTTCAGTTGCCCGGTTGGCTCTCCACCGTCGCGCCCGATATCGTCAACTGGCATGACGGCGAGCGGATGGCGTATTACGCCCAGCGCGGCCTGTTCGAAGACCTGAGCGGCGACTGGGTGAAGAACGGCTGGAACGACATGTATGCGTCGACGAAGGAAGCATCGTCTTACAAAGGCAAACAGTACGCCGCGCCGACCGTGTATTACTCGTGGGGCATGTTCTATCGCAAGGATCTGTTTCAGAAGGTCGGCATTGCCGGTGAACCGAAAACGTGGGACCAGTTTCTTGACGACTGCAAGAAGCTGAAAGCCGCCGGAATCACACCGATCGCAGTGGCGGGCCGCGATTCATGGACGCTCGCCGGCTGGTTCGATTACCTCGACCTGCGCCTGAACGGCAACGCATTCCATCAGAAACTGATGGCGGGCGACATTGCGTACACCGATCCGCGCGTGAAAAAAGTCTACACGACGTGGAAGCAATTGATCGACGCGGGCTACTTCATCGACAATTCGCTCTCCTACGATCTGGATGCGGTGCAGCCGTTCCTGTTCCAGGGCAAGGCCGCGATGATGCTGATGGGCACCTTTATCACGGCAGGTTTTCCGCCAAACGTGAAGCCGGAAATGGGCTACTTCCAGTTCCCGATCATCGACGCGAAGGTGCCGACCGCCGAAGACGGTCCGGTCGAATCGCTGCATATTCCGTCGAAGGCGAAGAACAAGGCGGATGCGCATACCTTCCTCGCGTTCGTCGAGACGCCGGAAAATGGCGCGAAGCTGGCGGCCGGGCTCGGCTCGCTGTCGGCGAACAGCAAGTCGCCTGAGCCCGAGGATCCGATCTCGAAGATCGGCTTCCAGATTCTTGCGAATACGAAGGGCGGCATCGCGCAGTTCTACGATCGCGACATGACGAAGGAAATGGCCGATGAAGGGATGAAGGGGATGCAGCAATTCATCTCCGATCCCTCGAAGCTCGACGACGTGCTCGCGCAGCTCGAACAGACGCGCAAGCGGATCTACAGGAAGTAGGCGGTAGCGGCCCGGGCTTGGGCCGCTACTCGTTGCATCAGATTGGCAACCATGTTGCATGGGATCGGACTAAGTGCTTTGCATGGGACTCGAGTAAGCGCTAAAGCGCCAACTCTAGTCGACAGCTAAAGCGCCAACTCCGATCGACACAGGAGAATGATCGTGTCGCACTCCGTCACCCGTCACACTGTCGGTGGTCCTGCCGAGCCCGGTGAACCGGGTCTGCCCGCATCGGGTGGCGCATTGCGCGGCGGCACAATAGCCGGCGTGCGCCGGCGCCGTCCATCGCCGACCGCGCGCCGGCAGCGGCGAGCCGCCTTCCTGTTTCTCGCGCCGGCCTGCGTGATGGTGGCGATCTACGTCGTATGGCCGATCCTGTCGACCATACGCCTGAGCTTTTTCAACTGGGACGGAATGACCGAGCCGTCTTTCGTCGGTCTCGCGAATTATGTCGAGCTGTTCCATACGCAAACGTTCTATACGGCGCTGAAGAACAACCTCATCTGGCTGCTGCTGTTCCTGCTCGCTCCGCCGATGGGACTTGCCGTCGCGCTATATCTGAACCAGGCGGTGGCCGGCATACGCATCGTCAAGTCACTGTTTTTCGCGCCGTTCGTGTTATCGGGCGTGGTGGTCGGCTTGATCTTCTCGTGGTTCTACGATCCCACCTTCGGCTTGCTCGCGGTGATTCTCGGCCACGGCGTGCCCGTGCTCGGCGACCCTCGCTATGCGACCTTGGGGATCGTGTTCGCGGCCCTCTGGCCGCAAACCGCCTATTGCATGATTCTTTACCTGACCGGCCTGACGTCGCTGAACGCCGAGCAGATCGAGGCTGCGCGAATGGAGGGCGCGCGCGGCTGGTCAATGTTGTGGCACGTGATCCTGCCGCAATTGCGGCCTACGACCTTCATGGCGATCGTCGTCACCGTGATCGGCGCGTTGCGCAGCTTCGATCTGATCTCGGTGATGACCGGCGGCGGACCGTTCGAGAGTTCGACCGTGCTTGCTTATTACATGTACGACCAGGCGATCAAGTATTACCGCATCGGCTATTCCGCGGCGGTAGCGGTCGTGCTGTTCTGCATCATGCTGGTGTACATCGTTTATCACTTGCGGCGGATGCTGCGAGCCGAGCAATAAGGAGCCGACCATGTTTCCGATCCCGATCGACAAATGGAAGCCGGTATCGCGCCGGGTGTACAAACTGACCTTGCCGCTCGCGCTGCTGATCTGGCTGCTGCCGATGATCGCGGTGCTCGTGACGTCGGTGCGCTCGACGGAAGAACTGAGCGAGGGCAACTATTGGGGCTGGCCGAAGCATTTCGCGATGTTCGACAATTATCGCGAGGCGTTGACTACCTCGCCGATGCTGCATTACTTCTGGAATAGTGTGCTGATTACGGTGCCCGCTGTGGTGGGCTCGATTGCACTGGCGGCGATGGCTGGATTCGCGCTGGCGATCTATCGGTTTCGCGGCAATTCGACGTTGTTCGCGACTTTCGTCGCGGGGAATTTTGTGCCGGTGCAGGTATTGATGATTCCGGTGCGGAATCTGTCATTGCAGCTCGGGTTGTTCAATACGGTGAGCGCGTTGATTCTTTTTCATGTGTCGTTTCAGACTGGATTCTGCGCGCTGTTTCTGCGGAATTTCATCAAGCAGTTGCCGTTTGAACTGATCGAGGCGGCGCGCATCGAGGGTGCGAATGAGTGGACCGTGTTCTTCAAGATCGTGTTGCCGTTGATCCGTCCCGCGCTTGCCGCGCTGGCGATCCTCGTGTTCACGTTCGTGTGGAACGACTACTTCTGGGCGCTCTGCCTGACGCAAGGTGACGACGCTGCGCCGATTACCGTAGGCGTCGCGGCGTTGAAAGGGCAGTGGACGACGGCCTGGAATCTCGTGTCCGCTGGGTCGATTCTTGCCGCGTTGCCGTCGGTCGCCATGTTCTTTGCGATGCAGAAGCATTTTGTGGCGGGCTTGACGTTTGGGGCGACGAAAGGGTGAGTGGACGCTACGCGCCACTCACGGCTTCGTGGAAGGGGTGGGCGGAATCTCGTACATCGCAGCGGCGACGTCGGCGTGGCCCGGTTTGGCGGAGTGAACGTGCGTGGTTTGCGTCTGCCGGCTGGGCACCAGCAAGACCGGACAGCATGCGCTACGCACCACGCGTTCGGCGACGCTGCCGAGAAACAGACGCTTGAAGCCGCGCCGGCCGTGCGTGCCGAGCACCAGCAGGTCCGCGTTGAATTCGTTCGCCGTGATGCGGATACGCTCCGAAATATCCTCGCCGATTGGCTCGACGTCCACCATCCGCGGTGTGCCGGCCACGTTTTCGTGCTTCATGCGGGCCAGTGCGTCCGCCAGCAATCGCTGACCTTCTTCCACGAACGCGTCACGCAGTATTGTCGGATCGTAGCCGGAGGCGTCGTATGCCAGCAGCGGGTTGTCGACGACATAGAGCGGTTGCAATTGCGCGCCGCTCTCGTACGCGAGCTGTAAAGCGGCGTCGAATGCATGTTCGGACGTTTCGCTGCCGTCGATCGCCACCAGAATGCGCTTATACATGTCGGCCTCGGAGAGTTCGTTTAAGGGGGAATCGCTGGGTGCGGTCCTGATTTCGATGAGGTGACGCCCAATCGGAGGCAGCGCTGCGAATCTCATCAGATTGCGCCTAATCGCGACGCAACAAAAGCGGTTAACCCGGATACGGCGCGGGACCCGTCTAAACGGCTTTCAGATCGGGCAGCAGTCGGTCGAATTCGCGCCTCACCACGCCGTAGCATTCGCACACGCGCGCTTCGAGACCTGGACGGTCGATCACTTCGATATGACCATAGCTGTAGCGGATCAACCCCGCATCCTGCAGTTTCATGGCTGCTTCGGTGACGCCCGAACGGCGCACGCCGAGCATGTTCGCAATCAATTCCTGGGTCATCCGCAGTTCGTTGGACGGTAAACGGTCGACGCTTAACAGCAGCCAGCGGCACAGTTGCTGGTCGATCGAATGATGCCGGTTGCACACGGCCGTTTGCGCCATCTGCGTGATGAGTGCCTGCGTGTAACGCAGCAACAATCGCTGCATGGGGCCGGCGCGACGGAACTCTTCTTTCAGAAGGCGTGCTTCGAGCCGGTACGCCTGTCCGGCGCTTTGTACGACCGCACGGCTCGGCGTCGTCTCGCCGCCCATGAAGAGCGCGATGCCGATCAGCCCCTCGTTGCCGACAATCGCGATCTCGGCGGAGGCGCCGTCTTCCATCACGTAGAGCAGAGAGACGATCGCGGTGGTGGGGAAGTAGACATAGTCCAGCCGGTCGCCCGATTCATACACGACTTCGCCGAGCGGCATATCGAGCGCGACGAGATGCGGTGCGATGCGCTCCCATTCCGCTTTCGGCAGCACGGAAAGCAGATGATTGTCTTTCGGTTGATGTGTGTTCGACATGAACCACCTCCCGACGCCCTGAATTATAGTTCGTGCCACCGTGATATTCCGTTCACCCCGGACGTGCATCCAGCCGACTCATTCCCTGCCTGGCCCGCAGCCCGCCAAACGTTTGCGCGACTACCTCCGAACGTCTGATATGTCTGATTATTGGTGGGGTTAAAGATTTGCGTCTTACATGTCGTTATCCAGTCAAATAGTCGGGACCATCGGACATCGCTCTGTCTCAGGACGGCGTGGGATGAACGAGGCAATAGTTCTTCGGGGGAATGAATCTTGAATCACCAACGATCGCCATGGTCGCGCGCCGCGGCTCCGGGCGAAGTCATCTATTCTGAAGGCTTCGCGGGCGACGCCGTCATCTACGTGATCGCAGATGGCAAAGTCGAAATCTCTACTCAATGCGAGGAAAAAAAGGTCATTCTCGCCACGCTCGGAAAGGGGGAGTTTTTTGGCGAAGCGTCCTTGTTGCCGGCCGAACCGCGCGCGCACACCGCAAAAGCCATTAGCTTTTGCCAATTGACCGTCATTGCAGCCCACGTCGTGGAGGAGGAGCTCGAGCGCGTATCGCCGCTGCTGCGCCATATCGTGCGCACCATGATCCGGCGCGTAAAGAAGAAGGACGACGTCCTGGCCACCCATACGCATGCCGATTTCCTGCCAGGCGTTCTCTCGTACGCGCATGTTCTGTCGCTGATGGCCGGTACCGAGAACGCAGACCGGCT
Source organism: Paraburkholderia sp. IW21 (assembly GCF_041321145.1). Classification (NCBI taxonomy): domain Bacteria; kingdom Pseudomonadati; phylum Pseudomonadota; class Betaproteobacteria; order Burkholderiales; family Burkholderiaceae; genus Paraburkholderia; species Paraburkholderia sp. IW21. Next base: position 313,489 of record NZ_JBGGWA010000005.1, on the reverse strand, counting down.
GGACGGACGCGCGCGCCGCGCTCAAGGGGAGGAGTTCTCGGTGCCGCTGCCTGAAGTCATCAAGAAGTGCCATGCGATTGCCGGTCATTCGCGTCCGCATGTGATGGCCATGCTCAAGCGGATGGAGAAACTCAACCTCGTCACGCTCGAGCCGGGCCGCTCGGACCGCGTGAGCACGCTGTCGGCGCGCTATTCGGCGCAAGACGGCGCAGCCGGGCGGCAACTCGTGACCTTCGATCCCGTGCGGATCACGGAGCGGGCTCAGCAGGTGGCGGACCACGATCTCGACATTTCGATCAACAGTGAACTGGAACTGATCGAGCTGGCCGACCTGGAAGCCCTGATCGGCATCGAGAAGAAGCTGATTCTCAACAAGCTCTCGCACGCGGAAATCGCAGAAGACATCTTCGCCTTTCGCAAGTCCAAGGTGTTGAATTACGTCGAGGAAAAGGGCATCACGTATTTTTCCCGGCGCAGTCCCCGTGGCACGAGCGAGTTGAAGTCTCTGGACGATCTGGAGTGTGTCGACCAGCGAACCTTGTTCGAAGCCGTGAGCGCTTTCGACACCTACGACCTCGCGAAATTGCTCTCCGCCCTGACGGGCGAGCCGATCTCCGATCGTTTGTTCTCGGTGATGACCGAGGCGAGAAAGAAAGAGGTGTCGTGGGTCATGCGGCGTGAAATCAAAATCGATCCGCTGGAGATTGCCGAAATCGAGGAGCGATTCATCGAGACCGTACGCGCAATCAAATCTCCGGCGGCCGCCGCCGCGCCGCTTTCCAATCTGAATGCCTGACACCTGGTGCACGGACAACAGGCCGCTTTCACTTCTGGTTCGATGAGGGGGCGCCCGTTCGAGAGGATGTATGGATCTTTTGACACTATTCGGCGCTCTGTTCGGCGTAACGGCTATCGTGGCCGGATTCTCGCTCGAGGGCGGCCACTTCACCTCGCTGTTTCAGCTGGAGGCATTCGTCATCGTATTGGGTGGCACCTTCGGCGCGGTGATGATCCAGAATACCTGGGCAAGATTTTATGACGGCATGAAGCAACTGCGGCTCGCGTTTGTGAAAGCGCGCCAGGTCGATCGTGAAAGCTTGTCCGTCCTGCTCGAGTGGGGCGATCAGGCGAAGCTGAACGGCATGCTCGTGTTCGAGTCGATCGAGGCGGGCGGAATCAATCCGTTTGCGAAAAGAGGCCTGGAACTTCTGGCAAACGGTGTATCGACTGCCGTGCTCGAGGACGCCTTGCAAAGAGAACTGGATGCCTATGAGCGCAATCACATGGCAGCAGCGCGGATATGGCAGCAGGCGGGGGGCTATGCGCCGACGTTCGGCATTCTGGGCGCGGTGCTCGGACTGATTCAGGTGACGGGTCATATGCTCGAACCGGCGCAACTCGGGCAAGGTATTGCCGTCGCTTTCGTGGCGACGCTTTACGGCCTCGCGCTGGCGAACCTGGTCTTTCTGCCCTTATACGGAAAGATAAGGGCGCAGGTGGATAGCGAGTTGCGCTTCAGGCGTTTATACCTCGATGGTTTGCTCGCCATCTCGCGCAAGGAGTCGCCGCACACGATCGAAACCCGGCTGGCGGGCGACGTGCGGGGAAGATCCGCTGAGTTGCTGGGCTGATCGACCTCGCAGCCGGTCTCGAACGGTTGGCGAAGCCTCGCCAGGCGCCCATTCAAACGCATATCGGAAGCAGACGGTTCGAGCATGAACACCACCTCGGGTAACAAGCGCCTTGCGGCGGACAAAACCGGCTATCAGAACGAAGACGATGGCGAGGAGCAGTCCGGACGCTGGTTGATTTCCTACGCGGACCTTGTCACCACGTTGATGGTGTTGTTCCTTGCGCTCTATGTGCTGCAACTGGCGAAAAACCGGGAATTCGAAATAAAGACGCTCGCGCACCGCGAGGTGAAAGAGGTCACGGGTGCCGGCGGCGCCAGCGCTACGGTCGCCGCACCCAATGTGCCTGAGTTCGCAAGGCGTCAGCTTCTTTCCTTGCTGGAGCCGCTTCAGGGCAACCGGCAGATTACGATTTCAAATGCCTCACAGGGCGTTGAAATCGCCATCAACGCGAAGATCTTGTTCAACTCGGGTGACGCGCGTTTGTTGCCGGAATCTTTCGGTGTGTTGGACCAGATTGCCGGAGTACTGCGCGACCGTTCGAAAAACAACATCCTCGTCGAGGGTCACACTGACAGCGTGCCGATATCCACAGCGAAATACGAATCCAATTGGGAGTTGTCGTCCGCACGGGCAGGCGCCGTGGTGCGATTCTTCGCCGACAAGGGAATCGAAGCTCACAGAATGGCCGCGATCGGCAGGGCGGACAATTTTCCCTTGATCATTGGAGACGATGCGGCAGCGCGAGCCGCGAATCGCCGCGTCACTATTCTCGTGGAGTATTAAGTCACACACTGTGCGAACGCGCCGCGCTAAAAAAATGATCGGGACGTGCAATGGTCAGCTTGACGGGCGCATCGAATCGCCTCGCAGCGGTTCGATGCGGCTCGGGAACATCACGGGGCCAGCGTGCCCGCGCTCTTCACCGTGCAGGCGGCAGTGACTTTCTCGCCGTCGCTGAACGAGAGAGTCAGCGGGATCGTCGAGCCGATCTTGAGCGGCTGTTTGGGGTGCTCCAGCATCACGTGGTAGTTGCCCGGCGCAAAGACGAGCGAGCCGTGCGCGGGTACCGCCACCTGATCGACCATCGCCATCGACGACGTGCTGCCCTGGCTTTGCGTCTGATGCAGCATCGCCATGCCGAAGACGTCAGAGCTGACGCCGACCAGATTCATCGCCTGGTCGCCCGCGTTGCTTACCTTGAAATAGCCGCCTGATGGCAGATCGCCCGGCAACGCGCGGATCCAGCAGTCCGATACGTTTGCGGTTGCAGCGGCGCCCGCAAACGCGTGAATGGATGAACCGCACAGCAAGGCGGCGAGTAGAAGTTTGCGTGGTGTCTTCATGGTGTGCTCCTGGGTTTTGGCAGCGGGAAACAAGCTTTAAGCAGGGTGCGAGGCGCGGGCGAAAATCGCGCGGTCGGCGATCCAGACCGCGAGAAGCGTGGCGCCCATCAGCGGGAAGACGATGCCGAGCAGGACGAGGCCGGTTTTCCAGCCGCGCATGGGCGGTGCGGCCCGTTCGCGCGACGGGGCGCCGAGCGAACGCTGCGGGCGCCGCTTCCACCACATCACGCAGCCGGTCACGGCCATTCCCGCAAGCCCGAGTGAAATCACGGCGCAGACAAGCTGATTGGCGAGGCCGAAATAGCGGCCCATATGCAACGAGGTGCCGTACGACACCGCCTTCGAGACGGCGCCGTAGTCGCCATAGCGGATATCCTTCAGCACCGCGCCGCTGTATTGGTCGAGGTACAGCGTGCGCTCCTGCTTCGGGTCGGCCGGAAAGTACGAGACGGTGTAGACGCCGGTAGCGGTAGTGGGCAGCACGATGTCATAACCGCTCGAGACGCCGAGCGAGGCGACCAGCGCGACGATACGTCCAAGCGGAAGCGCCTGCGCCGCGTGGGTGTCGGCGGATGCCGGCACGGGCGTGTTGCCGACGGCCCATGGCGTGATCGGCAACGGCAGGTCGTCCATCACCATGCCCGGCATCGAGTCCATGTTCGCTTCGTGGGCGCTGTGCTCATCGTGCGCATTGGGTGCTTTGTGGGCCGTCCGCGCTTGCGCCGTTCCGCCCTGTCCAGCGGTGTGCACGCCAGGCAGGGCGGAACGCAACGGCAAGCCACCCCACGATCCGGGCGGTGCGCCAAGATGGGCGGCAGTCGCGAGCGCCTTGAACTGCTTACCCCACGAGCCCGTCCAGGGCAGGCCGCTCAGCACGAACGCGAGCGCGCCGAGCGCGAGCCAGATGCCCATCACGGCGTGAAGGTTCTTCCACAGCGCGCGTCCCTTCAGCGCGAAACGTGGCAGCAGCGCCGCGCGTGCCGTGGTTTTCTCGCGCGGCCACCAGAGGGCGATGCCGGTGCCGATCATCACCAGCGTCCAGCACGCGGCCAGCTCCATCAGCAGTTCGCCTGGTTTGCCGAGCAGCAGTTTGCGGTGAAGCATGCGATCCACTTGCATGAAGCGGCGTTCGACGCTCAGCGTGCCCAACACTTCGCCGCTGTACGGGTTCAGATAGACGCTCTGTTTTTCGCCGTTGGCGAGACGGAAGACGAATTCAGTGCTGCGATCCGGTGCGCTCGCGATGGGGGCCGTCACCGCGGCTGCGTCGGCGGGCATCGCCGCGCGGGCCTTGGCAAGCAGTGCGTCTTCGGTCAGCCTGGGCGCGGCTTGCGGCTCGACGATCAAGCGATGCGGGTAAAGCAGCGGCTCGATCTGCGGCTGGAAACAGTACAGCGTGCCGGTGATCGCAAGCACCACCAGAAAGGGCATCACAAAGAGGCCCGCATAAAAATGCCAGCGCCAGAGCGTCCGGTAGCCGGCGCTCGCGGCGCCCATTGCCGACGTCATGCGTTGAGCGGTGATGGTGGACATTTCAATCCTCCTGATGCAAAAATGGATCGATCGGTTTGCGCAGCGATGCACATGTGTTGAGGTGTGCATCGCGCGGTCACATACGCAGCTTCGCTTCAACGTAAAACGTGCGGCCCGGATACGGGTGATAGACGAAGTAGCGCGCGTCGAACAGGTTGTCGACACCGACGCCGATTTCACTCAGTCTGGTCGGCTTGAACGTGAACTTGGCGTCGGCCACCGTGTACGAACTGGTGCCGCCGAATACATCGGGATTCGTGTCGGTATTGGTGAGCGTGTTGTATTCGCGGCCGGAGTAGCGCGCGGCGAGCGTAACCGCCGCGCGTTCGTCGATGTGATAAGTCGCGGCAAGATTGGCGCGCCATAGCGGAATCCGATAGAAGTACTTGCCGACGGTCGCCGGGTTCTGCGCGTTGGCGATGATCTTCGACTGCGTGTACGCCACGCTTGCCAGCAGATCCAGGCCGTGCACGAATACATCCTGTCCCGAGTAGCTCGTTTCGGCGCCGCGTGAGCGCACCTTGCCGATGTTCTGGAAGTTCGTCACGTTAGGAATCACGGTCGTATCGGTCTGACTGAAGATCGTGTTCTTCACGTCGTCCTGAAACAGCGAGAAGCGGAACACGCCGTTCCAGTGCGCCCATTCGGCGGTCAGCTCTTTCGAGAGATCGTCTTCGGGCTTCAGGTTCGGATTGTTGTTGATGATCGACGAGCCGTTGATTTGCCCCTGGAACATCTCGCCCACAGTCGGAAACCGATAGGCACGGCCAATGGAAGCGCGCAAGGTCAGATCGTCAGTGACATCGAACGACAACGAGGCCTTCGGCGAGAAGTGGTGCTGGCTTGCATCGCTATACGGGATCGCCTTGCCGGGCAGTGCCTGCGAGCCGCCGTAGGCTTGCCAGTCTTCATACCGTATGCCGTAGACCAACTTCCAGCGGGGCAGAAAGTGCCAGGCGTCCTGCGCGTACAACGCCTGGGTCTGCGTCTTGCCGGCGAACGCATTTGCAAAGGACGTGGCCGCGCCGTCGCGCCAGTTCAGCGTGCTGTAGCTTTCGTTGTCGAGGAAGTAGTTGTCGTAGTGATAGCCGAAGCTCAGCGAATGGCTCTGCAGCCCCGCCTGAGGCGTGGCAGGGGTGTAGGTGGTGCGCAGGTCGAGCGTTTTCCAGCCGGTGCCGTCGCCGAAGATCACGGTGCCGGGACCGTTGCCCGGCGCACCTGAATTCGCGGTGCGCGCCACGCTGTTGCCGATGTCGTAGTACGAAGCAATCGCTTCACCATTCCAGCCGGTGGCATTGCGCGTCTTCAGCGATACGCCGTACAGCCAGTTCTCGCTGTGGCCGAGACTCGGGGCGAGGGCGGCAGCCGGAATCGCGTACTCATAGCCGCCGATTGCAACCTTGCCGCTGTATACCGGGTTGCCGTTCGCGTCGCGCAGGAAGCTCGACGTCTGGCTGTCATAGGTCTGGTGCCAATAGCCCAGGGTGAAGGCCGCCTGCAGTGTCGGCGTGAAGTCGTACTGCATCTTCAGCTTGAACTGGTCCTGCACCGTGTGTTCGATCCCTTCGCCGTTCACACCCAGCACCGCGGTCGGCGTGTTGGTCTGGTTGTTATAAAAGTACGCACCGGTGACGGGTGTGTCACCGGCTTTCGCGGGCGTGCTGGACTTTGCGAGCGTGGCGAATTGCAAGGGCTGGCTCGTGTTCTCCAGGTGATTCACACCCAGCAAATACGAAAACTTTCCGATCCGGTCACCGATCGATGCACTCGCTTCGCTGCCGTTGAAGTTCTGATTCACGCCGAACAGGCTGAAATGCTGGGTGAAGGCTTTGACGTCGGCGTCGGCTTCGAACTTCTTTGGCATCCGGGTGCTGATGAGCACCGTGGCGCCCAGCGAATTGCCCGGATAGAGCGCGGAGAACGGCCCGTAGATCACGTCGACCTGCTGGACCTCGTCGGGAAACACCATCGACCAGCGTGGCGGAAATGAGTAGCTGTTGCCGAGCAGATTGCTGAGCAACAGACCGTCCGCATAGACGAGACCTCGCGCGCTCTGCGTGTTGCTGGTGCCGCGTACGGCGATGATCGAATTCAGATCGCCGATAAAGCGCTTGCGTACTGCAAGGTTCGGCATGTACTTCAGGACGTCTTCGGTGTTGACGACGTTCCAGTTGTCGAATTGTTCGCGAGTCACGGTCTCGACCGAGGCCGGCAGGTTCGGATCGACGGCACGCGATGTGGCGACAGCATTTGCGCTGACGCTGACAGCAGGCAGTGTGGCGTCGGCGGGCGCGCTGTCCGCATGAGCCGGCACGGCGACAAATGCCGGCACGAACGCCGGAATCAACGCTGGGAAATACGACAGCCAGGGCCGACCGGATGCAGTGCGCCGAGCGCCGCGGCGGGCGCGAAAAGGCAGCCCTCGCAGGACGAAGTTGAACATGAACGTTTCCTTGATGCATTGAACAGGCGATCGCGCGCCCTCAACGGATGCGACGGGATGCGCGATCAGGAACAACAGCGATCAGGAAACGGCGGGCGGGTCTCTTGGGCGTCCGGACGGAAACGCGCCGAGCGGGGTGAAGCGGGTGGAGAGGGCCGGCGGCGCGGTGCCGGCAATTGCGAGTGCTGCCGGCGGTTCGGCGGCAGCGACGGTCGGCATGGCGACGTGATGCTGCAGCAGGTGGCAGTAACCACACGCGCCGAAGGCGTCGTCGTGGCTTAAATGGACCGGTGCCGGGCTGGCGTGGGGAGTCGGGCTTGCCTGACTCAGGTCTCGCGGTTGCAACGCCGAACAAAGCGCGGCGAAGGGCTGGTTCGCGCGGTTCGACACCAGCATCTGACTCACGACCGGCGCGAACACGACGAGCCACATGGCGATCAGGCCAAGCCATGCGGTCATGCGGTTGCGGGAGCGTAGAGTCATGATGGTGAGCGTAAAGACGCGGGCGATTTTAGCATTGCCGCGCGGACTTTTCTCGTGTGATTCTGTTTATAGCATTGGATAGAAAGCCGAAACCCGCTTGATGCACGAGCGCAGCGATTCGCCGTGCTATCCGCACATGCAGCGCCTGTTCCGGCGGCCGCCGGACGAAGGCGGGCGGTCAAGGAGAACATTGGCCGCCGCAAAGCGTGTCGCCGGCGATTTGACTTAAGCAATATCACCATGCTGTTTCGAGCGCGCGGCATCGCCCTCTCACTTGAGCGCCTGCCCACGCTTGCGGCCCGCTTGCGCCGTAGTATGGAACAGGCTCTCGGTCGTCTCGATCGCGTGACCGAGGAACTGCAGGAACATGCTCATCGCGACCGTCGTGGTCAGGTCAGAACGTTGATAAAGACAACTGAACGACTTGGCGCCCGCATCGGCGAGGGGCATCCATGCGAGTTTGCGCTGCGTCACGTCTTCCGCGACATTCTCCGAGATCAGGAAACCGATGCCCACCCCGTCCGCTACGAGCCGGCGGACCATCGAAACCGAACTGGTTTCGACGAGCGGGCGCGCCTTGCGCTGCTCCCGATGGTCGATCTGATCCACCATCGCCCGCAGTTCGGTATCCGGTGTCATGAGGATGAGCGGATAGTCGAGACAGTCGCGCAACCGTGGCCGCTTGGCGAGTTTCGTCAGCGGATGCCCCGGCGCTGTGACCAGCCCGAGATGCTGCGAGAACGCACGCACCTCCACGACGCCGGGCGGCGGCTTGCGACGCAGGCCATAGCCGATGTCGGCTTCGCCGGTCTCCACCCACTTGAGGATGCTTTCGCCGTTTCCCGACCGCACGCTATAGGTCACGCCCGGATAGCGCTTCATGGCGGCCTGAATCGCGTCGGGCACCAGTTGTTCCGCCGAAGAGGGCGACACCGCCAGGTTGATATGCCCGCGGCGCAGCGAGCGCAAGTCTTCCACCTGGGTCATCGCGTTGTCGAAATCGCGCTGTCCGCGCCGCACCGCAGCAATGATGATTTCGCCGGCCGTGGTGATCTGCATGCCGCGCGGCAATCTGTCGAAGAGCGGCGCCCCGACTTGCTCCTCCAGATTGAGGATTTGCTGGTGCACCGCGGCAGCGGTCAGGTGTAGCGATTCGGCCGCTTTGCGGATCGAACCGCGCCTGACCACTTCGTCGAAACAGCGGAATGTCTGTGATATTGGACGCATAAATCGACCGTATGGTTTTTCCATACGGGCCGTAAAGAATAATCAGGTTTTACTGACGGGTCGAATAGCCTAGATTGGGTTCCATCATCTTAACGGAGCGAATCGTGACTACTACAGTCGATCAAATTACCCAGCGGCGCCGCGGCGTCGGCCTCATTGCGCACGACCCCAAGCTTTCGGCCGGCGGCTACACGCTCATCGCCCCGCAGACGGCGGGCGGTCACGTCTACCTTGTCGGCATGGGTGGCGAAGTCGTTCACGAGTGGAAGATGCCGGTGCGGCCCGGCCGCCACGCGGTCATTCTTCCGAACGGCAACCTCGGCTACAACGGCAACCATGCGAACTCGGAAGACCGCTACGCGCCGTGGTCGATGTGGCATGGCGGCGATTTCTCCGAAGTCACGCCTGAGGGCGAAGTGATTTGGCACTACGAAGATCCGGCGCATCACCATGACGCGCAGTGGCTCGCCAACGGCAATCTGCTTTATGCGGCTTGCGCGCCGGTACCGGCGGGTTTTGCCGAGCGGGTTCGGGGCGGCACGGCACACGGCGCCGAAGAAGTGATGTACGGGGACTTGATCCGCGAAGTGAATCGCGCGGGCGAGCTGGTGTGGGAATGGAAGGCGTGGGAGCACTTGAAGCCCGAGGACTTTCCGATCGCGTCCGGCTTCGGCCGGTATCACTGGCCGCTTGTGAACGGGCTTGGCGTGAATGCGACGGGCGAGGTGCTGATGAGCCTGCGTACCACGTCGGGCATCATCGCGGTCGACCGTAAGACAGGCGGCGTCACGATGCATATTCCGCCGAGCGTGGTCTCGCACCAGCACGCACCGGTAGCGCTTGCCAACGGCAACATTCTCACATTCGACAACGGCAATTTCCGCACCGGCGCGCACGTGGCGTTCTCGCGCGTGCTGGAGATCGATCCGTCGACCCATGAAGTGGTGTGGTCGTACGCCGACGACATGGTGAACGCGTTCTACAGCGCCTTCATGGGCAACGCGCAGCGACTGGCGAATGGCAACACGCACATCACCGAATCGGCAACCGGGCGCCTGTTCGAAGTCACGCCGGCAGGCGAGGTGGTGTGGGAATACGTGATTCCCTGGTTCGGCGAATACCCGGACGAGGCGGCACGCAAAACCGGCCCTGGCCAGTTGAACAGCGTCTTCCAGACCTTCCGCTACAGCCGCGAGCAATTGCCGTGGCTGCGCACCTGAACGTCGGGTTTTCGTTCTCCGGAGGTAGCGTGACAGATCCAGCCACACATAGCGTCGACACGCGTTTGCCTGCATGGCAACTCGTGCTGTTCGGCCTGCAGCATGTCCTGTCGATGGCGGCTTCGCCCGTCACCGCGGTTTTTCTGGTGTCGAGAATGTTGTCGCTTTCGTCGGACCTGACCGTGCAGCTGATCGGCGCGACCTTCTTTGCGTGTGGCGCCGGCACGCTGCTGCAATCGCTCGGGGTCGGTTCGATCGGCTCCCGGCTGCCTTTCGTGATGGTGCCGGGCGGGGCGCCCGCCATGCTGTTCGCCGTCATCGCCACGCAGACGGATCTGCGCACCGCCGCGGGCGCGGCGATTCTCACGAGCCTGTTTTACTGGCTCGTGCTGCCGGTATTCGCGCGCTGCTTGCGATTTTTCCCGCGCGTGGTGGTGGGGACGATGCTGCTGCTCGTGTCGGTGAGCCTCATCAAGATCTACGCCGGCATCGTCGTCGGCCAACCGGGAACGCCCGGCTTCGCGCAGCCGCAGTCGCTAGGCCTCGCCCTGGTCACGATCGTGGCGACGCTGGCAGTCGCGCGCCTGTTCAAGGGCACGGCGGGGCGGCTTGCCGTGCTGCTCGGCCTCGCGGTCGGCACCTTCGCCGCCTGGGCGAGCGGGCTGATGCCCGCAGGCGGCATGTGGGCGGGTCCGCTCTTGACGCTGCCGACGCCGCTGCCGTTCGGCATGCCTCGTTTCGACGTGCTTGCCGCGCTGCCCATGCTGATCTTCAGCGTTATCTCGATGGCTGAAGCAACGGGGCAGACGGTCGCCGTCGGCGAGATCACCGGCAAGAAGATCGACATGCGCCGCGATGTGCCGAGGACCATTCGCGGCGATGCCGTGGCGTCGCTGCTCGGCTCGCTGCTGGGCACCTCGCTCATCATCACCAGCGCGGAGAACATCGGCGTCGTGCAGACCACCGGCGTGCGCTCGCGCTATGTGACCGCGACGGCCGGTGCGATGCTGATGGTCATCGCGCTGTTTGCGCCACTCGGGCGCTTCGCGTACGCCATTCCGGCGCCGGTGGTGGGCGGCACGGCGCTGATCGTGTTCGCGATGATCGGCGTGATGGGCGTCAGTCTGCTCGGCAAGGTCGATCTGCACGCCCGTGGCAATCAGTACACGCTCGCAGCGGCGCTCGTCGTGGGCTTGATACCGATTCTGGTCCCCAACGTGTATGCGTCATTCCCGGCCTATCTGCAGATCGTGCTGGGCAACGGCATGGCGGCAGGAACGCTCACCGCAATCGTCGTCAATCTGGTATTTGGCCCGTGGCGCGTCACGCCGGCGGAGAAGATCCAGGCAACCTGATTTCGGGCGTTAACTCTGCGCCCTCGCCATCGCAGTCTTCCCTCATACGCTTCAACCAACACGCCATGAAAACTAATTTCGCTTTCCGCGCGACGGTGCTCGCGTGCGTGGCTGCGCTCGTCGTTTCTACCGCGGCTCACGCCCAGAGCAGTGTCACGCTTTATGGAAGTCTCGACGCGGGCCTCGGCTATGTCAGCAACCTGCACGGGTCTCAGGCGTTTATCGCCGAGCAGGGCACGCTGCAGGCCGACCGCTTTGGCTTCCAGGGCGTCGAGGAGATCGGCGCAGGCAGGTCGGTCGTGTTCAGGCTGGAAAGCGGCTTTGTCACGACGACCGGGGCGTCCGCCAGCAGCAGTACCTTCTTTAATCGCCAGGCATACGTGGGCATCTCCGATCCCCGGTTCGGCACCGTGACGCTCGGCCGTCAGACCGACTGGAATTTCGATTGGCTCGGCTCGGTCTCGACCGCTCAACTGCTCGGCGACTTCTCCGCGTTTCACCCAGGCAATCTCGATGGCCTCGGGAGTACTTTGCCGGTGCAGTTGTCGAGCACGGTGAAGTGGAAAAGCGCGAGCTACGGTGGGCTGACCTTCGGCGCACTTTATGGATTTCCCGGCGCGACGGCCAGCAATACCAATGGTCGGACAATTAGCTTCGGCGGCAACTATATGAATGGGCCGCTCAAGCTGGTGGCGGTGTATTCCGAGTACCGCAACCGCTTGCTCCCGCTTTCCAACGGACTCGGCCTGACTTCGTTCGAAGGACAGACGCTTGCGCCCGGTGCGACTTTCAACGCGAAACAGGTGCGCGATATGGGGATCGGCGGATCGTATCGCTTTGATCGCGTGACGCTGCATGCGCTTGCAACGGATGTGCGGATTCAGTCGGACGGCGGCAGCGAACACTTTCGCACTATCGACGGCGGCGCCAACGTGCGTTTGACGCCGGCCGAGGAGGTCTCAGCCGGCGCATGGACCGCGACGCTGGCCGGGCGCCGCTGGAGCCAGTTCACGGTGGCGAACGTGTATTCGCTGTCGAAGACGACGCAACTTTACGCGGACCTGATGTTCGAGACCGCCGGTGGCGGGGCGGTGGCGAACACGCTCGGGATCGGGGCGGCGTCGGGTGGAAGGCAGACTGTGTTCCTGAGCGGGATACATCATCTGTTCTGATTGTGTGAAGGGGTAGTGTCGTCGCGTTCGGTCCCCAAGGCGACAATTCGCAGCGATCTGCCCGTTTTCAAGCCGCTTTTCGCGGACCATCTGAATACGGGCATTGGACATTGATAGTCAGTTATTGCATTGACGGCGTGCTTGCTTCTCATGGAAATCCCGTATGGAACAAGGATCTCCGTGTAAGCCGAGGGAAGGATTCGTTCCCCTAGAATCGCCCCATCGATGCAGACAGGCGGCGTTCCGCCGCCCGACAATAACGGAGACTATCGATGACCCCTAGCTTTCGCACGCTGCGCCATATCGCCATTGCTTCCAGTCTGCTGTTCGGCCTTGCGTCGCAGCACGCGACAGCCGCCGACGGCGGCAAGATCACGATCATGGTGGGCGGCATCACGAAACTGATCTATTTGCCGGCGCGCCTGACCGAACAGCTTGGTTATTTCAAGGATGAAGGGCTCGACGTCGAACTGCTGTCGCAGCCGGCCGGCGTTGACGCTGAAAACGAACTGCTGGCCGGCGCTGTTCAGGCTGTCGTCGGTTTCTACGACCATACGATAGATCTGCAAACCAAAGGCAAGGACGTCAAGGCGATCGTCGTGTTCGGACAAGTGCCGGGCGAGGTCGAAATGGTGTCGACCAAAGCGGCCGAAACGGTCAAATCGATGGCGGACGTCAAGGGTAAGACACTCGGCGTGACGGGCCTCGGTTCTTCAACCAGCTTCCTGACGCAATACCTCGCCGGACAGCATGGCATCCAGTCGACGGAATACACGATGCTGCCGGTGGGCGCCGACGCCAGCTTCATTGCGGCGATCAAACAAGGCCGCATCGACGCCGGCATGACGACCGAGCCGACCGTCTCGGCATTGCAGAAGTCCGGTGACGCGAAGGTGCTCGTCGACATGCGCTCGGTCGAAGGCACGAAGGCGGCGTTGGGCGGCACCTACCCCGCGTCGAGCCTCTACGTCCAGGCGGCATGGGCCGATTCCCACAAGGCTGAAGCAGCAAAGCTTGCGCACGCGTTCGTTCGCACGATGCAATTCATTCACACGCATAGCGCGGAAGAGATTGCAGCGAAGATGCCTGACGACTATCAGAAAGACAAGCCGCTTTACCTGAGCGCGCTGAAAGGGTCGCTGCCGATGTTTACGAAAGACGGCAAGATGCCTGCCGACGGTCCGGAGACGGTGTTGAAGGTACTGTCGGCGTTTAATCCGTCGGTCAAAGGCAAGCATATCGAGTTGGCCAAAACCTACACCAACGAGTTCGTCGGTTCGAAATAACCCGGCGCTTTCTCCGGACCTTCCAACGTAACGTATATAAGTGAAACCACTTAGTCGTACAAATGGTACGGGAAAGATGCGTGAAAGATTCAGGTAATTAGGATTGCGCACATCGGTTGACCGTTACGGTCGTTCTGATAGCTGGATGCTGGCCACAGCAGGCAACAAAAGCGAAAACTTTAACGTAGTAATCTGAGGAGACGATCTTGAAGAAAAAGTATCTGGCTTTGGCCGTTACGGCAGGCGCTTTTGCAGCGACCGGCGCGCATGCCCAATCGAGCGTTCAGCTGTATGGCCTGATGGATCTCAGCGTTCCGACCTATCGGACGCACGCGGATGCCAACGGCAATCATGTCATCGGCATGGGCAACGATGGCGAACCGTGGTTCAGCGGCAGCCGCTGGGGCCTGAAGGGTGCGGAAGACATCGGTGGCGGAACGAAGATCATTTTCCGGTTGGAGAGTGAATTTGTTGTCGCCAACGGCCAGATGGAAGATCCGGGTCAGATCTTCGACCGTGACGCATGGGTCGGTATCGAAAACGACACATTCGGCAAGCTCACGGCGGGGTTCCAGAACACGATCGCGCGTGACGCATCGACGATCTATGGCGACGCGTACGGCTCCGCGCGCTTGACGACGGAAGAGGGCGGCTGGACCAATTCGAACAACTTCAAGCAGATGATTTTCTACGCGGCCAGCGCGACCGGCACACGTTATAGCAATGGCGTGGCGTGGAAGAAGCTGTTCAGCAACGGCATTTTCGCCAGCGCCGGCTACGCATTCGGCAACTCGACGAGTTTCGGTTCTAACTCCAACTACCAGGCAGCCCTCGGGTACAACGGCGGCGCGTTCGACGTGTCGGGCTTCTACAACCACGTGAATCGTGTTGGCTTCACCAACCAGACGTTCTCGGTAGGCGGTAACTACACGTTCGGTATTCTGCGTGCCAATGCGGGTTACTTCCGTTACCTGGGCAATCAGGGTGCGCTCGGCCAGCGTCAGGACAACGCCTGGACGGTATCGTTCAAGCTGTCGCCGAAGGGGCCGCTCGACTACGAACTCGGTTATCAACAGATGCGCGTGAAGAACGCCGCGTACGACAGCAATGGCGATATTCCGAACGCGAACATCGGTGCGTTCGATCCGACGTCCGGCCTCCACAATGGCTTCAAGGAAACACTGTACGGGTCGGTCTTCTATCACCTGTCCAAGCGCACTGAAGTGTATCTGGCCGGCGACTACATGAGACTGCATGGCGGCTACACCGTCGGAACCACGTTCGGCTCGACCAACCAGCTCGAATTGACCACAGGCGTGCGCACCCGCTTCTGATCCGGGAATCAGATTCTCGCTGATCCATTCATCGGGCGGCGGCGGACTTTTCCGCCGACCGCCTATCGATGCCGCGATTCGTCATTTCGAGCGCATTGCTGCCGGTGATCTGGCAACCGAGATCAAAACACTGTCCAAGAAGGAGCGTGTGTGCCAGATGCAAGGAGGTGTGCGATGAACGGTCGAGCAGCAGTCCGATGCATTTGCGCCGGTCTGCTCGCGTGCAGTCTTTTGGCAGGTCTTGCCGGATGCGATGCGCTGAGCGGTCCACCGGCGGTGGAGTGGCCAGGACCTCACGCCCCGTATCCTTTCCCGAACGACGTGCCGCATCGTACCGAATGAGCCGCACGAGTTGCGCCATGCCACTCAAGGTTATTGTGGCGGGACCGTCCGGATTCGGGTGAAAAGGCGACGAATTGTGCAAGGCACGTCACAATTGGGGATTCACCGCGAGTGACCCCATGGAAAACCTCCTCAAAAAACTCGACCTCACCTCACTGCGGCTGTTCGTCGCCGTCTGCCAGGAACACAACATCGCGCGCGCGGCGGAGCGCGAGTTCATCGCGTCTTCCGCGGTGAGTCGGCGCATCGCCGAGATCGAAGCGATGATCGGCTTGCCGGTGATTCAGCGTCAGTCGCGCGGCATTACGGTGACGCCGGTCGGCGAGACCGTGCTGCGCTATGCGCTGGCGATCATCGGCAGCATTGAGCAGATGAGCGCCGAGTTGTCGCGCTTTTCGTCGGGCGCGAAGGGGCGGGTGCGGGTGGTGGCGAATCTCTCGTCGATCGTGCAGTTTCTGCCGGAAGACGTCGCGGCGTTCGGGCGCATGTTTCCGGAAGTGTCGATCGAACTGGAAGAGGAGAACAGCGCGGAAGTGCTGCGTATCGTCGACGAACACGGCGCGGACTTCGGCATCTGCAACCCGGTGGCGGGCAGCGAAGCCTTCGAGCAGGTGCCGTATCGGGAAGACCGCCTGGGGGTGCTGGTGCCAGGCGGTCATCGCCTCGCCAACGTATCGCACGTGGCGTTCGACGAACTGCTCGACGATAGCTTTGTCGGTCTGCGCCGTGAGAGCGCGCTGACTCAGCTTCTCGCGCAGCAGGCGGCAGCGAGCGCGGGGCGGCAACTCGACGTGAAAATCCGCGTCAGCAGCCTCGATGCGCTGTGCCGGATGGTTCATGCCGGCCTCGGTATTGCGGTCGTGCCCGAGCAGGTGGGACTGCTCTATGTGAACGCGCTCGACGTGCGCCTGCTCTCCTTGAGCGACGCCTGGGCCGTGCGGCACCTCATCATGATCTTCAAGGCGCGTGATCAGTTAAGCGCGAGCGCAACGGCGCTGGTGGGCTTTCTCGGCAATCAGCCCTAGCGCGTACGAGACTACGTCGCGCAGCGTTCGCCAAACGAGACGTCTGTGTTGCCGGACCGGCACTTCGGCATTGTCCATGCGCGCCGTATAGTGAGCGCAAGGAGAACGCCCATGAGCGACACGATTCGTCTGGACGGCCGCGTGCTGTACCTGTCCCAGGACCCCGCGGTGATCGAGGCACAACTCGCCGGCCACAATGTCACGCGCGCCACGGCGGGCCCGCTACGCGATAACGTCTCGACCGACGAGATCACGCCCGTCACGGTGATGCTCACTTACGACGAACGTCTCGGCCAGTTTCCGTATGTCGGCTTCAAAGCGGGCGAACGCATGCCGATCGGCCGTCATGCCGTCAAGGACGGCGGCTTCCAGGTGACGGTGGCGGGTAAGCGCTACGGTAAGGGTTCTTCGCGCGAATCGAGTCCGTTGGCGGAGTTGTCGGCGGGCATTCGCTTGATCGTCGCGGAAAGTTTCGAGCGCATCTATCAGCAGAACTGCGACAACATCGGCATTCTCACTACCACCGATTTCTCCGTGCTCGATCGCCTGATCGCGGGAGAAGCGGTGCCGATCGAGGAGTTTCTCAAAGGCCGCGATGCGCTCACGCAGCAGATCATTCGCAGCGGCGGACTGCTCGCTTACAGCAAGTTTGCGGATTGGCCTGCACCGGGCGTGAGGGATATCGCAAACGCGGCAAACGGGGCAAACGGCGCAAACGGTGCAAACGCCACCGAGCCGAAGACGCTCGTCGAGAAGATCATCGAACGCCATCTTCGTCCCGGCATTGAAAGCGCGCAGCGCGGCGACGGCGTGTTCATCGCCGCCGACTGGCGCTTCAGCCACGACTACTTCACCGGCATGTGCGCGCATCTGATGCATCGCGCGTTCGGCAAGCCCGCCCCGCTGCATGCGCCGGATCACATCATCGCGTTCCAGGATCATCTGGTGCTCGCTTCGCAGAGCATTCCGCATGTGCGCGGCGGTTTACTGCCAGGTGTCGCCAATCTGATGGAAGGACATACATCCTTCTCGCGCGACTATCCGGTGCGCTCGCATGGCGCGCTCGACAACTCGCCGGGGTCCGAAGGGATCTGTCATGCGCTGATGGCCGAACAATATGCATTGCCGGGACAGGTGGCGTGCGGCACCGATTCGCATACGCCGCATTCGGGCTCGCTCGGCTGCCTGGCATTCGGTGCGGGCGCAACGGAAATCGCCAATAGCTGGGTAACGGGTTACGTGCGCTGCAAAGTGCCGGAGACCTTGCGCATTGAAATCGACGGCAGCTTGCGCGACGGGGTGACTGCGAAGGACGTCGTGCTGCATCTGTTGCAGATGGAAGCGATCCGCTCGGGCGGCGCGATCGGGCTGGTGTTCGAATACGGCGGCGCAACGGTACGCGCGATGTCGATCGATGAGCGCGCGACGCTCACCAATATGGTCGCGGAACTGGGCGGTTTCACCGGTATCGTGGAACCAGACGAACGCACGGTGGCGTTTTTGAAGGAGCGGCGCGGCATCGACTTCACCCTTGAAAACTGGCTGAAGAGTGATCCGGGCGCCACGTACCGCGACACAATCCGCATCGACGCCACCGCAATCGAGCCGATGCTCGCGCGCCCCGGCGATCCGGGCAATGGCGTGCCGGCCCAGCACCTGGAGCAGGACGTCGCCATCGATATCGCATACGGCGGCTCATGCACGGCGGGCAAGCGGGAAGACTTCGACTTCTATCACGAGGTGTTGCGCTGGGGCGTGGAGCAGAGCATGCGTGTGCCGGAGGGCACGCGTCTGTTCCTGCAATTCGGCACCATGGCGGTACGTGCGTATTGCGAGAGCCAAGGTTATTTGCCGGTCTTCGAGCGCGCCGGCGTGACGCTCGTCATGCCGGGCTGCGGTTCGTGTGCGAATTGCGGACCGGGACAATCGGCCGAGGCGAACGAGGTGACGATCAGCGCGATCAACCGCAACTTCCCCGGCCGCTCGGGACCGGGCAATGTGTGGCTAGCGAGTCCGTACACCGTTGCCGCGAGCGCGCTGGCCGGGAAAATCACCACCTTCGAACAATTGAAGCGCGCACGCGGCTAGAATGCCGGCCGGACCTTGGGGCCCGGCATCGTGATGCGCATGACGCGTAAAGGTACGAGAGGCCGGCATAAGACCGGCCGCGGCGAGCTTCATCGCGCTTCGTCAGGCTCACCAGGAGACACACAACATGGCAACCCCTCATCACGCCGGGTCCGTCGCGCGCAGTGCCGACGGCGCGGCGTCTTCCGCAACCATCGCCGGCTCGGCCGCTATGACGCTCGACGCCGGCAATATCTCCGCGCGCCTCGACCGGCTGCCCGCCACACGCAGCATCTGGAAGCTGGTGGTGCTGTTGAGCCTCGGCTTCTTCTTCGAGCTGTATGACTTGCTGTACTCGGGTTATGTCGCGCCGGGTCTCGTCAAGAGCGGCCTGCTGACCGCGACGACGCACGGCCTGTTCGGCTCGACGGGCGTCGCGAGTTTTATCGCCGCGCTGTTCAGCGGGCTTTTCATCGGCACGATCGCATGCGGCTTTCTGGCGGATCGCTTCGGACGCCGCGCCGTCTTCACCTATTCGTTGCTCTGGTACACGGCGGCCAACGTCGTGATGGCGTTTCAGGACACCGCTATGGGCCTGAACGTCTGGCGCTTCGTGGCGGGCATCGGCATTGGCGTCGAATTGGTGACAATCGGCACGTATATCTCGGAGCTGGTGCCCAAGCAGATTCGCGGCCGCGCTTTCGCGTGCGAGCAGGCGGTCGGTTTTACGGCGGTCCCGGTGGTCGCGTTTCTGTCCTATCTGCTGGTGCCGCGCACGCCGTTCGGTATCGACGGCTGGCGCTGGGTGGTGCTGATCGGCGCACACGGTGCATTGTTTGTCTGGTGGATCCGGCGCGCGTTGCCGGAAAGCCCGCGTTGGCTCGCGCAACAAGGCCGCCTTGCCGAAGCCGATCGCGTGATGAGCGAACTCGAAGCGAAAGTGCGCAGCGAATACGGCCGCGAATTGCCGCAGCCCGCGCCGCCGGTGCCGGTCGCGCCACGCGGCAGCTTCCGCGATATGTGGGTGCCGCCCTACCGCAGCCGCACGCTGATGATGACGATCTTCAACATCTTCCAGACTGTCGGGTTCTACGGCTTTGCGAACTGGGTGCCCACACTGTTGATCAAGCAGGGCATTACGGTCACCACGAGCCTGATGTACTCGAGCGTGATCGCGTTAGCCGCGCCAATCGGTCCGGTGATCGGCCTCTTTATCGCCGACCGCTTCGAGCGCAAGACGGTGATCGTGGTGATGGCGGCCGTGAATATCGTCTGCGGCCTGTGGTTCAGTCAGGCGTCGGGAGCGGTGTTGCTGGTCAGCCTCGGCGTGTGTCTGACGCTCGCGGGAAATATCATTTCGTACAGCTACCATGCGTATCAGACTGAGCTCTTTCCGACCAGCATCCGTGCGCGAGCGGTGGGCTTCGTCTATTCCTGGAGCCGTTTCTCGGCGATTTTCACGGCGTTCCTGATCGCGTCGGTGTTGAAGCGCTTCGGCACTTCGGGCGTGTTCATCTTTATCGCCGCAGCGATGCTGATCGTGATGCTGGCGATCGGGTTGTTGGGGCCGCGGACGAAGGGGCTCGAACTGGAGAAGATTTCGAAGTGAGGCGGCGTTAGCCGACGCTATAGGATCGATTCGATCAAAGCGGTCAAGCAACGGGTCGCTTTGAGACGGGCGCGGATGCGATCAGGCTACCCGCCGAGGCATTGCCTGATCGCGCGCATGCTGGATCGGAACAACGGCAGCTTCAGACTTCTTTGGTGTCGAATACGAGGAGCTCGACGCCGGCCTGGGCAAATTTGGCCAGATCGCCCGCTGCAGCCTGGCCTTCGGGAGAATTGAGCCCCTGTTGCAAGGCATCCATGGAATCGAAGCTCAGGATAGCCGCAAGATGGTAGGGCGAATCGCCCTGCGGCGTTGCGACCGGTCCAGTATTGACTTCATAGCGCCGAAGGCCGGGTACCTGTTTGGCGAGCGGCACGTGATTCGAGAAGTAGTGGGCGTCGAATGCTTCTGGGTTTGACGGAACTTTGTAAAGTGCGATGAGCTTTGCCATGGTCATGTCTCCTGGAACGCCAGTTGAATTGGTGCGGGGCAGCATGAGCGCCTCGCGCTTTCAAACCACGGGCGACGGGGATCATGCGTGACTGATAGGGTTTCGGGGTAACCGCCGCGTTGGCCGGTGAAAAGTCCCGTCTGGATTCTACGCCGGCTGCGCAGTCGCGCTCTAAGCGCGATGGCGTGCGCGCCACGGCTATTGAGCCGGAAAATATCTCGCGCTATGAGTGGCTCACGTTTTTGGGTCGCTCAGAACAGCTGTTTCTGACCGCTCATCAGCGTCGTAAAGTCATCTCTCAGCAGTGGCAGGATCGCATCGGCGACGGGTTGCAACTGCCGTGTCAGATAGTGTTCGTAGTCGATCGCCGAGCGCAGCGTTTCCAGCGGTTCCGGTCCGGCGACCGTCATCACATAGCTGATCCAGCCGCCGTTCTGATATTGCAACGGCCGCCCCTGTTGCCGGTTGAATTCGTCGGCCACGCGTGCCGCGCGCACATGGGGCGGGACGTTGCGCTCGTAATCGCCGAGCGGCCGGCGCAGGCGTTTGCGGTACACAAGTTGATCGTCCAGCTTGCCGTCCAGCGTATCGCGCACGTAGTCGCGGACATAATCCTGATACGGCTGTTGCTTGAAAATGCGTCGATACAACTCCTGCTGAAACTGCTGCGCGAGCGGCGTCCAATCGGTTCGCACCGTTTCTAGCCCTTTGTAGACGATTTCCTCGCTGCCGTCCGGCAAAACAGTCAGTCCGGCATAGCGTTTCTTGCTGCCTTCCTCCGTACCGCGAATTGTCGGCATGAAGAAGCGCCGGTAGTGCCGCTCGAATTGCAGCTCGAGCGCACTGTCGAGCCCGAAGCGTTCCTGCAGATTGTGCCGCCACCACGCGTTGATGTGCTCGACAAGCGCCCGGCCGATGCGGCT
The DNA here is from genome assembly GCF_041321145.1 of Paraburkholderia sp. IW21. NCBI lineage: Bacteria > Pseudomonadati > Pseudomonadota > Betaproteobacteria > Burkholderiales > Burkholderiaceae > Paraburkholderia > Paraburkholderia sp. IW21. The sequence continues at coordinate 292,042 of NZ_JBGGWA010000005.1, read as the reverse complement.
CGCGTCCTCCTCGCCATGCGCGTGTTTCAGCCACACGAAGGTGGAATCCGTGTCGCCGTAAATGACTTCAAAGCCTTCGGCTTGAATCAGCTCGCGCGTGGCGTGCATGATTTCATGGCCGCGCATGGTGATCGACGACGCCAGGCGCGGGTCGAAGAAGCGGCAGCCGGTGGATCCCAGCACGCCATAAAAGGCGTTCATGATGATTTTCAATGCCTGCGAAAGCGGCTTGTTGTGCTCGCGTTTGGCCGTTTCACGCCCCTGCCAGACCTGGCCCACGATCGATGGCAAGCAATGGCGAGTGCGCGAGAAACGCGCACCGAGAAAGCCTGGCACCGACTGCTCATCGCCGGGATTCAGCATGCCTTCCACGAGGCCCACCGGGTCGATCAGAAAGGTGCGGATGATAGAGGGATACAGGCTCTTGTAGTCGAGCACCAGCACGGAATCATAGAGGCCGGGCCGCGAATCCATCACGAAACCGCCGGGGCTCGCGGCGCCGGCTACGTCGCCGAGATTCGGCGCGACATAGCCTTGCCGATGCATCCGCGGCATGTATAAATGGGTGAACGCGGCGACCGATCCGCCGCTGCGATCGGCAGGCAGGCCAGTAACCGTTGCGCGCTCCAGCAAAAACGACAGCAACTCCGTCTTCGCGAAGATGCGCGTGACCAGCTCGCAATCCTTCAGGTTGTAATGCGCGAGCGCGGGCTTGTCTTCATCGAAACGACGCTGGATTTCGTCCATGCGCTGATACGGATTGTCGATCGCCTTGCCTTCGCCCAACACCGAGCGCGATACATGTTCGAGACTGAACGACGGGAAACTCCACGTTGCGGAGCGGAGCGCTTCAATGCCGTCGATAATCCACCGTCCCGCAGCACCCGCGAAGAAGTGGTTCTGTTGGTGGCCGTGCTCGCGCCATTCCATCACGGCGCCGCCGCGGCCGAGTCGCAAGGGAACGCGAAACTGTTCGGCGTGCTGCTGCAGCACCCGTAAATCGAACTGCACGAGGTTCCAGCCGATGATCGCGTCAGGGTCGTGCCGTTCCAGCCACGTGTTCAGTTTTTCGAGCAACTGGGCGCGGGTTTCGCAGTATTCGAGCGCGAAGTCGAGCCCGCTGGGGTCGCCGTTCGGCGGCCCCAGCATGTAGACCTGACGCTGTCCGCAACCTTCCAGGGCGATGGAATAGAGCTCGGCGTGAGCGCTGGTTTCGATATCCAGCGACACCAGCTTCAATGGCGGCCGGTAGTGCGTTGCCGGTTTCAATTCGCTGTTCAGAAGCGGGCCGCCAGTCTGCGCATCGCCACCGAACCATACCGGCGCGGTGATGAACCGCTCCATCATGTAGCGCTCCGGCGGGAAGATATCGGCCTCGTAGACATCGACGCCGCCTTGCTTCAGGCGTTTCTCGAACCCCGTCAATTGCCGGTATTGCCGGCAATAAAGCCCTATCACAGGACGATGCTGGAAGTCGCACAGTTCGAGCGGGTGCAGATCGAGCGGCGCTTCGCGGCGCAGGATCGTTTCGGCGCGTTCGCGGTGCTCGGCCGGAATGAAGGCCACCGAAGACTGAGGGCGCAAGCGGACGTGACGGGGGCCGCCGTCTGTTGCCAGCCAGAAATCGACCTCCGTGCCGGCGGGAGTGTCCCGCCAATGTCGGGTCAAAATGAAACCCTGTTCAAGCTCAGTCAAACTTCCACCTCTAAACGGGCGTCATCGCCTTGCGCGATTTTACCGTTATGCGGTGGTCACGGTGGCTGAGCACCCGAGCAGGGAGCCGGCGGAGCCGCCGGCTGAATTACGCTTCCAAAGCGAGCGTGGCGAACGTGCCCAGCCAATGCTCGCCCATATAGTCGCCGGCCACGTGCGGCAAGGCGCTCTGAAGATGACGCTCGGCCGAATCGAACAACACCGCGCGGCGCACGTCGCCTGCGGGCAGCGCACGCGCCAGCAAGCGTTGGCACCACGCGCGGCTCAGATTCAGACCATCCAGGTGGGCAATCTTGCCGTCAGTGCGATCGGTTACGGTGACGGGTTCGAACAGGGTAGCGGGCTTCTTCGCGCCAATGTCCGGCAGAAAGCGCCCAAACCATTCGACGAATTGCGCGGGCGGCAGCACGCGCCGCATCAATTCCGCTTCCATCAGCGAGGGCGACAAAAACTCGTCGCCGGCAGGTTCCCACGCCTGACATGCGACGTCGTTCAAAAACCAGCGCTCTGCCGTATTCACCAGCAACGCTTCAAGCGGTTCACGCGAGGTTTGCCGCGCGAAATCCAGCGTGAGCGCGAGCGCGAATGCCATGTTGAAGTGCGTACCGACGCGCAACGGGTAGGTCGCTTTCGGAAGAAATTCCTCGAAGCGGTCGACAAAGGCCTCGGTAAGCGGTGCAAAAGTTTTAGACCAGCGTGCGGCTTCCGAGCGTTTCAGCGAGTGGAGTTGAGCACTCAGTGCGAGCAGCCAGGCCCACCCATACGGGCGTTCGAAACCGCGGTTATGCGGCAGGTCGAGATAGGCGAGTTCACCGGCTACATTTGCCTCGGTGAAATGCTCGTCGACTACCGCCACGATGCGTGCCGCTTCAGGCAGATCGGGAAAGCGGTCGAGCAGATGCAGGATCAGCCAGTAGCCATGCACGCATGAATGCCAGTCGTAGCTACCGTAAAAAATCGGATGCAATGCTCGCGGCCCTTGTACGTCTTGCGGACCGGCAAGCGAGTGGGTCAGCTTGTTCGGATACTCGCGCGTAAGGTGGGCGAGTGCGAGATTGGCGAATTTGGACGCGAATTCGGGAGTGAGTTGAACAGTCATTGGTGCCTCCTCAAAAGCGGAATAAGAACAGGAACGACAGTATGGTCTGGACAATCACCAATAGTAAAGCAATTGGCCACGGTGCCTTGATCATGCCATTCTGTTCTTTCAGCTCCAGACTGGAATAGCGGACTAGAACAACTCAAGAATCCGGTGATACATCATTCCGAGTTCAAGCGCCGGCCCGCGCAATGCGGGGCCACCCGGAAAGCGCGCATGCCGCAACTGCGCGAACAGATCGAATGCCGCCGTTTCGCCGGCCATGGCTTTTGCAATCACGCGTCCAGCGATGCCCGTCAACGCGACGCCGTGCCCGGAAAAGCCCTGCACGTAGAAGTAGTTCGGATCGATCGAGCCGAAATCGGGCGCGCGATTACGCGTCACGTCGACAAAACCGCCCCACGCATAGTCGACTCGTACATCGCCGAGCTGCGGGAACACGCCGATCATGCGCTTGCGAATCGCCTCGCCGAGTTGCACGGGCGAAGCGCCGGTCGAACTTGCGCGTCCGCCGAACAGCACGCGATGATCAGCCGACAAACGGAAGTAATCGAGGAAAAAGTTGTTGTCGCAAATCGCCTCGCGCCTTTTGATCAGTGCGTCGGCGCGAGCTTGACCGAGCGGTTCCGTGGCGACGATGTACGACGCGATCGGTGCGATGCGCGCGGCCACCGGCGCGGGCAACACGTCGCCGATCGTCGCATTGCCGCACGCCGCGACGAACCGGCAGCGCACTTCGCCGGCGGCGGTCCGAACCACAGGTCGCGCACCGCGCACCACTTCGAGTACGGGCGAATGCGTGAACAGTCGCGCACCTTCGCGACGTGCCGCGTCGGCCAGGCCCAGGCAGTATTTGAGCGGATGCAGATGGCCCGAAAACGGATCGTAGACGCCCGCCAGATAGCGTTGCGAAGCGACCCGTGAACGCACTTCGTCAGTATCGAGCCACGAGAGCTCCGTATAGCCCCAGCGTCGCGACGCCGATTCCATCCAGGCGCGCAAATCCGGTACGCGTTTCGGTTTTGTCGCCACCGTCAGATAGCCAGCGGTGAAATCGCAATCAATGCCATAGCGCTCGATGCGCTCGCGCACCAAGGCCACGCCCTCCACCGACATCGCCCATGCGGCGCGTGCGCCGTCGAGCCCGAGTTGCCGTTCGATGATCTCGTCTTTGGCGAAGCCGACCAGCGTCTGGCCGCCATTACGGCCCGATGCCCCCCAACCCGGACGATGCGCATCGAGCACGACCACCGACAACCCGCGCGCCCGGCATTCCAGCGCCACCGACAAGCCGGAGAAGCCGGCGCCGATCACGCAGACGTCGGCCTCCACGTTGCCGTTGAGCGCCGGATCGTCGATAGGCGGACGAGTAGCGCTCGCCTCGTAGTAGGAGTTAGCGATCAGCGCATCGGCGCGGCAGTCAAGGGTGTTGAAGCCGGGTATGGGAGCATTCATCAAAGCAGGTCCTTCATTCGATACCAGGCCATCGCAAGCACGAGGGCAGGGGTGCGCAGTGTAGCGCCGCCGGGGAAGTCGCGGTGACGAATCTTGCCGAACAGATCGAAGCGCGACGCCTGGCCGTCGATCGCCTCGGCGATCAGTTTGCCCGCGAGCCCGGTGGTGTTCACGCCGTGACCGGAGAAGCCTTGCGCGAAATACACCGTGGGCGACAGTCGGCCGAAATGCGGCGCGCGATTCATTGTGATGTCGACGAAACCGCCCCACGCATAGTCGATTTTGACATCGTCGAGTTGCGGGAAGGTCTTCAGCATATCCCGGCGCATCGCTTCGCCGAGGTTGGGCGGCGCGAGCTTCGAGTAGCTGACTTTGCCGCCCCACAGCAGACGGTTGTCGGGAGCGGGGCGGAAATAATCGAGTACAAAGCGGCTGTCGCACACGGCCGCTTTTGCGGGCATCAGCGCTTCGGCCCGATCGGGGTCGAGTGGTTCGGTGGCGATTACATAGGTGCCGACCGGCATGATCTTGCAGGCGACATGCGGCGCCAGTTGGCCGAGATAAGTATTGCAGGCAAGCACGACGAATTGCGCCTGCACTTTGCCACGCGCGGTTTCCGCTACATGGCGGCCGCTTTCCGCGCGCAAAGCGGTGACGCAGCTGTCTTCGAAAATCCGCACACCGGCGGCGCGTGCAGCGCGCGCAAGGCCTAGCGTGTAATTCAACGGATGCAGATGGCCGCTATCCGCATCGAACAATCCGCCGAGGTAGCGCTGCGATTGAACGTATTCGCCGACGCCATCGATGTCGACATAACTGAAGCGGTCATAGCCAAAACGCCGTCGCGCTTCGTCGCGCCATTTTTGCAGTACGTCGATATCGCGCGGTTTGTTCGCGGCGGTCAGATAGCCGATAGTCAGATCGCAATCGATCTGATGCTTTGCGACGCGCTCCTTGACGATCGCCAGGGTTTCGAGTCCCATGTCCCAAACACGCTTCACGTCATCCGCGGGCATGAACTTCGCGAATGTATCGATATCGCACGCAAAGCCGCCGATCAACTGGCCACCGTTGCGGCCACTCGCGGCCCATCCGACTTTCGATGCTTCGAGCACCGCGACCGAATGGCCCCGTTCGGCGAGATTCAACGCAGTCGAGATGCCGGTGAGCCCGGCGCCGATCACGCAAACGTCGACGTTGAGCGATTCTTCGAGCGGCGGATGACAGGTGGCGTCGTTGGCAGTCGCCGCGTAATACGAGGCGACGTGAGGCTGGTTTGAGAATCGGAGCATAGGCAGTGCATGCAGAAGAAGCCTTGGCGCGTGGCACGCGGAAGAGCCGGGCCACGCGATCAGGCGGGTCGTTTTAGAACGAGTAGATGAACTGCGTCGCGAGCAGGTCGTTGGATTTGCCGTACGAACCGTCGTTCTTCAGGAACACCTGCTTGTTGGCCCAGTCGTGACGGTATTCCACCTTGACCGTGATCTGCTGGGTCGGATAAAACAACAGGTCGAGCGAAACGTCCTGGCGGGTGGCGCCCTTGCACTCGAAGCCGAGACCGCCGTTCGCCTTCGAATTGGCGAGGCAGTCCGCGCCGATACCGAAACCGTTGGACGTGTCCATGCCGTTCGAATTCAACGCGATGCCACCGCCGCCACCGCCGTTCTTGCTGTCGACGAGCAGGTCATAGCGCACTGTCGCGCCCATGCGGCCCACCACCGGCAGATTGAACTTGCGGTGCGCGAGCAGCGAGAGGCCGTACCATTGCGCCTGGCCGCCGTTGAACGCGGCGTTCTGTTGCTGACCGTAGTCGAGTTCGGCGTTGTACTGCACGTCGGCGAGGGTGTAAGCCAGGTCGGCTTCGGTGAAGAAGAATGTGCCGCCCGCGCTAGGCGACTGGCCGCCTACGCCGTAGGAGACCGCGCCGGTGTTCGGATTGATCGCGCTAGGCAAGGTCTGACGGCCAATGTTGAACGACGCGCCGATATCCAGTGCGCTCGACCACGTGTAGTCCGTCCGCGCGGTGAAAGTCGGGATCTTGTTGCTGGTCGTGATCGGATCGCCCAGCGAGTTGGTGCCGATCTGCGTCGTCGCGCCGTACGTGCGGTACTGCTCGTTGCCGAGGAAGAACTTCCACGCCCAGTTGCCCGCCGTGTAGTTCGCGCCGGCCCCAATGTAGCTGCCCGGGTCCGAGAAGTCATATAGCAGGTTGTGCGTGAGCGTCAGCATCTGGTTCGACTGCTGCACTTCGTAGCCGCCGAAGCTCGGAATCAAACCGGCAACGAACGTGGTGGTCGCCGTGACCGGCACATTGACGACAGCCGTGTTCAGGATGTTGTTGCCGATGTTGCCATGCTCGTTCTGCAGCAACGTAATACCGTTGCCGCGATTCGGCATCAAGGTGATTTCGGCCGACGGCGCCATCGGGCCGACACCAAAGGTCTTCTTGATGTCGAGATACAGATCGCCGAACGTACTGTTGAAGTAGTTGTAGCTGCTTTCGTGGTTCGCGAACAGGAACGACGAGCTGCTCTGCGCGCGGTTATACATGTACGTCGGATCGATATAGCCCGTCACCGACAAACCGGCGATCGGGCCGGTATTCGCCGCGTCTACCAGCGAATCGACCTTCAGTTGCTGGTTGGCGATCTGCTGCTTCATCGACGTGACCTCGTCGTTAGACAGCGTTGCCTGAGCCTTGCCGTAATCCGGCGACGAAATGTCGACCGGCGCGGCCACCACAGCCGGTGCCGCAGTCGCTGCCGCCGCCTTTGGCGTGGACGCCACCTCTGAGCGCAACTGCTTCACCTCCTTCTGCAGCGCGTTGAGCTGGGCCTGTAGCGCCTTGATCTGGTCGCTGGTGGCGTCTGCCATGGCAAAGCCCGGCAAACTCCCTGCCACCAACAGACAGATGAGCTTCTTTCTCATGCGAATTCTCCTTATTGGTCGTATTGCAATGAACTTCTTATGCGCGTGCCGTATCGAGCGATTTCCGTACGGCGGCTTGTTGTGGTGCTGACGGCAACGGGTCGGCCGCGTCGGCGAGGGCGAAAGCAATCTGCATGTCCTTGTTGCGCTTGCGCTCGCGGATCTGCATCCAGCGATTCACTGCAATCACGCCGATCGTCACGGTGGTGATGAAGATCGTGGCGAGCGCGTTCATTTCCGGATTCAGGCCGAGGCGCACACGGGAGAACACGACGAGCGGCAGCGTGGTCGAGCCCGGACCGGACAGGAACGCGGACAGCACGAGGTCGTCGAAAGAGAGCGTGAACGACAGCAGCCAGCCTGACATCAGTGCCTGCGAGATCAGCGGCAGCGTGATCAGGAAGAACACCTTGAAGGGCGTGGCACCGAGATCGAGTGCGGCTTCCTCGAGCGACTTGTTGAGTTCTTTCACCCGCGATTGCACGATGATCGCCACGTACGAGACGCACAACATCACGTGGCCGATCCAGATCGTGAAGAGACCACGGCCCTTCGGCCAGCCGAGCATCTGTTCGAGCGCGACGAACAACAGCAGCAGCGAGATGCCCTGAATCACTTCAGGAATCACGAGCGGCGCATTGATCATTCCGGCGAACAGCGTGAAGCCGCGAAAGCGTCCGAAGCGGGCCAGCACGAAGCCGGCCCACGTGCCGATCACGACGGAGGCGCACGCGGTCAGCAGACCGATCTTCAACGACAACCATGCCGCGCTGAGCAGTTCGCCGTCTTGCAGCAGCGCGCCGTACCATTTGAGTGAGAAGCCGGACCAGACGGTGACGAGCTTGGACTCGTTGAATGAATAGACGATCAGGCTGATGATCGGGATGTAGAGAAACAGAAACCCGAAAGTCAGCACACTCGCGGAAAGCGTCTTATTAGGCTTGATCATTTCGTGCCCTCCAGTTCCTTGACCTGGTAGTACTGGAACACGGCCATTGGCACGAGCAGCAGTAGAACCATCGCGACGGTGACGGCGGATGCCATCGGCCAGTCCATATCGTTGAAGAATTCATCCCACATCACACGGCCGATCATCAGGGTGTCGGCACCGCCGAGCAGTTCAGGAATCACGTATTCACCCACCGCCGGAATGAACACCAGCAGGCTGCCGGCGATAATGCCGTTCTTCGACAGGGGCAAGGTGATGCGGGTGAACGCGGTCCAGGGCTTGCAACCGAGGTCGTAGGCCGCTTCGAGCAACGTCAGGTCCATCTTCACCAGGTGCGCATATAGCGGCATCACCATGAACGGCAGGTAGGAATAGACCATGCCGATATAGACGCCGATATCCGTGTGGTAGAGGCGCAGCGGGGAATGAATCATGCCGATCGCCATCAGCGTGTGATTGAGAAGTCCGTCATCCTTCAGGATGCCGATCCATGCATAAACGCGGATCAGGAACGACGTCCAGAACGGCAGCATCACGCCCATCATCAGCAGGTTGCGCTTCGTCGGTTCCGAGCGCGCGATGTAGTACGCAATCGGATAACCGATCAGCAGGCAGAAGAAGGTCGAGACAGCAGCCATCTTCAGCGAGCTGATATACGTCGCGACGTACAGATCGTCCTGCAGCAGGAACGCGTAGTGACTGAGCTGCATCGCGAAGTGCACCATGCCGTCCTTGACCGTCACGAGATCCGTGTACGGGGGAATGCCCAGACGCAGATCGGCGAAGCTGATTTTCAGCACCAGCACGAACGGCAATGCGAAGAACACCGTGAGCCACAGGAACGGCACGCCGATCACAGTCGCGCGGCCCGACGGCACCAGCATCGACAGGCGCTTTTTCAGCGAGCCGGGCAAACGGCTGCCGGACGGCGCGCCGAGCGCCACGGGGGAGGAGGTAGTGGGATTGCTCATTGCGTCAGCACCACGCCGCTAGCCGGCGACCAGTAGACGAATACGTCGTCGTTATAGGAAGGGGCACCTTCGCTCATCAGGTGCGAGCTGGAGAGATTCGACACGACCGTCTTGCCGCTCGGCAGACGCACGTGATACAGCGAATAGCTGCCCATGTAGGCCACATCTGAAACCACGCCACGCGTCCAATTGTGCGGCGTGGCAGGTTTTTCGAGCGACACCTTCACGCGTTCCGGGCGCACCGAAATACCCACCGGCATGCCGAGCGGTCCAGTAATGCCATGGCTCACGTAAATGCGCGTTTCGAGGTCTTCGCTTTCGACAAAGATATGGTCCGGCTCATCCGCGACCACCGTGCCTTCAAACAGATTGGTCGAGCCGATGAATTCGGCCGAGAAGCGGCTATTCGGAAACTCGTACACCTGGCTGGGCGAACCGATCTGCACGATACGGCCTTCGCTCATCACCGCGAGGCGGCCGGCCATCGTCATGGCTTCTTCCTGATCGTGCGTGACCATCACGCAGGTCACGTCGACTTTCTCGATGATGTTCACCAGTTCGAGCTGGGTCTTCTGGCGAATCTGTTTATCGAGCGCCGACATGGGTTCGTCGAGCAGCAGGAGCTTGGGGCGCTTGACGAGCGAGCGGGCCAACGCGACACGCTGCTGCTGGCCACCCGAGAGCTGATGCGGTTTGCGCTGCGCGTATTTGCCCATCTGCACGAGATGCAGCGCGTCGGCGACACGTTCCTTGATCTCGTTCTTCGGCGTGCCTTCCTGCTTGAGACCGAACGCGATATTCGCTTCGACACTCATGTGCGGAAACAGCGCATACGACTGGAACATCATGTTGACTGGCCGCTTGTACGGCGGCATCGCGGCGAGATCTTCGCCGTCGACGAAAATACGCCCGGACGTCACCGTCTCGAGCCCTGCGAGCATGCGCAAAAGTGTGGACTTGCCGCAGCCGGAGCTGCCGAGCAGCGCGAACAACTCGTTCTTTGCGATGCTCAGATTGACGTTGTCGACAGCGGTGCTGTCGCCGAATTTCTTCACGACGTTTTCGATGCGGACGAATTCATCCGATTTCGATTTGATCGTCGATGCAGGGCGGCCCATCTGGGTGGCGCCGGCCGCGCTATTTAATGTCGTCGAGTTCATGATGTAACCGTTCCTTGCGGATCGCGAGCGCAAGTGTCTCCATACGAGGCGCGGAAAGCGGCTCGCAAGATGCGCTGCGATCGGAAAACATGGGACTGCGCGCGGGTAGGCGGGATCCTGAAAGCGCGCAGGCTGACTACCGTTACTGCTATTCATGCGCTCAGGGTTCGAGCGATCCCTGAGCGCGGGATCGATGCTTTATATCGTTGGTTTGATTAATGGCCGGTTTTAAGCTGAGCCCAAAGGCGGTTTTCAAGGCGCAGAATATCGGTCGGCATAGGCTTCATCAGCGTCATCTTGCTCAACACGTCGTCGCCCGGATAAACGGTCTTGTCCTGTGCGACGCCCGGCGTGACGAACTGGCGAGCGGCCTTGTTCGCGGTCGGGTAGAAGACTTCATTGGTGATCGCGGCGTTGACCTTCGGATCGGAGATGTAATTGATCCATTTCAATGCGGCTTCGGGATGCGGCGCGTCTTTCGGAATCACCATCACGTCGAACCACAGCAAACCGCCTTCCTTCACGTTCGAGAATTTCACCTGATAGGAGCGCTTGGCTTCAGCGGTGCGTCGGCTGGCGATGCCGACGTCGCCTGACCATCCCACCGCGACGCAGACGTCGTTGTTGGCGAGGTCGTTGATGTAGCCCGACGAGTTGAATTGGGTGATGTAGGGGCGGACTTTCTTCAACACTTCGTATGCGGCCTGATAATCGGCGGGGTTCGTGCTGTTCGGATCCTTATGCATGTACTGCAGCGTAGCGGCGAACACGTCGACGGCCTGGTCGAGGAACGACACGCCGCAGCCCTTCAGCTTCGACAGATTGGCCGGGTCGAACACGAGCGCCCAGCTATCCACCGGCGCATTCGCACCGAGTGCCTTCTGCACGGCCTGCACGTTGTAGCCGATACCGTCCGTGCCATATGCCCAGGGCACACCGTACTGGTTGCCTGGATCCGCGTCGCCGATCATCTTCATCAGCACGGGGTCGAGATTCGAGAGGTTCGGCAGCTTCGACTTGTCGAGTTTCTGGTACACGCCCGCCTGGATCTGCTTGGCCATGTAGTTCGACGTCGGCACCACGATATCGTAGCCGGAACTGCCCGCGAGCAGTTTGGCCTGCAACGTATCGTCGCTATCGTAGTTGTCGTACTTGACATGAATGCTGTCCTGCTTCTCGAAGTTCGGAATCGTGTCTTTCGCGATGTAATCCGACCAGTTATAGACATTCAGTTCCGTGTCGGCCGCAAGGGCCGGCGTAACCGACAACGCCGCAAAACCCGTGAAGGCGAGAAGTGCGGCGCCCGCGACGGCATGACGAAGATGACAAACGCTCATGGCTTTTTTCCCTTGATGTGGAGAACCGGCATGAGCGTGTATCGTGGGTGCGCCCATGCCGGAACGAACTGCCGTTACGAAATTCCGAGTTGTTGTGCAGTCGCGTCGATGGCCTTTTTCGCCTTCGAAACGATTTCGTCGATTTCCAGTTTCGTGATGACGAGCGGCGGCGACAGCAGCATCCGGTCGCCGGTGGCGCGCATGATCAGGTTGCCGTTGAAGCAGAAGTCGCGGCAGATCGTGCCGACATCCCCGCCATTGGCAAAACGCTTGCGCGTTTTCGGGTTTTCTGCGAGTTGCAGACCGGCCACCAGACCCGCACCGGCAATTTCGCCGACGATCGGATGGTTGGCGAAGGTGTCGCGCAACTTCTTCTGGAAGTACGGACCCGTATCGGACTTGACGCGCTCGACGATCTTCTCGTCGCGCAGCAGCTTCAGATTGGCAAGCGCAACAGCTGCGGCCACCGGGTGCCCGGAGTAGGTGAGACCGTGATTGAAGTCGCCGTGCTCGATGATCGCCCGGGCCACGCGATCATGCAGGCCGACCGCACCCATCGGGATATAGCCGCTCGTCAGGCCCTTGGCCAGCGTGATCAGATCCGGCTCGAAACCAAAGTGCTGATGCGCGAACCATTCGCCGGTCCGGCCGAAGCCGCCGATCACTTCGTCTGCGACCAGCAGAATGTCGTACTTGCGGCAAATGCGCTGGATTTCCGGCCAGTATGTCGAGGCTGGGAAGATCACGCCGCCCGCGCCCTGGAAAGGCTCGCCGATAAACGCGGCCACGTTGTCCGCGCCAATTTCGAGGATCTTCGCTTCGAGTTGCTGCGCACGCGCCAGCGCGAATTCTTCCGGCGTCAGATTGCCTTCTGCTTCGCCAAAGAAATACGGCTGGTCGATATGCACGATGTTCTCGACCTTCGAGGGCATCTGTTCATGCATGTAGCCCATGCCGCCCAGCGTGCCGCCCGCGATCGTCGAACCGTGATAGCCGTTCTTGCGCGAGATGACAAACTTCTTCGAATGCCTGTTTTGCGTCGCCCAGTATTGATGGACGATGCGCAGCACGGTGTCGTTGCCTTCCGAACCGCTGTTGCAATAGAAGAAGTGATTGAACGGCGCCGGCGCCAGCTCCGCGAGCAACGCCGACAGTTCGATCACCGGTGGGTGCGTGGTCTTGAAGAAGGTGTTGTAGTAGGGCAGTTCCTGCATCTGCCGGTACGCGGCGTCGGCCAGTTCCTTGCGACCATAACCGACGTTCACGCACCACAAACCGGCCATGCCGTCGATGACCTTGTTGCCTTCCGAATCCCACAGATACACGCCTTGGGCTTTGACGATCACGCGGCTGCCGCTGCGATTGAGCGAGCCCATATCCGAAAACGGATGGATGTGGTGCGCGGCGTCGAGCGCGCGGTATTCGGCGGTGCTGCGTTGCTGTGCGGCTGATGCGTTTGCGGCGCCGCTGGGTTGCGTGGCCGGTTGCACGTAAGCGACTTCTTCTGTTCTGTAGCTCATACTGCCTCCAATTTTTTCGCGTTTGCGGATGACGTTACTAACAATGGACTTAGGCCCACCCTTAGACGTGCAACAGCAAATGTCGGCGTTCCCAGGAACTGATCACGCGGAAGAACGCTTCGTATTCGGTTTCTTTCAGTGCGAGGTAGGCTTTGACGAATTTTTCACCGAGTACTTCGGCGATCGGCTCGCAGGCGCCCATCAGCGTCAAACCCTCTTCGAGGTTGCGCGGCAACTGGTACGGCAATTCGTACCCGTCGCTAAGCAGCGGCTCAGTGGCTTCGAGTTTTTGCGTCATGCCGAGATAACCGGCAGCCAGGGTCGCGGCAATCGCCAGATACGGATTGCAGTCCACGCCCGGAATGCGGTTTTCGATGCGGCGCGCAGCCGGGCCCGAATGCGGAATCCGGAAGCCCACTGTGCGGTTGTCGTAACCCCATGCCACGTTGATCGGCGCGGCCATGAAGCGCGACAGGCGGCGATACGAATTGATGTACGGCGCGAAGATCGGCATCAGCGCAGGCGTGTATTTCTGCAAGCCAGCGATATAACCCGTAAACAAAGAGGTGGGCTTGCCGTCCGGACCGGTGAACAGGTTGTGGCCGGTTTCTTCGTCGACGAGGCTCTGATGCATGTGCATCGCCGAGCCCGGTTCGCCTTCCATCGGCTTGGCCATGAAGGTCGCGTACATCTTGTGACGCAGCGCGGCTTCACGCACCGTGCGCTTGAACAGGAACACGCTGTCGGCGAGTTTCAGCGGATCGCCGTGCATGAAGTTGATTTCCATCTGCGCAGCGCCGACTTCGTGAATCAGCGTGTCGACTTCCAGCTCCTGCACCTCGCAGTACTCGTAGATGTCTTCGAACAGCGGATCGAATTCGTTGACGGCTTCGATCGAATACGCCTGACGGCCAGTTTCCGGACGGCCCGTACGGCCAATCGGCGGTTGCAGCGGCAGATCCGGGTCCTTGTTCATGTCGACCAGATAGAACTCGAGCTCGGGCGCGATGACCGGCTTCCAGCCTTTGGCCTTGTAGAGTTCGAGCACGCGGCGCAACACGCGGCGCGGCGAGATCGCAACGGGCGTGCCGTCGAAGTGAACGCAATCGTGAATCACCTGGGCGGTCGGATCGACGGCCCACGGAATCATGCGGATGGTGCTTGCGTCCGGAACGCACACCATGTCCGGGTCGGTGACGCCGGTGAGCGTGCCGTCTTCCGGGTAGTCTCCCGTGACGGTCTGGATCATCACCGCCTGCGGCAAACGCATGGACTCGCCAGATTCGAACTTGCTGCGCGGAATGATCTTGCCGCGGGCGATCCCGGCCATATCGGGAATGATCGCCTCGATTTCGGTGACGTGGTTCTTCTTCAGAAAATCGTCGATTTCATGCATGGTTATTCTCTCAGTTTTGGTGCGCGACCGGCTCAGGCATGCGTGGCAGCGGCGGATGCCGCGCCATGGCCGGCCTTGGTGCGCATTCGATCGCGGCAGGCGTCGCCGAAAGCACGAAAGATCGCGGTGGAAAGCGCGTCGTCGGCATGCTTCCACTCCGGGTGCCACTGCACACCCAGCGCGAAGGCACGCGCCTCTTTCACGCTTACCGCTTCGATCAATCCGTCCGGCGCGGTGGCTTCGGCCACCAGACCCACGCCTAACCGCTCGACGCCCTGACCGTGCAATGAATTCACCCGCGCTTCATTCGCGCCGCCCGCGAGGCGCTGCAACAAGCCGCCCTGCGTCAGCGTGATCGAATGCGACGGTGCGTATTGCACGTCGAGGTCGTCTTCCTTGTTCTCGCGATGGTCGTTCAAGCCGGCCACCGCGTGAACGCTTTGATGCAACGTCCCGCCGAAAACCACGTTCATTTCCTGGTAGCCGCGGCATACCGCCAGCACCGGCACGCCGGCGGCGATCGCCGCACGCAGGAGCGGCAGCGTCGTCGCATCGCGTGCGGCGTCGTGCAGCGTGCCCGGCGCGCTGGGATGGCCGCCGTAGCGGTGCGGCTCGACATTCGAATAGCTGCCGGTAAATAACAAGCCATCGACAGTGGCCAGCACGTCTTCGGTGGACTGACGCTCGCCGAGCGCCGGCAGCAACATGGCCAGCGCCTGTGAGCCATCCACGATCGCGGCGATGTACTTCTCGCCGACTACGTGCGACGGGTGGACTCCCATCATCGTTCTGTCGGCGCTGATGCCGACCAGGGGTTTATTTCGCATAACGAATAGACGTGTGTGTTCCCCGCAAGACGCGGCATGAACAGCGTTAAACACGGCGCGGCACGATTCCGCAGCCGGACGCGAGGCGCCAGACCACCGGGATAGTGCTGGCGGTCGTCGTCAACTGAACGCGCCGCGCGTGATCATCAGGAGAGCCGTTCGACTCGATCCGCTGCGGTGCGCAACTGATCTGATTCGCATGAAACGCGCGGCGTGCATAAGCGGCAGACGGCACCGCACATGCACGAACGCATGGCTCAAGAGCGCGCGCTCACACAAACGGACGAATCGAACGACGAAAAGGAGGGAGGCGCTACGGCAGCAGCGAGGCGACTTCGTCCGTACGCACTGCAATGAAGGCGCGCGCGGAGATGGAGTTGTGACGTCGAACTGAACGGCGGGACAGGATCGTGAAGACGGACAGAAAGCGGCGGAACGTAAGGCTGCCGTTGCTGCCGTCGGCGATGGCGCCGTCAGCGCGAGGACAACTCGGCTGACTACGATTCCATCTCACCAAAGGGCCTCGGACTCTCACGATTACACTCGACTAGCGACGTTGAAAGTATTGAACGCTTGCTCAAAAAACGCACGGGGCGTTTAAAGAAACATCACGCTGGGATGATCGCCTCTGACCGATGCGAACTGGGTTCGCTCCGTCAAAAAACACACATTCGTGCTTCATGACGCTGGGATGACGATCGCCTGTGAACCAGCATATACGAGCCAATAAAGCCGTCAAATCATTTTTGTGAAAGATTTATCAGGGCTTTCCCGAGGGTGCAGTTCAAATCCACGCCCATGGGAACATTCGTTGCGCAGGTCATATTTCGAAAGCCTTTCAGGGGTTTTCCCCAACGGCGCAAAGATTAAAGTGATTAGAATATTCAACACTCGCGGGCAGATGTTGCCCGAGTCCCCGCGCCCCGATCGTTTCCAATGTCAGAGAGCTTTGCGATGTCCATAGAAGTAGCGACCCGTCTGCAGTACATCCGTAAGAAGAATGGCTTGTCCCAGCGTGAACTGGCGAAACGGGCGGGGGTGACTAACGGCACGATCTCGCTGATCGAACAGAACCGCGTGAGCCCGTCGGTCGGCTCGTTAAAAAAACTGCTCGAATGCATACCGATGAGTCTTGCTGAGTTCTTTACCTTTGAAGTCGAGTCGGAGCGCTCCGTCGTGTCGCGCCGCGCCGACATGCCGAATCTCGGCAATGAGTCGATCGAGTTCTATCTCGCGGGCTCCAGCGTGAAAGACCGCAACATGGGCATCCTGCGCGAGGTGTATCAGCCTCTGTCGGATACGGGGCCTGAGATGCTGGAACACGAGGGCCACGAGGGGGGCGTGATCGTCAGCGGTCAGATCGAACTGACGGTGGATGGCATCACGTGGCTGCTCGATCCCGGCGACAGCTACTACTTCGAAAGCCGTCTACCGCATCGTTTTCGCAATCCCAGCGCGGAGCAGCTCTGCGAGATCGTGTCGGCCAATTCGCCGCCCACGTTCTAAAGACTCCGCGCCAACGCGCCGCGACGCAGTTGCAGGCCTCATGAAGTAGATGCCGGCGTGCGTCGAGCGCATAACATTGAGGCATCCTGATGGACAAGAAAACTCTCGCCTTCTGGCACGACAAGGCCGCTACGCTTTCTATCGAAGGCCGCGCGTTTATCGGCGGCGAGTACCGCGACGCTGCGGGCGGCCGTACGTTCGACTGCCTGAGCCCGATCGACGGCAAGCTGCTCGCCAAGGTCGCCGACAGCGGCGCGGCCGAGGTCGACGCCGCCGTGGCAGCCGCGCGCCGCGCGTTCGACGCCGGCGTATGGTCCGACCTCAACCCACGCAAGCGCAAGGCAATTCTATTGCGCTGGGCCGCGTCGATCCGCGAGCATAGGGACGAACTCGCGCTGCTCGAAACGCTGGATGCAGGCAAGCCGATCGCCGACACCACGACGGTGGACGTGCCTGGCGCGGCATACTGCGTCGAGTGGTTTGCTGAAGCCATCGACAAAGTCGGCGGCGAGGTCGCACCCGCCGATCATCATCTGGTGGGTCTCGTCACGCGCGAACCGATCGGCGTGGTTGCGGCGGTGGTGCCGTGGAATTTCCCGATCCTGATGGCGTCGTGGAAATTCGGGCCGGCCTTGGCCGCGGGTAACAGCGTGGTGCTCAAGCCTTCGGAGAAGTCGCCGCTCACCGCGATTCGCCTCGCTCAGCTTGCGCTTGACGCGGGCATTCCCGCCGGCGTGTTCAACGTCGTGCCGGGCGCGGGTGAACCGGGCAAGCTGCTGGCGCTGCATCAGGACGTGGACTGTCTCGCCTTCACTGGTTCGACCAACGTCGGCAAACTGATCATGCAGTACGCGGGGCAGTCGAACCTGAAGCGCGTGTGGCTCGAACTCGGCGGCAAATCGCCGAACATCGTGATGCCCGATTGCCCTGATCTTGACCGTGCTGCGAACGCAGCGGCCGGCGCGATCTTCTACAACATGGGCGAAATGTGCACCGCGGGTTCGCGCCTGCTCGTGCATCGCGACATCAAGGACGTGTTCCTCGACAAGTTGATCGCCGCCGCGCGCAGTTATACGCCGGGCAACCCGCTCGATCCGCAGACCTCGATGGGCGCGATCGTCGACAACGCGCAACTCGAACGCGTGCTCGGCTATATCGAAGCGGGTCGCGCCGAAGCGAAGCTGTTGCTGGGGGGATCGCGTGTGAAGCAGGAGACCGGTGGCTTCTATATCGAGCCGACCATCTTCGAGATTCCGGCGGCCGGCGCGAAGGTCGCACGCGAGGAAATCTTCGGGCCGGTGTTGTCGGTGATTACGTTCGATACGGTTGAAGAAGCAATCAGGATCGCTAATGACAGCGAATACGGTCTTGCCGCCGCGGTCTGGACCTCGAACCTGACTACCGCACATGAAGTGTCGCGCAAGCTGCGCGCCGGCACGGTGTGGGTCAATTGCTACGACGAAGGCGGTGATATGAATTTCCCGTTCGGCGGCTACAAGCAATCGGGCAACGGCCGCGACAAGTCGTTGCACGCGCTGGAGAAGTACACCGAGCTGAAGTCCACGCTGGTGCGGCTGCGCTGAAGTTCGCTGAGCCAGCGGCGGCGTGCGAGAAGGGCGCCGCCGCGTTTCCAATCAATCCGGGGCCGGGCGCAGGACAACCGGCTCAGCCTATCGACGACGATCGATCAGGCTGACGCCGGCCTTTCACGGCGGGAGATCGCTCGCAAAGTCACTTCGCCAATCTCGCCCGCACGGTGTACGCGCCCTCATCGATCTTGTCTTCCGTCAGGTGGGCCATCGCCGTGTTGAAGTCGGGCGGCAGCGGCTCGACCGGATAACCGCGTTTTTCCCATGCATCGAGGCCGCCCTTGAGCGCGCGGACCTGATGGATATTTTTTCGATGCAGCTGGTTGACGATCCGTTTGGCCGTCGCTTCGTTGGGGCATACGCAGTAGACCACAATTGGCCGCTTCAGCAACTCGGGATGGATCGGCTCGGCCGAGTCCAGATCCAGCAGTTGTGCGCCCGCGATTCGGTGCGATTCTTTCGCGCGTACGCTGTGAGGCCGCGCATCGAAAATCAGCGGCGGCTCATTGGACTTCATCAGTTCATCGAGCTGCTCCGGTGAGATACGCACATGCGCGAGCCAGCGGCGAAACTGCCAGCGACGCACCCAGCGATAGAGCAGCACGGCAAGGAAGATCGCCGCGAACGCGTCGAAAATCGTGCCGCCGTTATGGCGCACGAGCAGCACGAGCTGCATGATCTGATCGTGAAGCGCCGCGCCGCCGATCACCCACACGCTGGCCCATAGCACCGCGCCGATAAAATCCCACAGCAGAAATACACCGGCATTGATGGCCGTCGTGCCGAGCAGGGGCGCCGAGATCAGACCGAGACCGGGCAGGAACTTCGCGACCGTGAGAATCGGCGCGCCGTACCGTTCATAAGTGTTGCGCGCGACGCGCACGGTGGTGTCGAGCGATAGCGAGAAGCGTACGAGGTAGTTCAGCAGCCGCCGGCCGTAAGCTCGTCCGGTGAAGAACCATAGCGAATCCGCGATCAGCGTTGCGCCGACTGCGGCGCAGACGACACTGACATAAGAGGTCTGTCCCATGGCGGCCATTGTTCCGCCGAGGATCAGCATCGGCGCCGCTGGAATCGGCACGCCGAGTTGTGTGATGAGCACACTCATAAAAACGGCCCACACGCCCAGCGAGGGTGGAATAGCAATCGGAAAATGCCACACAACCGCGCTCCTCTTAATGCAGTGAAAGGATTTGAAACAGTCCGCACCCAGCCGGCGCGCTGTGCGAATACGTGGTGCATGTTCCGCTCCTCGCGGACAGCGGCCCCACGCGCACCTGTTTAGCCAGCCTGCACCAACGCAGCAGGTCGACATGCGGATTTAAGCACAGGTTGGCGAAAGGGTGCTGCCGGGAGGGCTGAAAGCCCACAAAGATCTCGCCGTGTTCCGGGCGGGCGCACTAGCCCGTCCCGCATGCCGCGCTCCCCCGCGCGGCCTGTTCGTCTCGCCGCCAGGCGCGGCGCGCAAGCGCGGCACTGCTAAGTCGATGTTGCTACAATCGTCATGCACATACATATACAACGGAGACATCACATGGCAACCCTTCAGCCGATCAGCCGCTACCCCGTGCCTGAGCCGAGCGAATGGCCGGACGACATCAGCGCACGCATTCTCGAAGTGCAGGAGAAAGCCGGTTTTGTCCCGAACGTGTTTCTGTCGCTGGCGCACCGGCCGGACGAATTCCGCGCGTTTTTCGCTTATCACGACGCCTTGATGCTGAAAGAGGGCGGCCTCACCAAAGGCGAGCGCGAGATGATCGTGGTCGCCACGAGCGCGGTGAACGCGTGCCTCTATTGCGTGGTTGCGCACGGCGCGATTCTGCGTATCTACGAAAAGGCGCCATTGCTCGCGGATCAGGTGGCCGTCAATCATCGCAAGGCGGATATCACGGCGCGCCAGAAGGCGATGCTCGACTTCGCGCTGAAGGTCTGCCGCGAATCCGGCGCCGTCGACGATGCCGATTTTCAAACTTTGCGCGAGCACGGCTTTTCCGACGAAGACGTGTGGGATATCGCGGCGATCACCGCGTTTTTCGGTTTGTCGAACCGGATGGCAAACGTCATCTCCATGCGCCCGAACGACGAGTTCTATCTGATGGGTCGTGTGCCGAAGGCGGCCGCGGACACGCCGCGAAAATAGTGTCGGCACGGCTTGCAGCGGACTCGGATCGAATTCGGAAACGCTTTGGATACGTACGACAGATTCTGGACGGTGCTCGACATGACGCCCGGCGGCCGCGGCAGCAACTGGTATCCGAAGCTGGAATATCACACCGTACCCCGCTAAAACCTGGCGGGCAGTGCTAGTCCGGCTTCGGTTTGCGGCTGCGGCCGACGCGTGCGGTCATGGCTTCGCGCACCGCATCGCGGATGCATTCGGCGACCAGTTCGGAAGCGCGTGTGCGTGACGCCCGCGTGGAGCGCGCGATCACCAGCGGTTGGCGGATGGTCTCCTCGCGGATTGGCCGTTCGGCGACCGCGGCGGTAAACGAGGCTGCCGGGCTTTGCGTAATCAGCAGCGATACGCCGAGGCCGTTGGCGACCATGCTGCGCACCAGTTCGATGGATGTCGCCCGGTAGCGGACTTCCGGCGCGAGCCCGCACTGCCAGAACGGCGCCATCAGAAATTCGCGGCTGTGCGGCAGATCGATCAGGATAAGCGGCTCTTTGGCCAGCTCGTAAAGCGAAATGCCACCACGCGTTTTCGCCAGCCTGGAAGCATTGGGCACGAGGGCATACGGGCGCAAAGACGCGAGCGGCTCCAGTTCGATCTCGGCCGGCAAGCCCACGTCATAGGTCAGCGCCAGTTCGATATGACTGCTGTGAAGCCATTCCTCGAGTTCCACCAGATTACCCTCCACAAACCGCACAGTCAGGTTGGGAAAGCGGATGCGTGCGATCCGCAGCAGGACCGGCAGATACACGGGTGCGAGCGTGGTGAATACACCGATATGGACTTCGCCCGAGGCCGCGTCGCCGCCATCGTCGGCTTCGAACGCGTTGGCGGCGATCAGCAGTTGGCGGGCTTCGGCTAATTTGCGCGCGCCGAAGCGTGTTAGCGCCATTTTCGTACCGGCATCGCGCGCGAATAGCGCCTCTTCGAAGAGCGCTTCCAGCTCGCGGATCGCGACGGAAATCGACGGTTGCGAAACGTTCAGCTGCCGAGCCGCTGCCGTCGTGCTGCCGGTTTCCGCCGCAGCCGCGAAATAGCGCAACAACCGCAGTGAAATACGCATTAAGAAATCCTATAGCGGCTAATTTATTCCGATATTTTACTTGATAGGTCAGGGTGCCGAGAATCGGATCATCGTTTCTCAAAGGAGTTCGCTGTGACCTTTCCGGA
Organism: Paraburkholderia sp. IW21; assembly: GCF_041321145.1. Classification (NCBI taxonomy): domain Bacteria; kingdom Pseudomonadati; phylum Pseudomonadota; class Betaproteobacteria; order Burkholderiales; family Burkholderiaceae; genus Paraburkholderia; species Paraburkholderia sp. IW21. The sequence continues at coordinate 270,249 of NZ_JBGGWA010000005.1, read as the reverse complement.
CTTGCCGCTTGCCGGCGTGCGCATCGTCGATTTCTCGCGTGTACTCGCCGGACCGTACTGCACAGCGCTGCTAAGCGACCTGGGCGCCGATGTGATCAAGATCGAGCCGCCGGGCGGCGACGATTACCGCGCAGTGGGTCCGTTCACGGACGGCGAGAGCGGCCTGTTCGCGGCGATGAACCGCAACAAGCGCAGCATCGTGATCGACCTCAAATGCGACGCCGGCCGCGAACTGGCGCAAACGCTCTGCGCCGCCGCCGACGTGGTAGTGGAAAATTTCCGGCCGGGTGTGGCCGACAAGCTGGGAATTGGCTATGCGCAGTTGAGCGAGCGCAACCCGGCGCTCGTCTATGCGAGCGTCTCCGGCTTCGGTCAAACGGGTCCTGAATCGCACCGGCCGGCGTACGACATCATTTTGCAGGCGATGTGCGGGCTGATGGATGCGACCGGTTCGCCCGACGACTCGCCGACTTTGATCGGCGAGTCGGTTTCGGACGTGGTGAGCGGCCTGTTTGCCTCGTGGGGCGTGCTTGCGGCGCTGCTCTCCCGTGAGAAAACCGGCAAGGGTACGCATGTCGATGTTTCGATGTTCGACGCTACCCTGAGCCTCTGCGCAACGCTGGTGGCGCGTTTTGCGGCGACCGGCATCGCGCCGCAGCGCGTGGGCAACCGTCATCCCTCGTCGGCGCCGTTCGGCGCTTATCGCGCGCACGACGGTTTCTATGTGGTTGCTGTGCTGAACAACAAGCTGTTCGGCGCCTTCGCCAGCGCAATCGGTGAGCCGCATCTTTCGAGCGATCCTCGCTATGCGAGCGATGCCTCGCGTTGCTTGCACGAGGCGGATTTGCGCGCGTGTATCGAAGCGTGGTCGTCGCAACGATCGGTAGCCGAAGTGAACCGGATTCTCGGCGCCGCCGGTATTCCGGTTGCGCCGATCCGCAACGTCCAGCAAGCGCTCGAAAGCGAGCAGGCCAAGGTTCGCTCGTTGCTTACCGAGTTGCCGCGAGGCACTGGTCGTGAAAAGCCGCCGCTTCGTTTGCCGTCTCAGCCGGTGAAATTTTCCGCGTACGGCGCGAATCGCGTCACTGCCGCGCCGCGGTTGGGCGAGCACACCGTCGAAATCTTGCACGGCCTCCACCTCGACGCGACGCGCATTGCCGAGTTGCGCATGCAAGGCGCGCTCGGCCGCGAGGCCGCCAATAGCGCGCAATTCGCGCAGCCCGACGCACTCAATAAGGAGACCGACCATGCTTAAACGACTGGGTGTCGAACAGAACGACCTGGAGATTGCCGACGCAATCGAACGCTTTGCACAAAGCGAGCTGGCGCCGCGCGCTGCCGACGTGGACCGCGATGAAATCTCCACCACACGCTATGTTGCCCAGCTCGCCGAACTCGGCGTGATGGGCATGAACCTGCCTGACCGTTGGGGCGGCATCGGCGTGTCGCCTGTGGCGATCATTCTGTCGCTGGTCGAAATTGCGAAGGCCTGCGCGTCGACTTCGTCGATGATCGGCGCGCACTATCTCGCGACGGATTCGATTCTGATCGGTGGCGACGATAGTCTTCGCGAGCGCTATTTGCCCGGAGCCGCCGCGGGCACCAAGCTCGGCGCGTTTGCACTGACAGAGCCGCGCGCCGGTTCCAACCCGGCCGACATGGCGACTCGCGCAACGCCCGAAGGCGACGGCTACCGGATTCGCGGCGTGAAGCACTTCATTTCGAATGCGGACGCAGCGGACTTCATCGTCGTCTACGCAAAGACCGATCCTGATGCCGGTGCGCGAGGCATCAGTGCGTTCGTCGTCGATCGGCATGGTGCGGGCGTGGACGTGGCACCTGCCGAGAAGCTGATGGGCATTCGCGGCGCGCCGGCGCACGAGATTGCCCTGGACTGTTTCGTGCCGGCCGCTAATCGTCTCGGGCTCGAAGGAACAGGCTTTCGCACCGCGATGAAAGTGCTCGACAACAGCCGTCTCGATGTCGCCGCAACGAGCCTCGGCATCGCGGAGGCGGCGCTCGCGAGCGCCGTCGATTGGGCGAGGCAGCGGCAGGTTGGGGGGGAGCCGCTTTCGCGGAAGCAAGGCTTGCAATGGATGTTCGCTGACATGAAGACCCGGCTCGAGGCCGCGTGGCTGCTCACCTTGCAGGCGGCCGTGCGGCGCGCGGCCGGCGAGCCGTTCACCGACTACGCGTCGATGGCAAAGCTGTATGCCTCGGAGACAGTTAGTTTTATCACCGATACGGCGTTGCAGATTCACGGCGGCTATGGCTTCACACGCGAGATGCCACTCGAGCGGCTGGTGCGCGACGCGCGAATTTTGCGCATCTACGAAGGTTCATCGGAAATCCAGCGCACGGTGATCGCGCGGATGGTGCTGGCCTGAGCGATAAAGCGATAGCGAGGGGATAGGGATATGAAGGTGTTGGTGGCGGTAAAGCGGGTGGTCGATTTCAACGTGAAAGTCCGGGTCAGATCGGACGGCACGGGTGTCGATATGGCGAACGTGAAGATGTCGATGAATCCGTTCGATGAGATTGCAGTTGAAGAGGCGGTGCGGTTGCGGGAAGCAGGCGTGGCTACTGAAGTCGTTGCTGTTTCTTGCGGGGTTGCGCAGGCGCAGGAAATGTTGCGCACGGCGCTGGCGATTGGTGCGGATCGTGCAGTGCTTGTCGAATCTTCTGAAGATATGCAACCGCTAGCGGTGGCGAAACTGCTGAAGGCGTGGGTGGATAAAGAGCAGCCGTCGCTGGTCATTTTTGGCAAGCAGGCCATTGATGATGATTCGAACCAGACCGGCCAGATGCTGGCCGCGCTGGCTGGGTTTCCGCAAGCCACATTCGCTTCGAAGGTTGTCGTGGCCGACGGTAAGGCTACCGTTTCGCGTGAAGTGGACGGCGGGGCTGAAACGCTATCGCTGACGCTGCCCGCTGTGGTCACAACCGATCTGCGTCTGAACGAGCCGCGCTATGTAACGCTGCCGAACATCATGAAGGCAAAGAAGAAGCCGCTGGAAGTGGTCAAGCCGGAAGACCTCGGCGTTGATGTGACGCCACGCCTGAAGACGCTAAAAGTCGTCGAGCCGCCAAAGCGCTCCGCCGGTGTGAAGGTGCCGGATGTGAAGACGCTGGTCGAGAAGCTGAAGACCGAAGCCAAGGCGCTGTAAGGAGACGGACGAAATGACGAATCTGGTTAATCTTGTAATTGCAGAACACGATAACGCATCGATCAAGGCCGCGACGCTGAACACGATTGCAGCGGCGCAGAAGATCGGTGGTGATATTCACGTGCTAGTGGCGGGTTACAACGCACAGGCGGCCGCGGACCAGGCTGCGAAGATTGCAGGCGTTTCGAAGGTGTTGCTGACCGACGCGCCGCAACTCGCAGCGGGCCTGGCAGAAAACGTCGAAGCGACGGTCATGAACATCGCGAAGGACTACACGCACATCCTCGCGCCGGCGACTGCCTACGGCAAGAACATCGCGCCGCGTATCGCCGTAAAGCTCGACGTTGCGCAGATCAGCGACATCACCGCAGTGGATAGCGCTGATACGTTCGAGCGTCCGATCTATGCGGGTAACGCGATCGCCACGGTGCAATCTCAAGACCCGATCAAGGTCATCACGGTTCGCACGACGGGTTTCGACCCAGTGGCAGCCGAAGGCGGCAGCGCTGCGGTAGAAAAAATTGAAGCCGCAGTAGATCAAGGCCTGTCGCAGTTCGTGAGCCGTGAAGTCACGAAGCTGGACCGTCCGGAACTGACGTCGGCGAAGATCATCGTCTCGGGTGGCCGCGGTCTGGGCAACGGTGAAAACTACACGAAAATTCTCGAGCCGCTGGCCGACAAGCTGAACGCAGCGCTGGGCGCATCGCGTGCTGCGGTCGACGCGGGTTTCGTGCCGAACGACTATCAGGTCGGCCAGACCGGCAAGATCGTCGCGCCGCAACTGTACGTCGCAGTGGGCATCTCAGGTGCGATCCAGCATCTGGCCGGCATGAAGGACTCGAAGGTGATCGTCGCGATCAACAAGGATCCGGAAGCGCCGATTTTCAGCGTCGCCGATTATGGTCTGGTCGGCGATCTGTTCGACGCGGTGCCGGAACTCGCCATCGCGCTATAGCGCGTCAACCGTCATCGCGTCGTCGCTCGAATCGAATAACAACATTAGACAGCCTAACCAACCGCGTTCTCATTGCTGCCGCAAGGCAGTGTAGCGACCTGTCAGGAGATACATATGGCAACATCCATCCCGCGCACGACAGCATCTTCGCTGATCGAACGTCGCTCCATCGACTATATCCCCGAATCGGAGCGCCACGGCAGCCTCATTAGTCAGTTCACGCTTTGGTTCGGTGCGAATCTGCAGGTCACCGCGGTGGTGACCGGCGCGCTCGCGGTCGTGCTCGGCGGCGACGTGTTCTGGTCGTTGATCGGCCTGCTGGCCGGCCAGATCATCGGCGGCGCGGTAATGGCCCTGCATGGCGCGCAAGGTCCGCAACTCGGTCTGCCCCAGATGATTTCGAGCCGCGTGCAGTTCGGCGTGTATGGCGCGATTATTCCGCTTGCGCTGGTTTGCGTGATGTATGTCGGCTTCTCGGCCGGGGGCACCGTGCTCGCCGGGCAGGCGATCGGCCAGTTGCTGCACGTCGACAACCCGACCGCGATCGCCATCTTCGCGCTGCTGATCGTTGTGCTGACCGCGCTCGGCTATCGCACCATTCACGCGATGGGGCGCATGTCGACAGTCGTCGGCGTATTAGCGTTTCTCTATCTGTTCGGGAGCTTGCTGCATGGGCACGATATCAACGTATTGTTGAACAACCGCCACTTCACGGTCGGCACCTTTCTGCTGGCCGTGTCCTTGTCGGCTTCCTGGCAGATCGCATACGGCCCTTACGTCGCCGACTATTCCCGCTATCTGCCGAGTTCCACCTCGGCATTGAAGACATTCTGGGCAGTCGGCCTCGGCTCCGTGCTTGGCGCTCAGGTGTCGATGGTATTCGGCGTGTTTGCGGCGGCGCTTGCGGGAAGCCAATTCGCGGGGCATGAGGTGTCGTTTATCGTGAGTCTGGGCGCGAGCGGCGTGCTCGCCGCAGTGTTGTACTTCACGATTGCACTGGGCAAGCTCACGATTACGACGCTCAACGCATACGGCAGCGTCATGTCTGTGGCCACCATCATGACGGGCTTTGGCGGACAACGGTCGATTTCGAACCGCACGCGTCTCTTCTTCATTTTCCTGATGGTCGGCGCGTCGACGGGGTTGGCGCTTGCGGGTCATCGCGCGTTTCTGAAGGAATTCTCGTCGTTTCTGCTGTTTCTGCTGGCGTTCTTCACGCCCTGGAGCGCGATCAATCTGGTCGATTATTACTGCGTCACCAAAGAACGCTACGACGTGCCGGCGCTATTTGATCCAGATGGCCGCTATGGCCGCTGGAATATGGCGGGCATCGCGGTCTATGCGTTCGGCGTGCTGATCCAGATGCCGTTCATCGCGACAGGTTTCTACACCGGCGCGCTGGTGGACTCGCTGGGCGGCGTCGATATTTCGTGGATCGTCGGTTTGATTGCGCCCGCGCTGCTGTATTACTTAGTCGCGCGTTTGAAAGGCTTCGACGTTCCCGACGAGATGATCCTGCCGCCCGAGCCGGGTGTCGCGGATTGAGTGGGTGCTGGCGCCACGCGGCTACGTCGGTACAACATGGCCTTGGCTGAGTGCCGTCTGCAAGTAGGTAGAGACGGCGCTCGCCCGCATCGGTCTGCCGTACAGATAGCCCTGTACCGCGCGAGCGCCCAGCGCTTTGACGACTTCGGCTTGCGACGACGTCTCGAGTCCTTCCACCACGCATTCGAGTCCGAGATTTCTGCACAGATCGATCACCGACTTGACGATCTTCGTCGATGCACTGTCGGAATCCACGTCGGTCATGAAACTGCGGTCGATCTTGATCGTGTCGAAGGGCAGGCGATGCACGTAACTGAGGCTCGAATAGCCGGTGCCGAAATCGTCGAGCGAGACGCGGCAGCCGGCTTGCTTGATCATCGTGAGCGAGGAGCGGGCCTGCTCGAAATCACGCGTTACCGCAGTTTCCGTGATTTCGAAGTTCACGCGATGCGCGGGCACGCCGCTGCCCAACACGATATCGACCAGGCGGCGAGCGCGCGGCGAAGTCGAAATATCGATTGCGGAGAGATTGAACGACAGATAGAGATCGGACGGCCAGCGCGATACTTCGTCGAGCGCTTTGTGAAGAAGCACTTCGGTGACACGTAGAATCAGTTCCGTACGCTCGGCAATCCGAATGAATTCTTCCGGCTTGACCGCGCCTAGCCGCGCATTGTGCCATCGGCCCAGCGCCTCCAGACCGATGGGGCGTTGCGTGAGCACGTCGTAAATCGGTTGAAACTCGAGGAACAGTTCGGACTCCAGGTCCGCATGGCGCAGTTCCTGAGCGACGAGACTCGAGCGCCGGATCCGCGTTTCATGTTCCGTCGAGAAGATGACCGGCGTACCGCGACGGCCCTCCTTGCCGACATACAGTGCAGCGTCGGCTCGTTCAAACACCTGCTGGACGGTCGTGCCCGCTTCGGGAAATGCGGCCCAGCCGATCGTTCCCGACAACTCGGCAACATTACCGGCTACCCGATAGGGCTGGCTGAGCGCTGCGCAGATGCGTTGTCCCAGTTCGACGAGCGTCTCGTTCGACAGTTTGTGCTGGGCCAGCACGCCGAATTCGTCGCCGCCCAGGCGCGCGAAGAAGATGCCGGGTTCGGCGAGCGCCAGCAATCGCAAGCCGACTTCCTGGAGCACGAGGTCGCCGCTAGCATGTCCGTAAATATCGTTGACCTGTTTGAAACCGTCGAGATCGATCAGTCCAACGTTGAAGCCGCCGCTGTTGCCGAGCGCCTGTTCGGACAGTGCGCGCAGCGATGCGAAGAAACTGCGCCGGTTGGGCAGATCGGTCAGACTATCGATGCTCGCGAGCCGGAAGTTGTCGTCGCTGAGTCTTTGCGTTTTCTGCTGGCTCACCTGCAATTCGCGCTGCGCGTGTACTACGTCGGCGAAGGTCCGGTAATACAGCTCGATGATAAAGGCGAGGGCGACGCCGACCAGCGTCATGTCGACGGCCATCGCGATGAAGACGGGATAGCCCGTGAAAACCAGAAAAGTCGCAAAGCTTAGGATGACGATCGATAGCAGAAGCAGGGCGGCCGCCCGCAGATGCATCAGGCAGAACACGCAGCCGACCACCGTCGTTGCCATGTAAAACGTGACTTGCGCCTGTTCGTAGGCGGTGCCGTACGGAAACAGCAATAGCGACCAGGCGCTGAAGGCGACGCCGAAGATGCCCGCGAGCCAGATCAGCTTGCGCAGTTCGGGCACGGCCTTATCGTGCGTCAGGACCCGATGCCGGATGAGCCACCAGCGTATGCAACGAATGATGCACACGGTGCAGAGCGTGGCAGGAACATAGATAGACAACCACGCCGGCGCACAGTACAGATGCGTGACCGCGACAGCCGTCGTGTTCACGAGCAGGATGAAATAAAGCAGCGGGATCTGGCGGCCGAATGCCTGGAGCTGCGAACGCACGAGCTCGGGGTCGCCTTCCGCGACAGACAGTGCTTCCCTCAATCTGGCTAACCGAACCATTCCCGTCCTTGTAACGTTTGCGCTGCACACGCAGCTTTGTATATCGGCAGTGGGGGTGAGACCTTGAGGGCATTTTCAGTGGAAATAAAATGCGCGTTGAATCAGCGGTAAATACGCCCGGGATGCTCATTGGCGAAGCGTCATTTGTGCCGTTTGAAGTTGTGCGATGTCAATCATCCGGGCGTATAGGCGTGATATGACCGCTTTGGTTTGCAAGGGGCGCGCAGCGGCCCATTGCCGCAAATCCGGCAAAAATTTCCGTGCTACAGCGCCGGACACGAGAGAACTCGCTGCGGTGCGAGGGTGGTTCCGGGCTCCCCATTTTCGGCCGGCGTGCCTTGCGGGGGTGTCGAAACCAAACGGACGCTGTTTTCGCCGGCATTGGCCAGCACATATTTCTCCGGGCTGTTTTCGGGTTGCCAGTAAGCGTGATAAACGCCGCCGTCGCCGAAAACCAGCAGTTTTCCATGCACCGTTTTCGCGCCGCTGACGAGATCGACCGGTTCGCCGTCGCGCACCTGGAAGCGCTGCGGCGTGGTCGAAGTCGCCGTTCCGACGAGCGTCGCGCAGGCGTTATCGGCGGCGGCCGCAGCCGCGCAAGACCAGGCCGCGAATGCAGCGCATGTTGCAATATGGCGAATTTTCATTGTTTTATTCCTTCCGGATTTTTTATTGCTGAGCGCGGCACGCCGCTGAGTGCCGAATCTTTGCGATCCACCATAACATAGTAAAAAAGCGTGACCGCAGTCCGTGTCTTGCCGCTAAAGCACTGAAATTGCAACGGATTGTGATACGCCGCGAACGGCGGTCAAGCGGGCAAAGCGCCTAAGCGCGCGATTCTTATGGCACTTTGCGACAAAAAAACGTCAAATTGCCGCTGGGCGGGTGATACAAGGCTTACACCCAAGGTTTGCGCGAATACGCGCCTATGCGTTAGTGTGTCGGTCCCGGCGCAACAGATGTGGCGCCGGTTCCATGATTACCATACGGGAAGTGCTATGAACAAACAGGAACTGATTGATGCAGTCGCCGCAGCGACGGGCGAAAGCAAAGCGGCCACCGGCCAAACCATCGACGCGATCGTCGAAGCGGTGACCAAAGCCGTGGTGGGTGGCGATACGGTGCAACTGGTCGGTTTCGGTTCTTTCTCGACCGGCGCGCGCGCAGCACGCGTGGGCCGCAATCCGTCGACTGGTGCCGAGATCCAGATCGCCGCTGCCAAGACGGTGAAATTCACCGCCGGCAAGGCATTCAAGGAAGCCGTCAACGCGTCGTAATGCAACGCGCCTCGCGCCGGAGCATTCGCGCCCGCTGTCATAGTGGGCAGCGAGCGATGCCTCGGGCGTGAGGAACAGCGCGCTGCCCAACCTCGCTGGGGTGGATCAGTCGGCGGTTGGTGCGGCGCGTGCGGTGCTTATGATGTCGTGGATGGCTTTTGGTTTTGCGTCGTGCACGCTCGCGTACCGGCCGTTTGTTCTGGTTATTGGTTGCGCGAGATCGTGCAGGCCGCGTCGGCGAGATTAGCCCGCGCGCCGTTTCCGGGTTGCTTCGGCGAGGGTGTCGAGCACCGGTTCGGTTTGCGTCCAGCTCACGCAGGCGTCCGTAATCGATACGCCGTAACGCAACGGCACACCGGCCTTCAGATCCTGACGGCCTTCTTCCAGATGACTTTCCAGCATGACGCCGACAATGCGGCGCTCGCGCTGCGACAGTTGCTGCGCCAGATCCTGCACCACTTCCAGTTGACGCAAATGCGATTTGCCGGAGTTCGCGTGCGAACAGTCGATCATGACCTGCTCGCGCAAGCCCGCTGATTTGAGCGCAGCACAGGTTGCTTCCACCGAGGCGCTGTCGTAATTCGGCCCTTTCTTGCCGCCGCGCAAGATGACGTGTGCGTCGTCATTGCCACGAGTTTCGAAGATTGCAGCCATGCCCATCTTGGTCATGCCCATGAACGCATGACTCGCGCGCGCCGCCACGATCGCGTCCGCGGCGATTTGCACACCACCGTCCGTGCCGTTCTTGAAACCGATCGGGCAGCTCAGCCCCGATGCAAGTTGCCGATGACTCTGACTCTCCGTCGTGCGTGCACCGATGGCACCCCACGCGATCAGATCCGCGATGTATTGCGGACTGAGCAGGTCGAGAAATTCGGTGGCCGTGGGCAAGCCGAGGCCGTTGATGTCGAGCAGCAGTTGCCTTGCGAGACGCAGACCTTCGTTGATGCGGAAGCTGCCGTCGAGACGCGGGTCGTTGATATAGCCTTTCCAGCCTACGGTCGTGCGCGGTTTTTCGAAGTAGACCCGCATGACGATCAGCAGATCGTCCTTGTAGGTCTGTGCCGCGACCTTGAGCTTGCGGGCGTATTCGATCGCCTGGTCGTGGTCGTGAATCGAGCACGGGCCGACGATCATCACGAGCCGGTCGTCACGGCCGTGCAGAATGTCGGCGATTTCCACGCGGGTTTTCTCGACGAGTGTCTGCACCGCGGGCGGCACGGGTAACTCGTCCTGCAGCAGGGCAGGGGAAATCAGCGGACGTACCGCGCCGATACGAACGTCGTCGATGCGCGTGGTGTCCTGGGTGGCGTCGGCCGAGCCGACTTCCTGGTCATGCAAAGGATTGTCGATGGCGCTCAAAATGTTCTCCCGGACCTTGGGTGTTGAGGAAGCCTTGCGGCCTGAGTGTATGAGTGTCGATGCGTTTGTTGGCAGCCGGGATTATGACACTCGTGCGGCGTGACTTGGATGACAACTATCAGAGGCGTTTGATCAGTGCCATGGCGGCTGCCGGATTACGCTCCTTGAAGCCGCTGATGACGTAGAGGTAGACGTCGCGTGCGGTGGTTTTTGCAGGTGCTGCTGCTGATGTTTCCAGATCGTCCGGTGTCGTGCCTGCGGCGAGTTGGCGCACACGTTCGGCCCAGGTGTCGAGGGCTTTGGTCGAATAGCCAGTGGCTTGTTTGTCGGTTGTGCCCATGATGCGGGCGTAGACGAATGGTGCAGTGATGTCCGCGATTTGCGGGTAGTCGCTGTCGGCCGCGAGCACGATGGCGACTTTGTATTTTCTGGCTAGCGCGATGAAGTCCGGGGTCTTGAAGGTCTCGTTGCGGACTTCGATCGCGTGTCTTAGCTTTTGGCCTTCGATGCTGGCGGGCAGCAGTTTCAGGAAGGCTTCGAAGTCTTCAGGGTCGAACTTTTTTGTCGGTGCGAATTGCCAGTTGATCGCGCCTAGTTTTTGTTTTAGCAATAGCACGCCGCTGGCGAGGAAGCGTTCGATTGTTTCATTGGCGTCCGCCAGGACTTTTCTGTTGGTCGCGTAGCGGGGGGCTTTTAGTGAGAAGACGAAATCTTCTGGCGTTTCCTGGTACCACTTTTCGTAGCTTGATGGTTTTTGCAAGCCGTAGAAGGTGCCGTTGATTTCTATCGATGTGAGGTTTTTGCTGGCGTATTCGAGTTCACGGCTTTGCGTGAGGTCCGATGGGTAGAAGGTGCCACGCCAGGGAGCATAGGTCCAGCCGCCTATGCCGATTCTGATTTTGCCGCTTTGGGTTGATGGCATTTTTTGGGTCCTCTTTGATGGCTCCGCCAAGAGAGGTAGATTAGCGCATTGATGTTGGGTTTGGGGGTTTTTGCCTGCTCGGCGCTTTTTTGTCTGTGCTTCTGGCTTTGGTGCCTTTTCTTGTTTTGTTAGTGGTCTATTAGCGTTGCCCCTGTGCGGGGCGGCACCTACTTTTCTTTGCCGGCTGCAAAGAAAAGTAGGCAAAAGAAAGCAGCTCAAACCGCTAATGCTAAGCGGCTCTCCTGGCTTGGAGGGGCCAGTGGCCCCGTGGAATCCGGGCCCTCGTATCTTCAACTTCAAGTGACAAAGGTGTCATCAGCTCCCACTCCGCACTGCGTGCGTCGCGGACGGGTCTGCATGGGAAACCAGGGGCTTCGTTTAAAGACGGTGGAGGCCTTCGGCTTTGCCTCGGCGTGACGCTTCCGCACTCAAGGGTCACCCCCCACCCGGAATGAAATGTGGGTGTGTCGCACCGCAGTGACAGTGGCGATATAACGGCGAGTCACGGTGCCGGAAAAACGCGAACGCAAAACGCAGCAGAAGGTTTTATGAAGGCCGCTTCGGCGCGCGCAGCGCCGCCGGAAGTATGACGCCCTTGTCACTAGCGCCGAATGTGCGAGAACACAGATTCCACGGAGCCACTACCATTCGCTGACTGCGGGAGCCGCTTAGCATTAGCGGTTTGAGCTGCTTTCTCTTGCTTACTTCTCTTTGCAGCCGGCAAAGAGAAGTAAGTGCCGCCCCGCACAGGGGCAACGCCAATAGACCACTAACAAAACAAGTAAAGCTCACACCCCAAGCAGACAGACAAAAAAAAGCGCCGAGCAGGCAACTCCCCCAAACTATTCACCGAGAGGCGCCTCCACAGCACCACGTGCAGCCTCTTCAAACCGCCGGTTCGCCTCAGCCACCTCTGCCCTGAACTGTTGCAAAGCACTCACCGCCAAATCCGGCGGCATCAGCGCAGCCCACAACACGTCGATCAACTGATCCGCGGTAGCGTCAATATCGATATGCCGATTAGCCAGCGTGGCATCCCAAAGCACATGTTCCATCGGCCCGAACACCATCGACCGCAACAGCCGTAACGGCATATCGGTGCGAATCTGCCCAGTCTCCTGACCTTGGGCCAACACCCGCATCAACGGGGCGGTATAACGGCGCTGCAACTCGGTCAGCGCCTCACTCAACTCATGATGCCGAGCCCGTCCCTCAGACAACACCAACGCACACAGGTCAGTGCCATTGACCAGCATCAACCGCAAATGCGTGCGCACAATAAAAGCAAACTGCTGCCGCACATTGCCATCTCGCGGCAACCCGGACTCGATCGCCTCAATGATCTCGTCGTACCAGTCGCCGATCACCCGCGCGCATAACTCGCGCTTGCCGCGAAAATAACTGAACACGGTCGCCTCGGAAATGCCCAGCCGCTGCGCGATCTCCGCCGTCGTCGCGCGCTCGTAACCCTTCTCGGAGAACACGTCGCGTCCCGCCTGCAGTATCTCCTTCACGCGCTGTTGCGACTTGCGCCCGGCCGGCTGGCGGCGCGAGGCAGGTAACTCAGCCTTCAAGGCAACCGTCATATGAGTCCAGTTCAGATTTGCGAAGCAAAAAGCCTCGATGACGGCGATCCTATCACGGTATGACGGCCATGGATGCGCGCCAATCAGTTTCTGAGTGATACTCAAAAATACCTATTGACGCTTACGTAAATCTGGCGTGAAATGCGCCTTGAACGTTTCGCGCCTCGTGCGGGATGATGAGGGCGGCCCACAAGGCCGCCACCATCCGCTGAGCCGCACTCAGACTAGCCGGCGCCCACCCAGGCTTGCCGGCCGCCAACGAACTCTGGAGACACAGCAATGAGCAACCTGCCCGGTTTGCAATTCCCGCTCGGCGAAGAAATCGAAATGCTGCGTGACAGCATCGCGGGTTTCGCTGCCAAAGAAATCGCCCCGCGTGCCGCGGAAATAGATCGTACGGATCAGTTCCCCATGGACCTGTGGCGCAAATTCGGCGATCTCGGTGTGCTCGGCATGACGGTCTCGGAAGAGTACGGCGGCGCGAACATGGGCTATACGGCGCACATGATCGCGATGGAAGAAATCTCGCGTGCTTCGGCGTCGGTTGGCCTCTCATACGGCGCGCACTCGAATCTGTGCGTCAACCAGATTCATCGCAACGGTACGGACGCGCAAAAGCAAAAGTATCTGCCCAAGCTGGTCTCCGGCGAACATATCGGCGCGCTCGCCATGAGCGAGCCGAACGCGGGCTCGGACGTCGTCAGCATGAAACTGCGCGCGGACAAGAAGGGCGGTCACTACGTGCTCAACGGCACGAAAATGTGGATCACCAACGGCCCGGATTGCGATACGCTGGTCGTCTATGCGAAAACCGATCTCGAAGCGAATTCGCGTGGTATCACCGCGTTTATCGTCGAGAAGGGCATGAAGGGCTTCTCGGTCGCGCAAAAGCTCGACAAGCTCGGCATGCGCGGCTCGCATACCGGCGAACTGGTGTTCGAGAACGTCGAGGTGCCGGGAGAAAATATCCTCGGTCAGCTGAACGGCGGCGTGAAGGTGCTGATGAGCGGCCTCGATTACGAACGTGCGGTGCTCGCGGGCGGCCCGACCGGCATCATGGTCGCGGTCATGGACGCCGTGGTGCCCTATATCCACGATCGCAAGCAGTTCGGTCAGCCGATCGGCGAGTTCCAGCTGATTCAAGGCAAGGTCGCGGATCTGTACACCACGTTGCAAGCGTGCCGCGCGTATCTTTACGCAGTGGGCCGTCAACTCGATACGCTCGGAAGCGGACATGTGCGCCAGGTACGTAAAGACTGCGCCGGCGTGATTCTCTACACCGCTGAAAAAGCGACGTGGATGGCCGGCGAGGCGATCCAGATTCTCGGCGGCAATGGCTATATCAACGAGTATCCGGTCGGCCGCTTGTGGCGCGATGCGAAGCTCTATGAAATCGGTGCGGGCACAAGCGAAATCCGTCGCATGCTGATTGGCCGCGAACTGTTTGCTGAAACGGCTTGAGCCTTAGTGCTGCGCTCGTACTGCCATTGCACTGCGTCAGCGCAGGCCTATAAAAAGCGGTGAAAAGGAGAAGCCACGCCATGCCGATCATCGAATCAAAGCTGAATCCGCGCTCGGACGACTTTCGCACCAACGCGGCGGCGCTCGAAGCGCTGGTCGCCGATCTTCGCGCGAAGGTCGAGAAACTCGCGCTGGGCGGCGGCCAAGCGGCGCGCGACAAACACACGGGCCGCGGCAAACTGCTGCCGCGCGACCGCATCGAGAAACTGCTCGATCCGGGCACGCCGTTTCTCGAGTTCTCGCAGCTCGCTGCCTATGGCATGTACCACAACGACGCGCCGGGCGCGGGTGTCATCACCGGCATCGGCCGGATTGCGGGGCAGGAGTGCGTGATCGTCTGCAATGACGCAACGGTCAAAGGCGGTACCTACTATCCCGTCACCGTGAAAAAACACGTGCGGGCGCAGGAAATCGCCGCTGAAAATCATTTGCCGTGCGTGTACCTCGTCGACTCAGGCGGCGCGAATCTGCCGAATCAGGACGACGTGTTCCCTGATCGCGATCACTTCGGCCGCATCTTCTTTAACCAGGCGAATCTGTCGGCTGCGGGCATTCCGCAGATCGCCGTCGTGATGGGCTCGTGCACGGCAGGCGGCGCGTATGTGCCGGCCATGAGCGACGAATCGATCATCGTCAAGAATCAGGGAACGATTTTTCTCGGCGGGCCGCCGCTTGTCAAAGCCGCGACGGGTGAGGTGGTGAGCGCGGAAGACCTCGGCGGCGGCGACGTGCATACGCGTCTGTCGGGCGTGGTCGATCATCTTGCGCAGAACGACGCGCATGCGTTGGGGATTGCGCGCAGCATCGTCGGCAATCTGAATCGCACGAAACAGGTGCCGGTAGCGTTGCAGGAACCGAAGCCGCCGCGCTACGACGTGAAGAGCATGTACGGCGTGATTCCGGTCGATACGCGCAAGCCGTTCGATATCCGCGAGGTGATCGCGCGTATCGTCGACGATTCCGCTTTCGACGAATTCAAAGCCCGCTACGGCACCACGCTCGTCACCGGCTTCGCGCATATCTGGGGCCATCCGGTCGGCATCATCGCGAACAACGGCATTCTGTTTTCGGAGTCGGCGCTCAAGGGCGCGCACTTCATCGAACTGTGCTGCCAGCGCAAGATTCCGCTGGTGTTCCTGCAGAACATCACCGGCTTCATGGTGGGCCGCAAATACGAAAACGAAGGCATCGCGCGCAACGGCGCGAAGATGGTCACGGCCGTGGCGACGGCGAAAGTGCCGAAGTTCACGGTGATCATCGGCGGCTCGTTCGGTGCGGGCAATTACGGCATGTGCGGCCGCGCGTATTCGCCGCGCTTCCTGTGGATGTGGCCGAACGCGCGCATCTCGGTGATGGGTGGCGAACAGGCGGCCTCGGTGCTGGCCACGGTCAAGCGCGACGGCATCGAAGGCAAGGGCGGTTCGTGGAGCGCCGAAGAAGAAGAGGCATTCAAGCAGCCGATCCGCGAGCAATACGAACATCAAGGCCATCCGTATTACGCAAGCGCGCGTCTGTGGGACGACGGCGTGATCGACCCGGCGCAAACGCGCGATGTGCTCGGTCTCGGCCTCTCCGCGACGATGAACGCACCGATCGAAGACACGCGTTTTGGCGTGTTCAGAATGTGACAGAGGGCCACGCGAGAGGAGCTGCAACGATGCAATACGAAACGCTGAATGTCGCGTTTGCCGGGCAAATCGCCACGGTCACGCTGAATCGCCCGGACGTGCGCAACGCGTTCAACGAAACGATGATCGCCGAAGTGACCTCCGCCTTCACCGCCTTGAACGGGCACGACGACGTGCGCGCGGTGGTGCTCGCCGCGAACGGCAAGGCGTTCTGTGCGGGCGCCGATCTGAACTGGATGAAGAAGATGGCGGGCTACTCGGACGACGAGAACCGCGCCGACGCGATGCTGTTGGCGAACATGCTGTCGTCGATCTATCGCTGCAACAAGCCGGTGATTGCGCGCGTGAGCGGCGACGCGTACGCGGGCGGCATGGGGTTGATTTCGGCGTGCGATATTGTCGTTGCTGTGGAGAGTGCGCGTTTTTGCCTCTCGGAAGCACGTCTTGGTCTGATCCCGGCGACCATCGCGCCGTATGTGATTCGCGCGTTGGGCGAGCAGGCGTCGCGCCGCTATTTCACGACCGCCGAACAATTCGATTGTGCGACGGCGCTTCGCTTGGGGCTCGTCAGCGAAGCGGTCGGCGCGGACCAACTCGACGCCACCGTGCAGCAAATCGCCGAAACACTCTGCGCGAACGGTCCGCAAGCGGTACGCGCCTGCAAGCAGCTCGTGCAGGACATCGCCGGCCATGAGTTGAACGAGGCGATGATCGAGGACACGGCGGCGCGCATCGCGCGCACGCGTGCCGGCGCGGAAGGCCGTGAAGGCGTCGCGTCGTTCCTCGAAAAACGCCCGCCGGCCTGGCGCAACTGAAGCGGACTAACGTGCTTTAGCCCGCATTCCAAAGCAAAGCGCGTGCAGGCCCTTACCAGAACAACGGCCCCGAACAAGACACTTCATCGAGACACTTCATGTTCAACAAGATCCTGATTGCCAACCGGGGCGAGATTGCGTGCCGCGTCGCCGCCACCTGCAAGCGGCTCGGCATCGCGAGCGTGGCCGTGTATTCCGATGCGGACGCCAACGCGAAACACGTGGCCGCGTGCGACGAGGCGGTCCATATCGGTGGATCGACGGCGGCGGAAAGCTATCTGCGCGTCGAGCGCATCATCGAAGCCGCGCGCGCCACGGGCGCCCAAGCGGTGCATCCGGGCTACGGCTTCCTGTCGGAAAACGAAGACTTCGCGCATGCGTGCGAAGCGGCCGGCATCGTGTTCATCGGACCGCCGGTCGAAGCGATCGCCGCGATGGGCTCGAAGGCCGCCGCGAAGGCGCTGATGCATGCGGCCGCCGTGCCGCTCGTGCCGGGCTATCACGGCGACGATCAGGATCAGCAACTGTTGCATCGCGAAGCGGACGCGATCGGCTATCCGGTCTTGCTGAAGGCGAGCGCGGGCGGCGGCGGCAAAGGCATGCGCGTCGTCGAGCGCACTGAGGACTTTGCAGCGGCATTGGCATCGTGCAAACGCGAAGCGGCCAGCAGCTTCGGCAACGACCGCGTGTTGATCGAAAAGTATCTGACGCGGCCGCGCCACGTGGAAGTGCAGGTGTTCGCGGACCGTCTCGGCGGTGCGGTCTATCTATTTGATCGCGATTGTTCGGTACAGCGGCGTCACCAGAAGGTGCTGGAAGAAGCGCCGGCGCCGGGACTGTCCGCGGAAATCAAGCGTGAGATGGGCGAGGCGGCAGTGGCGGCGGCCCGTGCCGTGAATTACGTCGGTGCGGGCACGGTCGAGTTCATCATGACGGAAACGGGCGATTTCTATTTCATGGAGATGAACACGCGCCTGCAAGTCGAGCATCCGGTCACGGAAATGGTGACGGGGCAGGACCTGGTGGAATGGCAACTGCGCGTCGCCGCCGATGAACCGCTGCCGCTCACGCAGGAGCAGTTGAAGATCGACGGTCACGCGATCGAAGCGCGTATCTACGCCGAGCATCCTGCTCGCGGCTTCCTGCCGTCGACGGGCACGCTCAAGCATCTGCGCATGCCGCCAGGCGTCGAGTTCTCCATCGGCGAGCCGGACCGTAAAGCGCCGGTGCGCATCGACTCCGGCGTGCGCGAAGGCGACACCATCACGCCGTTTTACGATCCGATGATCGCCAAGCTGATCGTCCACGGCGCGACGCGTGAAGAAGCCCTCGCGCGTCTGAATCGCGCGCTGCGTGCCTGCGAAGTGGTCGGTCCGCATACCAACGTCGAGTTTCTGCAACGCATCGTCACGAGCGAGCCCTTCGCGACCGGCGATCTCGATACGGGTTTGATCGAGCGTCATCACGACACCTTGTTCGCGCCGGTGAAGAAACCCTTCAAGGAAGCGCTGGCGCTCGCCTGCGCGGCGTTGCTGACGCGCGAAGGCGGCACCGCGCACGGCGCATCGCCGTGGGATGCGCTATCGCACTGGCGTTTGAACAGCGGCTATACCCAGACGCTCGGCTGGCGCGACGTCGAAAACGAAAGTGCGTTCACCGTCACCTTCGCCCGCGACGGCGGCACGCAAACTTTGGAACATGACGGCGTGCGCGAGGGCTTCTCCTGGTCAAGCGGTACGGACCGGCATGAATTCCGCGCGACCATCGGCGATGCGCGGGTAACCGGCCGCGTTTTTATCGACGGCGACACGTTCCACGTGTTTTGTCTCGGCGAGGCGCTGGCGTTCGAGTGGCAGAACCTGCTCGCCCATGCCGCGGATGCGGAAGGCGGCGAGGGCCGTTTGACTGCGCCGATGCCGGGCAAGGTGATCGCGGTGCTGGTCGAACCTGGCACCGTGGTGGAGAAGGGCACGCCGCTGATCGTGATGGAAGCGATGAAGATGGAGCACACGATCGGCGCGCCGGCGGCGGGTACGGTGTCGGAAGTGCTGTATGCGGTCGGCGATCAGGTGGCCGATGGGGCGCAGCTTCTGGTGCTGGATGTGACGTAACGACGTAACCGCGAGGCTTTAAGCGAGGCGCGCGTAGCCGATGGCACGCGCTTCGTTTTCGAGTTGCCGGATCCGCTCGTAGTCCGCGAGCGGCAACGCAGAAAAGCCCTTCAAACGTAGGCGTTTGGCACGTTCGGGCTGGGCGAGGCGCGCGTCGTTCAATGCCTCGCGCAACGTCTCGATGGTCGCCGACGGCACGTCGTGGGACGCGATCAAAGGCAATCCCGGGGACGCGGCCGTCACGCCGATTTGCCGAACCTTTTGCGCCAGTTCCGGCAATTCATCGCGGACAAAAGCGAACGTCACGCAGTCGATCGCGGCGACGTCCGCGCGATTTTCAACCACTGCGCGTAATGACCCAAGATGCGAGCCGGTGCGCTCGACAGCGCTGAAAAACACCCCATTGCGAGCAAGCGGCGCCACGGCGTGACGGAACACGTTCATGCCGCTATTCGAATCGTCCTGATTGTAGGCGGCACGTGCGCCGCGGCAGGCCGCCAGCGCATCGAATCCGGCGTCCCTTCGCGTCACCAGCACGCTCGAATAATCCGCGCCCTCGCAGCCCGGCGCATCGAATCGCGGTGTCGTGATCAACTGGACCTGCTCGCTCAAGCCGTGCATCAATGGATAGCCGCAGGTTTGCGAGAGCAGCAGGTTAGAGCGCCGCCAGAACGCACCCAGTTCAACGTCAGGCTCGACGATGCGGGCCGCCGGCTCCGCTGCGCGCAAGACGTCGTCCAGCCACTCGCGCCACACGGCGGCGAGCGCGGGCGTCACGTTGTACATCGGCAGGGCGGCGATCCAGCTCATGGCCGCGATTCTGGCATACCTAATGTCTGACCGTCTGGAATTCTGCGAGACCCAGCCGCACGGGCTCGGTGGGTCTGAAAGACCATTTCTTCTCCGCTACCTTCAATATTTCCAGTTGGGCATCCTCGAATGCGACGAGCAGATCACGGCGCCGTTTGCTTGCTGCTCCGCAATAGGTCATGAGTGCCTCGGCACTCACCTCGAAGATCTGCGCCTGATCGTCAAAACAAACGCGGAAAGCAACCGTTGCGCATTCCGTAACACAGGGCCTGAACCCTTCATCGACATAGACCGACATAGCCGTCTCCCGCCGCACAGCCGAGCAATCAGGATGACGGACCATAAGCTTTCGGTATGTGGGAAAACCGGCATTTGTTGTGAAACGGCAGGTGTTAGGCTGCATAGGCGGGGACAGACGGCAGCTCAATCACCTTCCGCCACGCGGCAAGCATGATCGAGCAACCCTTCTGCCGTGCCGCTGCCGTTGTCGACATTCAAGCCGCTATTCAC
This sequence comes from Paraburkholderia sp. IW21, assembly GCF_041321145.1. NCBI lineage: Bacteria > Pseudomonadati > Pseudomonadota > Betaproteobacteria > Burkholderiales > Burkholderiaceae > Paraburkholderia > Paraburkholderia sp. IW21. The sequence continues at coordinate 250,051 of NZ_JBGGWA010000005.1, read as the reverse complement.
GACAAGCCAGCCGTCTTTCTCGGCCGATGGCCCCGCACCCGTTATGAGTATGGTTTGCATGGCCATTGCCTCTGCCTTCTTGTGATCGCGCGCGACGAGGCGAAACGGATTGTCGGCCTGCGTGAGCGCGGTGACCCGCATGATCCGATAGCGGTGTCCGTCCAGCGTATCCCAATGCCATTCACCCGGCGCGTCCTTCGCGTGACGCGCGAGCGCTTCGCTCACATCGCTGCGCATGCAATCGATATGAATATGCAATTGCTCTTGCGTGCGCCGGTATTTCGAGTTGATCTCGAGACCGAGTTGATTGTCGGGCAAGGATCGCTTGACCGACTTCTCGACGTAAATCCGCGACACCCATGCGTCAGCCCAGTAATCCTGCGCATGAGGCGCCAGCACGAGCGGACTTTCGATGCCGGTGATGCGGTCGGTCGGAATCAGCAGATGCTGTGAGCGTCCGACGATGTCCTTCAGGATCGCATAGCGTTTGTCGAGATCGACGGTCGTGCATTGGCCCGGCGTGCCGGTGGCTTGCTGCGACGGCACGCAGCGCAGGTAGACGATTTTCCAGAGCGCGTCGGAATCGACTGTGGCGAGGCGCGCGCAGGCGGTGGCGGCGAGCGCTACGGCTAACGCAGCGGCGCCTCGCAAAAGGGCTCGCTGCAGACCGGCCCGGTTCGGCCTATTCATCGGAATTTTCCAAGGCGCTTTCCAAGGCGCTTTCGTTGCGCATCAAAGCACCGGCGCCGGCAGCACGCCGAGCAGTTGCTCGAACGCGACGCCGATCGCCAGCAGCCGCCGGTCCTGGCCGAGCGGTCCATCGAGTTCGATGCCGACCGGCAAGCCGCCCGCCGTCATGCCGGCCGCCAGCGACAACCCCGGAATGCCCGACGTGCTGGCCGGGTCGGTATTGCGCAGGAATGCGTCCATCGTGTCGACCGGCGCGGCGCCGTCGATGGAGACCGTCGACGAGCCGTTCACATCGTCGATCGGTATCGCGGCGAGGCGCGTAGTCGGGAACAGCAGCGCGTCGAGCTGGTCGTCGGCGAAAGTCGCGGCGACATAGTGCTGCAAGCGTGGCCGCCACAGATTCAGCGCGGCGTCGTAGTGCGCGCCCAGCACGTCGGCGAGCACGCCGTCGTAGATTGCGCGCACGTCCGGGCTGGCGATGCGGGCTGCCAATTCAGCCACGGTTTTCACCGGTGCGTGGTTGGCGGCGAGCCAGGCGGGCACGTCTTCGCGCGGTTCATGGATCGCAATCGGGCCGCCGATCAGGCCGTTCAAGGTTTCCAGTTCGCTCATCTCGACGGGCACGAAGATGACGCCCGCCGCTTCGAGCCGGATTAAGGCAGCGCGTGCCACGTCTTCGACCTGTCGTTCAAGTCCTTGCCAGAGCGGCGCGGGCAAGCCGATGCGCAAGCCGTTCAGCGCGAGCGCGGGCAACGGTCCCGCGCCGGTGATCACGCCGTCGAGCAAGGCGATATCGGCGACGGTGCGCGCCATGGGTCCTACTGTATCGCGCGTATGGCTGATCGGCACGACGGCATTCGGATCGTGATAGCGGCGCTCGGCGCCGCCGTTACCAACCGACGGACGAAACCCCGCGATGCCCGTCAGGGCGGCCGGAATGCGAGTCGAACCGCCGGTGTCGGTGCCCAGACCCGCGGGCGCGATGCGCGCTGCGATCGCCGCGGCCGTGCCGCCCGACGAGCCGCCCGGAATCAGCGTGGGGTCGTAGGGATTGCGCACCGGCCCGGCATGCGTGGCGAAATTCGTGCTGGTGATGCCGAACGCCAGTTCGTGCATGTTGGCTTTGCCGAGCACGATCGCGCCGGCGTCGATGAGCTTTTGCACCGAAGGCGCGTTCGTGGTCGGCACAAAGCTCTCCAGCGCAGGCGTGCCTGCCGAGGTTTGCAAGCCGGCCGTGTTGATGTTGTCCTTCACGACGATGGGCAAGCCGGCGAGCGGCAATTGTGCCTTCGCTGCGGACGGCAACGCATCGATGCGCCGCGCGGCGGCCAGCGCGCCGTCGAGGTCGAGCGTGGTGAGCGCGTTGAGGCTCGAAAGCGCTGCCGCGCGCGCCAGCAGCGTTGCCATATAGTCGGTGGCTTTGAGGCGCCCGGACTGGATCGCGGCGACCGCTTCTATTGCGCTCAGCGCCAACTGTTCATCGAGGGTCCATGTCATGGCCGCGTCTCCTTATCGTGTACGGCCTTTTCGGCGCGATGGTTTCATGAACCGCGGCGCAAGGCGTGCAAGGCCCGGATCGCGGCGACCTGCGTGCGGTAAAACATCTGCGTGTGCGCCTTTGAAGCGATCTTCACGCGAGCGGGGCCGCGGAATGTCCAATGGCGGAGAGGGTGGTCTTCGGCAACATCTGCGCGTGGGTCGGACATGGCAGGCATACAGAGGGCGGACTGAAGTGCCGCCTATTCTGGCACAGCGGCTTCAAATCCGGCGTTGACCGGCGCAAGGTGGCCCGCGCTTGCCGCGCTGCGGGTTGCCGGTTCTACCGGCGTTATTGACGGCTATCGATCCACATGCGTCCCCAGCGGAACGCATAGGCGAGCGCGTGTTCTTCGTCGAAGAAATAATCGAGCGCGTCGAACGAATAGGCCTGGCGCTGGTTTGCAGCGGTTTTCTCGATGGTGAGGTTGGCGGCGAACAGGCCATTGGGCAACCGTTGGGCAGCCGGCGCGACTTCGTAGCCCTTGTAGCGGATATTTGAATTCATGGTCGTGGCAGTGAGTGTGCCCGCGTGCATTGCTAAGGAACCGGCGCGCGGGGCAACCCTGTGCGTCAGGCAACCGGTGAGCGAGCGGGCAGGATCAAGCGTAGGCCGCGCCGCACAGCGGGTGAACCAATCTTTCGTCGTAAGCAAATCAGCGAGGGTCGGGAACGGTCTTCAGGAGACCGGATCGGACCACCGTCGCAGTGATCGACCACACTATCCGGCGTTGGAGGCGAACGGTCTGTTATGTGGCGCACGGTTCCGAGCGGAGAGGGGGCGGCTGATCCAGTGTGGGGGAAACCGGCCGGTGGGGAAGGCTCGTGGACGGCAAGCCGCGGTCCACGAGTTCATACGGTTCGCGTTTAGACCGCGTGCAGCAACCGTGCGGGTTGCGCTTCCTTGATTGCATTGCCGGGCGGCGTGCGATGCGCGTTGAACGCCAGCGCGAATTGCGCGGCCTGCTGACCGACCCTGGCGAGTTGATCGACGACCTTGGCGTCGGAACAGGTGTTGACTGTGTCGAAGCGGGTCTCCAGCGTGTTGATCCCTGCGCCGAACGGCGTGGGCCAGCCGCGCAACGCGTGGACGATCGAGCGCAATGACGTCAGCACCGAACCGGCGGCCTGCCAGCCGTACGCCGTCACGATACAGCCGACCGCGCGGCCATCCAGATACGGCCGCTCATCGGCTCGCAGTTCCTCGAGCGTGTCGAGCGCATTCTTGACGAGGCCGGAGACACCGCCGTGATAGCCGGGCGTCGCGATGATCAGCGCGTCCGCGTGGCGCACGGCCTCGATGAGTTCGAGCTGTTCGTCGGTGCGCTGGGCGCTTTCCGGTGCGTAGTGGGGCAGGCTATGCAGAAAGATACCGCCGAACAGGCGGGTATCCGCGCCCACGGCTTGCGCACCGCGCAACGCAAAGCCGAGCGCGCGCTCGGTCGACGACGCCGCGCGTGTTGTACCGCCAATGCCGATGACGAGGGGCCGGCGATGATGATCGAAACTGGTCAACGAAATGCTCCTACGTTGCGGCTCACGGGACGCTGGCGCGGGGCTGCGCGCAGACGAACCGGGGCGAACCGGACTTTGAAGTGTCATCTTAATGAGCGCCGCAAGCCGGGCGAAGCGACTTTTTGTTCTAACGATATAACCGTGCGGGTTTGTCGCCGGAGCGTCGTGCGCCATGGCGGGCACGATGGCGGTTGCGACGCGCCACATACGAAGCCTTGTGCAATACAGTTGAAGCCGCACCGGATAAGCATATGGCGAACAATTGTTTGGGGGCACGATGACGTGCGGCTATGATCGACTCGTCTCCTCCATGACATCTCCTTGACATGGGATTCGGCCTCGCTACGCTAGTGGCGGGGCCTTTTTTTATCCTGTCGTTTATCCGCGTAAGCGCTTGCCGCTTCACGATAAAGCAGGTTTTCGCATGCTACGATGGTCCGCAAAGCGATTCCAGGCGAGGTCGAGCAAGCGATGGCAACCCTATATGACACGCTCGGTGTGCATGTGCACGCCACGGACGATGAAATCAAGCGGGCCTACCGGAAGGCCGCGATGAAATGGCACCCGGATCGCAACAGCGGCGCCGAGGAAGTTGCGCGCGCCACTTTTCAGGAAATCAAGGACGCGTACGCGATCCTCTCCGACGCCGCGCAGCGCAAGGTGTATGACGCGGTCTATACCGAGCAGATGCGCGGCTGGGAAGCGCAGCGGACACGTCAGCAGAAGGCGCAAGCCGAGCGCGAGGCAGCGGCGCGTGCTGTCGACGAAGCGGCGTATGCGGAGATGGTGTCGCTCGCCATGCGTTTCGCCGACGAAGGCCACAATCGCGATGTACTGTTCGGCGTGCTGCTTGGGCGTCGATGCGAAGCGCAGCGGGCCGCGCAGATTGCGGACAGCGTGGCGGCATTGCAGGCGTCCCGGCGCGCGGCCGAGAAAGCGGAGGTCGCGGACGAGGCGGTCGCGAGGGCTGCGAAGGCGCCTGGCGTTTCAGCCAAAGCCGAGACGGCACCCGTGAAGGACGAGGCCGCCAATCGCGGCACGCAAAGTGACCACGGCAACCACGGCAAGCGCGAAGAAGGTGCAAGCGACGCCCACCCGGCTGGTGTAATGGGTGGACTCTGGTTTCAGTTCCTGAACGGCTTGCGGTTTTGACGCTCACTGAGCGATCTGCTCACGCGGCTGATGAAGGCGAGACATGCGCCGGCGAACAGCACTGCAGCAATCACATACCTGGCTACAGCTGCCGCACTGCCGCCGGGCATGGCGCCGGGTCACGCCCAAAAGACCGGCATCGTCGCCTGCCACGCGCGCGGTCGACAGCATACTGAAAGATTCAACTTTGCGCGGGTATACGTTGCTGCAAACGCAACGCGCGATGCCCCGCAGATTGACCGACCTGGTACAAATTCCCGTGGCGCAAGAAATTAAGTCATCGTAGTGTCACGTGGGCGCAAGACTGGTTCGGCAGAATTGCACGGAGAAACAAAAAAAACACGGGTACGGGGTGAGCGTGACCAGAAAATACAAGGTGCTGTTTCTCTGTCGCGAGAATTCAGCACGCAGCATCATCGCCGAAGCTTTACTGCGGGAACTGGCGGGACACCGGTTCGACGCATTCAGCGCGGGGCCCGAGCCGGCTACCCGGGTTCATCCGTTTGCCGTCGCGCAATTGCGGCCCGGCATTTCGGACCTCGGCGTGCTCAGCCCGAAAAGCTGGCTGGAATTCACGGGCGAATGGGCGCCGCGGATGGACCTCGTCATCGCCTTGGACGAGTGCGTCGCCGGGCACCATACACCGGTCTTTCCGGGAGAACCTTCATTGTGTAGTTGGACCTTTGCCAATCCGCTCGTGGATGAAATGCCCGAGCTGGAGCGCGTCCGCTTGTTCGAAAAGGTGTTTTGGCAAATCGTGCGGCAGATGAGCACATTCATCGAGTTGCCACAGTACGCCGCGGCGGCGCCCGTGGGGGCCGCCGGGGAGGAGACGCAGTCCTACGCCAACGACGCGTTGCGTGGCGATACCGGCTCGATGGGCGGCTCGCCGAGTGGTTCGACGAGCTCGGTCATGCTGTGCCGCGTATGAACTTCCCTCGCGCTTCATCCGTTTGACGCGAAATGCAGGGGTGGTTCACTGCACGGTTTTTGGTGCATTCATCGGATCGTTGGGCGACATCGGCTGCATGTCGGTATCGCTCGAGTCCATCTTTTTCGACATGCTTCCGGACATCATCGCCATCGGACTCGTGGCCGGGTCGCCGTGATACGTCATGCCCGCCGTGGCGGCGCTGTGCGCATTGCCTCCACCGGTTCCGCCCTGGCCGTTGCCGCCACCTTGTGCAAAGGCCGCGCCGCAAGCCATTGAAAGAGCGGCGGTCCCGAGCATGATTTTAAGCATTGATTTGCGCATGATAGTTCTCCTTGCGAGCTCATCAGGCGTTCGGGTCGTTGTCAGCTGTCTTTTCATGACCGGTCCCCTGACGATGCAACGCCCAATTGCGTTGCTCTGACCGGATATACGGCGGGTCCAGGTGTCTGGATGCAAATCGGCAAGGCACGACTTTTCTTCATCATCGTGCGGCGCGAGCACGGACCCGCCGGCGACGTCGGCGAATGAGCCAAACCTGTTTTTCCCGCCGGAAAATGCGGGTTATGCGTTCGCGATAGCGGGCCAACTAGGGGCTAACACTACGACTGCTTAGCGGTTGGTTGGACGCGCGAGCGGACTTCCGGCAAACGGGTCGTTTTGCCAATCCACATGTTTTTTCGGCTGCGGCGCGGGTGCCGGCTTGGCCGACAATTCGAAGTGGTCGATTGATTGACCTGCACTAATTGCCTGTTTAAGCCAGTGGGGCATTTCACCCTGGCCGTCCCAGCTATCTCCCGTTGCGCTACGGTAGCGCTCGGCGCTTTGCCCCTTTGGTTCGGACGCCAGCACTGCCGCGAGGTCTTCTGGTTTGATACCAAACTCTTCCATGCGATGGCGGAGATACGCAATCATGCTATCTCGCTTCCTTTCGTCCATAAGATATTCGTCCTTCTAAAGCGTCAAGCGTTCTGTCAGTTACAGATTGCAAGGAGAAGCCGCGAAAGCATCGAGCCCATGTAGATGGGGCCGGCCTGCGGTAAGGTTGTTGATCGAAGGAAATCCTGGCGGCATCGTCAAAAACGTTGCCCCGTAAATTGCGGTACAGCACACGCCCGACCAGGCCGCCTATAAGGCTGGGCCGTGCCGATCAGTGAATGCTCAAGCGCCCCGCCGTGCGGCAAATACGGCTGGATAAGCCTCCCGGCCGCAATGGAGAAAGTGAAGCTGACAATGCACTGATTGGAACGGCCGGTCTCATGCCCACGCCCGTCTCTCGCCGGTGCCTCGCGCGGGGCCGATTTTGTGCGTTATTCCAGCATCATAGCGCACTGTTCGGGTAAAGCACGCGCCGGCTCGGCTGATTTTGTTTTTGCCTGTCCCTGATGCAATTGCGATCGACGCCGCAGATAGCGCCGGCGCCCCGGAGATTGAAATCCTGAGCGGCCGACCTATAACGAAACAGCGGAGCGACAATCTGCGTTTCCAGCCTGGTGGCGACCGATTCCGGCAAGCCGCGCGCACGCGCCCGACATCGGTTGCAAGTCTGGCAACTATTTACTCGTTTAGTTCGGTGACTCGCCGCAGCAGTCCCGCATCAGGCATTCGCTCGTCCGTCAGCCCGACTTGGCGATATGACGTTTTTTCGCGGATCAATTCTTTGGAGAGGTGAGCGCTGCTGCGCCGGATTCGAGGAGTCTGGACATGAAATTACGTTTATTGATGGCGTTGGCAAGCGCCGCTCTTTTTCTGGTGCCGAGAACAGCCGGTGCGCAGGACGCTCAGCAGGGCGAAGGCGTGTCGAGCAGGGTGTTGATGCAGCAGAACGCGAACGAATCGGCGCAAGCCACAACCGACATGTCATTGGGTGAGACCGGGCGGGTCATGGTGCCTGCCGCTCGACCCGTGCAGAACGTTTCTTATGGCGGCGTGGCCGGAGGACGGTCGGAAGCAGGAAGCCTGCAGGACCGGCGTTGCTCTGCCGGCACGCAATGCATGATCTATTTCGGTCAATAACAGATCTGCAGTTCCGGAGGCGGTGGGAAAAGCAATTCACACCGCCTCTGACGAAACCTGACGGAATACCCACACGCCCAACTGCAATTTTACGGGGTGGCCAGCGGGCGAGTTAATACGATGTTATGGTGTGTCCCGTTCTGGTTTTCACCCACTGATTTTTCCGGGCCGCAATCATATGCAGGCAAATATCGCCTGCGTTTTAATCATGATCTGCTCGCCTGCGAATTGATTAGCCTGGTGCGGCCTCCAATCCCACTCGTTGTTTAGTTACTCGCAAACAATACTATGCTGATGGAAGATAATCTGCCGGCGGGCACTGCCTCGCCGGACGATAGTGCCGCGTCGTCTCTGCGTTCGTGGCTTGCTGTGGTGGCCGTTGCAATCGGTGCGTTCGCATTCGTGACGACGGAGTTTTTACCCGTGGGGCTGTTACCGCGCATCGCGGCAGATCTTGGCGTGCTGCCTGGCACGGCCGGATTGATGGTCACCGTGCCGGGCGTGATTGCCGCCATCTCCGCGCCTGGCCTGATGCTGGTGGCCGGCCGCATGGACCGCCGGCGTGTATTTCTCCTGCTCACGGCCTTGCTGCTGGCGTCGAATCTGATTTCCGCTTTTGCGCCCGATTTCCTGTTCATGCTGTTGGGACGCGCGTTGCTCGGCGCGGCATTGGGTGGATTCTGGACGCTGGCAACAGCTGCTTCCGGCCGCCTTGTACAGCCGAAGGACTCGGCAAAGGCGATGGCGACGATTCTGACCGGCGTGACGTGCGCGACGGTGATCGGTGTGCCGCTCGGCACATTCATCGCCAGCTTTGCGTCATGGCGTGCTTCGTTTATGGCGACCGGCGTACTCGTTGCTATCGCGCTGGTGGCTCAATTCATCTTCGTACCTTCGTTGCCGTCGACAGCGGCATTGCGGTTGCGCGATCTGGTGGCACTCCTGCGCCGGCCGCATCCGCGTAGAAGCATGCTGATGGTGGCGCTCGTATTCGGCGCGCATTTCTCCGCGTACACGTACATCACGCCGTTCCTGCTGCGCAATGCGAGTTTTACGATGCCGGCGATTACGTGGTTGCTGCTCGGCTTCGGCATTATTGGGTTCTTCTCGAACTTCGCCGTTTCATCGACCGTGACGCGCAATTTGAAAATGTCTGTGGGCGCGATGGTTTCTCTGCTGATGTTCGCGCTGTTGTCGCTGCCGTTGTTGCAACATTCGCCTATAGGTGTCGTGGCGTCTGTACTCGCGTGGGGTGTTTCCTTCGGTGCGTTGCCCCTGTGTTTCAGCATCTGGATTCAACGCGCCACGCCGGATTCGCCGGAAGCGGGCTCGGCGCTGTTTGTCAGCATCATCCAGGTGGCGATCGCACTTGGGTCGCTGGTCGGCGGGGTCGTGGTCGACCATGTCGGCATTTCCGCCGACTTCCTTCTCGGCAGCGGTTTGGCGTTGCTGGGTCTCGCCGCACTCGCGAGTTTTGGCCGGCGCGAGCAGGAGCGGGTCGCGGAATCGATGGCCTGCCCGGTTTGTACTGACTAGGTCGAGGCCGAGCCCCCGATCCACTTTTGTTATCGGCCCCTCCAATACTCGGATTGTTAGCGCATCGTGCCGCTCGTATATTTGCTGAACGAAAGCAGAAACAGCAGAAATACAACAACTGAAAGGCAAGCCACCCGGGCTTGCTACAGGAGCACAGCGATGAATCGAATCGATCTGGAGGGGCGTGTTGTCGCCATTACCGGCGGCGCGCGCGGCATTGGCTACGCGGTGGCGCAACGGGCGCTGAACTCGGGCGCGTCGGTCGCCCTATGGGACATCGACGCCGAGCGCCTGGCGCGCAGCGAGCACGAGCTCAGCGAACTGGGCAAGGTAACGGCCGTCACGGTCGAGCTCACCCAGGAGGCCTCCGTTGTTCAAGCGGTGGCACAGACCGTCGCCAGCCATGGCGCAATCGACGTGCTGATCAACTGCGCCGGCATCACCGGCGGCAACGGCGCCACGTGGGAGCTGGACCCCGAGATCTGGCGCCGCGTGATCGACGTGAATCTGATCGGTCCGTATCTCACTTGCCGCGCAGTCGTGCCGCACATGCTCAAGCAGGGCTATGGGCGGATCGTCAATATCGCGTCTGTGGCCGGCAAGGAGGGCAACCCGAACGCTTCGCACTACAGCGCGTCCAAAGCCGGGCTCATCGGCTTGACCAAATCCCTCGGCAAAGAACTCGCGACGAAAAACATCCTCGTCAATGCGGTCACGCCCGCGGCGGCCAAAACAGAGATCTTCGACTCGATGTCGCAGCAGCATATCGATTACATGCTCTCGAAGATTCCGATGAACCGTTTCCTGTTGCCGGAAGAAGCGGCTTCGCTGATTCTGTGGTTGTCCTCTGAAGACTGCGCGTTCAGCACCGGTTCGGTATTCGATCTGTCCGGTGGTCGCGCCACTTACTGAGTCACCGAAGCAGTAGCGGTAGCAGCAATAGCGGTTAAAAAACGCAGAGCGCCACCCGCGTGCCCTGCGAAGGAGACGATATGAATCCGCATCCGCCCGCTTCACTGGAGGCGATCACCAGCAAGGTCATGCGCAGGCTGTTGCCGTTTCTGCTGCTGATGTATGTGCTGGCGTTTCTCGATCGTGCCAATATCGGTTTCGCACAAAAGGCGTTGCAGCACGATACAGGTTTGTCTAATGCGGCCTTTGCATTCGGCGCGGGTGTGTTCTTCGTCGGCTATGCATTGTTCGAAGTACCGAGCAATCTTCTGCTCCATCGGGTCGGCGCGCGTGTGTGGATGTGCAGGATCATGGTGACATGGGGCCTCGTGTCGGCTGCGATGTGTCTTGCGCATACGCCTACGGCGTTCTACTCGCTGCGTTTTCTGCTCGGTGTCGCCGAGGCGGGCTTCTTTCCCGGCGTGATCTATTACCTGACCCACTGGTTTCCGCAAACGGCGCGCGCTCGTGCGGTCGGCGTGTTTTATTTCGGCGCGCCGCTGGCGTTTATTTTTGGCAGTCCATTGTCGGGTTCCTTGCTCGAATTGCATGGCGCACTGGGATTAGCCGGCTGGCAGTGGCTGTTTCTGATCGAAGGGATCTTGGCCTCATTGGTCGGTGTGTGGGCGTTCTGGTATCTCGACAATCGTCCCGAAGACGCGCGTTGGCTCGATGCGCAGGAGCGTGTCGCTTTGCGCAGCGCGCTCGAAGACGATGCGCGCGTGGCGTCGGCGCATGGGCCGCATCGCATTCTCGCCGCGCTGGTGGACCGCCGCGTGTTGCTGCTGTCGGCGATCTATCTGTTGATTCAGATGAGTGTCTACGGTGTGATCTTTTATTTGCCGCAGCAAGTGGCGGCTCTGCTTGGCACGACGGTGGGCTTGCGCGTCGGCCTCGTCGCCGCGCTGCCGTGGCTATGTGCGCTGACCGTGACGTGGTACGTGCCGCGCCGCGCCGATCGTACGGGTGGCCATCGGCGTTGGGCGGTCGCGCTTCTGGTCCTGGCGGGCCTCGGCATCGCCGTCTCGGGACTGGCTCATAACCCCTCGATCGGCTTGATTGCGCTGTGTTGCGCAGCCAGCGGCTTCATCGCGGCGCAACCGCTGTTCTGGACGTTCCCGACGCGCTACCTCACGGGTGCTGCCGCCGCCGGCGGTATCGCGCTGATCAACTCGCTCGGCAGTCTCGGCGGCTTCATTGCGCCAAGCCTGCGCATCGCCGCCGAACGCGCGTTTTCATCGACCTCGGCGGGGCTGGTGGTATTAGGCGCTTCGAGTCTGCTGGCAGCGCTCATGATCGGCACGATGTTGCGCCGTGACGGCGCACAGTCGGGGTCTCTCCAACACTTACTGCATCGCGCCCGCTAGGCGCGTTTTCGACTGCACGTTCGACGCACCAACAACGGAGCCCTTTTCATGGTCATGCCTACTATCCGGCACGTGCGTGCCTTCATCGTCCGTGGGGGTGGTGCGGACTATCACGATCAACCCGGCGGACACTGGATCGACGATCACATCTCCACGCCGATGGCGCGTTATCCGGAGTATCGCCAAAGCCGCCAGTCGTTCGGCATCAACGTGCTCGGCACACTGGTGGTGGAGATCGAAGCGAGCGACGGCACGGTCGGTTTCGCGGTGACGACGGGCGGCGAAATCGGCGCGTTCATTGTCGAAAAACATCTGGCGCGTTTTCTTGAAGGGCGGCTCGTCACCGACATCGAGAAGATGTGGGATCAGATGTATTTCTCGACGCTGTATTACGGTCGCAAAGGCATCGTGCTGAATACGATCTCGGGCGTGGATCTCGCGTTGTGGGATCTGCTTGCAAAGGTTCGTAAGGAGCCCGTGTACCAACTATTGGGCGGCCCGGTGCGTGACGAACTCGTGTTCTACGCGACCGGCGCGCGCCCGGACCTTGCGAAGGAAATGGGGTTCATCGGCGGAAAATTGCCGTTGCAGCATGGTCCCGCGGAAGGCGAGGCGGGGCTCAAGAAAAATCTGGAGAAGCTGGCGGAGATGCGCAGCCGCGTCGGCGACGACTTCTGGCTGATGTACGACTGCTGGATGAGCCTCGACGTCCCGTATGCAACACGGCTTGCGCAGGCGGCACACGAATACGGCCTGAAATGGATTGAAGAATGCCTGCCGCCGGACGACTACTGGGGTTACGCCGAACTGCGCCGCAACGTGCCACGCGGCATGATGGTGTCGACCGGCGAACACGAAGCGACGCGTTGGGGTTTTCGCATGCTGCTGGAGATGGAGTGTTGCGATCTGATTCAGCCGGATGTGGGTTGGTGCGGCGGCATCACCGAGTTGATCAAAATATCCGCGCTCGCCGATGCCCACAATGTGATGGTGGTGCCGCACGGCTCCTCGGTATATAGCTATCACTTCGTCGTCACGCGGCACAACTCGCCGTTCGCCGAGTTTCTGATGATGGCGCCGAAAGCAGATGAAGTCGTGCCCATGTTCACGCCGCTGCTGCTCGACGAGCCGGTTCCCGTGAATGGGCGGATGAAAGTGCCGGACACGCCGGGCTTCGGTGTGCGATTGAATCCGGAATGCGCGCTAGTGCGGCCTTATCCGCGATGAATGCGGGTCGAATGCTTGCGGCGTGTGATTGAACGCAGTGTGGATCCAGCAAACAGGAGGATGACGTGCTGCTCAAGGACAAGGTCGTGATCGTCACCGGCGGCTCGCGTGGCATCGGCCGCGCGATAGCCGTTGCGTGCGCAACCGAAGGCGCGGATGTCGCGATCAACTACTGGGGCGATAACGACGCATCTTATGGGCGCCGTTCCGCTGTCGAAGAAGTGGTCGATGAAATCGAAGCGTTGGGGCGGCGCGTGATCGCAATCGAGGGCAACGTCGCCGCTCGCGAGACCGGCCAGCAACTCGTTCGCCATACCGTCGAAGCTTTTGGCAAAGTCGATGTGCTTGCAAGCAATGCGGGCATCTGCCCGTTTCACGCTTTTCTCGACATGCCGCCCGATATATTGGAGTCCACGGTGGCGGTGAATCTGAACGGCGCGTTTTACGTCACGCAAGCCGCCGCGCAGCAGATGAAAGCGCAGGGCACGGGCGGCGCGATTGTAGCGACGAGCTCGATCAGCGCCTTGGTAGGCGGCGGCATGCAAACGCACTACACGCCGACCAAAGCAGGGGTGCATTCGTTGATGCAGTCGTGCGCGGTCGCATTGGGGCCGTACGGCATTCGCTGCAATTCGGTGATGCCCGGCACGATCGCGACCGATCTGAACGCTGAAGACCTCGCCGACGAAGCGAAAAGAGCCTACTTCGAAAAGCGTATTCCGCTCGGCAGACTGGGACGCCCGGAAGACGTCGCCGATTGTGTGGTGTTTCTCGCTTCCGACCGTGCGCGCTATGTAACCGGCGCCGCGCTGCTGGTAGACGGCGGCCTGTTCGTCAACTTGCAGTAACGCGCGATGCCGACTTCAATCGACCGGTGCGGAGGCGATCACGGAATCCGCTGTGGGCGCGGCGGAATCGTCGCGTGCGAGCTTGCGCGAGAAGCCGCGCAACAGATCGATAAAGCGCAGCGCCGGTTCGGCGAGCGACTCTTCCTTCCGCGTGAGAATGCCGAAACCGGCGAGGCTCTTGCCGATTTCAATCGGCAACGCGACCAGCAGCTTGCCGCGCAAATGATCGCGCACGACCGACTCGGGCAGCATTGCCACCGCGTCGTAGTTCTCGAGCAATTGCAGCGTTGCGAAGATCGACGCACATTCAGTCAGGTTGACCGGCGTGGCGAGCCCCGCACGCGCGAGTTCCTCTTCGAACAACACGCGTGCCGGACTCGTGATGGGTTGCGCCACCCACGGCCAGTCGATCAACTCGCGCAATGTGATGTGCGAGCGCTGCGCCAGCGGATGCACCGAACGCACCACCAGCAGCAACGTCTCACGTGCCAGAGGCTCGAAACTGAAATCGTTGTGTTGCAGCGGACTGGTCAGCCGTCCAAGCGCGAGATCGACTTCGCGGCGATGCAGCAATTGCACGACCTGGTCGCTGGTTTCGCCAAGAATGCGCACGTTCAACAACGGGCTTTCGGTTTTCAGCGCGGCGACCGCCATGGCGAGCAGATCGGGCGCGGCGCCCATGATCGCGCCGACGGTCAATTGCCCATGGCCGCCGCGGCGTTTGACTTCGAGGTCTTCGGCAAAGCGGGTCAACTCGGCGAGTGCGCGCCGCGCATAAGCCAGCGTGACGACACCGAGCGGCGTGGGCGTCATGCCGCGTGCGTTGCGTTCGAACAGCAGGAAGCCGAATGCCTCTTCGATATCGCCGAGCATGCGGCTCGCACTGGGTTGCGCGACGTTGACCGACTCGGCGGCTTGATGGAGATTGCGCGCGTCGTCGAGTGCGACGAGCAGCGCGAGGTGCTTGAACTTGAGCCGATTGACGAGTGCGACGGCAGCTGAGTGTTGGCTCATGGTTCCAGTGCGATTCGGTTTGTGGATCGCCCAATCCCAACAACGGATTGAGATGCTATCGACGCAGGAATTATAGTCGCATCAGACGCTTACGCTTCATCGGGAAAGCGCCCGAATACGACGGGAGACAGGCCGCAATGGAAACAATCACAGCATGGACGCGCTGCCGCAACTCGAGGTGATGCGCAAATGGTGGGATTACATGGCCGACATCATGCAGACGGCCCCCGATCGCACACCGTTCCAGCAGCCACTGGAGCCGGTCTTTCATTTGAATTCGCTTAGCTGAACGGGTCGGCCGTCACTGACCTCGACGTGATCTTCACCGGACGGAGTGTGTCGCATGCAGGTTGTGGATTCGCATATTCATCTATGGGATTTGAAGACGCATCGTTATCCGTGGCTCGAAAACCCCGGTGTGTCGTTCGTGGGCGATGCGCGCGAGTTGAAGCATGACTATCTGCTCGGCGATCTGCTGGGCGAAGCGGGCGATATCGAGGTGCTGAAACTGGTGCACGTCGAAGCGAATCACGATCCCGCCGATCCGGTCGAGGAAACGCGTTGGTTGCAGACAATGGCGGATCGTAAGGAATCGCGCGGCATGCCGAATGCGATCGTCGCCGCCGTGGATCTGGCCGCGCCGAATGCAGCTGAAGTGCTCGAAGCGCACGCCTCGTTTGCCAATACGCGCGGCATCAGGCAGATCCTGAACGTGCACGAGAACAATCTGTTCGATTACGTTGGCCGTCATTTCATGCACGAACCGCAATGGCGAGCGCATTTTGCCTTGCTGCGCCGGTACGACATGTCGTTCGATCTGCAACTCTATCCATCGCAGATGGAGGAGGCGGCAGCGCTGGCGCGCGCTCATGGCGATACGCTTTTTATCGTCAACCATGCGGGCATGTTTGTGGACCGCAATAGTGTCGCCGGTTATCGCGCGTGGCGCGATGGCATGCGATTGCTTGCAGGTTGCAGGAATATTGCCGTGAAGATCAGCGGACTCGCGATGTTCGATCATCAATGGACGGTCGAAAGTCTGCGGCCTTATGTGCTTGAAACGATCGATACGTTTGGCGTAGAGCGCGCGATGTTCGCGTCGAACTTTCCGGTCGATCGCCTGTTCGGCTCTTACACGGATTTGTGGCGCGCGTATGCGTCGATTGTCGGGGGTGCGAGCGTCGCGGAGAAGGAAGCACTGTTTCGCCGCAATGCAGAGCGTTGCTACCGCATCTGACGCGGCCTGAAACGAAACAGAAGGAGACACGCAGTGCAGCAACCCACATCCGCCGTGCCCAGACTCGAACTGCGGCATGCGAGCAAATCGTTCGGCAGGGTCCGTGCGCTATCCGACGGCGATCTCGCGTTATGGCCGGGCGAAGTGCATGCGTTGCTTGGCGAAAACGGCGCGGGCAAGTCGACGGTCGTCAAGATTCTCGCGGGCGTGCATCAACCGGATACCGGCGAACTGCTGGTCGACGGGGTGGCGCGCCGCTTCGCGACGCCTGCCGAAGCGCGCGACGCCGGCCTCGCGGTCATTTATCAGGAGCCGACGCTGTTCTTCGATCTGTCGATCGCGGAGAATATTTTCATGGGGCGGCAGCCGGTCGATCGAATCGGCCGCATTCAATACGATGCCATGCGCCGTGAGGTGGATGGTTTGCTGACATCGCTCGGGGTCGATCTACGTGGGGACCAATTGGTGCGCGGCTTATCGATCGCCGATCAGCAAGTGATCGAAATTGCCAAGGCGTTGTCGTTGAACGCGAACGTGCTGATCATGGACGAGCCGACCGCCGCGTTGTCGCTTCCCGAAGTGGAGCGGCTCTTTGCAATCGTGCGCAAGCTTCGTGAGCGGGATGTGGCGATACTCTTTATCACGCATCGGCTCGATGAAGTGTTCACGCTGACGCAACGCGTCACGATCATGCGCGACGGTGCGAAAGTGTTCGACGGGCTCACTGCCGATCTCACCACCGAGTCGATCGTTGCAAAGATGGTCGGCCGCGATCTGGAGACGTTTTACCCGAAGGCCGACCGGCCGCCTGGAGAAGTACGCTTATCAGTGCGTGGCCTCACGCGCGTGGGCGTCTTCAAGGATATTTCCTTCGATGTACGTGCCGGCGAAATCGTCGCGCTGGCAGGTCTCGTCGGTGCGGGCCGTAGTGAAGTGGCACGGGCGATCTTCGGCATCGATCCACTGGATGCGGGCGAAATCTGGATTGGCGGCAAGCGTCTCGCAGCGGGCCGGCCTGCCGAAGCGGTGCGCGCCGGCCTCGCGTTGGTGCCGGAAGACCGGCGTCAACAAGGGCTCGCGCTGGAATTGAGTATCGCGCGCAACGCATCGATGACCGTACTCGGGCGGCTCGTCAAACACGGCCTCATCTCCACGCGCAGCGAGACGCAATTGGCGAATCAGTGGGGCACGCGCTTGCGTCTTAAAGCGGGCGATCCCAATGCCCCCGTCGGCACGCTGTCGGGCGGCAATCAGCAAAAGGTCGTGCTCGGCAAATGGCTCGCGACCGATCCGAGGGTGTTGATCATCGACGAACCGACCCGCGGCATCGATGTCGGTGCCAAGGCCGAGGTGTATAGCGCGCTGGCGGACCTGGTGCGCGAGGGCATGGCTGTGCTGATGATTTCGAGCGAATTGCCGGAAGTGCTCGGCATGGCCGATCGTGTGCTCGTAATGCACGAGGGGCGTATCAGCGCGGATATAGCGCGCGCGCAAGCCGACGAGGAACGCATCATGGGCGCCGCACTCGGCCAACCTGGTTCACCGTTGGGGCAGCCCCCGAAGCAAGTCCCGCGCCCCGCAGGAAGTCCCCTTGGGGGATTGGGGGGCGCCGCATGATACGCCATTCTTCGACCCATCCCGCGCCCGTTCAGGCGTCCGTGCCGAAGCGTTCCACAAGCGCGCCGGGCGGTTTTGCCGCGAGCATTGCGAAAAGTCGCGAGACGACGCTCTTTGTCGTACTGATTCTGTTGATCGTAGGCACGGGGCTCGCGAAGCCGCAGTTTCTGAATCTGCAGAATCTGCGTGACGTGCTGCTGAATGTGTCGATCATCAGTTTGCTGACGGCCGGCATGACGGTGGTGATTCTCA
Source organism: Paraburkholderia sp. IW21 (assembly GCF_041321145.1). Classification (NCBI taxonomy): domain Bacteria; kingdom Pseudomonadati; phylum Pseudomonadota; class Betaproteobacteria; order Burkholderiales; family Burkholderiaceae; genus Paraburkholderia; species Paraburkholderia sp. IW21. Next base: position 232,162 of record NZ_JBGGWA010000005.1, on the reverse strand, counting down.
TGCGGCATATCGATCTGTCGGTGGGATCGACGGTCGGCATCAGCGCGTATGCGGTCGGCAGTTTGTACGTTGCATTTCCGCATATGACGGTGCTCGTCGCGTTGCTCGCCGGGCTCGCCATCGGCTTGGTGGCGGGCGGCGTCAACGCGCTGCTCGTTGCCGTGGGGCGCGTGCCGTCGCTGGTGGCCACACTTTCCACGCTCTATATCTTCCGCGGTGCGGATTACGCATGGGTACACGGCGGACAGATCAATGCGACCAGTTTGCCTGATGCGTTTTCCCGCCTTGCGACCGGCACATTGCTCGGCATACCGACGCTCGCGCTGATCGCGATCGTCGTGCTGGCTGGTCTCGCTGTCTATCTGAAGCAGTTTCGCGGCGGACGCGAGCACTATGCCATCGGCTCGAATCCGGAGGCCGCGCGCCTTGCCGGTGTGAACGTCGAGCGTCGGGTGATGGCGGGCTTTCTGTTGTCCGGTGCGATTGCTGGTTTCGCGGGCGCATTGTGGCTCGCGCGTTTCGGCACCGTCGATGCAAGCACGGCGAAGGGCATCGAATTGCAGGTCGTCGCTGCCGCGGTAGTGGGCAGCGTCGCGATTACCGGCGGCGTGGGCACCATTCTCGGCGCAACGCTCGGTGCGCTCGTGCTCGGTGTGATCAGTATTGCGCTCGTCGTGCTGCACGTCTCGCCGTTCTGGGAGCAGGCGATCCAGGGGGCGCTGATCGTCGCCGCGATTGCGGCCGATACCTTGCTGGCCCGCTCCGTCGCCAAACGCATGATGAGGAAACGCGATCATGGCTAAACCCGATTCCGCGCTGCTCACGCGCAAACGCGAAACGCCGTTGCAATGGGAAGTGTTGCTGGTGATCGTGCTGATTCTGTCGCTCGCGCTCGGGCGGTTGCTGTCGCCGGTGTTTCTCACGGGTGCGAACGTGAGCAACATTCTGGCCGATCTGACAGAGATCGCGTTGATGGCGCTGCCGATGACGCTGATTATCGTCGCCGCGGAAATCGATCTTTCGGTGGCATCGGTGCTGGGCGCGTCCAGCGCGCTGATGGGCGTGCTGTGGCACATGGGCTTGCCGATGCCGGTCGTCATCGTGCTGGTCCTGATTGCCGGTGCGCTGGCGGGCTTGCTGAACGGCCTCGTGATCGTGAAGCTCAATTTGCCTTCGCTTGCGGTCACGATCGGTACGTTGGCGCTGTTTCGCGGTCTCGCGTACGTGTTGCTCGGCGATCAGGCGGTCGCTGATTTTCCGGCGGGCTATACGGCGTTTGGCATGGACACGCTCGGCGCGACCTTCATTCCGTTGCCGTTTGTGATCGTAATCGTCGGCGCGGTGGTGTTCACGGTTCTGCTGCAAGCCACTGCGTTCGGCCGCAGCCTTTATGCAATCGGTGCGAATCCAACCGCCGCCGCTTTCTCCGGTATAGAGGTGGCGAAGATCAGGCTGCGGCTGTTCGTGCTGTCCGGTGCGATGAGTGCGTTGGCGGGCGTCGTCTATACGCTGCGGTTCACCAGTGCACGCGGCGATAACGGCGAAGGCTTCGAGTTGTCGGTGATCGCCGCGGTGCTGTTCGGCGGCGTGAGTATTTTCGGCGGACGCGGCTCGATGATCGGCGTCTTGCTGTCGCTGTTGATTATCGGCGTGCTGAAAAACGCACTGACGCTCGACGATGTTTCGAGCGAAACGCTGACGATCGTGACCGGCGTCCTGCTGCTGGCCTCAGTGTTGATTCCCAATCTGGTCGCCCGCTGGCGTGCGGCGCGCGACCGGCGTTTCATCGCGAAGTCCGCTTCTTCTTTATAACGTCCTCTTACCTGATACCTACAACCCGGACAGCATTCCGTCCAACAACAAAGCAGGAGACGCTTCATGTTCAAACCTCTACGTCACATCGGCGCGGCCACGCTCTGCGTCGCTCTGGTAGCGACCAGTTGCGCCGCGTCCGCAGCGGGCCTGAAAAGCGGCCTGAAGATTGCGTTCGTGCCGAAGCAGATCAACAACCCCTATGAAGTGATCGCCGACGACGGCGGCATGGCCGCGATCAAGGAATTCAACGGCGTGGGCAAGGTCGTGGGGCCGTCGGATGCCGGCGCATCATCGCAAGTGCAATACATCAACACGTTGATCACGCAACGGCAGGACGCGATCGTGATCGCCGCCAACGACGCCAATGCGGTCGTGCCGTATCTGAAGAAAGCAATGTCGCAAGGCATCAAAGTCGTGACCTTCGACTCGGACACGGCGCCTGAAGGCCGCCAGCTTTTCGTGAATCAGGCGAATGCGGAGGGCATTGGCCGTGGTCAGATTCAACTGGTGGCGAAACTGATGGGCGGCGAGGGCGAGTTTGCGGTGCTGTCGGCCACGCCTAACGCGACCAATCAGAACACGTGGATCAAGTGGATGCAGGAGGAGTTGAAGAAGCCCGAGTACTCGAAGATCAAGCTCGTGAAGATCGCGTACGGTAACGACGACGACCAGAAGTCGTTCGTCGAAACGCAAGGTTTACTGCAGGCTTATCCGAACCTGAAGGCGATCGTTGCGCCTACAACGGTCGGCATTGCAGCGGCGGCGCGTTATATCTCGTCGTCTTCAAGCAAGGGCAAGGTGCAGGTGACCGGTCTGGGCACGCCGAACCAGATGCGTGCGTTCGTGAAGAATGGGACGGTCAAGGCGTTCCAGTTGTGGGACCCGAATCAGCTCGGCTATCTGGCGGGCTATGCTGCGGCGGCGCTGGCCTCGGGGACGATCAAGGGCAAGGAAGGCGAATCGTTCGATGCCGGCAAGCTGGGCAAGCGCACGATCGGGCCGCAAGGCGAAATCATTCTGGGACCGCCGACCACGTTCGATGCGAGCAATATCGACAACTTCAACTTCTAGCCAGCAAGGATCGCCGCGCAACGCGAGCGGATCACACTGAGCGATATGCCCGGCGGCGCACGGGTGGTTAGCGTGGTGTTTCCCGCGCTAAAGCGATGTGACGCTGCCGTGCGGCTTACCTTCGAATGGTGAAGCTCCGCGCATACGCGGCGGACGGCGTGCTGCTGCCCCACACCTTGCCGTCGACCAGCACCTGCGAACCGTCGTCGCCAGGCACCGTCACGCCCACGCGTGCGGCCGCCGCGCGATAAAGCTGCGTCTGATTGATTTGGGCGGCGATCTCCGCGTAATCCGCGCGCGCGTCGATCATGCCCCAGCGTTCGAACTGCGTGAGAAACCACGCACCGTCGGCTGCTCGCGGATAATTCACTGCGCCGTTGTCGAAGAACCGCACGGGCAGACCTTGGGGTGCCGAGGCTGTGATTTCATTGCCGAGCCGCGCCGCAATCAACGCTTCGTCGATGCCGATGAATTCGGGCCGCGCGAGCCAGCGCGCAATTTCCTCGCGATGTCCGGCGCCATCGAGCCATCGGCAGGCTTCCAGCATCGTTTGCACCAGCGCTCGCGCCGCATTCGGATTGGCGCTGACGAAATCGCGCCGGCACGCCAGCACTTTCTCAGCGTGATCGGGCCACACGTCGCTCGTATAGGCGACGGTGCGGCCGACGCCTTCCGCTTCGGCCATTGCATTCCACGGCTCGCCGACACACAGGCCATCGAGTTTGTCTTCGGCAAGCGCAGCGACCATTTGCGGCGGCGGAATCACGACGCTTTCAATATCGCGCAACGGATGCACGCCTTGCGACGCCAGCCAGTAGTACAGCCACATCGCATGCGTGCCGGTGGGGAAAGTCTGCGCGAACACCGGCTTGCGGCCAAGCGTAGCCAGCGCCTTGGGCAGCGCGCCATGTTCGGCCAACGCATCGGCGAGACGATTCGACAGCGTGATCGCCTGACCGTTGCGATTGAGCACCATCAGCACAGCCATGTCCGTTTGCGGACCACCAAGGCCCAATTGCACGCCGTAGACGAGACCGTAGAGCACGTGTGCCGCATCCAGATCGCCCGACAACAGCTTGTCGCGCACGGCGGCCCATGACGGCTGCCGGCATAGCTCGAGCGTCAAACCATGTGCGTGGCCGAATTCGAGCAGCTTCGCGGCGACGAGCGGCGCGGCGTCGGAGAGCGCCACGAAACCGAGCCGCAGATGGGTTTTCTCCAGCGGCGTGGGCGCGGAAGATGAGCTGAGGGGAGCAAAAGAGTTCATGAGCGGCGCTTCATTTGAGCAAGTCTGCCGACGCGATGACGGCGCGTGCGACTTCGGCGAGTTTGACGCCCTGGTTCATTGCACGCTTGCGCAGGTGGGCGTAGGCGGCGTGCTCAGTGATTTTCTGCTGATCCATCAAGAGGCGTTTGGCGCGGTCGATCAGCTTGCGTTCGGCGAGCTCGCTTTCGACTTGCGCGAGGCGTTCGCGCAACTGCGATTCCTGTGCAAAGCGCGCGAGCGCGACTTCGAGAATCGGCGCGAGCCGCTCGGTAGCAAGACCTTCGACGAGGTAGGCCGTGACCCCGGCGCCGACGGCTTCGCGGATCAACTGCTGATTCGCGTCGTGACTGAACATCAGCACTGGGCGTGGCGCGGTGGCGTTCATCACGGCGAGTTGTTCGAGCGTATCGCGCGATGGCGATTCCGTATCGATGATGATGACATCCGGCCGCTCGCTTTGAACCACGCGGTGCAGCGCTTGCGGCGTCACGGTGCTGGCCAGCATCTCGTAGCCGAGTCGTGCGAGGGCATCGCGCAGATCGCCAATGGGTTTTTCGGTATCGGTGACGAGCAGGACGCGCAGCATGGAGTGTGGGTTATCGACGACTGGATACGAATAAAGCAACCTGTATGCCAGAAGACGAACGCTACGCTGAACGCAGCGTAATCACGGACTTACGGACCGGGGAGGCAATCGGGGCCGCACCCGAACGGGGCATGCGAGGAGGATGCACCTACGCGGCGCATGGGATGTGCGGCCGCGCGGAGGACAGGCACTCACACTCTTACTCCCATTCCCGATAGCTTCGAGGTGAAAACAGAAAACTCACCAGGATCATGCCGGCGACGCCAACGAGGAGCATGCCCCACGCGGTGATAAACGAACCACTCACACCTCGAAGAACGCCGGCGAACACCGGCGCAATTGCGGCCACCACAAACCCGACGCCTTGAGTAAACGCGACCAGCCTTCCCGCAACGCGATGATCGGCGGAATGATCCATCGCGGTCACGAGCGTCAGCGAGAAAGTCCCACCGAGCCCGGCGCCGGCAACGCCGATCCACATCGAGGGCGCCACGCCCGGCCAAAAAATCAATCCAAGAAACCCTGCCAACTGGGCGGACAAGCCGAGAATCAACCATGGCCGCCGATCCCGAAAGGGTGCAGCGGCAACCGGCAACAGCAAAGCCGATGCGGCTTGAAACACCGTCATGCTGGCAAGCAGCGAGCCGCTATCCGCGACGCTCATGCCACGCTGCTGATAGAACGCTGGCAACCACGCGACGAGGCTGGTATAGCCGCCGTTGACGATCCCGAAGTACAAGCCAAGTGTCCAAGGCCGCCGCTTACGCCACAGCGGAAAAGCCACCGCGTGCCGCAGAGCCGCCTGCGCCGCGGCGGCGCGCGAAGGCCGACGATTCAAACCCAACCAGTAAAGCAGCGCGGCCAAAGCAGGAACGGCCCACACCGCGAGCCCCGCGTGCCACGACCCCATCGCGCCGCTCACCCACGGACTCAAGCGCGCACCCAGGCCGCCGCCGCCCATGATCGATGCCGAGAACACCCCCATCGCCAACGGTACGCGTGCGGGAAAGCGCTGCTTCATGACGACGGGCAGCAGCGCCTGAATCGCCGCGACACCGACGCCCGCGAGCGCCGCCGTCGCGAGCAGCGCTGCGCCGCTGGCGGCCGCCCAGCGGGCGCCGCACGCAAGCGCGATCGCCAGCAAACCGAGCGCGACGCCGCGCGTTTCGCCGATCGAACGGGTTAGCGCGCCCGCGCCAAATGCGCCGATGCCCATCGCGACGACCGGCACGCTGGTCAGCAAGGACGCGCCGTAAAAGCTCAGCCCGGTTGCATCGCGGATCGTCGTCATCAACGGGCTGATCGACGTCAGCAGTGGGCGCAGATTGATGCCGATCACGATGATCGCGCACAGCCAGGACGCGTCCCGCCACGTCAGCGCATGGGATGCGTCGTTTGCATGAGTTGGGGTCGAACTGGCGCTGGAGTGCGAATTCACAATGGACCTGAATGCGAGGGTTGGCACCGCCTGCACGCGCAAAGAAATGCTGCGCGGCGAGGGCGGCATGGCCGGCGAGGAGGCTCGACCGGCGTGAAAAAAGACCCGAGAGACTATTTTGGTCAACCATAATAACCTGAAATGGTTAACCATTTATCTGATGTCCGGTATAGGTCCGAGCGCAACCTGATGGTGTCTGCCATCCCTCGTCGCTACAATGCCGGGCGATATCGCTCCACTCTCCGTTACTGAATCCATGGCCTCCCGTTCTCCGCGTGCGTCGTCCGCCGATCCCGAAACGCCCATCCGCCAAGCGTTCGAAGACGATTCGATCAGCGTCGAGGCGCGCATTTATGCGTCGATTACCGCGGCGTTGCTGCAAGGTCGGCTGCGGCCGGGTGCACAACTGGTCGAGCGCGATCTCGCCGCGGCGTTCGGCTGCACGCGCGGCGCGTTGCGCAAGGTGCTCGCGCGGCTCGGCTTCGAAGGCAAGCTGGTGCTCGAGGCGAATCGCGGCGCGTTCGTGCCGTCGCCGTCGGAAGAGGATATTCGCCAGGTGTATCGCGCCCGGCAGATCGTCGAGGCGGGCATCGTCGCGGCTTTATGCGGGTCGCTGAGCGCGGCTCACAAGCGCCGTCTGCGCGCCCATGTGCGCAGCGAGGAAAAGGCGCTCCGCGCGGGCGCGATCGATGAATCCGTGCGGCTGGCGGGCCAGTTTCACGTGTTGTTGACGGAACTGGCGGGTGGTACGGCGTTGCTTGGGCTGGTCGGGCAACTCGTCGCGAAGACTGAGTTGTACAAGGCGTTATTCGACCCGTCGAAGGGTTCGACCTGTTCCGCGGACGAGCACACGCAAATCATTGAAGCGCTCGACGCGGGCGAGCTGCATACGGCCTTAGCGGCGATGCACGAGCATTTGTCGGAGTTGGAGGAGCGGGTAATCGAGCAGGTACGCGAGCAGGTGCGCGAGCAGGTGCGCAAAAGCGCCGCGGGAGAGGATCTCGGAGCGGTGTTCGGGCTGTAACCAGAAGCGGGACGGCGCACAAGGGTGCGAAACACCCGTTCGCGACAGAAAGCGCGAAGCGCGGCGAGGGTGCTCGGCCGACGTGCAAGTCGATCGGCGAAGCGATCGTTCATTCACAGCGCGCAAAACACTTGTGAAACTCATGCGATGCCGCAGCGCGCCGCTCAGGCTCGAATCAAGGAGTCAAGCCTGAGAAGGCGCGCGAAAGGCTTCGCGAACAACAAACAGCTATGGGACACGCAAGGACCGATCAGAAATCTGCTCAACGAGCAACTCAATGAACGGTCAGCGTGCCGCCGGCCTTAACGGCGACGGAATTGCGAATTGCGAGCACCGCCGCCACCGGTAGCGCGCTCGTCTTTGTGACGGAAATTGATCCGGCCTTTGGTCAGATCGTAAACCGACAGTTCAAGCGTCACGCGGTCGCCCGCGAGAATTCGGATGTGGTTCTTGCGCATGCGTCCGGACGCGTAAGCGCCAACCACGACGCCGTTGTCGAGCGTCACGCGGTAACGGCTATCCGGAAGTACTTCGTCGACGATACCGTCAAGTTCAAGCAGTTCTTCTTTCGCCATGCATAACTCCTGGTCGATGGGATAAGGGGGTGTTGGTCGTTCGGCCAAGCCGCTCGGCACAACATCGGATACGGTTGACAGCTGGCCATTTCAGGCCGTCTGTCCTGCGGTAACAGCAAATACTGCCGATGTGCTGATAATACCGCTCAAAGATCGGCGACGGACTGGCCGTCTACACGGCCGTCGATCAATTGCTCGGCGTGGGCCATGCACGCAATGCGCGCCTTGCCCGTGCCGTCGAACGGAAACAGGTACTGCAGACGGAACACACGCCCGTCGGCTGCCGGATTGGTGCCTACGCGGCAGATGCGCACCGACGCGTCGTAGCCTGCGTCCGGATTGCGGCTCGTCTGACCGTCCGCCGGGCGGCGCGGATAGACGAGCGGGTGAATTTCGTAACCCTTGTATGTCTTGACAACTGAATTCATAAAGCATTTGTCCTGTATTACGTGGCCGCTGTGACACGCGCGTTACGCGGGGCACGACAGGCCGGGCAGCGCTGCACCTTGGGGCGCGCCGCCATGGAAAAAAGGTTGGCACAGGCCCGATGGCAAGGGCTTGAGCGCTACCGCGCAAAATCGCGGATTCGATGGAGAAGAAACGCGCTGATGTCGCGCGGACATCAGCGCGTAAAGCTGAACAACTCAGCGGCACAACTCGCGACGGCGAATGCATGCGGCGCATTGCCGGAGTGACGGGATCGCCGACAGGCGGCGGTCGAACAGCCGGGGATGGTGCGGAGATGCCGATTGGTGCTGCCGGTGCAACAGATGCGGGATACAGCTATTTCAATATGATGCACTAAATGGGGCTAATTGGATAGCAAAAAGTTCCAGGCGCGGGCAAACCGCCCAGCTGGCGGGGGTTTTTAGAGGGTGCTTTCATCGCGCGAAAAAAAATCTCCCGCCACCCCAAGCTGCGGTGGCCGCATGCATGCGTTCAGGCGTTCAATCGAAGCGCTGCGCGCGATACGGCCCCGGATCCGCGAAGGGCGCGGCGCCCGTCATCATTTCCGCGAGCAGGCGGCCGCTGACGGGGCCGAGCGTCAGCCCGTGATGGTTGTGGCCGAACGCGAACCACAGCCCTCGATGCCGTGGCGCCGGACCGATCACGGGCCGCATGTCGGGCGTGCAAGGGCGCATGCCGAGCCACGGCGCCGCATCGAGCCGCGCGCCCAGGCCGAAAATCGGTTGCGCGAGCCGTTCGGCGCGTGCCAACTGAACGCCGGTCGGCGGCGTGCCGCGCCGGACGATCTCGACGCCGGTGGTCAGCCGCAGCCGCGCGCCCTGCATCGGCGCGATCACATAGCCTTGTTCGCTGTCGACGACCGGCACGGACAGCATTGTCTGCGTCGGCTGATAGTGCATGTGGTAGCCGCGCTTGGCGCGCAGCGGTATGCGGTAGCCGAGCGGCGCGAATACCGTGTCCGACCACGGCCCAAGCGCGACAACCACCTCTTGGGCGCTGATGCGTCCGCTTACCGTATCGACCGTCCACGCGCCGTTTTCTTCGCGCAGCGTGGTGGCGTCGCCGGTGAGCAGGGTGCCGCCTTCGGTTTCAAAGAGCCGCGCGTAGCTTTTTGTTAGCGCGCCCGGGTTCGAGACGCTTTTCGGGTCGTGCCAATGCAACCCGCCCGCAAAACCTTCGGCAAGGCCGGGTTCGCGCTTGCGCAAGGCGGCGGCGTCGAGCGGCGTCATGCGCAGGCCGTGCTCGCGCGCGGATTCGGTGCTGGTTCGAACTTCGCTGTCGAACACGGCTCGGCTGCGAAACGCCTCGATCCAGCCGCCGTCATGCACCAGCTCGCCGACGCCCGCGCGGGCGATCAACGCGTCGTGTTCGGCGACGCTGCGCGAGATCAGCGGCAACATGTCGCGCGCAGCGCCGGCGAGTCGTGACGGTTCCGACTCCCACCAGAAGCGCACTAGCCAGCTTGCATACGAGGGAAGCGCTTTGTAGTCCCAATACAGGTCCGTGGACTGATTGCGCGCGTAGCGCAGCAGTGTTCCGAAGCGCCGCGGAAACGCATACGGCACGATCGACGAGCGTTCGATCAACCCGGCATTGCCGAAACTGGTTTCCTCGCCGGGCCCGCGACGGTCGATCAGCGCGACGCGCCGGCCGCGATCCTGCAGATGCAGCGCGGTCGAGACGCCGACGATCCCCGCTCCCAATACGATGACGTCGAAATCCATGGTCCCTTTGATCTTTATGCCGCTGCGTGCGCGAATGGGTCGTGTGGTTGGATTGCGCGCCCGGCCTGGCTCGCCAGGCGCCGCGTCCGACTCTAAATCAGATTGTCGCGCCTTCGCAATGCCGCCGTGGTCGCAGCCGCGGACCGGGGTGGCTACAATGGCGAGTTGCCGCGCAAGGCTGCCGGCATGGTCGCGCTTGCAAGGCTTGCCCTGCTTGCCGGCTGTAAGCCCGGCGCTTGCGTATCGGTTCGCCTTTGCGAAAGCGGCGCCGCATCCCTCGAACACTGCGATTTTCCAATGCGCAAGACAATCGTCTCTCCTGTGAAAGACCTGCTGCTGGACCGCTACGCGCCCATCGCGGATGGCATCGCGGCGTTGTTCTACCCGTGCGCCGAAGTGGTGATTCACGACCTGCGCGATCAAACCATCGCATATCTCGTGAACAACCTGTCGAAGCTCGAAGTCGGCGGCCCCTCAGTGCTCGATGAAGTTCACTATGCGGCGCGCGGCCAGACGATCGGGCCGTACGAGAAGCTCAATTGGGACGGCCGCCGCATGCGTTGCGTGAGCAACATCCTGTTCGACGACGACGGCAAGCCGGCCGGCATGCTGTGCATCAACTTCAACATTGCGGTGTTCGAAGATGTGCGCTCCACGCTCGATCTGTTCATCAAAGGTGGCAATCTGACTGACGCGCCGGCGGAGGAACTGTTCCGCGACGACTGGCAGGACCGCATCAACACGTTCCTGCACACCTGGCTGCGGGAGCGGCAAATCGGCATCAATGCGCTCACGCGCGAACACAAGCGGGAAATCGTCGAGGCGCTGCATGCGCAAGGCGCGTTTCGCGGCCGCAGTTCCGCGAATTACGTGGCCGCCGTGCTGACGATGGGGCGCGCCACCGTCTATAAGATTCTGAAGCAGATGAAAGAGGGCGGCTGACGGTTTTTTGCCCTGGCCGTGCGTGACGAGTGCTGTGGGTTTTAATTCAAGGAGGATGCGAATGGTGCGCTACCGGCACTACAAAGGCGGCATTTACGAGCTGGTTTGCGAGGCCACGCTGGAGTCCGACCCGACGGTCACGATGATCGTCTACAAAGCCAGCAATGGTACGATCTGGACGCGTCCGGCTTCGGTGTTTTTCGAGCCGGTCGAAATCGATGGCATCAAGATGCCGCGCTTCGCACCGATCAATTAGGCGGCCTCGTTCAAACGATTGCGGGTGCGCTTTTACTTGCACTTGCAATCGAAGAACGCTCACTGCCGGGTCAATACAAACTACAAACAGGAAATCTGAATGCGCCTTTTGCTTGCCATCATTTTGCCGTGGTTTCAGTTCTTCACGATTGGCCGTCCGGTTGCCGGGATCATCTGCCTGATCTTGCAGATCACGCTGATCGGCTGGATTCCGGCTGCAATCTGGTCGGTGTATGCGTTGAGCCAGTACACCACCGACAAGAAAATCGCCCGCGCCATGGGCAACGGGCGATAAGACTGAATGTAATGTCGTCCGCCGCGCTGCATTGCGGCGGACTTGAGGGTGTGCCTGCTTCCTGCGCCGGCTCTCGCCGGAAGCAGGCGAGCCGGGCATGTGCTGACGGCGCCCCGACGGCGCATGACGACTGTATTAGCGTTGCGGTAATTCAACCGCGTCCGGCGCTTCGATCACCACGTCGGTTTCCGCGACCGCTACGCACGGCAGGATATAGCCTTCCGCTTTTTCTTCGCGACTGAGACCCGGCCATTCGATCGTGTAGCGCACGCGTCCAGCTGTCATTTTGCAGAGGCACGTTCGGCATGTGCCGTTGCGGCACGAACGCGGCAGACGCAGATTCGCAAAACCGGCGGCTTCAAGGATGGTGAGCGAGTCAGGCGCCTCGAAGCTCTGGCCGAGCGGCTCGACGCGAACCAAAAAAGGGTTTGGGGTGTCAGGCATGAATGGATGCGACGCGGGTGAGCGAAAAGCCAAATGTCGACTGTACATCGCAATGGATAAGCGTGATGTTAACCGACGCCCTGCGACAGTAAGGCTTGTGTAATTTTTTTATTCGCGATGTTAGTTTTTGACTTCCTTCCGCGGAGTCACACTAATCATGCGCTATACATTAATTGCACTCATAGTTGGTACTGCTTTATGTCGCGACGCTGTGGCGAACGCCCCAATCGCACCAGCATGTGCCTACAAGGTTCAAGCCATTGTCGCGCATCAGAACGACGATTTGTTTTTTATGCAGACCGACTTGCAACGCCATCTGGAGCGGGGCGCTTGCGCCGAGGTTGTCTACATCACCAACGGCAAGCTCAGTGAACAAACCTGGGAATACTCAGCAAAACGTGATCTGGGCGCGTTGACCGCATGGTCGTCCATGAGTGGGGCGCCCGCGCCGGAATCGGTCCACTGGGCGCAGGACAGACTGGAGGTCAACGGTCACAGACCGGTGCGCCATACCCACCCCAACGGCCGGCTCACCCATGTCCATCTTGGGGTTGACGATGCCTGGGAAGGCATCGGCTGGGGCAGCCATACACCGTTGAGCCGCATGGAGTCGGACGTGAAATACGAGGTCCGAGCCTATCCGGTGAGAGTGGCGGATAAAGAAACGACTGAAAGCAGTCTCGAGCGCTATACCAAGTCCAGTTTCCAGGTCACGCTTGGCCAGCTGATTAAAAACTATCAGCCGAACATCCTCGTCACGCACGATCCCTCAATCAAGACTGCATATGAAAAATTGTGCCGCCTATGCGGTGAAAACAACGATCATCCGGATCGTGTCGCCGGCGCGAAACTGGCGCTTGAGAGCCTGCGCATTTCAGGCGTGCCGGCGGCGACGCAGTTCTATGTGGGCGAGCCGGCCGCCGGCAGGGCAGCGAATCTGACTTCTGCCGAGGCCGACGCGAAATCGCGCGTGGCGGCGTGGTACGGCATTCACGACAGCCAATACAGCTGTTCCCGCGCCTCTTCCTCGGCACAGCCTGTTTGTTCGTGGGCGGCGGACGCGGAATCGAAATGGCTCCGATCCCAGTACATTGTGACGCGCAACACGGACGGCCCCGGCGCACAAGCCGGCCAGGCAGGCACGGCCGATTCCAAAGGCAACCCTATCGTGGCTTACGTGGGCAATGCAGATAATAAATTGCATATCTGGAATGGATCGTCGCGCACGGGGGCGCCGATCGAAGGACGATTCGCGGGGGTGCCGGCGGTCGCTGCGAGCGCCGATGCACGGCCGTCCGTTTTCGTGCGCACTGCGCAAAACGACGTTCTCCATGTGGCTTCGGAGGCTGGCGGCGGATGGCGGCCTGCTGCAACCTGGAGCGACCGGGTGATCGTTTCGTCGCCTCAGGTGCTGGCAAACAGCGACGGGCGCCTAGCTGTAGCTGCCCGGTCGGCCGACAGAAGCGTCCTGTATCGCGCCGAAGCCGGGATTGGCGGAGGGTGGGGCGCCTGGCAGTCGACGGGCTTGTCCGGAGTCGGTGAGCCGGCCATGGTGAAGGATGCCTCCGGTGCGCTGGCCATCGCGGTACGGAAGGCCGCGCCGGTGGGTCTGGTTTTAATGCGGTCGCAGGTTCAGCCCGGCCAGCCTATTTTCCGCGACGTCGCCATCAAGGCCGGATCGCATATGGATCCGATCATGCTGAGCGCCGCGGACGGTAGCGTGACTGTCATCACGAAAGATGTGGTTGCGCGATCAACCAGCGACTTCATCGTTCACCGGCAGTCGTCACCCGGGGCGCTGTCGGCGAACACAACCTGGACCAGAAGCGCACTCGGCCTAAGAGAGGATTGGATCAATGTAACGGCGACATTTGCAGCCGACAAATTGATCGTCGCGGGCAACTGCGGGCCCGAGAAGTGGTTCGAATTCAACACGAGTTTTAGTCGTGAATATCCCAACCTGTGCGTTTGGAAAGACGGCATGTCCACGGACCTCGGGCCCGTCAAAGGCGCGCCGCAGTTCGTTCGAAACAATAGCGCCGAACCGACGTTGATCGTTCGCGGCGCGACGGCTGACGCCCCGGTGCTTGGGTCGAAGCTGCAAGGCGGTGCCTGGTCTGCCCTCAGCGAACTTTAGTATTGGGCTGTCGGTGCCTGAAGCGCCGTTGCGCGGCGATACGAAAGCAAAACGGCGGCTTCGCACGGCCGTTTTGCTTCAGACACTCACATCGCAATGTCATCGGGTCAACCACTATGCCCGCTGATGCAAGAGCCGGGGGATGCACGCTGTTGCGTGCGCAACTAACCCGCGCGACCCCGGCGCAAATACCGGTACACCGTGTTGCGTGCCAGCCCCAACTCGCGTGCTGCCGCCGACACGTTGCCGCTGTGCCTTGCGAGCGTTTGCGCGATCAGCGTGGATTGCCACTCGTCCATTCGCGCGGGCGACGCCGACGTGTCGCCCGCGGCGGGGATGCAGCGGGCTCCGCGGGTTTCATCGAGCGGCATTGCACCGTTCACTGGCGGCTCGTTGTTATCGCTGTCGTGACTGACGCAATCCTGCAGGAAGTCTTCCGGCAAATCCTCGAGTTCGATTTGTTTCATGCCCTCAGCCATGATGCTCGCGGTGCGCAACACGTTCGCCAGCTGCCGCAGATTGCCCGGCCAGCGGCATTGCTCAAACCGTTCCAGCACCTCCTCGGACACGCGTCGCGGCAAGCGCTCGCCATCCGGCTGCAATTCCAGCATGCGCTCGACGAGCGCCGCCAGATCGCTGCGCTCGCGCAGCGCCGGCAAGGTGACGACGAGGCCGTTGATCCGGTAGTACAGGTCTTCGCGGAAGGTGCCCGCCTCGATCATCGCGCGCAGATTGCGGTGGGTCGCGCAGACGATGCGCAAATCGACCGGAATCGCCCGTGTGCCGCCGAGCGGCACGACCGTGCGCTCCTGCAGCACGCGCATCAGCCGTACTTGCTGGGCGAGCGGCATGTCGCCGATTTCGTCGAGGAACAGCGTGCCACCGTCGGCCTGCACGATCTTACCGACGCTGCCCCGTTTTTTGGCCCCGGTGAAAGCGCCGTCTTCGTAGCCGAATAGCTCTGCTTCGATCAGCGTATCCGGCAACGATGCGCAATTCAGGGCAACGAAGGGCGCGGCTCGCCGCGGCGAATCGTGATGGATCGCGCGGGCGAGCCACTCCTTGCCGGTGCCGGTTTTGCCGAGAACAAGAATCGGAATGTCGCGTCCGCGCAGCTTGGCGACTCGCCGCAGGATCGCGGAGACTTGCGCGTCGCCGGTATCGAGTGTTTCGAGTGTGGCGAGGGGCGCCGGCTCGCTGGGCCGAGCCGCGGCACGTGCGCCATCAAGAGGGGCAGTGCGCGCCGCGCCGGAAAAGCCGTCTGCCGATGCGACATACCGCGGCGTCGAATATTCGCCGCGCGCCACCACGCGCACACCACTCGGCAGCGTCAGCAGGATACTTTCGCCCGGGGTGCGGGCGATCTGCTGCAGCAGCCTCGGGAATGCGATACCAAACAGCGCGTCGAACGGTTGCCCTTTCAGATCGGCGAGCGGCTGCCCGAATTGAAACAGCGCGCTGCGATTCGCCGACAGAAAAGTGCCGTCCGGCGCGAACGCCGCGAGTCCTTCGAAGAGCGTGCCGATGAATTCCGCACGTGCATGAAAGTGGACGCGAATGGCGTCGGCGAATTGATTGGAGAACAGATGATTTTCGATCATCTGCGCCGACATCCGCACGAGCGCGAGCGTGTGCTTGTGAAAGCCGCGCGTGTCGCCGCTGACATCGAGCGCGCCGATAGTCCGTCCGAACGGATCCGCGATGGGCGCGCACGAACAGGTGAGAATCCGGTTCGCGTGCAGGAAGTGCTCTCCAGCGTGCACGACGGTGGGCTGGCCGTCCACCAGGGCCGTGCCGATCGCGTTCGTTCCACGATCGGCTTCAGCCCAGGACACGCCCGGACACAACGCGACGCGATTGGCTTTTTCGACGAAGTCGCTGTCGCCAAGGCTATGGAGGATCACGCCGTGGTTGTCGGTGAGGAGCACCATGCTTTGGGTGTCGACGATCTGCGCGTGCAGCGTCTCCATCACAGGGAGCGCGTGGGTATAAAGCGACTGATTGCGATCGACGAGTTCACGCAGCGCGAGGCGGCGCAACGGATGAAAGTCCGGCGTTTCCGACGCACGCAGGCCGACTTCGAGCGAGCGGGCATGAGCTTGCGCGATGACATCTGGCCGACCGATGGCGGACGGCGTGGCAGGACGATGGATCAATGCATGTCTCCGGTGATCGGACCCGGCGGGTACGTTGCCCGCCGTTGCGTGGCGCACTGCAACATACGCGCTGACGGTCGAACACCGATATTACAGGACGAAACAGGGCGAAGCGAAAGCTGCGCGGCAGGGGAAAAAGCATCGTTACGCGTGCAGGGACCACACCCCAAAAAAACGCGCGAGGCATCAAAATCAGGCAAACAACAAGGAAAACTTGCGCCGCGCCCGAACTCGTCTACAGTGAATCAAATCACCTCCGCGCGGCGCGAACTACATCGTCGTCGGCGCCGGCAGGTGACGATCCCGTGCCATCAGCATTCGACAAGGAGGAAAAGCGCTGCAGGCGCGACCAGGCTCAACCAGCGTGCGCACTACCCATCGAACCATGCGCAGCACCAACCTTTTAGGTGAACTCCCATGCAAATCATTTTCCCGAACGAAACACCTGAATATTCAGGTCGCGAACTTACCTTGGCGTTCCCGGCGATGGTTGATGGGCAGAGGGTGGAGTGCATGATCACGGCTGAGGCACTGGAAGACCACTTTGGCGCCGCATCGCCGCGTCTTGAGGACATGGTCGGCGCATTCGACACGCACCGGGCCCGCATCGAGGCCGCCACGCGGCGTCTGCTATCGGAAACGAGGGCGCAATGCCTGGTGCTGAGGAGCGGCTACGTGCGGTTTTACGAAGCGAACTGGCGTAACTGAGTGAATCCGCGCTTGCGTACGGTCTCGCGTGTCGCAAGCGTCAAAGATCGGAAAAAAATGAGTTAAACCATGCGCCGCAGCGTCCGGTCCTTGAGCACCACGTGATGCGCAATCGCCGCAAGCGCGTGCAGTCCGATGACCCAGTAAAACGCATTGCCGAGCCACACGTGGAGCGTCTTGAGCAGTGGCCGCGCGAGCGCATCGGCACCGACCAGCGTGTAATTCACATTGACCCAGGCGAGGGTCACCGGATGTCCACCGGTATTGATCAGCAAGATACCGAGCAGCGGCTGGGCGAAGATAAAAGCGTAAAGGGCGAAATGCGCGGCCCGCGCCAGAAAGGCGAGCAGCCGATTGCTGTCGATTTCCGCGGGGGCGTTTGCCCACAGCCGCCATAGCAGCCGCAAGACCGCCAGCCCCAGCACCAGTGTGCCGGCCCAGTAATGCACGCTGCTCCAGAACACCCGGCTATCGGAGCCTTTCGGCCCGCGTATTTCGATTGCCAGATAAGCGAGCGCGACCAGCAGAAAAATGGCCCAGTGGAAGAAGATCGCGGGCGTCGTATAACGGTCCGAGGTGCGGCTGTAGGACATGCAGGGAACTCCTGTGACCAGTTCGTTGGTTTTAATTAATCCTCGGATGATAAAGGCTGCGTGTTCCGAATGGGCGCCGTCAACAAGACGATCGTTGATCTAGGCCTAACCGCCGCGGTCATTCACTGCCCAGATAGAAGTAGCGGAACAGGAAAATCGCCGCAATGATCCACACCACCAGCTTCACCTTGCGCGCCTGGCCCGTCAGCAGTTTCAGGCCGGCATACGAGATGAACCCGAACGCGACGCCGTTGGCGATCGAGTAGGTGAACGGCATCAGGAGCGCGGTGAGCGCGGCCGGTACGACTTCGGTGGCATCGTCCCACGGCAGATCGAGCATTTCGCGCAGCATCAGGCACGACACGTACAGCAGGGCCGGCGCCGTCGCGTAGCCGGGCACCACGCTCGCCAGCGGCGCGAAGAACAGCGCCGCGAGGAACAGCACGGCGACGGTGATCGCGGTTACGCCAGTGCGCCCGCCCGCCTGCACGCCCGAGGCGCTTTCGATATATGCCGTGGTCGACGAGGTGCCGAGCATCGAACCCGCCAGAATCGCGGTGCTGTCGGCGAGCAACGCGCGGTTCAGCCGATGCATCTTGCCTTCCACCAGCAACCCGGCGCGATTGGCCACGCCCATCAGCGTGCCGGTCGCATCGAACAGTTCGACGAGGAAGAACACGAGAATCACGTTCAGCACGCCGCTGGACAGCGCCCCGCGAATGTCGAGCTGGAAGAGCGTCGGCGTGATCGACGGCGGCGCGGAGACGACACCGTGGAATTGATTGCCGCCGAAGAAAAAGCTCAGCACCGTCACGCCGACAATGCCGATCAGGATGGCGCCGCGCACGCGCAGATAATCGAGCGTGACGATCGCGAAGAAGCCGACCACCGCGAGGACGACATGCGAGTTGTGCAGATTGCCGAGTGTGACGAGCGTGGCCGGACTGCCGACCACCACGCCGGCCGACTTCAGCGAAATGATCGCGAGAAAGAGGCCGATACCGCCGGTGATGGCAATGCGTATCGAATGCGGAATGCCGTTGACGATCACTTCGCGCACGCGAAACAGCGTGACGATCATGAACAGGCAGCCGGAGATGAACACCGCGCCGAGTGCGGCTTGCCACGTAAAGCCCATGCCTTTCACGACGGTGTACGCGAAATACGCGTTCAGACCCATGCCGGGCGCGAGCGCGATCGGATAGTTCGCGTAGACGCCCATGATCAGCGAGGCCAGCGCGGCCACGATGCAGGTCGCGACGAACACGGCGTCTTTCGGCATGCCGGCGTCGCCGAGAATCGCCGGGTTGACGAAGATGATGTAGGCCATCGTCAGGAAGGTGGTCACCCCGGCGAGCACTTCGGTGCGCAGGTTGGTGCCGGCGGCGTCGAAGCCGAAGTATTGTTTTATGGCGTCCATGAGGCGGGTCTCCCGGGTTTATCGAAGGGGCGAGATGATACCTTGCCAGCGCGCCGGGTGGGGCGGCAAGCGAATTCGCGATGTTGCGGAAGGCGAGAGGGCGGGAAGGCGGAGGACGGGACAGCGGACGATACCGGTTCAGGCAGACGCAGGCCAGCAGGAAAGGCATGCAAGGCCAACGTCGCCCGCGACCGTTGCAGTCGCGGGCAGCCCGGCATGCCGCGTGATCGCCAAACTGACTACTGGGTCATCGTCCCGCCCGATTCCTGCGCCCGCCGCGCGGCGACGATGCGGCCGGCGCGTAACGCGTTGTCCGGGTAGTCGATCCAGTTGAGCGGATCGTAACCGGCGGCGCGCCAATCGGCCAGATCGGCTTTCACTTCGGCACGCGTTTTCGGCGCCGACGGATCGTAAGGCCGCGCCGATGTCTGCGCAAACGCGGTGCTCATACAAACGGCGGCTAGCAGCGCGCCGAGTCCTGCTTGAGAAGCGATTTTCATGACGAGCTCCTAGGAGCGGTTGAACACAACCCCGACACTTTAGTTTTCACCTGCATTTCGAGTAAGACGATTGAAGGCAATGCACCGTTTCATCCAGTGACCCAAAGTGGAATCGCAGCCTCCCCGGATCAAGGGACAGACGGCTTGCTGAAGCGATCCAGCACCGCGCTCAGCAGATCGATCGGCAGCGGAAACACGATGGTTGAATTCTTGTCGGCGGCGATCGTGGTGAGGGTTTGCAGGTAGCGCAGCTGCATGGCTTGCGGCTGCTTCGCGAGCGTCTGCGCCGCTTCCAGCAGATGCTGCGAAGCCTGTAATTCGCCCTCCGCATGAATCACCTTGGCGCGCCGTTCGCGCTCTGCTTCGGCTTGACGGGCAATCGCGCGGATCATCGTTTCGTTGATGTCCACGTGCTTGATCTCGACGATCGACACCTTGATGCCCCACGCGTCGGTCTGTGCGTCGAGCACCTTCTGGATATCGGCGTTCAGTTGCTCGCGATCGGCCAGCAGTTCGTCGAGTTCGTGCTTGCCGAGCACCGCGCGCAGCGTGGTTTGCGACAACTGGCTGGTCGCCTCGAAATAACGCGCCACCTGTATCACCGCTTTCTCCGGATCGACGACCCGGAAATACACCACCGCGTTCACCTTCACCGAGACGTTGTCGCGCGTGATCACGTCTTGCGGCGGCACGTCGAACACAACCGTGCGCAGGTCCATGCGCACCGCCTGCTGCACGATCGGGATGATCAGGACGAGGCCGGGGCCTTTCACTTTCCAGAAGCGCCCGAGCATGAACACCACGCCGCGTTCGTACTCGCGAAAAATCCGTATCGATGAAGCAATCAGCGCGGCCACCAGCAGAATCAGAATGCTGCTGAAGCCGAATGTGAAACCGATCATGAGCGTTCTCCTTGTTGTATTGCTTCCGCGGGCACCACGGTCAGCGTCAGTCCGCGCCGCGCAGTGACGCGCACCGCGTGACCGGCCGCGACCGGGGCCGTGCTGGACACCCGCCAGCGTTCGCCGTGCACGCGCGCCCAACCGGCCAGCGTGCCGCCTGCCGTTGCATCCTCTGGCAGCAGGCCACCGTCGAGCACGACGCCGAGACTGCCGATCATCGCTTCCGAACCGGTCACCACGGGCCGGCGTCGGGCGCGCAAGGCGAGCCTCGACACCCCGAACACGAACACGACGCTGAACACGACCACGGCCGCGATCAAGGGCAGCGGAATGCCGTAGCCGGGCACCTCGGTGTCGATCAGCATCAGTGCGCCGATCACGAACGCGACCACCCCGCCAAAGCCGAGCGAGCCGAAAGTCGGCAGGAACGCCTCGCCGATCAGGAACGCGACGCCCAGAAAGATCAGGCTGAGTCCGACGTAATTGACCGGCAGCATCTGCATGGCGAAGAGCCCCACTAGCAGACTGATCGCGCCGACCACCCCGGGCAGCACGAAACCCGGATTGGCGAACTCGAAGAACAGGCCGTACATGCCGATCATCAGCAGAATCAGCGCGACGTTCGGATCGGTGATGACCGCCAGAAAATGGCTGCGCCAGTCGGCTTCGAGCGTGACGACCGGCGCGTTGGCCGTGCTTAGCTTGACCTCGCCGTGGCTCGTGCTGATCGTGCGGCCATCCACCTGACGCAGGAGGTCGGGTACGTCGCGCGCATTCAGATCGACCACGTGTTGAGCGAGTGCCTCGGTTGCCGACAGGCTGACGGCTTCGCGCACCGCACGCTCGGCCCAGTCGGCATTGCGTCCGCGCATTTGCGCGAGGCCGCGGATGTAGGCGGCGGCGTCGTGGACTTGCTTACGCGTTTCGGTCGATTGGGTGTCGAGCGGAAGGGCGGCGCTGGGCGCGCTCGTGGCAGCGGGCGAGCTGGCTGCGTTGGCTGAGGCGGCTGGGCGCGTCGACCCGGCTGAGGCAGGCGCTGCGGGCTCGTTCTTTTGGGCGCCGGCGCCGGCGCCCGTACCCGGCATCCCAGGCATGCCGCCGCCGCCCGCAGGCGGCTCGGCGCCGCCGATGCCCATCTGGATCGGCGTCGCCGCGCCAAGGTTGGTGCCCGGGGCCATCGCCGCAATATGGCTGGCGTAGACGATATAGGTGCCGGCGCTGGCCGCTCGCGCGCCGCTTGGGGCGATAAACGTGGCGACCGGCACTGGCGAGCCGAGAATCGCCTTGATGATTTGCCGCATCGACGTATCCAGTCCACCGGGTGTATCGAGTTGCAGCACGGCGAGTTGCGCGTGTTCGTCGACGGCGCGTTGCAGGCTGCGCACAATGAAGTCGGCGCTGGCCGGACCGATCGCGCCATTCACCGGGATGACCACGACGCTATTGGGCGCAACGGCGGCCTCGGCGACCCACACCCGCGGAGCGCTTTCGCATAATGCGAACCCGAGGGCCAACAGGACGCCGAACGCGGTCATGCCGCGCATCAACCGGCCCACGACTCCGCCACGGATAAGCGCAGGGCGCGGACCAGACTGCCGGAACGGGAGGCGCGGATACGTGCTCATCGCTGACGGCCGCCACGCCATGCCGACGGGTATCGGCCGGCGCGGGCCGATACCTCGGAAAAGGCTGGCCTGCTCCTTACAGCTTAGTCCGATTCCACGCGCTGCGTGAAATCCGCACGCGCCGGCCGGTAGTCGGTCGGCCGCATGCCGGTCCACTTGCGAAACGCGCGGTGAAACGCACTCGGCTCGGCAAAACCCACGGCGGTGGCGATGTCGGCGATGGTGCGGTCGGTGTCCTGCAGTTCGCCGATTGCGATGTCGCGCCGCAAGTCGTCCTTGATCGACTGATACGTATAGCCTTCCTGCTTCAGACGCCGCCGCATGGTGGCCTCGGCGACGTGCAGACGCTCCGCCATCCGGTCGGCGGCGGGCCAGCCGGCCATCGGCAGCGCGCGCAACATCTTGCGCACCCGGGCCGCAAGCGAGCCGGGATTGCGGTACTTGACGATGAAGCTGCCGGGCGCATCGCGCAGGAACGGCTTGACCGATTTCGTCGTCTGGATCACCGGCAGGTCGAGAAACGCCGGCGAGAGGTCGACATACGACTCGGTTTGATCGAACGTCATGTCGTCGCAAAACATCAGCCGGTATTCGTGCGCGGCGGGTGGCTCGGCGCAGCGAAAGCGCGCCTCGAGCAACGGAATGCGCCGCCCGACCAGCCAGCACAGCAGCCCGTAGACAAGGATGAAGTAGGTCGCATAGGCGAACATCGCGGGCGGCTTTGTGCCTTCGCGTTCGACGAATCTGAGGCGCACGCGCTGCGCATCCGTTTCGATCCGCGCGCCAAGATCGTCCAGCACCAGGCGCATGAAGCCGACCGCACGCGCGAGCGCCTGCGCCCCGCTACGCGCGGTCAGCGCCGTTTGAGTCATCGCGATGAAGCTGCCGCTTTTCATCCGGTGCGAGTCCTGGCCGAAGAATTCGTCGTCGAGCGTACGGGCGATGCCGGCCCACAGCGCGCCGTACTGCGCTGACGACACGCGGCTTTTCGGCGACGCCAGCATCGGCGCCGCGATGCCGGCGGCTTCGGCAAGCGGCCGCGCATCGAAACCGCGCGCTCGCGCCAGCGCCAGGGTCTCCTCGACCAGGCTGACGGAAATCGTGCCCTTATCGTTTTTCATGTTTTTCGTGAATATCTGGCAAATGCGCTCAATGCTTTTCTTGTAGCGATTCCCTAAGCCCTTGAAAACGCGGCCTGAATCCGCTTTGCAGCGCGCCTGTATGGCAAATGCGCTCAACCAGAATGATCGGGCTGAGCATCGAACCTGTCCAGTGGCTTCCCTACACTTGCCATGAACCGATCGCGAGCGGCTTCGCCTGGAAAGACGACGGCGAGGCCACCACCACCCCCGCGATGCGTCGTTGATGACAAGGCAGCGCCTCGCCGTCGCGACCCGATGCACATGAGAGGACCGAGCCCATGGACAGCTTCTACACCGACGAACAGCGGATGATCCGCGACGCCGCCCGCGATTTCGCCACCGAGCGCCTCGCGCCGCACGCCGCGCAATGGGACCGCGACGCGAAGCTGCCTTCGGAAATCGTCACGCAAATGGGCGAGCTTGGCTTTCTCGGCATGATCGTGCCGTCCGAGTGGGGCGGCTCCTATACCGACTACGTGGCCTATGCGCTCGCGCTGGAAGAGATCGCCGCGGGCTGTGCCGCGTGCTCCACCTTGATGAGCGTGCATAACTCAGTCGGTTGCGGGCCGATCCTGAACTTCGGCACCCACGCGCAAAAAGACCGCTATCTGCAAGACCTTGCCACTGGCCGCCGCATCGGCGCGTTTTGCCTGACGGAGCCGCAAGCCGGCTCCGAGGCGAACAATCTGCGCACCCGTGCGGTGCTGCGTGACGGCAAGTGGATTCTTAACGGCAACAAGCAGTTCGTGACCAACGGCGCGCGCGCCAACCTCGCGATCGTGTTCGCCGTGACCGATCCCGATCGTGGCAAGCGCGGTCTGTCCGCCTTCATCGTGCCGACCGATACGCCCGGCTTCAATGTCGGCAAACCCGAACATAAGCTCGGCATTCGCGCGTCCGACACTTGCCCGATCTCGCTCGACGACTGCGCGGTGCCCGAAGCCAACCTGCTTGGCGAACCCGGCGAAGGCCTGCGCATCGCGTTGTCGAATCTCGAAGGCGGGCGTATTGGCATTGCCGCGCAGGCGGTCGGCATCGCGCGGGCCGCATTCGATGCCGCGCGTCGTTACGCGAGCGAACGTATCCAGTTCGGCAAGGCGCTGAAGGACCATCAGACCATCGCCAACATGCTTGCCGATATGGCGACGCGCCTGAACGCGGCGCGTCTGCTCGTGCATCACGCGGCGCGACTGCGTAGCGCGGGCAAGCCGTGTTTGTCGGAAGCCTCGCAGGCCAAACTGTTTGCATCGGAACTTGCCGAGCAAATCTGCTCGAACGCGATCCAGATTCACGGCGGCTATGGCTATCTCGAGGACTACGCAGTCGAGCGCCATTACCGCGACGCCCGCATCACGCAGATTTACGAGGGAACCAGCGAAGTGCAGCGGATGGTGATCGCGCGCCACGTGTAAATGCAAATCAGCGGGCGTTTGAGTGCAAAATAGCCTGCCAGGAAAGTAAAAGCGGAGCGCATACCGCGCCACCAGCACAGGAGACGACGATGACTGCAGCGAAGGGCTTTCTCGAAGCGCGTGACCTGTTATTGCGCCATCGAACCGACTACGACCGTGCCTACCGCGACTTCGCGTGGCCGGCGCCAGGCGAGTTCAACTGGGCGCTCGACTACTTCGACGCGATGGCGCGAGGCAACGACAACCCGGCGCTATGGATCGTGGACGATCCCGCGAGCGACGGATTGCGCCTCTCCTACGCGCAGATGTCGGAGCGCTCGTCGCGCATGGCGAACTTCCTGCGCGGTGTGGGGGTGGGGCGCGGCGACCGCTTGCTGCTGATGCTGCCCAACCGCGTCGAACTCTGGGACGTGATGCTTGCGGCAATGAAGCTCGGTGCGATCGTGCTGCCCGCCACCACCCAGCTTTCCGCCGACGACGTCCGCGACCGCGTGCAGATCGGCGGCGCGAAGTTCGTGGTGGTCGATAGTGCGGAACTGGCCAAGTTCGATAAGCTTGAGGTGCCGCTTACACGCATTTCGGTCGGCACACCCCGCGAGGGCTGGATCGATCTTGCCGGGGCCTATGACGCATCGCCGCAATTCACGCCGGAAGGTGTCACCCAGTCCACCGATCCGCTGCTGCTGTATTTCACGTCGGGCACCACGTCCAAGCCGAAGCTTGTGGAGCATACCCACCAGAGCTACCCAATCGGCCATCTGTCGACGATGTACTGGATCGGCCTGCAACCCAACGACATTCATTGGAACATCAGCTCGCCGGGCTGGGCCAAGCACGCGTGGAGTTGCTTCTTCGCGCCGTGGAATGCGCAGGCATGTGTCTTCGTTTTCAACTTCCCGCGCTTCGTGCCGAAAGACACGCTGAACGTGCTGGTACGTTTCAACGTCACCACGCTGTGTGCACCGCCAACCGTCTGGCGCATGCTGGTGCAGGAGCATCTCACCGACTATCCGGTGAAACTGCGTGAGATCGTCGGCGCGGGCGAGCCGTTGAATCCGGAGATTATCGAACGCGTCAAGCACGCGTGGGGCATTACGATCCGCGACGGTTTCGGCCAGACGGAAACGACCTGCCAGATCGGCAACTCGCCGGGTCAGCCGGTGGTGCCGGGTTCGATGGGCCGTCCGCTGCCGGGCTACAGGATCGAACTCCTCGATGCCGACGATCAACCTGTCACCGAAGGCGAAATCGCGCTGCCTCTGGACGAACGTCCGCTCGGTTTGATGACCGGCTACGCAAATAACGCCAACGCCACCGCGCAAGCCATGCGCAACGGGTTCTATCGAACCTCCGATGTCGCGTTGCGTCGCGACGATGGTTACTACGTCTATGTCGGCCGTGCCGATGACGTTTTCAAATCGTCCGACTACCGCTTGAGCCCCTTCGAACTCGAAAGCGTGTTGATCGAACACGAGGCGATCGGCGAAGCGGCCGTGGTGCCGAGTGCCGACGCGTTGCGTTTGTCGGTGCCCAAAGCGTTCGTCACCGTGCGTCAAGGCTACGAAGCCGGACCCGAACTCGCACGCGCGGTCTTCGCGTTCTCGCGCGAAAAACTCGCACCGTACAAACGGATTCGCCGCCTGCAATTCAGCGAACTGCCGAAAACCATCTCCGGCAAGATTCGCCGAGTCGAATTGCGGCGCCGCGAAATGGAGCGCGAGGCCGAGCCCGCACGCCTGCCCGGCGAGTACTGGGAAGAGGATTTTCCCGATCTGCGTTGATTATTTTTATTCCCAGCCACTGTCCGGCCGTGAGACGGCCACTGCACAGGAGTTCCAGCATGAGCGCAATTGCTTCGACCAACGCGGGGCGCGAAGTTGCCACCGTCAAACTATTGATCAACGGCGAGTTCGTCGAATCGAAGACTACGGAATGGCGCGACATCGTCAATCCGGCCACGCAAGAGGTGCTTGCACGCGTGCCGTTCGCCACCGTCGATGAAGTGAATGAAGCGATCCGCTCCGCGCACGCCGCGTTCAAGACGTGGAAGAACACACCGTTCGGCGCGCGCGTGCGGATCATGCTGAAGTATCAGGCGCTGATTCGTGAGCATTCGCCGCACATTGCAAAGACCTTGAGCGCCGAGCAGGGCAAAACGATTCCCGATGCGGAAGGCGATATCTTCCGCGGGCTCGAGGTGGTCGAACACGCATGCTCGATCGGCACCTTGCAACAGGGTGAATTCGCCGAGAACGTGGCGGGTGGTGTGGATACATACACGTTGCGCCAGCCGATCGGCGTGTGCGCCGGCATCACGCCGTTCAATTTCCCCGCGATGATCCCGCTGTGGATGTTCCCGATGGCGATCGTCTGCGGCAATACGTTCGTATTGAAGCCTTCCGAACAGGATCCGTTGTCGACCATGCAACTCGTCGAACTGGCGCTCGAAGCCGGTGTGCCGAAGGGTGTGCTGAATGTCGTGCACGGCGGCAAGGAAGTGGTCGACGCGCTCTGCACGCACGAACTGGTGAAAGCGATTTCGTTCGTCGGCTCGACGGCGGTGGGCACGCATGTCTACCGGCTCGGCAGCGAACACGGCAAACGCGTGCAATCGATGATGGGCGCAAAGAATCACGCGGTGGTGCTACCCGATGCGAACCGCGAGCAGACCCTGAATGCACTCGCCGGTGCGGGTTTCGGCGCGGCGGGACAGCGTTGCATGGCGACCTCCGTGGTCGTGCTGGTCGGCGCGGCGCAGCAATGGCTGCCCGATCTGGTCGCGAAGGCCAAAACGCTGAAGGTCAATGCGGGCAACGAGCCGAATACGGACATCGGCCCGGTGGTTTCACGCGCGGCGAAACAACGCATTCTCGGTCTGATTGAGACCGGCGTGAAGGAGGGCGCAACGCTGGCGCTCGACGGCCGCGACGTGAAGGTCGCCGGCTACGAGCAAGGCAACTTCATTGGCCCTACGGTTTTCACCGACGTCACCACTGAGATGGAAATCTACCGCCAGGAGATCTTCGGCCCGGTGCTGGTGGTGCTGAACGCGGCCACGCTCGATGACGCGATCGCACTCGTCAATAGCAATCCGTTCGGCAACGGCGTGGGCCTCTTCACGCAGAGCGGTGCGGCGGCGCGAAAATTCCAGAGCGAGATCGATATCGGCCAGGTCGGCATCAACATTCCGATTCCGGTACCCGTGCCGTTCTTCAGCTTTACCGGCTCGCGCGGTTCGAAACTCGGCGACCTCGGGCCTTATGGCAAGCAGGTCGTGCAGTTCTACACGCAGACCAAAACCGTCACCGCCCGCTGGTTCGACGACGATACCGTCAACGACGGCGTCAACACGACCATCAGCCTGCGCTGAGGCCTCGAGTTCATTGCTTTGCATGGGATGAGAGACGACATCATGAAAATTGGCTTTATCGGACTCGGCAACATGGGCGCGCCGATGGCGCACAACCTGCTCAAAACCGGCCACGCGGTCAATGTATTCGACCTGAATGCGCAAGCCGTGCAGGCGCTGGTCGATGCAGGTGCCAAAGCGGCAGGTTCGCCGAAAGCGGCGGTGACCGACGCGGAATGCGTGTTCACGATGCTGCCCGCCGCGGCGCACGTGCGCAGTGTGCTCACGGCGGACGACGGCGTTTTCGCCGGCATTGCGAAAGGCGTGACGATCATCGATTCGAGCACCATCGACCCGGCAAGCGTCAAGGCGTTCGCTGAACTGGCCGCGCAACACGGCAACACGTTCGTCGATGCGCCCGTTTCGGGCGGCACCGGCGGCGCCGCGGCGGGCACGCTGACCTTCATGGTCGGCGGCAGTGCGAGCGCCTATGAGCAGATCAAACCCGTGTTGGCGTCAATGGGCAAGAACATCGTGCATTGCGGCGACACCGGCACCGGCCAGGTCGCGAAGATCTGCAACAACCTCGTACTCGGCATCACGATGGCGGGCGTGGCCGAGGCGATGTCCCTGGGCGAGGCGCTCGGCATCGACTCAAAAGTGCTGGGCGGCATCATCAATACGTCGACAGGGCGTTGCTGGAGTTCGGACACGTATAACCCGATGCCCGGCGTGATCGAAACCGCGCCGTCCACGCGCGGCTATACCGGCGGCTTCGGTACCGATCTGATGCTCAAGGACCTGGGCCTCGCCACCGACGCCGCGAAATTCGCGCGTCAACCGCTGTATCTCGGCGCATTGGCTCAACAGCTTTATCAGACGATGAGCACGAAGGGCGCGGGGCGCCTCGACTTTTCCGCGGTTATCAAGCTTTATCGCAAGGAAGGCAAGGAAGGAGACGCGTGATGATCGAACTCGACTACGCGCACGACGGCGCCGTCGCGCTGCTGACGCTCAAGCGGCCGCCCGCGAACGCTTTCACGCCGGACGGCTTGCTGCTGTTGCAACAAACCATCGAGTGCTTGAATGATGAGGCGCGCGTGCGAGCAATCGTGATTACCGGCGACGGCCCCAAATTCTTCAGTGCGGGCGCCGACCTGAACACGTTCGCCGACGGCAACCGCGAAGTCGCGCGCACGGCGGCCACGCGTTTCGGCGCGGCGTTCGAAACCTTGCAGAACGCGCGGCCGGTGGTCATCGCGGCGATCAACGGCTACGCGATGGGCGGTGGGCTCGAATGCGCGCTGGCGTGCGATATCCGCATCGCCGAGCAACACGCGTTGATGGCTTTGCCCGAAACGGCGGTCGGCTTGCTGCCATGCGGCTGCGGTACGCAGACGCTGCCGTGGCTGGTCGGCGAAGGCTGGGCCAAGCGGATGATTTTGACCGGCGAACGCGTCGATGCGGCTACCGCTTTGCGCATCGGTCTGGTCGAAGAAGTGGTGGAAAAGGGCGCCGCGCGCGAGGCCGCATTGACGATGGCGGCGCGTGTCGCAACCCTCAGCCCGCAAGCGGTCGGCTTCAGCAAGACGCTGATTCACCAGGGCCGCAACGGCGTGCCGCGCGCGGCGGCATTGGCGGTGGAACGGGAACGCTTTGTCGATTTGTTCGACGGCGCCGACCAGCGCGAAGGCGTCAACGCGTTTCTCGAGAAGCGTGCGCCACGCTGGCAGGTCACGCAGGCTGAGCAGGCCGGTCCTGCCGGGCAGGAGACGCATTGATGAGCGCGTTGCAGAGCGTAGCGCTGGATGCGAGCGCAGAGGCGGAGCGCGAGATTCTGTTCCGCGTGGTGAATCGCGTGGCGATCATTACGCTGAACCGGCCGGCCGCGCTCAATGCGCTATCGCACGCGATGGTGCGCGAACTCGCCGTGCTGGTCGAACATTGCCGCGCCGACGACGGCATCGTCGCACTTGTACTGAAAGGCGCGGGCGCCACGGGTTTTTGCGCGGGCGGCGACGTGCGCGAGGTGCATCGTCTGGCGAAGAACGGCGACAGCCGGTGGCTGGCGTTTTTTGTAGACGAATACCGGCTCGACTACGCGCTGCACACGTTTCCGAAGCCGGTCGTTGCCTTGCTCGACGGTGTCTCGATGGGCGGCGGCATGGGGCTTGGCCAGGCGGCGCGGCTGCGCATCGTGACCGAGCGCAGCAAGATCGCGATGCCGGAGACGCGCATCGGCTTTCTGCCGGACGTCGGCGCGACGCGCTTCCTGAGCGTGATGCCGGCGGAAGTCGAACTGTATGTCGGGCTCACGGGCGTCACGTTATCCGGCGCGGATGCGTTGCGCTTGCAACTGGCGGATCTGTGCGTGCCGGCCGAGTGGCTCGCTACCTTTGAAGAGCGCCTGCAGCGCATGTCGCATGCAGGCGAATTGATGGCTGCGTTGCGCGGCGTATTCGAGCCGCCGTGCAACATCATTCCGCACGCCGCTTTGGGGCCGTTTACCCAGCTGATCTTGCGGCATTTCGACCGCCGTTCGAGCATCGAGCGGATCGTCGCGACGTTGCGGCACGATCTGGAGCGCGAGCCGCCGCGCGAGGTGAAGCAGTGGCTGCACGCCACTTTTGACGCAATGGTCGGGCATTCCCCCAGCATGCTGTACGTGACGCGCGAGGCGCTGCTGCGCGGTCGGCAGATGACCTTGGCCGAGTGCTTCCGGATGGAGTTGGGCATCGTCAAGCGGGTGATCGAGGAGGGCGATTTCTGTGAAGGCGTGCGGGCCCAGCTGATCGACAAGGATCGCAAAGGCCGGTGGGCGCCGGCCACGCTTGCGGAAGTGCGGCCTGAAAGAGTCCGGCATTTTCTGGCTTCGCCGTGGAAGCGGGAAGCGCATCCGCTGGTTTTCCTGGGTGCCGGGGAAGGATGATCTAGCGGTCAGCCGCCGCACCTGGTGCAAGTGCATCAGACCGCCTGGTGCATTGGCTATTGGCGCAGCGGCACGATTTGGGCGATCCTGTGACCTGGACAGGCTCTCCCGCACGCTGCTCGCGTGCAAAACTAATGACTGGAACAACCTCCGCTGCACGCTCGCCGCTGGTACAAACCAGCGGCTCAGACGATACGCCGCCGCCAGCCGACGACAAGATTCTGCGTACCCAGACCGATCGCCGGCAGTTGCAGCAGATCATCACGGGGCTGACCGAGGGCGTCATCCTCGTCGAGCCGGACCAGACCATCGTCTGGGCGAATCAGGCTGCTCTCGCGATGCACGGCCTCACCGACGTCGCGCAACTGGGCACGGACGTCACCGAGTACCGCGAGCGCTTCAGGCTGCGTTACCGCAACAACCATCCGCTGCCCGAGGGCGGCTATCCGATCGAACGCGTGGTGGCGGGCGAGTGCTTCAGCGACGTGGTGGTCGAGGTCTTCCCGGCGCACGACGACGAAGTGAACTGGGTGCATCGCGTGCGCAGCCTCGTGCTGACCAATGCGCGCGGCGAGCCCGACTGCCTCGCGCTGATTCTGCACGACGCGAGCGAATGGGCGAGCGCCGAGAAGCGCTTCGAAAAGACCTTCAATGCCAATCCCGCGCCGGCGGTGATCTGCCGACTGAGCGATCAGCGCTACATCAAGGTCAATCAGGGCTTTCTGGAGATGACCGGTTATGTGCGCGAGGACGTGATCGGCCGCTCCGTGTACGAGCTCGACGTGTTCGAAGGCGCGGAGAAGCGCGAACTCGCAGTCGAACGGCTCAGCGAAGGCGCGACCATTCCGCAAATGGAGGCACTCCTGCGCTTGCCTCAGGGCGGCAACAAGTTCGTGGTGGTGGCCGGCCAGCCGATCGACATCGGCGAAGAAGCCTGCATGCTGTTCACCTTCATGGATCTCGAACCGCGCAAACGCGCCGAAAGCGCGCTGCGGCAGAGCGAGGAACGCTTCGCCAGGTCGTTTCGGATGACGCCGGTGCCGACCGCACTGTTCGTCGCCGGCGACTACATGACGCTCGATATCAACGACGCCTTCACCGCGACCACCGGCTTTACTTCCGAAGAGCTGCTGGGCAAGCCGCTCGACCAGAGCGGCTTGTGGAACGGCGGCGACGCCTGCGCGCGGATCAGCGAGGCGCTGGCCGAGTCCGGCAGCCTGCGCAATGTCGAATTTCAGGTGAACAATCAGGCGGGCGACACGCTGAACTGCCTCGTGTCGGCCGAAGCGGTCAGCATCCACGGCAAGGATTGCGTGCTGATGACCTTGCTCGACATCACCGAGCGCAAGCGCTCCGAGATGGAACTGGTGACGGCGATCGAAACGGTCATGCAGGACGCCTCGTGGTTCAGTCAAACGCTGATCGAAAAGCTCGTCAACGTGCGGCGCGCGAACGCGCCCGATGCCGGCGGCCATCTCGCGGATCTGACGGCGCGCGAGCGGGACGTGTTCTCCTGTCTGTGCGCCGGCCTCGCGGACAAGGAGATCGCGAGAGAGCTGGGACTCGCGCCGAACACCGTGCGCAACCACGTCGCCACGATCTACGCGAAGCTCGATGTGCATAGCCGGGGCGAGGCGATCGTGTGGGCGCAAAACCGTGGGCACTTCGGGCTCACTCCGGCGAAAGCGCCGCGCCGCAAGGGTTCGAAGACCACGTAGGCGTTTTTGCTACGTATTCCCGGCAGGGATCGAGGCCGGGCATGAACTGTGCTGCTAAGGTTCGGCTGAACCGAAGCGGGTTCACCCTCCGGGGCGGGTCGATCAGCAGGCTGACGCCCGCTGATGCGCGGTGGTCCGCGGTTCAAATGCACTATGCGATCCGGTACATTCGCGGCTGTCGGGCGGTGTCCTGAACCGGGACAATGCAATCCTGTGTCGAGTGCCGGTATGAACGCGCTGAGGCATGACGGACTCGACGTCTTTTGCGTGCAACCCAACCTCCTAAGGAAATCGTCATGGATAAGAATCGTGTCGAAGGTGCATCGAAACAGGTCAAAGGCTCTGTGAAGGAAGCGATCGGCAAGGTCACCGGGAACCGGACGACCCAGGCCGAGGGCGCGGCCGAAAAGCTGGCCGGCAAGGTGCAGTCGAAGGTCGGCGAGGCCGCGGATGCGGTTCGCGATCGCGTGAAGAAGTAACGAAGAAGTATCCGTAAAGCGCCGGCCGCGGCCGGCGTTTGCTTGCTCACTCTGTTTCAAGGAGAACAACGATGAATTCAAACCAGTTCGAAGGAACCGTGAAAGATGCGGCAGGCAAGGTGCAGGACGCTGTCGGCGGTTTGACGGGAGATCTGGACTTGCAGGCCGAAGGCAAGGTCCGCCAGCTTGCCGGTAAAGCGCAGGCGAAGTACGGCGACGGCGTCGACCAGGTTGCCGAGACGGCCCGCAACAATCCGATCGGCGCATTGCTGGTCGCGGTCGGCGTCGGATTTCTGCTCGGCAAGCTGATGTAAGTGGGTCTGCGGTGCGCTGTGTTGCGACGCCGGGCGCATCGCCCGCCGCCGCGCAGGCGCACCGCTTCAGCCCTGCGGGCGCCTTAGTTGTCCGATGTTCCCGGCGCGTTCGAGGCGCCGGATCTCATCGTCTGTTCGAGGAAAGTTCATGCTGGGATTTGACGTCTGCACAGCCCGGAAGGTCTGGACTGCGTTTCTGATTGCGCTGCTGCTGTTCATTATCTACACCGCGTCGTCCACGGTGCTGGTGGTGGTGTTCGCTGTCTTCTTCAGTTATCTGATCTACCCGATGGTCGAGCTGGTCGACCGCTTCCGGCCGCGTCGCGTGCCGCGGGTCGCCTCGATTGCGCTGGTGTTCGTGGTGGTGGTCGCGGTGATCGCCGTGGCGGGTTCGCTGTTTGGCGTGCAATTGCAGGATCAGGCCACGCATCTGTTCGCACAGTTGCCCGAGTTGATGAAGTCCGACGTGCCCAATCGTTTTCCGTTGCCGCACTTTCTTGAGCCATTGCGCGAACGAATTGTGGATTTCGTGCGCAGCCAGATTGAGACCGGTTCCGATAAGGCCGTACCGATGGCGCGGAGTGTCGGTCTGGGCGTGGTGCATGCGGCGAGCAATCTGATCTACCTCGTGCTGATACCGATTCTGAGCTTCCTGCTGATCAAGGAAGGCCCGCAGATGCGCGAAGCGCTTCTTGATTTGCTGACGGACCGGCATCGCGTGTTGTGGGCCGAGATCGTGACCGATCTGAATGTGCTGTTGTCGAAGTATGTGCGGGCGTTGCTGCTTTTATCGCTGGCGACCCTGATCTCCTACGGCGTGGTTTTCTCGCTGCTTGGCGTGCCGTATGCGTTTTTGCTGGCGGTCAGTGCGGCCTTGCTGGAGTTCGTGCCGTTTGCCGGACCGCTCGGCGCGGTTGCGATTACGCTGGTGGTAGCGGTTTTCAGCGGGTATTCGCATTTGCTTTGGCTGGTGATTTTTATCGCGCTCTACCGGCTGTTTCAGGACTATGTACTGAATCCCTATTTGATGAGCGAAGGCGTGGAGGTGAGTCCGTTTCTCGTCATTGTCGGGTTGCTTGCCGGTGATCAGCTCGGCGGGGTGGCGGGGATCTTTCTGGCCGTCCCGGTGATTGCCATGTTGAAGATTATTCTCGGCAGAGCCAGGGTTTTTTATTCGTCTTCGCGAGATGAAGGGGAAGCCGCGCGACGGGCGTTGACCGGAAAGGCTGAATAGCGGTTTTGCCCGAGCGGCGCAGAGATCAAAGTACCGCGCGGGCAAAATATCAAGTTTCTCCGATGGTATTGCCATTCAAAACGCTTGCCGGAGGCAAATTATTTTGCGCGCCTTGAACGCGGGAAACCCAAAACACCCCTACCGACGCGACCGCGACCGCCGCCCATCCAACAGTCCCATATCCTACGATCTGCCCGGTCGGCGAACTGCTTAGCATCAAGCCGCCAATCCATGCTCCGCACCCAGTGCCCATGGCCTGCAGTGCACTATTAGCACTAAGAAATGCACCCCGGCGGGCCGGCTCGGGCACGGTGGTCAACAGCGCCTGCATCGGCACCATCCGCCCGGACAACAGCACCATAAAAATCGGAAAGAACATGATCAGCGCGTAGAACGGCAGATCAGGCAAATGCGTCACAAACAGGATGGGCAGAAACGAAAGCACGGCCGCAATCCGGAACACGCGCCGCGTGCCGAACCGGTCAGCCAGCTTGCCAACCCGGCGCGAAGTGAAGAACGTCGCCGCTCCGCCTGCCATGTACAGCCACGACAACTGCGCCGGAGCCACGCCATGATTGGCGACCAATACAGGTGAGATAAAAGGAATCACCAGCATATGCGCGACCATCATCATGAACGTCAGCGCGAACGCATTCAGATGCCGCGGATTGCACAGCAACTGCCACAAATCAGGCAGTACCTCGCCCAGCGCAGGTTGCCGGCGACTCAAATGTTCGGCAAGCGGAGGGACCAGTTGCCAGCCCACCACCCAGACGAGCAGCGACAGCACCACCAGCAAGTAGAACGGGGCAGCCCAGTTGAAATGCGCGCCAAGCATGATGCCGGCCGGCACGCCGGCAATCGCCGCCAATGAAAAGGCAGTCATGATCGTGCCGGTCGCGGCGCCACGGCGTTGCACCGGGATCACGTCGCCGACAATCGCCATGATCACCGATCCCAGCACGCCGCCGGTGATGCCCGCAAAGGCCCGCGCGACAAGCAGCAGAGAAAAGCTGCTCGCCAACGCGCACGCCAGGTTCGACAGCGCGAACAGCGCATATACGGTCAGCAACAGACGACGCCGGTCGAAGCGGTCGATGTAGGTCGCCGCGAATAGTCCTGACAGCCCCGAACACCATGAGTAAGCCGACACCGCCGTCGCGAACGCGGCAGGCGTGGTCCGGGAACCATAAATCTTTAACTTGGGCAAAAGATAAGTCGGGATTCTTCCTTTTTTGCGCCGTGTTTTTGAGTTGGCTTGAATGAGAGGTAGGCAGATAAGTTCGTAATATTAATGAAAGATATATTACGTACGAGGACTTGCGAAATATTTGGGATTGCCGCGGCGGTATGTGCGGCGATTTGGGCGACTCGGCACACCGCGCTATTCGCGTTGGCCCGGAAAGCACCGCTGCACTAAGCGATAGAACCGTCCCGCGTCGGCGTGTCACCGTTGCTTTTCTCGCCTTCAAATCTCGCGACCGCGTTGGTACGCTGCTCGACAAGCTTGTCGGGTTGAAGTTGCCTGGCGGGATCGAGGCAAACTTTCGGGACGAAATTGCGGCGGCGGAGAAAATCGCCGAGCAGGTCGAACCGCCCGTATCGGAAGGGCACGCTGTCGCGTCACTCCCTCCCCCAGATCCAAACGAGGTACGCGCCAACCCGACCGGTGTGATCATGGAGTCGTGGATTGCGCTGACCAGGACGGCCGAGGAAATAGCGACTCTCCGTCGCAGCACAAGGAACAGACGCTCAAGAACGTTTTCCTGTTGTTCATGCTGGAACCGTACATCGATGCCGGTTATGTGCATCTGATACCCGATCCAGGAGATTTCAATAACGAGTTCGGCAGGACCGCGATGAAGATGGCGCAACAGCGCACGGCAGGATGGACTCCAGAGATGGACAACAAGTAGCGACAACGATTCGACCGGCTCGCTCAGGATGATTACCGGCGATTCCTCGGGCGACTACCTGAGCGGGCTTTGCGCAAGATGATACGGGAGAGCATGCCTGGGATCGATGACACAAAGCTCGACTCGATCATCAAGCATATGAAGACCGAACTGGAGGCAGACCCATACGCGCTGCTTCAACCGATCGAGCCGGGCAACGCGGGCGCACAACTCAACATCATGAAAGGTTACAGCCTGGAAACTGCGATGTATCTTGCAGCGTTAACTGGGGCAGTCCTGTATACCGACCTTAAAGCGCACTGGCAGCAACTTCATCTGCATACCAGCGCTGCCGATCCAGCGCGTGTGACTGACAGCCAGCGCCCGATTGCCGATGCCGCGCGAGCTATTACTGTGCCCATAGAGATCGACTGGACGGCCGCCCTCGAGGCGCGGATTTCAGGAAAGTTCGGTGAGGTCCGAACCGCGATGCGCCGCATAGTCGAATGCGTCCGGGATAACGCCCGGGAGAGCGAGGCCGCCGATCTCGCCTCACAGCTTGTGAAAGCGGCCGAGGCCGCCCATAAGGAGTGTGCGACGTCATCTTCTGCGCCAAGGTTGAACGGACGCGTGGAGATATCCGTTCCTGATGCCGGATTCGAACGCAACAAGATTCGCCGCCTGCTTCTGACGTTCGGCAGAGCGGAAGTAACACGGCTAATTCCAGCCGCGTTTTTCACCACAACGTAAGTGCGTGCGTTTGCCGCTTTTTCAGCGAAGCAGGTCGATCAGGGGTGGGCGCGGAGGAGAGATGCTGTATGCCGCGGAGGGGCGCAATCGTGATCCATATGGTGATGCAGCTATTGCCTCATGCCGAGGCAACCAGATGAGACTAAAGCTTTCGATGTGGCTGCCGTAATTCAGGGGATGTCACTGCCGTGGCGAATGACGTCCGGATCCGTGACACCGTGCGCAATGGAGAGCGCATTGGTACGCGCGGTTTCAATTCGCATTGCGAAAGTATCGTCGGTTTCGCGATGATAGCGCGCCTGCGTTTGACAGGTGACTCATGAATGGGCTTGTTACCGACCAGGGCCTGAAGTCCTCGGGGATTGTGTCTGTCAACGGTATATGCCCTCACGATGATCACACCGGGTTGGCCGGTGGTCGGGGCGACGATCGAACGATTGATTTCGATGCACCCTGCGGCGTCGGATGCCCGAGCCGCGCCGCGACCCTGCTGGTGGTGTTCACAGGGCTCGCGGCACAGGCGTCGGACGACACGTTCAGATGCCGGCTCCGCCCCACTGAGCGGCTACTCGCGCATCGCAAAAGAACATTGCTTCAGGGACTACGGCCTTTCGACCCACGCTCGTTCGCCAGCACTAATATGTAAACCTTGCTGCGGCTGCATTCACAAAGAAAGGAGAGTCGGGCGATTATCCCATTGGTGGCTGCCTGGAACGTGTTAGGAATTTAGAAGTACACGCAGTGTATGAGCATTGAAGACCACGAAATGGATGCTCGGCAAGCGCTTCGGGCACGGTAAAGGTGCGGTGGCCACCGACGACTACTCAAGCCCCAGGCAGTTTTGGGAGGTGTAGCCTGAAAGCGTGCGAGGCGTTGCTTGAACTCCTCAGAGGATGGATTGAGGGTTAACACTTCCCTCGCTGTCGACACGGCTGAATCGAAGTTGCCAGCTCTTGCGTAGGAGCACGCGAGCGTATCAAGATAGTTCGCCGTGCGCTCGATGGAGACGGCCAGTACCGCATTTCCGATGGCCTCCTGCGCAAAAGCAGGACTATCAAACCCCTGTCGCGTAGCAATAAGCCACGCGAGATTGTTATGCCCGGCTGGAGACCTTGAATACAGGGTGGCGTCTTCGCGGTAATCGGCCAACGCCTCTGCGTTTCGTCCTGACTTCTGATAAAGCAGGCCACGAATACCTTTTGTATATCCTATGACCTCGGATCGCGACATGCTCCGCCCCTGCCAGGCGGGCAACCCATTGGGCGCAACGCGTCTTTCACGTCCATTTGTATCCCAGTCTATGCCTTGGCCTTCGGGATTCACCCAGCGAAGATAGTTGTGCCCTGCGCCGCTCGGAAGTTCGATCTCGACCATACTGACGGGCAGCTTGAGTGTCTCGGCGAGGGAAAGGTACAGCAACGATGCAGTATCGCAGTCCGCAATGTGTTTTCCCTGATTTCTGAGTGATCTCGTGACGAGTGCGTCGCCGAGCGTGTCTGTTGGAATATATAGTTGGTAGCCGGAGTTCACCAGCGTATTGCCCATTACCTCAAAAAACGATGTAGCAGATTGACTCCAGTCTGTCGTGTTTCCTAGTTTACTTTTGTAAAGCCTCTGGCCCGCCTCGATCAACGCATCCAGTTCCTCAAACGCAGAATCAGGAACGAAGCACGCCTCCGATTCGCTGCTAAGAACTTCATGGCCGATAGTCCGATATTTTGGAATGTAGGTCCGCTTGACGGGATCGGGGCACTGTCTTGGTTTTGCATCATCGCTGCTGTCTGCGATTGGAGAACTGTATACGGACCCGCATGCCGGGAATATAGGGGGAGCTACGGCCGCGAGGTTTGGTATGGAGACGCCACCAAGAGCGGGGTTACAAAGAAGTATCTGAGAGACGCTCACCAGCGAAATTATAAGTAAGGCAGTCCTCATACGTCCTCCCTGCAACCTGCAGACTCAGTTCTGCCGACTCGGCAAGACACTGCCCACCTTTTTGTTCGCATTGTTCGAACGACGCGCGGGGGGATTGAATGCGATATTCTGGCGCTTCCTGGACCAGTCGCCAATAGATGAAGTCGCGACCGGTAGCAAGAAGTCTGCGTTAGGCGAGAGTACTTTCTTGCTGACGTCGGGCCGTAGCAGAGCCGTCGACCTCGCAGGCGGAAGCAATCAAACGCGCAGAGGAATCCAACCTTGGGAGTCTACCGTCGGTGAAGCGGGTGGGCTCGGTCGCTGCGAAATTCGACAACTTGGCTCCGACTCACATCGTCGCGCAAGAGGCTCGCCATATCGTTAGCCTTCGCGTGTCACTGCAGCTTGCGGGCCGTGTGACGACCATCGTTGTCTCGGACGTGCGATACGCGGCTGGCAGGGCCCCGCAACTGAACAGCGCGGCGCCACCGGTTGTCGCCGTCGTCAAAGGACAAGCTGTGGTCGGCGCGTATCCAGTCGATTCAGCGGCAGCTGTTCGCGGCCAGCATCAGCGGCGTGTAGCTTCCCCGAGCGTTTCCCGCAAATCAGCTTTCTGCTTACTTCAAGTCCGGTCAGTCTTACAATTTTCGATCTTCCGGTCTGATGAAAAACGGCCGGTCTGACGAGATCCGAATTCCAGCGGTCAGCCAAAGGACAGCAAAAACAATTTATCAACTGCGTGTTTTATTTGCGTTAAATACCGATATATGTATATTTGACGATGTCAAATTACGCGATTGGGGAGCTTTATTGTGGCAGAGCGAGCCGTACAACTTCTGATGCGAGAGGCGCCGCGTGGACAACCTCTCGACCCTCAGATGCTCAGAAACCTGGGAATCAGCCCTGCGCAGACTCACTACTTGGTGACTGCCGGGTGGCTGCAGCGACTGTCGAAAGGGGCCTATCTGCTCAGGGGAGACGTTCCAACAACGGAAGGGATTCTCATGTACCTGAGCCGACACACTGCGGGGCTTCATGTCGGTGGAAAGACTGCGCTCGACTGGCAGGGGGTACGCCACAACATTGCGTTCCGGCCGCGAATAACGTTGTGGGGACTTCAGGCGTATCGCTTTCCGTCCTGGGTCAAACAGCATTTGCCTCATACCTATCAGACAACGCGGCTGTTCGATGACCAGTTCTCCCTGTCAGACTGTCTCAAGCCACTGCCATTGAAGAATTCCTCTGTCTTGGTATCCATACCCGAACTTGCGCTGCTCGAGCTTGCCAGCGACATTGGCAAGCGCGGCGAAAAGGGGCAATCGCTGGAGGAGGCACTGCATCTGGCTGATTCGCTGCGGAACCTGCGTGCAGATCGTCTCCTTGGACTGCTGCGACGTTGTACACGTGTCAAGGTGGTCAGACTTGTGCGCGACCTGGGCGAGAGCAGCGGACATGAATGGGGCCGCGAGTTACGGGTCATCGCGGATCAGCTGAGCCCGGGCAAGCGCTGGTCAGCTCAAGAAGAGGGCGGCCGAAGGCTCACCCTGAAGCCCTGATTGCCCTCTGGAGGAAAGGCGCACGAGCCGTGAGTGGGAAAGCGATATCCTGGTCCGATGCGATCCGCTTCCCATTCGTCGCGTA
Organism: Paraburkholderia sp. IW21; assembly: GCF_041321145.1. Taxonomy (NCBI): domain Bacteria; kingdom Pseudomonadati; phylum Pseudomonadota; class Betaproteobacteria; order Burkholderiales; family Burkholderiaceae; genus Paraburkholderia; species Paraburkholderia sp. IW21. The sequence continues at coordinate 191,440 of NZ_JBGGWA010000005.1, read as the reverse complement.
ACCGGTTTCCACCGGTTACGCCCAGATGAACCGTCGGCATGGCGCAGCGATGTTCACGCTGTCGGGAAACGCTTGTTCGCACGGGGCCCAACGTCGGCGGCAGCAGCGAGTGCCTTTCACGGGCACCGATCGGAGCGTCTCTTCATTCTGACGTGCGCCTAGTTGCGCGCGCCCGTCGGCGCGCTGGCCGGATCGGTGTTCTCCGTTCTTTCCTGCGCGCCTTCGCGAGCCGCTCTTCTACCTCGAGCAGCAGGTCGCTTGGATGGCAGCGCAACGCGGCCGCCAGGGTGAACAGCATGCTGAGCGTCGGCTGATGCTGGCCTAACTCGAGCATGCTGACGTAGTTGCGCCGGATGTTTGCCTCGAAGGCGAACTGCTCCTGTGTCAGCGCCGCCGCTAGACGGCGCTTGCGCAGAACCGCTCCAAAGGCTTCGACAGCTTCCAAATTCTGCTCCCAGTGAAATGGGAGCACTGTCCTTTTGACGCTATAATTTGTCTTCCCAGTTCACTAGGAATTAGCCTGATCTTGAAGGGCTGGCCGGCTTGCGCTGCTAGGGTCTGCGGCTTTCTGAGCCTATTGTGATTGTGTGTGATGGAGCGAAGGCCTGCTGACGGACATCCGGCTCAACGGCAACGAGCAGGGCGCTCCTTCCGCCTTCACGGAAATTCTGCAGATGAGGGATGCGTATCGAATACAAGGACCCAAGGTGACGTGGGCTATCGGATTAACTTAAGGAGTGTAGATGTTGGTCACTGATACGAGCTGGGCGGAGTCGCACCCAGTCAGGAAAGCAATCGCCCAGCCCTATCAGGCGTGGCGGTGTGTCGGCTGGACCGATGAGGTTCTGAACTTTCTTGTTGTGAGCGCGCACAACGTGAGCGATGGCATCGAGCTGCCGGATGGTTGGCTGATTGGTGGGCCGGACGCCTTGATGGAGTTCGCCGCGCAGATCGAACCCGCCAGTTTCAGCGTATATGTACTGGACCTCGTGGCTGAAAACGGCCCCGCACGTTTGCGTCAGGTTACAGGCATCTGGCGCGAAAAGGAGCCGGTCGAAACCATATTGCGCCTGTGGTACTCCACGGATAGCGGCGAAATGAGACCCTGCTCACGCGCCGACCGGCACGTCCAGCCGCCGGACGATCTGGTGTGCGCATTAGTGCTCGGAGAGGTTGCTGCCGCACCGGCTAGCCACTAAACGAGCGTTGGCGTCGCACGTCCGGATTGCGTTGCCTTGGGCCATGCCCAGTCGAGGGCAACGCCACACGGCGTGCTGCGCGGTGCCGGTCCTCTTGCCAACCTTATCAAGGCGAGGCGTATGTCCAGTCCCAAAGATGCTGCGCTTGCTTTTCGCGATGAACTACTTGCGAATCGCTGGCCCGACGACACACGGGTGGCAGAGCTAATCGGTGTCCCGGGCGGTCAGGATGCTGTCGGACATATCCGTGATTTGCTCATTTCCGGTGCCCTGCTCGGGGTGTGGTCTGACGCGCAGCACCGGTACGTGTATCCATGGTTTCAATTTGATTCAAATGGTGCATTACTTCCCGAGATCTCGAGTCTGCTTGAGAACTTGCCCGGTCTGGATGATGGCGGGGGATGGCGGCGCGCATTCTGGCTTTACTCGCCGCACGCGTTACTGGACGGCGGGCTGCCTGCGGAAGTTTTCATAACCGACCCGATACGGGTGATCGAGGTTGCCAGGCGCGAATTCAATCGGGATCCAGATGCTGGCTGGTGAGAAGTGCAGACGTCGAATCGGATTGAATCCGCGTCGCGCCGTCAATGGCGCCGTCGCAGGAAGGAGTTGTTTCTTTTTGCATAGCGGCACCCCTAGAGCGCATTGGCCCATTGCATTGTCGTAGCAATTTCACCGTGAACCCCCCCACCTGACCCAACTGCCCAGAAAGCATGAAGCCGCCCGAGGGCGGCTCTCAGTTCTTTTGCTGCCATGGCGTTGCCGGCTCCCGGTGAAAGGATCGTCTTTCGATTCCACGCGCTCCATTCTTCGATCTGCTGCTGGCGCTTGTCGATTTTTGGCCGCCGTGTAGTTTCTGTCGCGGCTGTTCGCAGCCTTGAACTTGCTGTCGTCGATGGCCACCATGTCACTGGATAGCAGCTTCAGTCGTAAGCACCAGCTATCCCGCCTTGACAACAATGTTGCGACTCTTGGCCGAAGCCGTCCGCTGTGCCAGTATCTTGGCTGGCCGCAATATGCTGGCCACGGAGACGTAAATGAGACATCGAATTTTATTTGCGTAGGCGGCTAACCGCTTGCGTCGGCCCACGGCTGGTTCGGTTCGCTGATCGCTCGCTCCTAACCACAACGTATCCGTCACCGCATCTCGCTGGCATGCCTTGCTGCTTCGATCGCAGGCAGGTGCTGAAGCTCGTCCTTTCAACTCGAGGATCCCGTGCTAACCGAGATCGCATGCTTATCTTCCGCCCTTCGCCAGGACTTCCTGAATCGCCATGCGGGCAAGCAGGGAGCGATCGATCTTCCCTGTCGCGAGACGCGGAAACGATTCGATCACCTTGATGTGACGCGGAATCTTGTATTCGGCCATGACAGGTCTGCACCACGAGACGAGTTCAGATGCATCGAGCGTCGCATCTGGTTTTGCTTCTACATACGCATAGACTACTTCACCGAGTCTCGTGTCCGGAACGCCGACCGCTACCGCAAAGCTCACCGCCTGCATTCCCATCAGAATATTCTCGATTTCGACTGGCGATACGTTCGTACCGCCAACCTTGATGATATCCTTGATGCGCCCGGTAATCTCCAGGTAGCCGTTTTCGTCGAAGCGACCGAGATCGCCCGTGCGCAACCATCCGTCCTCCGTCAGGGCCCGCGCCGTTGCGTCGGGCAACTTGTAGTAATGCAACATCACGGTCGGCCCGCTGCACCAGATTTCTCCCTGCGAGCCGGCGGGCAACTCCTCCAATGAGTCCGGATCGACGATCCTGACACGTCCTTCGGTGATGACCTGCGCCATGTTCCTGCAGCACATCGCCTTGGGATCGTCCCAGGCATTGAAGGTTGTTGACACGGTGTTCTCGGTCATGCCATAGGTAGACAGCAGACGCTCAATGCGAAGTGTCTGCATGATGTTGTCGAATATCTCTTCCCTTAACGTCGAGCCGCCGATATACGCAACCTTGACCGACGATGTATCGCGCGGGCGGTCATTCATCGCCGAGACCATGTCAAAATAGTGTGTAGCTACTCCGCCGATTACCGAGATGCGCTCGCGTTCGATCAGGTCAAGCGCCACGTCGCCACTCCAGTGGGACTGCAGCACCATCGTCGCCGCGCTCAGAATGGCTGGCACGGTCACGATGAACAGACCTGCGACGTGGTATAGCGGCCAGTTGGCGAGCAGGGCATCGCCAGGATTGATTCGCAACAGATCGGCGATCCGTCTGGCGTGACGTAGGGTCCGATGCGAATGTACAACGCCTTTGGGACGACCGGTGCTGCCGGACGTAAAACAGATCAACAGCGGATCGCTCTCCTTGACAGGCGTTTCGGGTGCTATTTGCATGTCGTCGGGCGCCGCTTCAAGGACTGATCGATAGGCAACGGTTCCGGCAGGCGCCTGCCCGTCGACGATCACGATCGAGCGCAGTTGCGGGAAGGTCGACAGGTGAAGAGCACCGGACGGCTGCGCGGGCAACTCAGGACACATCGACAGCATCAGCGCATACGCGTCATTTTTCCAGACCTGGCGTTCGGCGATCAGCACTTTCACGTCGGCCTGTGCGATCAGGTACTGCGCTTCCTCAGCCTTGTAGCGGGTATTGATCGGGACCACGACGGCGCCGATTCGCGCACAGGCGCAGAAGCAGATGATCCATTCGGCGCGCGTCTGCATCCATAGGCCGACGTGGTCCCCGTGACCGACCCCAAGTATTGTCAGTCCCTTCGCAAGCCGCGTCGCCGCGCTGTCAAGCTCCGCATAAGTCAGGCGAGTTTCGCCATCGACCAGTGCGGTAACCGACGGGTGCCCGAGAGCCGCGTTCCGTAGCGCGATACCGAGTGTGTTTTCCGCCATCGCACACCTCAGACTGAGTATCCGCCGTCCAGAGTCAGGCTCTGGCCGGTGATGAAAGAGGCACGGGACGATGCAAGATATACAGTTGCGTCCGCGACCTCGCGCGGGGTGCCCAGCCTCTTGAGCGATGTATTGCTCCGCATCGCCTGTCCGAATTCGGGAGAGACCTGTTCCCAAACCCGATCCATCAGGCCGCCATCGATCGCACCCACAGCAACTGCGTTTGCGCGAATATTGAAGCGTCCTTCCTCGCGTGCGATCGCCCGTATCAGTGCCTCGATGCCGGCTTTGGGTGCCGTCGACAGGATGTCCTTGGGCGAATGCCTCACGAGCGCTGCTGATGTGAGCGCCACGAACGACCCGCCGCCCCCTTTGCGCAAATGCGGAATCGCAGCCTTTGTGACGTTAAAAAACCCCGTGAGGTCACCCGTGATGGTTCTGGCCCATTCGTCGGGATCGATATCCGCTAGGTAGGCCAGGCGGAAATTCGCGCCGCTGGCGAATACAACCGTATGTACTCTGGAAAACTGCTCAGCCACCGCATCGATAAAAGCCTTCGTCGCTTCGCCGTCGGCGACATTAAGCGCACCCGTGTACGCTTTGCGGCCTGACTGCTCGATCATGTTCTGAACTTGCGCCGCTGCGTCTGCGTTGTTCCGGTAGGTCAATGCGACATCTGCACCGAGATCAGCCAGACATCGGCAAATTTCGCGTCCGATGCCGCCACTGCCGCCGACGACAATGGCGGCCCCTTCAGGAAAGAAAGGTTCATCGATACGGGTAGTCATGTTCGGGCGCACTCCTGCAATTTTGTCGACGCATGCCAGGCAAACCTGGCCGTACCTCTGGCGCGAGATGCTCAGGCCGGGAAGATCTCACGGGCTGCGGCGAGCCCATCCTCACAGGCTGGCGCACCGCAGTAGATGCATGCGGTCAGGAAAACTTCCTTGATTTCACCATGGTTACAACCGAGCCGCTGTGCGGCGCGCAGATAAACCTTGAGTTGTGCGAGCCGGTTGCTCGCGCAGAGAATGCCGATCACAACAAGAACCCTGAGCGCGGGCGGCAACGCGTCGTCGCTCCAGAGCACGCCGAAGTAGTAATCGGTTTTCAGCCCTTCATAAGCGAACCCGGCGTCGCCGTCGTCAACAACAGCAGGGGTTTCCACGCCGAACAGTCTCTCGCGCATGACTTTGCCCCGCTTCGCAACCGTATCGACCGCCTCGATGCGGGTGTCGTCCACGGCGCTTGCCGTCGCCGAAACGGGCATTGACTCGTGTTCCATTGCGGCGAATTCCTCGCGGGCCGACTTGATCGCGTCGGTCCCGATGCCGGCGCCCAGGTAGAAACTGATGGTTGCAAGAACCTGCCGCACTTCCGCCCGCGTGGCTCCGTTGCGCACTGCGCCCCGGATATGCACCTTCAACGTTTCACCGCGCGGTGTCAGTGCGGCGAGCATGGCGAATGCCACAAGCGAGCGAGTCTTTGGCGTTAGACCTGCGCGCGACCAGACCTGGGCGTATGCACATTCGTGGCCAAGCAGGTGGTGATACTCGATCAGATCGTCTTCGCTTTCGAGCGCACGACGCACGCGCTCTTCACCGAGTATTTTCGAACGCAACGCAATGCCAGCCCGATGCAATGTATCGTTGACGACAAAAGACATGGAACTTCCTCCAGGATCGTGCAGAGTCAGAGTGCACCGTCGGGCACTTCGACAGCGTTCGAAAGCCGCCAGCGTGACGTGGTCTTTTCCACTCGCGTCACAATGGCAGTCAGTACTACGCTGCAAGCCACGACGACGATGATTGCGGCGAATACACCGGCAGAATCGTATTTGACTGCCGAAAACTCGATCAGATATCCAATGCCGCGATTGCTCGAAATGATTTCGCCGAGAATCGCCGCGGTGAATGCGAGCCGCACGGAGAGACGCAGCCCGACAAAAATCCATGTCAACGCTCCCGGCAAAATGATCTTTCGCGCTATTTCGGACTGCGAGGCGCCCATCAGGCGCAGCGTCTGGATCAGGTCGCTGTCGATTTCGCGAACGCCGTCAAGCGCACTGAACATCATCATGAAGAAGACGGTGATCGCGACGAGTACGATCTTTGATTCGATACCGATACCGAACGCAATGACGAGGAGCGGCGCAATGGCGATCTTCGGCAGCGAGTAGAGTGCGACGATGAACGGCGAGAACACACGTTCGACGAAGGGCAGGAATCCCAATGTGATACCACATGCAATGCCCGCAACCGAGCCAATCGCAAAACCGGCAATCATCGCGGCAAGCGTCACCTGCAGATGAAACCAGAGCGAACCGTCCGCAACCCAGCCGTTCAGCGTCTTCGCGGTTTCCATCGGGCTACTGACCCACGAACTCTGCAGCAAGCCCGCGACGAGTGCCCACACGCCGATCAGCGCGAGCACGACCGCGCTTCTTCCGATGAACGCTCCACCCGGTCTCGCAAGCAGACGGCGTAATGAAATGGTCGGTGAGCCGGCGACAGCCGGGCGCGGCGGCACAACCTTGCGAAGCCCCCGGTCAGGCGGATTGTGGATGGAAGTCATACCCTTTCCGCCTCCTTGACCTCGCCCTTCAGTTCTTCCCACAGATCCTCATAAAGGCGTGAAAAACCCGATGTGAAGCGCACGCGAAACACGTCTCTCGGATAGGGAATATCGACCTGACGGACCGTTTTTATGTGGCCCGGCCGGCCACCGAACACGACGATGCGGTCTGCCAGCGCAATTGCCTCGGCGAGGTCGTGGGTCACGAAAACTACCGTCATGGCATGGTGCTCAGTGAGGCGCAGCAGTTCATCGTGCATCACGAGCTTGAGCTGCGCATCGAGCGCGCCGAACGGCTCGTCCATCAGCAACGTTTCCGGCCCATAGATCAGCGTGCGAGCGAGTGCGGCGCGTTTGCGCATGCCTCCGGACAGTTCACCGGGATAGTGATGCTCGAATCCTCTGAGGCCCACGAGATCGACCATCCGCGCCACGCGGTCATTGCGCTCGCTGACAGACACATGGTTGCAAGCCAGTTCGAGAGCGATGCCGATGTTATCCGCCACACTGCGCCATGGCAGCAACGTGTCCTTCTGCGTGAGGTAGCCCACACGCCGGTTGACCTGGGTGACCGGCTGACCATCGTAGAGTACCCGCCCGGAAGAGGGCGCCGACAGGCCGGCGATCATGTTAAGGATGGTGGACTTGCCGCAACCGCTTGGTCCGACCACGGCGACGAACTCACGATTCGCCACCTGCAGGCTCGTCGGCTGAAGCGCCTGCACGGTGCGGTGCCGTGCCGTGAAACTCTTGCTGACGTCTTCGAGCCGGATTTTCTCAACGGCGTTGCTGACTATCACGTTGCACCTCCTGTTACTTCGCCGCCGCGCGCCAGCCTGAGCACGCCCGGTCGATACGGTTGGCGAGCACGACCATCGCGACGCCGATTGCCATCAGAATGATCAATGTCGCGAAGACGCCGGTCATATCGACCTCCGAAATCGCATTCGTCAGCAGAAAGCCAAGTCCTTGCCGTGCTGCCAGCATTTCGCCCATGGTCGCATCGATCAGGGCGTAAGGCAGCGCAAGCCGCATCGCCGATGCAATCCATGCCGTCGACGCCGGCAGCACGATCTTGCGAAACTGTTCGGTACGGCTCGCGCCCATCAGATTGAGTGTGGCGAACAGGTCCGGATCGATCGATTCCGAGCCTGAAAAAGTCGCAAAGAACAGAATGAAGTACGTCACGATCGTGACGAGCACGACCTTTGGCATCAGGTCCAGGCCAAACCAGAGGATCAACAATGGCGCGAGCGCGATCATCGGGATGTTGTAGACAGAGACGATGATCGGACGCAGCAGCCGGTTGATCACCGGCGCGCGGCCGAGCAGCAGCCCTGAAAGCGCACCGAGTGGCACACCGATTACCAGGCCGATCAGCATTTCGAGGAGGGTCGTGCCGAGATGCATCCAGAGATCCGTCGTGGACCACATCCACAACCTCGCGGCTATCGCGCCCGGACGGCTGATCCACGCATCCGCACCATGCTGCCCCAGGGCCTCCCAGCCGGCGACGATGCACACCGCGACCACCAGCCGGGAAAGATGAAGACTCCAGTCCTTGTTGATGCCGGTCTGCAGGGCTCGCGTGCTCATGTCACTGGCCCTGTTTCGCGGAAGTCTGCCCAAGCGCCAGTCTGGCGGGTTCCGGGTCAACGATGTCGAGATACTTCGCATCGACAGGATGTGTTTCGCCGATACCCGTCCACCTGGCGGTGTTGGCGACCTGCTGCGGCGTGATCAACGGGCTCCTTGCCGACGCCTTGCGATATGAGTCGGCCATCTTCGCGTAGACGGCGGGATCAGTGTTCTGGAAGTACTGGCGCAGCATCGCCGAGGTCTCTTCAGGATGTTGCTGTGTGAAGGCCATCGCTTTGGCAATGGCAGCCACGGCGGCGTTAATCATCGGCCCCTTCTTCTGGATGGTGTCGCGGCTCGTTGCGAGCACCAGAAAGGGCACGCCGGCGACCTCGGGCACTTCGCCGGTAAAGCCGTCGATCACGGTGCGGCCCAGGCCCTTCGATTCGATGATTTCAGGAACCGGCGCCGCGTAGACGACACCATCAATCAGGCCGTTCTGGAACGCGGCGAGGCTCGGTGCTGCGCCGCCGACCGGCCGCAACTGTACCCATTTGTCCGGATCGATTCCGCGAGCGATCAGCATCTTGCGGAACGCGGTCTCGGTGCCGCTCCCGGGGGCAGAGGTACCGATCTGCAGACCCTTGAGGCGCTTGATTTTCTCGTCAAGCGACATGGAGGCGGTGATGCCTGTGCTCTTCAGGGCCTTGTTGGTCAGGACAACCTGCAGCGCGGTCGCGTCGAACAGGTCGGAGATCGCGACGAGCTTGAGACCTTTCGACTCCGCGTCAAACATGTGGAACAGCGACAGGGGCGTGACGTCTGCGCTGCCGCCCATCACGGCAGGCGTCTGGCGCGAGGCCGCACCGACATTCACCCAGTCCACCTTGATCCCCTCGCGCTCGAAAAATCCGCCAGCGCGGGCCACGTAGAGCGGAAAATAAACCAGTGTTTCGCCGCTTATCGCGATGGTCAGCGTGTATTTCGGCGCAACGGTGTCAGCACTGTTTGCAACGCCCGTCAACCCGCAAAGTATCAGCAGGCAGGCGAATATCTTCGATTTCCGGATCAGATGTCGCATGGCTCCTCCCTTTATTGTAAAAATCAACTGCCGGAAGAAAGCGGGAACGTGCCGGGCGTGCGCGATGCCGTTCAGTTGCTTCCGTACTGCCGTCTGGCCGAGGCCGGTACCGCAGACAGTTAATTCAGGGACTGCACAGGCGTCTATCGTCGAAAGCGCTTACTGATCTGCGCGATGAGCCGCCTTTCCGCAAACCAGCCTCGTGTCGGCATGGTTTTGTCTTTCCTGATACCAACGATATAGAAGGACTGCGTGAGCGTCAATACCGAATAGCACATATTTATACGCATCAGTATTTTCACTAAGCGCGGGATCTGCGGCCGATGCGAATTCCGGTCGGAAAATTCAAGGTTCCGTTACAGGGGGGCGCCTACAAGACGCAACGCCATCATTGCGTAGTAGTCGGCAGCGTCTTCGCGGCTCAGACGGCGGCCGGCGCGCCACCACGTGTAGGTGAAAGAGATCATGCCCGAGATCGCACGGGACGTCGTGTGAACGTCGTCGACCTTGAAATCGCCGGACGCGACGCCTCTGTCGATGATCTGCGCGACCATGTCGTCAAACTTCTTCAGTTCAACGGCAAGGGCCGCACGCGCGGCGTCGGACAGCGAACGCTCTTCGCGCCAGAACACGCCAACCATCAACTGGTTGTCGATGACCCATTCGGCGTAGTGACGCGCGAATGTGCGCAGCATCGACGCAGGTGCAGCATCGGAATTGATAGCGCGCTGAACGACTTCCTGCGCGGTGCCTAGCGCGCGCTTGCAGATTGCCTCGAGCACCGCATGCTTGTCCGCATAGTTGTAGTAAAAGATGGCTTTGGAACCGGACAGCCTGTCGGCGATCATATCCACGGTGGTATCGTGGTAGCCGTGCTCGAAAAACGTCTCACAGGCCGCACGCAGAATCAGCTCGCGCTTGTAGGCGCCGACCTCATTGCGGATGCTGCGAGCCCGACTTTCGGGGGGCGTGACCTCAGCCTTCGCTTTGGGTGCAGGTTTTGCAGGCTTGGATCTGGACACTTTTTTCGGCGCGGCGCTGCTTTTTGTACTGGTCGGCATAGTGTTACGTCCGGATTCGAAGATCAACAGGTTATCGTCGCCTCGAATCTTAGCAGATCGTTTTTTGCGCCCAGGAGCGTGACGGTCACTCAGCTCCCTGTCCAGACCGGTGCCCGTTTTTCCCGGAATGCTCTGGGTCCTTCGATTGCGTCGTTGCTGCGGTAGACGGATTCAAAAATATGCGTGGCCGAACGCAGCGCCGCACTTCGGCCCATTTCGGTCGCTGTCAGCAATGCTTCCTTGGCTGCGCGGACCGTCAATGGCGCACACGTGGCGATCGTCGCAGCCAGTTCGAGGGCGGCAGGCATCAGGTCAGCGGGCGCCGTGACGCGGTTGACGAAGCCGACTTCGTAGGCACGCTGTGCGGTGATCGGAGCACCTGTGAGCAGCAGTTCCATGGCGATGCGCTGCGGAATCATGTGAATGAGCGGCGTGGCCCACGGCATACCGCGGCCGACTCTGGCTTCAGTAATACCGAAGGTCGCGCTCGAGCTGGCCACGCACAGGTCGCACATTTGCGCAAACAGCCAGCCGCCTGCCAGCGCGCGGCCATTGACTGCCGCGATGACCGGCTTGCTGACGCGGACGGTATCGCCAAGGATCGGCAGGAAGCTTGCCGGCGGCACGCCAAGGCCCATTTCCGCGGCTTCGACGAGATCCATGCCTGCGCAGAAGTTGGCGTCTCCCGCGCCGGTCAGGATTGCGACACGCAGCTCGGATCGCTCAAATCTGTCGAACATCTCGAAGAGTCCGGTGCGTACCGCCTGGTTGATCGCATTTCCTTTAGCCGGACGGTTCAATGTGATGACCGCGGTCGATCCTTGTTGCTCATAACACAGGTCTGCCATGGGAACTCCTCGGGGTCAGGTATGACGACGTTGCTCGAAGACTTGCCGGGACAGCGCATCCCTGAAGTCAGGATGCGCGATCCGGATCATGGCTTTGATCCGTTCGGACAACGAGCGGCCACGCAGCTCGGCCGCGCCGTATTCGGTGACGATGACATCAACGTCACTGCGGGAGGTGCTGACCGGGCCGTTCAGTGATACGACAATGCGGCTGAGAGCACCATTGCGCGCGGTCGAAGGCAACGCGATGATGGAGCGGCCGCCCACCGAACGGTGCGCGCCGCGCACGTAGTCGAGTGCACCGCCGACCGCACCAACCTGCAATCCATTGGCGACTTCGGAGTTGACCTGCCCCGTCAGGTCCACTTCGAGCGCGCCGTTGATCGAAACCAGTTTCGGCAGCGTGGCTAGCACGCCTGCGCCATGGGTATAAGCGACGGTATGCATGACGATTTGCGGGTTGCGGTCGGCGAACCGGTAGAGACGATCGGTTCCGCCGAGCATGCCGGTGACCGTTTTGCCGCGATCGATCGGCTTGCGGTCGTTGGTGACGGCGCCCGCTTCGATCAGATCGACCAGGCTGTCGCCGATCATGCCGGAATGAATACCCAGCTCCCTGCGGTCTGTGAGGCAGGACATGACCGCTTCAGGTATGGAGCCGATGCCCATCTGCAGCGTCGTGCCGTCGTCTATATACCGGCTGATGTGAGTCGCAATCTGGCGTTCGATTGCGCCGACTGGCGAAGGCGGAATCTGCAGGACCGGCCGGTCGGTGCGCACGACACAGGCCACTCGCTCGCGCGGCAACGTATGCGGGCCGAAGGTGCGAGGCGCCTGCGCGTTGACTTCTCCGATAACGACGCGGGCCTTGCTGGCCGCCGCAACGATGTAATCGCTGCCGACTGCAAACCGGTAATTACCGTCAGGGTCTTCGGTCAGTTGCACCAGCGCGACGTCACACGGGAGAAAGCCCTGCTCGATGTATGGCGCGATATTCGACAACTGCACGGGAATGACTTCCAGCACGCCGGCTTTGGCAAGCTTCCCGTTGCTGGCGTTTCCGCCTATGGCCCTGAAGCGGACGTGATCGGCGTACGCCGGCTGAACGATGTCCGAATAGGTTGCACCGAGGAACACGGAAAACCCGCCTGTCGATGCGCGCTGGGCCATCAGGCGCGAGGTTAGCGGCAGGGGTTCGCTACTCACCTGGCCCCAGATTACCGCGTCGCCCGGCCGGATGAATTGCGCAAATTCGAGGGTCTCCAGCGTCATTTCTTTCGGGGCCGCCACTACGTTTCTCCCAAAGCCTGGACCATCGCGACGATTCGCTGTGCCCGCGCGATCAATGGTGCGTCGATCATTCTTCCTTCAAACGATGTCACGCCGTGGCCAGAAGCCGCCGCATCGCGCGCCGCGGCAAGCAGCCTTTTAGCGTAAGCGGCTTCGGTCGCATCCGGCCGGAACGCGGTGTTCGCGAGTCCCACCTGACGCGGATTCAGGCAGATCTTCCCGTCGTAGCCGAAATCACGCCCGCGCGCGGCATCGCGTCCGAAGAGCGCGTCGTTCTGAATTTCCGTCACGGCTTGATCGATCGCCGCGATCGAAGCGGATTTTGCGGCGAGCACCACACGTTGACGTGCGTAGAGCAATTCGTTAGATGCTTCGGTGCGACGCACGCCCATCTCCGTTGCGAGATCCTCGGCACCGAAATAGACAGCGCGCAAACGCTTCGAGACCTTCACGCAGGCGGCGATATCCATGACGCCAGCAATCGACTCGATTCCTCCTACGATGGCCATCCGCACGCCCGCTGCTGTCATGGCCGTATCGATGTCGAGCAACTGAGCGGCATTCTCGAGCTTCGGTATGACTATGCCGTCGATCTCGCAGGTGAGTGCTCTCGCCAGATCGTGAACGCCAAACGGGCCATCCAACACGTTGATGCGCACCAGCAACCGGCCGCGCAGGTCTCCCTGCCGCGCGACGGCAACCGCTTCATGCAATTGCGCGCGGGCTGTTTCCTTGTGCTCGACTGGTGTACCGTCTTCCAGATCGATCACATAGTTGTCGGCGTCGACCCGTCCGAACTTCGCCAGCAGGTCAGGCCGATTGGCCGGCGCAAAGAACAGGCTTCGCCAGAACGGAGCGTGTTGCATGGCCCCTCTCGCTCACGAGGCCAGGTGAACGTCGCGAGCCGGTTCGCGTTGCTGCGCCCCGATGCCGCGGAAAGTGTCGATCGTCTTGAGCCGCGGCAAGACATCTTCCGCATAGGTCCGGAAGTTCCGATGCGCGACGTCCGCCGGCATGCCACCCATTGTCAGGACGTTGACAACAGCCGCACAATCCAGCGCGCGCACGCGATCGACGGTGGCATCGATTACCTGATCCGGTGTGCCGCTGATCTGCAAGTCCGCCAGAAAACGGTTGAACTGCAGAATGCCGTGCTTTTCGATGTTACGCCGCAGACCGGCGTAGTACTCGTAACCGTTGACTGTCTCCATGCGCGGATTGTTGAATTCGTAGTGCTCAATCGTCGAACGGGCATAGGCCATCGTGTACTGGTCATGCAATTCGCGGGCACGGCCGGCGTCGCGATCAACGGTGGTCAGGTTGACGAGGATCGGACGCGGCGCTTCATAGCCATTGATCGATTCGAAAATCTCCGCATATGCCCGGGTTTCCTTCACCACAGTGTCCCACGGCTTTTGCGCGATCAGCATGAGGCCATAGCCGAACTGCGCCATGATCTTCGCCGATTCGGGAGATACCGCCGACGCATAGCTGCGTCCCCGGAATGTCAGCGGCGAGCGCGGCCGGATTTCCACGGGCGGCTGTTTGAAGAGTTCGCCGTCGGCGCGCATCACCCCCGTTTCGAGGCTTTCGGAAATTGCGCCGGCATATTCGATGAACCGTTGCCGCGACTCACCCATATTCAGACCAAAACCGTCGAACTCAACGGCGCCCAGTCCGCGCCCAAGCCCCAGAATGGTTCGGCCGCCGGACAGGATGTCAAGTACCGAGATTTCTTCCGCAAGTCGGACCGGATTGTGCCAGGGCACGATCATGACCATCGATCCGACCAGCGCCTTCGTGGTACGCGCTGCGACCCAGGTCAAAAACTGCGCCGGGTTCGGCATCATGTGGTAACGCGTAAAGTGATGCTCCGCGGTCCAGATCGACTCGAAGCCACGTGCCTCCGCCTGATCGACAAGTGGCATCTGGACGCCATAGACGTTCTGATCGACTGGATCACCCAGGCCCTGAAAGAAAAAACCTGCGCCGACGTGCATTTTGCCTCTCCCTTGCAGAGCCCTGGGCGCTGCGAACGAATAGCGTTGAAAAGTCATTGTCGATGCCGCAGACATCTCACTCACCCATGAGCGCAGTACGGTCGTCGCCCGGCTAATGTACTTATGAGAATGTCTTTATACTGATGCGTATGTTAGCACCGCATACCACTCTGTCAAGCGATGTTTCGCGGCGGCAGAGAATGCTGCCACAGGGTAAATACTATCAAGAACTAAAATATACGTGCGGGTATTGACAACGGAACCGGATCGCCGCAATCTTCATGGCGTGCGCTACGTGTCGTGACGCCGTCGGCGCGCCGGTTCGTATTTCTTGTCGTCACCTATGCGGGCAAAGATGGTTATGACAGAGCTTCTATCACTGCAGGACAAGGTCGTGATTGTCACCGGAGCCGCTCAGGGAATCGGGCATGCCGTGCTCTCGCTCGCGTTGCAGTCGGGCGCGAGCGTGGCTGCCGTCGATCTGAACGGTGAGCCGTTGCAACGACTTGAGACGCAATACCCGGGGAGAGTCGTCGCATTCGTTGGCGATGTTTCGAATCCGGACTTTGCCCGGGACACCGTGCGCACTACCGTCGAGCGCTTTGGCAGGATCGACGGGCTGGTGAACAATGCCGGCATCAGCCGCCCGGCGATGATCGAGAAGATGGAGCTCGAGCAGTGGCGGCAGGTAATCGACGTTCATCTGACCGGGACTTTCCTGTGGCTGCAGGCGGTGGGCCGTCACATGATCGAGCGCGCCAAAGCCGGCGAGCATGCGCCCGGCGCGATCGTCAATGTTTCGTCCGATGCCGGACGCAAGGGTTCGGTCGGGCAGATCAACTACTCGGCTGCCAAAGCCGGCATGCTGGGGATGACGATGAGCGCGGCACGCGAATGGGCGAAGTACGGAATCCGTACGAATTCCGTATGCTTCGGTCTCGTCGAAACCCCCATGACGGAAGTCATCCGCGGGGAACGCTTCCGCGAAGGGTTGCTGTCGCAGATTCCACTTGGCCGTTGGGCTCAACCCGTAGAAGCGGCCAGACCGATCTGCTTTCTGCTATCGGATGCCGCGTCGTATATCGTCGGTCAGCATATCGGCGTGAACGGCGGTTATCACATGTCGAGCTGAGGCGAGCCCATGAGCGACGTACATCCCGATCAGGAATTTGCATCCTTTCTGGCCGCAGGCCGTTTCATGCTGCAGCGCGCGCGCAACAGCGGTCACTATGTGTTTCCGCCGCGCATCGCTGAGCCAGGCAGCGGTTCGCGGGATCTCGAATGGGTGGAGGCGAGCGGCTGCGGCGTGGTGTATTCGCTGACTGTCGTCGCACAGAAACCGCCCGCTCCGGATTCTGTGATCGTTCTGGTCGATCTGGACGAGGGGCCGCGCATCCTGTCGCGGCTGAACCAGACGCCGCCAACCGATGGTGCGATCGGTGCTGCAGTGCGCGCCCGGATCGTCACACATGAAGGCGAGCCACTTCTGACGTTTGACCTGGTCGACTTCGCCAAGGCGAGGGTGGCCGAATCGGGAGCGCTCCGATGAAAGGTGGATTTCCACGCGGCCGCACAGCAGTCGTCGGAACGGCGACGTTCGGGATTGGTGAGTCGCCGGGTTTGACCTCAATGGATCTGGCCGCTACCGCTGGTTTGATCGCGCTCGGGAACGCGGGCATCAAACTGGCGGAAGTGGATGGCCTTTACGTCTGTCTCCCCGACGACATGCTGTCGGGTTTGAGCCTGGCTGAATACCTCGGCATTCACCCGGCCACGACCGGCAACAACCGGACCGGCGGGTCTGCGTTCCTGACCCACGCCATATCTGCTGCGCTCGCAATCGACGCGGGTCTGTGCAACGTCGCGCTGATCGCCTATGGCGCCAATCCGCGCTCGGGCGTCCGCAGACCGATCGCTGCTCCGGGGGCGTCGATCTATGAAACACCCTATGGTGTGACACTCGCGGCGTCATATGCGCTCGCTGCGACCCGGCACATGCAGGAATACGGCACCACGCGCCGGCAACTCGCGGAGGTCGCGGTGGCGGCCCGTCAATGGGCGATGCTTAATCCCGAAGCCTTTATGCGCGACCCATTGACGATCGACGAATGCCTGGCCGCACGACCCGTCGCATCGCCGTTCACCGTGCGCGATTGCTGCCTGATTTGTGACGGCGCGGCGGCCGTGGTGATGACCAGTGCGAGCCGCGCGCGGGATCTGATAGCGCGGCCCGCCTACCTGCTCGGAGGAGCTGAAGCAACCTCGCACCGCTATATCGCACAGATGCCGGACCTGACCACGACTGCCGCGGTGCAGACTGGCAGCCGCGCGTTCGCCCAGGCGGGCATCGGGCCCTCAGATATAGATGTCCTGGAACTCTACGACGCGTTCACGATCAACCCGATCCTGTTTCTGGAGGACTTTGGATTCTGCGCAAAGGGTGAGGGCGGAGCATTTGTCGAAGGAGGACGGATTGCTCCGGGAGGCAGTCTGCCGGTCAATACCAATGGCGGTGGTCTGTCGTGCGTCCATCCCGGTATGTATGGCCTTTTCACGATGGTAGAAGCGGCACGGCAGATCGCGGGGCAATGTGGCGCACGCCAGGTACCGGGAGTGAATCTGGCTCTCGCGCACGGCAACGGCGGCGTGCTGAGCAGTCAGGCAACGCTCATCTTCGGCTCTGCTGAAGCACGTGGATGAAGGGGGGCCAGTCATGACCATCGACTATGAGAGGGTACTAACGCTGGATATCCCGGCCGTGGAGTATGCCTACACCTCAAAGGACGTGATGCTGTATGCGCTCGGATTGGGCATCGGCGGCAATCCGCTTGATGAGGGCGAACTGCGCTACGTCTATGAAAAAGATCTGGCGGTATTTCCGACCATGCCGGTAATTCACGCGTTTGCTTCTCTGCGTGATATGGACCTGGGAATCGACTATACCCAGATCGTGCACGGTGAACAGGTACTGACGCTACACGCACCGCTACCCGTTTCGGCCACCGTCATCGGCAAGACGCGGGTTGTCGATATCGTGGATCGCGGCGAGAAGGGCGCAATGCTCTATCTGGATCGGGACGTTGTCGACAAGCCAACAGGGAGAGCGCTGGCCACTGTCGGCATGGGCGTCATCTGCCGGGCCGACGGCGGATTTGGCGGCCCGGTGACGGAGTTGCGCGTATCGCACCCCGTTCCCGGGCACGAGGCCGACTTCAGCGTGGATCTTCCCACCTGGCCTCAACAGGCATTGATCTACCGCCTGTCCGGCGACCTGAATCCGCTGCACGCTGATCCCGCAGCCGCACGCAGGGCTGGCTTTGAGCGCCCGATACTGCATGGTCTTGCGACCTTCGGAGTCGTCGCCCGCGGGCTCGTGGCGCGCCTGCTGAACAACGACGGAAGCAGGTTGAAATCACTGCGCGGACGTTTCAGCTCGCCGGTGTTTCCTGGCGACACACTGCGTGTCGAAATCTGGTGCGAACCCGAAGGAGTAACCATGCGCGCGCGTGCGCTGGAACGGGACAAGGTCGTTTTCAACAATGGATATGCCACCCTGGCATGAACCGGTAATGGAGCGCACAGACATGATGTTCGATGCACAGGCTGATCTGCAGGAAGCGAGTGAGCCGACGGGGCCGTTGCGCGGTCTGCGTATCGTTGACCTGACGACGGTACTGATGGGTCCGTATGGTACGCAGATCCTCGGCGACATGGGCGCGGACGTCATCAAGGTCGAGGGGCCCGACGGCGATCTGGTACGTCTGATCGGGCCTGCGCGCCACGCGGGAATGGGGGCGCTTTTCATCAATACGAATCGCAGCAAACGCAGTCTTGCCATCGATCTGAAGCAGGAGGAAGGCCGGTCGGCACTGTTGCGTCTCGCCGCCGGGGCGGACGTATTTGTCTACAACGTGAGGCCCCAGGCCATGATGCGGCTTGGGCTCTCGTATGAAGCGCTGGCGGCGGTCAATCCGCGCATTATCTACGCGGGCATGTTCGGCTATAGTCAGAACGGTCCTTATGCAGATCGTCCTGCGTACGACGACCTGATGCAGGGCGCGTCGACGCTGGCCGCGATGTTCAGCAGGAGCACGGGCGGGCCGCCCCAATATGTGCCGGCTGCCATCGCTGATCGCATTACGGGGCTCGCGGCCGTTAACGCGATTCTGGCCGCGGTGATCGAGCGCAATGTCAGCGGCAAGGGGCAGCGCATCGATATTCCGATGTTCGAGACGATGGTGAATTTCGTGCTGTCGGATCATATGGGCGGCTTGTCGTACGATCCACCTCTCGATGCGGGCGGTTATCAGCGTCTGCTTTCGCGAAGCCGGCGCCCGTACAAGACGCTCGATGGATACGTCTGCGCAATGGTGTACACGGACAGGCAGTGGCGCAGTTTCTATCGGGTTCTTGGCCGCGAAGCCGAGTTAGACGCCGATGCGCGCTTCGCAACTCTGTCCACGCGAAGCCAGCACATCGACGCCATTTACGCCGAGCTTGAAAGGACGCTGGCTACGCGGACCACCGCGCAATGGCTTCAATGTCTTGGTGAGATCGATATTCCGGCGGTGCCGGTTCATGACCTTCAGAGCATTTTTCACGATCCTCATCTGGCTGCAACACATTACTTTGGCCTCGAGCAGCATCCTACCGAAGGCCCGCTTCGAACCATGCGCCATCCGGGCACATGGTCCCGCACCCAGCCGGCAGCCCATCGGTTCACGCCGCGCCACGGCGAACATAGCGTGCAGGTGTTAAAAGAAGCCGGACTGAGCGATGCACAGATCGACGATCTGATTGCCCGAAAGATCATCGTCAGCGCCGAGCAGACGGCGGAACTTCCCGGAGAGACGTCATGAACTTCGAGCCCACGCCGGAACAGGTTGCAATCTGCGACGCGGTTGAACAGTCGTGTTCTGCTTTTACTGAAGATTACTGGCTGGAGCGCGATACGGACGGCGAATTTCCTCATGCGTTCTACGATGCGATGGCCAAAGCCGGTTGGTTCGGCATGGCGATTCCGGAAGCGTATGGCGGATCCGGTCTCGGCGTGACGGAGGCAGCGCTGATGATGCAGACGGTGGCGGCGACCGGAGCCTGCATGTCGGGTTGTTCGTCATTTCATATCAACATCTTCGGCCTAAACCCCATCGTCGTGTTTGGAACGGAGGAGCAGAAACAGCGTTTTCTGCCACCGGCGCTGACGGGCAAAACAAAAACCTGCTTCGGCGTCACCGAACCCAACACGGGGCTGAACACCACGCAACTGAAAACGAGAGCAGTGCGATCGGGCGATCGTTACATCGTGCATGGACAGAAGGTCTGGATCTCGACGGCGCAGGTGGCCGACAGGATACTGCTGCTCGCGCGTACCACGCCGATCGAGGAGTGCCGAAGTCATACCGATGGCCTGTCGCTCTTTTATACGGACCTTGACCGTAGCAAAGTGTCGATCCGGCGAATCGAGAAGATGGGCCGCAAGGCGGTGGACTCCAACGAGCTGTTCATCGACAACCTCGAAGTGCCGCTCGAAGACCGGATCGGCGAGGAAGGCAAGGGCTTTCGCTATATCCTGCACGGCATGAATCCCGAACGCGTTCTGCTTTCCGCGGAAGCGATCGGTATCGGACGCGTCGCGCTACGCAAGGCGGCAGCGTACGCCAATGAACGTGTCGTGTTTGACAGGCCAATTGGCAGGAACCAGGGCATCCAGCATCCGCTTGCGCAGAACTGGATGGAACTCGAGGCCGCAAATCTGATGATGCTCAAGGCGGCATGGTTATACGACAACGGACGCGAGTGCGGTGCGGAAGCGAACGCTGCGAAGTATCTCGCGGCGGAGGCCGGCTTTCACGCCTGCGAGCGGGCCATTCTTACCCATGGAGGCTTCGGTTACGCGAAGGAATACCATGTCGAACGCTATTTGCGCGAAGTGATGATCACACGCATTGCACCCGTTAGCCGCGAAATGATTCTGTCGTACATCGCCGAGCGGGTGCTGGGTCAGTCGAAGTCGTATTGAGCGGGCATCATCGATGCGGGTGACGCGCCGCGCTGCGCTAGGGGCGACGCGCGATCAGCAGCCCGCTCGTTCCCTCCTGGGCGACCGTGCCGTCCTGCTTGAGAAGCTGCATATGCCTGTCGATAATGCCCCGGTTCGAGCGGGTCAGTCGCTTGGCGACGATCGTCATTTCCAGGTTCAGCGTATCGCCGATATAAATGGGCGCGCGAAACGACCAGTCACGGATGTCCGTCATCGCGATCGCTGTGTCCGCAAAATCGGCGATGCGACCGAACAGTCCGATCGCCAGTGCAATACCGAATGGACCATGAGCGATGCGCTGACCGAATTCGGTCGAGGCGGCATACAGAGCGTTGACATGTACAGGATGTGTATCTCCCGAGACCATCGCGAACAGTGCGAGATCCATCTCGTTCACGCTGCGCCCGGCAATAGAGTAACGCCGACCGACCTCAACGTCCTCGTAGTAAAGAGTGCTCACCTGTATCTCCTTTGTGGATGTGGATGCAGTGACGGGAAACATCGCTTTCCAATGTATACCTGTACGTATAACTATATACCAATAAGTATTGACAACGGCGAGCTGCCGTTGCAATCTGCTATCGATGATGTAACACAGCCGATGCCTCAAGAAGGGCTGCCAATAGCAGAAGCTGGGCGGTGTGCTGTTCCGGCCGGTTTTCACGGAGCATGATCATGACTTTCTCGCGCGAAGAATTTGTCGGGGCCATGCGGCGCTTTCCTGGCGCCGCCAACATCATCACGACCGGTACGGGAGATAGCCGCGCCGGCTTCACGGCAACAGCCTGCATCTCGCTGACCGCCGATCCACCACAGGTCGGCGTTGCTGTGAACAGGACGGTGAGTTCATATCCGCAACTCGTCGAAAATGGCTACTTCTGCATCAATACGCTTGCCTCCGACCAGCTCGAACTGGCGAGCCGCTTCTCCGGTCCCATCAAAGGTGCCCAACGGTTTCTTGAAGGGAAATGGACCGAACTGAAAACGGGGGCGCCTGTACTCGAAGGCGCAGTCGTCAATCTCGATTGCAAGGTGACGAACAGGCTGGAACTCAGTACGCACACGCTGTTTGTCGGCGAAGTGGTGGCGGCCCGTCAGGCGATCGACGCGAAGCAGCTTCTCTATGTCGACGGAGACTGGGCAAGTCTGTTGCCCGCTACTGGCCGCGACGTCGCGGGTGTAATGGATGGCATTCACACCGTCACGTCGGCCGTCGAACGGGCAAGCAGACTGTCCGACGATCCGCTGGCGAATCTCGAAGCGTTTGTGAAAGAATGGACGAAGATCTACACCACCACCGAAGCCGTCACACAGAAATACATGAGCGCGAAGCTCTATGTTTCGCCGATTGATTTGCAGGCGTTAAACGCAGCGGGCCGCGAATTCGACGACAGACTCACGGCCCTGCTAGCGCAAGGCGTCGAAGCAGGATGCCTTGAAGCAGCCGACCCGCGTCTTACCGCGTACGCGATTTCCGGGCTGGTGGGCTGGATTCATCGCTGGTATCGCCCTGACGGGCGCCTCAGTCCCGAAGAGATCGGCCAGTACCTGGCCGTACTCGTCAGGAAAATGGTCAGTTGTTCTGATAAAACGGAAACAAGTGGAAGTAGAACGGGTGTCATTTGAGGATTAGTATTTTTAGCATACCTACGTTTGTATGAAAATGACCCGGAAAGCAATACATCTCCGGGCCACCGACCGGAAGGTCAGAGGAGACAAAATGAAAAAGACGTTTCTCGCCCTGTCAGCGTTGGGCATGTTCGCAGGCGTCGCACATGCCCAGAGCAGCGTGACCCTGTACGGCATTGTTGACGAGGGCTTCAACATCAATACCAATTCAGGCGGTCACCATCTGTACAATCTTTCGAGCGGCGTGATACAACAAAGCCGCTTTGGCCTTCGCGGCACGGAAGACCTCGGTGGCGACCTGAAGGTCCTGTTCGTGCTGGAAAACGGCTTCGACGCGAGTTCCGGTAAACTGGGTCAGGGTGGTCTGCTGTTCGGCCGTCAAGCCTATGTCGGTCTGTCGAGCCCGGTTGGCACGGTGACGCTGGGTCGTCAGTACGATTCGGTCGTCGACTATCTCGGTCCGCTCGCAGCCTGCGACCAGTGGGGTGGCTATATCGCGGCCCATCCGGGAGACCTGGATAATTTCAATAATGCGTACCGCACCAACAACACTGTCAAATACAAGAGTGCAAATTACGGTGGCCTGACGTTCGGCGGCACATATAGCTTCGGTGGGGTATCCGGCAACTTCTCGGCAAACCAGATCTGGTCGCTGGGCGCTGGTTACCAGAACGGTCCCCTGGTTTTGGGCGTAGGCTACCTGAATGCACGTCAACCGGGCCAGACTAACGGGATGTTCGGGAACAACACGTCTACTGCGACGGCTTCGGTAGTCACTACGCCGGTGTACAGCGGCTACACGTCGGCTAACACGTACCAGGTCATTGCCGCAGGGGGTGCTTACACATTCGGTGGCGCAACGATCGGTGCAACTTACTCGAACGTCAGGTTCGCGAACCTCGGCGCAGACGCGCCAACGGTTTTTAGAAAAGGTGATACGGCAGCTTTTAACAACGCAGAAATCAACTTCAAGTACCAGTTGACGCCCGCTCTGTTACTGGGTGCAGCGTTCGATTACACGAAGGGTAGCGACGTTACGGAAGCGAATGGGGCCGCCAGTTCGGGGGCGAAATACTACCAGGGAGCTGTTGGCGCGGACTACTTCCTTTCGAGGCGCACCGATATTTATGTGACCGCAATCTATCAGCACGCATCGGGCACGGATTCGACTGGCCACGAAGCGGTGGCAGCGATCAACCTTCTGACGCCCTCGAGCAACAGTAACCAGTTCACCGGTCGAATAGCTATTCGGCACAAGTTCTAGAAAAATTGCGCGCTGGAAGTTGGGGGGTTATGGTGTGTCGCTGGGGACAGGAATTCGTCCGCAACGGCAACGAAGCAGCGCAGGCGTTGAAGCTCCATCATCTAGCCGTCCAGTTGGCGAACACATCTGCACGGACTGGGTAAGAGCGACGCCTCCTGGATAGCTGATTGCAGCAGGGACCTGCGTGCAGCATTACTGTCACCGTTCCCCGTAACCGGGTTCGTGTAGGTCGGATATGTCCAGTAGATACATTGGCATGACACCAAGCGATCGTCGCACCTCTGATCGCCGGCTAGCGGATTCTCTATATCCCCATCTAGTGGGGAAATGTTTCCCGCGCTGCTGCGTGCAGAAGCTGGTGGCGTACCGGCGGCGTTGATGGCGGAGTACTACGAGCAGCGCGCTTCGGAAGGCGGGTTTCTGATCACGGAGTCCGCGGTGGTACTCGTGGATGGCAACGGATACCTCGGCTCGCCAGGCCTGTATGACGGCAGCCAGATTGCCGGGTGGCGTCTCGTGACGGATGCAATTCACGCGAGGGGCGGCAAGGTGTTCGCACAGATCTATCACGCTGGCCGGCAGTCGCACCAGGATCTACGGCCGAACCGCGATCAGCCGGTTGGGCCGTCCGAAGTACCCCACGGCACCATGGCACAAACGTCGGATGGCTGGGTTACACGGCCACACCAAACCGTGCTCTGCAGGCCGAGGAAATTCCGGCGATCGTCGAGGGCTTTCGCGCTGCAGCGCAGCGTGCGCTTGCCGCTGGTTTCGGTGGTGTCGAACTACACGGGGCCAACGGGTATCTCCTCGGTCAGTTCCTGCAGGACGGCAGTAACAGGCGCACCGACAGCTACGGCGGTTTGTTCGAAAATCGCGCGCGTCTGCTTCTGGATGCAACGAGAGCGGTGATCTCCGTCTGGGGTAGCGATCGGGTTGCTGTTCGCCTGAGTCCCAGCAGCACGTTCGGAGAAATGGCTGACAGCGATCCTCACGGCCTGTTCAGGTACGTGGCGCAGCAGCTCAACACGCTGGATCTGGCATATCTGCATCTGATCGAGCCGCGATGGCTTGCTGAAGAGGGCAGCGAAGAGCAGAGCCCGGTCATTACGCAGGAGCTGCGCAAGCATTCCTCTGGCGTAGTCATTGCGGCCGCCAGTTTCGACGGGCGGTCTGCCAAGGCGATCGTCGAAGCCGGAGACGCAGACATGATCGCCTTCGGGCGTCACTTCGTAGCCAATCCGGATCTGCCGAAGCGACTGCGTCGGAACTTGCCGCTGAATCGTTACGATCGCTCCACGTTCTATGGCGGCTCCGAAGTCGGATACACCGACTACCCGTTCTACGACGAAGAAACGGTGCAATGCGAGGCTTGATCGCACTTCTCTCACCCGGCAGGATCGGAAGATCCCGTCGGGTGGCCATCAGTTGAATTGGCGATGGCGAGTCTCCTATATCCAGACAGATACCAACCGAATCTTCAGGAAGTGACTGCCGACTTCGCTCGTTTCGATTGTGGTCTCGTGGATTGATCGGTCAAACGCTGTTTCGTTACGTTGAGGACCCGGTCCGAGAGTGCCGGGTTATCGAGAATTCTCGACATCGTGACCGCACCGATCATTGCCGATAGCGTGAACATCGCTTTGTCTCTCGCGGATGCAAGATCGTCGGCTGGCGTCCATCGGGCCATGACGTCGATCAACTGCTCGAAGCCCTGCGACGCCGCCCGGCGTGTCTGGGTATCGGCCCGCACCAGCTCGCTACCCATCGCAACCAGGGGGCAGCCGCCCAGCCTGTCGTCGCGATATTCGGCTGACAGGAAATCCTCCAGATGTTTGAGGAAAGCCGCCTGACCGCCTTCGGCCGCGACTTCGGCTGACTCGATAAGCACATCCATGCTCGTCGCACACGCTTCGGCCACAAGCTGTTCCTTGGATGCGAAATGCCGATAGAACGCGCCATGGGTCAGGCCGGCTGCCGACATGATTTCAGCTACGCCCGTGGCCGTGATCCCCTTGCTTTTGAACGCCTGGGCAGCGACTTCCAGGATTCGCTTCCGTGTCTCTGCTGTTTCCGCCTTCGACTTTTTCATTCCATTACTCCTTCTGACCGCGCGCAAGGCCATTTCCCATGGTGCGCTCCAGGATGACGTCTCCATCTTAGCAAAGTTAGATGATAAGTGTTATCTAAAAGCGGGGCCAGACCATCGTCGCATGAAACCTTCCGGCCGAGATACATACAGCAGGCATCGAACCGAAAGTCCGGCGCATGGCAATGCTACGCTGTTATTTTAGCTTATAGCTGCGACCTATAGAACGGAATAGTGAAAATTCATCAGCTAAAAAGTTGACGTTATAGATGATGAGATTTATCTTTAAGCCCAGATAGTGCCACTTCATCAGCTATACCACGCCAGAACAGGGCAAGGTGGAAAGCCAAAAGAGTGTGTCGACGTATCGGGCGCAGCGCCGCACCCCACGTCTCGCGGTGATGCAGACATGTCCAGGACTGAATGAGGAACACGATGAACGACAATCTGAACGAGTTGGAGGCCGGAACAATCCCGGTCCAGCGGCCGGGCAAGCGCAACGGCAAAATCTGGATCGCCTCCGGAGCGGCTCTCCTCGCCGTCGCCGTAGCGAGCACAGTGGCAATGCATTGGGGCGCGAACTCCGCAGCCCCAAGCGCGGCACCGGCAGCACCATCGGTTGCGATCAGCGCGCCGCTGCAGCGAAATCTCGATACCCGCCTCGGTTTTCTCGGCCAGTTCTCGGCCGTCCAGAAGGTCGAACTCCGCGCACAGGTCGGTGGCACGCTGACCGGGATCCACTTCAAGGACGGCGACATTGTCCACAAGGGAGATCTGCTGTTCGAGATCGATCCCGTTCCCTATCAGATCAAGATGAGCCAGGCGACGGCGCTGCTGGAAAGCGCCAACGCACGCCTCGATCTGGCCACGCGTGAACTGGCTCGCGCGCAGATGCTGAAGAGCACCGATGCCGGCACTGCAGAGAACGTCGAGCAGCGCAATGCTGAAAAGCTGGCCGCGCAGGCCGCCGTGGACGACGCGAAGGCACAGGTCCGCGATGCCAGGTTCGATCTCGATCACTGCCAGATCATCGCGCCGTTCGCGGGCCGCATCGGCACTCACCTCGTTTCGGTCGGCAATCTCGTCGCCGGCAGCCGGGCCGCAACCAGCCCGACGACACTCCTCACGACGCTCGTTTCGCTCGACCCGATCTACCTGGATTTCGACATGAGCGAAGGCGATTACATGACCTTCCTGCGGGAGCGCGAAAAGCAGAAGGATCAACTCACCGACAAGGTGAATATCTCGCTGGCCGATGAGTCCACGTTCACCCACGCCGGCACGCTCAACTTCATCGACAACGCGCTCGACCGCTCCAGCGGGACGATCCATGCGCGAGCGATCGTGCCGAACGCCAATCTGCTCATGACGCCGGGCGGCTTTGCGCGCGTGCGGCTCGCGGTATCCGTGCCGCAGCCAACGCTACTGGTCCCGGACGCCGCCGTTCTGCCGGACCAGTCCAATCACATCGTGCTCACGGTGGGACCGAATGATGTCGTGACCCCGAAGCAGGTTCAACTGGGTGATATGCGCGGCGGCCTGCGTGTCATCAAGTCCGGGCTGGCGCCGACCGACAAGGTGGTAATCGACGGCATCCCGTACGCGCAGCCAGGTTCGAAGGTGTCCCCGCATGCGGGCTCGATCCAGTTCGGATCTGATCAAGGCTAAGGCGGAGTGAATCATGAAACTGGCCCACTTTTTCATTGATCACCCGCGTTTCGCGGCCGTGATCAGTATCTTCCTGACGCTGTTCGGTCTGGTGGCAATGAAGTTCCTGCCCGTAGCACAGTACCCGAACATCGTTCCGCCAACCATCCAGATCACGACCGCGTATCCCGGCGCCTCCGCCGACACGATTGCCCGGACCGTTGCGACGCCGCTCGAGCAGGCGATCAACGGCGTCGAGAACATGGATTTCATCAGCAGCCAGTCGACCGGCAACGGGCTCATCAATATCACCGTGACGTTCAAGATCGGCACCGACATGAACATCGCGCAGATGCTGACGCAGAACCGCGTGCAGGACACACTGTCTCGCCTGCCCCAGGAAGTGCAGCAGCAAGGCGTGCAGGTCAAGAAGACGATCCCGGCGTATCTGCTGGGCATCCACCCGTATTCGCCGGATGGGTCGCGAGACTCCGAGTACATCTCCAATTACATGATCCTTCATGTCAAGGACGAGATCGCGCGGTTGCCTGGCGTTTCCGACCTGTTGTCGCTGGGCGAGCGGCAATTCGCGATGCGCATCTGGATCGATCCTGACAAGGCCGCTGTGCACGACATCAGCGCCAACGAGATCCTCTCGGCTCTCAGGGCGCAAAACGTGCAGGTATCGGCCGGTGTGCTGAACCAGCCGCCGGTTCCGGCGCAAGGCAAAGCGGGATATCAGATCAACGTCGAAGCACTGGGCCGTCTGACCACGCCCGAACAGTTCGGCAACGTCATCGTCAAGTCGGGTGACCAGGGCCACGTCACGCGCATTCACGACATCGGCCGCGTCGAACTTGGCGCGACGGATTACGGCAGCATTGCCTACGCGGATCGCTCGCCGTCGGCTCCGTTCTTCGTATTCGCGGTTCCCGGCTCGAATGTCGTGACGGTGGAGCACGAGGTACTGGACAAGATGAAGGAGCTCAGGAAGAGCTTCCCGCCGGGACTGGATTACCAGATCATCTATGACCCGACCACTTTCGTCAGCAACTCGATCGACGAAGTGATCAAGACGATCGCCATCGCCATCCTGCTCGTGATCGGAGTCGTCTACGCGTTCCTGCAGAGCTGGCGTGCGACGATCATTCCGGTGATCGCCATCCCCGTGTCGCTCGTCGGTTCTTTCACGATCCTGGCTGCACTTGGTATCTCGATCAACCAGTTGTCGTTGTTCGGACTCATTCTCGCGGTCGGCATCGTGGTTGACGATGCGATCGTCGTGGTCGAGAACGTAGAGCGCAACATGGCGCTCGGCATGTCGCCACGCGAGGCCGCCCATCGCACGATGGACGAGGTATCCGAAGCGCTGATCGCCATCGCGCTGACGCTTTGCGCGGTGTTCGTGCCGGCCATGTTCATCTCGGGCATCTCGGGTCTGTTCTTCAAGCAGTTCGCAACGACGATTGCTGCGTCGACCATCATCTCGATGCTGGTGTCGCTGACGCTCAGTCCGGCACTTAGCGCAGTTCTGCTCAAGCCGCACAAGTCCGCTGAGGATCACTCGACGATGAGCGTGTCCGGTCGCCTGCATCACAAGGCGTTTGGCTGGTTCAATACCGGCTTCGACTGGCTTTCGACAAGGTACGGACGTATGACCGGTCGGTTTGTCCGTGCAACGACCGTCATTCTGGTTGTCTACGCCGGGCTGATTTCCCTCACGGGCTTCCAGTTCTCGCAGATGAATACCGGCTTCATTCCGGAGCAGGACCAGGGCTATCTCGCTGCAATCGTCCAGCTGCCGGCCGGTGCGAGTCTCGAACGGACCGACAAGGTGGTGCGCGAGGCAAACGACATCATCCTGAAGACGCCGGGCATCGAGCACACGTCGCCGACGAGTGGATTCGATACGGTTACCGGCACCGTTGCTTCGAACAGCGGCACGATCTACATCGGCTTGCCTTCTCTGTACGGCCACCATATCAAAGGCGTGAACGCAGCAACGATGCTCGGCAAGCTGCAGAAGAATCTGTCGGTCATCAAGGATGCGTACGTGATCGTGATCCAGCCGCCTCCCGTCCAGGGCCTTGGCAGCGCGGGTGGCTTCAAGCTGGAGCTCGAAGATCGCTCGAATCTTGGACCTCAGGCGCTCGCAAAGGCAGCGAACGACCTGGTGGCCGCAGCCAACAGGGATCCGGTTTTCGGACACAGCGTCTTTACCCTGTATAACCCCGGCGCACCCGACATCTATGCGGATATCGATCGCCTCAAGGCCGAAAAGGTCGGTCTGACGCCGAGCGATGTGTTTTCCACGCTTCAGCTTTACCTCGGTTCGCAGTATGTCAACGACTTCAACTATCTCGGCCGCACCTATCAGGTGCTGGCTCAGGGTGACGGTCAGTTCCGTCAAATGCCGGAAGACATTCTGCGACTGAAGGTGCGCAACGCCAGCGGGGAGATGGTGCCGGTCGGGACGGTGGCGACGCTGCACGAACGGACCATGCCGTACCGGATTCCGCGCTACAACCTGTTCCCTGCCGCCGAACTGATGGGTGGGGCAGCGCCGGGTTATGCATCTGGCCAGGCAATCGGGCATATGGAAGAACTTGCAAAGCAGGTGCTTCCAGTAGGTATCTCGTACGAATGGACTGACCTTGCGCACCAGCAACAACAGCAGGGCACGCCGACTCTGGCGATCTTCGCCGCCGCCGCGCTGTTCGTGTTCCTCGTGCTCGCCGCGCAATACGAGAGCTGGAAGCTGCCGCTGGCCATCGTGCTGATCGTGCCAATGTGCTTGCTGGCCTCGTCGAGCGGGCTGCATATGCGTGACATGCCCATCGACATCCTTGCTCAGATTGGCTTCATCGTGCTGGTCGGCCTTGCCGTGAAGAACGCCATCCTGATCGTCGAGTTCGCCCGGCAGGCGGAAGACCACGGCGCCGAACCGGAAGAGGCCGCCGTCAGCGCAGCGAAGACCCGCCTGCGCCCGATCCTGATGACGTCGTTCGCTTTCATCATGGGGGTGGCTCCGCTCGTCATCGCGACGGGGGCGGGCTCAGAAATGCGCCAGTCGCTTGGGACGGCCGTCCTGTTTGGGATGATCGGGGTAACGGTCTTCGGCCTCATCTTCACCCCGGCGTTCTATACGTTCATCCGCCGGATCGCGGGCAAGAAGATGACCCATAGCTACTTCCAACGGATCATTGGTGGAGAGTCCAAATGAATCGCTTTGTTCAAGTGGCTATCAAGCCGGTTCTGAGTGTGCTGACACTCAGCATGATTCTCGCGGGCTGTGCGGTTGGTCCCGACTACAAGGTTCCGAAGACGGAACTGGCGCCGTTCCACAACCTCGCCGCGGTGGCGACGAAAGAAAACACCGCCGCGCCGCAACTCGATCAGTGGTGGACGGGCTTCAACGATCCGATGCTCGTGACGGTCGTGCAGCGCGCGCTGGCGCAAAACCTGGATCTGGCCGCATCGCTTGCACGGGTTCGCGAAGCGCGCGCAATGGCGGCCGGAAGCGGTGCCGATCTGCTGCCGACGCTGGATCTCGGCGCCTCGGCGACCGCGGAGCACCAGAGCCTGCGCGGCCCGCTTGGCTCGATCGCCCAGGGCAGTCCGGACTTCTCGCGCAACATCCGCGACTACAGCGTCGGCCCGGCGGCGAGCTGGGAGATCGATCTGTTCGGCGGATTGCGCAGGGATGCCGCAGCGTCGCGCGCCGAGGCACAGGCCGCGGAGGCGGAACAGGCCGGTACCCGCGTGACGGTGGCGGCGGACGCCGCGGATGCGTATCTGCAGATCCGCGGTTATCAGGCCCGTCTCGCGGTCGCCCAGGACCAGATCGACACGGATGAGCATCTGCTCAAGCTCGTGCGCGATCGCTACGCTGCCGGCGCTGCTACGGGACGGGAAATCGCCCAGGCCGATGCGCTGCTGAAGCAGGCACGCGCGAGCGTGCCGCCGCTGCGCATTGGTCTGGAGCAGCAGTTGAATCGCCTCGACGTACTGATGGGCGTCCAGCCCGGGACGTACGCCCAGGAACTCAGCGCCGTCGCCGCGATCCCGTCCATACCGGCGATTCCCGGAAACGATCAACCGGTCGACATGCTCCGCCGGCGTCCGGACATCATCGCGGCGGAGCGTCGGCTGGCCGCCTCCAACGAGCGCATCGGCGCGGCGATTTCCGACTACTACCCGAAGATCTCGCTATCGGGCGCGCTGGGATTCGACAGCCTGAGCGGACATCTCATGAGCGCGAGCGCGTTCCAGGCTTTGGGCGGGGGAGCGCTGCGCTGGAGGCTGTTCGATTTCGGCAAGATCAAGGCGAAGGTGTCGCAGGCGAAGGGGGCGAACGCAGAAGCGCTGGCGCTCTACCAGCAGTCGGTGCTTCATGCAACTGAGGACGTCGAGGACTCGCTGATGACGCTCGCGCAGACACAGATCCGCGTCGACGAGATTCAGGAGCAGGTGCAGGCGCTGACGAAGGCGCGTGATCTCTCCGAACAGGCGTACCGCGCCGGGTCCATCACGCTGACGGATGTGCTGGATGCCGACAGGGACCTGCTCACTGCACGTGACGAACTCGACAGCAACCGGGTCGGCGCTGCGAGAGCCGCGGTTGGCGTCTTCCGCGCATTTGGCGGCGGGTGGGACGAGCCGACGGCTGTGGCGAGCAGAGCGTCGACGAGCACGACTGCGGACGCTGCTACGCAAAGCACGAACCCTTCCACCGGCATGTAGTAGTCGGGAATCCGATCCAGGACCTGTTTATTTGGAGAAGTGAAATGTCTACTGTCGAAACCTTTCGTCAGCTTCACGCCGACGCGAGACCGCTATTGCTGCCGAACGCATGGGATGCAGGAAGCGCCCGGCTCTTCGAAGGCGCGGGCGCCACAGCTATAGCCACGACAAGCGGTGGGGTCGCATGGGCGCCTGGCTATCGCGATGGGGGAGTCGATCGCCCGTGGAAATCTCTATGCCGAAGCCGGTGCCGACGGCTTATTCCTTCCGGGGCTTCAGCAGTCGGACCACATTCGCGCGATCGTCAACGACGTGTCGCTGCCCCTGAATCTGATGGTCTGGCCGGAACTCGCCGACGCGTAAGCGCTCGGCAAGCTCGGCGTGCGTCGTTTGAGCGCGGGCACCGGCATTACTCAAGTGGCTTGGGGAACCGCCGAAAAGCTCGCGCAGGATTTCCTGAAGAATGGCGGTTCCGCACCCAGGTACAAGGCATTCGTACCGTACACGCAGCTCCAGGAACTTTTCCTGGTTGGCAAGTTGGCCTGAGAAGGGAGCGGCCAGTTGTGGAGGTTGTCCTGTTCGGCGAAGAGCGATGCGGCGGCGTTGATCAGCTGCGAAGAGCGGGCGGGTGGTTCGGCGGGAGATCAGTACTTCACAGGGACCCGGCCGCAGCCTTATATCGCATCAAGCTCGCCGCTTCGATGTCGACATGCGCGCGGGCGATTGGGAACTGCACGCGCTGGTTCTGTCCGATCGGGCTAGCGAAGACGACGCGTTCTTTAACGTACTTACAAACCTTGAATTGTCCGCTGTCCCGACTGGTGTTCAATTGCCTGTTGCGCAACCCGGGCCGCCGACGATCTTTAGCGTATAGACCGTCGATACGCCCAACTGCTGTGGCGCGATCGGTTCTGTCAACCACGAGGGCAACTGATTCAGGTCCAATTCGCTCGGGCCCAGCTCAAGCGTGGCATCCGCCGTCGTGATGGTCAGGGTGGGCAGCGCTGCGTGATTGAACACGA
Organism: Paraburkholderia sp. IW21; assembly: GCF_041321145.1. NCBI lineage: Bacteria > Pseudomonadati > Pseudomonadota > Betaproteobacteria > Burkholderiales > Burkholderiaceae > Paraburkholderia > Paraburkholderia sp. IW21. The sequence goes on along the minus strand of NZ_JBGGWA010000005.1, from coordinate 158,512 downwards.
CAAAAAACAGATCGTTATACGTCAGGCTGCCGCTGGCCGTCGTTTCTTTCGTCGATGTCATCATGCGTTTGACTTTGTCCGCCTCGACGATCCAGGCGTGCGCGCGGCCTCGGGTTCGAACTGCCAGTTGCAGCGTGGCGGGATCGATCTGCTGCAACGCGACAGAAGACACGCGTGCCGGGTCGGTCGGATCGTCGTCATGCAGTGATGGGTGCATGAGATCGTCGCCGGCAGGATCTTCGATCCGGTATAAATGGCTATCGACCTGTTCGCGCCGGCACGAGGGATAACAGCTGGCCTGGGGCACGTCGATACGCTTGACCAGATGGCCGTCGCTCACGAATGTGCTTCGGTCGACGAATTCGGTAACTTCGTAGCGGCCCGCATCGCCGGCGGTGCAACGGGCGGCTTGAGGCGACGCGGGGCCGCTGACCGCAGGCGCGGCGGCAAACGCGAGCGACATGGGCAGACACCAAGCTGCCACGGCCCATTTGAGTACTCTCATCGACGCTCCTGCAGGGGGACGCTGACCAGGAGATCGCTGCACGCCCGCAGCCGCGTCATTCAAATCAGTTCAGCCCGGCCCACGTGTGGCGGCCTCGAATTCCTTCAGATCGAAACCAGGTGTCGCGGCTTGTGCGATCGTTGGCAACGCGGCGCGTGCCAGCAGCTTGCGCGACGCCATATGGTCGCCCGGCCGGTTACACGACTCCACGGCGATCAGGCGGCCGGCGCGGAAGCACAACACGCTCAATTGCCGACTCTCGTCCGAACCGAGCAGGACCGTCTCGTCATGGCCATCGGAGAGTCCCGCGATCTGCAGTTTCAGATCGCCCTGATCGCTCCAGAACCACGGCAATGCGGTATAAGCCGCCGGCTTGCCCGTCAGGCGTGCCGCGACATGGCGAGCCTGATCGACGGCATTTTGCACAGACTCCAGGCGGATCGGCACACCGCTCCACGCAGACGGAAAACTGACGGCATCGCCGATGGCTGAAATCGACGGATCGCTAGTCAGCAACTGCGTGTCGACGCAGACGCCGTTCTGCACGGCGAGGCCCGCATCGGCGGCGAGATCGGTGTTGGGCAGCACGCCGATCCCATAGACGACCAGTTGTGCAGGCAGGCGGCGGCCGTCGCCCGTTTCCACGGCCACTACCCGGCCGTTGTCGCCGACCAGCCGCGCGACGGTTTGGCCGAAATCGAACGTTACGCCCCAGCCGGTATGCGCGGCGCTGAACAGCGTCGACATAGGCGTGGAGAGGGCGCGCGCCATGGGGCGCGTGCCAAGTTCGACCACGTGGACCGATAGGCCCTTGGCCGCCGCGACGGCCGCGAACTCGAGACCGATGAAACCCGCGCCGATCACGACCACCTCGCGCGCAGCCGCCACGCGCGGCGCGAGCGCATCGGCATGCTCCAGTGTGCGGATGCCGAATACGCCGTCGAGTTCGATTCCCTCGACGGGCGGCACGCGATTGCGCGCACCCGTGGCGAGCACCAGATGGTCGTAGGGCAGACGCTCGCCGCTCGCCAGTTCCACGTGCTGTGCCTCGCGATCAATCCGGGTGACGCGTGCTTCGATCCGCTCGAGACGCTGCTGCTCAAACCATTCGTGCGTGCGAAAGCGCAGCGCAGTGGTGCCGATCTTGCCGAGCAGGTAGGCCTTCGACAACGGTGGGCGCTGGTAAGGCACACCAGGTTCGTCGCCGATCAGCGCGATGTTGCCTTCAAATCCTTCCTGCCGCAGCGAGGCCGCGGTCTGATAACCGGCCTGCCCAGCACCGACAATGACGACGTTATGTAATGACATGAGAGGATCGGGAATAGGAGTAATCAGGCCAGATTCAGCGAATCGAATTTCGGGTAACGGCCGAGCGGCAACAAGGTGATCGCACCAAGCAGGAAGGCGGCGCCGCAGATCGACAGCATCGTCGTGTAGGAGCCGGTAGCGGTGTAGATCCGGCCAAACAGCCACGGCGCCAATGCCGATGCGATGGTGATCAGTGCGACGTGTACGCCGAACAGGCGCCCATAGTCGCGCATGCCGAAGTAACGCGCCATCAGATAGGCGGCAATGTCGAATTCGGCGCCGGCACCGAGGCCGATCAGCAGCGTGGCAAGCGCAAGCATGCCGGCGTGATCGGCACCGGTGGTCGATAGCAGCAAACAGCCCAGGGCAGGCATGGCGAGGGCGACAGCGGCGACAGCGGGCGCCCACAGACGGTCGATCAGATAGCCGACCAGCAGCCGGCCGCCGATTAGCGAGAGCCCGAAGCTGCCGAATATATGACTGGCCTCGGCGGCTGAGAGCCCCTTGTCGCGCAAAAGCGGCACGGTGTTGCTGACCATCGAGACGGTCGCAGCCACCACAAGCGAAAGCGCGAGGTTGAGTGTCCAGAAGCGCGCCGAACCAAGCGCGTCACGGAACGCGAGTCCCGTGTGCGCCCGCACCGGCGGTACCGCGTGATGGCCGGCAGCGCGTTCGCTCCTGCCTTCGTGAGGGGCTTGCCCGGCCGGTGTGTGCAACCACATCAGCACGAGCGGCAACACCAGCACCAGAGGAAGTGCCGCAAGCAACAGAAACGCGGCTTGCCAGTTCCAGCGGCCGATCACCCACGTCACCGCTGAGGGAATCAGAATCGCCGAGAGTCCGGTGCCCGACAGCATCACCGCCAATGCCAGGCCGCGATTGCGCTCGAACCACAGATTGACGAGATGCGTCCAAGTAATGTGCATCGTGCCCATGCCGGCGATCGGCAGCAACGCACACATCAGATAGAGCCAGCCGATCGAGTGACCCATCACCTGCATCAGCGACATCAATGCGTAGACGATAGCAAGTCCGACCACCGACGCGATCGTCACGTGCCGCATCCCATAACGTTCATTGAGCCAGCCGACGATCTGCGCGCCGATCACCGCTCCGCCGAACAGAAAGCTGATTGCCGGCTGCAGTTCACCGCGGCTCCAGCCGAATGCATGTTGCAGTGGAATCACCAGTGAACCGAACGCATATAGCAGCGAAGCGTTGGCGGCCACGCCGAGCCCGAGCATTGCCATGAGCACGGGGCGCCAGCCGGCGCGGAATTCGGTGAGGTCGACGGCGGCGGATTGAGATGGGTGAGAGGGGGACATGGGCGGTTCCTTTACGGATCGGCAAGCGGCTACTGTGTGCGCAAAACGCGCGTTGCAGGCAGTCTGCCGCAGGTGTGATATTCCATATTAAGAAAATAATTCTATATATAGATTGATTCGGATAACTCGGTAAATGCCCTGGGATGGCGCATGGATGGTTATGCCTTTAGCTTTACGCTCGACCGCGTCATTGCTTGACCAGCAGCACGCTGGCGCCGAGCGGGCCGCCGCCTGCAGCGGCAATCGCCACCTCGTGCGGTGCGACCTGGCGTTCGCCGCCGCGGCCCCAGAGCTGGGTGCAGGCTTCGTGCACGTAGCCGAGGCCGTGCGTGCGTCCACCAGACAACTGGCCGCCGTTGGTGTTCAGTGGCAACTGGCCGTTGCGTGCAATACGCTGGCCGCCTTCGACAAACGCGCCGCTTTCGCCACGCGGGCAGAGGCCGAGGCCTTCCATCCAGAGCATCGTCAGGATCGAAAAGCCGTCGTAGAGTTGTGCGTTGCCGACGTCCTTCGGCTTCAGATCGGTGCGCGACCAAAGCATGCGTCCGACATCGAAGCAGGCGATCTCCGTCAACGAAATCTGATCCCACGACCACGGCTGATGCAGTGCGGAGCCGATGGCTTCGAGCCGGATCGGTGCGTTTGGCCCGTTGCGCGCAAGGTCGGCGCGTGACAGCACAACGGCCGTGGACGCGTCGCAATGCACGTCGCAATCGAACATGCGCAGCGGTGTGGAGATCATGCGTGACGTGAGGTAGTCGTCCATCGTCATCGCATTGCGAAACACTGCTTTCGGGTTGAGCATTGCGTTGGCGCGACAGATTAGCGGAATCTGCGCAAGTTGCTCTGGCGTGGTGCCATACTCGTGAAAGTGCCGTTGCGCATACAGGGCCATCAGGTTGATGCCTGAGACGACATTGAAGGGTGTATACCACTGCCAGAAATAGCTGCCGTCGCGGCCCACTGTCTTGTTGGTAAGCGCGCTGGCGGTTTTGCTTTTGAGGCGCGCGCTCGCCTCGGTAATGGTGCGAAACACCAGTACGTGTTTGCACAGTCCCGCAGCGATCGCCATCGCGCCGTTCACCAGACCGGTGAGCGGCCCGGGTCCTTCGTAGCCGGCGCCATACCAGTTCACTTTCAGGCCGAGCACATTCATCAGCGCATTCGGGCCTACCGGCGAAAACGGGTTGCCGTTGTCATTGTCGCCCGGCCAGCACGAAATTCCGTCGATGTCCTCGTGGGTGAGGCCGGCATCGGCGATTGCTTCGAGCGCGGCATCCACGCTCAACTGCATGGCGCTGCGGGGCGACGGGCGGCCCACTTCCGACTGACCGATGCCGCTGATCGCAACGTTCTTTTCGAACAGGTTTTCGTTCATGCCGCGCTCCGTTCGGGATCGGCTTCGAAGAGCGGCAGCCACACATCCTCCTGCTGTTCAAATTTGACCCGCACCGGCATGCCGATATGCACGTCATTGACTTCGCCACCGACGATATTCGTCACGAAACGCAAGCCTTCGCGCTCCGCGAGTTCGACGATGGCGACGACATAGGGCACCGGAAGATCGGGCAGCCATGCTTGATGATTGATCGTGAAACTCACCACCTTGCCGCGTCCCGAGACCGGTTTCGCGCCGACGTGAGACGACATGCAGCGCGGACAGAGCGGTGCAGGCGGATGAAATAGATGACGGCATGCATCGCAGTGGTAGATGTTGAGCAGGCCACCTTCACCGCCTTGCCAGAACGGCGCGGTTTCAGCAGTCAGAAGAGGAAGTTTTCTGGGCATGGATGCGTTTGATTTCGTATTGCCTGGCAGTTGACCGTGTGTTGATGTCACCATAATATATGAACAGAAACGCGAAAAATGTATTAAATTAGCTGGAGCGGTGCAGGGTTTTCCCGCTAGGGAAATCACCCAGAGGTCCGTTCAAACACAGGAGACAGGCGTTCTTATGCCGACCAATCAACTTATCCATCGCAGGGTCATCGTCACGGGCGGTCTTGGGGCGTTAGGGCGCCAGGTCGGCGCCGACCTGAGCGCGCGTGGTGCGCGTGTCGCGCTCGTGGATCGCTCGGCAAGCGTGCCGCTCGACGGTGTCGAGGCGGTATTCGGCGGTGTCGATCTCGGCGATGCCGCCAGTACCTCGAACGCGTTCGAGCAGATCGCCGGGCGGCTCGGCGGTGTCGATGCGCTGGTCAACATCGCGGGCGGCTTTGCGTGGGAAACGCTGGAGTCGGGCAGCATCGAAACCTGGGATCGTCTCTATGCGATGAACGTGCGCACGGCAGCGATCGCTTCACATGAGGTTCTGGCCTATCTGCTGCGCGAGAAAAGTGCGCGCATTGTCAATGTCGGCGCGCTCGCCGCGTTGAAAGCCGGCGCGGGCATGGGTGCGTACGCAGCTTCGAAGGCCGGCGTCGCGAGGCTCACCGAAGCGCTGGCGGACGAGTTGAAAGACCGTAACGTCACCGTCAATGCAGTGTTGCCGAGCATCATCGATACGCCCTCGAATCGCGCGGATATGCCGGACGCGGATACCTCGCGCTGGGTCGCGGCTGACAAGCTTGCCGCGGTCATCGCGTTCCTGCTGTCGGAGGATGCCAGTGCGGTGACCGGCGCGTGTCTGCCTGTAGCGGGGCGTGTGTAATGGCCGCCGCGCTTTCTCCCGGTCAGAACACACAGCGGCAGCCTGGCACTACGCTCAGCTGGAACGACGGTTTCCTGCTCGGCTTCGCGCCCATGGACGAGACGCATCATGAATTCGTCGAGTGCGTGGCCGTCTTGCAGCAATGCAACGAGGCGGCCGTGCCAGGTGCGCTCGCGGCTTTCGAAAAGCATGCGATCGCGCATTTCGAGCAGGAGGAGCAGTGGATGCAGCGCACGAGCTTTCCTGCCGCCCAGTGCCACGCTGACGAACACGCGGCGGTTCTGCGCTCGGTGCGCGAAGTCGCACAGATGCTGCGTGACGGTGCAACCTTTCAGGTTGCGCGTGAACTCGCGGAAGCGCTCGCCGACTGGTTTCCCGGACATGCCGACTACATGGATGCGGCCTTATCCCACTGGATGAGCAAACGCACCCATGGCGGCCTGCCCGTGGTCCTGCGACGCGTCATACCGGGCATCGTCGCTGCTGCGCCCGATTCATCCCTTCAAGCCGGAGCCGCCCGATGAGACTCGTGACTTTCCAACTGGCTGACGGCGTGCAGCGCTCAGGCGCACTGTTCGACAACGATCAGGCGGTGCTAGATTTGCGCGAAGCGAGCCGTATCGTACGCGGTGGCGACAGTGTCGCGTTAGCGAGCGTGCAGGCGCTGCTGACGGGCGGCGAACCTTTGCTCGAGGAAGCACGCGTGCTGCAGGCCCGTGCGCCCGCCGGCGCCGTGCGCGCACGCAACACGGTGAAGCTGCTCGCACCGATTCAACCGCCCGCGCAGATGCGCGACTGCTCGTGCTTCGAACTGCATCTGCAGCAAAGCTTCAACGCGGCGCGCCGTGCCCGCGCTTTGCGTACGCCCGACCCGGAAGCGACATTGAAAGCGATGAACACGCGTGCCGACGATCGCGTGATCGACACCTTCAACCGTCAGCCGATCTACTACAAGTGCAATCGCTTCGCCGTGATCGGCCCCGACGACGACGTAATCTGGCCGGCCTATAGCAAGCTGCTCGACTTCGAACTGGAGTTCGGCTGTTACATCGGTGAGCGCGCGAAGGACGTTTCGCGCGAAAACGCGCGGGCTCATATCTACGGCTACACGATTTTCAACGACATGAGCGCGCGCGACGCCCAGGCCGCCGAAATGGGCGGCATGCTCGGCCCCGCCAAAGGCAAGGACTTCGACACTGCAAATGTAATGGGCCCATGTCTCGTCACCGCCGACGAACTCGGCGATCCCTACGACCTCACGATGATTGCGCGCGTCAACGGCGAGGAATGGGGCCGCGGCAATACGCGCGACATGCGCTGGCAGTTCGAAGACGTGATCGCCCATATCTCGCGCTCCGAGACATTGCATCCGGGCGAGTTCCTGGGTTCGGGTACGGTCGGCAACGGCTGCGGACTCGAACAACTCCGCTATCTGAAGCCGGACGATGTGGTCGAACTGGAAGTGGAGGGTATCGGTATATTGCGCAGCAGGATCGTGCAGCCGGTATTGCAGGCGGCCGTAGTATGAGCGCAGCCCATGCCGACGCCGCGCAACGGGCACGAAACGCGCCCCCCGGTCTGCTAGCCGGGTTGAAGGTGATCGACTTTGCCACCGGCCTCGCGGCCAGCGCTACCGCGTTGTATCTCGCCGAAGCCGGCGCGGACGTCGTGAAAATCGAACGTCCACGTCATGAGGCGGAACGCGACGCGGCACTCTTTCACGTGCTCGATCGTGGCAAGCGCCGCGTGACCGATGGCGACCTTGCCGCGCAGCGCGATCTGCTCAACAGCTTGCTGCCAGATGCCGACGTGCTGGTCCATGATCTCACACCCGCCGAAGCCGCTGTATGGTCGCTGGACGACGTCCAATTGCGGCAACGCTATCCAATGCTGGTCATCGCCAGCGTGGGCGGCTGGCCACGCCGTCATGTGCTCGCCGACGCTCCGGTGCGTGAGACATTGGTGCTTGCGCGGTTGGGTATTCTCGACGAACAGCCGGGTCATCGCCCCGGCCCGGTATTTATCCGTATGCCGTTCGCGAACTGGATTGCGAGTTGGCTGAGCGCTGTCGGCGTCATGGCGCGGCTGATCGCGCGTGAACGCGACGGAGAGGGCGGCATTGCACATACGAGCCTCGCGCAAGCTGCGCTCGTACCGATGACGATGCACTGGTCGCGCGCCGCGCAGCCTACGTCCGTGTTCGCCAAGGGACTCGACAAGAGCGTGCCGATTCCGCTGCATCGCTGTGCGGATGGCCGCTGGATCCACGTGCACTACTCGCCCGACGCCGCGCCGTGGATGGCCGAAGCGCTTGCCGCGATGGGTCCGGACGAGATGGCTCGCGCCAACGCGCAATGGCCGCCGAGCCATGTCGCGCCCAATTTCGGCGCGAATCGGGAAATCATTGCCACGCGCAACGCGCAGGACTGGGTCGAACATTTCTGGGCGCATGACGTGGCGGCTCAGATCGCCGCGCCATTCGGCGAGATATACACCGACGAGCAGGCGCGGCTCAACGGTTATGTGGTTGCCGTGGACGATCCGCTTTGGGGCTGCACGTCCCAACCTGGACCCGCGTATCACGTGGATCCGCCGGCGCACGTGCGTGGACCTTTACAAGCGCCAACGGCAGCGGGAGATATAGGCTGGTGGGACAAGAGTCGCTTTGGCGCCACCGCTCGCACGAACTCCGTGGCTGCCAATGAGCCCCGCTTGCAGGGCGCCGCGTCCGCGGCATCCCGGCCCCCGCTCGACGGTCTCAAAGTGCTGGACCTCGGAGCTTACCTCGCGGGTCCGTTTGCCTGCATGGTGCTTGCCGATCTCGGCGCCGATGTCATCAAGGTCGAGCCGCCCGCGGGCGACGCAATGCGGCGGCTTGAGCGCGCCTTCGCCGGCACGCAGCGCGGCAAGCGCGGACTTGCATTGAAGCTCGGCGCCGAAGGTAGCAAACCGGTCATCGAAGCCCTTGCGAACTGGGCTGACATCGTTCACCACAACGTGCGTTTGCCGGCGGCGCGCAAGCTCGGCATCGCACCCAACCAGTTGCGCGCCATCAAGCCGGCGCTCGTTTGCGCGCATGTCAGCTCGTATGGTCCACAAGGTCCCCGCGCCGATTGGCCAGGCTTCGATCAGTTGATGCAGGCGGCGGTCGGCTGGGAAACTGAATCGGGCGGCGAGGGCAATCCGCCGAGCTGGCTGCGCTTCGGCGTCGGCGATCATCTGGCGGCTTTGTCCTCGGTGTTCGCAGTGTTGCTCGCGCATCTCGCGCGGATGCGGACCGGCCAGGGACAGGCTGTTGCCTCGTCGCTGCTTGGTGCAATGACGATGACCGCGAGCGAAGCCGTGGTGATCGATCGGGAACGCGCCTTGACGCCGATGGTGCATCTCGATGCGGGCCAGCATGGCGTCGCGCCGACGCATCGTCTCTATCGCTGCAAGGACGGCTGGATCGCCGTGGCCGCGCTGAGTGCGGCGGAAGGCGATGCCTTCATGCGCATCGCCGGCGACGGACCCGAAGCCACGTTTGCCGCGCTCGACGTCACGGCGGCGCTGGCCAGATTGCATGCAGCGGGCGTACCTGCAGAGCCTGCCCTGGAATCGCAAAGTGACGCGTTTCTCGACAGCGCCGAGCATGCCGCCGCCGGGCTGCATGCTACGTACGGCCACGCCGTCTATGGCTCGCTGCAGCAGATCGGCGCGCTGTGGGACTTCGACGACTTGCCGCTCGTCATTGAACGGGCGCCCCCCGCACTTGGCGAGCACAGCCGCGAGGTGCTGGAGATGCTGGGTTTCGACGCGCCGCACATCGACGAACTGGTCAATCAGGGCGTCATACGCATTTGAGCGCCATTTGAACGCCACGGAGACGAAGACAATGAACGAACTGGATTTCACCGACAAGAACGTGCTGGTGGTGGGCGGCTCAAGCGGTATTGGCAACGGTATTGCCCAGGCGTTCCTGGAACGCGGTGCGACGGTGCACGTGTGGGGCACGCGCGCTTCGGTATCCGATTACGCGGACTCGGTTGATTCGAATCTGAAGGGGCTGCATTACGCCCAGGTGGACGTGGCGGAGCCGGCCAATATCGAACGCTGCGAACTACCGTTCAACAGACTCGACGTGCTCGTGCAGGCGCAGGGCACGGTGCTCTACGATCGTCAGGAGTTCAAGACACCAGGTTTCAGAAAGGTGCTCGAGATCAACCTGACCAGCCTGATGGCCTGCGCCGACCGTTGCTTCGAACCGTTGAAGGCGGCGCGGGGCGCGATGATCATCGTCAGCTCGGCAGCCGCCTTTCATTCGACGCGCGGCAACCCCGCGTATAACGCGTCGAAAACCGGCGCCTTCGGGTTGACACGCACGCTGGGCGAAGCGTGGGCGCGCGACGGCATCCGCGTGAACGGTATTGCCCCCGGGCTCGTGGAAACCAAGCTCACGCGCGTGACGACAGCGGATCCGAAGCGGCTCGAAGGTGCGCTGCGGCGCATTCCGCTCGGCCGCCTCGGCACGCCCGCAGACATGGCCGGCGGCGCGCTGTTTCTGGCATCACCGTTGTCCGCGTACATGCTTGGCCAGACCTTGCTGCTCGACGGCGGCATGTTGCTCGCCTGACTCTTATCCGCACGCTTACCTCGAAGAGGAATCGCATGTCCTGGGACTTTGAGACCGATCCTGACTTTCAGGCCGAACTCGACTGGATCGAGCAGTTCGTGCGTGAAGAAGTCGAACCGCTCGAACATGTATTGGGTAGCCCGTGGAATATCCATGACCCGAAGTTTCAGCTTCTCGTGAAGCCGTTGCAGCAGCAGGTGAAGAATCGCAAGCTGTGGGCTTGCCACCTCGGACCCGAACTCGGCGGACCAGGCTACGGGCAGGTCAAGCTCGCGCTGATCAACGAGATTTTGGGCCGCGCGCTGTTCGCGCCGATCGTATTCGGCTGCCAGGCACCCGACTCCGGCAATGCGGAAATTCTCGCGCATTACGGTACTGATGCGCAGAAGGCGCGTTATCTCGCTCCCTTGCTCGCGGGCGATATCGTTTCCTGTTTCGCGATGACCGAACCGCAAGGTGGCGCCGATCCCAAAGTATTCACGACCCATGCGGTGCGCGACGGTGACGACTGGGTGATCAGCGGGCAGAAATGGTTTGCGTCGAACGCGCGGTTCGCGGACTTTTTCATTGTCATGGCGATCACCGATCCGGCTGTCTCAGCCTACAAGGGCATGTCGATGTTCATCGTGCCGGCGGGTACGCCGGGCTTGAACATTTTGCGCAATGTCGGCATGGCCGACGAGCCTGAAGCAACGCACGCGTATCTGGCCTTCGACCAGGTGCGCGTGCCGGCCGACCACATGCTCGGTGCGCCCGGCGAAGCCTTCGTGGTCGCTCAGGTGCGGCTTGGCGGCGGCCGCGTACACCATGCAATGCGCACGATCGGTCTCGCGCAGAAAGCACTCGACGCCCTATGCGAGCGCGCGCTGTCACGCCATACGCAGGGCAGTGTGCTCGCCGACAAACAGATGGTGCAGGAAAAGATCGCGGATTCGTGGCTCGAACTGGAGCAGTTCCGCCTGCTCGTGATGCGTACCGCGTGGCGCATCGATCGCTATCAGGATTACCAGAAGGTCCGCAAGGACATCGCAGCAGTGAAGGCTGCGATGCCGAAGGTGCTGCACGACATCGCGGCGCGTGCCTTGCATGTGCATGGCTCGATTGGCGCTTCTTCGGAGATGCCGTTCGCCGGCATGATCTCGCGCGCCTTCCAGATGGGTCTCGCCGATGGCCCGACGGAAGTGCACAAGGTCACCGTCGCCAAACAGTTGCTGCGCGACTACGTGCCGTGCGGGGACCTGTTCCCCGCGTATCACCGGCCGACCGCGACAGCAGCAGCCGAACGGAAATTCCGTGCGGCGCTCGGCTAACGGCTCAAAAGGAGTAGGGGATGACGAATTCCGCCTGGCAAGCAGCCGTGGATCTCGAGCGGCTCACACAATGGATGGACGCACAGCAGCTCGAAAGCGGACCGATTGTCGACGCGAAGCCGCTCACGGGCGGCACGCAAAATATCCTGTTGCGCTTCAGACGCGGAACACGCGAATTCGTCCTGCGCCGGCCGCCCTTGCATGCACGGCCGGAAGTGTGCGCGACCATCGCTCGCGAGGCGCGCGTGCTGGGCGCATTGGCCTGCACCGCGGTGCCGCATCCGGCGTTGTTCGGATCCTGCACCGACGATGCCGTGCTCGGCGCACCGTTTTATCTGATGGCGCCGGTGGCGGGGTTCAACGCTTCGGCTGCGGTGTTGCCGGAGTTGCATGCGCACCCGCAAGCGCAGCAGCGCATGGGCTACTCGATGGTGGATGCGCTGCTGCGGCTCGGTGAGGTCGATCCATTGGCCGTCGGGCTCGGCGACTTCGGCAAACCGCAGGGCTTTCTCGAGAGGCAGGTCGCGCGTTGGCGCGCGCAGCTGGAGCACTACCAGGTGCATGCGGGCTGGGCCGGTCCCGCTTCGCTGCCGGGTGTGGTCGAGGTGGCGGAGTGGCTCGACGCGAATCGCCCCCCGCCATCGCGTACCGGCATCCTGCATGGCGATTTTCATCTGGCGAACCTGATGTTCCGCAACGACTCGGCGGAACTCGCGGCGATCATCGACTGGGAGCTGGCCACCGTCGGCGATCCATTGCTCGATCTCGGCTGGCTGGTGGCGACGTGGCCGAATAACGAGGGCCAAGGCGCGGGAACAATACGTGTTACGCCGTGGCGTGGATTTCCGGGCGCAGCGGAACTCGTCGGCTACTACCGCGAGCGGAGCGATCGCGATTTATCCGCAATCGATTGGTACGTGGTGCTGGCGCGCTTCAAGCTCGGCATTCTGCTCGAAGGCAGTTATGCGCGCTCGTGCGCCGGAAAGGCGCCGGTGGAGTTGGGCACCAGGCATCACGCGTCGGCCGTGCGCCTGCTCGGGCAGGCCAAAGATCTGATTGCACAACTGGCGTAATCCGGGGCAAGCCAGCGGCACCCGAAGTATTCGACAGGAACAGCAACATGGAGACAGACATGGACATCCAGAACAAGCGTGTGATCGTGACGGGCTCGGCGAGCGGCATCGGCGCGAGTGCCGTGAAGGCGCTAGTCGCCGCAGGCGCGAAAGTGGCGGCACTCGATCTGAACGACGAGGCGGGCCGCAACATCGCCGCAGAGGCATCCGAAAAGGGGCCGGGCGTCGCGCACTACTTCAGCTGCGACGTGAGCCGGCGCGCACAGGTCGACGACGTATTCAAGGCCGCAGTGGAGCGCATTGGCGGCCTCGATGCACTTGTGAATATCGCCGGCGTGGAGCGGAAATCGCCGGCGGAATCGATCACCCAGGAAGAGTGGGACCTGATGTTCGACGTCAACGCGCGCGGGACGCTCAACACCAATCAGGCGGCATTCGCGCATCTGAAAGAAAGTGGCGGGCACGTTGTCAATTTCGCGTCGGCGGCGGGTGTGATGGGGCTGCCAGGTCTCGCGCACTATTCGGCGGCCAAGGCGGCGGTGCTGGGCTGGACTCGCACGGCGGCCAAAGAATGGGGCAAGTATCGCATTACGGTCAATGCATTGGCGCCCGCCATGTGGACCCCGATGTACGAGAAATTCCGCGCCCGGCTAGCTGCCGAACAACTCGCCGCGCACGATGCCTTCATGGCGCAACAGATACCGCTCGGCGGGCGCCTCGGCGACCCCGATACGGCGATGGCGCCCGTGCTGCTCTTTCTCGTCAGCGACGGCGCGAACTTCATCACTGGACAGACGCTGGCGGTAGACGGCGGTCTGATGATCCCCTGAGTGCGGGCACACAATGACTGAACGTTTGCAAGGTCAGGTTGCGTTGATCACCGGAGCCGCTGGCGGCATAGGTGCGGCGACGGCCCGGCGCATGTCGGCAGAAGGCGCTGCGGTCGTGCTGGCCGATATCGACGCCGACGCCGGTGCATTTCTGGCGCGGGAACTGGCGAATGCCTCGTTTGTGCACACCGACGTGAGCGTTGAGGCACAGGTCGCTCAGGCGGTCGAGCATGCATTGCAACGGCATGGCCGGCTCGATTGCATGGTGAACAACGCGGGATTGGTGGGTGCGTGTGGCTCGATCCTCGAGACCGGCGCCGCTGCCTGGCACGCCACGCTTGCTGTACTGCTCGATAGCGTGTTTTACGGTATCAAGCACGCCGGCCGGGCGATGGTGCGGCAAAAGAGCGGCTGCATTCTCTCGGTGGCGAGTACTGCCGGGGTGATCGGCGGTCTCGGGCCGCATGCCTATACCACAGCCAAACACGGTGTGATCGGGCTCACCCGGTCAGCGGCATCGGAACTCGCGCCTCACGGCGTGCGCGTCAACGCGGTGGCGCCGGGTACGACCGTCACCAACATGATCGTGCAGGGCCGTGGCAGTCTCGAAGCTGCGCTCGATGCGGCGGCGTCGGCATCACCGCTCGGTACGCCATTGATGCCGGACGAAATCGCCGCGGCGCTCGTCTACCTGGCAAGCGACGATGCACGCCATGTGACCGCGCACACGCTGGTCGTCGACTCCGGCGTGACGGTGGCGGGCGCAACCGGTAGTGACCAGTTTCATCGACGCCCGGCGGGTTTCATAGGCCGCATGCCGGAAGCAGCAGATCGACCCGACCGAACAGATCGAACCCATTGAGCAGAACGCGCCGCTGCTGTGCAGCGACGCGCGTGCATTTTGAACCGTACACCGCAGCGCGCATGACATTCGTGCAGCGACGGCGTCCCTACACCACCCAACAGCCGTCCCCGCCATACCAGGAGAAAACCCATGCTGATCGACGTCCACGCCCATCTTTTCACCCCCGGGATGCTCAAGCGTCACGAGTTCTGGGGCCCATTCATGAAGACCAAAGGCCTGACCGTGGGGCATTTTTCGCTTGGCACGACGCAGCCGTCAAAAGCGCGCGACGACGACGAGGCCGAAGCCAATCTGCTCGCGCGCATGACACACGAAGCGCGCCGCAAGCTGATGACCGAGCGTGGTGTCGACAAGCTGGTGCTGTCCACGCCGTCGCATGCGTTCATGTACTGGGCCGGCGAGTTCGGCGACGAATACGCGCGCATCTGTAACGACGAACTCTCGGCCTTCTGCGCAAAGGACCCGGATCACTTTGCATTCTGGGCCCATGCGAACCTCGCCAATCCGGCGCAAGCCGCACGTGAAATCGAACGCGCGGTGACGCAACTCGGTGCCAGGGGCGTATGCGTGGGCGGCGCCAATTTCAATGGTCTGGAAGCGTATAGCGAAGAACTGTTCCCGGTGTGGGAGCAGCTTGAAAAACTCGATGCGCCGATCATGGTGCATGGCTTCAACCAGTCGATCTACTGGGGCGAAAAGCATACCGACGACAAGTTCGAGACCACTTCGATCGTCGGCGACTGCGTCGACGAAACGCTGTTTTTCTGGAATCTGATCAGCGGCGGCGCACTGGATACATTTCCCGGCCTGAAGACCTACATCACGCACGCGGGCGGCATGGCGATTTTCCAGCTTGGGCGCCTGAACGATCTCAATCGCGTGATGGCGCCGGACTCGCGCAACAAGCGGCCGGTGATGGACTATCTGCCGAACTTCTACTTCGACCTCGATGTGCACGCAACGGGTTTGCGTCGCGGCGTAGTGGAGGTGGTGGGTGTGGACAACCTGCTGTACGGCACGAATTTCGGCGGCGCCTACGAGCACGGCGATCTGACCCAAGGCCTCGGGCTTTCCGACGCGGATCGCGAGAAGATCCGTAGCGGCAATGCCACCAAGCTGCTGAAGCTCGACGTCAGCGAGCAGGTCGTCGCCTGACGCGCTCGCGCGGGGAAACACACGACGTGCAAGGAAGTCTGCAACGCGCGCCGGTGCGGTGCCCTGTTGCGCCGCGCCAGCGAGACTCGATAAAAAGATGGAGACACGCGTATGACGACAGGCAACTGGTGGACGGCGGCTCTTCGCGAATCGGTGAACGGCGAGAGGCCGCTTGCGGTCGTGTGTAATGGTGAGGCGCTGGTGTTGTTTCGCAATGCGGCGGGCGAACTGTGCGCACTGGAGGATCGGTGTCCGCATCGGCGCGTGCCGCTCGCGCTCGGGACGGTCACGCCGAAGGGACTGCAATGCGGTTATCACGGCTGGACCTTCAGCGGCACGACCGGAATGTGCACCACGATTCCGAATCTGCGTGAGGACGAACGCGTGCCGTCGCGTTATGGCGCGCGTGCCTATCGGGTTGCCGAAAGCAATGGCTTCGTCCATGTCTGGCTAGGCGAGGGCAGTCCCGCGGATGTGCCCTTGCCGGGCGCGGACTATCAGCCGCGGGGCAGCGAATTCAGCGGCGCGGCGGTGGTCAATATCGCCCACGACGAATATCTCGCGGCGATGCTCGACGGTCCCGAGTGTCTGCTCGAATTCGGCAGCGTGCGTATGACCGATTTTTTCCTCGGCGATCCACGCGTGGAGTCAGGGCATCTCGTGGTCGATCGCGGTGCGGTATGGACGATGCGGATGTTGCCGGCAGCCTTCGTCATCGATCATCCGTTGATTGTGCGCACGGCGGTGCCGCTCGAGGGCGGCACGATACGCGTCGAGTTGCTGGATGCGGACGAGGTGCCGCTCGTGACGGTGTACATCGCGTCCAGCGTCAATCGGCGCGGCACCACCAGCCTATGCTGGCGTGGCTTCAGACACGACGCGCGGGTGGTTGGCGCGCCGTTGCGCTGGCATCTCGCCCGGCGTCGCGAATGCGCGCCCTTCCGGATCCATCAAATGATCGACGGTGCTGCGCTGGCTGCGTTGCTGGTGGCGCCGTCGCGCGATCTGGCCGCGGCACGCGCCGCGCAGCGCGCGCTTATGAGCGACGCAGCCTGAGTTGCTTTCCATTTCGACAAGGAGCATCGCAAGATGAACGCCGTCACTGAAACACTCGCCGTCGATACGGCCAATCTCGCCGCCAAAGGCGTTGGCGCGCCGTCCAGATCCGCGCGCCGCGACTGGACCCCACTCAACTACGATCTGCGCGACACCTGGTTTCCGGTTTCGCATAGCCGCGACGTGACGGAGAAACCGATTCGCCGCATCGTCCACTCGCAGCCTTATTTCCTGTGGCGGGACCACGCGGGCAAGCCGTTCGCCGCGGAGTTTCGTCCGGACCAGCTGGGACAACGGCGTGCGCAGGCCAGCGCGTTTACCGGCGGGCTGGATTTCTATCCATCGGTGGAGCGCTATGGCTATATCTGGGCGTGGTACGGCAATCCGGATAACGCTGACGAGCAATTGTTGCCGCACATTCCGTTTCTGCCGCTCGACGGCAGCTTGCCCGGTTATACGCAACGCACGGTGCGCTTCGATTCGACCTCGGCCCTCTCGATTGAAAACCTGATCGATCTCACACATGCCGATTTTCTGCATGCGAATACGATCGGCGACGGTACTTCCGAATCCGACATCGTCGAAACGGAATGGACCTCGGAGACGGTCACGCGCACCCGTATTGTGACGCAGAAATCGGTGGCGCCGATCATGCGCTGGGTCGGCGGCGTGCGCGCGAAGTACCAGGATTTCCGTGCGGTACTGCACGTACATTTGCGCAGCAATGTGTGCATTTCCTATCCACGTTTCAGGCCCGGTTACGACGTGCCGAACCTGCAGCCGTTCGTGCCGGTGGGCCGTCATCGTTCGCGCTGTGACGTCACCTTCAATACGACCGCGGCACCGATTCCGCTGCGTTATGTGATGCCGCGAATTGCGTTCGTGATCCAGCCGCAGGACAACTCGGTGATCCGGCCGCAGAACGAGCGCTATTTCGATCCGGACGAGCGCCTCGATCTGCATTCACGTTTCGATGCACCAGGTACGCGCTACCGCTTCCTGATGGATCAACTGGTGCAACGGCAGGCGCGAGGCGACTTCTCGTACGGATCGGATGCGGAACCGGGACGCGATATCCGCGCGTTGCTCGGTATGGTGGATTGACATGACCTGTGTGCGAGCGTCGAGGAGAAGGGCGGGCGTGCATAACGTCCGCGTACTTCGTTAGCGGGTGCGGATGAATTCGCGGCAGAGTTCGAAGAATGGATGCCTTCGGTTCGCGAGAGCCTGTACCACGTCGAAATGATCGCAGTCATCAATCCGGTAGTGCGGCATGAAGCGCTGGGCTTTGCCGAATGCCGTTTCGTAGGTACGCGCCTGCTGATGAAACGCCGGCGTTTCGGCGCCGCCCACGGCGATCAATTGCGGCGCGTCGGTCGCCGGCGGGTGCCGTAACGCACTCACGGCGCGCGCCTGCTCCCGGTCGAGCCGCAAACCTTCGTTGATCGAGGTTTCGCACAGCGGCTCCGGGTCGAACAGTGCCGAGATCAGGATCGCGCCGCTGAGCATCTGCTTTGGCAAATCGTCACCGAGCGTATCCCAGTGCGTCGCCATCATCCGCGCGGCGAGATGGCCGCCCGCCGAATGCCCGCTGACGAACCAGCGCTCGCGCGAGCAGCCGAGCTCGCCAGCGTGACGCCACAGCCATACCAGCGCCCTTTGCGATTGCGTGACAATGTCTTCGACCGAAACCACCGGGCACAGCGTGTAATTCACGAGTACGACCGACACGTCTTCGGCCACGAAGGGCTCGGCCACGAAGCTATACACCGATTTGTCGCCGCGCTGCCAGAAACCGCCGTGAAAGAAGATCAGCAGCGGCGCATCGGCCGACGCGGCGGAGAAGTAGTCCAGACGATCCCGCTCGCCCGCGCCATACGCCACATCCAGTTGCGCGCCGGGCAAGCGCCTGAATGCCGCTGAACGGGTCAGCCATTCCTGCAACAGGCCGGCCTCGAAACCGGGACGCAACCGACGCATGTTGTATTGCGCTTCAAGTTCGGCGGACAGCGGAATCGTTGTGAACGCAGACATGACGTGATCACAACGGAGCGAAGCCAAGCGCATGGCGGAAGCGATTCTTCACGAAGACGCCATCGCGCGAGGGCAACGCGCGCGGCAACTCATCCGCTTTGACGTGCACTTGCGCGAAGTTCAGTCCGGCGCGCGTGTTGATCCGGGCGGCCAATGCCTCGACGCCGTCGAGCGAGTGAATTTCGGTAGTCTCCTCGATGCCGCATGCGCGCGCCACTTGCGCGAGCCTGGTCCCAAGGCTGCTATGGCTGCGCTGCATGCCTGTTTCGCCGAAGTGTCCATTGTCGAGTACGACCACGCTCAGATTGGGCGGCTGCTGTGCGCCGGCGGTTGCGAGGCTGCCCACGCCCATCAACTGTTCGCCGTCGCCGGTAATTGCCAGCACCGGGCGCTCGGGTTGGGCGAGCGCGAGGCCCAGTGCGATGGAGGTTGAACCGCCCATTGCGCCCCAGAGATAGAAGTAGCGGTCTGAATCACCGGAAGCAAACACGTCGTAAGTCGGCGAACCGAGGCCTGTCACCACCAGCGCGTTTGGGCATAGTGCGAGCAGACGTGCGACGAATGCGCGGCGATCGATCGACGCGGAAGAAACGATGGAAGATGAAGCGTTCATTTGCGTTCCCACTTTTTACGTCCGATGAGGCGCTGCGACAGCAGCACGGCAACCTGCTGACCGCCTTCGAAGGCGGCGTCGAGTCCGGCGGACACGATATCTTCGACTTCATCGGGTGTCGACGCGCGCAGTACAGTGATCCCCATCAGTTCGAGGGCCGCCTGGGTCGCCTGGCCCATGGGGCATTGCCAGGGGTTGAATTCGGCGTACTCGCCGCGCATCGTCACCAGCGTCAGAAACGGGAAGCGACAACTCTGCAGCAGCGAAAACATGTTCACGCAATTGCCGACACCGCTGCTTTGCATCAGCAGCACCGCACGCTGGCCGCCGAGCCATGCGCCACTCGTGAGTGCGACGCCTTCCTCTTCGGTCGTGAGCACAATGTCGTGCATCTGCGGGTCCTGCTGGACGCGGTGGATCACGTGCGCGTGGCCGGCATCCGGCACATAGGCAACCTGGCGCACGCCGCCGCTCTTCAGAATGGAGAAAACGTTCTCCTGCCAGTTCGATACTGGCGACTCGGTTGTGCTCATGTCTCCTCGTGATTCCGTTAATGTGTAGCGCTATGCTAGGGCGAGACGTGGGTGCCGCGCCAATAACAAAGGTTGCTGGTGATATCAGCTTTTGGCATGGACGTGCGCAGCGTTTCGTGCCTTTCAACGCATCACGAACGGATTGACGCTGCCCGCGCCCGTGTTGATCCACACGCTTTTGGTTTGCAGGTACTCGTGGATCGCCTGGGCGCCGTTCTCGCGCCCCAGACCCGAGTCCTTGTATCCACCGAACGGCGACATGAAACTGACCGCGCGATAGGCATTGACCCAGACCGTGCCGGCTTGCAGCCGCTCCGACACACGAAAGGCGCGGCCAATGTCGGATGTCCAGACCCCCGATCCAAGTCCGAAGCGCACATCGTTGGCAATGCGCAGTGCGTCGTCTTCATCCCGGAAGCGGATGACCGACAGCACCGGACCGAACACCTCTTCCTGCGCGATGCGCATGCTGTTGTCGACGTCGCCGAAAATAGTCGGTTCGACGAACCAGCCGCGTCCGCACTCGGGCCGTGTGCCAGCGCTGCCGCCGAGCAGGAGCCTGGCGCCTTCGGATTGTGCGGTATCGATGTAGCGCAACACCTTGTCGTATTGGGGACGTGTTGTGATCGGACCAACCTGTGTATCCGCGGACATCGGATCGCCCATGCGCGCCGTGCGGGCGAGATTCAATAATCGCTCGACGAATGTGTCGTAGATCGAGTCCTGCAGGAGCAACCGCGAACCGGCGATACAGGTTTGCCCAGTCGCGGCAAAGATGCCGGCGACTGCGCCGTTGACGGCGTCATCGAGATTGGCGTCGGCGAACACGATGTTCGGCGACTTGCCCCCGAGTTCCAGGCTCACGTGCTTGAAGTGACGTGCGGCGGTTTCATTGATTGCGCGGCCGGTGCTGTCCGCGCCGGTAAAGGTGATCTTGCGCACCAGTGGATGCTCGACGAGGCTCGCGCCGACATCGCGCCCGAAACCGGTTACGACATTGACGACGCCCGGTGGGAAGCCGGCCTCGGCGAATAGTTTGACAAACTCCAGCGTGGACGCCGAAGTGAATTCGGACGGTTTGATCACGACCGTGCAACCCGCGGCGAGCGCAGGCGCTATCTTCCAAGCTGTGAGCAACAACGGCGAATTCCAGGGCGTAATTGCTGCGACTACGCCGAGCGGTTCGTGGCGCGTGAAATTGAAGAAGCCCTTTTTATCGAGCGGAATCACACTGCCTTCGATCTTGTCCGCGAGACCGCCAAAATAGTAGAACCACTGCGGGATGTAGTTCAGTTGCCCAGCCATTTCGGCGAGCAGCTTGCCGTTGTCGCGCACTTCGGTGGCTGCCAGCTTGTGCGCATCGCGTGCGATCAACTCGCCCACGCGGCGCAACAACTCGCCGCGTTGTGTCGCGCTCAATTGCGGCCACGCACCGCGTGTGAAGGCGCGGTGCGCGGCCTGAACGGCCAGATCTGCGTCGGCAGCGGAGCCTTCCGCGATGTCCGCCCAGGCGTCGCCGGTATAGGGGTTGTACGACTCGAACCAGCGTTGGCTTAGCGGCGGTGTATCGTGGCCGTCGATGTAATGCACATAGCGTTGCATGTCGATTCCTGTTCGAAAGAGGGCGTGACGGTGAGCCTGCTCAAGCAGCTTCGTCGACAACCGGATTGCTCAGCGTGCCAATGCCTTCGATCGTGATGTCGCAGACATCGCCGCCATTGAGCGGGCCGACGCCGGACGGCGTGCCGGTGAGAATCACGTCGCCGGGCAGCAGGGTGACCGCTTGACTCAGATAGGACACGATGAAGGGTACGGAGAAGAGCAGATCCGACGTGTTGCCGTCCTGACGCTTCGTGCCGTTGACGCTCGACTGCACGCGTAAATTGCCGGCGTCGAGTCCTGTGGTGATCACGGGTCCGAGTGGGCAAAAGGTATCGAATGCCTTGCCGACCAGTAAGCAGCCGTAGCCCATTTCGCGGTTCTGGATCACGCGTTCGCTCACGTCGTTCGCGCAGGTGTAGCCGAACACGTGATCGAGCGCATAAGCGATATCGACGCGACGGCCCTTTTTGCCGATCACGATGGCCAGTTCCGCCTCATGATGGACTACCTGGGCCTCGCGTGGCCGGACGATGGCTTCACCCGGGCCGATTGCCGCCGTCGTCGGCATCATGAAGAACTGGGGAATCTCGGGCGTCTTCGCGCCGGCCTCGGCGATGTGACCGACGTAGTTCATGCCGACTGCAAACAGTCTCGGGGCGGCCAGCGGGCAGAGGAGTTTCGCGTCGGCCAACGCATCGGTCTTGCCGGCCGGCGTGATGCCCTCGAAGGGCGAGCCGCTCAGGCGCTCCAGCTGCTCGCCTTCGAGCACACCGTAGTGGACTTCGTCATGCAATTGATAGCGGGCGATTTTCATGGGGTGTCCTGAGGGTGTTCTACAGTTTGCCGAACTCGAGGAACGCGTCATACGGATCGCGGCCGCCACGGATGGCCGTGCGCATGCGCGAATCCGTACTCACCGTCTTGACCGTTTCAGTGATGACGAACTCCGCGTGTTCGCGCTGGATCAGCAACGTGCCGTCGCGATCGCCGAGGAGGTAGTCGCCGGGCGATACGGTAACGCCGCCGATGACCACCGGCACATCAGTCGCTTCCAGACGCCAGCTTCCGACGATGTCGATCGGGCTGGTATAGCGGGCGAAAACCGGAAAGCCGATGGCTTCGATTTCGTCTGCGTCGCGAGAACCACCGTCGATGTAATAGCCGCGGATGCCGCGCTGTTTGAGGGCTTCGGCGGCCAGATCGCCCATCGCCGAGCGCGCATGATCGTGTGGTTGGCACACGACGACGTGGTCGCGTGGCGCGCCAGAGAGGACCCTGGAGATGAAGAGTTCGAGCGATTCGCTAACCGAAATGGTCGGATCGGCGCGGCCGGTGACGGTAAATACGGGCCCGGCCAGTTTCATATTAGGTGCGAGACCTTTGATGTCGCGCGGCAATTCGTGAACCGGCAGGCCGTGGATGCGCAGGACGTCAAAGAGGCCGGGCGTGTTGCAGGTGGCCAGCTGATCGGCGAGTGAGGTCATGGAAGTTCTCTTTGCCAAAGGGCGGATAACGCGGATGTGCGCATAGGGTGTCGTGTCGCCTGGCGGCGCATCCGCGGCTAGGGGATTCTAGGAGCCGCGTCGGCGGCATGTCGAATCACAAAAGTTGATGCTTCGATCAATCCGGGGTATGGCTGGCTCCAATCCACCGGGCGCCCGCCCACTCGCCGCTGCAAGCGATCTCTCTCACGCAGTTCTGCAGCACGGTGGTGGCACACCTGACCGCTGTGGAGGACCTTCTCGTCGTCGGGATTGCCAGATAAATCCGCCTTAAAAATGCTCCCGAGTCGATCCGCGCAGCGCTGAACACACCACGCTCGATCTCCTGCTGAACGGCAACACGAGGCATCACCGTTACGCCGTATCCCTGCGCAACTAGCGCTTTCTGCACACTCAAAGCGTTGGTCTCGGCAGCAAAAGTGATTCCGACTCCGGCTACCGAGCAGGCATGTTCGACCAGACTGCGCAGCCGATGCGGCGCACTCGGCAGCACCAGAGGCGCATCTCCAAGTGCCGCAACGGAAACCGGGCAATCGTCGCTAAGCCTGGCCGAAGCCAACCCGACAAGGCTCAGCGACTCTTCGACCAACGGCTTGACATCCAGAGCCGGCGAGGCCGCCGGGTCGTACAGCAGCGCGGCGTCGATCTCGCCACTTTCGAGCCAGTGCAGTAAGTGATCGGTATAACCCACTGACAGCGAAACACGTATCTGCGGAAATGCTTGCTGTAAGGCTCCCACCAGCGGCGCGGTCAGCAACTCGCAACTACTGGGCAGCAAACCTAAACTTACCGTGCCGGATACAAGTCCAGGTGTCGGCCGGATCTCCTGTTGTGCGGACTCCAATTCGCGCAAGGCTCGCCGTGCGCGATCGAGCAGGATATGACCCGCTTCGGTCAACTGCATGCCGCGGCGATCGCGCTCGAATAATGGTGCGCCTACGTCGTCCTCGAGCAACTTCAATTGCCGCGATACCGCGGGTTGCACGATATGCAGCAACTCGGCGGCGCGCGTCGCACTGCCTGTGTCGGCAATCGCAAGGAAAGTGCGGATCTGACGGATATCCATAGCGAGTCCAGTAGTTCCAGAACATGTTGCATTCAGTTGGCCAACACGCATGTCAGTGCGTGATACGGCGATCAGTTTTTGTCATTCGACAACGAATTGCACGCAATCCTAAGATGACTCCCTGCCAAAACATCATCGCGTTCAGCAGCGCGTTCGCGCGAATGCTGCGCATACCGGAGACAAGCCACATGACAGTGAAGCCCAATCTCATCGGCGGGGAATGGCGCGAAGGAGCGAGTTCGATCGAGAGCATCAATCCATCGGATACGGGTGAAAGCATTGGACACTACGCGCTCGCGGACGCGGTGCAAATGCGTGAGGCGGTCGCAGCGGCACGCGCAGCGCAACCTGCGTGGAGCGCCACGACGACCCAGGTCCGCAGCGATCTTTTGCTGAAGACGTCGATCGAACTCGCTGCCCGCAAGGAGGAAATCGGCGAACTGGTGTCGCGCGAAGCAGGCAAGACGCGCGCGGAGGGCATTGGCGAAGTATTGCGCGCCAGTCAGATCTTCCAGTTCTTCGCCGGTGAAGCGGTGCGCTATGGCGGCGAGAACCTGCCGTCGGTACGGCCGAATATCAACGTACAGATCAGTCGCGATCCCGTCGGTGTTGTTGCGTTGATTACGCCGTGGAATTTCCCGATTGCCATTGCCGCATGGAAACTCGCGCCGGCGCTTGCGTTCGGCAACACGGCTGTACTCAAACCATCGGAAGAAACACCCGGCGTCGCGTGGGAGTTGTTTCGCGTGCTGGAACGCAACGGCTTGCCGGCTGGCGTCGCGAATCTGATTAACGGACGCGGTGCGGATGCCGGTGAGACCCTCGTCGAAGGTGTCGACGCGCTGAGTTTTACCGGCAGCGTGCGCACCGGCCGACGTCTCGCGCAAAGTGCAATCGCCAACATGGTACGCATTCAACTGGAAATGGGCGGCAAAAATCCGCTCGTCGTTCTCGACGATGCGGATCTGGCTGTCGCGGTCGAATGCGCGCTCAACGGTTCGTTCTTTTCGGCGGGACAGCGTTGCACCGCATCGAGCCGATTGATCGTGACAGAGGCGATCCACGACCGTTTCGTCGACGCACTGCGCAAACGCATGCGCGCGCTGAAGATCGGCCACGCGCTGACGGCCGGTACGGACATTGGGCCGCTCATCAGCCAGCGTCAACTGGACATGGTGCAAGGCTATATCCAGACGGGACGCGATGAAGGGGCGGAACTGGTCGAAGGCGGTCAGTTGTTGCAGCCCGGCACGCCGGGCTTCTTCATGCAGCCCGCGTTGATGACCGCCACGTCGAACAGCATGCGCATCAATCGCGAGGAAGTGTTCGGTCCGTTCGCGACAGTCATCCGCGCTGCGGACTACGACGAAGCACTGGCGCTCGCCAACGACACCGAGTACGGCCTCTCGGCGGGCATCTGCACGAGCTCGCACAAGTATGCGAGCCACTTCCGTCAGCACGTCAGAAGTGGCCTCGCGATGATCAACCTGCCGACTGCGGGCCTCGACTACCACGTGCCGTTCGGTGGCACCAGGGCGTCGAGCTACGGCCAGCGCGAGCAGGGGACTTACGCGGTGGATTTCTACACGAACAGCAAAACAGCCTATGTCGGTTACTGAACCGCGCGGCCCTCTCTGATAACGATGGACGACAACAGGACCTGAATGATGGAAAAGATCGGATTTATCGGCCTCGGCCGCATGGGCAAGCCGATGGCGGCCAACCTGCGCAAGAAGGGCTTCGAGTTGGTCGTGATGGATCTGAACCGCGCGGCCGTGAGGGAACTGGTGGAGTTGGGTGCGCGCGCCGGCGAAAGCGTTGCGCAGATCGCGCGCGATTGCTCGATCATTGTGACGATGCTGCCGAGCTCGGTGGAAGTGGAGCAGGTCGCGCTGGGCGCCAATGGCATTTTCGCCAACGCCGCGCGCGGCAGCGTGCTGCTCGATATGAGCACAATCGATCCGCTCGCCACTGACCGGTTGGAAACGCAAGCGCGTGAGCATGGTCTCTCGGTGGTGGATGCACCGGTTGGCCGTCTCGCCGAGCATGCGGACCGCGGGGAATCGCTCTTTATGGTGGGGGCGAGCGACGCGGATTTCACCCGCGTCAAACCGCTCCTCGACGCGATGGGCACCACGGTCTATCACTGCGGAGCCGTCGGCACCGGCGGGCGGACCAAACTGGTCAACAACTACATCGCTGTCACGCTGTGCCAGGTGAATGCGGAGGCGCTCGCGCTGTCGCAGCGCTTCGGCCTCGACATCACGAAGACTTTGCTGGTGCTCTACGGTACCTCGGCGAGCAATGGCCAACTGCGGATGAACTTCCCGAACAAGGTGCTCGCGGGTGACACTGCACCGGGTTTCACGATCGACCTTGCACACAAGGACATGGCGTTGGTGCTTGGCGCCGCGCATGCAGCCAAGGTGCCGATGCCGGTCGCGGCAGCTGTGTTCGAGTCGTTCAGTCTCGCGCGAGCCAGTGAGTATGGCCGTATCGACTTTTCCGGCATTGCCGACGCGATCTGCGATCTGGCGAAGATCGAACGGGCGCGCGTGCCGAAGGGCTGGACCGCTTCCTGAATATGAAGACATGGCTTGCAGACTCATGACGAAGACCCGGGGTGCGAGTAGGCATGGACGTGCCCGCTTCGCCCCTAGGGGATTATCCGGATCAAAAACTCAAAATATGTACACAGATGATAAAAGTGTTTATATTAACAATTCAGCCCCAAGAAGGGTAAGTCAAGGAGACAAGCATGTTGACGCAGACCAGTCCCACACTGGCGGACGGCACCAAGGTTGCTGATCTGGTGAACGTCGAAACGCGAGAGGTGCAGATGCGCACGCTTTCGGACCCCGAACTGTATGAACTGGAAATGGAGCGGATTTTCGGCAAGACCTGGCTGCTGCTCGGCCATGAAAGCGAAATTCCGAATTCCGGCGACTTCATGGTTCGCGACATGGGGTCGGACTCGGTGCTGGTCACGCGCGACAAGAACGGCGAGATTCACGTCATGCTGAACGTGTGCCCGCACCGAGGCATGCGCGTCTCCACGCTGGACGCCGGCAACACGCAAATCCACACGTGCATTTACCACGGCTGGGCGTTTCGTCCGAACGGCCAGTTCCTCGGCGCGCCAGTCGAGAAAGAATGCATGCACGGCAAGATTCGCAGTAAAGACGAACTCTCGCTGAAAAAGGCGCGAACGACGCTGTACGGTGGGCTGATCTTCGCAACCTGGAATCTGGACGGCCCGTCATTCGAGGAATTTCTCGGCGATGCGAAGTGGTATTACGACATGCTGTTCAAACGCAGCGACAAGGGCATCGAAGTGCTCGGGCCGCCGCAGCGTTTCATCGTGCGGGCCAACTGGAAGGCGGCGGGCGAACAGTCATCGGGCGACGGTTATCACACGTTGACGTTGCATCGCTGGCTCGGCGAAGTGGGCGCGTATTCGAAGAAAGATGAAAAGGGCGGCGATCTGAGCCCGGAAATGTACGGCGTCGAAATCAGTTCACCGCATGGCCATGCGCTGCGCTGCATCGACCTTGGGCGCAAGATCCGCCGTCTGACCGGGCTTGATCCGGACCAGTTGACAGTCGAGCAGAAGCTCGACGTCCTGCCTCCCGCGGGAATGACGAGGGAAATGGTCGGCCAGCTCAAGCGCAATCTGAACGAAGGCCAATTGCAGGTGCAGACCTCCATGCCGCCCCAAGTGGGCGGTATGTTCCCGAACGTGCTGTTCGGTTTCCTCTATATTCCGCAGGCCGATGGTTCGGTAATCGGCTCGATCACGCTGCATGCCTATATTCCGCGCGGACCGGACAAGCTCGAGTTCGTCAACTGGATCTTCGCGGAAAAAGACTGTCCGCCCGAAGTGCGTGAGCAGATGCTCAAGCAGACCATCCAGTTGTTCGGCACGTCGGGCATGGTCGAGCAGGACGACTCTGACACATGGCCGCATATGACGCTCGCCGCGAAGGGCGCGCAGGGTAAAAAGCAGACGCTCAAGTATCAGGCGATCTACGAAACCGGCGCACCGGCGGGCTGGCCGGGTCCTGGCATCGTCAACGAGGGCTTCACGAAGGACGACACGCAATGGCACTGGTGGTTGCACTGGCGCGAACTGATGACCTCGGAAAGCTGAGCGCCGCGCGCCAATCAAAGCCATTCAAGGAGACAGTGTGATGAGCGAAGTAAAGGAAGCCGCAGGCTGCGCCACAGTGCCGCAACGCGCTCGTGTGCCGCTCGGTTCAGCCGTATATAACGCAGTGGTCGAGTTCCTGTACGACGAGGCGGTGCTGCTCGACGAGATTCGTCTGGAAGAATGGGGTGCGACGCTCGCCACCGACCTCGTCTACGTGGCGCCGCTGCGGCAAACGCGGCCGTATGCACAGCATGAGTCGTCGGTCATTCGTACGATGCAGCACTATCACGACAACTATCGCTCGATCATGGGCCGTATCATGCGTCTCACGGGTACCAAGAGCGCATGGGCCGAAGACCCGCCGTCGCGCACGCGCCGGCTCGTAACCAACGTGCTGGTGTATGAGGGCGATGCGACCGGCGAATACGTGGTGCGCAGCAATCTGCTGGTGACGCGCAGCCGTTTCAACTTCGATGAATTGGATCTGATCAGCGGCGAGCGCCATGATGTGCTGCGCCGCAGCGGCGAAACGTTCAAGCTGGCGCGCCGCGAGATCATTCTCGATCAGGCCGTGCTGGGTACACCGAATCTGGCGATCTTTCTATAGTCGCTCTGGTTTCCGGTGGCTTCGCAAGCCAAGGAAGTTGCCCCCTGTTTCCGGGGGCTTTTTTATGTCCCGCGATTTTCTGTGGCTCATTCGTCGAAGGCTAGCCACGCCTCATCGTCGGCGCACAGGTCGGCGGGGCGCGTGGCGAAGTCCAAAGTCGATCCGATGATGCGAATCGCCTGTTCGGCTCGTACCGGCTGCTGGGCAAAACAGTTACCGTTGGGGCGTGCATGCACTTGCGCGTCGAGATTCATGCCACGGCCCTTGGCGATGCCCGTCGCGCGTCTGAGCACCAGTGCCGCTTCGGCTTCTTCGCTCGATAGCGTGGTCAGCGCCCAGCGCGCCATACCATGATACAGATCGATTCCCGCATACGGCGAGGGCCCCTGAATCACCGTGCTCAAAACATCCCATTCGAGTAAAGGGACGCCGTCGCGCGCGAGCGTCGAATGGGTGCGATCGTTGACCCGCATCGGCACCTCGATGTCGTATTGACGCCGTAACGTGCCGCGCGCCGCCGCGGCGATCGCAAGTCCGGAGAGTTCGAACAGATGGGTGCATTGCTCGCTGGCGTCCGTTATGCGGGTGACTTCGTGGGCTGTTCGCGTGAGCGCCATGCCGACCAGCATCTGCAATTGTCCAGCGGCTTGTGCACACAACGTATAGGGGCGGCGCGGCGAGGCGGCCTCGATGGAACTCACCAATCCGTGCGCGCTGGTGACTTCAACGCGGAAGTGATGAAAGTCGTCTTCGAGTGTGGCGCGCGTCACGCGCTGTGACGTCTCGGTGCGACTGCGGATGACGATGCGGCGCCTGAACATGATGAAACCCTCGAAAACAGCGTAAAAAAGCGGCGGCGCCCGATTGTGATCTGCAAAATACTGACACCTTAATTCTTAAAGTGTACGATATCGCAAATTATGTTCAACAAACAAGGGGAGTTGGCATGGCATTGCTTAAGGAGAAGGTGAGTCTCGTC
The DNA here is from genome assembly GCF_041321145.1 of Paraburkholderia sp. IW21. Classification (NCBI taxonomy): domain Bacteria; kingdom Pseudomonadati; phylum Pseudomonadota; class Betaproteobacteria; order Burkholderiales; family Burkholderiaceae; genus Paraburkholderia; species Paraburkholderia sp. IW21. Next base: position 128,737 of record NZ_JBGGWA010000005.1, on the reverse strand, counting down.
ACGGGGGCCGGCGGCGGCATCGGCCGCGGCGTTGCACGGGCCTTCGCGCGCGAAGGAGCGGCCGTGGTGATCGCCGAGATCGACGAGAAAACCGGCTTGCAGGTCGAACGCGAAATCAAGGAACTCGGTGGCCGTGCGCTGTTCGTCAAGACCGACGTGACAAGCAAGACTTCGATCGAGGCAGCGGTGCAGCGTACGGTGGTGCACTTCGGCAGTCTCGACATTCTCGTGAACAACGCCTTCATTCCAACCCCTAATGTATTGTTCGAAGACAAGACAGATGAGATGTTGCAGCAGACCCTGACGTCGTCGCTGTGGGCCACCTGGTGGGCGATGCGCGCGGTGATGCCGCATATGCGCGAGCGCCGCTGGGGCCGCATCGTCAACTTTTATTCGATCGACACTGAGACCGGCGCATGGCTGCATGCCGATTACAATACCGCCAAATCGGGCATCGTCGGTTTGACGCGTAGCGCTGCGTCGGAGTGGGGACGTTTCAATATTACCGTGAACGCGATCGCGCCCACCGCGATGGGCGCGACGTTCTTCAAACTGGCCGAAGAGAATCCTGGCTTTGCCGAGCGTTCGGCCGCGGCGCGTCCGCTTGGCCGTTGCGGCGATCCAGAAGAAGATATTGGGCCGGCAGCGGTGTTTCTCTCGTCGGAGATGTCGCGCTTCATCACCGGCGAGACGCTGCATGTGGACGGTGGCCTGCACTTGCCGGGCTACAACTCGCGGCCGGCCAATGTGCCTGTGCGCGAGTATTGAGTGATGGTTCGGGTATGCGGCCGAGTACGAAAGCGGGTCGTCTATAAAGCAAAAGGAGCCCTGCGGGCCCCTTTACTGCCAGTCATTGACGAAAGTGAACACGGTCAGCGTTTGGCTACCTTGATGCCGGTCGCCTCGATGTCCCAGGTGGATGCCGTCTTGCCTTCATCGCGCAGCTGATACTTCAGGATGCGGCCTTGCGGGTTTTTCGGCAGCGTCTCGCGAAACTCGATGTAGCGCGGCAGGGCGTAATATGGAACGGCGTCGGTAGCCCAGTGGAACAGGGTCTCGGCGGTGAGCGCGGCACCCGGCTTCAGAATGGCGGTGACTTTGACATCGTCCTCGCCTTTGTCCGATGGCACGGCATGGACCGCGACCTCGGCGATATCGGGGTGGCGTGCAAAGGCCGACTCCATCTCGAAGCTGGAAATATTTTCGCCGCGGCGGCGCAAATAGTCTTTTTTGCGGTCTACGAAATAGAAGAATCCATCGTCGTCGAACTTGCCTATATCTCCGGTATGGAACCACATGTTGCGCATCAGCTTCAGCGTCTCCTCGGGGCGGCGCCAGTAGCCCATGAACATGATGTCCGGTCGCAGCGGACGGCAGACGATTTCGCCCGGCGTATTGGCCGGCAGCTCGCGGTCGAGATCGTCGACGATTCGCACGTCGAAGTCGGCTATGCGCTTGCCGGACGACCCCGGCGCCGCGTATTCACCACCCGGCAGCGAGGTGATCACGCACGCTTCCGTGAGGCCGTAACCGTTGCCACCGACCTGTCTGGCGCCGAAACGCTCGCGCCAGACCTTCTTGTTCTCTTCTGTGAACGGATTGCCGCGCACGGTATGAATCTGGCCGAAGCAGCGCTTTGCCGCTTCGTGATCCGGCGCATTGGCGAGCAGGCCGCCCATGCCGCCGAGAATCGACGCAATGGTTGCGCCGCTGCGCTCGACTTCGGGCCAGAAATTGGATACCGAGAAACGCGGAATGATCGCCACGCGCGCGCCGACCAGAATATTCGACAGGATGCCCACTGCCAGCGCGTTCATGTGAAACAGCGGCAGCGGCGTGATCGTCACGTCGTCGGCGCTCGCGGGGCCGGCGCGCAATTGCAGGCGCGCCAGATTGCACATGAAGTTGTAGCTGATCATGCAGCCCTTGGACGGTCCGGTGGTGCCGGATGTATAAATGAGACTGGCGAGGTCCCAGGGGTTCGGCTTGCGCTCGAAGGGTGTGTCGTCATGACCGCGATGAGCGTCCAGCGGCGCCAGCGGCAACGGTCCGCAGGTGGTGGCGGTGACGGCGGCGCCCACATCGGTGCCCACATCGGTGCTGCGATACAGCACCTGCTTCACTTCGGACAATTGCGCCGCCACGGCGGCGACCCGCTCGAGATAGTCGGCTTCGCAGATCACGAGCGGCGCGCCGGCATCGGCGATCTGATGGCGCAGGAATTCGCCGCGCAATGCCGTGTTGATCGGCACGCTGACGGCGCAGAGTTTGTTGACCGCGAGCCACGAGATCACGGCGTCGACGTTGTTATCGAGCATCGTGACGACGGTTTGCCCCGCCTGAACCCCGAGCGATGCCAGCGAGTGGGCGAGGCGCGTGGAAAGACGGTCGACGTCCGCGTAGGTGTAGAGCGCACCCGAAAAGTCGAGCAAAACCCGGTCAGGATGCGCCGCGACGGCGCGCTCGAGTGCGGCGATAACGGTGTCCTGTTCGCCGGGAGACCACGTCTCTGCTCTTCCCATACCAGCCATATCAACCTCTCCGAAAATGAACTGGGTGTGAACCGGGCGGCTTGCCCGAAAATTCTAACCCGAGAATTGAATTCTAGTGTTTGTATTTCGATCCTGATCTGCGGGGAAACCCGCACACTTTTCTAAAAACTGATCAACTTATGACCAAGCAGACCACTTCATCGAAAGGCGGCACGTCGAAGATTGCTGTCGAACAAGCGGCGAAGAAACGCGCCGTTGCCGAGAGGAGCAGCAAGAGCACCGCGCAGTCGGTAGTGCCTGCGCCAACGGCACGCAAGAGCCGCGTGCCTGCCGTGCAAGCTGCGCCTCCAGCGCCTGCCGCCGCACCCGCTGCAGCCGCAGCACCCCCGCGCCGCCGGCGCAGTAATCGCCGCTCCGAGCAGACCATCGACAATATCTTTGCGGCGACCGAAAAGGTTGTGCTGGAGTCGGGTGCGGACCGTATTTCCATTCTTGAAGTGTGCGAAACGGCGGGCGTTTCGCGGGGCACGTTTTACCGTTATTTCGCCTCGCAGGATGAACTGCTCGAAGCATTTTCGCGCCACAAAAGAGAGAACTTCCACAAGTCACTGGCCGAACTGCTGGTGCGTTATCAGGATCCGGACGAGCGTTTCGATGTCGTCCTCAACTACCTGCAGGACTACCTCGACGCGGGCAATTCCCGGCGCATGCTGCTGGTCGCTCCGGAGTTCGCACTGCGCTTTTTCAAGCGCATCTTTCACGACGCCGTGGTGCGCTTTCAGGACTTGCTCTCACCGGTGTTCGACGCGTGGGACGAACGTCTGGGCGTGAAACTCGATCGCGAACTGATCTGCGATCTGCTGATCCGTTTCGTCATGAGCGAACACCTCGTGTCGAGCGAGTCCGAGCGGGGCGCAATGCAGCGCCGTATCGGCCGTCTCATCGATTCGATCCGCTTCGGCGGCGTCACGCGGGCGCGCCGCTGAACGTATGACGTACACGCACAGCTTCCGGCAACCGCTTTACCGTTGGCTTTTTCGCCGGGTCCGATACGTTGCGGTGCAGGAATCAGTGGCGACAGCGGGAAAGCGGACCGAAGGCAAGCATTGAGGAGCGCGCGTAAACGTTAATTTGAACACATTTGCATTAAGTGACTAATATTGGCATGATGTCGAACAGTCTGATCTGCTTCGCGCATCTGGCTTTCGTGCGTCCGGGTGTTGGTGAATCGCAGACAGGTCTATCCCACATCTGCGCCGTCGAGCGCCAGGAGACATCATGCTCATCGACCTTCACGCCCATGCTCCGCATCCCGGCTACTACAACCAGCACCCCCACTGGGGCCCGTTCTTCGAACAGCACGAGGACGGCGACGTCAAGCTGCGGGTGGGCGACTGGATCCTGACGCTCGGTTCACCGGAGCGCAAAGCAGCCGTGCGGTCCGGCAAAGGGCTGAAACTCGACGAATACTTCGCGCGCTGGGCCAATCCGAATGTGCGTCTCGCCGGCATGGATGCCGCCGGCCAGAATGCCCAGGTGGTGTCAGTGCCGTCGCATTGCTACATGTACTGGGCAGAAGCGGATTTTTCGGTGCGCTACGCGAAGAAGGTCAACGACACGCTCGCTGAATACTGTTCCGCCGCGCCCGATCGTCTGATGTTCTGGGCACATGCGCCGCTGAACGTCCCGGAGGAGGCCGCGAAGGAAATCCGCCGCGCGTGCGGCGAGCTCGGTGCGAAAGGACTCGTGGCGGGCGGCGCCAATTTCGGCGGCCTTGAATTCGATTCGCCGGAACTCGATCCGGTCTGGCGGGCGCTGTGCGATCTCGACCTGCCGATGTTCATCCACGGATACAACCAGTCGGTCACGTGGGGCAAGAAGGCCAACGAGGACCGCTACGAGACCACGGCGATCGTCGGTATGCAGTACGACGAAACGCGCTGCTTCTGGAACCTGATCTGCGGCGGTGTATTCGACCGCTTTCCGGATCTCAAGGTGTACATCACGCACGGCGGCGGCTACGTGCCGTACCAGCTCGGCCGCCTTGCGCAATGTAATGCCAATCTCGACTTCGCGCACAACACGAAACCGGTGCTCGAGTACCTGAAGAACTTCTATTTCGACGTCGAGTTGCATGAAGTGCCGATGCGCCAGGCGCTGATCGACATCATCGGCGCGGACCGGATTCTGTACGGCAGCAACTTCGGCGGCAGCGATGCGGTGCGTCACGATCTCACCGATGGTCTGCGTTTGTCTGCTGAAGACCTGCAAAAGATTCGCTGGCAGAACGCCTGCAAGCTGCTGCATCTCGATCCGGCGAAGATCGGTGTGCCGGCGCCGAAACAGGCGGTGAGCGCATGAAACTCGCGCGCTGCACGGACGGTGGCGTGCCGTTTTGGGCCGTCGTGGATACGGAACGCGACGAAGCGACCCCGATCGCCGGCTCATTTGCGCAATGGGCGCCTGCACTCACCGCAAGACCGGAGGAAGGCGCCGCCGCGCTCAAGCTGGCAGGTGCGCCGCGCAAGCTGGGCGAGTTGCGCCTGCTGCCGCCGGCTGAGCGCGGCAATCGCGTGGTCGTCGCCGGCGCCAACTATGCGAAGCACCTGAATGCCGACTTCGGCATGAAAAGCCATAGTCAGCCGGTGGCGTTCCTGAAGGCATACGGTGCGTTGATCGGCGCGCACGATCCGATTCGCTATCCACCGCTGACCCGAGAACTCGACCATGAAGTTGAACTGGTCGCCGTGATTGGTGCGCAGCGGGTGGACCGTGACGATCCTCTCACTAGCGTGCTGGGTTACACCGTGGGCAACGACGTCAGCGCGCGCGATCTGCAACGCAGCGGGCCGCCGGGCGTCGGAATGGATCTGTTCGCTGCGAAGAGCCAGGATCGTTCGACGGGTCTCGGTCCCTGGATCGTCACCCGTGATGAATTCGCGGCCGGCAGTCCGGCCTTGCGCATGATCCTGAAAGTGAACGGCGACACGCGTCAGGACGCGTCCTCGGGAGAGATGACGTGGGACGTGGCGGCGCTGGTGCGCTTCGTCGACGAGCGCTCGAGCTTCGAGGCGGGGGACGTGCTGTTCACGGGCTCGCCGGAGGGCACGGGCCAGGGTACGGGCCGCTTTCTGAATCCTGGCGACGTGGTGGAAGCCTCGATAGAAGGCATCGGTATCCTGCGCAACGTCGTATCGGCAAACGAATCAGCATGAAGGAGGCAGTGGCATGACTTTGAAAAACAACAAGGTGGTCGTGGTCGGTGCGGGTCTGATGGGCACTGGCATCGCACATGCGTTTGCGAGTTCGGGGTTCAGCACGACACTTGTCGACATGGACGAAAATGCGTTGGAACGCGCCCACAAAGGCATTGGCAAGATTCTCGACGACGGTGTGCGGCTCGGTAAATTCCAGGTCACCGCAGCCGATGCCGCCAAGGCGCGGCTCGCCATCAAAACCGACCTCGCTGCCGCTGCGGACGGTGCGCATCTGCTGATCGAAACAGTGTCGGAGAAACTGGCGGTCAAGCAGGCGGTCGTCGCGCATGCTGCAGACGTGATGGCCGACGGCGCGCTCTACGCGACCAATACGTCGGCGCTCAGCGTAACCGAGATCGCCACAGCGGTCACGCATCCGGAACGCGTGATCGGCATGCATTTCTTCAATCCCGTGCACAAGATGAAGCTGGTCGAACTGGTGCGCGGCCTTGCCACCAGCGACGAAACCCTGGCGCTGACACGCGAGTATGCGGATGCGATCGGCAAGACGTCGATCATCGTCAACGAATCGCCCGGTTTGACGACGAGCCGCATGTCCGCACTCGCGGGCAACGAGGCGATGTGGATGTTGCAGGAGGGCGCGGCCAGTGCAGAGGATATCGACACCGCGCTGCGCCTCGGCTTCAATCATCCGATGGGACCGCTCGAACTTGGCGATCTTACCGGCTGGGACACGCGCCTGTCAGTGTTGAGGTATCTTCATCAGACGCTCGGCGACAAGTTTCGCCCGTGCCCCCTGATCATCAAGATGGTGGCTGCGGGGCGCCTCGGCCGCAAGACCGGCCATGGCGTGTATCGCTACGAAGACGGTCAGCGGGTGCCTGGGTCGGGTCTGAAGGGGAGTTCGCTATGAGCAGCGATGTCGTGATCGTCGGTGCGGCGCGCACCCCGATCGGCAGGTTTCGCGGCTCGCTCGCCGGCGTGCGCGCCGATCATCTTGGCGCGCACGTAATCGATGAACTGGTCAAGCGTGTCGGACTCGCACCCGCCGTCGTCAACGACGTGATTTTCGGTTGCGTCACGCAGATTGGCGAGCAGTCGGCCAATATCGCGCGCACGTCGCTGCTTGGCGCGGGGTGGCCGGACAGCATTCCTGGTCTCACCATCGACCGCAAATGCGGCTCGGGCGAAGAAGCGGTGCACGTCGCCGCCGGCCTGATTGCATTCGGTGCGGCTGAAGTAGTGGTGGCCGGTGGCGCGGAAAACATGAGCCGCGTGCCAATGGGCAGCAATCGCGATCTGCATGGCGAAGCGTTCGGCTGGATGGCGAGCGAAAGGTACGAGCTGACGAGCCAGGGCGAGGCAGCCGAGCGTCTGTGCGACGCGTGGGAGCTCGGGCGCGAACAGCTCGACGCGTTTGCCGTGGAGAGCCATCGGCGCGCGGCGGCCGCGGCAGCGGAAGGCTGGTTTGCTCGCGAGATCGTCCCGGTGCCGGTACAACGTCTGCGCGAGAAATCGCAGGAAGGCGACGCGGCGCTTTTTTCCGCGGACGAAACGATTCGTCCCGGCACCCACGCCGAAAAACTGGCGACGTTGAAGACAAGTTTTCGTAGCGTTGGGCGGCTGACGGCCGGCAATTCGTCGCAGATATCGGATGGTGCGTCGGGCTTGTTGCTGATGTCCGCTGCCAAAGCGAAGGCGCTCGGGGTGAGGGCGCGGGCACGCGTGCGAGCGGTTGCCACCGTCGGCGCCGATCCGACGTTGATGCTCACCGGTCCGATTGCCGCGACGCGTGACGTGCTGGCGAAGGCCGGGCTCGGGATCGACGATATCGATCTGTTCGAGGTTAACGAGGCCTTTGCGTCCGTGCCGCTCGTATGGATGAAAGAACTCGGCGTGCCGCATGCGAAGCTGAATGTGAACGGCGGGGCGATCGCGCTCGGCCATCCACTGGGCGCGAGCGGGGCGCGCATCATGACCTCGATGCTGCATGAACTGGAACGCCGTGGCGCGCGTTATGGCTTGCAGGCGATCTGCTGTGCGGGCGGGCTGGGGACGGCGACGATTATCGAGCGGCTCGACTAAAGCGCATGCCGGCATGCCGAGCGGAATTCCGGAAAGCAAACGGCGCGCCATAACGGGCGCGCCGTTTTTCATTCGGCTAGTTAAGCGACTGACATCAGCAACTGAAATCAGTCAGCTCCACACTTACTTCGCGAGTTCCGCATCGATCGCCGCCACGAGGCGCGGATCGTCCGCCGCCACATCCGGCGCAAAACGCGCGACCACCTCACCCCGGCGGTTCAGCAGGAATTTTTCGAAATTCCATAGCACTTCAACCGGATCACCCGATTCGATGCCATAGCCTTTCAGACGCTCACGAAACGGACCGTCGCCGATGGCCGACGGCTGCGCGCCCGTCAGTGCGGCATATAGCGGATGCTTGTCTTCACCCGTCACTGAGATCTTCGAGAACAGCGGGAAGTGCACGTCGTAGCTGGTCGAGCAGAACGATTTGATCTCTTCGTCCGAGCCCGGCTCCTGACCCTTGAAATTGTTGGCCGGGAACCCCAGCACTTCAAGTCCGGATTCACGCTTGTCCTGATAGAGGCTTTCCAAGCCCGTGTACTGCGGCGTTAGCCCGCATTTCGACGCTACATTGACGACTAGCAGCACCTTGCCGCGATACTGCGCGAGATTGCTGGGCGTGCCGTCGATAGTCTTGACGGGAATATCGTAAATCGATGTGCTCATTGCGAGTCCTCTGGTTGCAGACAGAAAAAAAGCGCTGATCTGCACTGTACGTGATTCTGTTCGATCGTGTGTGGCGTGCTTTCAGGCGAGCACCTATTGCTTGATAAAGTAGCGCACGAATAGCTGGCCGCCCGTGAAGCGAAAGAGCTCGACTGTTTCGATCACGCGTTCGGTGCCGACCACGACATTCCGCACGTAGCAGGCAGCTTCGTTGCCGTTGATGATCTTCGCCACCGGTTCGGCGCGGATATTCGCCCGCTGGTTCTCCCACATATGCTCGAGGACCGGCCAACCGTCTTGTGGCGGCCGGCCGATATATTCGATCGTGAGTCCTGCGGGCGCGATGCGTCTGTAAGCATCGAAGAATGCAGTCTTGTCGCCGGCGTTCCAGTGTTCGGTCTGGTCGTGGAGGAAGGCTGCGATGGATTCGGTGGTTTCGGTAGATGACATGGTCGCTTCGCTTGAAAGGAACGCACCGTGGTGCGTCAAAGACGCTTCAAAAACGCATCGGACACACGTCAAAGTTCCGCGCCGCGCACGTTGCGCGCCGTGCCGTTGCGCCGGTCGGATTCGCCCCAGCCGAGCCAGCGGTCCGGCTCGCGCGTGTCGCCGACGCGGCGCCAGCGACCTTCCTGCTGCGCAGTAATTGGAAAGCCACCGACAAAGTCGATCATCTCGCCTTTCGGGCAGGGCAGATATTCCCATTCTTCATGCCCGTCGAGCACGATGTGCGCGCTGTCGACAAAGTAACTGCCGTCCTTGTGTGTGACGCTGCCTTCGATATCGGTGGTGGTGCGGATTTCGCCCTTGTGGTTCTGGAAAATCGCGTAACCAAGATTATCGTGACCGACCATGAAGGAGCCCGCGTCCCACGTGCCGTCCTTGTAGACGGTCGCGAACGACCACCAGATCACATGCATCTTGTTGTTGACGATCAGGTCCTTCTTGAAGTGGATCGCGCCGCCTTCGGCCATATACGCCTGGTCGAAACACATCAAGCCTTTGACCTTCCGGCCGTCGCAGGTACCGGCGATATCGTAGATCTGCGAGACATAGAACGTGCCCCATTCCGAGCCCGGCAGATACCATTGCATGCCCTGACCGAGCAGGGGGCCGTTCAGATCGAACAAGCCATCCTCGCGCCAGCTCAGGCGTTCACCGGATGCCGTCAATTGCCATGCGGCACCCGGCTCTCCTTCGAGGCTCGACCAGCAGGCTGTATCGCCGTCGAGCCAGCGCCTGGGGAACAGCGTCATCGCGCGCGGCTCGATGCGCGACTTGTCGATGCGTAGATGCTGGCCGTCCACCTGTGTCGACAGGTAGACGAATCTGGTCGGATTCGGCGTGCTGCCGGGTTCGTTGACAGCGCGCACGAATGCATAGATTTCGCCGTCTTCGTCGCGTACGCAGCCGAACGGCATGCCTTTGGTTAGTTGCAGTCCGTAAAAACCGCGCAGATCGTGCATCGCGCGGCCGCTCACTTTATGCGGCGCGACGAGTGTCTGAAAAGTAAAATCGCCGCGCTCGGGAACCGTGTTGAAGTGCTTCATGATTTTTTCGAGAAAATTCGTGCGGTAAGGACGCGCAAGGTGCAAGCGCGTCGCTAGGAACGCGAAGTCAGTGCCGGAGTCAGTCCCAGATGACCGGCACAGACTTCGCTCCACGCAACTGGGCGCCGGCGATTTTCGGTGCGGGCTTGCTGGGATCCAGCCGCACATTCGGGAACAGGTCCAGAATCGCATTCACCGCGCACTGCAATTCCACCTTGGCGACAAACTGGCCGATACACATATGCGTGCCGAAACCGAAGCCGAAAGAAGGCTTGGGTTTGCGGTCGATGTCGAAGGTGTCGGGATTGGCGAAAGCATCTTCGTCTCGGTTCGCGGACATCACCATGCACTGCACCAGCGCGCCCTTGGGGACCTTTACGCCGTGGATCTCAACGTCGCGCGCCGCTTGCCGAACCTTGAAGGTCGCAACCGGTTCGAAACGCACGGCTTCGTCGATCAGGCGCGATATCAGTGTGCGATCGTTGCGTACGCGCTCGACTAATTCCGGACGCTCGAGCAGCAGCGCCATGACCGAGCTGAAGGTGCGCGTGGTGGTCTCGCCAGCCGCGGGCAGCAGGGAGCGCACGAAGGTGGTCACTTCGTGGTCGTCGAGCATGTGGCCTTCGTACTCCGCGCGCATGAGGCGGCTGATCAGATCGTCGCCGTGGGCGCCTTCCGCGCGGCGCTGCACCACGACTTCTTTTACCGCGTCGTAGAGGTGTTTGACGGCCGCTCCGGCAAGCGGCCCGTAAATCCTGATCTTCTCCGGGTCGATCTGATTGCCGGCCACCATCGAAAGCGCCCATGTCGCATATTGATTGAAGCGCGCGGTGTCGTCGGTCGGGAAACCCATCAGCGCATACATCTCGCGAATCGGAAAGTACAGGCCGAAGTCCATCAGTTCGGCCTGCTTCTTCGGCACCAGCGGCTCGAGAAAATCCTGACGGATCACACGGTCGAGTTCGGGCCGCCAGCGGTTCACCGTCTCCGGCATGAATACAGGCTGCAACAGGCCTCGCGCGCGGCGGTGAGCGTCGCCGTCCATCGCCAGCACGATCAGGCCGTCGAAGAAGGCACCGAGACCCTCGGCGATGAAGCCGTTAGTGAAGGTCGTGGCATCCCGCATCACGGCCATCACATCCTGATACTTGAAGAGCGTCACTGCGCATTGCGCCGCTTTGGCGCCCGCATTGGTCGGTACGCCGAGCCGTGTGGCGACGAAATCGCCCTGCATGACGGGTTGCGTATGGCGCATTTCGCGGCAAAGCGCCTGTAAATCTATGTCAGGGCCGCGGAAGGTGTCGGAGACGGCGTGATAGGCCGCCTCCAGATCGAGCGTGAGGTCTTCGTGCGTGGGTGCGTTCATGTGTCTCCTCATGGGTCTTCTTGCGGCCCTGCTGCCGGACGCGGTAAGGGGCAATGGGGCCTCGTGACGTGAGCGGACGTGGTGTCCGTCTTGCTGTGCAGCTTAGCGAGCAATGACCGTGCTGTCCGCCGGGTTCGTTTGACGCGTCGTAAAACCGGACGCGATACGGGTTCGTCGCTATAGGCACGGCTGTCCTGAACGGCTTATATAGACATGTTGCGTCGAAATGTTCACATCAAGGTCGGGATGTCGTACGCTCAAATGCTGGACCCGAACGTCTCTGATCTCTACGCCATCGCTGGCGGCGGCGAGCTGGTGCGGCGCGAGCGCATGGCGCCGCACCATCTGTCGGTGGATGCGCATCTCACCACGCCGTCGATCGAGGTCAATGTGCGCACGTTTACGCTCGACGGCCCGCTCGATGCGGTATTCCGTCCGTCGATGGGCTATCTGGATCTGTCACTCGATTCGCGCGAACGCGGCGCATGCGGCGCATTTCGCGGTGCCGCCGGCGAAACGGCATTTGGCAGGTTGGGCGAGAGCGTGCTCGTACCGCCCGGTCAGACCTTTCATGTGCGCTGTGACTCGATGCAACGGCGCGTGGTCTGCTGCATGTTCGAGCCCGCGCGTTTCGATCAACTGCGCGACTGGCAATGGGACGCCGGCCGGCTCGAACTGTGCCGCGATTTGCGGGTGGCGCAAGTACGCGACGCGATGCTGCAACTGGCCGGTGAAGCGCTCAGTCCAGGCTTTGCCGGCGCGGTGCTCGCCGAAAGTCTGGTGATGTCGGCGCTTGTGCATATCGTGCGGCATATTCGCGGCATGGATCCGCGAGCGAACCAGGCTGAGGGCAGCAAGCTCGCGCCGTGGCAGTTGCGCCTGATCCGCGAGCGCGTCGAGGACGCGTATGGACCATCGCCCGGTGTGATCGAACTGGCACACGCATGCCGTATCAGCGCGCGGCACCTGTCACGCACTTTCAGGAACAGCACCGGCGTGACGTTGAGCGCGTTTATCGCCGATGCGCGCATCCGCCAGGCCAAAGGACGGCTGGCCGATCCCGACGTGCTGATCAAAACGGTGGCATACGAATGCGGCTTCACCAGCGCCGCGGCATTCGGCGCGGCATTTCGCAAGGTCACCGGCCGTACGCCGCGCGCCTATCGACTCGATCTGTTGGGCTTGCGTACGGCGCCTGGGCACGACATGGCCGTTCGACGATAGTTTGACCGCACAGCGCGACAACTAGAGGTTCTGTTCGGCGGCGCGTTTTCATAGCATTCAGATGCGCACCGCGAATCATTCCGAGCGCGGTTCGAATAGCCCAGACAGCCCGAATGGAGACACCATGTCCACGCTGTATACGCAGCTCCTCGCTGATCCCGCAGCACTCGTCACCGCGTGTTATGACGATGCCTTCCGTTTCACCCAGCAGCAGATTCACGATATACAACTGAGCGGCGCACGCCGGCGGTTCGGCGAAATGCGCGCAAAAATTCCGGTGCTTGAACGTCTCGCCGCCGAACAGGGCATCGATACGATCGAGCGCATCGACGACGTCGCGCCGTTGCTGTTTGCGCACACGGTGTACAAGTCGTATCCGCTGTCGTATCTCGAACGCGGCCAGTTCGACAAACTCACGCGCTGGCTCAACGGTTTGACCACGGAAGATCTGAGCCACGTCGACGCATCGGGCATCAAGCTGATCGACGACTGGATCGATCTGCTCGACGCGCAAACGAATCTGCGCGTGTTCCATACCTCGGGCACCACGGGCAAGCTGTCTTTTCTGCCGCGCACCGATCGGGAGTGGCGCCAGAACATCACGCTATCGGCGAACCGCATTCGCGACTGGCGCGGTCCGGGCACCGGTCCCGATCTGATCGCCAACCCACGCCCGTTGATTGCGCCGACTTATCGCAAGGGTGCGAGCGCGGCGGCTCGCGGCAGCGGTTATCAGATCGAGATGTACGCGGGCGGCGAGCACAACGCATTGTTCATGTATCCCGACGCGCGTTTTTCCGCGGATGTCGCCTCGCTATCGGGCCGTCTCGCGGCAGCCGAGGCACAAGGAGAACTCGGCTCGCTGCATATCTCCGAGGCATTGCTGGCCAAACGCGACGAACTCGTGCAAGTGGAGCGCGAACGTCCGGAGCAGTTGCGCAAGTTCTTCGCCGAAGCGATCGGCCGATTTGCCGGTCGCGACGTCTACATGGGCGCAGTCTGGACGATCCTGTACGACACCGCAGCCGAAGGTCTCGCCCGAGGTGCCCGTCAGGTATTCGCCAATGGCAGCGTCCTGCACACGGGCGGCGGCAAGAAAGGCAAGAACATGCCTGATAACTGGCGCGAGCAACTGGTCGAGTTTCTCGGCTTCGATAATTTCTACGAGTTTTACGGCTGCAGCGAACAGATGGGTTTTTGCATGCGCTGCGAGGTAGGCCACTATCACGTACCGCCCACCACCATCGCGTTCCTGCTCGATCCGGCGACCGGCAAACCGCTACCTCGCAAAGACGGCTTGACGGGGCGCTTCGCTTCACTCGATCTGCTGCCGGGCACGTACTGGGCGGGCCTCGTAACCGGCGACGAAATCACGCTGCATGGTTACGAGAAACCCTGCAAGTGCGGCCGTGGCGGCCCTTATCTGCTGGCCGCGATTCGCCGCTATAGCGAGAAGGAAGGTGGTGACGACAAGGTGATCTGCGCCGGCGCACCAGCGGCGCACGATGAAGCACTGAACTTCCTGACTGAACTTTCGGAGTAAGTCGCTCATGAGCACTTCCTACAACGTGCCGCTGATCATTCGCGGCAAGCTCATCGAAGGCGCCGCATTGACATTTGGCGGCCGTCGCGGCGGCGTTTCTTTTACAGCACCGGACCTGAGCCGCCACATCGACGAGCTGACTCTGCGTGCGCCGTCGCAGATGGCCGACCTGTACACGCTGAGTCTCGAGCAGATCGTCGACTATCTGGTCGAACTTGGCCAACACCTCAATTTTGCCGACAACCGTCATTTGCAGCAGGCCTTCGAACTGTCTTGCGCTACGTCCGGGCTCTCGGAAAGCATTCTGCGCTTTCACTACACACGCACGCCCCGTCTTTTTCAACGCGACGAGTTGTACAACATCGTCGCACGTTCAGTCGGTGCCGAGTATCTGGAAGGCTGGGTCGAGCAGCCGGGCAGTCTGCCGGGCGTCACAGCGCGCACCCGTGCATTCGGCGCGCGCTGTGTTCACGTGATTGCGGGCAATGCGCCGGTGGTCGCGGTGCTGACGCTGATTCGCAACGCGCTCACACGTTCCGACGCGATTATCAAGGCGCCGTCGAACGATCCGCTGACATCGATGGCGCTGGCTCGCACGATGATCGACATGGCACCCGATCATCCGTTGACGAAACATCTGAGCGTGGCTTACTGGAAAGGAGGCGATGAAGCAGTAGAGCGGCATATCTACGATCCACGCAAGGTCGAAAAGCTGATTGCATGGGGCGGCTTCGATTCGGTCAAGCATATCACGCGCTATCTGCAGCCTGGCCTCGACCTGATCACGCTCGATCCGAAACTGAGCGGCACCATCATCGGCCGCGAAGCTTTCGCCGACGAGACGACGCTGACTAGCGTGGCGACGCGCCTGGCGCTCGACGTCGGCGCGCAGAACCAGGAGGCCTGCGTAAGCGCGCGCGTGATCTACGTGCAGTCGGGCACTGATGACGCCGGTCTCGCGCGGTGCGCAAAGCTTGCCGAACTCACGTTTGCAGCACTGCAGAGCTTGCCCGAGAATCTTTCCACGCCCCATAAGGCGTTTGATCCGCTGCTGAAAGAAGAACTCGACGGCATTCGTATGATCGGGGACGACTACACGGTCTTCGGCGGCAGAAGCAATGAAGGCGCCTTGATTGTCTCGCGCGACGGCGCGCCGGTCAGCTTTTCGCGCATCCTTGGTTGCCGCGTGGGCAATCTGGTGCCGATCGACGAGATCGACACCGCCGTGCGTTCGGTCAACGCTTATACGCAGACCATCGGCATCTTTCCAGAAACGCTCAAACATACGTTGCGCGACCGGCTCGCATATCAGGGAGCGCAACGGCTGGTGTCGCTAGGGGCGGCCGCTACCTTGCAGCACAACCTCGACCGGCAGGATGCGATTGAACCGATTCGTCGCACCGTGAAATGGGTCACTGAAGAGACGGCCGATCCGAGGTTGGTGGAATCTCTAGCGGGCTAAGCGAGGTCGCGCCGCGACGGCGCGATCAAGTTCACACGAAGGAAGGAAATCCATGAATTCGATAGACGGCAAGATCATCATGATTACCGGGGCGAGCAGCGGCATCGGCGAAGCGACAGCCAGACGGCTGGCCCAGCAGGGTGCCAAACTTGTGTTGGCCGCTCGCCGCGCGGATCGCCTCAAGCATCTGGCGGAGCAACTTGGCGGCGAGGCCAACGTGCTGTGGGCCGCCACGGACGTCACGCAATCTGCCGACCTGCAACAACTCGCGGAGAGGGGGCGCGAGCGGTTTGGCCGCGTCGACGTGCTCGTCAACAATGCCGGGGTCATGCCCGTCTCGATGATCTCGCAAGGTTGCGTAGACGACTGGAACCGCATGATCGATGTGAATATCAAGGGCGTGCTGTATGGCATTCACGCGGTGCTTGGCGGCATGCTGGAGCGGGGCTCGGGGCACGTGATCAATATTTCGTCGGTGGCGGGATTGACGGTGGGGCCAGGTGGCGCTGTCTATTCGGCGACCAAATTCGCGGTTCGAGCGATCAGCGAGGGTTTGCGTCAGGAATGTGCGGGCAAAGTACGCGTGACCTCGATCTGCCCAGGCCTCGTTGCGAGCGAACTCACCGACAGCATCACGGTGCCGGCGTTTCGGGAGCGCGCGCAAAAACTGTTCGAGGGCGCGATGTCGCCTGACGTGATCGCCGACGCCATTGTCTATGCGATAGAGCAACCGGAACATGTTGCGGTCAATGAGATCGTCGTGCGGCCGCTGTCGCAAAGTTTTTGACGCGGTGAATGACTGGCGGCATGAGAACAAGGTACCTATGGCAGTCGATCAGCACTACAATGCATTAGCCGGACACCGCTGTGGATTGCGTCGATAAGGACGCGTTCAATCGAATCAGCAGTGCTTCGTTTTTCCGCATTATGTGCCGCTTAACCATGCCTTCGACACTTACCGATACTGCCGCGCCTTCCACGTGCGCGGCATCTTCCTCGCCCTCGCGCAAACGGGCCACGCTCGGCCGTCTGCTGAGAGAGGCACGTCGCGCATTTTCGGAAAAGGGTCTCGCGGGTGCTCGTGTGGACGATATCGCCCGGGCGGCGGGGGTGACCAAGCAGCTCGTTTATCACTATTTCAGCAGCAAGGAACAGTTGTTCGCCAGCGTGCTCGACGAATCCGCGCAAGACGTGCTCGCCGATCTGCTGGCGCTCGAACTCGATCACCTGCCGCCGGTAGAGGCATTGCGGGTTTTTCTGCAGCACGCGATCGATCAATACCGGCTCGATCCGACGCTCGGCGCATTGGCGCAGGAAAGCCTGCGCTTTCACGAACACAACACGCATTCCGTCGAACGCAACCGTTTCGTCGATCTGGCGCCCGCGCTGGTCGCGCAGATGGAGCGCATCCTTCAGCGTGGCGCGGCGAGCGGCGAATTCCGTGAAGGCGTGGATGCGCCCATGTTCTACGCCGCGTGCGCGCTGCTGACTACCGGCGGCTTTACCAATCACTACACCGTGTCCGCGGTCGCGGGCTTTGATACGACGTCTTCCGTGGGCGCAACGGCATGGCGTGAATTTTCGGTGGACTTCGTGCTTTCCACGTTGCTTGTGAGCGGCCGGCCACTGCTGAAGCGGCCGGCTTTGACGGCTTTAGCAGACCCCCCACGCGGCAAGAACCGCCATCACGAAGCCTGATTGGGTCGTGCCGCGCCGCTCGGCTTTGCCGAGGTAGCGTTGCACGCGTCGCGCGGCAATGCGGCCTGGCATGCCGTTCACGCCGCCGCCCGGATGAATGCCGGCGCCCCCGAAGTACAAACCGCGTACCGGCAGCGTCGCACCACCCAGCCCATATGCAGGCCGGAATTTATTCGAACGCATCGTGCTGGTGTCGATATGCACCACGCAGCCGTTGATGGTGTTCAGCCGCTGCGAGAAGTCTGGCGCAGCCTCCATGCGGCGGCCAATCTCAAACTCTTTCAGGCCGTCTACGTACTCGCTTGCCTGATCGATCACCTGCTGCGTCACGCGTTCGCGAATCGCCTCCCAGCCTTCGCGTGGCTGGGCCGGCATGGCAGGCGGGTAGAGATACACCGTGTCCTGTCCGGCAGGCGCCTGTGACGGGTCGACCGCGCTCGGCGCGGCGATTGTCAGGTAGGGCAAGGTGGGGACTTCTCCACGCGCCGAAGCACGGAAGTTTTCCAGCACGGCTTCCGTGGTGCCGATCAGCAAGCAGGTCTTGCGCAAATCGAGACCGTCGCCGCGTTTAACCTCGAAGCGCTTGAGCGATATCTGCCCGCGCAAAGCCATGTCGACCTTCAGCGGCGACGCGCCGTGCGCATTGGCCGGTGCATGGGCCATACGTGTCAACAGGCGCTTTTCGACCCGGCCGGGCGTCACGAGGTCGAGCGCGACTTTCGGATGGCAGCTTGCGATGACGGCGTGTGCATGGAACGTGCGGCCGTCAGCGAGGCGTACGCCTCGCGCCGCGTATTCGTCGGTGATGATCTCCGCGACGCTTG
This sequence comes from Paraburkholderia sp. IW21, assembly GCF_041321145.1. Classification (NCBI taxonomy): domain Bacteria; kingdom Pseudomonadati; phylum Pseudomonadota; class Betaproteobacteria; order Burkholderiales; family Burkholderiaceae; genus Paraburkholderia; species Paraburkholderia sp. IW21. The sequence continues at coordinate 110,606 of NZ_JBGGWA010000005.1, read as the reverse complement.
CCGAGGTCATCACCTCACCGCCGAGTTCCCGCAGGCGCGCGGCCATTGCGTTGGACAAAGTCTGCATGCCGCCCACCACGCGGCCCACGCCGAAGCGGTGCAAAAAGCCGAGCAACGCGTAATAGATGCCACTGCCGTCAGCCGTAATGGACCCGGCGAGGCCGGTCAGGCAACACATCGCGGAGATCGTCACCGGGTGTTCGAAATGTTCCTGTGCGGCCTGATAGGCCGAGCCGGTGAGCAGCGCCATCAGTTCGGGTTTGAGCTTGCGATTGCGAAGTGCCGCCTTGAAGGCCTCGAATTTCGCGCCGAGATTTTTATCCGCCGGATCGACGCGCATCATCGGAATTGCCATGTCGATGAAGGCGAACACGACTTTGATGAAGGAGAGAAATGCGTCGGCGTCTTTCGGGCTATAGCGGCGAATTTCGGCCGCGGTCTTCTCCGGATCCCGCCAGAACACCAGCGAGGTGCCGTCCGGATGCAAATAGACGTAACCCGGCGTCAGTTCGATCTGACGGAAGCCGTGCCGTTCGAGCTGTAACTCGGCGGGCACGCGTGGATGCACTCGCATCGACATCATGTCGAGTGCACACGGATGAACCATATGCTGTGGCGCACCTTCCAGCAGATAGCCCGATGAAGCCATGCCGCCCACCTTGTCGAGCGCTTCCAGCACCAGCACTTTCTTTCCGGCCGCGGCGAGATAACAGCCTGCGGATAGCCCGTTGTGGCCGCCGCCGACGATCAATGCGTCATAAGCCTCTTCTGTTGCCATGTGTCTCCATCCTTTTTGTTGTCAGGGTGCATGGGCGTTTGCGTCGATCGCAGTGCGCGCCTTTTGTCTTGCCTCTTCGCCTTAAGTGGATCACAATCTGCAAATCTGTTCAATATAATGCGCTGACCATGGGTCAAACGGTTATCAGGCTGATCCCTAAGTCCGCGTACCGAATATCAATGATGGAGACAGGCATGAGCACACCCGCCGCAGCAACTTCGCTCGAGAGCGCCTTCGCCGGCGTCGCGGACAACTACAAAGGCAGCGACGTCGATCTGCACGCAATTTATCGTGACATGCGCCGCAATTCGCCTGTCATCGCCGAAGACTTCATGGCGCGCCTCGGTGTCCCGAACATTGCCGGCCTCGACGCAAACCGGCCCACGTTTACGCTGTTCAAGTATAAGGATGTGATGTCGGTGTTGCGCAACGCCACTCAGTTTACGAGCGGCTTTATCGCTGAAGGACTCGGCGCGTTTTTCGACGGCCTGATCCTGACCGGCATGGACGGCGAAGCGCATCGCCGCGCGCGTTCGTTGTTGCAGCCGGTCTTCATGCCCGACGTGGTGAACCGTTGGCGCGACACGAAGATGGCGCCGATTGTGCGCAGCGAATATATCGAGCCAATGGTGCCGAAGCGCCGCGCTGATCTGATGGATTTCGGCCTACATTTTCCGATCCGTTTGATCTATTCGCTGATCGGTTTCCCGGATAACCGCCCTGAGCAGATCGAACAGTACGCGGCATGGGCGCTGGCGATTCTGGCCGGCCCGCAAGTCGATGCGGAAAAGGCTGCTCAGGCGCGCAAAGCTGCGATGGAGGCTGCCCAGGCGCTCTATGACGCGGTCAAGCTCGAAGTAGCCGAAGTGCGCAGGAACGGAGCGCAAGGCGACGACCTGATTTGCCGCCTGATTCGTGCGGAGTACGAAGGGCGCTCTCTGGATGACCACGAAGTGGCGACTTTCGTGCGCTCATTACTGCCGGCGGCTGGTGAGACCACCACGCGCACGTTCGGCTCGCTGATGGTGGCGCTGCTTGAGCGGCCCGAACTCCTCGAGCGGGTGCGTGCTGATCGCAGCCTCGTGCCGAAGGCGATCGACGAGGCAGTGCGCTTCGAGCCGGTCGCGACCTTCAAGGTGCGCCAGGCGGCGCAGGACACAGAGATCGGCGGCTTCAGCATTCCGAAGGGTGCGATGGTGCAATGTATCGTGTCGTCGGCGAATCGCGATGAGGACGTGTTCGAGAACAGCGAGAGCTTCGATATCGATCGCAAGCTCAAACCGTCGTTCGGGTTCGGTTTTGGTCCGCATATGTGCATCGGGCAGTTCATCGCCAAGGTCGAACTCGCGGTGGCGGTGAATACGATCCTCGACTTGCTGCCGAACCTGCGGCTTGACCCGGATATGCCGAAACCGCAAATCGTCGGTGCCCAATTGCGCGGGCCGCACGCGTTGCATGTGATCTGGGATTGAGAAACGGAGCCGGCGGTGGTTTGAAAAAAGGCGACCCGCAGTGTCGCCTTTTTAACCGCTGAAGCGATCCTCGCTCAGATCTGCGAGGCGGGAAGATGCACGACGAGACCGTCGAGTTCCTGAGTCATGGTCAGCATGCATGACAACCGGCTATTTGCCCGGCGCGGCTCGGCGGTGCTGTCGAGCATCGCGTCTTCCATATCGTCGATGGGTGGCAATCTGTCTTGCCACGCTTCTTCGACAAACACGTGGCAGGTGCAGCATTGGCATGCACCGCCACAGTCCCCGCTGATTCCCGCAATGTTGCGTTCGAGCGCGCTTTGCATCACCGTCGCACCAATGGCCGCGTCGACGTCGGTACGCGTGCCGTCGTGCATGATATATGAGAGTTTGGGCATGGCCGTTTCCTGTATGGCGCGATTGACGCGCCGGTTTTCGATTCGCGTGGGGTCTGCATGCAAGGGGAATGCAGACCTATAGCGACCGGCTGATGATTTCCTTCATGATTTCCGACGTGCCACCGTAAATTCGCGCCACCCGCGCATCCACCCATGCCTTGCCGATGCGGTACTCGCTCATATAGCCGTATCCGCCGTGCAATTGCAGCATTTCGTCGAGCAGCTTGCCTTGCAATTCGGAGCCGACCAGTTTGCACATTGCGCCGACTTCGGCGGTCAGTTCGCCGCGCATTGCGCGGCCGAGGCAGTCGTCGACGAATGCGCGCAGCATGGTGGCTTGCGCCTTGACTTCGGCCAGCTTGAAGCGTGTGTTCTGAAAGTCGAACACGGGTTTGCCGAATACGCGCCGGTCGCGGGTGTACTGGATGGTTTCCTCGAGCAACGCCTCGATCGAGGCCGCCGCGCGAATCCCGATAATGGTGCGTTCCCATGCGAGCTGATGGGTCAGATAGCCGAAACCTTTGTCTTCTTCACCGAGCCGGTTGCCGGCCGGCACGCGCACGTTGTCGAAAAAGAGTTCGGACGTATCCTGTCCTTTGAGGCCGATTTTCTCCAACAACTTGCCTTTGGAAAAACCCTCTGTATCTTCTTCGACGCAGATCAGCGTGAGATCGCGCGATTGCGGGTCGAGCTTGGTAGCCGTGACGATCAGGCCGGCGTTACCGCCGTTAGTGATAAACGTCTTCTGCCCGTTGATGACGTAATGATCGCTTTCACGCCGCGCGCCGGTACGCATCGAGCGCAGATCGCTGCCGATGCCAGGCTCGCTCATCGCGATCACGCCGATCAGTTCGCCGCTCGCCATGCGCGGCAGCCAGCGCTGTTTCTGTTCTTCGCTGCCATACGCGACGAGGTAGGGCGCGACGATCTCCGAGTGTGTCGTAAAGCCGATGGCTGTGGCATTGACACGTGCCAGTTCCTCGATCATCACCGCGGAATGGCCGAAGTCGCCGCCGCTGCCGCCATACTCTTCGGGCACGGTTGAACACAGCAGGCCAATCTCGCCGGCTTTGCGCCACAGCGATTTCGGCACGATGCCAGCCCGTTCCCACGCGTGCAGATTCGGCACGATCTCGGTTTCGATAAAGCGCCGGGCCTGCTCGCGAAATAGTTCGTGGTCTTCCCTGAAAACGGTCCGCATAGTCATGTCCTGCGATTGTCGCTCTGCATTTGGGTGGGGTGGATGGGTCTATATGCGTGGCTGATTCGCGCGGTCATCTGTCCATGTAGCGCGGCGGCCGTTTGTCAAGAAATGCGTTGACCGCTTCCAGATGATCTTCAGTGTGATGTGCGAGCGCCTGATAGGCGGCGGACAACTCCAGCAAGGAATCGAGCCGCATATGCTGGCCCTCGCGCAAGAGCCGTTTGGTCAGACGCAGTGCATGCGATGGGTTGGCTGCGATGCGCTGTGCCACGGCTTGGGAATGCGCGACCAGCGTTTCGGCGGCGACAACCTCGGCCACGAGGCCCCATTCGAGCGCTTTGACCGCATCGATCGTGTCGCCGGTGAACGACATCACGCTTGCACGCTGCATTCCGATCACGCGCGGCAGCAGCCATGCGCCGCCATCGCCCGGGACGATGCCGACTTTCACGAAGCTCTCGGCGAAGAGCGCCTTGTCCGAGGCGATGCGAATGTCGCACATGCAGGCAAGATCGAGCCCCGCACCGATCGCCGGACCATTGATTGCCGCGATCACCGGCACGTCGAGCTCGTACAGCGCGAGCGGGATGCGCTGGATCGTATTGCGGTAGCTGTCGCGCACTTCGTGCGGCGAACCAGCGAAGATGCCGCCGCGATCGCGCATGTCTTTCACGTTGCCGCCGGCGCAAAACGCACTGCCGGCGCCCGTCAATACGAGCGCTTTGATGGTGTGATCACGGCGTACCTGCTGGCATAGATCGACCAGCTCATCCATTTGCGCGGGGTCGGACAGAGCGTTGCGCGTTTCAGGACGGTTCAGCCACACGGTCAGTACGGCGCCGTCTCGTTCGACATCGAGAAAAGATTCGTTCATGCCGCGACTCCTCGCAGCGGTGCCGCCGCAATGGGCCGATCGAGCGGTGCGAGGCGCCCAGCGGTCAGCGCCGGCCACAATTCTGCGGAGCCGGCGGCACACACGGCGGCGCCCAGCCGTTGCGCCCACACGGTCGCGTTGCCAAATTCACTGCGCCATGACCACAGCCGCCGGGTCGAGTGATGCAGTGCATGTTCATGAGTGAAGCCGATTGCGCCATGGACGGTATGCGCCGCTGACGCCGCGAAGCTTGCCGCCTCGGCGCTGCACACTTTGGCTGCGGCGATTGGCAGCGTGGCGAAGCCGCACGCGCCGTCGAGCGATGCGCTGAATGCGCACTCCGCGGCCACCGCTGCCGCCGCGGCATGTTGGGAGAGGACGGCGATCTGTTGCTGCAGCGCCTGGAATGCGCCGATCGGTTTGCCGAACTGCACACGTTCGGTGGCGTAGAGAATCGTCAGGTCGAGCACCGCTTGTAAGGCGCCTGCAATCTGGGCGCTGCGCAACATCGCCGCGCCCAGCTGCAGCGCGTCGGCTTGCAGATCGGCAGGCAAGGGCACGCAGCTTACGCAGGCGGTGCGCTCGAAATGCAGATCGTCGCGTGGCTCGCCCGCGGTGTTCAGGCGCAATGTTGTTCGCGCATCAGCCGTGTCGAGCAGCACCAGGGTCGGTTCCTTGCCCGCGGTGATCGCAACAACGTGACTGGTGTGACGGCCCCAGGGCACGTCTGGTAACGTGCCGCTCACGCGCCCCTGTTGCAGTGTCACCGAGCCGCCCCCCGCGATGCCGAGCGGCGCGTTGATTGCTTCAAGCCCGCATTCGCCAAGCAGCGCATTGGCCAACAGCGTTTCGGCGAGCGGCAAGGGCAGGTTGTGACGACCTGCCGCGCGCACTACGACGAACAGGTCGGCCCAGCTCGCGCCGGCGCCCCCCTGAGCTTCTGCAGCGGCCGCTACGGCAAAACCAGATTCTTCAATGGCGCTCCATAAGGGGCCCGGCCAGGCGCCTGCTTCACTGTCGCGCAGCACCTCGGGAGTGACGGTGTCGCCGAGCAGACGCTCGATAGTGGATTCGAAAATTTCTCTCATGACGATTACCGCAGTCCAAGTCCGCGCGCGATGATGCCGCGCAGGATTTCACGCGTGCCGCCGCGCAGGGAAAAGGAGGGTGCCATCTGCATCAGATAGGCGAGTACTTGTGCATGGTCGCTGCCGCCGCCGGTGCTGGGCAGCGTATCGAGCAGCAATTGCGCGACTTCGGGAATCTCCTGCTCGAAGGTCGTGCCGAGATCCTTGACGCACGATGCGGCCCACGCGGGGTTTTGCCCGGCCGCAAGTTCCGCCGTGACCGACAGCGACATGTGCCGCAACGTGAAGAGCCGCGCTGTCAGCCTGCCGATCTCGCGTGCCTGCAAGGCATCGGGGCGGCGGCCGATCGCATCGATCAGCGTATGCAGCAACGCGATGCTGCTGAGAAAACGCTCGGGACCGCTGCGCTCGAAGGCGAGTTCAGCGGTGACCTGGTCCCACCCCTGGCCTTCGGTGCCAACCAGTGCATCGGCGTCGAGTTGGACGTCGTCGAAGAACACTTCATTGAAATGCTCGCCGCCGGCCAGGTCGCGGATCGGGCGGATCGTGACGCCTGGCGCTTTCAGGTCGATGATGAACTGCGACATACCTTCATGCCGTGCGCTGGATTTTTCACCGGTGCGCACAAGCGCGATCATGTAGTGCGAGTAATGCGCGTTGGTGGTCCACAGTTTGTGGCCGTTGAGCAGCCAGCCGTTGCCCTTGCGTTCGGCACGCGTGCGGATCGACGCGAGGTCCGAACCGGAATTCGGCTCGCTCATGCCGATGCAAAAATAGCTTTCGCCGCGGCAGATCGCCGGCAGATAGCGTTCGCGCTGTGCTTCGGTGCCGTAGCGCAGAAGCAGCGGGCCGCTCTGGCGATCGGCGATCCAGTGCGCCGAGACGGGCGCGCCCGCCGCGAGCAGTTCTTCGATCACGACATAGCGCGCAAACGGGCCGGCCTCGCTGCCGCCATAGCGTTTGGGCAACGCCATACCGAGCCAGCCACGTCGGCCGAGTTCGCGGCTGAACGCGGGATCGGCGCCCATCCACGATTCGGCACGCTTAAGCGGCGAGCGCGTTTGCAAGGTATCTGCGAGGAACGCGCGCACCTGCTCGCGCAGCGGCTCGGCGTCGGAGGGAAGGCTGTGATAGCGAAAAGCGGTAGCGGACATAGTTCGGGTGGGACCCAGGGAGCGGGCATTGGGTCGCGCCGTTCATGGCCGTGGATGTCGAGCGCGTTACGCAGGCCACATCGGCCTGCATAGCTCGCCTGAACCACGAGGCCGATATGTGCGGCGCGGTCCAGCCTGTGTTGCAGACGCCGCGGCGACGTGCTGCCGCGGCGTGAGTGGGCCGCTTTACAGCGCGGCCTGTGCGTCGGCGGCTGCGAACATCCGGTTGATGTCACCGGAGGTCACGGGCTTGTTCGGATCGCGCACCGGCGCGGCGCCGCCCATGCCGAGCGCGGGCTCGATGCTCACGTGCTTCGCTTGGGCACGCAGCGCACCGACCGTGCAGTTCTCACGGCCGAGGATCGGGAACGGGTCGTAGGAGAACTCGCGCATCGCATTCAGGTGAGTGATCTTGTTGATCACTTCGTCGGACACGCCTTGCGCCTGCGCCTGTTGCCAGAACACGTCGGCGGAATTCGGCCATGTGCAGTCGGAGTGCGGGTAGTCGCATTCCCAGGTGACCTTGTCGAGGTTGATCGAATCGAGGTTCTTCAGGCCGAACTGATCTTCGATGAAGCAGGTGATGATGTGCTGGTTGAAGATATCGCTCGGCATCTTGCCGCCGAAGTTCGACATGGTCCACGCGTGATGGTGACGGTGCGTGAAGTCTGCACGTTCCAGCAGATACGGAATCCAGCCGATGCCGCCTTCCGAGAGCGCCATGCGCAGCGTCGGGTATTTCTTCCACATCGGCCCCCAGATCCAGTCGGCCGCTGAATTGGCGATCGAGATCGGCATGGAGGTGATCCATGCGTCGATCGGCGATTCGTCGGAGGCGTGGTCGGCTTTCGCGCCGGTGCCGATATGGCAGCAGATCACCACGTTGTTGTCCGCACAGGCTTTGTAGACCGGATCCCAATGGTCGTTATGGATCGACGGGTAGCCGTGAAGCGAGGGGTTGTCCGAGAGCGAAAGGGCGTGCACGCCTTGTTTGGCCATCCGTTCGATTTCGGCCGCGGCGGCTTGCGGATCCCACCATGGCGCGATCATCAACGGCATGAAGCGGCCCGGTGCGGCATTGCACCAGTCGTGCAGATGCCAGTCGTTGTAGGCCTGGATGGCTGCGAGCGAGACGCCGCGATCTTCATAGGCCTGAAAGCGCTGACCCGCAAAGCCGGGGAAAGTCGGAAAGCACAGCGAGCCGAGCACGCCGTTGGCATTCATATCGTCGACGCGGGCTTTGATGTCCCAGGTGCCGCGGCGCATGTGTTCGTAGCCGAGCGGTTCCATGCCGTACTCTTCTTTCGGGCGGCCCACGACGGAATTGAGGCCCATGTAGCCGGTGGCCTTTTCTTCGAATTCCCAAACATCGCGGCCACTGCGTTGCACGACCTTAGGTTCGCGGCCCTTGTATTTGGCGGGCATGTGGCGTGTGAAAGCGTTAGGCGGCTCGATCGCGTGATCGTCTACGCTGACGAGAATGAGGTCTTCCAGTTTCATCGGGGGTCCCCGTAGTGAAGGGCTCACCTGCGATTCGGCGAGCTGGGTTTGGAGCGAGTTGGTACTGAGATAGTAGATAACAAGTTGAACACAATCAACGATAATGTTCATTTACATCCCCTCAATGAGGTGTTTTTAGGGTTTACAGGGAGAAGGGAGAGGGGATTTTTGCGCGCGGCCCACGCTCTCCACTCGCTACGCGGCGTAGCGCCTGGTTGAGTTTCCGTGCGGAGCGTGCCGTCCGGGACGAAGGCGGTCCAGGGGCGACGCGAACCCCTTCATTTCGTGCAAATGTGGATTGATATTTCGAAGGGGAATGCCGACGCGTCAAGCGAGTGCCGGCGACGCAGAGGCGGGCCGGCGTGCCGAACCAAATGCTGTGAGAAAACGCTAATGCTTCGGGCGTACAGAAAATGCGCCCGAATGAGCAGAAAAAATCAGAACAGGACTGACTCCAACCGATGAGCAAGGTCGCGGACAGCCTCGCCGAGCGCATCTACTTGCGCCTCTCCTCGATCACCCCGAATCATGACCGTAGAGACGGTAAACGCGATGTTATCGCTCTTGTCGCAGACAGCCGCGGCAATCGCCATCACGCCCGTCGCAAAGTATCCGTCATCGCTGGCCCAGCCACGTCGGCGCGCGCGATTCACCTCGCGCACATAGGTCTCGAGCGAGATGGGTCGCGCCCAGCGTAACTGTTCGAATTCATCCCGCAACTGCTCATCGGTAAGTCCGAGGCGCGCCGCAAACAGGCGTCCGCTGGCGCCCATCAGAATGGGCAATCGCTGGCCGGCCGGCATATCGATGTGCAAATCGGTCGGACTCGATTCGGAACTCACCAACACGATCCGGTCCGCGCCGAGCCGGCGCCACAAGGTCACGGTGACGCCGAACTCCGCTGCAAGATCCTGCATCAGCGGCGCAGCCAACTGCAGCCGCTGCCCCTGGGTCACTAGCTGCTCCACGAGCCGTGCCAGCCCGAGGCCTGCCGAATACGTCTTCGACAGGGCATTGAAATCGACCACGTCCTCCGCAACGAGCGTGCGCAGGATGTTAAAGCAGGTACTCGGATTGATCGACAGATGCCGCGCGATGTCCGCAGCTCGTTCCGGCGCACCTGTCTGCGTGAGGTAACGCAGGATACGGATTGCGTTCGCAACGGGCTTCACTGTTACCGCGCTCGTTGCGCCACGGCTTTTCGGCGCCTGATCAGCAGAGCGGCGCGCCACGTTCGCTCGGGTTCCTACGGACTCGCTTATAGCAGTGTTCTTCTTTGTCGTCATGGGTGGCGGTCTCTTGGTTGCCGTCCGGGCACGGGCAACGTGCCGTTCATTTTCTATCCTCGCCCGTAAGAAACGCGGTGCCAAAGCGTGTTCACGGTGTTCCAGAATCGTTCTACAGACAGAGATTGTATTCTGTAGTGAGAATAGTCCCGGTGCAAAGCCTTTGTTCATAGTGGCTTACCCGATCAAACCGGCGCGACCGCCGATTCGCTCATCTACGATCAAAAACCTTCGCAAGCACTTGCAGCCAGGGTCAACCCGAACCATAAAATAAACACATTTAAAAAATCTGTGCATATAATTTCTCGAAACGGCCTTGACTGGCCACGCGTCCAAAGGAGGAGACATGAGTTCGGAAATCAAGGCATCAGTGATGCTGCGGGTAAGCGCCGATCGGAGCCGCTGCTGCGGTTATGGCCTATGCGCGCAACTGTGTCCGCAGGTCTATAAGCTCGACGAGAACGGCCTCGTCTATCTCGAGGCGGAGACGATTCCCATCGAACTCGAGGCTGACGCGCGCGAAGGCGCGGCCGCCTGTCCCGCTGAGGCACTCAGCGTCGAAGCGATTGCCGGCTGAGCCAACGGGGGAACGCTTCATATGGGAAGGCTCGAAGGAAAGGTGGCGCTGATCAGCGGTACTGGCGGCGGCCAGGGCAGGGCAGCCGCACTGCGCTTCGCACGTGAAGGTGCCAGGGTATTCGGCTGTGATCTGAACGCGGCGGCACAGCAGGAAACCATCGCACTGCTGCGCGACGAGGGTCTCGATATGGCGGGCGCGGGTAGCGTCGATCTGGGCGATCCGCAAGGGGCCCAGGCGTGGATCGAAGACGCGGTCGCCACCTATGGCCGCATCGACATTCTGTACAACAACGCATCGGCGGCACGCTTTGGTCCGATCAGCGAGATGTCGGTGGACGACTGGCGTTACACGCTGCGCAATGAACTGGACATTGTGTTCTATCCGACGCGCTTTGCCTGGCGTCATCTCGCGGTGCACGGCGGCGTGATCGTCAATATCTCGTCGGTGGCGGCTTGGGGCGCTTCGGCGGCCACCGGCATTGGTGCGCATTCGGCTGCCAAGGCTGGCGTGATCGCTCTGACGCGGCAACTCGCGGTGGAAGGCGTCAAGCATCGGATTCGCGCCGTGAGCATCAGCCCGGGTGTGGTCGTCACACCCGGCACCAAACCGTTCCTCGATAACCCGGCCACGCGTTCCATGCTGCTCGCCGGCATCCCGATGGAACGCGCGGGCGAAGCGGAAGAAATCGTCGCCACAGCGTTGTTTGTGGCATCGGACGAGGCTTCGTACATCACCGGCACCGACATCGTCGTGGACGGCGGTATGCTCGCGCTCTAATGGCGCCGCGCATACCTGAAAGAGCACATTATCAGGAGACGTCGTGGATATTATCGGCATCGGCTACCTCGGCTTCGAGACGGCCAACATGGATGAGTGGCGCACCTACGGGCCTGAAGTATTGGGTTTGCAAATCGGCACATCACCAGAAGCGGATCGCGATTCGCTGTATTTCCGGATGGACGACCGGCGCCACCGCTTTGCGTTTCATCCCGGCAAGGTCGACCGGCTTGCATATATCGGTTGGGAAGCGCGCGGCAAGCTCGAATTTCAGGCGGCTGTCGCGCGGCTGCGCGAAGCAGGTGTCGAAGTGACTCAGGGCGACGCGGAACTGCGTGGCGTGCGCGACGTGGTGCGTTTTCGCGATCCGGTCGGCTATCAGCATGAACTGTTCTACTCGCAGAAATGGATGCCGCGCTCGTTCATTCCAGGCCGTCCGCACGGTGGCTTCAATGCCGGCGCGCGAGGTCTCGGTCACATCGTGGTGATCACGCCAGAGTTTCCGCCGGAACTCGAACACTTCCTGACCGTGGTGATGGGTTTTCACTACTACGGCGCGGGAGCGGGCAAGGGCAAGACCGCGTTCTATCGCTCGAAACTGAACACCAGTACGAGTCACGACATTGCATACGGGCTCGGGCCGAACAAGATGGGCATTCAGCACATCGGGCTCTTCGTGAACAATCTGCGCGACGTGGGCGAGACCTACGACATCGTCAAGCAGCGCAAGCTGCCGATGATGATGACGCTCGGCCAGCATACGCAAGACCCGCACGTGTCGTTCTATCACTTCTCGCCGGGCGGTTTCGCGTTCGAAATCATCACCGAACTCGAACCCTGGCACGGTGACGGCTTCGAGTTGAATCCGGAAAAACTGAGCACGTGGGGTCACGAGCTGGTCGGCCCGATGCTCGGGCCGAGCGTGCGCGCGCCCGAAGAAGTGATGGATGCCGAGGGTCTTGCGATTCTCGCCGCCAGACGTCGGTTGGCCTAGCCATGAAGCTAGCGAGAGTCCGCGACGCGGCGGGCGAGTGTTTCTGGGCTCAGGTCGATGAAAGCGCGCGCGAAGTGCAGCGCATTCGCGCGCCATTCGAAGTGTGGGCGCCGAGGGTCGCGAGCCAGGGCTGCGCGGCGCTCGAACTCGATGCGCGCCGCCTGCCGCTCGCCGAGTTGGAGCTGTGTCCACCGGTGAATCCCGGGGCGCGCGTGTTCGGCGTCGGTCTGAACTACCTGTCGCATCTGGTGCGGCTCGGCCGCAAGCAGGCGCCGCCGCATACGCTTGCTTATATCAAACCGGCGTCAGCGCTCGTTCCGCCTGGCGGTGAGATTCAGTATCCCGCCGTGACGAATCAGCTCGACTACGAAGTCGAACTGGTGGCGGTCGTCGCGCGTGCGTTCGGCGACGAACCGCAGGCAAGCGCCTGTCTGCTCGGCTATACGGTTGGCAACGACATCAGTGCGCGCGATGCGGGCAAGCAACTCGGTTCGCTTGATCTGTTCACGCAGAAGGCGCTGGATAACACCGCGCCAATCGGCCCCTGGATCACTACACTCGATGAGTTTGGCGGCCCGGGCCAGCCCTGCGTGACGTTGAGCTTGCGTATCAACGGCGAGGAGCGTCAGCACGATAACACCAGCCAGATGATTTTTCCGGTCGACGAATTGCTGAACTATGTCGATGCACGTATCGCGCTACGGCCGGGTGACCTGGTCTTTACCGGCTCGACATGCGGCGTAGGGCTCGAAGACGGCCGCTTCCTGCAGCCAGGGGACGTGATTGAAGCGCAGATCGAGCGTATCGGCGTGTTGCGTAACCGGATCGGGGCGAAGCGGGTGCTCTCGCCGATGCGTGCAATTGGCCGGTTGGGGCGCGGTGAATAGGCAAGCGCAGTTGCCAGGCGGATCAGCCAGGCGGATCACCACGAGCATGACCAGTACACGGCGACCAGGCGGTTACGCTTGGCCGTCGTTTTCATTTACCGCCGTTGTTGCGCAACGTGCAACGACGCCAGCGTTCTAGCGTAGGGCTTGATGCCCGAACCAATCAGCCACAATCCGAACAGTGCTGCGGGAGCCGCCGTGCACGCCACCGCATAGCGCAAAGCGCTGTCGCGATGAAATACGTGATCGGTGACGAGCGCGACGATGGTCGGCCCCAGTCCGATGCCCAGCAATCCGGCGAGCAGCAGATACACGGCGATGGCCTGGCCCCGCATGCGGTTGGGTACGGCCGCTTGAATCGCCGCAGGTGCCGCCGACTGCGCAATGCCGAGACCAAACACGCTGACGAACAGCAGCGCGAACGCCAGACGAGCGTCCGGCATTAGCGGCCACAGCATGCACGGCAGCGCGAACACCGCTGAGCCGAGCAGCGCGACGCGAAAGCGTGCCGCCGGCACGCCGCGCGCCGTCCACGCATCGCTGAGAAAGCCGCACACCAGAGTGCCTCCTGCGCCTGCAATGGCAATGATCAAGCCGAGCACCGGACCCGAACGCGTCGGCGGCATACCGAAGGTACGCTCGAATAATGCGGGTGCCCAGGCAAGCGCGCCATAGCCGATGATCGACAGCAATGCCGGGTAAGTCAGCACGCTGGCAAACGTGGCGGCGTGCAGGCGCAGATAACGCACGAAATCACCCACCGAGGCGTCCTCGGCCATATCGATTCCAGCGCTTGTCACCGCCACCTCCTGACGCGCCGGTTCGCGCACCGTCGCCAACAACAGCAGCGCCAAGGGCACGGCAGGCAGCGCAGCCGCGACAAATGCGAGGCGCCAGGCCGGCACGCGGCCGAAACCCGCAATCCCCAGACCGTGCGGCGGAATCGCCGCCAGCAACCAGCCGCCGAGCAGTAACGACGCGCCGGAACCGATCGCAATTGAAACGTAGTAGATCGCCATCGCACGGCCGCGTTGCGCCGGCGCAATGCAATCCGCGATCAACGAATAGGCAGCTGGCGCGAGCACCGCTTCGCCGATTCCAACCCCGACCCGCGCGAGCAGCAGGTGGGTATAACTCTGGCCGAACGCGAACAGCGCAGTGGCCGCACCCCAGAACAGCAGCGCTGCGAAAATCAGATTGCGGCGGTTGCCGCGATCCACGAGGCGGCCGAGCGGCAACCCGGCCAGTGTGTAAAAGATCGCGAACGCGTAGCCCTGCAATAGACTGAATGCCGTATCCGAGATGCCGAACTCTTTGCGCAAAGGATGTACCAGCAGTGCGGGCAATTGACGGTCGAGTTGAGACAGCAACGTGGCCGCGAATAGCACGGCGATGACGTACCAGGCGTAGCGGGCCGATGGATAGACGGGTGCTGTGCCGGCTGACGCGGCGGTCGCTGAGGTGGACGACGAGGTGGACACGCTTTGCTGCGTCCGGGGCGTGAAGGTGGTGGACAAAGCAGGACTCCCGAGGCAGATGGACGACCGCCCGCGCGAGGCGGGCGGTGTCGTTCGGCATGGCATACCGTGAGTTGTAAGAAGGGCGCTGCCGCAGCGCAATGGGTTTTGGCCCGCTTACCGCTCGAGCGCAGCCTCGCCGCGTGCCTTAACCGCTTCGTAGAAGTCGCGTTTGAGCGTCGGGTAGTAGGCAATCTGGCCGCCCATGCCGCCGGCGATATCGATCGATGCCGCGCTGATGAAACTCGCGTAGTCGCTGGACAGAAACAGCGCCATGCCCGCGACATCTTCTGGTTTGCCGAAACGGCCGATCGGCACGACCTTCAGCACCATGTTGTCGAACTCTTCACGCGTGCAGCCTGCCGGCATCTCGCGATAGTGGCGGTCCCATTGACCCGTGTCGATCCAGCCCATGTTCAGGGTGTTGACGAGGATGTTGTCTTTCGCGAGCGACATGCCAAGCGATTTCGACATTGCCACGCAGGCCGCGCGATTGACGACCGACGGAATGCCGTCGGGCGTCGGCACGACGCCCGCGAGCGCGTTGATCTCGATGATTCGGCCCCAGCGTTGCTTGCGCATATGCGGCACTACCGCTTGCACGAAGCGGAAATGCCCCATTTGCAGAATGTTGGCGTGCTCGAGGATCTGTTCGGGCGTCAGCGTTTCGAGGTTGCCGCCACGACCCTGGCCGGCATTGTTGATCAGCACGTCCACACCGCCCCAGCTTTGCACCACATGTCCCACGAACTGTTTGACGCCGTCGGTATCGGTCACGTCGACCGAGTGCGCGATCACGGCGGACGCGCCACGCACTTTCAGGTCTTCCGCAACGGCTTCAAGGTCGGCGCTGGTGCGCGCACAAATGGCGACGCGCGCACCTTCGGCTGCAAAGGCCCGCGCGATTGCGCGGCCGATGCCGCGTGATGCGCCGGTGACGATCACGCGCTTGCTGCTCAGGTCGATCTGCATATGTCTCCTCATGTCGGGGCCCAGCAATGGATCGCCCGCCGGGTGGTGTCTGGTTTTTATAATCTAAACAGAATTGTGATAAATGTACAGATAAACCGTGGCAAAGTTCTTCGCGTATGCGACTAGTCCATCGCCACATGTGCGTCGGCAGGCGCAACGCGCGAGTGACGGGCCGGGCGAATAATGGCCAGCAAAGGAATCACCAGCAGGGTGGCGATGAACATCAGCTTGAAGTCGTCGATATACGCGATCATCGAGGCCTGTTGGGTGAGCTGCATGTCCAGCAGCGCAATTGCGCTCGGCGAATGCAGATCGACTTGGTTCTGCACCACGGCGTCGTACACTGACACATGGGTGGCCAGCGATGCGTGCATCACCTGGGTGTTGCGCGTTATGAGGGTCTGGACCACCGAAATTCCGATGCTGCTGCCGATGTTGCGCATCAGGCTGTAGATCGCGGTGCCGTCGCTGCGCAGTTCGCCGGACAGCGTGGAGAAGGTGACTGAACTAAGCGGCACGAACACAAGGCCTAGGCCGAAACCCTGTACCACACCGGGCCAGACAATGTCCGACGGCGACAGCACCAGCGAATAGTGGGTCATCTGCCACAGCGCGAACGCCGAGATCAGAAAGCCCGTGACGAGTAGCACACGCACGTCGAACCGGCCGATCAGACGGCCCACGACCATCATGGCGATCATTGTGCCGACGCCGCTCGGCGCGCTGACGAGACCCGCGGTGGCGGCGTCGTAATTCATCAGCGATTGCAGCATTGGCGGCAGGAGTGCACGCGTAGCGTACATCACGGCGCCGACCACGAAGATGAAGAACACGCCCGTGACGAAATTGCGATCCTTCAACAACTGATAGCGGAAAAAAGAGCGCGGCCCCGCAGTCGCCGTATGGGCAATGAAGAAGGCGAAACTGATGACGGCTACCAGCGCTTCGGCGCGGATTTCCATCGAACTGAACCAGTCGAGCTGTTCGCCACGATCGAGTAGCGCCTGCAATGCGCCG
Organism: Paraburkholderia sp. IW21; assembly: GCF_041321145.1. NCBI lineage: Bacteria > Pseudomonadati > Pseudomonadota > Betaproteobacteria > Burkholderiales > Burkholderiaceae > Paraburkholderia > Paraburkholderia sp. IW21. The sequence goes on along the minus strand of NZ_JBGGWA010000005.1, from coordinate 94,108 downwards.
ACGGCCAGACTCAGGGTGGCGAAGCCGAAAAAATCGAACCGCTCGCCGAGCCTGTGGCGGTTTTCCGGCAAATAGGCGAGTGTGCCGAACAGCGCGAAGGCACCCACCGGCAGATTGATGAAGAACACCCAGCGCCAGTTATAGCTTTCGGTCAGCCAGCCGCCGAGCGTGGGCCCGAGAATCGGCCCGACCATCACGCCCATACCCCACACGGCCATCGCCTGGCCCTGCTTTTCGCGCGGATTGATATCGAGCAGGATGGATTGCGAGAGCGGCACCAGCGACGCGCCGAAGATCCCTTGCAACAGCCGCGCGATGATGATTTGCGGCAGCGAGTCCGCCAGACCGCAGAGGCCGGAAGCGATGGTAAAGCCCGTGATCGACGCCGCCAGCAGATGCTTGACGCCGAAGCGGGTGGCAAGCCATCCGGTGAGCGGCGTGGCGATGGCCGCAGACACGATATACGAGGTGAGAACCCACGTGATTTCGTCCTGCGACGCGGACAGCGCACCCTGCATATGCGGCAGTGCCACGTTGGCGATCGTGCTGTCGAGTGATTGCATCAGCGTGGCCAGCATGATCGACACGGTGATGAGCGGTCGGTTGAGCCCGGCGCCGGGATGCAGCGGCTGGGCGGGTGCCGTGGAATGTCCTGCCATAACGTAGGGGCCTCAGTTGCGTCACGCGCAAAATTAATAAGCGTGCTTATTGTAATTGAGACAGATATCGCAGTAATGTTCACATTTGGCTAAATTGACTCGTATAATCGCCGGCATGGAAAACGGCTACGACAATCGCCTGGGCTTTCTGATCACGGACGCGGGCCGGCTGTGCGGCCGTCTTTTCGATGAGCGCGCCAAGGCTCGCCTCGGTTTGACGCGTGCCCAGAGCCGAGTGCTGGCTTACCTGTCGTGGTATGGCGAGACGAATCAGGCGAGGCTTGCCGAGACGCTCGAGATTTCGCCGATTTCGTTGACGAGGCTGCTGGACAGAATGACCGAAGGCGGCTGGGTGATGCGGGTGGCGGATGCCAGCGATCGGCGGGCTTACTGCGTGAAAGCGACCCGGAAAGCACGCGCGGCGCTCGTTCAGGTGCTGGATGTCGGCGATCGGGTTGCGGACGAAGCTTTAGCCGGTTTCGATGCTCGCGAGCGTGAAGTGCTGATGGGGTTGTTGCATCGTATGAGGGCAAATCTGGCCTATGCGATCGCGAGTTGCGGCACGGCCGAGGTATGAGCGGGTGCTGTACCTGGCCAGCCTGCGCGCTATGCGCTATGTGCCTGAATCAGGAATTCCTGCAACTGCCGCGCCGCCGGCGCAATCTCTCCGCCAGGGCGCCATAGCAAGCCGACTTCCATCGGTGGGATCGGGTCGACGAGAGGCCGCGCATCGATCCGCGTTCCGTCGAGCGACCAGGCTCTAAACAGCATATCCGACAGAACGGTTACGCCGAAGCCGTTGGCTACCAGCCCTCGCACGGCTTCCATGGACCCGGTTCGAAACGCGATATTCGGCTCCAATCCGGCCGTGCGCCAATAGCGCATCATCGAAGCCTCGCCTTCGTCGACGGTGAGCACAATGCCCGGATGCGCAGCCACATCAGCCAGCGAAACACTCGGCAGCATGGCTAACGGATGCGAAGGCGCTGTCCACAACTGCCGCCGCGAACGAATCAGAATCTGGTGTCCCAACTCGCCGAGGCGTTCGACGTTCGACACGAGCGTGACGCCGAGATCGATGCCGCCTCGCAATACCGCTTCTTCAATAACGGGGCGGTCCATATCCCGCAGATCAAGTTCGATCGCAGGAAAACTTGCGCGAAATCGCGCCAGTAATTCCGGCAAAAAATAGCCCAGCACCGCATACGAGGCGGCAATTCGCACTGTGCCCGAACTGGCCCGGGCGCCCGACCGCGGCTTGTGCAGCGCGTCACGTACCGATTCCAGCACGTGCCGTGCGTGATTGTAGAAATCGTGACCGTCGGCGGTGAGTGTCACGCCGTGCGCGCCGCGGTCGAATAAGCGCGCACCGAGCGCCTGTTCCAGCGCGATTACGGCATTCGTGATCGCCGATTGCGACACATGCTCGCTCGCGGCAGCCATCGAAAACTGTCCCGCGCGGGCAGCGGCGACAAAGTAGCGGAGTTGTCTGAGGGTGATGTCTTTGGCCATGCGTTTTTCGGATGCGAGGCTTGCGTTTTTGTGGTTTTACCGCTGGAATCGGCCTGCCTATACTGACCCGAAACCAGTATCGGAGACAAGCCCATGAACGCGCCAGCATCGCCCGCTCAAGAAGCGGAGCTAGCCGCCGTCTCGCTCGACGACAAATACACCCTGAACCAAGGCCGTGTTTATATCAGCGGGACTCAGGCATTGGCGCGCTTGCCGATGTTACAGAAAGAACGCGACCGCCGCGCGGGTCTGAATACCGCCGGCTATATCTCGGGCTATCGCGGCTCGCCGCTCGGCGCGCTGGATATGGCGCTATGGAAGGCCAAAAGCCATCTGAAAGCGCATGACGTCGTGTTTCAGCCGGGCGTCAACGAAGACCTCGCGGCTACCGCCGTGTGGGGCTCGCAGCAGATCAATCTATGGCCCGGCGCGACCTGCGACGGCGTATTCGGCATGTGGTACGGCAAAGGGCCGGGCGTCGACCGCACCGGCGACGTGTTCCGTCACGCGAACTCCGCGGGCACCGACCGGCACGGCGGCGTGCTGGTGCTGGCAGGCGACGATCATGGCGCGAAGTCCTCCTCTGTGGCGCATGAATCGGAGCATGCGTTCATTGCAAGCGGGATTCCGGTGCTGTATCCGTCCAGCGTGCAGGAATATATCGACTACGGTTTGCACGGTTGGGCGATGAGCCGCTATTCGGGCCTGTGGGTCGCAATGAAATGCGTGACGGACGTGGTGGAGTCGACCGCATCGATCGAGATCGATCCCGAGCGCGTACAGATCACGCTGCCGGACGATTACCCGATGCCCGAGGGCGGCCTGAATATCCGCTGGCCGGATCCGCCGCTCGCGCAGGAAGCGCGGTTGCTCGACCACAAATGGTATGCGGCGCTTGCGTACGTGCGCGCCAACAAACTGAACCGCGTAGTGATCGATTCGCCCGCCCCGCGTTTTGGCATCATGACCGCGGGCAAGGCTTATCTCGACGTGCGTCAGGCGCTCCTCGACCTCGGCCTCGACGACGCTACATGCGCGCGAGTGGGCATCCGCGTGTTGAAAGTGGGTTGTGTCTGGCCGCTCGATGCGCAGGACGCGCGCCACTTCGCGACCGGCTTGCAGGAAATCCTGGTCGTCGAAGAAAAGCGCCAGATTCTCGAATACGCGCTGAAAGAAGAGCTGTACAACTGGCGCGACGACGTGCGTCCGAAAGTCTATGGCAAGTTCGACGAGCGCGACAACGAGGGCGGTGAGTGGTCGGTGCCGCGTGGCGACTGGCTGTTGCCGGCGCATCACGAACTGTCGCCGGCGTTGATCGCCAAGGCGATCGCGCGGCGTCTCGCGAAGGCCGATTTGCCCGCCGACGTTGCCGCAGGAATCGCCGGGCGCGTCGCCTTGATCGAAGCGAAGGAGCGCGAGGCGGCCAGGCCGCGCGTCACAGTGGAGCGCAAGCCGTGGTTCTGTTCGGGTTGCCCGCACAACACGTCGACGCGGGTTCCGGATGGTTCGCGAGCACTGGCGGGTATCGGTTGCCACTATATGGCGATGTGGATGGACCGCAATACCGACACCTTCAGCCAGATGGGCGGCGAGGGCGTGGCGTGGCTCGGCCAGATGCATTTCACGAGCGATAAGCACGTGTTCGTCAACCTTGGCGATGGCACCTATTTCCACTCCGGCCTGCTGGCGATCCGTGCGGCGATTGCTGCGAGCGCGAACGCCACCTACAAGATTCTCTATAACGACGCGGTTGCCATGACCGGTGGCCAGCCGGTCGACGGCGTGCTGACGGTCCCGCAGATCGCATTTCAGGTCGTCGCCGAAGGGGCGAAACGGGTAGTGATCGTCACCGACGAGCCAGAGAAATACTCGGCGGCCGTGCCATTGCCATCTGACGTTCAGGTCCATCATCGCGACCGGCTCGATGCGATCCAGCGCGAGTTACGCGACACGGCTGGTACCACCGTGCTGATTTACGACCAGACCTGCGCGACGGAGAAACGTCGGCGGCGCAAGCGCGGCACGTACCCGGATCCGGCCAGACGCGCCTTCATCAACGACGCGGTCTGCGAGGGCTGCGGCGATTGCTCGGTGCAGTCGAACTGTCTGTCGGTCGAACCGCTCGAGACGTCGCTCGGCACCAAACGTAAGATCAATCAGTCGTCGTGCAACAAGGATTTTTCGTGCGTGAAGGGCTTCTGTCCGAGCTTTGTCACAGCGGAAGGTGCGCAAGTGAAGAAGCCGGCCCGTGCCACACAAGGTAACAGTCGCATGCCGGATTTTGCGGCGCTGACACAGCCGCGGGCCGAACCGCTCGCGCAACGCTACGGCATTCTTGTGACCGGCGTCGGCGGTACAGGCGTCGTCACGATCGGCGGGCTGATCGGCATGGCCGCGCATCTGGAACGCAAGGGCGTCGTCGTGCTCGATATGGCTGGGCTAGCGCAGAAAGGTGGCGCGGTGCTGAGCCATATTCAGCTTGCGCCGACCCCCGACGCGCTGCACGCGACGCGCATCGGCACCGGCGAGGCGCGGCTCATCATCGGTTGCGATGCGATCGTGTCGGCGTTGCCGGAAGTGCTTTCGAAGATGCGTCTCGACGTCACGCGCGCGGCGATCAATAGCGGTGCAACACCCACGGCTGAGTTTGTGAAAAATCCGCATTGGGTATTTCCCGGCGCGCAGACGGAGCAGGATCTGCGCGCCAATATCGGCGAGCATTGCGCATTTGTCGATGCCAACCAGCTCGCGCTGACATTGCTGGGCGACACGATCTACGCGAACCCGTTGCTGCTGGGCTATGTGTGGCAGAAGGGCTGGCTGCCGCTTTCGCATGCAAGTCTGCTGCGCGCCATCGAACTGAATGGCGTGGCAGTCGAGAAGAACCGTCTCGCGTTCGACTGGGGGCGCTATATCGCCGAACACGGCGCGCAGGCAGCGGATCAGTGGGTGCCGCGGCCAACGCGTGACGTAGCGCAAACGCAGGCGGTCGTGCTGCCATTGCCGCAGTCGGTGGAGAAACTGATCGAACTGCGCGCGCAGGCGCTCGTCGGGTATCAGGACGAGCGCTATGCAGAGCGTTACCGACACGTGGTGGGACGACTACGTGCGAGGGAATCGCAAATCAGCGGCGATACGCAGATGCCCCTTACGCGCGCCATCGCGCAGAATCTCGCGAAGCTGATGAGCTACAAGGACGAATACGAAGTCGCGCGGCTCTATGCCGACCCGTCCTATCTCGACAAGCTGCGCGCCCAGTTCGAAGGCGAGCCGGGCAAAGACTACGCGCTCAGGTTCTATCTCGCCCCGCCTTTGCTCGCCAGGCGCGATGAGCATGGCCACCTGATCAAGCGCCGCTTTGGACCATGGGTGCTGCCCATGTTTCGCATGCTGGCTAAGTTCAAAGGTCTGCGCGGCGGCGCCTTCGATATCTTCGGCAAGACTGCGGAACGGCGCATGGAGCGGCAACTTATCGAGGACTACATCGCACTGGTGGAAACGTTTTGCGCTTCACTGAATGCGGACAATCTCGATGTGGCGATCCGGCTCGCGAAGTTGCCGGACGAGATTCGAGGATTTGGTCACGTCAAGGAACGCAATATCCACGCTGTGGAGAAAAAGCGCCAAGCGTTGATGACGGAGTATGCGCTGGCAGGGGGGCCGAACCAGCCGAAGCAGAAGGAGTCGCAAGACGAGCGGCTCGTAGTGTGACCTGATCAGACGGAAGGGCGCTTGCGTGAAGCAAGCGCCCCTCGTCATGCTCAGCACCGGCTCAACAGAATCTCCGCCAGCTTCACCGGCTCGCTGATCATCGCGTTGTGGCAGGTATCGAGTTCAATCACTTCGTCCACTCCGCCCAGGTTGCCGATGAACTCGCGTTGCGCCTTCGGCCGCAGCGCACGGTCGCGTTGAGTGAGCACCCAGCTCATCGGGACGCGCGGCAATGTCGAACGATCGACCGGTTCGGTCGTCACTCGGGTGCTTTCGGCGCACAGACCCGCCACGACGCGTTGCTTCTGTTCCCGCGTCATACCGTTGGCAAATACCCAACGCGCAATGAACGCGGGGAACGGTGCACTGACAGCGGTGCGCCGTGCGGCACGCGACGCGATCACGTTCATCGGCGCGTGCAGTGTGTCGAGCACGGTCTTACCGTCAGGCGGGATGCAGCAGGCGATGAAAACCATCCGTTGCACCAGCGCGGGTCCGAGCCGCGCGGCCACACCGGGCAGCGTGATCCCCGCCATCGAATGGCCGACCAGCATCACCCGTTCCGGCCGCGTCACAAGAATTTGCGCCGTCACGCTCTCGACGCATTGTTCGATGGTCAGCGTCGCCAGATTGCCTGGTTCATTGCCGTGGCCGGGCAGATCCACGGCGAGTACCCGCGCTGAAGGATCACGCGCGCGCAATGCGTCGACGGTGGGCTGCCAGCACGCACCGCTATGCTGGCCACCGTGCACCAGTACGATAGTGGACTTGCCGGCGGCCTTCGGTTTTGCAACTGAAACATCGAAGACCGGGCGCGCCTGAGACGATTGCTGCGCGCTCAATATGCTTCTCTGCCGCGCGCGGCGAACAACGCCCGCATCGGCGCTAGTGTCGGCGCATGGCTCGTGAAGCCGCCATCGACGGGGAGTGTCGCTCCGGTAATGAACGCAGCTTCGTCCGAAGCGAGAAAACACACGACATCCGCCACATGCTTCGGTTTGCCGAGATAGGGCGTCAGGTGGCCGTCGAGAATGACGGTCTTGATGTCGTCGGGCAGCGGATGCGCGCCACCGTTCTCCGCGACCACGAGACCGATCTGAATCGTGTTCGAGCGAATCCCTTGCTTGCCATACTGCGCGGCAATCGATTTGCTCAGAATCGTCAAGCCGGCTTTCGAAGCCGCATACGCGCTCAAAGTGAAATCGCCCTGCGCGCCGAAACCGGACGACGCATGAATGATCGAGCCGCCGCCCATCTTCAGCATTGCGGGAATCGCGTGCTTCGAACACAACATCGGGCCGCGCAGATTGACCGCCATCGCGCGATCCCATGCTTCGACTTCGACGTTGCACACATCGCGGTCACCGTTGCGTTGTGCGGCGTCGAGCACGGCCGCATTGTTGTGCAGGATGTCGATGCGTCCAAAGCGCTCCAGCACGGCTGCGATCATTGCCTTGACCTCGGTCTCGGACGAGACGTCGGTGCGCAGGCCCAACGCCCGTTCACCGATCGACGCGGCCACCGCCACCGCCGCATCGCCGTCGATGTCCACCACGGCTACGCGCGCGCCTTGCGCCGCGAGGCCGCGGGCGCAGGCCGCACCGAGTCCGCCACCCGCGCCGGTGACGATCGCAACCTTGCCTTCGAGCTTGCCGGCTGTCGCCTGCGTGGCGCCAGTATCGCCAGAACCGCCAATACCGCTAGTCATCTGCTCATTCTCCAGTGAAAACAGGGGTGCGCTTTTCCTTGAAGGCCAGCGCGGCTTCCTTCACATCGTCGCTCGGGGCGAGCAGCGCAAACAGATCGAGCTCGCGATCCAGGCCGCGGCGCAGATCGAGTTCGAGCGCGGCGCGCGCCGCCTGCTTGACGTAGATCGTGGCCGCAGGCGATTTCGCGGCGAGCCGGTCCGCCAGCGTTTGCACTTCGGCGATCAGACTGTCGGGCGTCGTCGAAATGCGCGTGACGAGGCCGATTTCCTTCGCTTGCTCTGCATTCATGCGATCGCCGGTCAGGAGCACGTCGAGCGCGCGGCCATGGCCGACCACTCGCGCGAGACGCTGCGTGCCGCCGCCGCCCGGAATCAGGCCGAGGCCGGTTTCCGGCAGCGCGAGCACGGTATCGGGCGAGGCGAAGCGGATATCGCAGGCGAGCGCGATCTCGAGGCCCCCGCCCATGCAGAAGCCGTGCAGCGCGGCGAGCACCGGCTTCTGAACCTGATCGAGCGCTTCGATCCAGCGCGAGCGTTCCATGCGCCGCCGCACTTGCAGCGACGATTCGGACCCGCGCTTTTCCTTGATATCCGCGCCTGCACAGAAGCCGCGCGGGCCTTCACCGCGCAGCACGATCACGTGAACGTCGGGATCGCTGTCGAGAAGATGCAGCGCTTGCGGCACGCCACGGCGAATTTCGTCGTTGATCGCGTTGATCTGCTCCGGCCGGTTCAGCACGATCCACGCAGTTTTGCCACTGCGCTCGATGCGCACGGTAGGGTTGATCGTCAGCCCATTCATGGTGGGAGTCCCCTCGTGGGTAGTCAGCATTTAACGGGGTGCCTGAAATTCTTCGAACTCGAACAACTGGCCGTCGAGTTCCGCGGGGTGGATGCGAATCAGCGAACGGCCGCCTACGGCTTCGGACGACTCGACCCAGTCGAAACCGATGCCGCGCGCCCTGAGTTCTTCGGCCTTGACTTGCAGGCCATTCACCGCGATCCGCACGAAATACGGACCCGGGCCCCAGCTGTTCAGGTAGCGGCCCGCCTCGCCGTCCCAGCGGGTCGCTTCGAGCACGTCGAGCGATGCGCTGTTGGGCAACGTGAAGCCCATTCGCGCGCGCCGATAGCCTTCGCTGACCAGTGTTTCCACCGCGCCGACCGGTTCCCAGTCGAGATTCGCCGAGCAGCGGCGCAGGGTGTCGTCGAGATCGCGCACGAGAAAGCCGCGTGCGGTGACACGCACCAGTTGGCCGGGCTGCAGATCGCGAGGTTGCGGTGCCGGCGTCGCGAAAGTTTCAGGCGGCAGTTGCAGCGGCTCCATCGGCATGATCTCGATGCACAGGCCACCGTCCACGGAAGGTTCGTACTCGGGACGCTCAGGCGTCACACCAACCCACAAACGGTCAAAGGGCATTTCCGGGGTGCGCTGCGCCATCCGGAACGGCAGGCGGCGGCGCATCAGGCGCTCGACGGTCTGCTCGAACTTCGGACCATGCGCGGCCACCACGATCGAATGCGTGAGAATCGGCCGATGCTTGCCCTGAAACGCTTCGAGGCTCTGCAGGAAATGATGGAACGACGGGTCGCCGGGATTCGGGCGATCCAGATGCACTTGCGGCTCGACGCGCGTCGGCGCCACCGCGAGCGACTTGTGGACGCGCAGAAAATGGGCGATGTACGGATGGTTGTCGAACGCCTGGCGCCAGTTCGGATGTTTGTGAATTCCCAGCTTGTTGACCAGCAATTCGGTCATCCCGTCCGGGTCCGGAACCATCATGTCGGCGGTCATCAGCAGATCGAACATATCGGTGAATCTCCAAAGAGTGTTGGATGAACAGCTTGTCAGGACTCCTGGCGGGCCACTGGCGCGGCGGTGTGCAGGCGGGTGGCCGAGGCGGCGTTCGCGGTTGGCGTGGCCTCGGCAGGCCCGGCGCCGGAGCCGCCGCGCAGCTGCTCGGCTTTTGGCCGCAGCAGGAAATAGGAGAGCGCTGGAATCAGCACCAGGGCGCCGACCATGTTCCACAGGAACATGAAGGTGAGCAGGATGCCCATGTCGGCCTGGAATTTGATCGGCGACCAGACCCACGTGACGACGCCGCCCGCGAGCGTGAAGCCGACCAGCATCACGACCTTGCCGGTGAACATCAGCGCGTCGCGATAGGCTTCGCGCAGCGTGGCGCCAGCGCGTTGCCGCGCGAGTTGCACGGAGAGCAGATACAGTGCGTAGTCGACGCCGATCCCGACGCCGAGTGCGATCACCGGCAGCGTGGCGACCTTCACGCCGATGCCGAGCAGCACCATCAATGCTTCGCACAACACCGAGGTGAGCATCAGTGGAATCAGCGCGACAACCACCGCGCGCCACGTACGGAAGGTAATGAAGCAGAGGATCGCCACCGACGCGTAGACCAGTAACAGCATCTCGCGATTGGCCTGCTCGACAACGATATTGGTCGCAGCGTCGATGCCCGCTGAACCAGCGGCAAGCAGGAAATGCCGCTCGGGTGTGTCGTGAGCCGCGGCGAAATCGTTCACCACGTGAACCACGCGCGTCAGCGTCTCGGCCTTGTGGTCGCTCAGGAAGACAAGTAGCGGGGCAACCGTGCGGTCGGCGTTGGTCAGCTCGGGCATGGCCACCACTACGTTGGAAAATGCGTCGCCGGAGACGAACGGATCACGGTTCACGGTCAGCCACTTGGGCGAGCCTTCGAAGTTGCCGGCCGTGTACTGCCGGACCACGCTGGCTGCCGACACCGTGCCGCGCACGCCTTCAGTCTCGCGCAGCTTTGCTTCGAGGCGGTCCATCTCGGTCAACGTCGGGAAGCTTTCCACACCACCGGCCGGCGTCTTGACGATCACTGCGAAGACATCGCTCGACAGGTTGTAGTGCTGGTTGACGAACGCGTTATCGCGGTTGTAGCGCGAATTCGTTTTCAGTTCGGGCGCGCCTGAATCCAGGTCGCCCACCTGCAGATGCGTGCTGATCGCAAAACCGCCGATGAACAGCACCAGCGCGCCGGCCATTGCACCAGTGGCCCAGCGGCGGGTGGAAAAGCGGTCGAAGGCCTGATAGCTGCGCACCACGAAGCCGCGTTTCGCTTGCGGATCGGCGCCCAGGCGCGCGCGGCGCACCGCGGACCGGCTCACGCCCGTGTATGACAGCAGCACGGGTAGCAGCACGAGGTTCGTGAAGATCAGTACCCCCACGCCGATGCTGGCGGCGAGCGCGAGATTACGAATCACCGGTACGTCGATGATCATCAGCACCGCGAAGCCGACCACGTCGGCGAGGAGGGCGGTCAGGCCGGCGAGAAACAGGCGCCGGAACGTATGGCGGGCGGCGGCATAGCGATGTACGCCGCGTGCGACGTCACGGGTAATACCGTTCATTTTCTGCGCGCCGTGCGAGACGCCGATCGCGAAGACAAGGAACGGCACGAGAATCGAATAGGGGTCGATCGATAAACCGAGCCACTGCACGATGCCGAGCTGCCAGATAACCGCGGCGGCGGAACACAGCACGACCAGCCCCGTGCTGCGCAGACAGCGCGTGTACGCATAGAGCGCGAGCGCGGCGATCAGTGCGGAAATGCCGAAGTAGATCAACACGCCGTCGAGACCATCGATCAGATCGCCCGCGAGCTTCGCGAAGCCGACGATGTGAATCCTGACGTTGGGGGTTTCAAGCGAACGGATCTGCTTTTCCAGATCGTGCGAGAGCTCGCGGTAATTCAGGGGTGCGCCGGTGGCGGGGTCCTTGTCGAGCAGCGGCACGAACACCACGCTGGAACGCTCGTTGTTGGCGACGACCGAGCCGCCGATGCCGGCGCGTGCCACGTTGCGGCGCAGTTCGTCGAGGCTTGTCGTGGAGCCGTCGTAGGCTTCGGGCATCACGGGACCGCCGCGAAAGCCGTCTTCGGTGATTTCGGTCCAGCGCACCGACGGCGTCCACAGCGACTTCATGTAGGCGCGGTCCACGCCGCGCATCAGGAACACTTTGTCGTTGATCTTCTGCAGCGTGCGCAGATAGTCGGCATCGTAGATCGAACCGTTGGTGTTCTCCACGGAAATCCGCAGCGAATTGCCGAGCGCGCGCAATGACGCGGCGTTGTCGAGATAGTTGCGCACGAACGGGTGCGACTGCGGAATCATGTTCAGGAAGTTCGCGTTGACTTCCAGATGCCCGGCGCGGGCGCCGAACAGCGCCGTCAACAGCACGCAGACAATCACGATGAGCGCGCGATGATTGAAAATCAGCCGCTCGACTGGACCGCCGGAACGGCGGTCGAAGGGTTGCGCCGGTTGCGGTTGATCTTTCGCTGCGGACTGATCGGATGGGTTATCCATGTTGAATACCTGTAGTGATGCAATTCAATGGCGTTTGTGCGCCCGCTGCACGCTTACTGCACTTGCCGTGCTGCGTGCGCCTGTCCGGCTCAGCGCCGTGCACCAATCGCCTCGACGCTCATGCCGCTCGAACCGCCGAGCGCGACGCGATCCGTGCCGTCCGCGGCGATGCCTGCGAATAGCATCGGCGTATCGGCCGAGACGCGCTGGAAAGCGCCACTAACCGGATCGGCGACCAGCAGCGTCGCGCGGCTGCCGCAGATCACGATGCGGCCATCCCCGAGCACGGTGGCGCCGTTAAGCGTCGAATCCGTACCGGTGTCGGCTTTTTGCCAGCTCGTGCCCTGGTCGGAGCTCTGATAAACGGTGCCGCGCAGGCCGAAGGCAAAGAGCCGCTGGTCGTTACCGACAATGCCGAAGAAGCTGCCGCTATAGCCCGATTGCAGCCGCTTGAACTGGCCGCTCGCGCGATCGAGCCGGAATACGGTGCCGCGTTCTCCCGCGATGTACACCTCGCCGCCAATTCCGCGAATCGCGTTCAGATTCAGGAAGTCCGGGTTGTCGATGTGTTCGAGGCCGGGCTGCCAGGTTTTGCCGCCATCGGTTGTCGTGGCGAACGAACCGAACGAGCCGACCGCATAGCCCTGCATGGCGTTGTCGAACCAGACATCGAGATAGGGTAGTGACGGCCCCGCTTTGGCGTTGTTTTCTTCCTGCTTCTGATATGCGGAGGCATTCGCGTCGCCGCGTGCCACGGCTTCCCGGTAATAGGCGACGAAGCGCTCGTTGGAGATGCGTCCGTCGAGCTGTTTGCTCCAACTCGTGCCGCCGTTCGAGGTATGTAGAATCACGCCGTCGTGGCCGACCGCCCAGCCTCGCGACGGTGTGGGGAAGGTCACCGCAGTCAGATCGCTTTGCACCGGACTGGGGACCTGGCGCCAGTTATGCCCGTGGTCGTCGGATACGACGATCACGCCCCGCTGGCCGACACCGATGAGGCGCTGACCCGCGCTCGCCACGGCGGTCATCGGCCGGGTGGCGGGTGACACGACGGTGTCGGCGGGCGCGTCGAGCGGATCGACAAAGTGCGCCGCGTGGGCCGCCGGCGGCTCCGCGCTGGCCGTCGCGGCGAGCGAGGCAGCACTCGCGAGCGCCGCGACAATGGTCGTCAGACATTGCACTGACCGGAAAGTCATGGGTAAGTCTCCGCACACAGGTTGCCAATGCATCAGCAACGTATTGACCATTCTTCGACCGTGCAGGCAGCGCGCTCGCCGGATCGGTGCCCGGTTCCGGCGAGCGCGCGCCGTGCCGTTTAGCGCACGCCCGCGCTTTGCAGCGCTTGCGGCGTGTAGTACGCCTGGTTCGGCAATTCGTCGTACGGGATCATGTGGGTGACCGGATCGCCCTGGTCCGCGATCACCGCATAGTTGCCCTTGGTCAGGTCGTAGACGACCTGAATCGGCTGGCCGACGCGCGGCTTGTCGTAGGGAATGATGTCCAGCGTATAGGCCGTGCGGTAGAGCGCGTTGCTCTGGTCGTACGCGTCGTACGCCACGATCAGCCACGTGTCTTCGTCGATGTAATACGTGCGATGGCTGTAGACATCACGCTGACCCGGCTTGAGAGTCGCCTCGACGACCCACACCCGGTGCTTCTCCCAGCGCACGACGTCCGGATTGGCGAACTTGTCGCCCACCAGATTCGGCGACTGATACGCGCGATAGTTGTTGTAGGGCACGATGATTTCCTTCTCGCCCGCCAGCTTCAAATCGAAGCGGTCCATCCGGCCCTGGAAGCCGCCGATTTCGTCGAACAGCAGAGTGCCGCCGATACCGGCCATCGGCGTGTCGTACTTGAGTTCGGGTGCCACGCGCACACGCCGCTGACCCGGCATATAAATCCAGGTGGTATCGTCCTGGTCGCCGTTATTGACGCTGTATTTCGCCAGATACAACTGGCCGACTTGCGAGGAGGGGCCGAAGAAATTCGTGTAGGTCAGGCGGAAAAATACGTCGTTCAACTTGGTCGCGTTGCGGTCGTAGAACGGATAGATGAACTTCGATTCCTGATCGCCCATCAGCGTCTTGTGGCCGGCTTCGTCCACGAAGATCGTGCGGAAGCGGAAATCGGTGCGCACGCCCTGATAGCGCATGTTCTGATTCCACATCACTTCATAGCCGTCTTTCGGGATCGGGAACGGGATGCAGCCGAATGCGCCTTCCACGCCGTCACCCTTGATCTTGCCGACGAGCTTCGCCGTGGTCGCGCAGTTCACCGTGTTCTTCAGCACCCAGTCCGGATAGGCCATCGTGCGCCGGGTCTTGTAGACGTCGACGCGAAAACCCGGAAAACGGTCGAGCAGCGCCTTGGTGCCAGGCGTCAATACATCGGCGAATTTGGCCTGATTGGCCTTGGTGATCGATTCGATCGGCTTGTCGTCCTTGAACGGATCGGGATAGCGGCCGCTGCCGGGTTTGAAGTCGGCGGGGATGGTCAGATCCTTCACGCCGCCAGTGTAGGCAGGAATCGAACCGTCCGCGTTGGCGGCTTTCTGTGCGCCGAATTCGGTGAGCTTGCCGCCCAGCTCTTTGGCTTCGTCGGCGCTGACCGCCGCGAGCACAGGCCCACTGGCGGCAACTGCCGTCGCCACCGTTGCCAGTACCATTGCGAGTTTCATGCTTGTCTCCAGAATGTGTGTCAGAAAAACCAGCTGGTGCGAGACGGCTTTTTATCCGGCGCCCGTGAGGGCGTCCGCGACAGAAAGCGGGCGCGACCGTCGCCCGTCAGAATGAAGAAGAAAACGTGAGTGAAACCCAATTCTTGTCGTTGTAGAAAACCGGACCGTTGCCTGTTGCGTAATACGAAGGCCCGCCACTCGGCAAACCGTTGGCGAGACCGAAGTTGGTCTGGCCGCCTGCGTGCGAGTGATAGCCGTTGTATTGCAGCGTGACGTTGTATTTGTTCTGGATCAATGCGTGCAGACCGAAGGTGTAGATCATCGAACCCTGATTGGTGCCACCCAGACTCGGCGTGTTGCCCCACAGGCCATATTGGATGAACATCGGCGCGTCGATGTCGACGCCCGGGAATACCTGCAGCCATTGCGGATCGAATTGCACGGCCAGCGCCACCGAATTGTTGGTCGAGCAGCCGGCCCATTTGCTGCCGCTCGGACATTCGGCCGAATTGCCCACGCCGTTGTAGAGCGCGCCGTTGCTGGTAGTCTTGACCTTCTGCGTGAAAGCGATTTCAGCTAGCGCGCTACCGGTGTTCCAGAACGGCGTGCGCGACAAGCCCGCCAACACGTTACCGATGACGTTGACGACGTCGCCGCGTGCGCCTTGCTGGCCGCTCAGGTCGCTCGCCAGCGGGCCGGTGCCGCTGTTCAACGCGGTGTTATGCCGGTATGACACTTCGAAGCCTGTGCTGAAGTCGCCAATCTGCCGGTCGAGACTGAAGCCGTACAGCTTCACGTCGGAGCCATAGGCCAGGTGATAGTTGGTCGCGCCGGTTGCCGGGTTCACGCCCAGCAGTACCCACGGCTGCGTTTCCGTCAGATTGCGGTAATAGAAGCCGAACGTGCCGCCTAGCCATTGCGGCGCCCATGTGACCTTGGCGCCGTAGTCGTTATGAAAACCGTTATTCGGCATCACGTCGGCACCGCGCGGCACAGCGCCCTCGAGCAGATTCGGCCCCTGGAAACCGAAGCCAACCGTGCCGAGATACGTGCCGCCTTCCGGCAGGCGGGTCGGCATGTATTCCGCGAAATACTGCGCGGCGAGTCCGACCGTCGGCGTGAGCTGGGTTTCGAAAAGGATCTGGGCACGTGGAATCGCCAGTTCCTTGGCCTGCGTGCCGGGTGAGGCTGCGCCCTTGATGTTGTCCGAGGCGTTCTGGCCGTAGTTGATGCCTTCGGTACCGAAGATCAGCGCATTGCCCCAATACTGGGTCAGACGGCCGACTTTAATGGCGCTTGGCTGGCCGTTGATCTCGAACTTGTAGAACACAAACGCATCCAGCAGATCCGCGCCTTGCTGGTAATAGCGCTCGGTATAGCTGCTGTAGTGGTTGCCGCTATACGAGTTCAGGCTCGAATAAGGCACGCCCGGGTAGGCCATGCCCGGGTTGTTGTTCACGCCGCCGCCGTACGCAAAGTCTTTCCAGAGTGAGGCGCTCACGCGGAAACCGAATTTATCCTGATAGATCGCATCCAGTTCGCTCAGGTCGGACACGCGATTGGTCACGATGTCACCTGCGTGCCTGAACTTGTAATCCGATTCGCTGTAGAGCGGGTTGTTGCCGATCGAGTCGTTGATGCCCTGCGCGCGCATGCCCAGGTTATAGCTGATCGTGTTGTCCCAATTGATGTTCAGATCGGGGTTCGAACTGAGTTGCACGGCGTTGGCCGATACGGCCCAGCATCCCAGAGCCATCGCGATACCGAGGCTCATCCGGTTTTTATTGAATCTGGCGCAGCTGCTCATTCCCTTCATCTCCTTGTCTCCGTAGCTCCCCGGCGGGGCTGGGTTTTTGTTTGACGCTGGTGACGGCACGGTGCTGCTGGCCTCGTGGGTTCCACGCTGCCGCCCAGGGAATTACACACAGTGTTCAACTCTGTGCAGTCTGCTCGTCGGGACTCGTTAGATTCGCCTGGATTCGGAATTGAATTCTATAGATAGAATTTCGACTCTGACTCTCTCGTTTTCCCTTATTCGATACAAATTCAACAAAGGTGTTCATATCCACTTGGGTAATGGGGATAATAACGCGGCGTGGCGTAGCGTCAGACGACGGAGAATCAAGTCATTTCCGCAGGTGAAAGGAGCGCCATCAGGCAAGGTCAAGGGTTTGGGACTTTTGATCGGATCCTTTTCTGACAAGGCATTCAGGGCAACGGTGAGCATCGGATACAAGCGCGCAGAGACCACATAGAGCGCAACTCGGCGCAAGGCATCGACAGGTCGACGCACGGAATAGGCAGCAGGACGGGTGATGAGGCGTGGGGATCGCATGCTCGACAGTGGGGAGGTAACGCTGGCCAGTCGGACTGTTCACTGGCGTTCTCTTAAGTTGATCACCAGAATCGAACCTGTTCAACTTGTCCGCCATCAGGAGTTACCCGGCCTCGCCGGGGCTCCGTGAGTCCAACCTTCAGAGGTACCCGGACGATTCCACAAAGTTCGATACACATTGGAGATATGTGTTCACAATGATTCTGAAATTGTCCGTGTGAGCGTGAAACGGCACGCCTGCCGGCAACAGACGAAACCGTGAACCTGTTACAGGAACCGTCGATGGTTTCCGTGAGCATTACGACTATGTCATTGCTGGAACACGGTCGGCGCCCCGTGTGCTGGCCGACCGTTTGTCGGCAGAGTCGGGTGTGTCCGTGCTGCTGTCCGAAAGCGGGCCGTCGGTCGTCGCGTGCTGATCCACATGTCGCGCGGCATCGGCAAAATCCTGATCCCGGGCGGTCCGTTGAAAGTGTCGATGCATCCGCCTGGCGATCCGCTTTGTGATGCAGTGATCGAAGCAGCGGGCTCCACGTAACCGGTCAATTTTCGACGCCCTGGCAGCGAGCGCATGATTCACCGATGCTACCTGTCCACGTGGACACGCAGCATCAGGGAGTCACGATCTGCATAGTCGGCTGCAATACCCTGTCAGGGGTCGACGTACTTCAATTCAGTTGAGTCTCCGAGGAGTAGCGACCGATTCGCATCCGCTGCTGCGCGCAGGTAGTCCCATAGCACGGTGATCCGTCGCAGCTTGCGGAGGTCTTCCCGACTGCTGAGCCAGAACTGTCGCGTGACCACCACTTCGTCGAGCAATATCGGAACAAGCGCAGGATTAGGGGCAGCCATGAAGCACGGCAGAATGGCCAGCGCGTTGCCTTGCAGCGTGGCGTAATACTGCGCGATGACACTGGTGCTGCACAAGCGCGCGGTCACATCTGGAATCGTCCTGTTCAGATAGAGCAGTTCGTGGCTGACGGCGAGATCCCCGACATAATCGATGAATGCATGGTGGCGCAGATCGGCGATGCAATGCACGGGTTCGTGGCGCAGGACGTAATCGCGTGTGCATATAGTCTGAGGTGGTAGTCGCAGAGTCGCGTGAAAACGTATTTGCCGCGATCGGGACGTTCGAGCGTAATGGCCATATCAGCTTCACGCTTGGAGAGGCTGACAAAGTGGGGCACCGGGAGGACGTCAATGGAGATGTCGCGATGCCTGGCAGTAAAGCGGGCAATTTGCGGGGATAGAAAAAACATCCGAATCCTTCGGTCGAACCAATCCGCACATGCCTGGGCCAGCATGGCTGGCACCACGATTGAGTGGTATGACTTTTTTCTGTACGGCACCGCTGCCGCGCTCGTTTTCAACAAGGTCTTCTTCCCCGCGCTGGAACCGATACTTGGCACGCGCGCAGCTTTTGCGACTTACGGCGTGGGCTTCGTGGGTCGGCCGATGGGCGGTATTGTGTTCGGCCACTTCGGCGACCGAATCGGCCGCAAGTCGATGTTGCTTACCACGCTGTTGCTAATGGGCATTCCGAGCATGGTGATTGGCCTGATACCTTCGTACCAGAGCATCGGGTACTGGGCGACGGTACTGCTCGTGGCGATGCGTTTCCTACAGGGTATGGCCGTGGGCGGGGAGTGGGGCGGCGCCGTATTGATGGCAGTTGAGCACTTGCCGCCGGGGCGCAAGGACTTCTTCGGTTCGCTGCCGCAAACGGGCGTTGGCTTCGGGTTAATTCTTTCTTCGATCGCGATGACAGCTGTCACTGCGCTGCCTGAGGTGGACCTACTCTCGTGGGGCTGGCGGATGCCTTTTCTCGCTAGTATTGCCCTGGTGCTGATCGGCTGGGTGATCCGCGTACGCGTGCCCGAGTCACCCGACTTCGAGCGCGTGAAGCGCCAGGGCCAACCCGTGAAAGCGCCAGTGCTCGAAGTGTTCCGTCGACAGCCGCGCGAACTGCTGACCATCATCGGTGCGCGCACTGCGGAAAATACCTGGTTTTACCTGGTAGTGGCATTCGCGCTGGCCTATGCGGCGAACCAGCTCAAGATTCCCAAGGTACAGATCCTGCACGCGATCACGGCAGGCGCAGTGCTTTCGCTCGTGACGATGCCTTTCTCGGGCTGGCTGTGAGCGACCGTATCGGGCAGAAGCGCCTGTTCCTTGCGGGTCTCGTCATCTTGGCGCTATTTGCTGCACCGTTCTTTTCGATGCTCGAAACGCTGCATCCCGCGACAGTCTGGTGGGTGATGGTTTTAGGTGTGGGCGTCGTGTTCCCGATTCTCTATGCACCCGAACCGCAGTTGTTCGCTGCGCAATTTCCCGCTGAGATCCGCTATAGCGGGATTTCCGTGTCGGTGCAGGTGGCAGGCGTACTTGGCAGTGGCGTAGCGATCGATGATCGCGACCATGTTGCTCGCATACGGTGGCGGCAAGCCGCATTACGCGGTGGTCTATATGGTCGCGCTGGCCGTGATCGCGTTTGTGTGCACGCTCATGATGCGTTCGCGCCACGACTGACGCGTGGTAATCAACCTTCCTGACGCATTCCTGTTTTTGTTTATCCGGCCGCCCGGCAGCCACCCTCAATACCTGTCAGAGAGAGTTCATGATGAACGCAGTCACCCAGGCATCGAATGCCCATGGCGCAACCGTCAAGTTGCTGATTGACGGTGAGTTTGTCGAATCGACGACCGCCGAATGGCGCGATGTCGTCAATCCGGCCACGCAGGAGGTGCTCGCGCGAGTGCCGTTCGCGACGGTTGCCGAAGTCGACGCGGTAATCAAGAGCGCGCATGCTGCGTTCGCGACGTGGAAGAACACGCCGATCGGCACGCGCCTGCGCATCATGCTCAGATTTCAGGCGTTGATCCGCGAACATATGCCACGTGTAGCAAAGACTCTGACTGCCGAGCAAGGCAAGACGCTGCCCGACGCCGAGGGTGACATCTTCCGCGGGCTGGAAGTGGTCGAGCATGCGTGCTCGATCGGTACGCTGCAACAGGGCGACTTCGCCGAGAACGTCGCCGGTGGCGTTGATACCTATACGCTGCGACAGCCGATCGGTGTTTGCACGGGCATTACGCCGTTCAACTTCCCCGCGATGATTCCGTTGTGGATGTTCCCGATGGCGATTGTCTGCGGCAATACGTTTGTGCTGAAGCCTTCGGAGCAGGACCCGCTGTCGACGACGCAGCTCGTCGAGCTCGCACTCGAAGCCGGTATTCCGAAGGGTGTGCTCAACGTAGTGCATGGTGGCAAGGAGGTGGTCGATGCGATCTGCACGCATCCGCTTGTGAAGGCAATTTCGTTCGTCGGCTCGACGGCGGTGGGCACACACGTCTATCGTCTCGGCAGCGAGCACGGCAAGCGGGTGCAGTCGATGATGGGCGCGAAAAACCGCGCGGTCGTGTTGCCCGATGCAAACCGCGAACGGACGATCAACGCGCTTGTTGGTGCCGCCTTCTGTGCTGCGGGGCAGCGGTGCATGGCGACTTCGGTTGCCATCGTGGTCGGCGCATCAAAGGGCTGGTTGCCTGATCTTGTCGAGAGGGCTAGGACGTTGAAGGTTAATGCGGGTCACGAGCCGAAGACCGACGTTGGGCCAGTCGTTTCGCGTACGGCGAAGGCGCGCGTTCTGGGCCTCATTGAGTCAGGAGTGAAGCAGGGCGCGACGCTGGCGCTCGATGGCCGCGACGTGAAGGTGCCCGGCTACGAGGACGGGAATTTCGTTGGTCCGACAATCTTTACCGACGTGACGCCTGACATGGACATCTATACGAATGAGATTTTTGGTCCGGTGCTCATAGTGTTGACTGCGCCGACCCTTGACGATGCGATTGCCATTGTTAACGCGAATCCGTTCGGCAATGGTGTCGGACTCTTTACGCAGAGCGGGGCAGCCGCGCGGAAGGTTCAGAGCGAGATCGATATTGGCCAGGTGGGGATCAACATCCCTATTCCGGTCCCGGTTCCGTACTTTAGCTTTACAGGCTCGCGCGGTTCGACGCTTGGTGATCTTGGTCCGTACGGCAAGCAGGTCGTGCAGTTCTACACACAGACGAAGACTGTGACGGCACGCTGGTTCGACGATGCCACCGTGAGCGACGGTGTGAACACGACGATCAGCCTGCGCTAGCCCGCTAACCAATGCGTACCCGCAGGTGAGGAAAACATATGAAAATTGGATTTATTGGCCTAGGCAACGTGGGTGCCATGGCGCTCAATCTGCTGAAGGCTGGCCATGCGCTGACGGTTTTTGACCTGAATGCCCGGGCGGTGCAACTGCTTGTCGACGCTGGCGCAAAAGGGGCCGCTTCCCCCAGGGCGTTGGCGAGCGACGTCGAGCTGGTGATCACCATGCTGCCCGCGGCGATGCATGTCCGGGGCGTGCTGACCGGAAGTGAAGTCGTATTTTCGGGTATCGGTGCATGAGTCACGATCGTGGACTCGAGCACGATTGATCCGGCGAGCGTCAGGGAATTTGCGGCGCTGGCCAAAGAGCACGAATGCATATTGGTAGACGCGCCCGTGTCCGGTGGTACCGGTGGGGCATCGGCGGGCGCACTGACCTTCATGGTTGGCGGCAGCGAGGCGGCTTACGTACAGGTGAAACCGGTACTTTCAACAATGGGCAGGAATATTGTCCATTGTGATGATACCGGAACGGGGCAGGTTGCCAAGATCTGCAATAACCTCGTATTGGGTATCACGATGGCAGGTGTTGCAGAAGCGATGGTACTGGGCGAGGCGCTCGGTATCGATGCGAATGTGCTTGGCGAAATCATGAATACGTCGACCGGACGTTCGTGGAGTTCAGACGCATATAACCCTTTCCCCGGCGTGATCGACACAGCGCCATCGTCGCGTGGCTATACAGGAGGATTCGGTACCGATCTAATGCTGAAAGATCTTGGTTTGGCCACAGAGGCAGCAAAAAAAGTGCAAGGCAGCCAGCGTTCATGGGAGCACTCGCGCAGCAACTCTATCAGGCAATGAGCAGCCGCGGGGACGGCAAACAGGACTTCTCTGCCGTAATCCGGCTGTACCGGCAGAAGTGAGACCGCTCAACACCGTTGACCCTCGCGATACTGCTTAAGGCACTCGTCTGACTGGCCAGTCGTTGTCAGTCGCGAGGCATGCCCAGATGCCGGTCGAGGAAATTCATTGCGCCCTTCAGTGATGCGCTGCGCAATGCACTGGACCTGTTTGTCGAGTATCCGTAGTCGCGAAATCGGGTCTCGAGGACTGTCGGTCGACACGACTGGCAACTGTTCGGCGAGTGCTGCAAACGACGCCCTGGCTGCATCGATTGCTGTGCGCCGACCTTCAAATGCAAAGCCAATGGTGCAACTCACGCTCCTGTTCGGCAAGCCGGATCGGCACGGCTTCTCGAAGGAACTCGACGAATGTTCTGATCTTCGCGTCGAGATATTGTCTTGACGCATAAAGGGCGTAGATGTTGTTGGGTTGTAATCGGTACCCATCCAACAAGCGCACGAGGCTTCCGTCACGAAAACCCTGCAGTGCGAGAGACAAGGGCAGCGGGCCAATGCCCATACCTTCTCGAATCGCTTCCGCTAGCGCTTCGGCGACATTTACTGTAAGCGGTGTCAATCGCGTATGACGGAACACCTGTGCGCCTGGACCATCAAAAACCCACTGTCCCGAAGGTACATCCGGGAGGACGAGTTGCAGGCATGTATGCGTACTCAGATCTTCCAGTGAGACAGGCGTACCTCGCCGCGATAGGTATTGAGGCGAAGCGCAGAGAACGGTGCACGTCGTGCCAATGCGTTGCGAAACCAGTGCCGAATCCGGCAGATCTCTTGCTACGACCACCGATACGTCAAACCCTTCCTCGATCATGTCCGGCACTCGTTGTGCGAGGACCAGATCAATGAGGACATCCGGGAATCGCTGGTTATAGCGCGCGATCAGCGGTGCCAGATAATGTTGCCCGAAACTGGTGGTGCCGTGAATCCGAAGTCTTCCGGACGGCAGCGCCGCCGCGCCAGCGGCTTCCGCTTCGGCCAGACCGACGTATTCGAGAATCTGTTCGCAACGTTGCAGGTAGCGTTCGCCCGCTTCAGTCAGCGACATGTGCCGCGTCGTCCGGTTAAGCAGACGAGTACGCAATCGCGACTCCAGTTCTGTTATCGCACGGGATACCTGAGGCGTTGTCACAGACAAAAGAGATGCGGCTTTCGTGAAACTGCCTGCTTCCACGACTCGAACGAACATCCGCATGTTCTCCAATGTGTCCATCGATACTCCGTAGTAAAGGAAGTGTCAAATAGTGAGTTTTTCTGCTTCTGGCGAGCGATTTGACTGGCACCTCGATTTGTAGCTGTTTTTCACGCTGTGCCGGAAGCGTTGCAGAAGGGAACACGGGCAGCGGCAAGAGCACTGTTGACGCGGTACCCGCAGCGTAAATTTGAAAGACCTGCACATGGTGAATGTTTCCTGAGGGTGTTTAGTGCGCGCCTGCGGCGGCATCGGCACCACCGCCGCCTTTCATCGGGCGCGTGATCCAGATCAGCGGGATGATGAGGATGAAGATGAAGGTGGAAATGTAGAAGAAGTCGTCCAACCCCATGATCGCCGCCTGACTGTTCACGGTGGCATCGAACAGCGCGTGGGCCGACTGCGTGTCAAGTTGCAGTAGCGATCGGGTCGAATCAATCTGCTGATTGAATAGCGGATTGTTGACGCTGGCCTGTTCCGTCAGACGCACGTGATGCAGGGCAGTCCGATTATTCCAGACCGTACTTGCGATGGACGTCCCCGCCGCCCCGCAGAATATCCGCACGAAATTGGACAGGCCGGCCGCAGCCGGAATGCGCTCCGGCGGCAATCCCGACAGGATGATCGCGGTCAGGGGTACGAACCACAGGACAGTCGGAATGCCCTGAAGCAGCGTGGGCAGTACGAGATGCCAGGTATCGATATACGTGACGTAGTTCGTGCGCATGTAGAACACGCCCGCAAATCCGATGAACGCGCACGTTGCTATCTTTCGCGCGTCTGTATAGGGCAGCATGCGGCCTATTATCGGGGAGAGGATGACCGCAAAGACGCCGACCGGTGCGGTCACGAGCCCTGCATCGAATGCGCGATAGCCAAGGTATTCCTGCATCCACTGTGGTAGCAGCACGAGATTGCCGAAGTACAGGGCGTAGGAGACCGAAACGGCGATTGTGCCGCCAAGGAAGTTGCGCTGCGTAAAAAGCCTCAGGTCGACAATCGGGTGCTCCTCGGTCAGTTCCCACACGAGAAAGAAGGCGAAGCTGATCAGTGCTGCAATGCCCAGTCCGACGATGACCGGTGACGAGAACCAGTCGAGATCCTTGCCTTTGTCCAGCATGATCTGCAACGAACCGACCCAGGCAATGAGCAGAGCCAGTCCGACGACGTCAATCGGCAGTTTCCTCGTTTGTGTTTCGCGATTACGGTAGATCATCCAGATGACGCTGGCGGCAATCAGGCCGACGGGGATGTTGACGTAGAATATCCACGACCAGCTGTAGTTGTCGGTGATCCAGCCACCGAGCAGCGGACCCGCAATTGGGCCGACGGTGGCAGTCGTCGCCCATAGCGCCAACGCCGTACCGGATTTTTCTTTCGGATAGGAGCCGAGCAGGACAGCCTGCGACAGCGGAATCAGCGGGCCCGCCACCACGCCTTGCAGAATTCGAGCGGC
This sequence comes from Paraburkholderia sp. IW21, assembly GCF_041321145.1. Lineage (NCBI taxonomy): Bacteria > Pseudomonadati > Pseudomonadota > Betaproteobacteria > Burkholderiales > Burkholderiaceae > Paraburkholderia > Paraburkholderia sp. IW21. The sequence continues at coordinate 69,436 of NZ_JBGGWA010000005.1, read as the reverse complement.
AAGCAGGAACGGCAGGGTGGGGGCGATCCCGCACAGCCACGATGCGAGCACGAACATCAGGATCGCGCCGACGAACAGTTTGATCTGGCCGATGCGTTGAGTCAGCCAGCCGGTCAGTGGAATCGACACTGCGTTGGCGGCGGCGAACATCGTGATGACCCAGGTGCCTTCGTCGACGGATACGCCCAGATTGCCTGAGAGGTTCGGAATAGCGACGTTGGCAATCGACGTGTCGAGCACTGTCATGAAGGTTGCCAGCGCAACGACAATGGTGGCGACAACCAGTTGGCCACCCTTGAGCGGTGGCTGATGGATGGGCGCTTCGGGGGCGGGTGCCGGAGGGGGCGGTGACTGAGCCATGAGAAGCCTTTTAGTCGTCTTGACGCTGCTTACTGTGGTGTTCGGCCGGATTCTGCTTCGTGTCCGGTTTTCTGCGAACCGCCGTTCGGACCTGCGTTTTCCGAAATGATGCGGGCGATTTCAGCGTCGGCCTGGTCGCCGTACTTGTCGAACACGTTGGTCTGATAGACCGTGTTCGGCGCCTGGCCGAGCTGGCCACCGTTGTCGTCCTTGATGCTCACGTCGGCTTGCATCGACAGGCCGATACGCAGCGGATGCTTTTCAAGTTCCTGCGGGTCGAGCGCGATCCGTACCGGCAGGCGTTGCACCACCTTGATCCAGTTGCCGGTTGCGTTCTGCGCGGGCAGCAGCGAGAACGCCGAACCCGTGCCCGCCGAGAAGCCGACCACCTTGCCGTGGTACACCACCGACGAACCGTACACGTCGGCCGTCAATTCGACCGGCTGACCGATGCGCATGTGCTTCAGTTGCACTTCCTTGAAGTTCGCATCGACCCACACACCGCCCAGCGGCACGATGGCCATCAGCGGGGTGCCCGGCGAGACGCGCTGGCCCACCTGCACCGAGCGCTTCGCGACGTAGCCCGTGACCGGCGCCGGCAGGTTGTTACGCGCGTTGTTCAGGTACGCGTCGCGCACCTTCGCGGCGGCAGCCTGCACGTTCGGGTGATTGGCGATCGTGGTGTTGGCGGTCAGTGCGCGGTTCGACGCCAGTTGCTGCTGGGCAGCGTCGACAGAGGCCTGCGCGCTCTTCACGGCGTCGCGAGCGTGCGAGATTTCTTCCGCTGACACGGCGCCGGTTTGCGCAACCGTCAGGCGGCGCTTCAGGTCGTCCTGGGCACGCGACAGATCGGACTGGCGCTGGGCAACTTGCGCCTGGTACTGATTGTCGTCGGCGAACAGACCGCGCACCTGGCGCACCGTCTGCGCGAGATTTGCTTCGGCCTGTTCGAGCGCGACGCGCGCGTCGGCCGGATCGAGCACGACGAGCGGGTCGCCGGCCTTCACGGTTTGCGTGTCGTCCGCGTTCACGGCGATCACCGTGCCGGTGACTTGCGGCGTGATCTGTACGACGTTGCCGTTCACGTACGCGTCGTCGGTGTCCTCGTGGAAGCGTGCGTCGAGGAAGTAGTAAAGGCCGTAGGCGACCGCGGCGATCAGGATCACGATGACGAGCAGCGTCATCATGCGCTTGCGTTTGCCGTTGTTCGCCGGCGGTTGGGCCGGTGGCGTCGGCTGCGGGGCCGATTGAGCCGGTTGTGTAGTAGCCGCGGGCTGTTGGGTGGTGCTCATTGATGTGCTCCGGGTTCTCTCAAGCGTCGTCGTTTATTCGGATGTTCGTGCGAGTGTGGCGCGCGTCGGTGTGGCTTCAGTTTGCAGCGGCGGTCGCAGTGGTGGCTGATGCCGCGGCGGCCGATGCCGGGGCATCGGTCGGCACCACAAGACCCGTTTGCGTTGCGTCGAAACCGCCGCCGAGCGCCTTGATGAGGCCGATCTGCATGTCGCGGCGGCGCATCTTCAGACCCGTTACCGTCTGTTCGGCGGCAAGGCGGTTCTGGTCGGCGGTCAGCACCTGCAATTGCGGCGACAAACCGGCCTTGTAGCGGATCACTGCCAGCTGATAGGCCTTGGTCGACGCGTCGAGCGCGCGTTGTGCGTCGCCCGATTGCTGGTCGATCGAACGGATCGACGACACTTGCGTCGCGACGTCCGACAGGGCGCTGATCAGCGTCTGGTTGTAGTTCGCCACATCGAGGTCGAAGTCTGCGTAGCGGCCCTTCAACTGCGAGCGCAGCGCGCCGGCGTCGAAGATCGGCAGGTGAATCGCCGGGCCGAACTGGATCTGGCGGCTTGCCGAGGTGAGGAAACGGCCCCAGCCGAACGCATCGAAACCGAAACCGGCGGCGAGGTTGATGTCCGGGAAGAACTCGGCCTTGGCTTCCTTCACGTCGTGCAGCGCGGCTTCGACCTGCCAGCGTGCGGCGACGATATCCGCGCGGCGCGCCACGAGGTCAGCCGGCAGATTGTTCGGCAGCACGACCGTGTCGCCGGTGGTCAGGGCCGGCTTGGCGATCTGCAGGCCACGATCCGGACCCTTGCCGAGCAGCGCGCCCAACTGATAACGCACCACAGTGATCTGGCCGTCGAGATCGGTCAGGTTCGCCTGGCTGGTCGCGATGTTGCCGTTAGCGGTTTGCCGTTCGACGTTGGTATCGAGGCCGGCGGTGACGCGGCCGTTGGTGATGCGGCCGATGTCCTGCCGGTTGGCGATTTCGCGCGCGGCGATGTCGCGATAAGCGTACAGCTGGGCAAGCTGGTTGTACGTGCTCGCCACGGAGGCGGCGAGCGTCACGCGCGCCTGTTGCATGTCGGCTTCCGCGGCCTTTTCCTGTGACACGGCCTGGCCCAGACGCTCGCGGTTCTTGCCCCACAGGTCCAGATCCCACGACGCGCTTGCCAGCACGTTGTTCTCGCTATACCAGGTGCCGCCGTACGGAGGCGGGTAGAGCGCATTTGCCGAGAACAGCTCGCGATTCCACGAGTAGCTGCCGTTGACCTTTGGATACAGCGCCGAGCGCGAGCTTTCAATGTACGAGGAAGCCTTGGCGAGGCGTGCCTGCGCCTGTGCGATCGACGGGCTGCCTTCCAGCGCTTCTGCGATCAGCTTCGGCAGTTGGGGGTCGCCGAACTGGTTGGCCCAGTCGAGCGACGGCCATTGACCGCCCTGGCCGGACAGGCTCTGGGTGGACTCGTACTGAGCCGGCGACGAGATCTGCTTGTCGCTCTTCATACCGAAGTAGTTCGCGCACCCCGTGAGGGCGAGCGCTGTCACCGCGGCGGCGACAGCGGCCCGGCTCGAAAGCGCGGGTCTGGACAGTGATTGAAGGTTCATTGCAGGTTGCTTGGCGGGAAAGTGGGTACAGTGGCCCTGAAACGGCAAAGGCGTCTTTTTGATATCATGGCTTGGGCAGTCGGATCTAGGACGCTTGCTGGTCCTGACTTTCAGTTGGTTCCGGCAGGACCTCCGCGCTCTGGAATATCTGCAATACGCGTAGTGTGGTTTCAAGTTCGGTCCGGGTGACCCCTTTCAGAACCCGTGCGCGCAGATTCACCAGTTCCTCCTCCATCTGGGCGGTAATGGCTCGCCCTGCGTCAGTCAGCGTGACGGTTTTGGCGCGCCGGTCATCCGGATCTTCGTGACGCTGCATCAGCCCAGCGTCGCACAACTGGTCGAGCAACCGCACAAGCGATGGTCCTTCGATGCCGACGTGTTCAGCCAGCGCCCCCTGCCGGACGCCTTCGCCCAGGCGTCCGGCGATCAACAGCGGAGTGGCGCACGCCTCGGAGACGCTGAACGCTGCCAGCACTTCATGACTGGTACGTCGCCATTTTCGTGAGGCTCCCACGAGCGTGCTACTGACCGCGAGACGCAGCATGTCGAGCCTTGACATATGCAGCATGGCATCTGCCTCCTTTAAATGTAGGTAGCCAACTATCTATTTGCGTGTGACTGCTGATCCGGGAGATGTGTCGCGCGGCGCCATCGTGATCTCACGCGAAGGTCAATGTTCCGGTGCGGCGAGAGCCGGGTTTCGCGCCCCAGGGGTCCTTAACAGCAACAGGAATGGCATAACGGCAAGCGCCAGCATGAACAGAAGTCTGAAATCATCGACGTAGGCAATCATCGATGCCTGCCGGGTGACTTCGGCATTCAATGAGGCGAGTCCAGCGGAAGAGTGGATGTCCCACATGGAGGGCAGGGCATCTGGTTGCGCGAGCGGGTTATAGGCGTTGATGTGTTCGACGAGCGACGAATGCGCGACCTGTGTGTTGCGCGTGAGCTCCGTCTGCACAAAGGAAATGCCAATACTGCTGCCAATATTGCGGCTCAGGCTGTAGATGGATGTGCCGTCACCGCGCAGGCGGGTGGTGAGGGTGGAGAAGGTGGCGGTCGTAAGCGGAACCGAAATGAAACCGAGCCCAAGACCCTGGAGGAAACCTGACCAGATGATCGTACTTTCCGCCATGTCGAGGTTGTAGTGCGACATCTGCCAAAGCGAAAATGCGGCGATCGAGAAGCCGACGGCAATCAGGTTACGCGGCTTGAGAGGACCGACGAGCCGGCCAGCCAGCATCATGGCAATCATCGAGCCGGCACCACTGGGCGCGGTAGCGAGGCCCGTTTTGACCACGGAGTACTGCATGAGATTCTGCAGAAGCGGTGGCAACAGGGCGCGCGTCGCATAAAGCACGGCACCCATCACAAAATAGAATCCACAACCGGTCACAAAGTTGCGATCGTGCGCCAGTTCGCGATTGAAGAACGACGTGGTTTCAATCGTTAGCGTATGCACCAGAAAAAAGGCAAATGCGATCAGTGCGGTTAGCGACTCGATCCAGATTTCGATCGAGTCAAACCAGTCCTTCACCTCACCGCGATCCAGAAACAGTTGCAGGGCACCGATGGCGATGCTCAGGGTAGCAAACCCGAACAGGTCGAGTTTGCGTGAGGCTACCTTCGTCTCCGACATGAACAGCAGTATGCCGAGAAAGGCGACGATTCCAACCGGCACATTGACATAGAACACCCACCGCCAGTTGTAGTTATCCGTCAGCCAGCCGCCGAGCGTGGGGCCCAGGATCGGTCCGACTGTGACGCCGGCACCCCAGAGGGCCATCGCTGGTCCATGCTTTTCAGGCGGATTGATGTCCAGCATGACTGCCTGCGAGAGCGGGACCAGCGACGCACCGAATATGCCCTGAAGCAGTCGTGCTGCGACCATGGCCGCCAGCGAGGTCGACATTCCGCAAGCGACGGAGGCAACAGTGAATCCGCCGACCGACCACAAAAAAAGGCGCTTGCGCCCAAAACTCGCTGCCAGCCAGCCGGTAAGCGGTGTTCCGATCGCTGCGGCAACGATATACGACGTCAGGACCCAGGTAATCTGATCCTGGGTGGCCGACAGACTGCCCTCCATATGGGGCAGCGCTACGTTTGCAATCGTGCTGTCCAGCACCTGCATGATGGTCGCGAGCATGACCGAGATGGTGATCAGTGCACGTTTGCGAGGATCCACGGCGGTATGAGATGTGTTCGGGGCTGGTGTGGATGGCGAGAGCTCGGGGACAGCGGGCACTGGCACATAAGTACCGAATAGCTGCTGTCACTTCTACGTGTAAAAGCCAGATTTTCCGTACTTCCCCATCGGGAGTTTGAAACTTTGCCGATGGCTCAGATAGCAAGACTGCGACTAGACATGTTAGCCGGCGCGCTATCAACGGTAGCTATTGTAGGGCCGGCTAATATTTGTTAGCAAGCTATTTAATAGTGAGGTATTGATTTTTCTGGATGCCCAGGGATCGAATACGATAGGGCCGAAGCTGATTACCCTTCTTATCTGTTCACCTGGAAAACCGGTGCACGAAGTCGCCGTCCGCTGGTGTAAATCGGCAAGAGTAGTAGATGGCCAAACTCTTTCTTGCCTTGTCACACTCAGCAATCGAAACATTGGTGGAAGCTGTGACCTGCTATACGACCAACAGTTGCCTACCCGGACGTGCGTGATCGGTAACGATCGGGTCCGAAGCTCCGGAGACAACGCACTCTTCAGAAGACGGCTCACCGTGGCGACACGAGGAATCGACACTGGCAGTAGCCGCGTGGTGTGGAGGCAAGACAAGTTCCACAGGCGTAACGTAAATGAATTGTCGTACGACCCTCGTAAGAAGTGATGGGCCAAAGCTGCTGTAAGGCCCAAACCAAAAAATGAGTAGCCGATTGACGCTCATCGCTGCGAGCGCAGTCGCCGTTAAGCGGGAAGGCAGAGCATCGCGCCTGTCCTCGCTCGGCGGTGTTGCGTCGTCGGCTCGTGGATGGTCCAGCATCGAAATTTCGATCAGCGCCAGCAACACGCACGGTATGCCATTGACGTCTGCGCGGTTATTCGCGGAAGAGTTCGCTAATGGTCGCTCGGAACCAGCTCAACGATGGGTCGCGAGAATAGCGTTCGTGCCAATGTTGCATGACCCGGTAAGTGGGCACCGCAAAAGGCAATTCAATCAATTTGATCGGCGTGTTCTCGGCGACGATACGTGCAAATCGCTCGGGGACGATCGCGAGATATTCGGTGCTTGCGATATTCGAGACGACGCCCAGAAAATTCGGGATACGCAACCCGACCTTCCGTCGGATGTTGTTGCGCTCCAGCGTTTCCTCAACAATTACGTGCCCTGTTCCCTGCGTGGCAACAATCAGATGCGATTCACGCTCGAACTCTTCGAGCGTGACGCTGTTTTCGCGAAGGCGGGGGTGGTCGCGATTTACGATGCAGACGAATCTGTCGGTAAAGAGTTGCTGTTGATACATGCCTGCGTCTAGCTGCGACAAAAAGCCTATCGCAAGATCGATTTCACCTGCCTCCAGTTGGTGAGCTGTGTGTTCGGAGGTGTAACTGAGATCAATGCGAACACTGGGTGCAACTTCCCGAAGATGGGCAAGCAGGCGCGGCATCATCACCCGCTGACCTATGTCCGTCATACATAACCCGAACATACGATTCGACGTAAGCGGATCGAAGGTTGTGCGATGCAACAAAGTGAGCTTCAACGCTGACATGGCTTCGCGAATGGGACCCACTATGTCCTCGGCAAGACGCGTGGGCTGCATTCCTTCAGAAGTTCGGACAAACAGCGGGTCGTTGTAGTGCCTCCGGAATTTGGCAAGCGCCATGCTTACCGCCGATTGCCCCAGATCGAGGTTCTCCGCGGCCCGCGAAACGCTGGCCGTTCGATAGACCTCGTCAAACACCATCAAGCTCTTCAGGTCGAGATTCTCCACCTCTGTCTCCTCTATCAATATGTTTGACGATGTCTATCAATTGTTACATATAGATTGATGGTGCGCGAGTCCCTAGAATCGACCACGTTATGAAGGCCCACCGAACTGCGGGGGCGTTCAGACGCATTCATGTACTTGCAATAAGTCGGAGGAGACATGGCATCAGGACAGCAGCATTCGCTGCCCATCCTTATTTCGGGTGGTGGCATTGGTGGATTCGCGGCGGCACTTGCCCTGAGCAAGGCCGGTTTCAAAGTTCGGCTTTTCGAGCGCGCCCAGGAGATCAAAGAGATCGGGGCGGGCATTCAGATCGGGCCAAATGCCTTCCACGTTTTCGAACGACTTGGCGTCACGGATGCGGTCCGTGCCAAGGCGGCGATGCCTCAACGGCTGGTGATGATGGATGGGATATCGGGTGAGCAGGTTGTGTCGATTCCTCTCGACGACCAGTTCCTCAACCGGTTCACCTACCCCTATGCACTAATTCACCGTGCCGATCTTCATCGGATTCTTCTGGACGCCTGCCTGCGCTCGGATCTGATCGAAGTGTCGACGAACGTGAAAGTGAACGGTTTCACTGACCACGGCGACAGCGTTGTATTGCAGACGACGGACGGCGACGTCCGGGGGCGTGCGCTGATCGGCGCTGATGGACTCTGGTCGACCGTACGGAGCCAGATCGTCGGAGACGGTGGTCCACGAGTGTCCGGGCATATCGCATATCGCGCGGTTCTTCCAATCAGCGAAGTGCCGGAGGATTTGCGCTCAAACACGATGACGCTCTGGGCCGGGGCGAAGACTCACCTGGTTCACTATCCGCTGCGCGGCGGAGAGTTGTTTAATCTTGTCGCCGTATTCCATAGCGACCGGTACGTGGAAGGTTGGGACGCTGTGGGCGATGCAGAAGAGCTACATCTTCGCTTTCGTGACGCAGTGCCCACCGTGAAGACCCTGCTCGAAAAAATCCAGACGTGGCGCATGTGGGTGCTGTGCGATCGTGATCCGGTGAAGAACTGGTCGAAGGGCAACGTGACGCTTCTGGGCGACGCCGCACACCCGATGTTGCAATACATGGCGCAGGGCGCCTGCATGGCCATGGAAGACGCCGTCGTGCTTGCGGACGAGATTGCCCATGCCAACGACGATCTCGCGACCGCATTCGTGCGTTATCAGGAACGGCGCTATCTGCGCACGGGCAAGGTCCAGATGAGCGCACGATTGTATGGCGAGTTCTATCACGCGAATGGCGTGAATCGCGAGTTGCGGAATCAGTTCCTGCAGTCACGGTCCCTCGATCAGACGCTGGATGGTATGGCATGGCTCTATGACGCCAGTGCTATCCGCCCGGCTTCACAGCTCCGGGGCGAGAGCCTGGTGACCACAAACTGAGGTCGGACTGCCTGACCAGATCGCCACGCGTCACGTGTGCCACTAGAAATACTGCTGGGATAAAAACATGAAGATCTGCCGCTTTAATGAAAACCGCCTTGGTCTTGTAGAAGGCGATGTAGTCAGGGACGTAACGGAAGCTCTCCGGGTCCTTCCTTCGGCTCAATATCCGTTTCCTGAACATGATGTACTGATCGCGGATCTGGAGCAGGTTCGACACGCAGCATTGGAGATAGCGCCGCGAGCGCGGTCGATTCCGCTCTCTGAGGTTGCGCTGTTGAGTCCGGTCGCAAACCCTGGAAAGATTGTCGCAGCCCCGGTGAACTACCAGAAGCACCTGAAAGAAGTGCTCGGCGATGCGAATCTGCATCACGACAACCAGATTAACCATATCCAGCGCGCGGGCCTGTTTCTGAAAGCGACGAGCTCGCTCGTCGGTGCATCCCAAGGCGTTGCGCTGCGCAAGCTCGATCGTCGCAACGATCACGAAGTCGAGCTCGCCGTCGTCATCGGTAAAACAGCCGCCAACGTGTCGAAGGAAGATGCACTCAAGTACGTTGCCGGCTATTGCATCGGTCTGGACATCACGATTCGGGGCCCGGAAGAGCGCAGCTTCCGCAAATCTCCGGACTCGTACACGGTATTGGGTCCGTGGCTCGTCACGAGCGACGAGCTTCCGGACCCGGGCAATCTCGGATTCTCCATTGCGGTCAACGGAGAGATTCGTCAGCAATCCAACACCAGTGAGCTGATTCTCGGTGTGCCGGAACTGATCGAATTTGCTTCCTCTTTCTATACCCTGCACCCCGGCGACGTGATCATTACCGGTACGCCCGAAGGTGTTGCATCGATTCGGCCGGGTGACAGCATGTTCGCCGAGTTCGATGCCATTGGCTCGATGCGCGTAGATGTTCGAAGCAGCGGGATCGGGGCTTGACCATGCAGACACCCGACATTCAACTGGCCAGGGACACGGACGATCCGAAACGCCTCGCGCTATACGGGCGACTCAACGAACAGCATTCGGCGCCCTTGTGGGCTGTGATGGCCCAGCTCGTGACGCCCGAGCCGAGGCCGCGCAGCGTTGCGCATAAGTGGGACTACCCGGTTATGCGCAAGCTGCTCCTTGAGGCAGGAGAGCTGATTACCGCGAAGGAGGCGGAGCGCCGGGTTCTGGTGCTCGAGAACCCGGGCATCCGTGGGATGTCACAGATCACCCAGAGCTTGTATGCCGGCCTTCAGCTGATCCTGCCGGGCGAAGTGGCGCCCAGCCATCGACACGCTGCGGCCGCCCTGCGTCTGATTATCGAAGGTCAGGGCGGATATACAGCAGTTAGTGGCGAACGCATCCCGATGTCCGCGGGCGACTTTATCGTGACGCCCTCCTGGACCTTCCATGACCACGGCAATCTCGGCGAGGACCCCGTCATCTGGCTTGATGGCCTTGACGTCCCAATCGTCAACCTCTTTGACGCGAGTTTCGCCGAAGCCTATCCCTCCGGCGAGACACAGCAGGTCGAACGGTCCGCGGGAGACGCACTTGCCCGCTACGGTTCGAACATGCTGCCGATCGGGTACGTCCCGGAGGGTAGCTCCTCCCCGGTTTTTCATTACCCGTACTCGAGGGTGAAGGAAGCGTTCCGGCAACTGGCACGCGGTGGTGTGGATGACTGTCACGGTATCAAGCTCCAGTACACCAATCCCACGACGGGGGGGTATCCGATGCCGACGATGGGCGCGTTTATTCAGCAGTTGCCAGCCCGATTCAATGGCCGACCGTACCGGTGTACCGATGCCACGGTTTATTGCGTGCGAGAAGGGCAGGGTGTGAGCACGATAAGCGGTGAGCGTATCGAATGGAATGTGGGTGACGTATTCGTTGCGCCGTCGTGGAGCGTGACTTCACACCGGACGACCGAACACGCAGTCCTTTTCAGCTTCTCTGACCGGCCCGCGCAAAAGGCACTTGGACTTTGGCGCGAGCAACGGTTGGACGACTGAGTGTCACCGCGCGCCGGGGCCGTGCTGAACCTCGGCGCGGAAATTCGGACATCGCGAATGTCACGGTAGTTGCCCTCGATGATGTACCGGTGGCATGCGCGGAGTTCAACTCTGGAGTACCGAATAAATCAGGATTGACCCCACGATGTGCTGGCGTGCCGTAAGCGCCGTGCAGAGCATTTCGAATGTTCGCCATAAGAGCGACAGCAAGTGAGGAGGCGAAGTATGTTTGCAATGAATGCGTGGTACGTGGCTGGGTGGGATCATGAGATTGGCCGTCAGCTCACGCCGAAGAAGGTATGCGGTATTTCTATTGTCGTCTACAGAAAACTGGATGGCTCCGCAGCGGCGCTCGAGGATGCCTGTTGGCATCGCTTGCTGCCCCTGTCACTTGGAACACTGAATGGTGACGCTGTCACGTGCGGCTACCACGGACTGGTGTTTGCAGCTGACGGCCGCTGCATCCAGATGCCATCACAGGAAACCCTGAACCCATCGGCCTGCGTGCGGTCTTTTCCCGTCGTCGAGCGACATCGGTTTGTCTGGGTCTGGATGGGGGACCCACAGCTGGCGGACGAAGCGCTCGTTCCTAACCTGTTCCAGAATGACAGCCCCGATTGGGCCGGTGACGGTGGGACGACACATCTTCAATGCGACTATCGTCTGCTGATCGACAATCTCATGGATCTTACCCACGAGACCTTCGTCCATCACAGCAGTATCGGTAATCGCGCCGTCGCTGAAGCGCCCTTTACCGTTTCCCGTACACAACACACTGTCGAGGTGACGCGCTGGATGGTCAACATCGAGCCGCCCCCCTTCTTCAAAAAGCATCTTGGAAAGGCGGGGCCGGTAGACCGGTGGCAACACATCACATTTCATGCTCCGGGCACCGTCACGATTGACGTTGGTGTCGCGCCGACGGGCACCGGCGCGCCCGAGGGCGATCGCAGTCAGGGCATTACGGGCTTCGTGATTCACGTGAGCACGCCGGAGACAGAGACCTCTTGCGTCTACTACTGGGCAATCGTACGGAACTACAAGCTCAGCAGCCAGCGCCTCACTACCGAGTGGCGCGAGGCGGTACGCTCGATTTTTGCTGAAGATAAGGCGATTCTCGAAGCACAGCAGGGTGCGGTGTCGCGCTATCCCGATCGCGAATTCTATCCGCTTAACGTCGATGGGGGAGCCTTACTGGCGCGCCGTTACATCGACCGGCTTGTGGAACGTGAGCGGCAGGGAAGTACCGGCAAAAATCCGGTCGTTCCCATTGTCTCCCTCGGTTCGCAAGCAGCGGAGTAGCGACATGAAATACGTACAGGCTGTGTATGTCACTCGCGTCGAGCAGGTATGCGACGACGTCCGTCTTATCGAGCTCGACTTCAGGGCGCCTCTTGCATTCCAGCCGGGAAGCCACGTTGATGTTCTTTGTCAACTGGAATCGGGTACCCAGTCGAGGTCCTATTCGCTGATCGGCACGCAGAATGGTGAATCGAAGGGGCTCATCGCAGTGCGACGCGTGGAAACGTCGCGGGGAGGTTCGGCTTTCATGTGGTGCCTGCGCGAAGGCGATGCGCTCCGGATTGACGGTCCGCACAACGCGTTTCCGCTGTCGACGCACGCGGTACCCCGGATTCTCGTGGCGGGTGGTATCGGCATTACGCCTATCGTAGGGATGGTCGAGCAGTTGCTGGCTGCCGGCGCGGAGTTTCGTCTCGTTTATGCTGGACGCAATCGCAAATCCATGCCGTTCCTCAACCAGTTAGAGGCGCGTCTGGGTCGTGCAATGGAGATTTATGACGCCAGCCTGGACGAGGTCGTCTCCTTCGAAAATCTGCTGGAGGGATTGGATCGCGACGCAGAGATGTACGTCTGCGGCCCTGTCGGCATGTTGACCGCGGCGAGGAACGCATGGGTTGCTGATGGTCGACGAAGCGCCGATCTGCGATTCGAGTCATTTGCCAATGGCGGCGCATATCCAAATCGCCCGTTCACGCTAAAGGTGCCCCGGCTCGGAATAGAGGTCGGCGTCGGCGCAGACGAGACCGTGCTTGATGCGCTGGAAGCTGCCGGCGCCGACCCGCTTTTCAATTGCAGAAAGGGCGAGTGCGGACTGTGTGCTGTACAGGTTGTCCAATCCACGGGTGAAATCGATCACCGTGACGTGTTCCTGTCCGATGAGCAAAAGCGGGAAGGAATAAAGATGTGCGCCTGTGTGTCGCGGGTCAATGGGGGAAGCCTCACCGTAGACCTTCCTTAGGCCGTTTGACGTGTCTCTCGACTGACGCGTCAGCCGGTTCGAAGCTGATTAACAAAAAGAGCGGCTCGCAGCCGCACGGAGACAAATATGAGTACATCATCGGCCTCAATACAGGTGCACGAGGTTATAGACGCCCGACCGCTGAGTCGCCTGCAGTTTTACGCTATATCGCTTTGTATATTAACGGCGGTTCTGGACGGCTTCGATACACAGATCATTGGTATGTTGGCCCCGGTCATTTCGCGGGGGATCGGAGTGCCCGTTACCCATTTTGGACCAGTATTCAGTGCCGGGTTACTTGGCATGCTTCTCGGGGCAGTCTCGCTGGGTCCCCTTGCCGATCGATTCGGCCGCAAGACGATGATCGTTCTTTCGACCGTGCTTTTTGGAGCACTTTCGATCGCAACCGCGTATGTCGAAACGTATGATCAGCTCCTGATATTGCGCTTCCTCACTGGAGTCGGATTGGGTGGGGCACTTCCTAATGCGATTTCGCTGGCGTCGGAATATGCCCCGCGGCGGCATAGCCGCACCATTGTCGCCACCCTGATGTGCGGTATGCCGTTAGGTGCGGTGCTGGGTGGCATGATCAGCGCGACACTGATCCCCATTCACGGCTGGCAGTCTGTATTCATCGTCGGTGGTTCATTACCTCTTGCGGTCGCTTTACTATCCCTCACCCTAATGCCAGAGTCGCCTCGCTTTCTCGTGTTACGCGGGGGCAAACAGCGACAACTGGGCGCAATTGTTCAGCGGATTGCACCGGACCTGGACCCGTCTCTGGTGCGCTACGCCCCGGAGGATGCCGCGGCCCGCGTGCCGCTGCGCGACCTGTTCGCACGCGAGCACGCTGTCCAGACGTTGCTGCTCTGGATACCCTATTTTATGAACCTTGTCGTACTGTATTTCATCGTAAGCTGGATGCCGGCCGTACTGTCCTCGGCCCAGCACTCCGTTTCTGCAGGAATCCGGTCCGTGGCGCTGTTCAGTCTGGGCGGTGTCGTGGGTTGTCTGCTGCAGGGTCCGTTGATGAACCGGTTCGGTACGCGAAGGGTACTCATCTCGGAGCTCGTTGCATATATGCTGCTTGCCGTGACGCTGGCAAGCTCGGCAGGCAATGCTCACACGGTCGTCGTCGTGAGCGTCCTGATGGGCGTGGCTGTACAGGGTGTCCAGGCGGGACTGAACGCGCTAGCCGCCGAAATATATCCGATCCACATGAGGGCTACGGGCGTCGGATGCGCCGTCGGCATTGGGCGCATCGGTTCTATCTGTGGTCCGCTGATCGGCGGAATTCTTCTTGAACTGCATTGGAGCGTCAGCGAAGTGTTCCTTGCAGGCATCGTCCCGGCGGTCATAGCGGCAGTTGCTGTTGCGCTGCGTAGAAACGCCCGGCGCGAATAGAGTCTGAGTTCAGCAAGCGAACTGAACGGCACTCGAGTAGCCCAAATATAGGGCTTTTAAGTTATTAAAAAATTCGGAGATCTAATGAAAAAATACATCATCGCAGGTTTGGCAGTCTGCGCGGCGACGCCGGCATTGGCGCAAAGTAGCGTCACCCTGTATGGGATTATTGATACGGGGGTCGAATATGTTACGCACGCAAATTCCAACGGAGATTCAATTGTTCGAATGCCTGGTGTTACGGGTTCACTCCCATCGCGCTGGGGTTTGCGTGGAGCGGAAGATCTTGGGGGAGGTCTTCAGGCCCTTTTCGTGCTGGAAAACGGATTCAACCCGCGTGGAGGGGATCTGGGACAAGGTGGGCGCCTGTTCGGAAGACAGGCCTGGGTTGGAATCAAATCATCTACGTGGGGGACGCTCTCCTTCGGCCGGCAATATTCGATGGCGTACTGGGGAATCCAGGAATCTGACATTCTCGGCCCAAACATTTATGCGATCGCATCGTTTGATGCATACCTGCCCAATGCGCGTAGCGACAACGCAGTTGTCTATCAGAGTGCTACCTATTACGGGCTGAGCTTTGGCGCGACCTATTCTTTTGGCAGGGACTCCGCCGGAACCGGGAACGCTCCAGGGCAGGGTACTTGCGCGGGTAGTGTTGCGGGCCAGTTTACTGCGTGCAGGCAGTGGAGCGCCCGTTTGAAATACGACGGAGGTAATTTCGGCGCATCGGCCGTGTACGATGAACAGAGAGGTGGCGCGAAGGCGACTGCGAGCTTTTTCGATGGTGTGGCGGCGGTACCGATCACGGCAAGCGGTGATAAGGACGCGCGCATCGAAGCCAACGGCTGGGCGAAGATCGGACCAGCGAGACTGGGTGCGGGATGGATCGCCCGGACGGTAACGGGACCCGGCGTTGAGGGCGTCCGTGCGAACCTCTTTTATGCCGGGGCAAGTATTCAAGCCACACCGGCGGTTATCGTTGATGGCGAGATGTACCGCATGATTGTGTCCCAGCACGATACCCGCGGCACCCTGGGGACGCTGCGCCTTACCTATCTGCTATCAAAAAGCACTGCCGTATACGCGCAAGGCTCTTACCTCGATAACAGCGCCAGGGCGCAGTTTACCGTTAGCTCGGGCGGCGGAGGCACGACGCCGGCGGCGGGCGACGGTCAGTTCGGGGCCATGGTAGGGATCAGACACAGCTTCTAAGGCAGGCAACGCTCCGTGACCGGGACGCGCGGGAATACTGCGCCCCGGTTCGCTTACGTCCTATCGACTGAAATCTGGGAAGCACCGCATGATGAACAAATTCACCGTACATACGGGTCTGGTTGTACCTCTCGACCGGGAGAACGTGGACACCGACGCGATCATTCCGAAGCAATTTATGAAGTCGATCAGGCGGACGGGATATGGCCCACACGCGTTCGATCAATGGCGCTATCTCGACCACGGCGAGCCGGGGATGGACAATTCAACGCGACCCCTCAATCAGGAATTCATACTCAACCATCCCCGTTATCAGGGCGCATCGATCCTGTTGACGCGGCGCAACTTCGGCTGCGGGAGCTCCCGTGAGCATGCGCCGTGGGCGTTGGAGCAGTTCGGCTTCCGGGCATTAATCGGACCGGGCTTCGCAGAGATCTTTTACAACAATTGCTTTAAGAACGGGTTATTGCCGATCGTGCTGCCGGAAGAGCAGGTAACACATCTGTTCGAGCAGACGCGCTCAAACTGCGGGTTTCAGTTGACCGTTGATCTGGAGCGGCAGCGCATAACGACATCGAGCGGTGAAGAGCACTCGTTCGAGGTCGAAGCATTCAGGAAATATTGCCTGCTCAACGGCTACGACGACATCGCGCTCACCTTGCGTCACGCCGACCTGATTCGAAGTTTCGAGAAAAAGCGGATAGAGAGCCAGCCGTGGCTCGCCAGACACCTGACATCTCCAAAGATCGGAAAATGACCTGCGGCTGGACAGTCGGGGATGCGTCTCCGATCCTGAAGCACTTCTACTGAATGGATTTCATCACGCCGCGTTGAGCTGATAACGGAAGACGTGTCATCCAGTGTTCGCCGGGGATAGGGCTATGAATAAAGTAATAACAATCCGGCTTCGGCTGCTCTTCGCGTTCGGATCATGCGCGATCCTGACGGTGACGTCGGCATCGCTGGCCGCGATCGAGTTGTTCGGTCGAAATATTTCGGGAACTCGATCGGATTTTCTCCTGAGCGGTGTGATCTTCGCATGCACCGTCGGAACCGCCATGTCGTTGTGGGCGACCGTTCATCTTCAACGCGTTGTCTGTGGCGGACTGATCCGCATGCGGAGGAATTTTGAGGAAATTACGAGGACACTGGATCTGTCGCAGCGATCAGCCAGTCCGCGCATGGACGAGTTCGGTAGGGGCGCGTTGGCCTTCGACAAGCTGATGCAAAGATTTGAAGGAACGGTGTCTTCAGTGCGATTGTCAGCGGATGCCGTGGCCAGGGCAGTCGGCGAAATAGCGGCAGGCAACCTTGAACTTTCTGCACGTACGGAGGAACAGGCCGCGTCTCTGCAAGAGACGGCATCAAGCATGACACAGCTAGCTCAGACGGTAAGACAGAATGCGGAGAGCACGCACGAGGCTACCATGTTAGTCGGACAGGCCACCGAGGTCTCGGCCGCCGGAAGCAATATGGTTGTCGCGATGGAAGACACGATGAGGTGTATCAGCGAAAGCTCAAACAGAATCTCGCAAATTACCGGCCTTATCGAAGAACTGGCTTTCCAGACCAACATCCTTGCACTTAACGCTGCGGTTGAGGCTGCTCGCGCTGGTGAACAGGGAAAGGGCTTTGCCGTAGTGGCCGGCGAGGTCCGTAGCCTCGCTCAACGTTCGGCGCGGCTGCCAAAGAAATCAAGGAAGTAATCTCTGCCTCCGTGGCCGGCATCGCACTCGGCTCACAACATATGGCAGACGTGAGCCAGGTCATGGATGGTATCAGGACGGCGGTTGGGCGCGTTTCCGAGATCATGGAGGAAATCGCAGGTGCGTCGGCAGAGCAGAGTCATGGCATTGACCAGGTAAGCCGGGCGATCGTTCAGATGGACTCGGTAACGCAGCAGAATGCGGCGCTGGTTGAGCAGGCGACAGCAGCAGCCGAATCGCTTGACGACCAGGCACATAGGTTGAAGGCTGAGGTCGCCTTGTTTACCTTTGCCCCAGATCAGGCGTCCGTCGGGTGACGGCACCCGTTATAGATGTGCGCTCCGGATAGCTTTGGCCTGTGCCTGGTCGCTGCTCGATAGTGGTCCGGAGTCGCCGGAATGCCAACGCTATCGCGTACGGGGTCGCAGGACGTCATGCACAGATATCGCGGTGTCATGCTCAGGCAAGACGCCAGAGCGCTGCCTCCGTAATCTCCAGTTCGATACCGGGAAACGCTTGAGGAGACAAATGATGGCAGCGACAGATCAATTCAATTTCGAGGGCGAACTGTCCGACAACGTTCGGACGCGCTTTTTCATCAACGGAGAGTGGTGCGCGCCGAAGGGCTCAGAGGAGTTCGAGCTGGTTTCGCCCATTACCGAAGAGGTGATCTTCCGGTTGCCCGCTGCATCGATAGAAGACGCTGGTGCTGCCGTTAAGTCGGCTCGGGATGCATTCGATACAGGCTCCTGGGCGTACAGCCCGTCTGTGGAAAGGGCTGCAGCGCTTCGGAGGATTGCGTCGGAGATGCGGGATCGTCTCGCCCTTTTTGGCAGGCTTTGGACGGCGCAGGTCGGGGCGCCGAGCTGGTTTGCGAGCCAGTTTACCGGGATCGCACCGGCATACTTCGACTTTTATGCGGATCTGATTTCGCAATCTTCGTTCGACGACGAGCGCATGGTGCCCACGGGACGAGTAAAAGTCGTTCGGGAGCCGGTAGGCGTATGTGCGCTGATCGTACCGTGGAATGCCCCGCTTGTTCTGCTGACGCAAAAGCTGGCCGCCGCACTCGCAGCAGGTTGCACCGTTGTTGCGAAGCCCAGCCCGGAAACGCCGTTGGACGCATTGGTACTTGCGGAATGTTTCGCCGCCGCTGGACTTCCTCCAGGAGTATTCAACGTCGTGCCGGCTGGTCGTGAGGTCGGTGACTGGTTGATTCGCCAACCGATGATCGACAAGGTTAGCTTTACTGGCTCGACCGTGGCAGGAAAGCACATTGCACAGGTCTGTGCAGACAGACTCGCGCGAGTCAGCCTGGAACTTGGTGGAAAATCGGCCTCAGTCATCTGTGACGATGCGGACATTGGAGCCTGGATTGCGAACGTAGCGCCGTTCACAATGCCGTTCAGTGGTCAGATCTGTTTTTCGCAAACACGTGTTCTGGTGCCGCGCAAGCGGCACGACGAATTCATGAACGCATACATCCGCGCGATTGATGGGATGAAGGTTGGAAGCCCGTGGGACCCGGACACGATGATCGGACCCGTGGCAACCTCCAATCAATACCGGCGCGTGCTGGACTTCATTGACGTGGCAAAACGTGAGGGGGCCAACCCCGTCATCGGCGGGGGCCGCGCCCCTGGGCACGAGCATGGTTACTTTGTCGCTCCCACTGTGTTCGACAACGTCCATAGCGATATGACGATCGCTCGTGAGGAGGTTTTCGGTCCAGTGGTCTCGATCATATGCCACGACGGAGACGAAGACGCTATCCGCATTGCAAACGACAGTCTGTACGGTCTCAGCGGCACTATATTCTCGGCTGATATCGGCCGAGCCGAGCGCATTGCACGACGAATCCGCACGGGAAACCTCACGGTCAACGGGCTTCAGCTCGATCCTTCCATTCCCTTTGGAGGATTCAAACAGTCCGGCATCGGACGGGAAGGTGGTCCCGAGGGCCTGGAAACGTTCACGGAGACGAAGGCGATCTACTTTCCCGCCGTTTGATCAGCAAGGTGGGCGTCGCGATGACCGGGAAGACACCCTGAAAACGATCAGGTTTGGTGAACCTCCGACGCCTATCTTTCGAAACCAAGGGATAGCCAAATGACAGCGCTTGGCCCCTGAAACACAAAATGACGTTTTGCAGGAGTTGGCACATGTGGAGTGAGGTAAATCCGTTTCTTAACGGCCCGTTCGAGCCGCTTACGCGGGAATACGAGGAGGACGCGCCGATAGTCGAGGGCAAGATCCCACGCGAGTTAAGCGGAGTACTGTATCGAACCGGAAACTCGCAATTTTTCCAGCCGCTCAACGCCGACCGCGCTCACTGGTTTGATGGTGATGGCATGACGCACGCGTTCTTCCTGGACGAAGGCAGCGTACGGTATGCGTGCAAATGGGTGAAGACGGAAGGTCTTATGGTGGAACAAAAGGCCGGACGGGCGCTCTATAACGGGCTTTATGGGGCCTCGAATGTTTCTCAAGGTGAATTGCCGTCCGGCGCTCCCCCGATCAAGACCGTCGCAGGGATTAACGTCATTTCGCTCGCGGGCAAGGTATTGGCCCTTCATGAGCTCGGAAATCACTACTGGGAGCTTGATCCCGACACGCTGGAAACGAAGGGAACCTTCGATTTTGGGGGGCGCTTTGGAGACAGACTTCTCACCGGTCACCCGCACGTCGATCCGTCGACCGGAGAGACGCTTTTCATTGCGCAGGACGTTAAGGCCGGGACGTTGACGTGCTTTGCAGTAGATCGGGCCGGAGCAGTGCAGAGCGAACACTCCGTAAAAATGGATAGTCGCGCGTGGATCCACGATTTTATCTTCAGCGACGATTGGTTCATTTTCTTTTTGAGCCCGCTTATCAATAACGTTGCGGAAGAGGGCGTGGTAGCGCAGGGTAAGGGCGTCCTGTCTCTCGATACATCGGCTGGCACCCGGATATTTCTGGTTAATCGTCGCGATGGTTCGACGATCACCATCAGGCAGGAAAAAGACTTTCAGATTACGCACTTCCTGAATGCCTACCAGGAGGGCGATGAAATCGTCGTCGATGCATGCATTTCGGACCTCCTTGAGACAGCCTGTGTGCCTCCGATCGGAGAGGTATTTCCGTTTTCCTTTCCGCATGTGACAGCCCCGGTGTTTGGTTTTCCTCGAATGGTGCGTACGATTATCGATGCCCGTAACCGGCGTTCGGCCCAGATGGCATTCGAGGGGGTGGAGGGCGAGTTCCTCAGGTTGAATGAGGCGGTCTCGGGCAAGAAGCATCGATTTGGATATCTCGCGGCTGTCGATCCTGAAAGGAGCGGGCAAGGATTCAATTGCCTCGCGAAGTTCGACTTTGCAACAGGCAATATGCAACTGCAGGGAATTGAAGAGAGTTATAGCATGATCCCCGGGGAGCCGATTTTTGTACCGCATCCTTCGCCGGATAGCGAAGACCACGGATGGCTGCTCTCGGTCTGGTGGAATCCTATGCGAAATTCTTCGGAACTGCTTATTCTCGATGCGAGGGAGTTCGACGGGGAACCCGTCGCAAGGATTCGGATCAACAATCGCATTCCGCTCGCATTCCATGGCAACTGGATTCCCCGTTCGCGGATCGGGGCCGCCTAGCGCATTAGCCGTCGTGTCCGCGCCGTTGCCCAGCAGCGGTGCGGGGTGCCGTTAGCGGAGCTGGATTGCGTTGCCCGGATCAGTCAGGAAGTTACGGCGATACTCGGATGCCGTCAGCCCCATTTCCTCCTTGAACGCGCGTGAAAAGTGAGGCGAGCTGCTAAAGCCCCAGCGGAAGGCTATCGTAGTCACGCTGAGCGCTGCGTTCGCCCCGGAACGAAGCTCTTCCGAACACCTTTGAATACGGCGCTTCCAGATATACTCGCCCACGGTCTGGCTACCCGCCCGCTTGAACAGGCGATGAACCTGACGAATTGACATTCCAAGAGCGCTCGCGATGGAAGGCGGACTGAGTTCCGGGTCTGAGAGATGTTCTTCGATGAATTGCATGACCGCACGACGTTGTGTCTCCAGTGGTCGTGCGGGCCACGGGCATTGGATACGAAAAGCGTCAGAAAACAGGCTTCTGAGAAGGTCGACCGATGATATCGCGATATTCGAATCGACGTTCTCCAACTCCCTGAAGAGCGAGACTACAAGGTCGGAAAACATCCGTGCCGAACCCGATGTTCCAGGAGGCTCAAAGGTCGGATAGATGAGTGGCTGCCTCGGTGGCTGCGCCGGGATCAAACCCGGGACGTTCACGAAGATCAGCTCCATACAGTGCTGGCTGCTGATAGTGAACGGGCACCGGGCATCAAAGACCGTCCATTCTCCCGGCAATAGACGAATTTGCCTGACGCCGTCTCCGAGAAGACTGTCGCCGTTCGTCTGCAATGCGACGAAGATCGGAGCTATATCTGACCCTAATCTGGGTCGTCCCCTGTATACGGAGGGTGTCGCCGCGACGCGCGCAAACCGTGCTGCTCCCACGGCGCCGCAGGTGATCGATCCGCCGAACGGTGTCGTGCCGATGGTTTCGAATTCGCACGACTGACGATTTTCTTCGGGCGGGCTGCCTGCGACCAGATCGCTGATTAAATCTGGCCACGCGCGCCTTTCGCTGGAAGATGTGACGTGCAGAACCTGATGTCTCAGTTGCGTACCGATTTTGCTCTCCTACTAATTCATTAGTCGCATCAATTCACGGAACATTGTTGTGAACTTCCTCGGATTCTCGATAAATTTGCGCGGCCATGGCAGACGTGTTTTCCCTTATGCCCGTTGTATCTGCAGTATTCGCGCGTGAGCTGGCAGCGGGCCGGCTGGTTCCCCCGTGGGCTAGGGAATCCAAATCGGGCCACTGCCGTCTGAGTGCTTTCTCTCGTCAGACTCACTGGAAGTCGATGTGGTGAAACGTTCAGTTAAAACGCTCGCCCGACTACGTGCAGCTATACATTTCAGAGCCGATCCAGGAGCCATCAGATAATGCCGGCCCCCTACACGCCGGATAGTGAATCCGCACAGATTCAATTGTCGTTATCAGATATCGGTAAGTCACGGGCAGGCAAGATTCGCTGCTCAGGGGCTTCTAGACTAACGGTGTTGAAAAGCCTCGCGTCGCAAATGCGTCGGAGATACAGACATAACGTAGCGGAATTTGCGTGCGTGCCACCGGATAGTTTTGCGCGGGAGCAAGGCCCTGCGTTCACAGGAGAGCGATGTTGCCGATGCAGCGATGGCAAGTCGTCCCTGACGCAGAGTGTCGGAGCATTGTCTCCCCGGGCGCCGCGATGAACAGGTCTGTGCACTTACCACAAGAAAGAATCAAATAACGGAGGCAAAGATGGCCTATAAGTGGATTGCCAAGCGAATCGAGTCCCTCGACGAAGAGCGGGACTGTGACGAAATCTGGAAGTTGATGACCGCGTACCGGGCCAACGATTTCGTGATGAACCTCATCTACGCGGTTACGTTTCCGCACTTCATCATCAGTGAGTTTGGGGCGAAGGTGCTTCTCGACGGCGGCAAGGGAAAAATCGTCCGCGCGCCGGATCGACGCGCGGATGACACGTCATGGAAAATGCAGACGTGGTGGCATTATGGCTCGGCGCACGACGAGACGAAGCGAAACGTCGACTCGATCAATCGTATCCACGCGTTCTATGCGAAGAAGTACCCGGACGAGGGCCCGGACACATTCGCGGACGACGACATCTACATGTATACGTTGTGTTACGAGGCTGCAGGCATGCACCGCTTGATGAGGCGGGTCGGGTTACGTGGCTTCTCGGAAAAGGAAAAGCGCGTTGCAGTCAGGTTCTGGACAAAGATGACTGGCCTCTTTCTCAATGTAAAGAGCGGCAGGCCGATTGGTGGCTTCCCTGAGACGTTCGAAGGCGTAATGGCTTTCATGGACCAATATGAGGGGCGCGACGTCGATGGTGAGCATCCTCTCGGCGTCGAAGCGACTGCGCACATAATCGAGCAGTTTGCGAATCGCTATTTCCCGCGGTCCTTGCGATGGTTCGGGCGTCTGTGGGTCATCAGTCTGCTTCCGGCATGGATGCTCGGTCCATACAAGATCAGGCAGCCTCATCCGTTCGTATTGAAAGCATTTCGCCTGGGAACTGCGGCTTTCTTCTGGATAGGCGATCGACTCGCCCCAGATCCCGCCAATACGTTCATTGAGCGGCGAGACGCCCGGCTGGCTATCTGCGTGGCAGCGGCTACGCCACCGATAAAGCCCAGGCATGAGCAGTCTTCTGGGAGCGGATGCCCGTTTCATGGCCGTGCGGCGCATAAGGAAGAATATATCGGCACAGACAGTGAGGGCGAGGACAGACACTAGAGATCTTTGTACCCGTGCGGCGGCCATTATCGGGGCCACCCGGACTTACTTCCTGACGCAGCGCGGGCCGTACCAACAGTCGGAGCATTCGTATTAGGCTCCTTCTTTTTTTGCGCCGCATTTGCCGCTATTGTGTGAAAACCAGTCCTATGGGTAGAGGAAGGCAAGGGGATCCGGGATAAACCGCAGGCGGCGTGGGCGGCGGAAGGATGAACGTTGAAAACTAAACGCAGCCGCCGCGGACCTTGGTATTTGGACAGGCGACATTTTGTTGCGACCACGCGGGATACGCAGAACATGGCGTTGTGCATCCCAGCGAGTCTCTGTTCCCGACGTATCGGTATGCGGTTCGGTCGGAGGACAGTGAATAGATTCAGATCGGCCTACGCCACCAACGGTGGGTATCATTTTGCCAGCCCCGGGGGCACCCTGGGAGTTATTCGCCTGTATGCAATCTTCGAGACTGGCTTGCCAAAGCGGTGTTCATGCATGCGCTTTCAAATATCGCCGGACTTATATATATCCGCCTCCAGCAAGCGCCTGGAGTAAATCGATCCGTCTGAACAGTGACGAATCGGAGCTGAAACATTTCTGCATGCGCGTCATATCCGTCATTCGCTTGCCGCAATTCACGCTTACACGCATAGACCCGTATAGCGTATCGATTGGTTGGGCGCGTGGGGACGTTGCTGCGCAACCGTGTGATGTGGGTGGTCTGGGGCAGATACGCCGGGGTAGAGTCTTACGCGGACTCTCGTCGCGCTTTGGGCAAAAAATGGCATATTCATCAGGCATGGTAGAACCTTCGAGAGGTAATGTCGCTCGCAGCAATGCCGCGAGCGACCCGACCGCACCCTACGTTTTTTCTAGAAGATGTGAATCCAGCGCAAATTCACGACCGCGCCGTTTCTAAACCGATTTCTAACGAGCGTTTCCGTGTAGGTGTTGAGCCAGAATTTATCTCCCTTCGACAGGTCGTAGTAGACCCCTGGCCCGATACCAAGCACCTGCTCCCGCGAGCCCGCGATCGCGGAACCATTGACGCGGTTGTCTGTGATCTGGCGCAGATAGTATCCGTTAATACCCATGCGCAGCTTGTCCGTCACTTTGTAGGAGGCGGCAAAGTTCGTATAGAAAACCTGGCCAGCCTGGGTGTCTTCGATACCTGGGTCAAGCGGCGCGCTGCTGGCTGGTGAACCGTTCTTGAAACTGTACTGGTAGTGCGGACGCAAGCTGATCTCAAAGTCTGGACCCAGGAGAAATGTGAACGATCCAGTGATACCGATGCCCCAGAAGTGATTTCCCGGATTTATGTCTGTTGTCCGGTCATACTTGCCCGTCGGCAACATCCCATACACTTCGGCGCGACTAACAAAGACTGGATGCCCGTCAACTGTCACTGGATCCCATTGAAGGAGCGCGCCCAGGTTCATGTCACCGAGGCCTGCATGTCCACTTGTTGGCATGACTCCGGGATACGGAGGCGGTGGACTGAACGACGAATTCAGATTCACCAACGGCACGATCACGTCAATCCCGGGATGACCACCAAGAATTGTTGTTGAAGTGGGTAACTCGTAGAGAACCTGTTCCACCAACGTGGTGACGTTCAACTGCGGATCGTTGAAGAGCGGCGAATTGGAGCCGTTGTTGGTTTTATAGGCGTTGGCATGCGCGAACGTCAGATAGCTCTGTACAGCGAGATCACCAGGGTTCCCACCGAATCCGTCCAGGAATGACGTATTGCCGAGATCGAGGCCGTTCGGTAGCGTCACCGTCGGTGGTACGGCCCGGGCGTTAAGCGCGGCGTAGGCCGCGAGGCCAATAGTTATCTTCGACGCTGCGCTCTTCCAACGTCCGCGTGTGCATTTCATTGCCGTCTCCTTGTCTTTTATGATGGTTTTGTTCGAGTCGCTCCTTCACTTGAGGAGCTGTTCTGGCACGCAGTTTAGGAAGTTGGATTGGATGCGTCTTGTCTGCCAGTGACGCGTTGATGTCTGACAGTGCCTGCTGGCAACTTCGGTTTCTTGACCGCACGGTAGAGCCGCGCCACCGAGCGATTGGCCAAACTCGAATCGTCAAGCCTAGGTTGAAGTTTCTATGATTAATTCGATAAGCACTGCGATAGGTCAATGTCGTATGAGACCTCTCGCATGGAACGCTTGAGAGGTATGAGCGGGCTCGCGGCGTCGGCGCTCGGGATATCTCGTGAGATGGATGGACGAAGCACTGGATATGCAGTGTGTACAGGAGCGGGCCAGTCTGAATCCATCTATTGAAGACGGTTCCGAATCTGGT
Source organism: Paraburkholderia sp. IW21 (assembly GCF_041321145.1). Taxonomy (NCBI): domain Bacteria; kingdom Pseudomonadati; phylum Pseudomonadota; class Betaproteobacteria; order Burkholderiales; family Burkholderiaceae; genus Paraburkholderia; species Paraburkholderia sp. IW21. Next base: position 43,609 of record NZ_JBGGWA010000005.1, on the reverse strand, counting down.
GTTCAGCATCTGGACGCTTTTTGTCGCACTGTCCCGCGATTACGCGGTTTCCGGACACTGGAACAATTCCCGGTTGTGACCCAAGGCCTTCGCCGCTAGGTTAAGACGCAATTCGGGGACACAGTTGAACGGCGTGCGCCGCTGTGGTAATCGCGTTTCTGGTTTTCGAATCAATTGAACAGGAGTCTGCATGAGCGTTACCCCTTCCTCCCGCCTTCTGGGCGACGACGTCTGGCACGGTCGTATTTTCAACGGTTCATGGTGCAATGGCGCTTCAGAGGCTGAAGTGAGCGAACCCGCCACGGGCAAGCGTCTCGCGTGCATCGGCATGGCCGATGGTGCCCTTGTCGCTGCGTCGGCGAAGACGGCGTTCGAAGCGCAGCAGCGGTGGGCCGCGCTACCCTACGACGAGCGCGCTGCCGTGTTGTGTCGTGCTGCGCGTCTTGCGGAGGAGTCGGTCGAGGAGATCCTGGGATGGATCGTGCGCGAGAGCGGTTCGACGCGCGCAAAGGCTGCCTTCGAGGCACAGGTGACGGTGAAGGCACTGCACGAAGCAAGTGCATTACCGTCGCGATCGGCGGGCGAGGTGCTGCCATCGGTTCCGGGGCGTCTGTCAGTCGCGCGCCGCCGTCCGCTTGGCGTCGTGGGCATAATTTCTCCGTTTAACTTCCCGCTGTATCTGGCCATGCGCGCCGTTGCGCCCGCGCTCGCCCTCGGCAACGCAGTGGTCCTCAAGCCGGACCCGCATACCGCGGTATGCGGCGGCATCGTTATTGCGCGTCTGTTTGAGTTGGCCGGCTTGCCAAAAGGAGTTCTGCACGTGCTGCCCGGTGACGGTGCCACGGGCGCCGGACTCACGAGCGATCCGCACGTCGCGATGATCCAGTTCGCAGGTTCGACGAACGCGGGTCGGAAGGTTGGCGAGGCGGCGGGCCGCCATCTTAAAAAGGTCTCGCTCGAGCTTGGTGGCAAACACTCGCTTATGGTTCTCGACGACGCCGATCTCGATCTCGCTGTCGCCAATACGGCGTGGGGTGCATATTTGCATCAAGGGCAGATCTGCATGGCGACGGGCCGTGTGCTCGTGCAACGCGTCGTATATGAGCGCTTCGTCCAGAAGCTTGTGGCGAAGGCATCGAGTCTGACGGTTGGCGATCCCGCCGCGGACGATGTGTCGCTTGGGCCACTTATTAATGCGACCCAACGCGATCACGTCGCGCGCGTGCTCGACGCCGCGCAGCAGGCGGGCGCACGCGTCGAAGCGGGCGGCAGTTTCCGTGGCCTTTTCTTCGAGCCGACGGTGCTCACCGGCGTGACTAAAGAAAATCCGGCCTTCAACGAGGAAATCTTCGGTCCAGTTGCGGTGGTAGTTCCGTTCGACACGGACGAGGAGGCGATAGCGCTCGCCAACGACACGGAGTACGGACTCGCGATGGCCATCGTCACATCAAACGTAGGCCGTGCGCTGCGCATGGGCGAACGTCTGCGGACCGGCCTTCTGCACATCAACGATCAGACGGTCAACGACGAAGTGATCAACCCATTCGGTGGTGTGGGTGCATCGGGAAACGGAACGAGCGTCGGCGGTCCAGCGAACTGGGAGGAATTCACGCAGTGGCAATGGCTCACGGTCAAGGGCGAAGCGCCGCTTTATCCGCTCTAAGGTGCCGGGGGATAAAGATGGCGTTGGTTCGTGTTGCGCGACAGTCCCGAGCCACATCGATCTGATCGTCGTCGAACCGCGTTACCCGGTGCAACTGCAGCGAGCCCAGGCCTGAAGGTGCCGGCGCAAGAGAGGACGTTGGCCCGGATATGGAGAAGGCCGCTGCACGACGCGCCGCGAGCGCCGTTGACGATTTGCTCCTGGTGGCGCTGGGCGACAGGGCGGCGAGTTTCAGCGGGGACATAGTCGTTCTGCAAGCTCATGAAGTCCAGCATGCACAGTTCGATGAAGCGGTCGAGGACGGCAAGCGCGGCAGCACGCTCGAAGCAATCCAGTGTCACGTAAGAATGACGCGCGGGTTTCAGTATCCTTGATACGTGTGGGCAGGACCGCCTCGAGCAAGCGGCACGCGGTCGAGAGAATTTGCATCACCCGGCCACATCTGTCTGTAGGGTCATTATCGTTGCTCTCTACAAGTTGGCTCCAAATCATCATCTGAACGGGAACGGGGTATGAAGAGTACGTCCGTGCCGTTGTCTGTGAGCTCAGGCGCTCTCGGACAACTACGCGTGGCCTGCAAGTGCTTCGCCAACGGCGAACAATTGCCGGATGCGCTCATGTCCGGACTGCTGCCCGGGGCGATAGCACGCTCATGGGCGCGCTCGCGCGATGCGGGTCTGATGCCGCGTCAGCCGCCGGAATATGAGCTTCCCGGTAGCGAGGGTGGAACGCCAGATGACCGGCGTCTGCGCAGTTGCGTCATCGATGAAATTGAGCAGCTAACGCGATCTGCCGTGCTGTTGTGGTCCGCATCACTACCTCCGCTCATGAACTTGCATCCGACGATTCGAGCCGGTACGTTTCCCACTTTCCTTACTTGTGTGCCCAGCATGCATGGGTGAGAATGTCGCCGATATCATTTGTATTCTTGCCTGCTCACGTGACATCTTTATATGATGGGCGCGAGTGATCAAACACCCTAGCTCGTTTGCTGCTACTGATCCATGCCTCAAAAAAATAGGCGGCCACTCCTCAAGCGTCCATGTCTGTGAGCTGCACACCTAGGAATTCCACACATAGCTCGAATTCGATGCGAAAGATTATTCGAGTCGGTCCGTACGGGATCCTGGCCTTGGTGCGAATCTGATTTTTGCTGCTGCGGCTGCGTGACTTGCTCGCATTGCCCAGTGGATCAACTGGTCCGGAGCATCCACGATCTCATCTGGCAGTTGACAGTAGCTGGCGACCTTGACCGGTTTTGATTGACCCTTGTAGGTGAAAGCCTGCGCGCCCAATGCATCAAAATCGGTGCGGGTCAGCTTATCCACGCGCAGATATAGCGTGTCTTTCATGAAAAGGGCGAACTGGACGCCGTTCCTCAGAAGTCCTACGCCCCCGAAAATCCGATCACTGAAATCGGGCCGATTGCACGCAGGCGATCGGCCAGCTCAAGTGCCATCTCGCGTGCGGCAGCAAGACTCATTTCGATCAGCCGCGATCTGCCGGATAGAAAGAACCGGTGATGCTTCGCAGTCTTTTCATGGATCGGGCGGCAGCGAACCCGATATCGAGCTATTCATCTCAACCGCTGCAGTGGGCAGGGTGACAGCTTGAGTCTCCTGATCGAGCGCTAGGTGCGCCCCTATTACGACGTGTTTGTCCCGCTTCTTGTGGCTGCGATCTAGTCAGGTAAGCTGACGCGCAACGATCCGGAGGTGCTGTGCTGAATGCCGATCAATGCGATCAGCAACCGCCGTGAAACCACAGTCGCCTTGACTTGAACCTATCCGTCTATCGGGCATCAACATAGCGCACTTCGCCGGATTCCCCCATCAGGAATGACAGGTTTGCATCCGCAGCAGCACGTAGATAATCCCATAGTGCCGTGATGCGGCGAAGCTTGCGCAGATCTTCGCGGCTGCTCAGCCAGAAATGGCGCGTGACTACTATCTCGTCAGGGAGAATCGGCACCAGCAGTGGATTCGACGCGGCCATGAAGCAGGGCAGAATGGCGAGCGCGTTGCCTTGCAGCGTCGCGTAATACTGGGCGATTACGCTGGTACTGCACAGACTGGCCGCGACGTTGGGAATGGTCCGGTTCAGGTAAAGCAGTTCGTGGCTGAACGCGAGGTCTGCGACGTAGTCGATGAACGCGTGATGCCGTAGATCCGTCACCGCGCCGATCGGCGCGTGGCGCTCCAGATATTCACGCGTGCCATACAGCCTGAGCCGGTAGTCGCACAGCTTGGTGAAGACGTACTGGCCGCGTTCGGGGCGCTCAAGCGTGATGGCCATATCCGCCTCACGTTTGGACAGGCTCACGAAGTGGGGTACGGGCAGCAGGTCGATCGCGATATCGGGGTGCCTGGCGGTAAAGCGCGCGAGTTGTGGTGACAGGAAGAAACAGCCGAACCCTTCCGTCGACCCGATCCGCACGTGACCGGACAATGATTGTGCAGCTCCAGCGAACTGTTCGCTTGCCGAATGCACCGAGGTTTCGACAGCGTCTGCATAGATGAGAAGGCGCTGCCCCTCCGCCGTCAGCACGAAGCCGCCCGCGCGCGATTTGTCAAACAGCACAGTGCCGAGCGCCGCCTCCAGCTCCCTCACACGACGCGCGACGGTGGTGTGGTCAACCCCCAGACGTTTCGCCGCACCGCTCGCGCGTTGGGTGCGGGCCACCTCGAGAAAATAGCGAAGATCATCCCAGTTCAGGCGCGCCTGCAGGTTGCTTGTGTTTTTTTGCATGACGGATGGGCTTTTTAGTCTATATACCATGGATATTCGAATAACTATACTCGTTCGCACATCGCTGTAACCACAGCGGTGAGTGCCGCCGTGCCACCTGCATGACGGCCGTCGAAGAAAAATATACGGAGACAACCGGATGGAAATGCAATCGACCCCCGACGGGGCAGCCATTGCCGCATCTGTTCCAAAGCGCGCCAGAGACCACCTGCTCGCGGGGTGGGCGAGCATGGCCGGCACCACGATCGAGTGGTATGACTTCTTCCTGTATGGCACGGCCGCTGCGCTCGTGTTCAACAAGATTTTCTTTCCGACGCTCGATCCGATTCTCGGCACGATGGCTGCGTTTGCGACCTACGGCGTGGGATTTATCGGACGCCCCATGGGCGGCATCATATTCGGTCACTTCGGCGACCGGATCGGCCGCAAGTCGATGCTGCTGGTCACGCTGCTGCTGATGGGCATTCCCAGCATGGTGATCGGCCTGATTCCGTCCTATCAGAGCATTGGCTACTGGGCCGCGGGCCTGCTCGTGGCGATGCGTTTCCTACAGGGCATGGCGGTCGGCGGCGAATGGGGTGGCGCGGTGCTGATGGCGGTGGAGCACGCGCCGCCTGGGCGCAAGGGATTCTTCGGCAGCCTGCCGCAAACCGGTGTGGGCTTCGGGCTGATCCTGTCCTCACTGGCGATGGCCGCCGTGACCGCGTTGCCGGAAGCCGATCTGCTGGCCTGGGGGTGGCGTGTGCCGTTTCTCGCCAGCATCCTGCTGGTGATCATCGGCTGGGTGATCCGGGTGCGCGTGCCGGAATCGCCGGACTTCGAACGCGTGAAGGCACTCGGCCAGCCCGTGAAGGCCCCGATTCTCGCTGCCATGCGGCGCCATCCGCGCGAGCTTTTGATTATTCTCGGCGCGCGGACCGCCGAAAACACCTGGTTCTACCTGGTCGTCGCATTCGCGCTGGCCTACGCAGCCAATCAGTTGAAGATTCCTAAGACCGCCATCCTGCATGCGATTACTGCAGGTGCCGTGCTGTCGCTGTTCACGATGCCGTTTTGCGGTTATCTGAGCGATCGGATCGGGCAGAAGCGGCTCTTCCTGATCGGCCTTGTCATCATGTGCATGTTTGCGGCTCCGTTCTTCGCGATGCTCGGCACGCGTCATCCGGCGACTGTGTGGTGGGCAATGGTGCTCGGGGTGGGCGTTGTGTTCCCGATTCTCTACGCGCCGGAGTCGCAGTTGTTCGCCTCCCAGTTCCCTGCCGAGATCCGTTATAGCGGAATTTCGTTATCCGTACAGATTGCCGGGGTGCTCGGCGGCGGCGTCGCGCCGATGATTGCGACCGCGTTGCTCGCGCTCGGCAGCGGCAATCCGCATTACGTGGTGGCCTATATGGTCGCGCTCGGTATCCTCGCGCTGTTCTGCACGCTGTTGATGCGTGTGCGTGACGAGCAGTGACCGGTCTTTCGCGTTGAACGATTTAAGCGTTGCCGTGAGCAGACTGCAACGTGTGACGGGTTCGCCGTCTGTCTTCCTGTTTTCCGGCGTTCGTCCGGATCTGTTTCAATCAAACGAAGAGAGTGACTTATGAATGCTGTGACCCGGGAATCCAGTGGGAATATTGGCACGGCGAGGCTGCTGATTGACGGCGAGTTCGTCGAATCGAAGACGACCGAGTGGCGCGATATCGTCAATCCGGCGACCCAGAAAGTGCTGGCACTGGTGCCGTTTGCGACAATCGACGAGGTCGATGCCGCCATCCGCTCTGCGCACGCCGCCTTCGCTACCTGGAGGAACACGCCGATCGGCGCGCGCATGCGCATCATGCTGAAGTACCAGGCGCTGGTTCGGGAACACATGCCGCATATCGCGAAGACGCTCTCCGCCGAGCAGGGCAAGACGATTCCCGATGCGGAAGGCGACATTTTCCGCGGTCTCGAAGTGGTCGAACACGCAGCCTCGATCGGCACGCTACAGCAGGGTGAGTTTGCGGAGAACGTCGCAGGCGGTGTTGATACGTATACGCTGCGCCAGCCGATCGGCGTGTGCGTCGGCATCACGCCATTCAACTTTCCGGCGATGATTCCGCTGTGGATGTTTCCGATGGCCATCGTCTGCGGCAATACCTTTGTGCTGAAGCCGTCCGAGCAGGACCCGCTGTCGACGATGCAGCTGGTCGAACTCGCACTTGAAGCGGGCGTACCGAAGGGTGTGCTGAACGTCGTGCATGGCGGCAAGGAAGTGGTCGAGGCGCTCTGCACGCACGAGCTCGTGAAAGCGATCTCGTTCGTCGGCTCGACGGCGGTGGGCACGCATGTGTATCGCCTCGGCAGTGAACACGGTAAGCGCGTGCAATCGATGATGGGCGCGAAGAACCATGCAGTGGTGCTGCCGGATGCCAACCGCGAGCAGACGCTCAATGCGCTCGCAGGTGCCGGGTTCGGCGCAGCGGGCCAGCGCTGCATGGCGACTTCGGTGGTCGTGCTGGTGGGCGCGTCGCAACAGTGGTTGCCGGATCTGGTCGAGAAGGCGAAGACGCTCAAGGTCAACGCCGGCAACGAACCGGGCACGGATATCGGCCCGGTCGTCTCGCGCGCGGCGAAGCAGCGTGTTCTCGGCCTGATCGATGCCGGTGTGAAAGAGGGCGCAATGCTCGCGCTTGACGGGCGCGATATCAAGGTACCGGGTTACGAGGACGGCAACTTTATCGGCCCGACGATCTTCACCGACGTCACGACCGAAATGGAAATCTACCGCACCGAAATTTTCGGACCGGTGCTGCTGGTGCTGAGCGTGCCGACGCTCGATGACGCGATTGCGCTCGTCAACCGCAACCCGTTCGGCAACGGTGTGGGCCTGTTCACGCAAAGCGGCGCCGCAGCGCGCAAATTCCAGAGCGAGATCGACGTGGGCCAGGTGGGCATCAATATTCCCATTCCGGTACCGGTGCCGTTCTTCAGCTTCACCGGTTCGCGCGGCTCGAAGCTGGGTGATCTCGGCCCGTATGGCAAGCAGGTCGTACAGTTCTACACGCAGACCAAAACGGTCACGGCCCGCTGGTTCGACGACGTGACGGTCAACGACGGCGTCAACACCACGATCAGCTTGCGTTGAGCGATGGGCCTTTGAAAACGAAGTGGAGACGCAACCATGAAAATCGGCTTTGTCGGACTTGGCAATATGGGTGCGCCGATGGCGCACAATCTGCTGAGGGCCGGCCATGTTGTGAACGTATTCGACCTGAACGCGCAGGCCGTGCAGGCGCTGGTCGAGGCAGGCGCGAAAGCGGCGGGTTCGCCGAAGGCGGCCGTGACGGACGTCGAATGCGTGATCACGATGTTGCCTGCGGCGGCTCATGTGCGCAACGTACTGACCGCCAACGACGGGGTGCTCGCCGGTATCGCCAGGGGCGTGACGATCATCGATTCGAGCACGATCGACCCAGCGAGCGTAAAGGCCTTCGCTGAACTTGCCGCGCAGCACGGCAACGCGTTCGTCGATGCGCCCGTTTCGGGGGGCACGGGCGGCGCAGCAGCGGGCACGCTGACGTTCATGGTGGGTGGCAGCGCGGCGGTGTACGAGCAGGTCAAGCCGGTGCTGTCGGCCATGGGCAAGAACATCGTCCATTGCGGTGATACCGGCACGGGGCAGGTCGCAAAGATCTGCAATAACCTCGTGCTGGGTGTCACGATGGCGGGCGTTGCCGAAGCGATGTCGTTGGGTGCCGCGCTCGGCATCGATCCGAAGGTGCTGGGCGGGATCATCAACACTTCCACCGGCCGTTGCTGGAGTTCAGATACCTATAACCCGTTCCCGGGTGTGATCGAAACGGCACCGTCGTCGCGCGGCTATACCGGTGGCTTTGGTACAGATCTGATGCTCAAGGACCTGGGCCTTGCCGCCGACGCCGCGAAAACCGCGCGACAACCCGTCTATCTCGGTACGCTTGCCCAGCAGCTTTATCAAACCATGAGCACGAGGGGCGCGGGACGGCTGGATTTTTCCGCGGTGATCAAGTTGTACAGCTTTGAAGAAAAACCCCGCTAAACCAGGTTCAGGGTGCAGCGGTGCTGCTATCAACGGCGCAGCTGCATTTTCGATGCTTCTCCCAGTCCGCGAGAGCACCGACTCAATTTGGCGGAACCGGGTTGTTGTTGCCGGGCGGGTTGTCATTAACTTCTGAGTCGATAGGCGCCGGGACGGGCGCCGGTCCATCTTCTGAACGCGCGATGGAACGCACTCGGTTCAGCGAATCCAAGCTCAATTGCGATCTCGTCGACGTTCTTCTCCGTATCGCAGAGAAAACTGATAGCCATGTCTCTACGCAATTCATCCTTGATGATCTGATAGGTCTGCCCTTCGTCCTTCAGTCGCCGGCGAAGGGTGGAAGCGCCCAAACCTAACCCGGTTGCCAATCCGTCAAACGTTGGCCACCTGTCGAGCGGTTGGGTCTTCAGTTTCTCCCGGATTCTTGCTGCCAGTCCATGCTGGTTCTTGTACTTCAGGACCACGTTTTCGGGAGCCGTGCGCAGAAAGCTCTTGAGAGTTTGTTCTGTCTGGATAACTGGTAGATCAAGATATGACCCGTCGAAAACAATATCGGTGCAGGGACAGCAGAATTCAAGCACGGGCGAATACATCAGGTGGTATTCCGTACTGTAGGCGGGTTCCGGATAAGCAAAATGCGCGACGCGGATTCGGATGCGCCGTCCGACGAGCCAGCACATCAGTCCGTGCAACATGACGAGCAACGTTCCGTGCGCGAATATCCGCACGGGTGTGCCTGCGCGAACATGCAGCGTTACCCGCGCGTCCGCGCGCTCAACGCTCAACGTGCAGCTCAGATCGTCAAGCAAGAGGTCAAAGTATCGCAAAGCCCGGCGCAGCGCGTGCCCGAGTGTCTGGCAATGAATCACGATATGACACAGCATCGCAAAACTGCCGACCTTCATGCGGCGCGAATCCTGGCCGAAAAATTCATCGTCGAGCGCATGGTTGATCTGGCGCCAAAGCGTGCTGTAGCTTGCTGCTGATACGCGGGTTTGAGGTAGTGCGAGCAGACGCGCCGGAACGCCTGCGGCGGCAAGAAGAGCATCAATGTCGAGGCCTCGCTCACGCACTGGCTGAAGCGCCTTCTCCACGAAGCAGATAGCGATGGTACCTTTCGGCGCGGCCAATTGCATTTCCCTTATACCCGACGAGCGATTCTATCCAATATGGCAAATTCATCCAATCACTTTGAATGGTTCGGACATGGTCATTTTCCGCTCCAGTTCACATACTCGCAATAGCGAATGATGTTCCTCTCTGACGGAAACAGGTGCGTGATTCGCCGAGCGTCTGCCACTGTTAGGCGCGGCTTTCCCACCCTTTAATTCTTGCTGATAACAGATGCCAGACTTCTTCACTGACGAGCAGCGAATGATCCGCGACGCGGCCCGCGACTTCGCTACCCGATGCCTGGCGCCGCACGCGGCGAAGTGGGATCGTGATGGCGACATCCCACAAAACATCGTTTCGCAGCTCGGTGAGCTGGGCCTGATGGGGATGATTGTTCCAGCAGAGTGGGGTGGTACCTACACGGATTACGTTGCCTATGCGCTTGCAATGGAAGAAATCGCGGCCGGTTGTGCGTCGTGCGCAACGATGATGAGCGTGCACAATTCCGTCGGATGCGGCCCTATCCTGAACTTTGGAACCCACGAGCAGAAGTCACTCTATCTGGGGGATCTCGCCAGTGGGCGCGCGATCGGTGCGTTTTGTCTGACGGAGCCTCAAGCCGGCTCGGAGGCGCACAATCTGCGCACCCGTGCGGTGTTGCGCGACGGAATGTGGGTCCTCAATGGGAGCAAACAGTTCGTGACCAATGGTAGGCGGGCCGCAGTGGCCATTGTGTTTGCGGTCACGGATCTGGACGCTGGCAAGCGCGGTATTTCCGCGTTTATCGTGCCGACCCACACGCCAGGTTTCAAGGTCGGCAAGCCAGAGAAAAAATTGGGGATACGCGCATCGGATACGTGCCCAGTCACGCTGGAAGACTGCACCGTGCCTGAGAGCAGCGTGCTTGGTCGTCGTGGAGAAGGGTTGAAGATCGCGTTGTCGAATCTCGAGGGCGGCCGGATCGGCATTGCAGCCCAGGCGATTGGTATCGCGCGTGCGGCGTTTGACGCCGCACGCTCTTATGCAGCGCAGCGGATTCAGTTCGGAAAACCGATACGGGAACACCAGTCTGTGGGCAACATGCTGGCTGACATGATCACCCGTCTAAACGCCGCACGCCTGCTCGTTCATCATGCGGCGCGTCTGCGCAGCGCCGGGCTACCCTGTCTGTCGGAAGCGTCCCAGGCCAAACTATATGCATCGGAAGTTGCCGAGGAGGTTTGCTCGCGGGCGATCGAGATCCATGGCGGATATGGGTATCTTGAAGACTATCCTGTCGAACGGCATTACCGGGACGCCCGGATTACGCAGATCTACGAAGGCACCAGCGAAGTACAACGCATGGTCATCGCAAGGCAGCTCGATTGACGTCGCATGAATGCCGTGCGCCATGCGGGTGATTTGCCACTCAACAAACAGCCGGCGTGAAATTCATTTCGTGCCGTACGTCACTACCAGGTCGACAGGAGGAGTTCCAATGAGTGCTGAAATGATCGGTGTGGACCATTTGAACGACGGCACGGTCGCCGTACTCACGCTCAGGCGTCCCCCTGCTAACGCGTTTACGCCCGAGGGATTGAGCCAGCTGCAACGCGCGATAGAGTCGCTGGATGAAGACGAACGGGTGCGCGCCGTTGTCGTCACAGGGGACGGCCCGAAGTTTTTCAGTGCCGGGGCTGATCTCAATGCCTTCGCCGACGGGAATCACGACGTCGCGCGGGTGGCGGCCCAGCGTTTCGGCGCAGCCTTCGAGGCGCTGCAGAACGCAAGTCCGGTCGTGATTGCCGCAATCAATGGTTATGCAATGGGTGGCGGGCTTGAATGTGCACTTGCGTGCGACATCCGCATTGCCGAGGACCAGTCGCAACTGGCGTTGCCCGAAACTGCAGTCGGTCTGCTGCCGTGTGGATGCGGGACCCAGACGCTGCCCTGGCTGGTAGGGGAGGGATGGGCCAAGCGGATGATTCTGACGGGCGAACGGGTCGACGCGGCGACGGCGCTTCGCATCGGTCTGGTGGAAGAGGTCGTCGGCCGGGGTGCTGCGCGCGATGCGGCTGTCGCAATGGCGCAGCGCGTTATCACGCTGAGTCCGCAGGCTGTGACGTTCAGCAAGGGATTGATCCATCACGCACGCAACGGTGTCCCCCGGGCGGCCGCTCTGGCACTCGAGCGCGAACGGTTTGTTGATCTGTTCGACGGAGCCGATCAGCAGGAGGGCGTCCGTGCGTTCCTTGAAAAGCGTGCGCCTAAGTGGCGCAACGCCTGATGCGCCAGTGAGGAACAACATGAACGTCGACCCGCAGCCGGAAACAGCGGCGCAAGAACTAGTGATTCAGGAAATCAATCACGTGGGCGTTGTCACGCTAAGGCGCCCCAATGCTCACAATGCCCTCACCCACGCGATGGTATTGGGCTTGACCGAGCGTCTTTCACAATGGAAGAACGATCCAGCGATCCGCGCGGTGGTCATTCGTGGTGCTGGGGATAGGGCCTTTTGTGCGGGTGGGGACATCCGGGCGCTGTATCAGAGCTATCACGACCGCACCCCGTTATATCGGGACTTTTTCGTCGACGAGTACCTCCTAGACTACATGCTTCATCAGTATCCCAAACCCTGTGTCGCGGTGATGGATGGCCTGGTGATGGGCGGTGGAATGGGCATCGCCCAGGGTGCGGCTCTGCGAGTCGTGACCTCGCGCAGCCAGATTGCGATGCCCGAAACAGCGATCGGGCTTTTTCCCGACGTCGGTGCGAGTTACTTTCTGGCGAAAATGCCGTTCGAACTTGGCCTGTATCTGGGGATAACCGGCGTGACGTTGAATGCCGCGGACGCATTGTTCGCGGGTCTGGCGGATACGTTCGCGGAGGGCGAGCGCCTGTATGATCTCGACGGCCTGCTATCCGCTATCACATGGACCCAGGAACCGTTGGCAGATCTGCGCAGTGCGATACGGACAGGGCACCGCGCCGATTCCGGTCGGCCTTCACTTGAGGGGCTGATGCCAGCCATCCAGCGTCATTTCGATCCGGCGCGGAGCGTCGGCGAGGTTATCGACTCGCTGGATGAGGAACGTGATCCGCGTTACGTCGAATGGGCGAGTACCACCGCGGAGATCTTGCGCCAGCGTTCACCGCTGATGATGTGTGTAACCATAGAACAACTGTTGCGGGGCCGGCAGGCGGAACTTGCCGATTGCTTTCGCATGGAACTGGGGATGGTCTATCGGGCGTTCGATGACGGAGATGTCATCGAGGGAATTCGTGCACTACTCATCGACAAGGACAAGAGGCCGCGATGGCGTGCTGCAACTCTTGACGAAGTCACGCAGCCAATGGTCAGCAGATTTTTTGATTCCCCGTGGAGTCGCGAGGAGCATCCACTGCGGGATCTCGCCTAGACCGGCTGAATGCGCGATTCGCTCGCCTACTTATCACGGCGGTTTCGGCTGCGTGGAGCACTCCTGGTCAGAAGGCAGAAGAAGCGGAACCATCGGATATGTGTCGGGGACAGACGCGTTTCCCGGTTTCGCGATTTGGTGGTCCGCGCGGACAATTTCGTTAAACATTTGGAAGATATTCTCGAATGAAGATTCTGGTGCCAGTGAAGAGAGTGGTCGATTACAACGTGAAAGCCCGTGTGAAGTCGGACGGCACGGGCGTCGACATCGTGAATGTAAAGATGTCGATGAACCCGTTCGACGAAATTGCGATGGAAGAAGCGGTGCGCCTGAAGGAGGCGGGTGTCGCGACAGAAGTCATCGCGGTGTCGGCCGGTGTGACGCAGGCGCAGGAAACGCTGCGCACGGCGCTGGCGATTGGCGCGGACCGCGCGATCCTGATAGAGTCGAACGAAGAGCTGCAGCCGCTGGCGGTGGCCAAACTGCTGAAGGCGCTGGTCGATAAGGAACAGCCTTCGCTCGTCATTCTCGGCAAGCAGGCCATCGACGACGACTCGAACCAGACCGGCCAGATGCTCGCCGCGCTGGCGAACCTGCCGCAGGCGACGTTTGCCTCGAAAGTGGTGGTTGCGGACGGCAAGGCGGCAGTGTCGCGTGAAGTGGATGGCGGCGCCGAAACGCTGTCGCTGACGCTGCCGGCGGTGATCACCACCGACCTGCGCCTCAATGAGCCGCGCTACGTGACGCTGCCGAACATCATGAAGGCGAAGAAAAAGCCGCTGGAGACGCTCAAGCCCGAGGACCTCGGTGTCGATGTGGCACCGCGTCTGAAGACGCTGAAGGTGGTGGAGCCGCCGAAGCGCAGCGCCGGCGTGAAGGTGCCGGATGTGAAGACGCTGGTCGAGAAGCTGAAGACCGAAGCCAAGGTGCTGTAAGGAGACGGACGAAATGACGAATCTGGTAATTGCTGAACACGACAACGCGTCGATCAAGGCCGCGACGCTGAACACGATTGCCGCCGCGCAGAAGGTTGGTGGCGATATCCACGTGCTGGTCGCAGGTCATAACGCGCAGGCCGCAGCCGATGCAGCAGCGAAGATTGCAGGCGTTAGCAAGGTGCTACTGGCCGACGCCCCGCAGCTCGAAGCAGGCCTCGCAGAAAACGTCGAAGCGACAGTGCTGAACATCGCGAAGGACTACTCGCACATCTTCGCGCCAGCGACGGCCTACGGCAAGAACATCGCCCCGCGTATCGCCGCGAAGCTGGATGTCGCACAGATCAGCGACATCACCGCCGTGGACAGCGCCGACACGTTCGAGCGTCCGATCTACGCGGGTAACGCAATCGCGACGGTCCAATCGGCTGACCCGATCAAGGTCATCACGGTCCGTACGACCGGCTTCGACCCGGTTGCAGCAGAAGGTGGCGGCGCTCCGGTCGAGAAGATCGAAGCGGCAGCGGATACCGGCCTCTCGCAATTCGTGAGCCGTGAAGTGACGAAGCTGGATCGTCCGGAACTGACCTCGGCGAAGATCATCGTCTCGGGCGGCCGGGGTCTCGGCAACGGCGAGAACTACACCAAAGTTCTCGAGCCGCTGGCCGACAAGCTGAACGCAGCGCTGGGCGCATCGCGCGCAGCGGTCGATGCGGGCTTCGTGCCGAACGACTATCAGGTCGGCCAGACCGGCAAGATCGTCGCGCCGCAACTGTACGTGGCGGTCGGCATCTCGGGTGCGATCCAGCATCTGGCCGGGATGAAGGATTCGAAGGTCATCGTGGCGATCAACAAGGACCCGGAAGCGCCGATCTTCAGCGTCGCCGATTATGGTCTGGTGGGCGATCTGTTCACGGTCGTGCCGGAACTTGCCAGTCAACTAGCTCACCTGGATTGAACATCCGCCCGCGACGGACCAGTTACGGTTCTGTCGCGTTAAGGCGGGAGAAGTTGTAGTCGGGACTGGTCAGGATGCTTTAGCTGCCGATGAAGAGGACCTGAACACCGCGAAAGGTGTTTGCCGCGGGTGTCCGCCTGAGGGCTGAAGCGCCTTCACTATCTGTTGATGTGATGCCGCTGTGCGTGCGATGGTAGGTCGCCTTCTCACGAGAAGTGATGAGCGCCGAGCGCGATAACTGACGGCGAAAACCGCTTTCCGCGGGTGTTTCAGTCGATCGACGAGCAATATTGCAATACGTGGTACCGGGTACTGCCGGACCAGCAACAACAGTTGTGCCGGACGCTCAAGGAACACTGCGCGTGCTTTGGTACTACTGGCAATAGTCGTCGTCCGGGCTGTCCGGTATTCTGGCTCCCGCGAGGGCATGTGTGGTTGGCGCAGCGCTCGCAAGAGCGTTCGCTCACCTCGGCCGCTTTCGATCAGGCCTGATGCTCTTCCCGCTGACGAGACCTCGCATCAGGCATCGCTGCGCCATGCGGTGAGCAAATACTTGATGTGAAGAACTGGATGCCTTAATTGGGGTCGTCGGGGTCTGCGCGGGCTACATGCGAGCGTGTGCGCGTCAGGCTCACATCGAGCGGGTAATGATGCAGGCGTTTGCGCACTCGGGCCACCGCCGCATTGAGCGTCTTCGTCAGGCTTTCAGTCGTTCACATGGTGCCGCACGTCATAGCTCATGGCCTTCTTGCAACAAAACCCCGAAAAGAGTATTCACGACCCCGCCGGAAATGCGTGTCCGGCCATAGCGGATGGAAATCGCTCCGGAAATGGACAGGTCGCCTTATCCTTGGAAAGCTGAAAAGGAGTTTAGTCATGGCAGAAGCACAACACACCGCGTCCGGCACCGTCGCTGAGCTGACCTATCCCTTCGCGGGGCCGCCAGCACCTGGGCAGACGCTGGAAGTAGCGCCGGGCGTGCTATGGATCCGGATGCCGATGCCTTTGGCGCTTGATCACATCAATTTGTGGGCGATTGCGGATGGCGCGGGCTGGACGGTCGTCGATACAGGTTTGCGCAATGCGGGCACGGCAGAAGTCTGGGAGGATTTATTCGAAGGGGCTTTAGGGGGCCGCCCGGTCACCCGCGTCATCGTGACGCACATGCATCCGGATCACATTGGCATGGCAGGATGGCTTACGCGCAGATTTAACTGCCGGCTATGGATGACGCGTCTCGAGTACCTGCACTGCAGGGTGCTGGTCGCGGACAATGGCCGCGAAGCTCCACCTGACGCGATCAGGTTCCTGCTCGGTGCGGGATGGGATGACACGGCAATCGAGGGTTATCGTGCACGCTTCGGCAACTTCGGGAAGGGCACCTATGCGTTGCCAGACAGCTATCGCCGGTTGCGCGACAAGGAAGTGGTGCGCATTGGGCAACACGACTGGGTCGTGGTGGTGGGTAATGGCCACTCGCCCGAACACGCGTGTCTGTGGTCGCCGGAACTGAAGCTGCTCATTTCGGGCGACCAGGTGTTACCACGCATTTCTTCGAATGTCTCTGTTCATCCGATGGAGCCGGATGCTGATCCTATGAGCGACTGGTTGACGTCGCTGAAAAAGATTGCCAGTAACGTACCGGACGATGTGCTCGTATTGCCAGGACACAACGAATGCTTTCACGGCTTGCATGCGCGCCTGGCAAGCCTCGCTGCGGGACAGGAGGCGGCTTTGGAGCGTCTGAAAATAGCGCTGGCCAAGGAGCCTCGCCGTGTGGTGGACGTATTTCCGGCGCTGTTTCGACGACCGGTCACTGGAAGTGATGCGCAATTGTTGGGTCTCGCGACTGGCGAAAGCCAGGCTTGCCTGAATTACCTGCTATATCGAGGAGACATTTCGGTGGACGTTGATGCCGGTGGAGTGCGCTGGTATAGCCTTTGCGGGGCGCGGAGTGAAGCGGTTGGCAGCTGATGTCCTGGTGGGCTGGTTTGCCACGAGAACTTCCGGTTCAAACCGGCATTGCCAGTGCGGCACGCAGTACGGCAGACTGAAATCGTCGGTGCACATTGATCCCGAAGCAGCGCCCGCGTCGCATCAGGTGGGTGTCGGCCCCCGCCTGGACATCGCGCTTGGCGGGCGATCGGGCATCGCCGGCGATGCGCTGTTGCGGCCGTTCCTGTTTCCGTGCTATGAAGCGGGCCATTGCCCGACGAAATGGTTCAGGACGTGCAATAGGTCGACCTTATCCGGCTGGGTCCCCCAGTGACTGTCGCCCGAGCAAGAGGCTACCACGAACCAGGAATGCGGCGGAGAGAGGTCGTGTGAGACCACCCCGTCAGCAAAGATCCGGAGCCGACCGGTGCCCGCATGAAACTCCGCTTTGAACGAGGCATTTCCGACTTTCTTCCTCACACGGGTTGGTTTGAACATAACTCGCTCCTGCACATCGAATATAGACGTCGCGATCGTGCGGTGTTGGTGGGTTGCCGCCTGATCTTTGCGCTGGCGGCTCTCGTGATATCGGGCCGATCCACGATGTCAGGTGTGCCGACCTGCATGCGATGACGAACCATGGAGAGCAAAGCTGTGGGTTCTTGCATCTAACGAAAACCGTGCAGATCGGATACGTTATTCCGCGCACTGTTCCGGAGCCATCGACGGTCGCTCGGTGCGGGGAGGACACACGTTCCAGATGCCGCCTTTGTGCCGGAAGAAGAGCACGGACAGACGCCCGCACCTGATTTCGACGCAGGTATAGCGCGCCGTCGTCCTGCCACCGCGAATTGTCCGCACTACCCGGGCTGGCATAGCCGGACCAGGTCTCAACCACTTTTCAACCAGGTCACGCAGGGTTCTGCCTTGGTTGTCCATTTCGTACTCTCGGTCCTATGTCGGGTCGTCAAGGGAGGGTTCCGGCCATACGTCCGGTAGAAAATTGGCCCGCCAGTCATGGCGCAACCGGCCACACCTCCATGCGGTGGCGGGTTGTTGCATAACGGTACGCATCGACAGGTCTTTCTGATTGTCGATGTGAACATCGCTCCAGTGATCGGTGCGGTTTGCCGTAAGTGTGTAAATTTGTTCTTGCAGACGTCCTGGTGAGCTGTCTGGTACAGATCCCTTTGCCTTCCAGGACGAATTCGCCGCATCGTTAGAACATATGCCTGATGCCAACGTTCACGCCCACAGTCGTTCCTCTCGGCGGCGCGAAGGTAGTCGGGGCGTTCAGCGCCAGGGACGTGTTCATGTCCGCGTCGTTATGGACTACGCCGACCTGCCCGTATAGGGTTGTGCGTTTCGACAGGAAATACTGTGCTCCCACCCGATACAGCATGGACTTGTTTGCCCGGACATTGGTGTCCTGCGAGGCATAGGCGATCGCGGTCAGCGCCACAGCGGGGGTTACAAGCCATTCCGCCCCTGCCCCATACACGTTCACGTTAGTCAACGGAGCATCTGTCGACATGTTGCGAAACTTGCTGAACGACAATCTGGCCGTCACGGGACCTACCGCATAGCCTGCATTCGCCGTAACGCCGCGATATGTCGAAGCACCGCTTGCCGGATCGTTCTCCGTAAAGTATGCGGCGGTGGCACTGAACGGCCCGTTGTCGTAGTTCGCCGAAGCGCCCGTATGGCTGCCTGCCCTGAAATCGCCCGCAACGTTTCCGAATCCGCGGTCGATCCGGATCTGCAGACCTGCAATAGTGGGTGACGTGTAACTGAGGCCGTTACTTACGATCGCGCCGGCGAGGCCCAACGTATCGATCTCAGTGGTCACCGCACTTGCGAAGAATGAAGATCCTACCGGGTCGTTAAGGGCAACGGCATTGAAGAAGCTGGATATTTCCAATCCCGCGTGCAAGGTACCGTATGGCGTCTCGACCCCGACGTAAGCATTGCGCCCCCAAAAATTTCCGTTTGAATTTCCTAATCCTCCGTTCACGGTGGAGAAGCCGCTTTCGAGCTTGAAAACAGCTTTATATCCTGCGCCCAGATCTTCAGCGCCAGTCATGCCCCATAAAGTTGGCCAACCACCTGCGTCGAGCGCGGCGAATCCCTTACCTGCGTCGTTAGCGGTTCGCGACTGGTACAGGATCCCGGTATCGAGAATGCCGTATATGGTGACGCTACTTTGCGCATGAACGTCGTTGGCAATAACACCTAATACGGCAGATAGAGCAAGAAGCTGCGACAGTTTCATTGAATCGTCTCCTTAAATCGAATATTTATTACTATTAATTTAGTATTGCTAAATAGAATAATTCTGGACCATGAGCCGATATGTGCGTGGCGATCCTCGTGCTGCGACGAAACCACCTTCACCTGTTAGCAATCAACGGCGACCCTCCTGTCGCCGAAGAACCTTCTTTCCGGTCAGTACAGCATCATTTTCGGCTAGGCGTCTTTCCGGAAAGCCCGTACCAGGATTTCGGCTCGTTCGGATAAACGCCACAGGTGGCCTGATTTCCAGACGCCAGTGACCACAACCAAATCGTTTGGCTACACCGCCGCATCACGGCGCAGACGGCGAACGCTGCCGTCACCATCGCATGAGATGTAGATCGCTCCAGTCCTGTCGGCAGCGAGTCCTGCAAACGCGTGCAAGGGCCCCGGCATCAGGTTCTCGATACCAGGAAGCTGTCGCGGGACGATGTTCGGAGCGGGGCCAACCGGCAAGGAACTTGCAAGTCGTTGCGCGGAGCCGTCCTCGAGCGAGACAGCGTATAGCGTCTTGGCACCCCGATCGAGGACGTTCAATGCAGCGTCTGCGATGGCCAGTCCGTGTGGTTCAACAAGCCCATCCAGTACCGTCGCAACATCGCCGTGGAGCAGTTCGACCACCCGGCCGCCGGCACCCTCAGAGACGAAACTGCGGCCATCCGCCGTGCAGGCGATGCCAGTCGGAAAACGCAAGCCGGTCGCGAGCGCGCGCGTGCTTCCATCCGGTGCGTGCTCGATGACGCGTCCACGGCCCGCCTCGCACATTCGGATAGCTCCATTCGGGAGCACGGCGAGACCCATGGGCTGGTCGAGGTCGGATAGCAGGAACGTGGCTTCCTCGCCCGCACGATAACGCGCAAGCCCGCCCGCGCTATTGGTCACGAAAACCGTGCCGTCGTCGGTCACAGCGATGCCGCGAATGTAGCCGGGAAAGCCATGATTCAGGAGGTTTGCAGGCTGCTGCAACTGTCCGGAAGTATCGACAACTGCCAGAGTCATGCCGTCGGCGATGTGGACTGATCCATTCCTGTCGACCGCGATCCCGAATGGTCCGACGAGACCGGGAGCGACCAGGGTTTGGACATTGCCGTCCGCACCGATTTCGGTGATGCCGCCATCAGTGAAATGCGAGACGAACAGACGGCCGTCTCCATCGAAGACAAGATTGTCAGTGCCCGGTCGCAACTTTGCGAGCGTTTTGCGCATGCCGCTGACGACGTCAATCCAGGTGATCTCGCCTGAACCTGCTTCAGTTACGACCAGCCCCCCGTTCTGCAGATCGAATTTCACTGCGGTGGGAGTCGACAGGCCGCTTGCTACGCATTCTGGAGAACCATTCTCGACCGCGACACGCCAGATCTCGCCGGTGGCAACAAGCGGAAAATAGAGCTTCCCGTCGGGGCCCATCGACAGTGCGTTCGGTAGCGTGAGGTTCTCCGCGATTACGCGAGGCGAGCGACCATCTGTGTAGAGTTCGAGTACCCGACCGCCGACACGGAATTCATCAACGAAGATCCGATCGCCGTGAACCGTGATGCCGTTGGCGGTCGGCAGACCATCATTGAGCACGCGCACGGTGCCATCGGCGGATCGCATGCTCACGCGATCTGTCATGACTTCCGTGGCGAACAGATTGCCCTGCGAGTCGAAGGCGAGGTCATCAGGCGCGACGATATCGCTACCGACCGGCGTGACTGTTGTGGCCACGCCATTACGTGTATCGATCGCGCTGATCTGACTGCCGAAGCACTGCGCGACATAGAGTTTGCCATCCGGGCCAAAGCGCATGCCATTGGCACCGTACAGAAGGCTCGGGGGAACAATCTCATCGTAGGCCCACCCCTTGGCTACATCGGTGTTGTGTGACGCGTAACGGCTTGGATTCAAGACGACCTCCTGTAAGGCGTGTAATGTCTCCCTGATCCTTGGGGATCAAGGATGTCTTTGCTGTTGCACGGTTTCGCTCCCATCGGGTTGCGTTCTGGCGCGCTAACGACGATGGGTGGTTGGGCGATCGGCAAGTTTATGTTGACGTGGGGATACTCACGCAGGCTCGACGGTTTCCCCGATACGGGATAAATTGAAACCTTCGAAGCCGTTAGCCGCTACGCGCTCGATATCGTTGAAGTACGCTTCTGCGCCTCCAAAGTAGAAGAGCACTGTTTGGGGCTTGCCAGGGATGTTGGCGCCCATGTACCAGGAGCGCTGCGAGCCTGCGTGACGCAACAGCGTAGCGTTCACCATTGTCTGCATCAGTTGCGCCCAGGATTCAACCGCTTCAGGGCTGGCTTCCATACGGTCATAGCCCTTCTCGCGCATGTGGGTGATTGCTTGGCCGATCCATGTCACCGCGCCCTCGACGATCGGCGGTACATTGGCAAATGGTGCCTGGGGGCCGGTGACGATGAACAGATTCGGAAAGCCGTCAATGCCGATGCCGAGGCTCGTGCGCGGACCGGCCTGCCATTTGTGCTTGATCGTCTCTCCGCCCCGTCCGCGAACATCAAGATTGCTCAGCGGTCCTGTCACCGCATCGAAGCCCATGGCAAAGATAATGATGTCCAGCTCGTGGTACTCGGAGCCGACCCGGATGCCGCCGGGAACAATCTCCTCTATCGGCGACTCGCTGATGTCGACCAGCGAAACGTTTGGCCGATTGAAGGTCTCGTAATAGAAGTTGCACGTCGGCGGCCGCTTTAGCGCGATCGGATATTTGGGGCAGAGCTTTTCGGCGACGACGGGGTCCTTGACGATTGCACGGATCTTGTTGCGAACGAATTCGGAGGCTGCGGCATTCGAGCGCTCGTCGACGAAGATGTCGCAAAACGTTTCAAAAAGAAAGCGGAATCCACCAGCTTCCCAGCCGGCATCGAGGATAGCCTGACGCTGCTCATCAGTCACGTCATCGTATCTGAGGGTGGAGTCCTCCATTGGAAATGCAAAGACCTGCTTACGGATCTGGGCAACAATGGCATCGTAGTCGCGTTTGATCGATTGCCGGTCGGCATCGTCCAGCGGATAGTTCCGTGATGGCATCACATAGTTGGGTGTCCGCTGGAACAGGGACACATGTTTCGCGGTCTTGGCAACGGTCGTGAATATCTGTACCGCAGTTGAGCCGGCCCCGACAATGCCGACGCGCTTGCCGGTAAAGTCCACCGGCTTCTCTGGCCACCGGCAGGACAGGTACCATTGACCGGCAAAGCTGTCCAGTCCCTTGAATTCCGGCTTCGTAGGCACCTCGAACCAGCCGATGGCGCTGATAAAATAGGTGCAGGTATAGCTTTCGCCCTGTTCCGTCGTAACGGTCCAGTGGTTTTCCTCTTCGTTGTAATGCGCTGAACGGATGCGCGTGCCGAACTGCATATCCTTGCGCATATCGAAGCGATCGACCGTATAGCGCATATAGTTCTGTACATGTTCCCAGCTTGGCATGCGCTCAGGCCAGTCCCATTCCTCCATCAACTCCCGCGAAAAATAGAAACAGTACGACCACGACTCGGAGTCGGTGCGCGCACCGGGATAGCGGTTCCAGTACCACGTGCCACCGACATCCGAACCCGCTTCGAAAAGCCGGACCGACAGTCCGAGTTTGCGCATTTCATGCAGTGCCCGAATACCGCCGAAGCCCGCGCCGACAATAATTGCTTCAAAATCGACTGCTTTGGCAGGATTCTTACCGTTGCCCTTCGTTGTCATTTCGTCTCCTTCATTTCCATGGATTGGACAGGACTACTATTTGTACGACATGTTTACGGCCTTCATCTGACGACTGTTGCCACTTGCTGAGCCTGTAAGGGACAAGGTCCGGACCAGAAGGATCCTGCGGTGACTTCTACGCAAACTTCATATATCGTCTTCCATCTGGCCCATCTCACGAAGTGTTCGTGCTGTTAGCGGCGCCCGTCACGCATAGCTGTAGAACCCCCGGCCACTCTTGCGACCGATGCGGCCTGCGGCAACCATTTCGCGCAGCAGTGGGGCAGGACGGTACTTCGGATCATTGAACCCTTCGTAGAACACCTGCATGACCGCGAGCAGGGTATCCAGACCGATGAGGTCGGCCAGCGCCAGAGGTCCGATAGGGTGATTGCAGCCAAGTCTCATGCCGGCGTCGATGTCGTCGGCCGTGGCCAATCCCTCCTGCAGCGTGAAGATGGCCTCGTTGATCATCGGAACCAGGATGCGGTTCACAGCGAAGCCCGGACTGTTTCTGGCGGTGATCGCGGTTTTGCCGATCGTCTGCGCGAAAGCCAGCGTCTTCACGTGCGTTTCGTCCGATGTCTGCAATCCGCGGATGACCTCGAGGAGCGCCATCACGGGCACCGGATTAAAGAAATGCATGCCGATGAAGCGCGCAGGCTGCTTCAGCACGGCCGCGAGCAGCGTGATCGAGATCGATGAGGTATTGGTGGCGATGATCGCACCATCGTCCGCTGCTTCCTCGATTTGCCTCAGGATGCGCAGTTTGATCTCGGGGTTCTCCGTGGCCGCTTCGATGATCAGGCCAGCACCCTTCAGGGCCGCGTGGTCGGTGCTACCGCTTACCCGGGCGAGTGCCGCGGCCTGGTCCGCGACGGACAGCTTGTCCTTGCGGACCAGACGTTCCAGGCTGCTTTCGATGGTTGCACGACCGTGCGTGACGGCGGCTTCGGAAATGTCGATCATCGCCACCTGCAGTCCGGCGACAGCACAAACCTGTGCGATGCCATTGCCCATGGTTCCCGCGCCGATGACGCCTACTTTCTGGATACTCATGCTTGCCTCAGATGATTGAATGGTGGTGTCGCTGGAAGCACTCCGCGACAGCGTGACGGTGCCGGTTGGCGTGCGTCATGTCATTGTCCGTTGAAGCTGACACTGTGCTTGCGAAGAAAGCCCTGTACGCCAGCGCGGAAGTCTCTGGTCCTGGTGGCGGCCTTGAAGGACGCACGTTCCCGTTCGAGCTGATCGGTCAGTGAGGAGGCCCAGGTCTGTTGCACCAGCCGGCGGTAGTTACCGTAGGCGCGGGTAGGACCGGCCGCGATTCGCGTCGCCCACTCGTGCGTCATGGCGGCCAGCGCGTCGGCGGCAACGACCTGGTTGACGAGACCAATGGCGAGGGCCTCTTCGGAACTCAAGGTTTCCCCGAACAGATAGAATTGTGCTGCCCGGCGCCCGCCTAGCAGCCGGGGCAGATCGTAAGTGCCACCACAATCGGGCGAAGCGCCGACACGGTCATAGGCCATCACGAAGCGCGTGCCCTGGGCCGCCAGGACCAGGTCGCAACCTGCCATCAGCGACAGGCCCGCGCCGGCCACCGCGCCGTGTACCGAGGCCAGTACCGGCGCGTCAAGTTGGCGCAACGTCAGGATGGCCGGATGGAGGGCATCGAGCAGTTCGTCGACGACGACGTCGGCGTGATCGAAATCATCGGCGAAGCGCGCGAGGTCGCCCCCCGCCATGAAGGCGCGGCCGTTGCCGCTGAGTACGACACAGCGCACCCCGGCCTGCTGTGCAAGACCCTGCACCCGTTCGTTCAACGCGCGCGCGAGCGGCACATCGAGCGCATTGAGCACCTCCGGCCGGTCGAAGGCGAGGCGGGCGATGCCGGTTGTGGCGTCGAAGTTTAGTTGCACTAGACTCACAATTGATCCTTTCTTCAGATGTCGAGAATGGAGCGGGCGACGATCTCTTTCATGATTTCGGAGGTGCCGGCGAGGATGCGGTGAATCCGCTCATCCTGATAGAGGCGGCAAATCTCGTATTCGTCCATATAGCCCGCCCCGCCGTGCTGCTGCACGCCCTCGTCGACCGTGCGGCCGTTGACCTCGCTGGTGAAGAGTTTGGCGCGAGCGGCATCCACTGCGTCGAGCTGCCCCGCGTTGTGTTCGGCCACGAGCCGGTCGACCCAGCTTTGCGCCACTTCGATTTCCGTGTCGAGTGCCGCAAGCTTGAAGCGCGTGTTCTGGAAGCTGCTCAACGGCTTGCCAAACACCTGGCGTTGACGCACGAAATCGCAGGTGAGCTGCATCGCAAGGCGCGCCGACGCGACGTTGAAGATCGCGGCGAGCAGCCGCTCTTCCGCCAGGCCACACATCAGATGTTGGAAGCCCGCGTGGACCTGGCCGAGCACATGGCTCTTCGGAATCTTTACATCGTGGAAGAAGAGTTCGGCCGTGTCCTGCGACTTGAGGCCCATCTTTTTCAGGTTGCGGCCGCGCTCAAAACCCTCCATGCCGCGCTCCACGAGAAAGAGCGTCAGTCCGTGCGCCTTGGTGGGATGCGTGCGGGCCGCCACCAGGACGACGTCGGCGTTCAGGCCGTTGGAGATATAGGTTTTCGAGCCGTTGAGTACCCAGTAGTCACCCGCTTCCTCGGCCCGCGTCTTCATCCCGGCGAGGTCGGAACCCGCGTCCGGCTCCGTCATCGCGATGGCGAGTATCTGCTCGCCGCTGCGGATGCCGGGGAAATAGCGCTGTTTCTGCTCCTCAGTGCCGAAGTGCTCCAGATACGGCGCGACCAGGCGGCTATGCAGCCAGAAGAAGAAGCCCCGGTCGCCGTGAAAGATGTTCTCCTCGATCAGGATCTGCTCATAGCGCAGGTCCTTCAGGCCGAGGCCGTCGTGGCTCTCGTCGATCCACATGCACAGATAGCCCATCTCGCCGGCCTTGCGGAATGCTTCGCGGTCCACCAGGCTGGCCTCGCGCCAGCGTTCCCGGTGAGGCGCGATCTCCCCGGCAAAAAACTTGCGGGCCGAGTCGCGGAACTGTTCCATCTCGGCGTCGAAACATGTGCGTTTCATGGCTGTCTGATCTCGATGAGGGTTCCGGACATCAGGCGACTAACGCATGGAAGCGCTGGCCCCCGGCCGCCGCCTCGCGCAGGCGTACGGGTACCTCGAAGCGCGGGCCGTAGCGGACCACCAGTTCGTCGCTGCGCTGCACGAAGGTAGCAATGCCGACGGTGTCGATGAAGGCCAGCGGGCCGCCAAGCCATGAAGGAAAGGCCCAGCCCAGATAGGCGCCAAGGTCGGCCTCCCGGGCATCGTCGATTACACCATCAGCCCAGCAGCGCGCAGCTTCGAGCACCTGGGCATAGAGCAACCGCTCCTTGACCTCGCCGAATTCTGGCTGTTCTGTTGCCACGGGTAGATCCAGGTCGCCCAGGTCGAGATGCCTGGGCTCGCCGGCCGGGTAGGCGAAGAAGCCGCGCCCGGCCTTGCGACCGAAGCGCCCCGCCAGTTTGAGCCGGCCGAGGATCACGTTGCCAGCGCCGTGCTTGTCGTCGGCCCAGCGACCGTGCTCGCGGTCGCGAAACAGACTGACAATGTGGTGCAGTACATCGATGCCGACTTCGTCGGCCAGCGTCAGCGGACCCACCGGCATGCCCAGTGCCGTGCCGGCGTTCTCAATCACGACCGGGCTTACTCCGTCGGCGAGCAGACGTACACCTTCGCGGATGTACGCTTCAACGCAGCGGGTCGTATAGAAGCCGTATCCATCGCGCACAACGATCGGCGTCTTGTGAATCTGCTGGATGTAATCCAGCGAGCGGGCGAGTGTCTCGTCAGATGTGGCCGAGCCGACGATGACCTCCACCAGAGTCATGCGGCTGACGGGCGAGAAGAAATGCAGGCCAATGAAGTTCTGCGGACGCACGCTGGCGTTGGCCAGTTCGCTGATAGGCAGCGCGGACGTATTGCTCGCGAAGATGGCGTGCGCAGGCAATGCCGCTTCAGTGGCACGGGTGACCGATGCCTTGACTCCGAAGTCCTCGAGCACCGCTTCGATGACCAGATCACAGTTCCCGAAAGCGGAATGGTCCGCCGCTACCTCGATGCGGCTGAGGATCTGATCGCGCACGGCTTCGCGAACCCGGCCCTTGTCCACGTCGGCCTGCAGGGCTTTGGCAATGCTGTCGCGGCCGCGCCCGGCGGTTGCGAGGTCGCGGTCAAGCAGGACGACGTCGATGCCGGCCGCGGCTGAAACCTGGGCGATGCCCGCGCCCATGAAGCCGGCACCCACGATGCCAAGGCGACGCACGGACTGCTTGGCGATGCCGGCGGGACGGCGGGACAGCTTGTCGGCGGCCTGCTTCGCGAAGAACAGGGTGCGGACCATGTTCTGTGCCACCGGGCCCTGGACGAGGGTCACGAACAGTTGCTGTTCCAGTTTGAGGCCCTTGTCGATCGGCAGTCTGGTGCCTTCGTAGACGGCCCGCAGAATGGCCTGGGGAGCCGGATAGTTGCCTTTCGTGGCGGCGTGCACCGACGCATTCGCGGCGATTAACGCATCGCTGTTCACGCGGCTGTATGCATCGCCGCCGGGCAGCCTGAAACCTTTTTCGTCCCAGGGCGCGATGGCCTTGACGCGGCCTTCGAGCAGCGCGCGGCTGGCTGCCTGCATGAGCTCGCCAGCCGGCACGACCTCGTTCAGGATGCCGAGCTTGAGCGCCGTGTTGGCATCCAGTGAGGTGCCTTGGGTCAATAGTGGAAGGCTGGCGGCAATACCGATCAGGCGAGGCAGGCGTTGAGTGCCGCCAGCGCCGGGCAGCAGGCCCAATCCCACCTCTGGCAGGCCGAAGCGGGCCTTGGGATCGTCCGTGGCGATGCGGTAGTGGGTACACAGCATCAGCTCCAGGCCTCCGCCCAGCGCTGTGCCGCTGGCCGCGGCGACCACCGGTTTGCCGCACGTCTCGATGCGGCGCAGCAGCCGGTTGTAGAGGCCGATCAGGCCCAACGCGTCCGCCTGGCCGACGCCGGGTTTGACGAAGTCGCTCATGCGCGCGAGGTCGGCGCCAGCGACGAAGCTGGCCTTGCCGGAACTGATGACAATGCCCTGCACGGCTTCGTCGTCAACCAGCCTCGTCAGTGCCTGATCGAGCGCGTGTGCCAGTTCGGGGTCGAGGACGTTCATCGAACGCCCGGGGACGTCGATGACGAGATGGCCGATCGGGCCTTCGGTATGGGTGTTGACCATGGTCAGAGGATTCCTGTGTTGTGTCGCGCGCGTCAGATGCGCTCAATGATGGTTGCCACGCCCATGCCGGCGCCGATGCACAGCGTGACCAGGGCCGTGCCCTTGCCGGTGCGCTCCAGTTCGTCCAGTGCGGTACCGAGGATCATCGCGCCGGTAGCGCCGAGCGGATGGCCCATCGCGATGGCGCCGCCGTTGACGTTGACTTTGCCTTCATCCAGACCCAGTGCATCGATGAAGCGCAGGGCGACGGCGGCGAAGGCCTCGTTGATTTCGTAAAGGTCGATGTCGGACGCGGACATACCTGCTCGCCTGAGCGCGCGTTCGGCGGCGAAAGAAGGCGCGGTGAGCATGATGGTCGGCTCCGAGCCGATTTCGGCGAAGGACCGGATGCGGGCGCGCGGCGTCAGGCCAGCGGCGCGGCCCGCAGCTTCAGAGCCGATGAGCACGGCGCAGGCGCCGTCGACGATGCCCGACGAGTTGCCGGCATGATGGACGTGGCGGATAGTCTCGATGGTGGGATAGCGCTGGATGGCCAATGCGTCGAAGCCGCCCTTGCGCCCCAGTTCGGCGAAGGAGGGCTTGAGCCCGGCGAGGTCGGCAGGCGTGCAATTGGGGCGCACAGTTTCGTCTTTCGCCAGCAGTACCTCGTTCAGGACGCCTCTGACCGGCACGACCGAGCGGTCGAAGCGTCCTTCGGCCCACGCCTGTGCAGCCAGCCGGTGGCTGCGCACGGCGAAACCGTCCACGTCGTCGCGGCTGTAATTCCACATCGTCGCGAGCAGATCTGCGCTGATCCCCTGGGGAATGAAGTTGGAGGCAAAAGCGGTGACAGGATCGACACTCCAGGCGCCACCGTCGGAAAACATGGGCACGCGGGACATCGATTCCGCGCCGCCGCCGATGACGAAACCTTCTGCGCCGGCATGTACCTTGGACGCGGCCATGTTGCAGGCTTCCAGTCCCGAGCCGCAGAACCGGTTGATCTGCACGCCCGCCGCCTCCTGCGTATAGCCAGCCTGTAGCGCCGCGACGCGTGGCAGGCATTGGCCCTGCTCCCCAACCGGGGCCACCACGCCGAAGACGATATCCTCGACCTGGCGGGTATCAAGGCCGTTGCGCTCGCGCAGCGCAGACAGCACCGTGGCTGCCAGATGGACGGAGGTCGCTTCATGCAGTGCTCCGTCGGGTTTGCCGCGGCCGCGAGGCGTGCGCACATGGTCGTAGATGAATGGTGAAGACATGGGAAGGAACCTCTCTGGTTCGGTGCTCTGGATGATGGTTTGACGGTTAAGGCGGCCGGGGCGCGATGGGCTAGCAGACCGAGCCGCTGTTAAAGAGCGCATCGACGGCATCGGCACCGAAGCCCCAGTCGCGCAGGATTTCACGGCTGTGCTCACCCACCGAGGGCGGTCGGGTGGGCGCGGATGAAGGCGTGCGACTGAAACGCGGTGCTGGCGCTGGCTGGATCACGCCGTCGACTTCAATGAACGTCCTGCGCGCAACGTTGTGGGGGTGATGCGGGGCTTCCTCCATCTGGAGCACCGGGGCAAAGCAGGCGTCGGTGCCCTCAAGCAGCCTGCACCACTCGTCGCGCGTACGCGTCCTGAAGACCTCGGCCAGCGTCGCGCGCAGTTGCGGCCATTGGATCGGATCCATCTGCATCTGGAGCGCCGGATCGCTCAGGCCGCACAAGTCCAGCAGTTGCGTGTAGAACGGTGGCTCGAGGGGGCCGATGGCGACATGCCGTCCGTCCGCGCAGGTGAAGGTCCCATAAAAATGTGCGCCGCCGTCGAGCAGATTGACCCCACGCTGGTCCTGCCACTGTCCTGCGGCTCGCAGACCGTAGAACATGCTCATCAGCAACGCACTGCCGTCTGTCATCGCTGCATCGACCACTTGGCCTTTGCCTGAGCGCCGTGCTTCCAGCAGTGCGCACACAAGGCCGAAGGCGAGCAACATGCCGCCACCCCCCAGGTCGCCTACAAGGTTCAGAGGTGGTGCGGGCGGGCAGCGCGGATCGCCGAGCGCCGCAAGGACACCGGTGAGCGCGATGTAATTGATATCGTGGCCCGCGACCTGGGCGAGCGGACCGTCCTGTCCCCAGCCTGTCATGCGGCCATAGACAAGACGTGGGTTCTGTTCAAGGCAGGCCTCGGGGCCCAGACCCAGGCGTTCCATCACGCCCGGGCGGAAACCTTCAATCAGGGCATCCGCGTGTGCGATGAGGCTTAGCACCGTTGCGACGCCTTCGGGTCGCTTGAGATTCACCGCTATCGAGCGGCGATTGCGGGCCTGCACGTCGAAGCGCGTGTTCAGCGCGCTGTACGGATCGGGCAGGGGCCCGCGACGGGGCTGATCGACCCGGATCACCTCTGCGCCCATGTCGGCCAGCATCATGGCGCAGAAGGGCCCGGGGCCGATGCCCACCATCTCGACGACTTTCACTCCAGCCAATGGTCCGGCCATCTCATATTCTCCTGCGCTTAATCTTCTTCGGATTGCACGGCCCAGGCCTGCAATTCGCGTTCGGCCATGCGGCCATACAATTCCCTCAGCATTTGCAACGCGTGCTCGCGCTCTGCCAGTGCGTTCTGTCCGGGGGGGCGCAGCCATTCTTCGAGCGCAGCAAGATTGGCGTGTAGCGCTTCGTTCAGTACGCACGCAGCGGCCAGTCCGGGGTCGTTGACGCCGGGCACCTGAACCCCCGGATCCGGTGCCGGGGCTTCGAGCCGCCGGGCGATCGCCTGAAGCGAAGCCACGGAACCCGGCGCAGCGGCCTGCAGATCGGGCAGTACCGACTCGAGGGTCCGGCGCACATCCGCGTTATCTTCGGCGAGGTATGCAGGCCAGCGGTCCCAGGAGCGCTGCAGGCGCCCCAGCGCGTGCAGCGTCGCCTTTAACTGCCGCTGTGCTGCCCCGCCCGTTACGGCAGGCAGTACAGACTGCCGCAGCCCGTCGGCCATCCCGGCCAGCAACTCCCCTACGGTGGGCTTAAACACGGCTGGTCTCCTTGCTATGTAGTTCAACCCAGGCGAGGCAGCGTTTCAGGCCGGGCGGCACGGTTGCGGCCCGATCCGCATGGCGCATGTTTGGCGTACCCGAAGTAATGAAGGCACGAGCCGCCGTAAGAGAAATGACGGCGAACTTCAATTCGTTGAACACCCTGTAGTAGAGAATGTCGGACCACGCGATCTCACGTCCGCCCAACTCCGCATAACGCTGTACGAACTCACGTAGCGGTACGAAGCGCTCTGGACTCCAAAGCGGCCGGTAGATCCAGGCAAGGTCCTCGACCGGGTCGCCAAGATGTGCCATTTCCCAGTCGAGCAGGCCGCTCACGCGATCCCCTTCGTAGAGGAAATTGCCGGGCCGCAGGTCGCCATGGACGAGGCAGATGCGCTGTGGCTCGGGCAGGTGGCGATACAACCAGCCGAACAGGCCTGACATGACGGGCATCGGCTCCAGGCGCTGGGCCAGGAAGGTGTCATGCCAGTGCACAATCTGACGGAGCGCTACTTCGCGTGGCGACAGCCCTTCGAGAACGGGATCGAAAGCGGCCGGCGTCCAGTCGACCGCATGCAGGTCCGCCACGACGCTTGCCAGGTCTTCGGTCAGGCGCCGGGCTACAGCGGGGTCCGGCGAATTGAGGAAGTCGACAGCGCTGGCCTTGCCCGGTAGACGTTCAAGCACGATCGTGGGTGCGCCGACAATCTCGCCACGCGCATCCATGGCCACGGCCGCAGGCGCGCGGGTGCCCTTGCCGTTGAGGCCGTGCAGCACCCTGAATTCCTGCGCCACGTCGGTCTCGATCTGCCGGTCCGCTCCCTGGCTCAGCATCACGCAGGCTAGTCGCTGAGGCGATCCGTCGAGCTGAAAGACCAGGTCCAGGGACCATGCCTTGCGTGCGTTTCCACCGAACATCGGTGCGATACTCTCGACCGAGACATCGCGGGCATCGGGCAGACTTTGCCCGATTAGTTGTACCAGGCGAGCGGCCAGGCTGCTATCCGGCGAAACGGATGTATTGACAATAGTGGTATCACTCATGGGGCAGGTTCCGGTATATCGGCGCGCGACTCATAGCAGGCTCCAGCCAGGCTTGCCTTCGGCGCAGGCCTGGTAGGCATCAGGCTCAAGCGGTTGGAGTATTCCGGTGGTGATATGGCCGTCGCATTCAATCTCGCAATGATGTTCGTTCAGGCCAGACAGGAGAGTCCGTACCGCCGGGTCAGTGAGGTCGTAGCAGTCACCTTCCACGGTGCCGTCGGGCACCTCCATGCCGTGGTGTATCTGCTTGTCTGGCGTGCCGCCATACATCCCGCAGCGCATGTAAGCCGTCTGCTGACCGAGGTGCCGGAAGCGAACGTGTTTCACTTCCCCTGTGTCGAGCGTGTAATCGGATTCGCCCTCGAGGAAGATGTGTGTCTCAGGCTCGAAGCGCCAGCGCCGCTGCACATGGCGTACCTTGCCCATACCGGCGCGTGCGTCACCGTAGTCGTAGAGTACGGTGTTGCCCCAGATGCTCAGGTGGGGGAATGAAATCCAGTTGCCGCCAATCCAGCCAGCCTTCTTCGGACCGCCAAATTGCAGGGCCGGTCCGCCGACGCCGCGCCCGATGCCCCAGTGGCGATCGCGCGTACCGCGAAGTTCGCCCGGTTCAAAGCGCAGCGTCTGACCGGCTACCCGTACCTCGCCCCCGGCAATGCCGAAGCCTTCGAAGCCAGCGGTGACGTCGCGTTGCCGGCCCTGCGGTGCAGAACGGGCGCCCAGCGACGCGTAGGCCGCGCTGTAGATCTGACGCTTGGTGTCAAGCCATTGCAGGTCGAAGGCGATGTCCCATTCGTTCCCGGCGAGCACGAACCGCCATTCGCGCATGCCGCGTACAATCTCATGCCGTAGCGGCCCGGTATGCAGGTTGGTCCGGTCGGCGCCCAGGTGGCGCCAGGCACGTACCGAGCGTTGCTTGCCGCGGTGGGTGACGATTGCGTAGGCTTCGGCGCGGTCCAGGTTGGGGTAAAAGCTGCCGCCCAGCGCGATCATCAGCTCGCCAGTGTTGTCGTGCAGTACGCACCAGTAGCGCTCGAAGAAGCGCGGATCGGTGGACCAGACCACGCGCACCGGATCCGGTGTCTGGTGGACCATGAAGTCGTCCATTGCCGACAGCGGAAACTGCTCGTCGAAATGTGCGTCGTTGGGGAGGGGAGGACTCATCGGGTTTGAGCTCAGATGAAACAACGGGTTTGAACGGCCGGCGCTACCGGCGCAGCGGCGGTGCACCTCGCGAGCAGTGCCTTGGTCCATACGTCCTGCTGATGGGCTTGCGGCGCGGAGATGAGCGCGCCGGCGAGGCGCTGCATTGCCCGACTGACTGACGCTGGACGGATCATTGCGGTTCCACCTTCTCCGACGTGCCAGATCCCAGCAGGACCAGCACCTGTTCCCGAAGGACCTGCTTCTGTACCTTTCCGTAGATAGCGCGGGGCAGCTCGTCGCGGATCAGGACCCGGCTGAGTCGCTGGTACTTCGAGAGCCGCTCGTTCACCCAGCGCATCAGCGCTTCGGGCTCCGCGCTCGCACCTGTCTTGAGCAACACCACGGCGACGGGTGTCTCACTCCACTTCTCGTGAGGTACACCGATTACCGCGACTTCATGCACGGCCGGATGCTCTATCACGACCTGTTCCAGGTCGGCTGCATAGACGTTGATACCGCCCGACTTGATCATGTCCTTGAGCCGGCCGTTGACATACAGGAAGCCGTCCTCGTCCAATTGGCCCAGATCGCCGCTGCGCATGTAGGTGCGGCCGGCAGGGCTG
Organism: Paraburkholderia sp. IW21; assembly: GCF_041321145.1. Lineage (NCBI taxonomy): Bacteria > Pseudomonadati > Pseudomonadota > Betaproteobacteria > Burkholderiales > Burkholderiaceae > Paraburkholderia > Paraburkholderia sp. IW21. The sequence continues at coordinate 9,746 of NZ_JBGGWA010000005.1, read as the reverse complement.
ATCCAGGTCGCCGCCTCGGTCATGTCCGGGCGGTTGTAGTACCCCTTCATCATCCCGGGCCCATATGCAACGATCTCGCCGGTCTCTCCAGGCGGCAACTCGCGGCCCTGTTCGTCGATGATGCGTACGTCGTCGAGAAAAGATGGCTTGCCGACCGAGCCGACCTTGCCGCGCGCTACGTCCTCCGGGATGGCAAGTGTCGAGAAGCCCTCGGTCATCCCGTAGACCTCGTAGATGCCAGCATGGGGGAAGGCTCTGAGGAGGGCCGCATAAGTCGCGGGCAGCAGCGATTGACCGGCAGTTACCAGTGCCTTGAGCGAGCTGAGGTCATAGTTCTGCAACGGTTGCTGCAACAATCCTATGTACTGCGTGGGGACCAGGAAACTATGCGTGCCGCGTTCCCGCTGGACTGCATCGATGAAGGCCTCTGGCGAGTATTGCGGCAGCAGAACGACGGTACCGCCTCGATACATGGTCGGAAACATGGTGATCCATGTACCCGACGCGTAGATCGGCGTCGCACAGATGGCCACCGAGTAACGGTTGATCGCGAGGCCCATGGCGAATCCGTGCGGGTAATTCAGCCGTCCGAAGTGTGTGTGCTCGATGCCCTTGGGAACCCCGGTAGTTCCAGAGGAATAGATGATGGTCATTGAATCGGAAGGCAGGATCGAGACCTGCGGGGGCGTGGAAGGCGCCGCACAGAACAGCGTCTGCGCACTGGTCCATCCTTCGCCTGGCGAATCGACGCTGTAGAAATGTTCTGGCGCGATGCCTTCGAGCCTGTCGCGCACCTCATCGACAAGCGTCCGGGCGCTGCCGCCAGCAAACATTGCCTGGGCGTCCGATGAGTTCGTGATGCGCGCGAGGGCCGAGCCTTCGAGCATCGTATTCAGGCACACGACCACGCAGCCGGCTTTCACCACGCCCCAGAAAAGCTCGAATAGGGCCAGTGAATTGGGCATGAAGAGCGCGATCTTGTCGCCCTTGTCGAAACCCAGCGCCCGGATGGCATTGGCAACCTGATTGGTGCGGGTATCGAGTTCGCGCCAGGTCAGGCGCTCCTCCCCGCACACGACAGCAATGGAATTGGCAAATACTCGCGCATTGTGGGAAATCGCATCACTGCAGAGGTAGTCGAACTCGTATCTGAGGCTCATCTGATGTTCCAGGGTTGACAGGACGATCGTTGGCGATACCCAAGTGCCCGAGGCCATGGGCGTGACCCTATTGTTCACGATCCACGTTTTTCCCGATCTGTACCAGAGGCTCGATACCGGGAAAATGAGAGCGAGCGCTCGCAAGCGATGGATGAAGAATATCCAAATCCAGAGCACTGTGCATGGGGGAATACCCGCAAAAAAGACGACTTTACTTTTAGCCTTTACCCGCCGACAATGGATTTATGCGAGCGACCGCTCGCTCGCATAAATGGGCGGGATTCCACATGTATTTACGGGGTCCCTGATCTTGCGGCAGCACTTCAGGAGGAGTGGCAATGTGCCTTTCGATGATATCCGGGGCTCGGCGATGAGCGCACAGCCCGTGTACCCAGCTTATGCCAGTCTTAAACTCGACTGGCCTCTTGAGCGCGTTTTGCGCGTCACGATTTCGCGCGGCGCCATGAACTCGATGGATTACGAGTTGCACCACGATCTCGGCGGAATCTGGCGCCTGATCGATGCTGACCCGCGTGTGAGTGTTGTGGTGCTCACAGGAGAAGGGCGGGCGTTTTCCGCCGGTGGTGATTTCGACATGGTCGAACGCATCGTCAACGATCACTCCTTTCGCATGCAGATGTGGAAGGACGGCCGCCAGCTGGTGGAGAACATCCTCGCGTGCGGCAAACCGATAATTTCGGCAATCAATGGCGCCGCGGCTGGAGGCGGACTGGCTGCAGCCCTGCTGGCGGACATTTCGATCGCCGGCCGCACGGCGAAGCTGGTCGACGGCCACACAACCCTTGGTGTGGCGGCCGACGACCATGCCGTGGCCATCTGGCCGCTGCTGGTTGGCATGGCGAAGTCCAAGTACTACCTGATGACCAACGAGCCTTTGACCGGTGAGGAAGCCGAGCGCCTTGGACTCGTCAGCCTGTGTGTCGATAACGACAAGGTGATGGACAAGGCGCTGGAAGTCGCCGGTCGCCTTGCGGCCGGTGCGCCCGAGGCGATCCGTTTCACGAAGCACGCGCTGAACAACTGGATCCGCTCGGCCTGGCCTGCCTTCGATGCATCTCTGGCGTTCGGCATTCTGGGCTTCACCGGCCCTGAAGCGCGGGAAGGCCTCGCAGCCCTGAGGGAAAAGCGCCGGCCCGTATTCCCGCAAACGACGCACGTGTGAATTCCGTCTGAACCCTGAATGGAGAACTTTCTGCAATGAGCCAAGCTTCACGTTCCTACATCGTCACCGGTGGTGGTGGCGGAATCGGCGGGGCCACCGTGCTGCGCCTGCTGCGCACCGGTGCGAACGTCCTCGCGATAGACATCAGTTCGAGGCGTCTGAACGGTGTGAAAGAAGAGGCGGCCGGGCTACCTGGCCGCATGGAGGTGCTCAAGGCGGATATCACCGCCGAGCAGCCAGTGGAACAGGCTGTGCAGCTCGCGCTGGAACTATTCGGCGATCTGCACGGTGTGGCTAACGTGGCCGGAGGCATGCCCGACTACACGGGCACGGACATGGACCGCCCGCTGGAGTCGATCAGCCTCGACTACTTCCATCGGATGTTCGCGCTCAACGTCGACAGTGCCTTCCTGATGAGCAAGGCAGCCACGCCGCACTTCAGGAAGAAGCAGTACGGCAAGATCGTCAATGTTGCGTCTCTGGCGGCGTTTGCGAACCGGCCAGAGCTCGGGAATGCCGCCTACAACCCGGCGAAGAAGGCGGTGATCGGGTTGGCGGAGACGCTGAGTCTCCTGCTGGGGCCGGATGGCATCCGGGTGAACACCATTGCGCCTGGGCTGGTGATGAGCGATAAGGCCAAGGGTGCGTTGGGTGACGAATACACGCAGCGACATCTCAAGCAGGTGCCGCTGGGTCGGCTTGCGACTACCAGCGATCTGGCCGAGGGCATTGCCTTCTTCCTCGAGCCGGCGTCCGACGGCATCACAGGTGAAACGCTTCGGGTGGCCGCTGGCGTGCGTTGAACGGGTGCTCGATGCAGCCATCGAGACCGGATGAAGCACCAATTTGTGAATGATCATGAATAAAGCGCAGGAAATTAACCTCGTCGTGCAGGCGATCACCCAGGAAGCAGATGGGGTGATCGGACTGACACTTGCTGACGCAGATGGGCAGGACCTGCCGGTGTGGACGCCTGGCGCCCATATCGGCCTGCTGTTTGACGGCAGGCTGGAGCGCCAATACTCGTTGTGCAGCGAGCCCGAAGACCGCCGGCAATGGCGCATCGCGGTACTACGCGAGCCCGAAAGCCGCGGGGGCTCTGAGTGGGTGCATTCCCGTCTCCAGCTTGGCGACATACTGCCTTCGACAGGGCCGGGCAACCAGTTTGAACTCGTGGATGCTGATCGATATGTCTTCGTGGCCGGCGGAATCGGCATTACCCCACTGCTGCCGATGATCCGTGCTGTTGAAGCCCGGGGCGCGGAGTGGGGTCTGCTGTACGGCGGACGCCATCGCAGTTCGATGGCCTTTGTCGCCGCGCTGGAAGCTTACGGCGATCGGGTGCGGATCCAGCCCGAGGATCAGTGCGGGCTGCTCGACCTTAAGGCGGTACTCGGCACTCCTCAGGCTGGAGTCGCCATATACAGTTGCGGTCCTGAACGCCTGCTCGAAGCGGTTGAGGTCACGTGCTCGGGCTGGCCGGATGGCGCCCTGCACGTGGAGCGTTTCCGGGCCCGTCCTGGAGCGCTGGAGGGCCAGAGCGGCTCCTTCGAGGTTGTGCTCGCCAAAAGTAACCTGTCCTGCCACGTGCGGGAAAGCCAGACTATCATTGACGCACTCGATACGGCCGGGTTCCATGTTCCCCGCTCGTGCGGTGAGGGCACGTGTGGAACATGCCTGACGAAGGTGCTCGAAGGTGTGCCGGACCACCGCGACTCCTTCCTCATGGGCAAGAAGCGCGCGGCCAACCAGACCATCTGCGTGTGCTGTTCACGCTCCCTCACACCACGGCTCGTGCTGGATCTGTGAGTCCGCACGGTGCCAGCAGCGGGGCGTATAACCTCCGCGAATCCCGAAACAGGAATGAGCCATGACCTTCATCTACGACCCTAACGACCCTAATGTGCGCCGCGACCCGCATGCCGTGTTCAGGCAACTGCGGGAAACCGACCCGGTGCACTGGAGCCCGAAGCTCTCGGGCTGGGTGGTGACCAGCTACGAGCTGGCCAGCGATGTCCTGACGACTAACGGCACCTACTCTGCGGAACGGTTCACTGCCGTGCAGCAGCACCTGTCTGAAGAAAAGCGCGCGACTGCTGCGGAGGTCATGCGCTGGTTCCAGCACTGGATGGTATTCCGCGATCCGCCTGACCACACACGTTTGCGGCGGCACATGGCCAATACGCTGAACGTTCCGGTGTTCGACGCCAAGCGCGACACGGTGATTTCTGTGGTCAACGAACTGCTCGACCGCGTTCCGGTGGGCGAGGCCTTCGACTTCTTCCAGGCTTTCTCCTTGTGGATGCCTGGCATCGTCGTGGCCGATCTGCTGGGGGTAGAGCGCGACAGGCTGCTGGAGGTGAAGCAGTGGTCCGACGATATGATGACCTTCATCGGCAGCGCGCGCGGGGTATCCGACAAATACGAACGCGCCCGGCGTGGCGCGAATGGAATGGGCACGTACTTCCTCGATCTTATCGCCAAACGCCGGGCGGAGCCGCGCGACGATGCACTGTCCAAGCTGATTGCCTCAGAGGTCGATGGACAACGGCTCAGCGATGATGAACTGGTTGGCTGCATGATGATGGTGCTCAACGGAGGCCACGAAACGACGGCCAATCTGCTGAACAACTCGATGCTGGCGCTTGCGGCGCATCCGCAGACGGTGCAGCACCTGCGTCAGCACCCTGACGAGATGGCGTCCGCGGTCGAGGAATTCCTGCGCTACGACAGCCCGGTACTTTCCATCGGGCGCATCGTCACAGAAGACACCGAACTCGGTGACCAGGAAATCGCTGCGGGCGATCGCGTATTCGCGATGCTCGTTGGCGCGAACCGCGATCCGGAGGTGTTCAGCGATCCAGACGAATTGCGGACTTCGCGAAACCCTAACCCGCATATGGCCTTCGGCAAGGGGCCTCACTTCTGCCTGGGTACACCGCTCGCCCGGCTGGAAGGGCAAATTGCGTTGACGGCGATTCTCGAGCGGTTCAGTAGCATTGAACTATGCGAACCGGTAGAAGCGATCCCCTGGCTCAATTCTCTGGTAACGCACGGACCGACGCGTCTGCCGCTACGTTTGAAGTAGACGGACGGGTAACGCTGGGGCTGGCCCATGCACAACGGGAGACGGTGCATGGTTTAATTCACATGGTCGTCCTCTGTGGGAGGTGGGGATGTGTTGAACGAGCGGGACTGGGATTCCAGGTCAAGCAGGCCTGATTGATGATCGCTTGCCTGAGTGCCTGAGTGCCTGAGTGCCTGAGTGCCTGGGGCCGATGCTCAGCATAGTTATTAATGCACGTCTGCCCGCCAGTCGATTTCCTAGGGATGGATTTATAGAGGTCTCAATGACGGCGCGAGTGCGTTGGCATGCCAGGACCGGTCCTGGAGGAGTGGATCGCAGGTCGGGAAGTGGCGATCAAAGGCTGACCGGTGGCAGGAAGGCCGTCGACATGCTCCTCCCACGTTTTCGAAGGGTAAGCGCGCCTGGTTGCGATGTCTTCCGCAGCGTTGATCATGGCTCGCTCCGCCCGTTTCAGCAGCCGATCGACAGCGATACCTTCGGCACGGCAAATCACTGCGCTCGATGAGGAAGATAGCCAGTTTTCAATCGCCCGGACCGGACATGATCGACGTGCGGCCTGCAGAGGCAGGCCGTCAGTCGGGACCCTGCGGAGCATGTAGTCCCTCCGACTTGGGGTAAAGTAGCGAGCGGGTACTCGCAATTACTTATAATGTCGAGATCCTTCACCCGCGACGGCGAACAAAGCACTGATGACAACCCCGGCTATTTCTGACACTACCTCTACGCCACGTGCGCAACGCGTCAGCGCGCGACGACGTCAACTCGTCGAACTGACAATGCAGTTGTTGAAGGAAAAGGGCTTCGACCTGCTGTCCGTCAATGAACTGGCTGAGCGCGCCTCGATGAGCGTCGGTGGACTTTACCGCTACATCAAGACCAAGAGCGACCTGCTCGAGATGATCTGTGACGAGACAAACAAGGGGCTTAATGAGCAGATGATGGAGAGGACATCGACAGTGCGGGGCGTCAAGGAAAAGCTGCGGGTAGGCTTTGAGGTCTACTGGCAGGGATGCTGGGATGCGGCCGAACCGATCCTGACTGCCTATAGGGAATGGCAGTCACTGCCCGAAGCAGCCCAGCATCGATATATCGAACAGGAGAAGCGGGTTGCTGAATACTTCAGCGATCTGATCCGTGCCGGTGTGGCCAGCGACGAGTTTCGCGTGGTCGATGCGCGGTTGCTGGCTGCGGAAATGATCTTCCTTGCACAGATGCGGGCGGTCAAAGGATGGGCCTTTCACGGGTGGGATCGCACCGCCGTCTTTGCCGAGCATTGGGAACTGATCGAAAGCCGACTGCGCAAATAGGGCTGCAATTCGGATAACGCATATTCCGTGCATCGCCAGCGCATTGGCCCACGTCGCCCTAAGGGGGCATCGCACCAAGGCCGACGTCTAAACGCGCAGACCGTGTCGATGATTGTTGGGCTTTGAAGCGTAGCGTAATGGGAAACCAGGTTAAGCAATTTCATGAGTCGCCGTCGGCCGGATCACATAAGGGTCATTAGCTCGTGGGTTACCCGTTGCCAGCCCACGAGCTAATGGCAGCGCCATGGACGTTGCAGCGAACGACCGCCACGCGTCATAGATTTCGCATGAGTGCCGCAAAAGGTTGCTGTTGCAGTCATGCGAGCCGTGCATTGTGCAATGGCGTGTTCACGGGCGTCTTGTCTCTGCCTGCGATGGCGTCTTTGTCCAACCGCCGGCAACGTCCGCTGAATGATGGATGAGTTATCGCTGGCCGGTGACACTTGCATCATTTACGATGAAAATTGGTTTGTTGGAATTCGACATCGGAGTGTAGATGATCGCATCGAGAATCGACGGATCTCCATTTGAAGCACTGGAGACACCTGCTTCCCCAACACACGCAGCGTTCGGTCTTATACAGACGAACCTATTGGCCTGCGCGCCGTTCGGAGAATCCTTTCCTCAGCCTAGGGTGCCACCTCAACTCATGGGGAGCGCACCGTACCTTCTGCGCATGCGCTCCATCCTTTAGAACTCTTTCTCATTGTCCGGCGGGTCGCGGGAGTTGAACCCTGAGTCTACGCATACAGTACAAGGATCGCAGCCTGCGCAAAGAGCCGAGGTGAACTAGCACGTGGCACGTTTCAGCGTCACTTGCCGACGATAAGTGGCTGGAAGAGGCTGCGGCAGTGGTGATCGTCGGCGCATGGATCAAGGAATCGGTTCAGCATTTTGTCGAACAGCAGCCTGATGGAAAGCGAAGGGCACGTTACGTGGACTTCGATGCCGGCGCTTGCGCGCAGAACATGTATTTGACTGTGGCTGCTGAAGATTTGGAAGCAGTCGTTGTGATGGGCTTCGACGATGATCGTATGAAGGCCGCGCTATGTCTTCCTGCTGATATCGTTCCCATTGCTCTTTTCTGCATCGGCCAGTCGTAAGGATGAAACAAAAAAACTTCACTGGCTCGTAATTCGAGCGGACGGACGAAATAGGGTTCATGTTTGTTCGCTTATATGACGGTCCACTCGAATTTCCGGCGCGTGCAGCGAACATGCACGCTTAACCCGGTTTTTCGCTCCACTGGGCCTCAAATCTCCATGATGCAAATGGGCTGACATGGTCGGAAACGCTTCTGAAAACGGAATTTTGCCGCCACGCCACCGCGTCACACGCCGCTTGCGATAGACGGTTTGTTAATGCCACGGACATGGGCAACCCGATCGGCATCCCTGTAAAACGAGCCGGCGTAAAACGGCACCCCAAGGTTAGGAAACGGCATGAATTGGGGCAGCATAATCGAACCTGACGTCAACCGGCTCAAGGATAGTTATATTGAACCAAAAAACCAGGCTGGTCCGTCAGGCTGATTTTGATCTCACCCGGGTCGCCATGCCGGTATGCGTGCGACGATTTCACCAACGATCCCGCGGCGAAATAGCAGCACGCAGGCAACAAAGATGAGCCCCGTGACGATCGTAACGGACTCGCCGAGCGTATGAAACCATCCGATGCCTGTTGTGCTGGCAAGGAACGTCCCGATGTCACCGAGCCGTTCCTCAAGTGAGACGAGGATGAAGGCGCCGAGGAGTGGCCCGAACTGGGTGCGCGTCCACGCCGAGCGCGTCGAGCAGCGCGGGCAGCACCTCGTGCGCCTGCGCCGACATGAAGTCGACCGGCCATTGCGTGCCGTGCGCTCGTGGCGTCGAACGTCCATAGCCGGGCCGCGAATAGACGAGACCGCGCAGGCCGAGCCGGTCGCAGAGCGTCTGTGGCCAGTCTTTCCACATCGCGATCGAACCGAGCCCTTCGTACAGGAACACGGCGACAGGCGCGTCGCGCCGGTCGGCATTGAGCCAGCGGTACTCGATGTGCAATGGGTCATGTGACGCGGTGGCGGACAGTTCGGCGAATTCGCGGTCCGTCGTTGTCGGTGCGGGATAATGCATGGGCCACCTTAAAGCTGTTCGCGCAGTTTGAAGCGTTGAATCTTGCCGGTTGCGGTTTTGGGCAGATCGTCGACGAACACGATTTCGCGCGGATACTTGTGCGGCGCGAGCCGTTCCTTGACGAATGCCTTCAATTGGTCCGCCAGTGTGCCAGACGCGGAAAACTCCCGCTTGAGCACTACGAACGCACAGGTTTTTACGAGGCCGCCGTGCTCGACGCCGACCACGGCGGCTTCGAGCACCGCCTCGTGCTCCATCAGCACCATTTCCACTTCGATTGGCGATACGTACTGGCCGCTGACTTTCAGCATCTCTTCGCTGCGGCCCGCGTACATGTAGCAGCCGTTCGGCAAGCGGCGGTATTTGTCGCCGCTTCTGATCCATTCGCCAAGGAAAGTCGCGCCCGATTTCTCGCGGTTGCTCCGTAAGCGCGAATTAACGCACACCACAATGAGCCGGCGCGTAGGGCTAGATCATGCAGGAACCAATACGTCGCGCGGCTTGGCAACGTTGAACGGCAACAGATCGCTGATATCGGCATCCGCTGCACGCTGCGGTAGTTCGGTCAGCACGCGAAGCAGATAGGTATGCGGTTCGACGTTGCACGCGCGGCACGTGAGCATCAGGCTATAGATGATGGCGCTCGCCTTCGCCCCGGCGACGGTGTCACTGAACAACCACGCCTTTCTTCCGGTCGTAAATGGCCGGATGTCCCGTTCGAGCACGTTGTTGTCGATGGGAGCATGGCCATCCTCGACGTAGCGCCGCAAGTATACCCATTGATTGCGCGTGTAGCTGATGGCCTTGCCGGTCAGGCTTTCGGGCAGCACCTGTGCCGCCTGCTCATCGAGCCAGATTTTGAACGCCTCCAGCAGTGGCAGGCTGTGCGTCTGGCGT
>NZ_JBGGWA010000004.1:0-594564 GCF_041321145.1 Paraburkholderia sp. IW21 | reverse complement strand
TTGCAGCCGGCAAAGAGAAGTAAGTGCCGCCCCGCACAGGGGCAACGCCAATAGACCACTAACAATTCAAGGAAAGGCCAAAGCCACAGGCAACCAGACAACAAGCGCCGAGCAGGCAAAAAAACCAGCCCCTTATTCCCGACTAGCAATAGCCGGCCGCCCCGCGGCACCGCCAGCAGAAGAATCACCACTAGCCGTCTGCGAAGACTGCGCGCTCCAGACAACGGCGTTATCCACCGCATACAACCGGCAAGGCGCCGAACTCTGCTTCTGGCAATTAGCAATGGCCACCGACATCGGATTATCGCCACCTTCCGCCCACGACCAGGCCCCCGTATCCGAGACAGCAAAAGCGCGGCTAGGATACTGATGCAAGAAGTTGCGATACCCGTTACGTCCGGCTTCATCGACAAACGGGACAGAGTCGACTGCATCGACAGCAGCAAAGCCGCTCGCCTTCGGCGCTGAAGGATCATCGACCCGATATTGAACGCCGGTAGGCATCCCCGCCTGAGCGAGAAACGCTTCGACCGCCGGCCACCACACATGCACGCCATCACGATCGCCCACGAGCCGATGCGCGTCATTCTTGTAGTCGCCGAAATCCACCATCCTGGCGCTCGCACCGTGCGCGGCATACGCGGCATACATGCCGGCCACCAGCGGCGCCGTCCACACCGAATCGTTATCGCCGTACAACCACAGCGACGGCACCTTGGTCTTCTCGCCATACGCGCCGAATGCGCGCGTCAAGTTGCCCTGCCAGTCGGTGCATGTGTCCTGCCGCAAACCGCCCGAGAAATTGATCAGGGCCCGCACGCCCGGCGCAGCCTCGGTGCCGTAGGCCATTGTCGCGAGACCGCCGTGCGAGGTGCCGGCCACCACGATGTGCGCCGCATCCACGTACGGCTGCTTCGACATGTAGTCGATCGTCGCAGCCACGTCGCCGGCCTGGCCGATGCCGTTGCGTTCGACGTCGCAACCATCCTGCTGATAAGTGCCGCCCGAATGACCGAAACCCTGGCGGTTCGGCGCCACCACCACATAACCGCGGCGCACGAATTCGCGTGCGAACGGCAACGGGTCGCTGCGCTCCTGCCTGCGCGGGTCGCCCGCAATCTTGCCGTGGTTGAAAACGATCATCGGAAACGGGCCTGCGCCGTCCGGTTTGTAGATCGTGGTTTCGAGCGTGATCGTGCCGGCAGCGTCGACCGGCACGCGGATGATCTTTTCGTTAAGGCCGGCAGTAGGCAGATAGGCGTCGTCGTCGAGTGCAATGCGCGGCACGTGTGCGAGGGTGAGCGGCCCCGCCTGGGTGTCGGCGAGCGGGGAGGCATGCGCGAGCACGACAGCGCACATCGCTGTTGCACACATCAGGGCACACTTCGCCAGAACCTTGCTGAACACCATTGACGCACCTGCCTCAAAAATCTGCCCTGAACACCGTGATGCCTGTTTGTCGAAAGTCATTTATGACGTTCGCCTTTCATCGGGGTTTTCGACAAACAAAAACACACTCGCGTACGTAATGCGCCAAGCGCATGCACGCCAATCGAGATCGCACGGGATGAACCCAAACGGCCGACGCGACCCCACGCGCCGATGATGAGCGCCACACATGCTGCCGGGAACCGCCGCCGAACCCACACTTTCTGGTTATCGGCAGGATGCCTGCGCATCTTGCGGATCCGATATCGACCGGTTCTCGCAATGTGGCGTCATGAAGCTACGGCCTCATCCTGGCACGACAATTTTGTTTTGTGCAATCAAGGAGAACCCGCGACGAAAAAATTGCCGTGTGCGGATCCAGGCTCGTGGGCCCGGCTGGAGGCTTCAAAGCGACTGCCTCGCGGTGCTCGGCCACGCGAAGCAATTCGTCGCGGCACACGCGCTGTGGCGTCGAGCCAACACGAAAAAAGGCCCTCTTTTGAGGGCCATATGTGAAGACGACGCGATAGGTGTGGCTGCGTCGTGTCAGGCGGTGAAGGTGCGGCTTATTCGCTCACATCGCCATCGACATAGCGCCAGCGTCCGTCTTCGCCGCGTACGAAGCGACTCAGTTCGTGCAGACGGTGGGCGCGGCCGCCCACCTTGTATCGTGCGACGAATTCAACCGTCGCATGCTCGGCGTCGGTTTCTGCAAAGGTCTTGATCTGCAGTCCGAGCCAACGCGCTGCACCGGGCGCGGCGGGGTCCGCGTCGAGATCGGCGGGGCAGGTGCGCGGCACCCATGTGGCGCGCAAATAATCCGTTGCGCCCAGAACATACGCGCTGTAACGCGAGCGCATCAGTTCAAGCGCGCGCGGCGCGGCTTCGCCGCCGTCGATATAACGGCCACAGCATTGCGCGAAGGGGGGCGGTTTGGCGCCGCTGCGCTGATTCGGCGCAGCGCCGCCGCATGGGCAGTCGGAAGGTCGTTGCGTAGTCAACAAGGGCGCATTCATCAGACGTTCAGGCAATGCCGCGAGCGATCAGGATCTTCTGGATGTCGCTGGTGCCTTCGTAGATCTGGCACACGCGCACATCGCGATAAATCCGTTCGACTGGGAAGTCGCTCAGATAGCCATAACCGCCATGAATCTGCAAGGCCGCCGAGCAGATGCGCTCGGCGGCTTCCGAGGCAAACAGCTTGGCCATTGCGGCTTCGGTCAGGCAAGGCTGGCCGGCATCTTTCAACGAAGCTGCGTGCCAGATCAATTGGCGCGCGGCTTCGAGTTGGGTCGCCATGTCGGCGAGGCGGAATTGCACGGCCTGGTGCGAAAACAGTGGCTGGCCGAAGCTCTCGCGTTCCTTCGCATAACTCAGCGCCGCCTCGAATGCGGCACGCGCCATGCCGACGCTTTGCGCCGCGATACCGATGCGGCCGCCTTCGAGCCCCGATAGCGCAATCCGATAGCCTTCGCCTTCCGCGCCGATCAGATTCGCGGCCGGCACCCGGCAATCCTCGAAGATGATTTGCGCGGTGTCCGACGAATGCTGGCCGAGCTTTTCCTCGACCCGCGCGACGACATAGCCCTTCGTATCGGTCGGCACGATAAACGCGCTGATGCCGCGCTTGCCCGCCGCCTTATCGGTCACTGCCATCACGATCGCGACGTTGCCGTTCTTGCCGCTCGTGATGAACTGCTTGACCCCGTTCAGCACGTACGCGTCGCCATCGCGTGTCGCGGTGGTGCGTAGCGCGGAGGCGTCGGAGCCCGCTTGCGGTTCGGTCAGACAAAACGCGCCCAGCATCTCGCCGCGCGCGAGCGGCGTGAGCCAGTCGCGCTTCTGCGCGTCGTTGCCGTACGTCAGCAGGATGCTGCACACCGGGCAATTGTTGACGGATATCGCGGTCGAGGTGCCCCCGTCGCCTGCGGCGATTTCTTCGAGGATCAGCGCGAGCGCCAGTGCGTCCATGCCGGCGCCGCCGTACGCTTCGGGCACCAGCACGCCGTACGCGCCGAGTTCGGCGAGCTGGCAATGCACGTCTTTCGGGAAAGTGCGCTCGCGATCCCATTGCGCCGCGTGCGGCGTAACCGCTTCGCGGACGAACGTGCGCACCGCATCGCGGACCATCACGTGATCCTGATCAAGCACCATGGCTCAGTCTCCTCATTCGTCATTTCACCAGTCGAGTGGCGTTCCGTCGTACTGATAGAAGCGGCCGTTGAACGAGTCGTGCGCGGCTGCGGCCTGCGCGAGTACTTCACGCATGCCGGTCACACTGCGCGCAGGGTCGATCGCCGCCTGGGCGCCGCCCATGTCGGTGCGCACCCAGCCGGGATGCAGCGAGATGCACGTTGCGCGATTTGCTTCCAGCGACGCGATCTTCAACGCATCGTTCAGCGCCGCCTTGCTCGCGCGATACAGCCAACCGCTCGTGCCGCTTGCGTCGCTGATGCTGCCCATCTTGCTCGAGAGCACCGCGAACACGCCACCGGCTTCTTCGACCAGCGGCAACAGGATCGGCATCAATTGCATCGGACCGCGCACGTTGGTGCTCATCACGTGGTCGAAGTCTTCGGCGGTGATCGTCTCGATGCCTTCGGTGCGCGGTCCGTACACGCCCGATACCAGCACCGCCGCATCGAGCCGTTCGCCGTCGAGCTTCCAGCCGAGCGCGCCGATTTCTTCGGGCGAGGTCACGTCGAGTGAAAAGGTTTCCGCGCCGAGTTCGTTCAACGCATCGAGCGCGGCGCCGTCGCGCGCGGTGGCGAGCACTCGCCAGCCGCTCTTCTTGTACTGCCGCACAAACTCCTGACCGATGCCGCGCGAGGCACCGACGATCAACACTGTCTTCATCGAATCACCTCGAGCCTGCAAACGCCTTGAAACAACGCGTTAAACCAGTTCAATCCCCATCGCGGTCGCTTCGCCGCCGCCGATGCACAGCGTCGCGACGCCGCGCTTCAGGCCGCGCTTTTTCAGCGCGCCGATCAGCGTGACGAGAATCCGCGCGCCCGATGCGCCGATCGGATGGCCGAGCGCACACGCGCCGCCGTTCACGTTGACCTTGTCGTGCGGCAGATGATGTTCCTTCATCGCGGCCATGGTGACCACCGCGAATGCTTCGTTGACCTCGTACAGATCGACTTCGTCGGCGCGCCAGCCGTTCTTCTCGAACAGCTTGCGAATCGCACCGACCGGCGCGGTGGTGAACTTCGCCGGCTCCTGCGCGAAGGTCGAATGACCGACCACGCGCGCGATCGGCTCGACGCCGAGACGCTTCGCGGTCGATTCACGCATCATCACGAGCGCCGCGGCGCCGTCTGAAATCGACGACGAGTTCGCCGCCGTCACCGTGCCGGTCTTGCTGAACGCGGGCTTGAGCGTCGGAATCTTGTCGAGGTTCGCTTTGAACGGTTGCTCGTCGTGATCGATGGTCACGTCGCCCTTGCGGCCTTCCACTTTCACGGGCGCGATTTCCCATGCGAACGAGCCGTCTTCGTTCGCGCGCTTCGCACGATTCAGGGACTCGATGGCGAATGCATCCTGCGCTTCGCGCGTGAAGTCGAACGACGCCGCGCATTCCTCGGCGAACGTGCCCATCAAACGGCCTTTTTCGTAGGCGTCTTCGAGGCCGTCGTAGAACATGTGATCGATCACCTGGCCGTGGCCCATGCGCATACCGTTACGCGCTTTCGGCAACAGGTATGGCGCATTCGTCATGCTCTCCATGCCGCCCGCGACGATCACGTCGACCGAGCCCGCGGCCAGCATGTCGTGCGCGAACATCGCCGCGCGCATGCCGGAGCCGCACATCTTGTTGACGGTCGTGCTGCCGGTGGCGAGCGGCAAGCCGGCGCCGAGCGCGGCCTGGCGCGCGGGCGCCTGGCCGAGGCCGGCGGGCAGCACGCAGCCCATCACCACTTCGTCGATCTGCCCGGGTTTCAGGCCGGCGCGTTGCACGGCGGCTTCGATCGCAACCGAGCCCAACTGCGGCGCGGTCAGCGAAGCGAAATCGCCCTGAAATGCCGCCATCGGCGTACGGGCAACGCCCACGATCACAATCGGATCAGACTTTGTCTCATTCATGCGAGCCTCATTCATGTTTAAGCTCCTTGATCACACCTTCGACGATGGCCGGCACATCGCCGAGCTGGGCCGCATCGGCGGCGACCACGTCGTTGTCCGCCTGATGCGCGCGGCTTGCCGACACGGCCGCGACGCACTTCTGATAGATGGCATCGAGCCCCGTCGGCTCGCTAACCGTCATGCCGAGGCTGCGCACCTTGCCGTCGTGCACGCCATACGCCCAGCCATGCACGGTCAGTTCCTGGCCGCGCGCCCACGCATCATTGACGATGGTGGTCCGGCATACGTTCATGACCTGCTCGATCGCATTCAGTTCGACCAGCCGCCGGTGGCGCGCTTCGCCGAGCGGCCAGTCTTCGAGCAGCGCGGCATGTTTGGTACGCACGTCCTGCACGTGATGCAGCCAGTTGTCCGCGAGCCCCACGCGACGGCCATGCAGCGCCGCGCCGACGCCCGAGCAGCCATAGTGGCCGACCACCATGATGTGCTTGACCTTCAGCAGATCGACAGCGAACTGGATCACCGACAAGCAGTTCAGATCCGAATGCACCACCACGTTGGCGATATTTCTGTGCACAAACACTTCGCCAGGTGGGAGGCCGATGATCTGGTTGGCCGGCACGCGCGAATCGGAACAACCGATCCACAGATATTCGGGCGTCTGCTGGTGCGCGAGACGTGAGAAGTACTCTGGGTCTTCGGACAGCTTGCGGGCCACCCACGCTTCGTTGTTGTCGAACAGATGAGCGAGCGGATGGGGAGCGGGAGATGCGTTCGGGTTCATGGTGAGTCTGGGAGGTTGCTCGACCGATTGACCGGTCGATGTCGTTACATAAGGTTCGGACGATGCACTCAAGGATGCGCGCGGCGGATGATGTTCATGCCACGCGCACGGTGCGCTCGTCTGCCTGGGTATCCGATATGCCGGAAGCCGTATCGGCGAATCGTTCCGGATAGCGGATGCAAAAGCGCATGCTGCTGTCGTACGGGAAAAAGTCGGGCAGTTCACCTTTCAATAGATGATCCTTGTGCCGTTGCCACAGCGCAGGATCGAAAAAATCCGCGTGATGCTGCATGAAGGAACGGCGCACGCGTGGATCGCCGAGCAAAAACGTGCCATAAGTCTCCGGGAAGATGTCGTGCGGGCCGACCGAGTACCACGGCTCGCCGGACATTTCGTCTTCCTCGTTACGTGGCGCCGGCACCGCGCGCACGTTGCAATCGGTCAGATATTCGATTTCATCGTAGTCGTAGAACACGACGCGGCCATGACGCGTCACGCCGAAGTTCTTGTACAGCATGTCGCCAGGGAAGATGTTCGCCTGCATCAATTCTTTTATCGCGTTGCCGTATTCCTTGATGCCGTGATCGACATCTTCGTCGCTGCCGGCTTGCAGGAACAGATTGAGCGGCACCATCCGGCGTTCGATATACATATGGCGAATCACCAGGTTGTCGCCGTCGTGTTCGATCAGCGACGGCACTTCCTTTTCGAGTTCGCGCACGAGCGCTTCGTCGAGCCGCGAGACGGGCAATGCGACGCTCGAATACTCGAGCGTGTCGGCCATGCGGCCCAAACGGTCGTGCCGTTTGACGAGCTGATACTTTTCCTTGATCTGCGCGCGGGTGGTGTCCTTCGGCGGCGGGAAGTGGTCTTTGATCAGCTTGAATACGTAGGGAAACGAAGGCAGTGTGAACACCAGCATCACGAGCCCCTTGATGCCGGGCGCGACGATGAACTGATCGCTCGAATGCGACAGGTGGTGCAGGAGATCGCGATAGAACAGATTCTTGCCCTGCTTCTGCAAACCGACCGACGTATAGATTTCCGCCTTCGGTTTGCCCGGCATGATCGTGCCGAGAAACTCGACGCATGCGGACGGCACTTCCATATCCACGAGGAAGTAAGAGTGCGAGAAGCTGAAGATGATCAGCAACTGCTCGCGTTTGAGCAGCACGGTATCGAGGGCGAGCACGCCAGGCTTCACGTGACGCAGCGGCACCGCGAACGGCAACAGCAAATCGCCGTTGATGATCCGTCCGACGATATACGCTGCCTTGTTCCGGTAGAACAGCGACGAGAGCACATGAATCTGGAAATTGGGCGCTTCGTCGAATTCGCCGAACGCATCGAGGATCGTCTGCATCACGCACGCGACGTCGCGCTTCAGGTCTTCAAACGGCGGCTCCAGCTGGAAATTCGTCACGATGCGCTCAAGCGTCGCGGCGAGACCATCCTTGCCTGGGTAATACGCGCGATAGGTCGGCTTCGCGGCCGGTTCGTCGTTCTCGATGTATTCGGTCGAGATCGCCGGGCGTACGAAAATGAAGTCGTTGTTGAAATACGAACGGTGCAGGATCTTGCAGCACACCGAGTTGAAAAACGTCTCCGCGCACTCGGGCTGGCGGTGCGTGGTCAGGAGGCCGATGTAGTGCAGCTTGATCTGCTGCCACACTTCGCTGTCGATGTTCTCGGCGTCGTATTCGTCTTCGAGCAGTTCGACGCATTCCTCGACGCGATCGTCATACGAAGTGATGCGCTCGCGGGCGAGTCCTTGCAGAGCGTGCCAGTCGCCGGCTTCAAAAAGCGTTTTGGCATGGATCGCGGCGTCGCGGAAGATCCGGTAATGCCGATCGAATCCTTCGAGCATCGTCTGTGCGACGTCAAAGCCGATCTGCGACGACAGCAGTTTGGGGAAGTGATTCATGTCGACCGTGCATTCGTCCCATGTCGTGAAGACACCCGTGATTGTATCGTCCGGGTGGGCCCGCGACGCATCGCGCCGCTCGACTCGTGCCTTGGCGTCTCTTTGACGTTGCAAGGCGTTCGCCGACTTTCAGACTATCTCCGCTCAATGCCTCAGTTTTGCACGCCTTATCCGGCGCAACTTTCAGCAAAAAATAGTTGCCGGGTCTCGGCCTAGGCAGACTTGGTTTCGCGTGCGCCGTTTTCCAGCAGTCCCCGCGCTTGGGCTTCGTATTGTGCGAGGTCTTCGAGCGTCGCGTTCAGGTCTTCCAATTGACGTTCGAGCACGTCGCGATGGCGCGCCACCGTGGCAAGGAATGCGTGCAGTTGCGGCACGGTGTCGGTCGGCGACTCGTACACATCGAGCAGGTCGCGGATTTCCGACAGCGTAAAACCGAGCCGTTTGCCGCGCAGCGTCAGCTTCAGGCGGGTGCGGTCGCGGCCCGAATAAACTCGCCGCAAACCGCCCGATCCCTCGCGGCTCGGGGCGAGTAAACCCTGGTCTTCGTAGAAGCGGATGGCACGCGGCGTGACGTCGAATTCCCGCGCGAGCTCGGTGATCGTGTATTGCGTGTTCATCGGGGCATCCCGTAGCCGGGCGGAAAATCGGATTGAACGATAGAATCGACGTTTACGTTATCGTCAACCTGATCGAAACGCAACCACGGCGCAATACGGTACCGGTATGCCACACCTGTGCCGCAACCACGCCGCCCGGCATCGCATACCTGGCCATGCCGGACGGCCGACGGAGGAAGACACCCACAATGAATGCACTCGAACATCAACTCGACTATCCGTTCAACGACACGCTGCCGGACGCGGGGAGCGCGATGGAAGTCGCGCCCGGCGTGTTCTGGCTGCGCATGCCGCTGCCATTCGCCCTCGACCACATCAACCTGTGGCTGCTACGCGATGAAATCGACGGTCAGCAGGGCTGGACAGTCGTGGACTGCGGTATTACGTCGGACACGATCAAGGCGAACTGGGAGAAGGTGTTCGACACGCTGCTCGACGGCCTGCCGGTGCTGCGCGTGATCGTCACGCATTGCCATCCGGATCACATCGGCCTCGCGCACTGGGTGTGCACCGGCGGCGACAAGAAGCGCTGGGACGCGCGGCTGTGGATGACGCTCGGCGAGTACATGCAGGCGCGCGTGATGGCAGCCGGCGACGGCTCGAACGCAGGCGGCGAGGCGGCGGCGCGGCATTTCGCGCGTCATGGTTTGAACGATCAGGAGTCGCTTGAGAAGCTGCGCAATCGCAGGAGCTATTACTCGAGTCTCGTGCCGGCGATTCCCGGTCAGTATCGTCGCCTGCGCGAAGCCGATGGCGTGAAGATCGGCGGCAAGACGTGGCGGGTGGTGACGGGCTTCGGCCATTCGCCGGAACACTGCGCGTTGCATTGCGAAGAGACCGGCACGCTGATTTCCGGCGACATGGTGCTGCCGCGCATTTCGACCAACGTGTCGGTGTTCGATATGGAGCCGGAGGGCACGCCGCTCGCGCTGTATCTGGAATCGCTCGGTCGTTATGAAACGATGCCGGAAGACACGCTCGTACTGCCGTCGCATGGCAAGCCGTTTCGCGGCGTGCGCACGCGCATCAGGCAACTGCGTGAGCATCACGACGCGCGTCTGGCTGAAGTGCGCGAGGCCTGCGCCGAGAAGCCGCAGAGCGCCGCGGATATCGTGCCGCTGATGTTCAAGCGCCAGCTCGACATCCATCAGATGACGTTCGCGCTGGGCGAAGCGCTGGCTCACTTGCATCTGCTGTGGCTCGCGGGCGAGTTGAGGCGCACGCAGGATGCGGATGGCGTGATCCGGTTTTCGGCCGCTTAGTCCTGCGGATAGGCGCTCAGAAGGGCAAGAGTCGAAATGTTGAAGCGAGACTCGCTCACAAGTCGCGAAACCAAGTCCGGAGCAGAACCCGGAGCATGAAAAAAGCCCGGTGCAACGCATCCGGGCTTTCATTCCTCTCATTTGGCCAAGCAATCCTACTGCACCGCCACCGTCCCAAAGTTCTGCCGTCCAAACGGACTCACGTGGTACCCGCTCACGTTCGTGCGTGTGATCGCGGCAGCAGTCGGATAACCCAGCGGAATCCACAGGGCCTGATCGTGAATGATCTGCTGCGCCTGTTCGTACGCTTTCGCGCGTTTGGCCTGCTCCGGTGTCGCCTTGCCGTCGGCGATCAGCTTGTCCAGATCCTGATCGCAGAAGCGCGCGAAGTTGATCCCCGACTTCACCGCGTTGCAACTGAAGAGCGGCGACAGATAGTTGTCCGGATCGCCGTTGTCGCCGGCCCAGCCCATGAATAGCGTGTCATGCTGGCCAAGCTTTGCCTGCTTGATCAACTCGCCCCATTCGATCACCTTGACGTCCGCCTTCACACCGATCTTCGCGAAGTCGGCTTGCAGCAGTTCAGCGCCGGCTTTCGGATTCGGATTCAGCACGCTGCCGTTCGGACGCACCCAGATCGTCGTTTCGAAGCCGTTCGGATAGCCCGCGTCCGCGAGCAGTTTCTTTGCCTTGACCGGATCGTACGGCCACGCCTTCACGGCTTTGTCGTAGCTCCACGTGTTCGGCGGATACGGGTTCACGGCTGGCGTCGCGGTGTTGTCGAAGATCGCCTTCAGATACGTAGTGCGGTCGAACGCCATGTTCAGGGCGGCGCGCACCTTCTGGTTGTCGAGCGGCTTCTTCTGCGTGTTCAGCGCGACGAACGCGGTCATGAACGCCGGCGTCTGCACGATGGCGAGCGACTTGTCGCTCTTCGCTTCGGCGAGATCCTGCGGCTTCGGCGACAGCGCGATCTGACATTCGCCCGACTTCACCTTTTGCGCGCGCACCGTGGCGTCCGGCGTGATCGCGTAGATCAGGCGGTCGATCTTGGGTTTCGGGCCCCAGTAGGTCGGGTTCACGTCGTAGCGGATCACCGCGTCTTTCGTGTAGCTCTTCAATTCGAACGGACCCGTGCCGATTGGCTTCGCGTTCAGATCGACCTGTTTACCGGCCTTGAGTAGCTGGTCGGCGTATTCAGCCGAATAGATCGACGCGAAACCCATCGTCAGGATCGAGACGAAGGTCGCATCCGGCGCGTTCAGTTCGAACTTGACGGTGTTGTCGTCGACCTTGGTGATCGATTTGATGAGCTTCGGCAAGCCCATCGATTGCGCATGCGGGAAGCCGCTCGCGCCCGTCACCTTGTGCCACGGGTTGCTGTCGTTGAGCATGCGGTCGAACGTGAAGACGACGTCGTCGGCGTTCAGTGCACGGGTGGGTTTGAAGTAGTCGGTGGTCTGGAACTGTACGTTCGGACGCAGATGGAATGTATAGGTCAGGCCGTCGGCGCTTACGTCCCATTTGTCAGCCAGCGAGGGCACCACCTTCTTCGCGGCCTCGTCGTACGAGACCAGCGAATTGAAGATCACGTCGGCCGACGCATTGGTCGTGACGAGCGAATTGAACTGTACGACATCGAAGCCGTCGGGGCTCGACTCGGTACAGACGGTCAGCGGTTTGGCGAGCACGAGCGCGGGCACCGTGAACAGTACGGCGGCTGCGAGCAGTTTGAAGTGCATAGGATCTCCCATAACAAGCGCAGTCAGGCAGTGCGTCTGGTTGTGTGGTTATGTTCCGTTGACGGGGACGGGAGCCGGCGGTCTACGGCCGGCGTGGCCGTCGTCTTTATTGTGATACGTTTCCGGCGCAGGCGCATGGTTTCGATGCCGCGGCACCTGCGCGTCCCGGCCTTCGCGAAAGCTTATCGAAGGGTGGTTGCGGCGGCAACAATTTAATCTGCATATCCATATGGGCTGCGAGAGGGGGCGCTCATGACGCCGCCGCCTGGCGTAGCAGATAACCGATGCCTTCGATCGCGCGCACGCCGTACCACGACACCAACTCTCCATCGATTAACTCGATGCGCTTGCCGTCCAGGCGCGGATGGCGTTTCAGCGCGTCGCAATGAGCTTGCGTGAAGCGATACGGCTCGCTGGAAAGCAATATGCGATCG
Organism: Paraburkholderia sp. IW21; assembly: GCF_041321145.1. NCBI lineage: Bacteria > Pseudomonadati > Pseudomonadota > Betaproteobacteria > Burkholderiales > Burkholderiaceae > Paraburkholderia > Paraburkholderia sp. IW21. Next base: position 582,284 of record NZ_JBGGWA010000004.1, on the reverse strand, counting down.
ACCCCGGCCAGCCACGGGGCATGGTCGAAATCAAGTGTGGGATAGCGCGCGGCGCCTGCCGCTCCGCCTTTTACGTCAGGCAGTGTCTGCCAGTTCACGAGCCGCAGCATGGCGGCGATATAGGTGTCGCGCGCCACTGTCATCCATGGCTCGCGCCAGATCAGATACAGCACGTTTTGAGCAGGAAACGCATGGGCGGCGGCTTCGCGCAGACGCGCTTCAAGCGCCTCGCTCAAGCGCCGCGCTTCTTGCGAGCGGTCGAAGATCGCGCCCAGCAGTGTGTATAGCGAAAGATTGTCACGCGGCGTCTGCGGATGGGTGACAACGACATGTGGCACGAACGCACGCAACTGTTCAACGGTGTCGCGCTCGTTCTCGTCGATATTGACGATCAGATGGGTGGGCCGTAAAGCGCGAATCGCCTCGACATTCACGGCCTTGGTGCCGCCGACTTTGCGAACCTGCCGCACCTTCTCATGCGGATGCACACAAAAACCGGTGCGCCCGACGATCTGCCTATCGAGTCCCAACGCGAACAGTAATTCAGTGATGCTCGGCACCAGCGAGACGATGCGCGTGTCGACGCCCGGCGTGTCGACGCGCGCCGTTTCGTGCGCGACGCCGGCTGCATCGACCGCACGCGGCTGCATGATTTACTCGGTAGCAGCGCGCGGCTTGCGCGGCGCGCGTTCAAAGAGGCGGTCGTAGAGCCAGCGCGGCAGCACGTGCAGCAGCATTGCCACAATGCGCATCTGCCACGGGAACACCGCGAAGGCAGTCTGACGCTCGATTGCCCCTGCGACCTTCACCGCGAAGCGGTCGGCATCCATCAGGAACGGCATCGTGTACGGGTTGTGCTCGGTCATGGGCGTGCGAATATAGCCCGGCGCGATCGTGACCACCCCGACGCCGAAGGGCCGCATCTCGACGCGTAACGCTTCCAGATATTTGAGCGCCGCCGACTTCGACGCGCTGTACGCGCCGGACCCCGGTAAGCCGCGCACGCTGGCGACGCTGGCGATACCGACCAGTGTGCCTTGCTTCGCGGCGACCATTGCGGCGGCGAACGGCTCGAAGGTGGCGACCATGCCGAAGTAGTTGATATCCATCACTTCGCGGAACGTGCGCAGATCGCCGTGCCCCGTGACGGCGCCGCGGCTGATGCCGGCATTGGCGATGACGACGTCCGGCAAACCGTGCTGCGCGATGAACCGCGCAGCTGCTTCGGCGAGTGCCTCGGCGTCGCGCACGTCGACGGAATAGACGGAGATGGAGTTTTGCGGATGGGACTGCTGGAAGGCGGCGAGCGCGTCGCCGCGGCGGGCAACCAGGCCGAGAACCGCGCCGCGCCGCGCATATTCGGCGGCGAGCGCGAGGCCGATGCCGCTCGAGGCGCCGGTAATGAAAACCTTCAGGGGTGTACTCATTCCGGCGCCTCGGCTTTACATCTTCTTGGCGCGGATCTGCTGCACCAGGTAGTCGAGTACCTGGATTGTGCCAGGCAGGCTGTTGGTCTGAGCCGGGCCGGTTTCATACTTGCCTTGTACGGCCAGCGTCGGCACGCCGTCGATCTTGTAGTCTTCGATCAGCTTCTTGTCTTTTTGCAGCGCGCTTTGTGTCGAGAACGAGTTGTACGCGTCCATGTATTTCTTCGGATCGACGCCGTTTTTCGCGAGGAATTTGGTCTGATCTTCCGGCGTCAGCAGGTAGTTCTTGTTGACGTGGATTTCGTTGAAGACTTTCGGCGTGAGCTGCTGCTGGAGGCCGAGTGCGTCGAGCGCGTGATACATCTTCGAATGCGGAATGAAGTCGTCACGGAAGGCGACCGGCACGCGCTTGAACACGACGTCCGGACCTTGCTTCTTCACCCATGCGTCGAGGTACGGATTGAATTCATTGCAGTGCGGGCAACCGTACCAGAAGAATTCGGTGACTTCGATTTTGCCGGCCGGCACGTCCGTAGGTTGCGGCGTGGACAGCACCGTGTAGTCCTTGCCGGAAACCGGCGCGGCCGGCGAGGCATGCGCCGTGGCGGCAACCAGACCCAGCGAGAGGAACAGAATGCTCAGCAGTTTTTTCATGTTTTGTTGACCCAAGTAGGCGGTAAAGCGGTGGCGCCACGCAAATGCCCGTCACCGTTATCAATTCGGCGTTAGACGTTTTAGTCGTCCGTCGTGCTTGTGACACGCGCCGCACGCCGATAGTTCGGCGGCGGCGCGTCTTTGCAAATCACCGTTTGTTTATTGTTTGCTTATTGCTTCGTGAAGCGGATCACTGCGGTATCCACGCCCGCGTCGGACAGACGCTGACGGCTCGAATTCATGTCTTCGAACTTCGAGAACGGCCCGATGCGCACGCGGTAGTACGTCACGCCGCCCGCGTCGCGCTGCGTGACCTTCGATTCGAAGCCCTGGAAAGCGAGACGTGCGCGCTGCTGCTCGGCATCGGCCGAGGTCTTGTAGGCGCCCACTTGCAGGAAGTAGCCGGTGTTCGCATCACCGGCTGTAGGCGCTGCGTTCGAACCCGGTTTGGCGTTGGCGGCCGTCGTGGACGACGTGTTCTTCGGCGCCGAGCCCGCCGCGGTGGCGGCCGGTGCGCTGGAGGCTTGCGGCTTCCTGACGGGCGCGTTGGCGGTGCCGTTGTCCTGCGCAGGCTTCGGCGCGACCGCCGTGCCGTTCGCATTGCCGTTCGACGGTGGCACTTCGACGATTTGCGGCTCTTCCAGCATGCCCGACTGCGTCTGCGAGTTGGTTTGGCCCGGTGCCGTGTTCGGCGGCGCAGGCTGTGCGGCTTGCGGCACAGGCTGGCCCGGCGTCTTACCTTGCAGCGGACGGTTCGGATCGTACTGCGGCTGGCTCGCGCCCGACTCGGACGCCGCGGGCGGCGCGACCTTCGAAACGAACGGCGTGGGCGCACGGGTGATATACAGCGCCACCACTACCGCGATCGCGAGACCGACGATCAGGCCCAGCACGATGCCGAGAAAAGTGCCCCCGGTTTGTTTCGATTGCTTTGTTGTGCGGCGTGGTTTTGCCATCGTATGAATCACCTGCAAAAAGAATCCTGGAACGGCCGCCGATTATAACGACGGCCGCGTGCATGTTGCGCCGGAGGACTTACATCTTGACGGGAGCAGAGACGCCGATCGTCGCGAGACCGTTGGCCAACACTTGGCGCGTGGCCGCCAGCAACGCCACGCGCGCATTGCGCTCGGCTGCGTCGTCGACCAGCACGCGTTCGGCTCTGTCATTGTAGAACGAGTGGAATTCCCCGGCGAGGTCGCGCAGATAGAACGCGACCGCGTGCGGCGCGAGTTCGTCGGCGGCGTGGTGCAGCATGTCGGGGAACTCGGCGAGCTTGTTCAGCAAGGCCATGGCGCGTTCGCTGGTGAGCGGCGAGACGTCCACCGCGGCCAGCGTGCTTTCGTCCGTGTTGTAGCGCACCTTGCATTCGGCGATGACCGAGCAGATCCGCGCATGCGCATATTGCACGTAATGCACCGGATTTTCGTCGTTTTGTTTCAACGCCAGATCGATGTCGAACACGAATTCCGTATCCGCCTTGCGCGAAATCAGGAAGAAGCGCACGGCGTCGCGGCCGCGGCGAATCGTCTCTTCGTCGATCAGATCGACGGCGGCTTCCGAGCCCGGCGTGGCGCCACCCGACCATTCGATCAGGTCGCGCACCGTCACATAGCTGCCGGCGCGCTTGGAGATCTTCACTTCCTCGCCGTTGCGCATCACCGTGACCATCTTGTGCAGGATGTAATCCGGATAGCCCTTCGGGATGCCGATGCCAAGACCCTGCAGGCCGGCGCGCACGCGCGCGATCGTGCCGTGGTGGTCCGAGCCCTGAATATTGATGACCTTGGTGAAGCCGCGTTCCCACTTGGCGACGTGATAGGCGACGTCCGGCACGAAGTACGTGTAGGTGCCGTCGGTTTTGCGCATCACGCGGTCTTTGTCGTCGCCGTCGTCGGTGGTGCGCAGCCACAGTGCGCCTTCCTGTTCGTAGGTCTTGCCGGCGGCGATCAGGGCCTCGACGGTTTTCTCGACGCGGCCTTCCTTGTACAGCGACGATTCCAGGTAGTACTGGTCGAACTTGACGCCGAAGGCCTGCAAGTCCATGTCCTGCTCGCGGCGCAGATACGCGACCGCAAAACGGCGGATCGCCTCGAGGTTTTCGATGTCGCCCGCGCCCGTGACGGGCTCGCCGTCGCTCGCGGCGACGGTGACGCCGTTCAAATAGTCTTTGGCGATGTCGGCGATGTACTCGCCGTTGTACGCCGACGCCGGCCAGCCGGCGTCGCCGGGGGCGAGGCCGCGGGCGCGCGCCTGGGTCGACACGGCGAGCGTGTGGATCTGCACGCCGGCGTCGTTGTAATAGAACTCGCGATGAACGTCGTAGCCTTGCGAGGCCAGCACGTTCGAGAGCGCATCGCCGAGCGCGGCCTGGCGGCCGTGGCCGACGTGCAGCGGACCGGTCGGGTTGGCCGAGACGAATTCAATCAGCACGTGCTTGCCGGCGTCGCGCTGCGAGCGGCCGAAGGCGTCCTGTTCAGCGAACACGGCGGCGATCACCGCCTGCTTGGCGGCCGCCGCGAGGCGCAGGTTGATGAAGCCGGGGCCGGCAACCTCGGCGGCTTCCACGAGACCCTTGGCTTGCGGCTGCGCGAGCAGCGCGTCGACGATCTGTTGTGCCAGCTGGCGCGGGTTGGCGCGCAGCGGCTTGGCGAGTTGCATCGCCACATTGCAGGCGACGTCGCCGTGCGCGGCGACCTTGGGCCGCTCCAGCGTGATTGTGGGCGACACGAAAGCGGCTTCGCTCGCGCCTTGGGACGCTTGGGCCACTTGCTTCACCGTGTCGGCGAGCAGTGTTTCGAGGGTATGTTTATGTGCAGGCAGCATGCTTGTTGCGAGTCCAGTGAGGCAATCCGGTGATACGGAAGAGGCGCCGGCCGCGCGGTAGGCGCAGCCGATTCGTCAGAAGCTTGGAAAGCGGCGATGCACCCGCCGGAACGCGTCGGCACATCGGGCGCCATCAGGCACGTTGTCTGCGATGCGCTTGGCGCAGTGCGCGGCGACATGCAGAGGCGCGTTCAGCAGCGGCACATGGCCACAGGCGACGGCGGTACGCAGACCGCGGCCAACGGGCCCAGCTATGCCGCCTCAGCTTACGCCGCGCGCGGCGCATTGCGGCGCGCTTTTCCGTCCAGACGGATTTTAGCAGGTGCTAATATGTTCAATGAGATGCCCACCAAGGGCCGTGGCCGCCATGCCTGATCGGCGTGTCAACGTAACGCGCGCCGACGGCCGCTTTCGAGTTGTTCGCGCGTCAATCCAACATAACGAAAAAGGGAACAGTCATGCTGATTACTTTCAAATGTCGCGCCTGCCCGGACGTGATGATGCTGGAGAATCTCGCCCAGTATCTCGTCGGCATTGTCGGCAAGCGCCTTGGTGAGCGTGGTGTTATCACCCACGACGAACTGGGCCCTGCGATCACGAAACTCGAATCGGCCATCAGTACCGACAAGCAGGAGCGTGCCGAGCACGACGGCCATTTCCACGAAGGCGAAGAAGGCCACGACCATCATGAGATTCCGCCGGGACTCGCGCAGCGCGCGTTTCCGTTCCTCGACATGCTGCGCGCGGCGCAGAAGGAAAACGCGGATATTGTCTGGGGGCTTTGATTCCGGACCCATCCGCCGGCCGTGGCGCCCGTTGTGCATGGCCGCGCAGATCGTAACGCGCCAATGAAAAGAGCCCGCATCAGCGGGCTCTTTGTCTGTCACGGACCCTAACGGCCCGTCTGCCGACCCTGCTTACTGGCTGGCGGCATCCGCCGGGGCGGTCATCGGCGCCGACGCATCCTTCTTCATTTTCTGCTTCCTGGGCTTCTTGACATGCTTTTGCGTGGGCGGCGAATATGAACTGACCGCGCTTGAGCCTGCCGGAGCGGCGGGCTGGGCCAACGCCACCGAGGCGCTGGCGGCAAGCGAAACAGCAGTTAATAACAGCGTCAGCTTCTTCATACGATTCTCTCCGTTGACGATTGCAATTAGACAAGCCGACGCGTTTTGGCCGCGTCTGGCGGGTTGAAACCAAGTCAGTCTACAAAGCCGAAAATTCCGCTGCCGCAAATATTCAGCCTATCGTGCCCGATATAGTGTGCTTCCCGCCCTGCAAGGCTTACAGCAAGGGCGCCAAGGCTCGCTCGGCGTCTGTTTTCGACAACGACATGCGTTTTGCGTAGTCTTCCAACTGGTCCTGGCCGATCTTGCCAACCGAGAAATAGGTGCTGTCCGGGTGTGCCAGATAGAAGCCGGAGACGCTGGCAGCCGGCAGCATGGCCAGCGATTCGGTCACGCTCATGCCGATTTCGTTCGCTTGGAGCACGTCGAACATGTCGCGCTTCACCAGGTGGTCCGGGCAGGCCGGATAGCCCGGCGCCGGGCGGATGCCGCGGTATTTTTCGGCGATCAGGTCGTCGTTCGAGAGGGTTTCCGCGTTCGCGAAGCCCCACAGGTCGCGCCGCACACGTGCATGCAGCGCTTCGGCGAAGGCTTCGGCGAAGCGGTCGGCGAGCGCCTTCAGCATGATCGCGCTGTAGTCGTCGTTATCTTTTTCGAACTGCTTTTCCTTCACGTCCACGCCCAGGCCGGCCGTGACCGCGAACATGCCGATGTAGTCGGCCACGCCCGAATCCTTCGGCGCGATGAAGTCGGCGAGCGACCGGTTCGGCCGCATCACGCCGTCCACCACTGGCCGCACGCTTTGCTGACGCAAGTTGCGCCACGTCAGCGCGACTTCCGAACGCGATTCGTCCGTGTAGATTTCGATATCGTCATCGTTCACCGTGTTGGCCGGCAACAGCGCGATCACGCCGTTCGCCTGCAGCCAGCGGCCCTGGATCAGGCGCGCGAGCATCGACTTGCAGTCGGAAAACACGCGCCGCGCCGATTCGCCGACGATCTCGTCGTTCAGGATCGCCGGGTACGGGCCCGCGAGGTCCCACGTCTGGAAGAACGGACCCCAATCGATGTAGCTCGCCAGCTCGTTCAGATCGAAGTTCTTGAACACGCGGCGGCCGATGAACTTCGGCTTGACCGGCTGGTATCCGGCCCAATCGACCTTGGTCTTGTTCGCACGGGCTTCGGCGAGCGTGACCATCGGCAGGGCTTTCTTGTTGGCGTGCTGAATGCGGATGCGGTCGTAGTCGGCTTTCAGGTCGTCCACGTATTTGGCCGCGCCTTCGTCGGACAGCAGGCTCGACGCCACCGACACCGAGCGCGACGCGTCCGGTACATACACGACCGGACCTTCGTAGTGTGGCGCGATCTTCACCGCGGTATGCACGCGCGAGGTGGTCGCGCCGCCGATCAGCAGCGGAATCTTCTTCACGCGGAAGTAGTCGTCGCGCTGCATTTCCGACGCGACGTAGGCCATCTCTTCGAGACTCGGCGTAATCAGCCCCGACAAGCCGATGATGTCCGCGCCTTCGACCTTCGCCTTCGCGAGAATGTCGTTGCACGAGACCATCACGCCCATGTTGACCACTTCGAAGTTATTGCACTGAAGCACCACGGAAACAATGTTCTTGCCGATGTCGTGCACGTCGCCCTTCACCGTGGCGATGACGATCTTGCCCTTCGCGCGCACATCGGCGCCGGCTTCGGCGAGCAGCTTCTTTTCTTCTTCGATGAACGGGATCAGATGCGCGACCGCCTGCTTCATGACGCGCGCCGACTTCACGACTTGCGGCAGGAACATCTTGCCCTGACCGAACAGGTCGCCGACGATGTTCATGCCGTCCATCAGCGGGCCTTCGATTACGTTGATCGGGCGGCCGCCCGCTGCGGCGATCTTCGCGCGCACTTCCTCGGTGTCTTCAACGATGAAGTTCGTGATGCCGAGCACGAGGGCATGCGCGAGACGCTTCTCGACCGGCTGGTTGCGCCATTCGAGGTTTTCTTCCTTCCTGGCCGCGCCGGTCTTGAACTTGTCGGCGATTTCGAGCAGACGATCGGTGCCGTCATCACGGCGGTTCAGCACGACGTCTTCGACGCGCTCGCGCAACTCCGGATCGAGATCGGCATATACGCCGAGCTGGCCCGCGTTGACGATGCCCATGTCCATCCCCGCCTGGATCGCGTGATAGAGGAACACGGTGTGAATCGCTTCACGCACCGGGTCATTGCCGCGGAACGAGAACGACACGTTCGACACGCCGCCGCTAATCTTCGCGTAGGGCAGGTTCTCCTTGATCCAGCGCGTCGCGTTGATGAAGTCGACGGCGTAGTTGTTGTGCTCTTCGATGCCGGTCGCAATCGCGAAGATGTTCGGATCGAAGATGATGTCTTCGGGCGGGAAGCCGACTTCGTTCACGAGGAAGTCGTACGAGCGCTTGCAGATCTGCGTCTTGCGCTCGAAGGTATCGGCCTGGCCTTGTTCGTCGAAGGCCATCACGACAGCCGCCGCGCCATAACGGCGGATCAGGTTCGCGTGATGGCGGAACGCTTCTTCGCCTTCCTTCAGCGAGATCGAGTTGACGATCGCCTTGCCTTGCACGCACTTCAAGCCGGCCTCGATCACTTCCCACTTCGACGAGTCGATCATGATCGGCACGCGCGCGATATCCGGCTCCGACGCGATCAGATTCATGAAGCGGACCATCGCCGCTTTTGAATCGAGCATTGCCTCGTCCATGTTGACGTCGATGACCTGGGCACCGTTTTCGACCTGCTGACGCGCGACCGCGAGTGCCTCGTCGAACTGGTTGTTCAGGATCATTCGCGAGAACGCCTTCGAGCCGGTCACGTTGGTGCGTTCACCGACGTTGATGAAGAGCGTCCCGGACGTGACGTTGAACGGCTCGAGGCCGGAAAGACGCATGGTGTGATCGGTCATGGCGTAGGTGCGGTTCAGTTGCGTGCGGTTGCGAACGCCGGGTTCGATAGCGGAAGAGCGCGGCGGGTCAGGGTCGAGCCGCCGGACTCAGGCTGCGTCGCGGTATTGAGTCGGCCATTGGCGCGGCTTCACTTCGGCGAGTGCCTTGGCAATCGCCGCAATATGCTCCGGCGTCGTGCCGCAACATCCGCCTGCGATATTCACGAGTCCAGCCTGGGCGAACTCCTTCAGCAATCCGGACGTATCCGCCGGCAACTCGTCGAAGCCTGTATCGCTCATCGGGTTCGGCAAACCGGCGTTCGGATAGCACGACACGTAGGTGTCGCACAGCTTCGCCAGTTCGGCGATGTATGGGCGCATCAGCGCGGCACCGAGTGCGCAGTTCAAACCGAACGTGAGCGGTTTGGCATGACGCAGCGAGTTCCAGAATGCCTCGACGGTCTGTCCCGACAGAATCCGGCCCGATGCATCGGTGACGGTGCCCGAGATCATGATCGGCAGGCGCTCGCCGGTGTCTTCGAACAGTTCATCGAGTGCGAACAGTGCAGCCTTCGCATTGAGCGTGTCGAAGATCGTTTCGACGAGGAACAGATCGGCGCCACCGTCGAGCAACGCCTTAGCCTGCGCGTAATACGCTGCGCGCAGTTCGTCGAAGGTCACGTTGCGCGCGCCCGGATCGTTCACGTCAGGGGAAATGCTCGCCGTCTTCGGCGTCGGCCCAATCGCGCCGGCGACAAAACGCGGCTTGTCGGGCGTCGAATACTTGTCGCATGCAGCGCGCGCCAGCTTCGCCGATTCGAGATTCATCTTGACGGCGAGGTCTTCCATCCCGTAGTCGGCCTGTGCAACCGTGGTCGCGCCGAACGTGTTGGTTTCGATGATGTCCGCGCCCGCCGCGAGGTATTGCTCATGAATCTCGCCGATGATCTGCGGCTGCGTAATCGACAGCAACTCGTTGTTGCCCTTGATGTCGCGCCCGTAGTCCTTGAAGCGCTCGCCGCGATAACGGGCTTCGTCGAGTTTATAGCGCTGGATCATCGTGCCCATTGCGCCGTCCAGGATCAGGATGCGCGACTTGAGCAGCGCGGGCAATGCCGCGCCACGTGTGTAGGCGTCGTCGGGACGGACTGGCGTGGCGGTTTGAGCAGGCTGGTTCATGGCGGACGTGGGCTTGCGCCGGCTTTTTCGGGAAACCTGTCATTGTAGCCGCTGCGGGGCCGTTCCGCCCGGCGCGGGCAGGACGGGCAGGGCGTGCATGTTCGCTGACGGCGACTGCGGGCGCATCGAAAAGAAAACGGCCCAGCGAGGCAAAGCCTGCTGGGCCGTTATATCGATGCTGACCGCCTTGTCATAGCCGCCGACTGGGCGGGTCGGTGCAGTCGATGTATGTCGCCAAACTGTTATGCCAAATCTTTGTTTGTGTTAGTGAAGAATCACCGGTTGATGCATCAGGCTGTCGAACTGGCCCAGGAATTCGTCTACTTCGTCCAACGACGGTTCCTCTTCGATCAGCTTTTGCACATGCTCGCGGAAACGCGCCGCCATTGCACCGTCAATGTAAATTTCGCGCTGCATGTTCTTGTCGACGATCTCATAGCCACCCGACTTCATGGCCAGCGGACCTTCCTGCGGCGGAAACTCGACGACACAATAGTTGGGGCTGTTGTAGATCATTTGCATGGCGACACTCCTTATTTCCGTTGGCTCCTGGCCATTCCTGCGCCATAAGTGGAGCTTGTGGTGTGGAATTCAAGGGGTGGGTCCGGATTGACGCTTGTAAAGTTCCGAACCTACCGGTTAGACCGGCTTCTCAAGAAACGTTTCAAGCAGTGCAGCAAAACGGTGAGATTGCTCGATGGGCGCAAGATGAGCGGCCTCTAGCATTTCGAACTGCACGCCTTCGATGGCGTCTGCTATTGCTTGCGTAGCAGCAGGTGGCGTGCCCGTGTCGCGGCGGCCCGCCACCGCCAAGGTTGGGCGGCTTATTGTTCCCAGCTTACCGCGTAGATCGAAATCGCGCAGGGCTTCGCATGGCATGGCGTAGCCTTCTGGCAACGTATTGGTCAGGACCTCCCGGACCTGCTCGACCGCTTCGGGATGCGCTGCCTGAAAACCGGGCGTGAGCCAGCGGCTCAACGTCGCAGGCACCCGTGATGCCATGCCGTCCTTGCGCGCCGCCGCGGCGCGTTGATCCCATACCGCGCGGCCTTCGGGCGGCGTGCCGGCCGTGGTGTCGGCGATCGTCAGGGTATCGGCGCGCGATGGGTAGTCCAAGGTGAACTGCTGCGCGATCATGCCGCCCTCAATGCTCAACACATAGCGCGTCTCGATACCGTTGATTTTCACTTGCATGCGGGCTCCTTGAGGGGAACGCAGTGGAAAGAGCCGTTTGCGCACGCTTTGTCCCGCCTTAACAACATATACGCAGCGGCCGCGCGAACGGTTGCAGCTCAGTGTGCGAGTACGCCTCGACGCGGACGTTTTCGTCGACCTGTTCAAGTCCCTACTGGGGTTCAGGGGTTTTCGGGCAGATTGCCGGAGTCGGTCGAATCGACCGGTGGCGAGGGCGCGGCTTCGGGCTTAACTGCCGGTGCGTTGGAAGGTGGCGGGTTTGCCGAATTGTCAGGCGAAGTGTTGCCTTCGTTTCCGTTGTTCCCGGTGTTGTTGGCGCTGTCGGCGGGACTGCCGGCATTTTCCGCATTGAGCTTGCCGCGCCACACCAGTTCGAACTGCGTGCCGTTCGGCTCGGTCTGCAGGATTCGCGCGGGCAACCAGCCGAGCGACGGTGCGAGCCACACATCGATGCGGCGTAGATCGCCGTCGTGCCGAGGCAGGCGCTTGAAGTGGCGCGTCTCGAGATAACCCTGTGCGGTACGGATGGTCTCGTCGCCGATCGTCTCAATCGGCCAGTTCTCGCCGCTGTCGCTATCGACCACGAAGAATTGTCGCGTCACACCCGGTTTGTATGCGCCAGGGTCGCCGCGCACGAGGCTGGCGAGCTGCATCACCATGCTGAAACGGTCTTGTGCGCCGTCGGGCAGCGGCAGCGAGGCGGGAGTCCGTGTGAACGCGATCTTTTTGTCGGTGCGATTGAAGATCGCCACGTCTTCCGGGCGACGGCCGCGCTTTTCGATGTACTGATCCGGAGCGAGGCCGAATGCGTCGATGCGGCCATGGCTCGAATACACGAACGTGCCGACGAACGGCAGCGGCACGGAGACGACCATCTCGTAGCTTTGCGCGTTGCTGGTCCAGTGGATCGTGCCGGGCTGGTTGCGCACGCCGTTATAGAACGTGTCGTACTGCAGTTCTCCGGAAGGCGGGACGGAGAATTTCACGCCGGGCGAAGCTTGAGGCGCGCTGGCGGCAGCGGGGGCGCTGGCCGTGCGATTTGCATTGGCACTCGTGCCGGCGCCGCTTGCCGCGAGCGATGCGCTCGCCGCTGCATCCGATGCGGCCGTGGCAGACGCAACCGTGGGTGCTTCTGCTCGCGGCTGCATGGCCGTCAGCACATGCTCGCGCGGCTTGCTCGCGACGGCCTTACGCGCCGGCGCCGGTGTTGGCGCTTGAGGCGCGGCGGCCGGGTTGCGCTCGATGCGTTCAGGCGTCAGCAGGGCGACTTGCACGGGTACGCGCTCATTGTCCGATGAAATCAGCATCGCGCGGTTGCGCTCGATCCACTGCGCGGCAATCCAGTGCAGGACGGCCACGACCAGCACAACCGCAATCCATCGCCACGCCCGCAAGCCGGCGTGCGGCGTGGGATCAGAGCGGCGTGTGGCAGTAGGTGAGGACATCGGCGAATGAATTCGAATGGGCTGTCGGTAACGGAAAGGCGACGCGTGCGCAAGGTCCCGGCGTGGGCGAACCGGTGAAAGCTGCCGAGCTTCGGGGCTAAACGGCCGGCGAACCGTTTCGACTAGTCACCGGCGAACGATGTTCATGGACTCGGCGCGTCAGCGTGGCGCCGCACTATAACCCAGCTCGTACGAGAGCTTTTGCGCACATTCGCGCAGCGCCGTATCGATTTCGCCGCCCCATTGAATATCGAACGCGCCCTCATGACCGAGCGCGATCAGGCCGAGGGCGAGATCGCCGGTCGAGTCGAACACCGGCATGCAGAACGCGTGGATGGTCGGCAGCAACATGCCTTCCACGCGCGCGGCTTCGTGCTGCCGCACCTCCGCGAGGACCCGCTCGACCTCTTCCCGCGTGCGCGGGCCGCCCAGGTGTGACGAGCGGCGCGAATCGGCCAGTTCGCGTTCGAGCATCGCGGCGGTCTTGCTCGATGGCAGATAAGCGGCGAACAGCAGGCCGGTCGCGGAACTGAGCAGCGGCATTACGTCGCCGAGCTTGAGCGACGCCTTGGCAGGATGGCTCGATTCCATCCAGTGAACCATCGTCGGTCCCTGATTGCCCCACACTGCGATGCCCACCGTCAGATCGAGCCGGTCGCGTAATTCGGCAAGCGCAATACGCGCGAGCTTCACGCCGTCGACGCGGGCAAGCCGCGCAAGCCCCAATTGCAACGCGAAGCCGCCCAGCTCGTAACGGCCCGAAAGCGGGTCCTGCGCCACGACGCCGAGGCGCAGGAAACTCACCAGATAGCGGTGCGCCTTCGCCGGACTCATGCCCGCCCGCTGCGCCAGATCGCGCAGCATCATCGCGCGCGGTTCATGGGTCAGCACGTCGAGCAATCTGAAACCGACTTCAATCGACTGGATGCCGGAGCGCAGTTTCTCCTCGCCGCTTTCGACGGTTTCGTCGTCCGATTCAGGCGGGTCGAGCGGTTCAACGGAGTCGGTATCGGTATGGATCGCGTTAGGGCGTGCAATTGGCGGCATGAGTGAGGCGCATGAAGCGCGTTCAAAAGACGGTGAGAAAGGAGGCGGGCAACGAGGTTCCCGGGACGAGCCCGGCAAGAGCACTTGGGCCCGGCAACCGGTCCGGCAACCGGGCTTGACAATCGAGCCCGTGACCCGAGCCCTAGACCCGAGCCCGCAACCCAGCCTGACAACCGCACCCGACAGCCTAAGCACCGCGGCCCAAAAGCGGCTGCCAGGTCACGATACTTGGGCCGCGCCGATTCACCATCGTAGAATAGATTCCCTCTATCGTCACTAACGGTTCACTCCTCTATGAAACTTGCCACGCTGAAGGACGGCACGCGCGACGGCCAGCTGATCGTCGTGTCCCGCGACCTGCACACCGCGGCCGTCGCCGACGCGATCGCGCCCACCTTGCAGCGCGTGCTCGACGACTGGGTCTTCTATGCGCCGCAACTGCAGGACCTGTACGACGCGCTCAATCAGGGCCGCGCGCGCCATACTTTCCCGTTCGACGCCAAGGAATGCATGGCGCCGCTGCCGCGCGCGTTCCAGTGGGCCGACGGGTCGTCGTACGTGAATCACGTCGAACTGGTGCGCCGCGCGCGTGGCGCGGAAATGCCGCCGGAATTCTGGACCGATCCGCTGATGTACCAAGGCGGCAGCGACGACTTCATTGGCCCGAAAGACGATGTTCAGTGCGCGTCTGAAGAATTCGGCATCGACTTCGAAGCGGAAGTCGCCGTGATCACCACCGACGTGCCGATGGGCGCCACGCCCGACCAGGCGCTCAGGAGCGTGCGTCTGGTGACGCTCGTCAACGACGTCTCGCTGCGCAATCTGATTCCTGCCGAACTGGCGAAAGGCTTCGGCTTTTTCCAGAGCAAGCCGGCAACCTCGTTCGCGCCGGTCGCCGTGACGCCGGACGAACTCGGTGAACACTGGCGCGAAGGCCGCGTGCACCGGCCGATGATCGTCCACTGGAACAACAAGAAGGTCGGTCAGCCGGACGCCGGTACCGACATGGTGTTTCACTTCGGCCAGTTGATCGCGCACGCGGCGAAAACGCGCAACTTGCGCGCCGGCGCGATTGTCGGCTCGGGCACGGTGTCGAACAAGGATGCGAAGCGCGGCTATTGCTGTATCGCCGAAAAGCGTTGCCTCGAGACCATCGAGCACGGCGCGCCGCAGACCGAGTTCATGAAGTACGGCGATACCGTGAAGATCGAAATGTTCGACGAAGCGGGCAAGTCGATTTTCGGTTCGATCGATCAGGGCATCGCACCGCTGGATTGAAGCGCTGCTTTTGTGCGGCACGTGGCATCGGGCCCGGGTCCGCGCAGGCTTCTCCGCATACGAAAGGGTTTCGCCCGATGCCGGGGCCACAGCGCGCCGTTACACTGACTGGCGCGGCTGCGGCCCGGCTAGTGGCCGCCGGTTGACTGCGCGACCGACGCGAAGCAGTGCATGTGCAGGATATAAGCAGGACACAAGCAGCACATCGGCAGTACATCAAAACGAAAAACCGACGTGAGGAGACAGCATGCCGCGATTTGAATCCCCTGAACCAGGAACCCGGCGCGCTCGCGTGTCGAGCGTGCGCGCAACACCATTGCGGCATAGACTCGCCGGTCTTGCCGCCGCGCTGTGTGCCGCGTTGCCCGCCGTCGCCCTCGCTCAGGTGAAGATCGGCCTCGTCCTGTCGCTGACCGGGC
The DNA here is from genome assembly GCF_041321145.1 of Paraburkholderia sp. IW21. Lineage (NCBI taxonomy): Bacteria > Pseudomonadati > Pseudomonadota > Betaproteobacteria > Burkholderiales > Burkholderiaceae > Paraburkholderia > Paraburkholderia sp. IW21. Next base: position 566,834 of record NZ_JBGGWA010000004.1, on the reverse strand, counting down.
CGGCAGCATCGCTCGGCATTCCCGCACGCGACACCGCCACTTTGCTGCCTAAACAGATCGGCGGCCAAAGCGTCGAGTACATCATGCTCGACGACGCCTCCGACACCACGCAGGCCGTGCAGGACACCAAGAAGCTGATCTCCGAGAATCACGTCGACGCGATCATCGGTTCGTCGATCACGCCGAATTCGCTCTCGATGATCGACGTGGTCGCCGACGGCGAAACGCCGATGATTTCGCTGGCCTCGTCGGCGAAAATCATCGAACCCGTGGATGCGAAACGCCACTGGGTGTTCAAGACGCCACAGACCGACGCGATGATGGCTTCGGCGATCGCCGCACACGCCAGTGCGCACGGCGTCAAAACGATCGCGTTCATCGGCCAGGCCGACGCACTCGGCGAAACCTTCTACACCGAGGTCGCGAAGTTCGCGCAGCTGCATCACATCAACGTGGTGGCGAGCGAGCGCTTCAATCGCACCGATCCGAGCGTGACCGGCCAGGTCCTCAAGATCCTCGCGACCCATCCCGATGCAGTGGTGGTCGGCGCGGCCGGCACGCCCGCCGCGTTGCCGCCGAAGACGCTCAGGGAACGCGGCTACAAAGGGCTGATCTATCACAACCATGGGGTCGGCAATAACGACTTCCTGCGCGTATGCGGCGCCGATTGCAACGGCACGTTCCTGCCCGCGAGCCCCGTGCTGGTCGCCGCGCAATTGCCGGCGGATCATCCGGCCAAGCGCCTCGCGCTCGACTACATCGCGCGCTTCGAGGCGCTGCGCGGGCCGGGCAGTGTGTCGGCGTTCGGCTCGTACACGTGGGACGCCGGCATGCTGCTCGGCAATGCGATACCGATCGCGCTTAAAGCGGCCTCGCCCGGCACGCCGGAATTTCGTCGCGCATTGCGCGATGCGCTCGAAGCGACGCACGGTCTTGCGGATACCAACGGCGTGGTCAACATGAGCGCCACGGATCACCTCGGGCTCGATCAACGGGCGCGTGTGATGGTCGAAATCAAGAATGCTAAGTGGATTTATCAGCCGCAGTGAATGAGGGCTTAATGCGCTCATTTCGCCTGACGGCGCACGGTTTCAACAGACATACCGATAGACGGATTGCTCACCATGTCCCACGCACCACACAGTAACGACGCGTTTTACGCGCACTACCAGTCGCTGCAATTGCACCGTCATCCGCACGGTGTGCTCGAAGTCGTGATGAGCGGCGAGGGCGCGAACAAGAGCGGGCTCGCCACCGCCAACGCGCGGATGCATTTCGAACTCGCCGAAATCTGGCGCGATATCGATCGGGATCCCGAAACGCGTGTCGCGATCATTCGCGGCGAAGGCAAGGGCTTTTCCGCCGGCGGCGACCTGCAACTGGTCGAAGACATGGCGACCGATTTCGACGTCCGCGCGCGCGTGTGGCGCGAGGCGCGCGATCTGGTCTACAACGTGATCAATTGCAGCAAGCCGATCGTCTCGGCGATGCATGGTCCGGCGGTCGGCGCGGGCCTCGTGGCCGGCTTGCTCGCCGATATCTCGATCGCGACGAAGTCGGCGCGCATCATCGACGGTCATACGCGGCTGGGCGTCGCCGCCGGCGATCATGCGGCGATCGTCTGGCCGCTGTTGTGCGGCATGGCGAAGGCCAAGTACTACCTGCTCCTGTGCGAGCCGGTGAGCGGCGAAGAGGCGGAGCGGATCGGCCTCGTGTCGCTCGCTGTCGACGAAAACGATCTGCTGCCCAAAGCATTCGACGTCGCGCAGAAACTGGCCAAAGGCTCGCAAACGGCGATTCGCTGGACCAAGTACGCGTTGAACAACTGGCTGCGCTCGGCCGGACCGACGTTCGATACGTCGCTGGCGCTCGAATTCATGGGTTTTGCCGGGCCGGATGTGCGCGAAGGTGTGAACTCGCTGCGCGAGCGGCGCGCGCCGGATTTTGACGGCACCGACCCCTGGAGCGGCCCGCCACGCGCGGTATGATCGAATCAGACGCGCGCGGGATGGCGCTCATTCCTTCCCTTTATGCAGCGAGGCGACAAGCATGACCGATACACCTGGCAACACGCCGCCGTTTCCCGGCTTTCCTGGTTTTCCGCCCGCCGAAATGCTCGAACGCATGTGGGGCATGATGCGCCTCTCGCCGTTCAGTTCCGCGCTTTCGGGCGCGCAGGCCGGCGGGGGCCTGGCGCCCTCGTTGTCGATGATGTCCGACATGATGGCGCCGCTCACCAACGTCGAAGAACTCGACAAGCGCATCACCGATATGCGCGCCGTCGAGCAATGGCTCAAACTGAATCTGAGCATGCTGCAGTCCGCCATTCAGGCGCTCGAAGTGCAGCGCGCAACGCTCGCGACGCTGCGCGCGTTCGGCGCGTTCGCGCAGTCGTCGATGGCGCAGCCCGCTTCCGCGGCGGATTCGCCGAGCCCCTCGCCGACGACCGGCTGGCCGCATCCGGAAGCCGCTTCGAGTTCGAGCAGTGCGAGCTCATCGGCCGCCGCCGAGTCGGCAACCGACGAAGGCGATGCCGCCGCGACGCCCCCATTCGACGCCTCTGCGTGGTGGAATCTACTGCAATCGCAGTTCAATCAGATCGCCCAGTTTGCGATGACGCAGCCCACAGCGGGCGCCGCGGCCGCATCAGGCGGTTCGGCGACGGACTCGCCGGAAGGCGCCGCGCGCGCATCGGCACCGGCAGGGAAGCCGGCTGCCGCGCCGAAGGGAACCGCCGACGACGCGGGATCCGAGACCAAACGGTCGGCGGCGAAGCGGGCATCGACGTCCACGAAGCGTACGGGCAGTTCGAGCGCCAGTCCGCGAGCGACGAAAAAGTCCAGCTAGCGGCAGGGACGAAGCGAGGCAGCGCGCCTCACGCGCTGCTGCGCAAATCCTTGGGCCGGCGGCGCACACGAAGGTGAATTCGCCGCCTGTCATGGTTTTGACCCCGATGGTTTGCCACACTCTCCGGATCGCCTGATTTATTGAGAGAGGTCAACCGGGCACTGGAATTGCGTCTCTGACAGCACAGGGTCCGTAAAGTCAGCGTGCTATCATTGTGTAAGCTTCATTTGGCTTTTGGGCGTGCGCTGAAAACAACCAATCCAGCCGCCCTTGCTCGATTCTCTGCCGGTACTACCGGCGCAGGGCTGGACGGTGCGGTCTTCATCGCAAACTGGCTCGACCTCAGGCATAGGGTATCCCTCACCCACGGTTGGCCGCGCAGCGCGTAACTTCTGGTTGGCAGCGCTGCGCAATCGCCTGGACTTCTTTGCCGCCAGGTGCATCTAGGCGGTCGATTACCGCGTAAAATTGAATGCTTGGCCGACCAACGGTGCACACATGGTGCGTTTCGTTCGTCATCAGCAAGAGTGCTACACGTAGTAGTGACAGACACAGACAGTATGCGCAGAACAGGGGGGGGACTATGAACACCATGCTTTATCCGGAACTTTATAAATCGCTCGAATCCGTTCGATGGGACATGGAGAAAGACATTCCCTGGGACAAGTTCGATGCATCGCTATTGACCGACGAGCAGGCCGCGACGATCAAGATGAACGCGATCACCGAATGGTCAGCATTGCCCGCTACGGAAATGTTTCTGCGTGACAACCATCACGATAGCGATTTCTCTGCGTTCATGAGCGTGTGGTTCTTCGAAGAACAGAAGCATTCGCTGGTGCTGATGGAATATCTGCGCCGTTTCAAGCCGGAAATGTGCCCGACCGAAGAAGAACTGCACGCGGTGCGCTTCGAATTCGATCCGGCGCCGCCGCTCGAAACGCTCATGCTGCACTTCTGCGGCGAAATCCGCCTGAATCACTGGTACCGCCGTGCGGCCGAATGGCACACCGAGCCGGTCATCAAGCACATCTACGAAACCATTTCGCGCGACGAAGCGCGTCATGGCGGCGCGTATCTGCGCTACATGAAGAAAGCAATGGCGCAAACCGGCGACATCGCGCGTGCTGCGTTCGCCAAGATCGGCGTCCTGATGGCATCGGCGCGCCGTACGGAAAAGCCGTTGCATCCGACCAACCTGCACGTCAACCAGGCGCTGTTCCCGCGCGACACGATCCAATCGCGTCTGCCGGATCCGGAATGGCTCGAACGCTGGCTCGACGACCAGATCCGTTTCGACGACGGCTGGGAAAAGAAGGTGGTCGAGCGGATTCTGCACAACCTGTCGATTCTGTTCGAGCGCACGTTCAATACGGCGCAGGAATTGAACCGCTACCGCAAGGAAGTGGTCGCGCGCTTGCAGGCCGATCAGAAATCGGCTGAACAGCCGGCTTGATGGGTTGAAGTCAGCGGGTTGAGGTTAGATTCGGGTTAGATTCGGCGCTCGCACCAAAGACTGCTTCTAAAGTTTTAAGAACGGCCCGGCAGGCATGAGCTTGCTGGGCCGTTTTGCTTCATGCCGTGCGGCGTGTATCGTGGCGGCACTTCTTTTTTCTTTCCGACTTCGTCATGGCTGCCACTTTTGAACGCAAGATTTTTACGCGCGACGCGTTGGTGAAGCTTCGCGCTTCGATGCCCGCGCCGGTCGTGTTTACCAACGGGGTGTTCGATATCCTGCATCGCGGGCATGTGACTTATCTTGCCGATGCCAAGGCTTTGGGCGCTTGCCTGATTGTCGGCGTCAATAGTGATGCTTCAGTGCGCATGCTAGGCAAGGGCGATGACCGCCCTATCAATAACGAGGCCGATCGGATGGCTTTGTTGGCGGCTCTGGAGAGCGTCGATTATGTTGTCTGCTTCGGCGAGAAGACGCCTGTCGAGTTGATTTCGGTGCTGCGTCCGGATGTGCTCGTTAAAGGCGGTGACTACGATATGGATGTTTTGCCGGAGTCGGCGATCGTGCGGGGTTGGGGTGGCAAGGCTTTGGCGATTCCCTTCGAGCATGAGCGCTCGACCACGGCGTTGTTGAACAAAGTTCGAGCGCAAGGGTGATGTTTTTGCGTGGGCGGCACGTTGTTCTGTCCGCCGATGCCAGGCCGGATGCCGGCACCCAGCGGTACTTCTCGCACCCTCCGCCGCTTCTTTAATGCGGCAAAGCCGATGCCGCTATCGGCGCCGCCGGCGCGGGGCCGCCTACTACCGCCTGGTCGGCGGCTTCGGCTGCTGTGACGGGGCGCACCTTCACCCACTCCGGATGGACCTGACGGTTCAGGTGGTTCGGCTCGCGGCCGCCGGCTGTGGGCGTCGGGCCGAATACGCCGCGCATCGCGACGAATGCCAGCATATTGGCAAGAAACAATATGGCGATCAGCCAGCGCAGCATCGTTAATATTCCCCCGTCCAGAAGTTGTGCCGCCGTTATTTCCATGGCCGCGATTCAGGTGTCGCGTTCAGTCGCGTGCTCGGCGGCAATCAGCGCGAGCCCCGACAGCACCAGCGAATCGTGGCGAGTATGCGGTACTTTCAGCGCGCTTGTCACTTCGTCCGCCGCGCCGCCACTCGCCACCAGGCGCACCGGCACCTGCCATTCATCCTGCACGTCCCGCCACATCCGCTCGATCAAACCGGCTTGTGCCAACGTGCAACCGGCCGACAACGAGCGCGGCGTATCGGTGGCGAAGAAGGGGCCTCGACGCTCTGCGCGAGGCGTGCTGCCCGCGTCGAGCAGACCGCGGGCCGCGTTGGCGTCGAGCGTCGGCAGTTGCGCCGTGTGCTCGCCCAGTGATCGCATCATCAAGGTCCAGCCTGGTGCAATCAGGCCGCCGACAAAGCTGCCGTCCGCACGCAACGCTTCAAGCGTGGTCGCCGTGCCGAACGTCGCAATCAGCAAATCCTCGCCGGGAAACGCCGCGTGCGCGCCAATCAGGCCGGCCCAGCGGTCGCTGCCGAGTGCATGCGGCGTCGTGTAGCTATTGGTCACGCCGCATTGCCGTGCGCATGCGCGGATCGTCGTGCGCGGCAGTTGCGGCCAGTGAACGTCGAGTAGTGCGGCAATCCGCGCAGCGACACCTTCGCCCGCGACGTTCGATATCCATGCGCCGCCCGGCGCCGGCAAATTCGGCCAGTCAGGTTGGTCCGCGCCGCCGTGCGCTAGCGCGCCGGCTGCGATTGGCAAGCCGTCCGGCTGCATCAGCGCCCACTTGATGCGGCTATTGCCCGCGTCGATCAAAAGATAAGGCGCGCCGCTGGTCATGCAGCACCGTAGGCCAGGCGCAGCGAGACGTCGCCGGTCGCGACGGTCTGACGGCCCGACGCGGTGTCGAGCAGCAGTTGCCCGCGCTCGTCGACGCCTGCCGCCACGCCGCGCGCCAACTCCTCGCCTTGTTCCAGCAGGACGACTTCGCGGCCTGCGTAAGCATGCACTGCGTTCCAGCGCGCCTGGAACGGCGCGAAGCCCTCCGCGCCAAAACGCTGCAATGCCGGTTCGAGCGCGTTCAACTCGGCAGCCAGCGTATCCGTGAGATTCGCGTTGGGCAGCGCACGTTGCAACGCGGTCGGTACGGTGCCGCGCGCGTGCGGCGGTACGTCGGCGTTCAGCGCGCCGACTTTGGCGGCGAGTTCGTCCGCACCCTTCACATTGGTGCCGATGCCGATCACCACGGCGCTCGCGTTGGTGGTGCTCCACGCGGTTTCGATCAGGATGCCGGCGAGCTTGTCGCCTTCGAGCAGCACATCGTTGGGCCACTTCAGCGCGATCTGTCCAGGCCCGGCAACCGGCAGCGAGCGCAGCCCGTCCACCAGCGCCACGCCCACCGCGAGGCTCAAGCCCGCCAGCCCTTCGAGCGGACGCGGCAGCACGCACGCCACCGAAAACAGCAGCGCATTACCCGGCTCCGCATACCAGGGACGGCCACGGCGGCCACGGCCAGCAGTTTGCAGATACGCGACCCGCACGATCGGCCGCGGCAGTGCACCGGCTTTGCGCGGCAATGCTTTGACGCGCGTCATCAGGTCGGCGTTGGTCGAGCCGGTTTCCTCGACGATCTCGATCGGCCAGTCATGCGCGTGCGGACCGAATAGCGCGACGGCGCGCTCGCGATCGATACGCCAGTCGGAAGCCGCGGCGGCTTGGGGCGGGGTCTTGGAAGCGTTCATGTCTCATATTGTAGCGACAGCGAACGCTGCGAGCCCGCGAGCACGGTTCATCCGCCGCGCCTTCGTTACAATGACCCCTAATCCGATCACCAGATTCCAGCGATCCTTGAACTACGACACTCCGCCCGGCCTCGAAGTCGCGGCAGGCAGCCAAGGCAAGATCGTCCGGCTCTCGGGCCAGTGGACGGCGCTCGCGCTCGCACGCGATAAGGCCACCGGCCACGTGATCCCGCTGTTGCGCTCGCTGGTCGGCGCCGAAGGCATCCGTCAATGGGATCTGTCGCGCATCGACCGGATGGACCACGTCGGCGGCCAGGCGTTGTGGCGCGTGTGGGGCCACAAGATGCCTCCGGACACCACCCTCACGGATACGCAACGCGACATTTTCGAGCGCATCGCGCTGCTCGATACGGTGCGTGAAAAGGCCGAGCCGGTAATCAGGTTCGACCCGTTCACACGGCTGGGCCTCGCGATCTTTTCGTTCTTCGAGCACCTGTACGGTGGATTCGGCATGCTCGGGCAGGTCGTGATCGATCTCCTCGCGATCCTGCGCAAACCGAAAATCACGCCCTGGACGGAAATCTCCGCGAACATCTATAACGCCGGCACCAAGGCGTTGCCGATCACCGCGCTGGTCGCTTTCCTGATCGGCATCGTGCTCAGTTATCTGTCCGCGCAACAGCTGCGGCTGTTTGGCGCGAACCAGTACATCGTCAATATTCTTGGGCTGTCGGTGATTCGCGAGCTGGGACCGGTGCTGTCGGCGATTCTGGTGGCGGGCCGCTCGGGGTCGGCGATCACCGCGCAGATCGGTGTGATGCGCGTCACCGAGGAACTTGATGCCATGCGCGTGATGGGCATCCCGCACGGGCTGCGGCTGATCCTGCCGCGCGTGGTCGCGCTCGGCGTGGCCATGCCGCTGCTGGTCATGTGGACCAACATCATCGCGCTGACGGGCGGCGCGCTCGCCGCGAAGATCGTGCTCGGCATCGACATGAGCTACTTCGCGCGCGCATTGCCCGGTGTCGTGCCGATCGCGAATCTGTGGATCGGCCTCGGCAAAGGCGTCGCGTTCGGCATGCTGATCGCGATCGTCGGCTGTCACTTCGGCTTCCGTATCAAGGCCAATTCGCAAAGTCTCGGCGAAGGCACGACGACCTCGGTGGTGACCTCGATCACCATCGTGATTCTCGCGGACGCGGTGTTCGCGATCCTCTTTCAGAACGTGGGGCTCGGATGATCGCGCCACTCACCCAGACCGTACGCGGCCAACCGATGCCCGAGATCGCCGAGCCGGTGATCGAGGTGATCGACATCACCAAGCGCTATGGCCGCAACATCGTGCACCAGCACCTGAATTTCGATGTACGGCGCGGCGAGATCGTCTCGATCGTCGGCGGTTCAGGCTCGGGCAAGACTACGCTGGTGCGGCAGATTCTCGGTCTGGAGCGGCCGTCGTCCGGAACCATCAAGCTGTTCGGCGAGAACCTGGCGACCATTTCGCCGGAAACCGCGCTGCTGATGCGCAGCCGCTCCGGGATGCTGTTTCAGCGCGGCGCGCTGTTCTCGTCGCTCTCGGTGTTCGACAACATCGCGCAGCCCTTGCGCGAACTCGGCAAGGTGCCCGAAGACCTGTTGCGCGACATTGTGATGCTCAAGCTGGAGATGGTCGGCTTGCCGTGCAAGCATGCGTCGAAAATGCCGTCGGCGCTTTCCGGCGGGATGGTCAAGCGCGTGGGCATTGCCCGCGCCATCGCGCTCGAACCCGAACTGCTGTTTCTCGACGAGCCGACCGCCGGTCTGGATCCGCAGGCCTCCGATGAATTCGTCGAACTGATTTCCGCGCTGCATCGCGCGCTTGGCCTTACGGTGGTGATGGTCACGCACGATCTCGACACGATGATCGCGCTCTCCACCCGCGTCGCCGTGCTGGCGGATCGCAAGGTGCTGGTCGCCGCGCCGGTCGAAGAGGCGGCGGGGGTCGATCATCCTTTCATCCGCGAATATTTCCTCGGCCTGCGCGGGCGTCGTGCATTGCAGGCGCTGCCGCCGGAACGCCGCGCGAAATTGCCGCGTGCGGCGCTCGAATCGGCATCGTCCGAATTGCCGCTGTGAACCAGGGAACCTGACAATGGAAAACAAATCACATGCCTTCTGGGCAGGGATCTTCACAGTGGCCTTGCTGGCTGCAATCGCAGTAGCGGCTTTTTTGTTCAACGTCGACCGGTCGGTGCGGGTGCCGTACGATCTGATCGCGCGCACCAACGTCACGGGGCTCTATACCGATGCGGCGGTGCGCTACCGCGGGCTCGATGTCGGCAAGGTGCAGTCGATCAAATTCGATCCGGATCATCCGGGACAGATTGTGATCCGCATCCTCGTCGACACGCACGCGCCGATTACGCACTCGACTTTCGGCAGCCTGGGTTTTCAGGGCGTGACGGGTATCGCCTTCATCCAGCTGGACGACAATGGGCGCGATCCTTCGCCGCTGGTGTCGTCGACCAGGCAGGTGGCGCAATTGCCGATGCATCCTGGCTTGCTCGATCAGTTGCAGCAGCGCGGCGACGTTTTGCTGCGCAAACTGGAAAAAGTCGCAGACGACGTCGACAATCTGTTGTCGCCGGAAATGGTCAGCCAGTTGCACGGCACGGCGGCAAGCATCCAGAAAGCTGCCGACGGTGTCGCCACGCTGACCCAGCAGATGGCGCCGGCAGCCGGGAAGCTGCCCGCCACGCTCAATGGACTGGACCGCACGCTGGCGTCGACTAATCAGTTGATCACCAGTCTGAATCGCCCGGACGGCCCGTTCGAGTCCAACCTGAACAAGGTCGGCACGGCGGCGCAGCAGGCGGGCGACGCGCTGGCGTCGATGGACGGCTCGTTGCAGGACCTGTCGTCGCGGGTGGGTTACGACACGCTGCCGCGCGTCAATTCGCTCGCCGAAGACGTGCGCTCGGCGGCCCGCTCGGTGGACCGTGCCGCCGACACGTTCAGCACCAATCCGCGCAGCGTGCTGTTCGGCGCGCCGGGTGCGGCGCCGGGACCAGGCGAAGCCGGCTTTACGTGGCCCGCCGCGCGCGCTGCTAAATGATTTGAAGGTTAGAAGAAAGGAAGATTCTCATGTCACGCTCGACTTACCGATTGTTGTCCTCGAGCGCCGCGCTTGCGGTATGCCTCGCGTTCAGCGTGTTGGCTGCGGGATGCGCCGGTACGCCCGCGGCGCTCTCGGATATCCGCTACGACTTCGGGCCGCCGAATCCGGCGGCCTCGGCCGGTCCGCTGCCGGCGGTGAAGGTGCTCGATGTCAGTGCGCCCGACACCCTCGAGTCCGACAAGCTGATTTACCGGCTCAGCTACGCCGATGCGCAGCAGACCGCGTCGTACGCCAATAGTCACTGGACCATGGCGCCGTCGCAACTGCTGACTCAGCGTCTGCGCGGCGCGCTCAGTTCGCGTGGCACGGTGCTGACCGGTGCCGACGGCGTGCGCGCCCCGGTGCTGAAGGTCGATCTGAGCCAGTTCGAACAGGTCTTCGACAGCCAGTCGGAAAGCCACGCCGCGGTCACCGCGCGCGCCACGCTGACGCAAAACGGCAAGGTGATCGGCCAGCGCACGTTTATTGCGCGCGCGCCGGCCAGTTCGGCGGACGCCGCCGGCGGCGCGCAGGCGCTCGCCGCGGCCAGCGACGATCTCGTTGCCCAGATCGGCGCGTGGCTCGGCGTGCAGGCGCTGGTCGCCGCGCAATGACGGGCTTGCAGCGCGCGCAACGGAGCGCTGCATGAGCGAAAAACCCTGGCTGCGCCGTCCCTCTGCGTTCGCCCGCCAGGCGCTGGGGTTGTATGCCGCGCTGATCGTCTACGGTTCGTGGTATCCGTTTTCCGGCTGGCGTTCGCTCGGCCTCGCTCCGTTCGCGTATCTGTTCGATCCCATGCCGCAGTACCTCACGGCGTTCGACGTCGTCACCAACGTGCTCGGCTACATGCCGTTCGGCGCGTTGGTGGTGCTCGCGGTCTATCCGCGCTGGCGCGGCACGCCGGCGGTCGCGTTGGCCTTCGTACTCGGCGGCTTGCTGTCGGGTGCGATGGAAGCGGTGCAGACCTATCTGCCGACCCGCGTCGCCTCCAACCTCGATCTGGCTGCCAATGTACTCGGCGCGCTGCTCGGTGCGGCGATCATGTCGCCCGCCACCGGTGCGCTGCTCGATCGCGGCTTGCTGCGGCGTTTGCGGCTCCTGTGGTTCGAGCGGGACAGGGCGGCGCTTGGCTGCCTCGTCGCCTTATGGCCGTTCGCGACGATGTACCCGGCGCCGCGTCTGTTCGGTCTCGGCAACTGGCCGCGCGCGCTGTGGCTGCGTTTCGATTCGACGACGCAAGATGCGTTGCTCGCGTGGACACCGCCGGGCTGGCACGTCGGCACGTGGCCCGTGCTGGCCGCCGCCTGGCTGCCCGACGACGCCTGGGAAGCCGTCATCACCACGCTCAATCTGTTCGCCGCGCTCGCGCTGGCGTCGTTGCCGATCCGCCGTCATGCTCCGCGGGTGCGTCTGTTGCTCGCGTTTATCGTCACGACCTTGTGCGTGAAAGTGGGCGCGACTTTCCTGCAGTCGCAATCCGGCCTTGCGTTCGACTGGGCGACGCCCGGCGCGCTGGTGGGGCTTGTCGGCGGCACCATTGCCGCGCTCCTGGCGCTGCGGTTGCGGCGCAGGTCGCGCGCGGCGCTCGCGGCCTGCGCGCTGACGGTCGCGCTGGTGTTCGTCAATCTGCTGCCGGTGAATCCGTATTTCGACGTCGTGCTGGCCGACTGGCGGCAAGGGCGTTATCTGCACTTCAATGGCCTCGCGCACTGGCTCGCGTGGATCTGGCCGTACGCGGCGCTGGTGTGGCTCGCCTATGTCGTCGAACATGTGTGGCTCAAGCGGCGCGCGAATCACGCGTGAAGCACGGGCGACGTTCGCGTCAGGCGGCCGCGCAGCGACCGCAAGCCTCGCTCGCTATAATCGTCCGCACGACACAGGCGCACCGCAGCGCTTCCAGTGCCATTCCCACTCTTACAGCTTGGCCCCCGGACATCATGGACTCCTTCTACAAGTATCACGTCTTCTTCTGTCTCAATCAGCGTGAACCTGGCGCGGAGCGCCCTAGCTGTGCGAATTGCAACGCGCAGGCGATGCAGGAGCACGCGAAAAAGCGCGTGAAGAAACTGGGCCTTGCCGGCCCCGGCCAGGTGCGCATCAACAAGGCCGGTTGCCTGGATCGCTGCGAACTCGGCCCGACGGTGGTCGTGTATCCGGAAGGCATCTGGTACACCTATGTCGACGAGAGCGATATCGATGAAATCGTCGATTCGCATCTTGTGAACGGCAAGATTGTCGAGCGTCTGAAGATCGATCAGTAAGCCGCGCCATGAACGTACACACGAAGAAATATCTGATCGACGGCCCGGTGGGCAAGATCGAGGTCGCGCTGGATCTGCCCGACGAAGTGCGCGAGAACGGTGCCGCGCCGCGCGGCATCGCGCTCGTCGCACACCCGCACCCGCTGTTCGGCGGCACGATGGACAACAAGGTCGCGCAGACGCTCGCGCGCACGCTCGTGCAATTGAACTACGTGACGTATCGCACGAATTTTCGCGGTGTGGGCGAGACACAAGGCGAGCATGACGCCGGCATCGGCGAGCGCGACGACCTGCGCGCCGTTCTGGATCACATGCGGTCTGAAGCAGGGCAGCGTGAACTGCCCCTCGTGCTGGCGGGTTTTTCGTTTGGCACCTTTGTGCTCTCCCACGTGGCCGCGAAACTGCGTGAAGAAGGTCAGGAGATCGAGCGGATGGTGTTCGTCGGCACCGCGGCGAGCCGTTGGGACGTGGCGCCCGTACCGGAAAACACGCTCGTGATTCACGGTGAAACCGACGACACCGTTCCTATTCAATCGGTTTACGACTGGGCGCGGCCACAGGAATTGCCGGTGGTCGTGATACCGGGGGCGGAGCATTTTCTGCATCGCAAGCTGCATATCCTGAAGCGGATCATCGTCGACGCGTGGCGTTGACCGGCGTGCGGCGCGTGTTTTCGGGGGTACAGGTACGCGCAAATGCAAATTAATCGCCGCCTGTTGCGCAAGGTTACCAGGATAGCGCGCGTATAATGAGCGCTCTTTTTTGGGCGCAGCATCGCCCACCCGGCAGTTCGCGCGACGCGTAGCTTTTTTCGCGCGCAGCGGTGCCGGATGCGAGGCGTGCTGCGCGAACCGATCGCGTGGCCGGAAGTCCAATGGGCGCCGTGCCGTTTTTACGGCCTGACGCTCGCCGACCGGCTCCTCCAAACAATGCGCCCTGCGCGCGATGTATTTTTCCGCACGAATCGACCCTATGCGTTTCTCCACCACCGGCCGCACGTCATTCCCGTCAGTTTCTTCTTTCATTCCCCCTACGCTTAGCCGTGCCGTGACCCTCGGCATCGTGTTGCCGGCAACGCTCGTTGCCAGCGCGGCGTTCGCGCAGGTACCCCCGCCGGCGGTGAATGCGCGCTCGTGGGTGCTCGTCGATGCGACCAGCAATCAGGTGCTCGCATCCGGCAATGCCGACGAACGCGTCGAACCGGCCTCGCTGACCAAGCTGATGACCGCGTACCTCGTCTTCGAAGCACTGCAGACGAAGAAGATCACGATGGACCAGACGGTGATGCCGAGCGAAGCGGTGCGCCGTGTGAAAACCGACGAATCGCGCATGTTCATCGAAGCGAACAAGCCGGTGACCGTGCACGATCTGGTCTACGGCATGATCGTCCAGTCGGGTAACGACGCGGCGATCGCGCTGGCCGAACTGGTGGGCGGCAGCGAGGCGCAGTTCGTCAACATGATGAACACCGAAGCGCAGCGCCTTGGCATGAAGCACACGCATTTCGCCGATGTGAACGGCATGCCCGACCCGCAGCACTACACCACCGCAGGCGACCTCGCGGTGTTGTCGGCGCGCCTGATTCGTGACTTCCCCGACTACTACAACATCTTTTCGGTCAAGGAATTCACGTACAACAAGATCAAGCAGCCGAACCGCAATCGTCTGCTGTGGATCGACCCGACGGTGGACGGCCTTAAAACCGGCCATACGCAGGCCGCCGGTTACTGCCTGATCGCGAGCGCGAAGCGTTCGCTGCCGGGTACCACGGACGCGTCGCGCCGTCTCGTTTCGGTGATGATGGGCGAGACCAAGGAACACGACCGCGTGCAGGACAGCCTGAAAATGCTCAACTACGGCTACACCGCGTATGACACGGTGCGTCTGTACAAGGCGAATCAGGTGGTGGGCACGCCACGCGTCTACAAGGGTGCGCAGGACAGGGTGCAGATCGGCGTGAAGAGCGATCAATACATCACCGTGCCGAAGGGCATGGGCGACAAGGTGAAGCCGCAGATCGAGCAGATCGATCCGTTGATCGCACCGATCGCGAACGGTCAGCAGGTCGGCACCGCGAAGCTCGTGGCCGACGGCAAGGTGCTGGCGCAATTCCCGGTGGTCGCGTTGCAGGCCGTGCCGCAAGCCGGCGTGGTGGGTCGCGTGTGGGATTCGCTGATGCTGATGTTCAACAAGAAGAAATAAGAGCCGATTGCGATGACTGCTGTTTCCGATGTTTCGCTCGACCCGATCGTCTATCTGAACGGTGAACTGGTGCCGTTGTCCGAAGCGCGCGTGCCGGTTCTCGACCGCGGCTTTATTTTCGGCGACGGCATTTACGAAGTCGCGCCGCTGTATGCGCACGCAAGCGGCCGTACGCCGTTTCGCTTCAGGCACCATCTGGCGCGCCTCGCGCGTTCGCTCGACAAGGTCGGCATCGTCAATCCGTTCGACTCTGCCGGCTGGCGCGCGCTGATCGGGCGCGTGGTCGCGGCGAACGAAGCGGACGCGGGCTTGCGTGCCGATCAGGACGCGATTGCCTATGTTCAGATCACCCGTGGCGTTGCGAAGCGAGCTCACGCGTTCCCGGCCGGCATCCAGCCGACCGTATTCGTGATGGTTACGCCGCTGAGCCTGCCGGACGCAGCACAGCGCGCGCAAGGCGTGCGTTGCGTTACCGCCGAAGACCGTCGCTGGCTCAATTGCGATATCAAATCGGTGTCGCTGCTCGGCAACGTGCTGATGGCGCAATACGCGGCTGAAAACGACGCCTTCGAGACGATCCAGTTTCGCGACGGCATGCTGACCGAAGGTTCGTCGTCCAATGTGTGGATGGTGAAGGAGGGCGTGTTGTCCGCGCCGCCGCGTAGTCACAAGATTCTCGAAGGCATTCGCTACGGTCTGATCGAAGAGCTGACGAGTGAGTGCGGCATCCGCTTCGAGGCGCGCGAGATCGCTGAAGCCGAGCTGCGTGCAGCCGACGAGATTCTGGTTAGCTCAGCGACCAAGGAAGTGCTGCCGGTCACGCAACTCGATGGCCAGCCGGTCGGCGACGGCAAGCCGGGCGCTGTGTTTGCGGCGCTGTATGCGGCCTATCAGCAGGCCAAAGCGAAGGAAGCGCAAGAGGCGCAGCAAGGAGTAGAGAATGAGTCCCGAGAACGAATCACTGTTTGAGTTTCCGTGCGATTTCCCAATCAAGATCATGGGTAAATCGCATCCGGAGTTCGCCGAGACGATTGTCACGGTGGTCCGGCAGTTCGATAACGAAGTCGACGCCACCCGTGTCGAAACGCGGCCGTCCAGCGGCGGCAATTACACCGGTTTGACGGTCACGGTGCGTGCCACGAGCCGTGCGCAACTCGACGATATCTATCGCGCGCTCACCGGGCATCCCATGGTGAAGGTGGTGCTTTGAAGGCTGGCGTTATGCCTCACGATACGGCGTGACGCGCAATGCGTCCGCCGACAGATCGGCCCTTGCTGCGGGTCTAGCCTCGCAGGCGCGGTCGAAAAGCTGTTTGAACCGCCCCACCTCTTCGAATACCCAATCGCGAAACGCCTTGACCCGGGCGGTTTCGAGCATCTGCGGCGGGCAAATGAAGTAATACTGCCACGGGCTTGGGCCATCCACATTGAATAGCCGCACGAGACGGCCCGCTGCGATCTCGTGCATCGCCAGCGAACGGCGCGTGAGCGCGACGCCTTGGCCGTCGATAGCCGCTTGCAGCAGATTCGACGAATCCTGATACAGCACGCCACGCTTGGGCTCCTGCCAGTCGGTGAGCCCGGCGGAGTCGAACCACGGGCGCCAAAGCTCGTCGTCTGAACGCAGCAGCGGGACTGTGGCCAGATCGGCAGGCGTTTGCGGCAGCTTGCCGCCATTGAAATTCGGCGCACAAGCCGGAAAGAAGATCTCCTCCAGCAGCAACTCCGCGTGCAGCCCTGAATATTTGCCGTAGCCGAAGCGAATCGCCACGTCGACGTCGTCGCGTGCGAAGTCCGTTAGCGCGTTGGTGGACAACAGTTCGAGGTCCCACTGTGGATGCGCCTCGATAAAACTGCCGATACGCGGCGTTACCCAGCGTGCTGCAAACGACGACAGCATCGACACGACAAGACGCCGCTCGCGGTCACCGGCTCGGACTTCTCGGGTGGCGTCGGCGAGCGCCGTCAGCGCGGTGCGCACGCGGGTGGCATAGCGGCGGCCCGTGTCCGTGAGCCGCACGCGCTTGCCGTCGCGGGCGAACAGCGTGACGCCCAGCTCCGCCTCCAGCGCGCGAATCTGGTGACTCACGGCGCCGTGTGTGACGAACAGTTCGTCTGCCGCGCGCGAGAAGCTTTCGTGGCGGGCGGCGGCTTCGAACGCCTTGACAGCGTTTAACGGGGGTAATTGCCGAAGGTCCATCGCAATATTTCTCACATAGAGGTGAAAATAGATCGTTTTGCGTAAACCCTTGCTACGCCTAGGATTGTAGCCATGAAACGATTTTTGGCGAGGGCATAATGCGAGAAATTTCCTCTAGTACCGCGTTTGAAATCCGTAGCGGCGAAACCATTCCCATGAAGGTAGCACGCAGCACCAAGCTGGTCGTGCACGGCGGCGCGGTGTGGGTCACGCGCAGCGACGACACCGAAGACTACTGGCTGCAGCCCGGCCACACGCTGCGATTGCGGCGCGGCGAACGCTTGTGGCTGAGCGCCGAAGGCAGCACGCAGGCGACGGTGGCGTTTTCGGTGCCGACGCGCTGCGACGAGCGCGCGCTGAACTGGTTCGCTCGGGTCGGGGAGCGGCTGGCGGCACGGATGCGCGGCGGTTGGCGCACCGTGTGAACCTGGGCGGTGCCGGGACGCCACGGCGGACCGGCGCTGCAGCAGCCGAACGGCGCCGCAGTTGGAGGGCGCCGCAGCTGAAGGGCGCTCCGGCCGGAACAGCGCGGCGGCGAAAAAAAGACGCCCCGGCCGGAGCGACGCTGCAGCAAAACACTATGCTCCGGCTTGAATCCGCAAAGACGATGGTGCGCCCTGACGAAGCCACTTCCGGCGGGGATTCCCAGATTTCGGTAAACTGTCGGGATTATGTGCGCCACCCCGGTTTCCTCGTCTCCATTGCCCGTTACGGCGCCGCTTATGCTGCGCTGGCTAGGCAGCGAACCTTACGAAGCCAGTTTCGAAGCGATGCGCGCGTTCACCGACGAGCGCACTGCCGGCACACCCGATGAAATCTGGCTGGTCGAACACCCACCCGTCTTCACGCTCGGCCAGGCCGGCGACCCGGCGCATCTGCTGGCCGCCGACAGCGGCATTCCGCTGGTCAAAGTCGACCGCGGCGGGCAGATCACCTATCACGGGCCCGGGCAGGTGGTGGCCTACCTCCTGCTCGACCTGCGCCGACGCAAGCTGATGGTGCGCGAGATGGTCACGCGGATCGAGCAGGCTGTGATCGACACCCTCGCGGCGTATAATCTCGCCGGAGAACGCAAGGCGGGCGCCCCTGGTATCTACGTGGCGCCCGGGCCGGACGCCGGCTTGCACGCTGGCGCCAAGATCGCCGCGCTGGGTCTGAAAATACGCAACGGCTGCAGCTATCACGGCGTGAGCCTGAATGTGAACATGGACTTGCGGCCGTTTCTGGCCATCAACCCATGTGGCTACGCGGGGCTCGAAACAGTCGATATGGCCACGCTGGGCGTTGCCGCCGGCTGGGACGACGTGGCCCGTACCTTTGCAGCACGCCTCACCGCAAACCTCGACGGCAGTCCCGCGGCCGTCGCCCAACCGCAGGCCGGTGCTCTCACCGCCTGACTGGACCGAACGAATGACTGACGTTACCGCGAACCTCGCAGGCTCTGCCGCTCCTGATACCGCGTCGGCTACCGCCGCAGCCCCGGCGTACGACGCCACTGCGAAGCAGAAGGCGCAAGCCAAAACCGCTCGTATTCCCATCAAGATCGTCCCGATCGAAAAGCTCAAGAAGCCGGATTGGATCCGCGTCAAAGCGGCCACCGGCAATTCGCGTTTCTACGAAATCAAGCAGATTCTGCGTGAGCACAACCTGCACACGGTATGCGAAGAAGCGAGCTGCCCGAACATCGGCGAATGCTTCGGCAAGGGCACCGCGACGTTCATGATCATGGGCGACAAGTGCACGCGCCGCTGCCCGTTCTGCGACGTCGGCCATGGCCGTCCCGATCCGCTCGATGCGGATGAGCCGGGCAACCTGGCTCGCACCATCGCCGCGCTGAAGCTGAAATACGTGGTGATCACGAGCGTCGATCGCGACGATTTGCGCGACGGTGGCGCGGCTCACTTCGTGGAATGTATCCGTCAGACGCGTGAGCTCTCGCCGGAAACCCGCATCGAAATTCTGACACCGGACTTCCGTGGTCGTCTGGATCGCGCGATCGGCATTCTGAACGCCGCACCGCCCGATGTGATGAACCACAACCTTGAAACGGTACCGCGTTTGTACAAGGAAGCGCGCCCGGGTTCGGATTACGCGCATTCGCTGAAGCTGCTCAAGGATTTCAAGGCACTGCATCCGGACGTCGCCACCAAGTCCGGCTTGATGGTCGGCCTCGGCGAAACCGAAGAAGAAATCCTGCAAGTGATGCGCGATCTGCGCGAACACGATGTGGACATGCTGACGATCGGCCAGTATCTGCAACCGTCGGAGCATCATTTGCCGGTGCGCTCGTATGTGCATCCGGACACGTTCAAGATGTACGAGGAAGAGGCGTACAAGATGGGCTTCACGCACGCAGCGGTAGGTGCCATGGTTCGCTCGAGCTATCATGCCGATTTGCAGGCGCATGGAGCCGGCGTGGTCTGAACGGTTTGACTTGTTGTCTGTTTGAAAAAAGCAAAGCCCGCACGTGTTGCGGGCTTTGTGGTTTTTGGCAGGCTGGCTTTTGACGCTAGAGTCAGGCCTTGGCGGTCTGCTCGCGTGAGCTACCGGTAGTATCGCGCGAGCAGCATTGAGATCGAGGCCAGCGTTCCGCCGATGATCGTGAAGGGGTACATGAGGTCGATAAAGCGATCGCGAAACGCACGGTTCTCGATGATGTAGTCGATCAGATTGGGCATGCGAGTTCTCCCTGTGAGGCGTGGTGACAAAGTATAGCCCAACGAGTCCAGTTTAGTTAGGTTAACGAATAATGAGATATGGAGAAAGAGGCGGCGACGATTGTCGTCATCAACAGTGAAAGCCACATCAGCCGTCGGTCACGCGTTTTCTCGCTGCCGCCATATGCCGGTCGGGATACCGAATCGGCCGCGGCGAACGACACGAGTATGGACGCCACGACGATAAAGAGCACGTGCCAGAGCAGTCCCGCAAGCATGAAAGCGAGCGTGCTATTCGTGGACGCTTCGCCCAACGCGCAGCCGATCTCATAGCACGCGCTGGCGCACATCGAAATGACAACCCACAGTAGCTGTCCGTCCTGAATGGCTCTCGTCGCGATGCCTTTCGACGCGTGCCGAAAGAAACGCGAGAAGCTCAACAAGGGCAGCAGGGCAATCGGCGCGAACACTGGTACACCGACGTTAAAGAACAACCAGCTCAAACGGCTAAGGAGGACGATCATAGGAATGCGAAGTGTGGGCAATGCGAGGATCATCCCGCTGCGCCCAACGCGCGGTCAATCTGCCGAATGGCCAGCTTGCGCCGAGGCATCCCGGTCCGCCATCATGCGCTTGAACCGACCCGCAGCATCGCAACTGTCGCAGCTATCCAACTCAACGTGCAAAGCAATGCTCGAACAGCGTAATTAGCAATTGCGGATTAATTGGAGCCACCCGCTGACAAACTCCCTATAGTCGAAAGCCTCCCACACGACACACGCTAAAGGGGTTTCCCGATGAATCGCTTCCTCCGTCCGCTCACCGCTTTCGCCACGATGCTCGCACTGTCCGCGCCGTTTGCCTCTGTCGCGCAGGCCGGCACCAAAGAAGTCGTGATCGCGTATCAGGACATGGTCGTGCCGTGGCGCTACGCGCAGGCCACCGGCGAGGTCGAGAAAGCCACTGGCTATCAGGTCACCTATCGCAAACTCGGCAGCGGCGCCGACGTGATTCGCGCGCTGGCCTCGGGTTCGGTGCAACTCGGCGAAGCGGGGTCGAGTCCGATCGCCGCAGGACTGTCGCAAGGCGTCGATATATCGTTGTTCTGGATCCTCGACAACATCAACGACGCCGAAGCGCTGGTAGCGCGCGACGGTTCCAACGTCAACAGCGTCGCAGGCCTGAAGGGCAAGAAGATCGGCGTGCCGTTCGTGTCGACCACGCACTTTCATACGCTGGTCGCGCTGCAGAACGCCGGTGTGAATCCGTCGCAGGTAAAGATCGTCAATCTGCGGCCGCCCGAAGTTGCGGCGGCATGGGAGCGCGGCGACATTGACGCGACTTACATCTGGGACCCTGTTCTGGCGAAGGTGAAGAAAAACGGCAAGGTGCTGATCACATCGGGACAGGTTGCTCAGCAAACCGGTAAGGCGACTTTCGACGGCTTCGTTGTCGATCGCAAGTTCGCTAGCCAGAACGCCGAGTTCGTCGCGCGTTTCGTGAAGGTGCTGGCCGAGACCGATGCGAGCTATCGCGATCACACGTCGGCATGGAGCGCGACCTCGCCGCAGGTCGAGGCCGTTGCGAAGGAGTCCGGCGCCACCGCACAGGACGTGCCGGCGAGCCTCGCGTTGTACGCGTTCCCGACGCCGGCACAGCAGGCGTCGAATGCATGGCTTGGTGGCGGCGCGCAATCGGGTGCGGCGAAATCGCTGGCCGCAACCGCAGCGTTTCTGAAGACGCAAGGCACGATTCAGAACGTACTGGCCGATTACTCGACCGGCGTCGATCCCCAGTTCGTGCAGCGCGTCGCGCATTGAGCTTTGAACATGGTTCTCCATCAGCATCATGAGGCCTGGCGATGAGCGGACTTGATATCCGGCAACTGCACGTCGCCTACGACGGCGCACGTGATGCGACGCCGCACGTCGCGCTCGCTGATGTCGATCTGCACATCGAGCCGGGTGAGTTTGTCGTCGCGCTAGGCGCGTCGGGCTGCGGCAAGACAACCTTGCTGAACTGCATCGCCGGCTTCATTCAGCCCACCCGAGGTGAGGTGCGTCTGAACGGTGAACCCGTGCTCGGGCCTGGCGCGGATCGTGGTGTCGTGTTCCAGAAATACGCGCTGATGCCCTGGCTCAACGTGCTCCAGAATGTCGCGCTCGGCTTGCGCTTTAAGCACGTGCCGAAGGCACAGCGCGAGCGCATCGCGCTGGAGATGCTGGCGTGGGTCGGGCTCGAGAAGCAGGCCCGTTCGCGGGTTTATGCGCTGTCGGGCGGCATGCAGCAGCGCGTGGGCATTGCACGTGCGCTGGCAAGCGATCCGCAAGTCTTGCTGATGGACGAACCGATGGGGGCGCTCGATGCGATGACGCGCGAGTCGATGCAGGAACTCGTGCTCGACGTTTGGGGCCGCACGCGCAAGACGGTGTTCTTCATTACGCACAGCGTCGAGGAAGCCCTGTTTCTGGCGACCCGTCTCGTCGTGATGACGCCGGGGCCGGGCCGTATCGCCGAGAGCTACGACCTGCCGTTCGCGCGACGTTTTCTCGGGACACGCGACGCACGCGCGGTGAAGTCGTCGCCGGATTTCATCGAATGGCGCGAGCGGTTGGTGTGCCGCTTGCACGAACGGAGTGAACGGAATCAGGAAGAGGGGGTGTCGTGACGGCTTCGCGTGAATCCTTGGGCAATGTGCCTCTGACCCAGGCAAGCGAGCCGCGTCGACGTATAGCGCGGCCGGTACGCGGCTGGCGCTTGCCGGGCGAAGGACCGACCGCGGCACTCAGCGCGGTCTCGGTAACAACGCTTGCGGCGCTGTGGTGGCTGGCGACTCATCTGCATTGGCTGCCGCCGTTGTTCCTGCCAACACCCGAGGCCGTTTGGGCCGCGTTTCTGGACGCATGGCACGGACGTATTCAAGGCGGCTTGCCGCTCTCCGAGCATCTCGCATGGAGCGCGCTGCGCGTGTTCGGCGCGTTCGCGCTGGCCGCGGTAACGGCGGTGCCGGTCGGGATATTGATGGGCGTGAGCCGGGTCGCACGCGGCTTGCTCGATCCCCCGCTGGAGTTCTACCGGCCGTTACCGCCGCTTGCGTATCTGCCGCTGGTGGTGATCTGGTTCGGCATCGACGAGACGGCGAAGCTCGTCGTGATCTACCTCGCCTGTTTCGCGCCGATTGCGATGGCAGCGCGCGCCGGTGTGCGCAGCGCGACCATCGAGCAGATTCATGCAGCGTATTCGCTGGGCGGCCGATTTGCGCAGATCGTGCGATATGTGGTCTTGCCGGCCGCGTTGCCGGAGATTCTGACCGGCCTGCGTATCGCGATCGGCTTCGGCTGGACGACCCTGGTTGCCGCCGAAATGGTCGCGGCCACGGCCGGCCTCGGTCAGATGGTGCTCAACGCGTCGAGCTTTCTGCGTACCGACGTGGTGGTGATGGGCATTGTGCTGATCGGGCTGATTGCGTGGCTGTTCGATCTCGGCATGCGTACGCTGGAACGGCGGCTGGTGCCGTGGAAAGGCCGCGTGTAGCTGTTACGGCCCAGGTGGTACAAGCGGCAAGCGGACTGCCGCCACGCGCGCGCAAACCGCCGTTGACCCTCAAGCAAACAACTCGATCACTGGCCAGCCGCGATCCGCCGCGATGACACGCAGACGCGGGTCGGGATTGGTCGCGACCGGATGCGTGACGTGCTCCAGCAAGGGCACGTCGTTGATCGAATCGCTATAGAAGTAGCTCCGCGGAAAATCTTGCAGGCGATGGCCGAGGGAGGCCAGCCAGCTCTCGGTGCGCGTGATCTTGCCTTCCCGGAAGGTAGGCACGCCGACTGCGCTTCCGGTAAAGCGCGCCAGAGGATCGCCGCCTTCCGTGCCCAGATCGATCCCCAGCAGATGTTCGAAGCCGAGCGCCTTGCCGATCGGCTTCGTAATGAACACATTGGTGGCGGTGACGATGCAGCACAAGTCACCCGCTTCGAGATGACGTTGCACGAGTTCGCGCGCCGCCGGCAGGATGGCCGGCGTAATCACATCCTGCATGAACTGCGCGTGCCACGCGTCGAGTTGCGCGCGCGAATGGCGGGCGAGGGGCGCCAATGTGTAGTTCAGATAGGCGGCCATGTCGAGCGTGCCGGCGACATACCGCCGGTAGTAATCGTCGATTTCTTCCGCGTGCCGCGCAGCGCCTTCTATACCCAATCCGGCGATGAAGTGGGCCCACGCCTGATCGCTGTCGAGCGGCAGCAGCGTGTGGTCCAGGTCGAACAGCGCAAGGTTGCGGCTCATCCAGCGTCCTCGTGATCAGGTGGCGAACTAAGTGGTCGAGCGAATGGCGTGGCGGGCTATGAGCCGGCACACAACAATCCACAGCTTTGCACGAGCGTATATTTAAAAGCACAAAATTACAATATGGCAAAAATGTGCAACACTACTGTCATATACGCCCCCGTGCCGGTTCGCGCGGCATGCGGTTCGGTCATGGCAGCAGGAACGGATACGCAGTGCTTTATGTTGATTCTCCTTAACCTTCTGGCCGGTGTCGCGCTCCTCGTGTGGGGGTCGCACATCGTACGTACCGGCATCCTGCGGGTCCTCGGCGTGGATCTGCGCAGCGTGCTCGGGCGCAGCACCAGCAGCCGCTGGCGGGCCTTCCTCGCGGGCGTCGGCGTCACGAGTCTCGTGCAGAGCAGCAATGCCACCGCGGTGATCGTCACCTCGTTCGCGGCCCAAGGACTATTGCCGCTCACCAGCGGCCTCGCGATCATGCTGGGCGCCGACGTCGGCACCGCGTTGATGGCGCGAGTACTGACACTCGATCTGTCATGGCTGTCGCCGATCCTGATTCTGTTCGGCGTGCCGCTCTTCCTGTCGCGCAAGCAGACCCGCCTCGGCCAGGTTGGCCGTACACTGATCGGCCTCGGTTTGATCCTGCTGGCGCTGCACCTGATCGTCGAAGCCGCCCAGCCGATGATGCAAGCTGCCGGCGTGCGCGTGATGTTCGGCGCCCTGACCGGCGACACCATGCTCGACGCGCTGGTCGGCGCGGCGTTTGCAATACTCTCCTATTCGAGTCTCGCGGCGGTTTTGCTGACCGCGACGCTCGCCTCGTCCGGCGTGATCTCGTTGAAGGTGGCGCTGTGTCTCGTGATCGGCGCGAATCTCGGCAGCGGCTTGCTGGCGCTGATGGGTACGCTCGCGCAGAACACGGCGGCGCAGCGTCTGGCGTTGGGCAGTCTGGCGTTCAAGCTGACCGGCGCGCTGCTGATCCTGCCGTTCGCACCCCTGCTTGCACGCGGGTTGCCGGTGCTGATTGCGAATCCACGCGAGGCGGTGGTCGGCTTTCATGTGATCTACAACACGCTGCGTTGCTGCGCGTGCCTGTCGCTGATCGATCCGGTGGCGCGCATCTGCACGCGGGTCTTGCCGGACCGGCCGCTGCCGAACGGCGAGTTGCGGCCGCTGCATCTGGATGCCGCCGCGCTTCCCACGCCCACACTCGCGCTCGCGCATGCCGCACGTGAGGTGCTGCGCATCGGCGACATCGTGCGCACCATGCTCGACAACGTCGCGGATCTGATCCATCACAACAGCCTCGAGAAGGCGCGCGAAACGGTCCGTATGGACGACGACGTGGACGAACTCTACGCCGCGGTCAAAAACTATCTGACGCTGATCTCCCGCGAGCAACTCGACGAAGCCGACAGCCGCCGCTGGACCGACATCATCTCGTTGACAATCAACCTGGAGCACGCGGGCGATATCATCGAGCGGATCGTTGGCGATATCGAGGAAAAGAAAATCGCGCACCGGCTGTCGTTTTCGGAGGAGGGGCTGGGCGAACTGGACGACTTGCAGGCACGGCTCGTCAGCAATCTGCAGCTTGGGCTGTCGGTGTTTCTTAACAACGATCTGCGTTGCGCCGAGCGTCTTCTGGCGGAGAAAGAGCGGTTTCGCGACCTGGAGCGCGCGTATTCATACAAGCACCTGGACCGGCTTGCGGGACAAAGTCTGCGCAGCATCGAGACGAGCGCGTTGCATCTGGATCTGATCAGCGACATGAAGCGGCTCAATTCGCTGTTTTGCTCGACGGCCTATCCGGTACTCGACGCAGCTGGTGCGCTGCACGACACGCGCTTGCGTAAGCGTGTGCTCGATACGCTGCATGCGAAGGAATAGGGCGAAGCCCTAAGCCAGAACGATCTCTTCCAGTTTCTTTTTCAGCGCTGCAAAGTCGGCGGCTTCGGCCGCCTTTTTGTTGGTGACGAGCACATCGATCCGATCGAGCGGGCAGTACGAGATCCGGCTGCGCTGGCCGATCTTGCTGTAGTCGGCGAGGATCACCACGCGGTCGGCATTTGCGACCATGGCGCGCGCCACTTCGGTTTCGGCGTGATCGTAGTTGGTCGCGCCATGCCGGTGATCGATGCCGACCGGCGAGAGCAATGCCATATCCGCACGATAGCGCTGGATGTCGAGCACGGTGGTGGCGCCGGTGGTCGCCATGGCGCGATCGCTGATTGAGCCGCCTAACAAGATGACTTCGTTGGCCGCTTCCGTTTGTTCTACGGCGCCGCGCATTTTCAGCGCGACGTCGATGGAATTGGTGACGATTGTCAGGTTCGCCAGTTTCGCCAGCTCTTCAGCGAGCGCCGCAGTGGTCGTGCCCGCATCGATGAACAGTGTCTGGCCGCTCGCGATCAACCCGGTGGCCGCCTTGGCGATCGCTGTTTTGGATTTGACGCGCGTGTGGGCACGCTCGGCGATCGGCGCCTCGTCGGCGGGTTTGATCGCGCCGCCATGCACGCGGCGTAGTTCGCCGAGCGCTTCCAGATCGAGCAGATCGCGCCGCACGGTTTCGCGCGACACGCCCAGGTCCGCCATGATCCGTTCGGTCGACACGCGCTGAAGCGTAGAGAGCAACGCACGAATTCTCTGATGACGGTCTTCCTGCCACATGCATTTTTCCTTGGATGCGAACGCGCGTTCACACAGCGTGTTTTTAATAGTGACATCGTGGGCACGGATGTGTGTCCGGACGATGTCAAGCGTACTACTTTAGCTGAATTGTGTTGTATTTTTTTGGCAGCTTGCAACTTTGTGTATTTCAACTTAGCCTTCGCAGATCGAGGCGCTGTGCCTATTTCGAACATCAAATGTTCGAAAAAGAATTGAAATGTCCGATTTCGAGCATTTTGCGGCGTTTTTTGGCATTTTGATTGACCCATGCCGTTGCCATAATGGATCGTGGGGTTTGCCGGCTGCACAATTCGCCGCTGTATGCGGTGTTGCTGGCATACCGTACGGTTCGTCATCCTGACAATGACATTGCAGCGCAGCGGCGGGGTTTGCAGCCTTGGCCATGCGGCCAGCTATCGCAGCGTCGCCCGTTAGCGCGATACTACACGCGGGGCTCTCGCGGGAAGGCTGCGTGGAACAGCGTGCATCATGGCGGCAGCCGTAGCTGGGAACGTGTCGAGAGCAAATTTTAATCCGCTCTATCTGAAAGGAAACGAGACGTGGCAAAGGTGGCGAATGTGGGAAAGGGAATTGATCGCGCTTTATCCGCGGACTGGCCGTATCCGCGATTGGTGGCGCATCGCTGCGGCGGTACGCTGGCGCCGGAGAACACGCTTGCCGGGTTCGACGCGTGCGTGCGCCATGGCTACCGCATGGTCGAGTTCGACGCCAAGCTTTCTGCCGACAATCACCTCTTTCTGTTGCACGACGACACGTTGGAACGCACCACCAACGGTCACGGCGCCGCCGCTGAACACGCGTGGGCGCAACTGGCCGTGCTCGACGCCGGCGTCTGGGCCGGCCCGCAATTCGCCGGCACACGACTGCCGACGCTCGCCGAAGCCGCCGAGCGTTGTGCGCGTGACGGCATTGCCGCCAACATCGAAATCAAACCGTGTCCGGGCCGCGATGGGATCACCGGGCGCCTGGTCGCGAGCGGTGCGCTGACGCTTTGGCAAGGGCAGAGGCCGCCGCTGCTTTCGTCGTTTTCGTTCGAGGCGCTCGCAGCCGCCCGCGATGCGGCGCCTTCGTTGCAACGCGGCATGCTGTTCGAAGAGGTGCCGGCGGACTGGCTGCGCATTGTGCGTGAACTGGACTGTGTGTCGTTGCACGCGAGCCACCGGCATCTGACCGAGCCGCTGGTCGCGGAGATCCGTGCGGCCGGATTGCGCGTGCTCGCCTACACGGTGAACGACCCGGGGCGTGCGCGGCTGCTCGCGCAGTGGGGCGTCGACATGATTTGTACCGATCTCATTGATAGACTGGAACACGACATGTTTTCGGCGCCGGCGAACCCGGCCTGAGCATGGCGCGGGCGCGCGAATGCGAGCTTGCACAGGCGCGCGCTCATAGAGCTGGCAACTAGAAATTTTCCAAACGTAGCAATTTCGGCAGAGGATGGGGAAGACTATGAACCGCACCGCGTTAGCTCGCATACTTTCGATGTCGGCCGCTGCGGGTGTCGCCGCAGCCGGCGTAAGCAGCGCTTCGGCCGCGCCGCTCGACGCATTGGTCGCCGCCGCCAAGCAGGAAGGCCAACTCACCGTGATCGCCTTGCCGCACGACTGGTGCAACTACGGCCAACTGGTGGCCGGCTTCCAGAAAAAATACGGCATCAAGATCAACGAACTGAATCCGGATGCGGGTTCGGGCGACGAAGTCGAAGCCATCAAGGCGAACAAGGGCAACAAGGGTCCGCAGGCGCCTGACGTGATCGACGTGGGTTTGTCGTTCGGTCCGTCCGCGAAGGCCGAGGGTTTGCTGCAGCCGTACAAGGTTGCATCATGGAACTCGATTCCCAAAGACTCGAAAGACGCCGACGGCTATTGGTATGGCGATTACTACGGCGTGCTGTCGTTTGAAGTGAACGCCGACATGATCGACAAGGCGCCGTCCGACTGGAGCGATCTGCTCAAGTCGGACTATAAGAACGCCGTTTCGCTGGCAGGCGACCCGCGTTCGGCCAACCAGGCGATCCAGGCCGTGTTCGCAGCAGGTCTGTCGCAAAGCAAGGGCGATGTCAGCAAGGCCGACAAAGCCGGTCTCAAATTCTTCGCCGACTTGAACAAGAACGGCAACTTCGTGCCGGTGATCGGCAAGGCGGCATCGCTCGCGCAGGGCACCACGCCGATCGTCGTGCGTTGGGACTACAACGCGCTGGCCGACCGCGACACGCTGAAGGGCAATCCGAAGGTGCAGGTGGTGATTCCGAAAACGGGCGTGGTCGCCGGTGTGTACGTTCAGGCGATCAGCGCCTATGCACCGCATCCGAATGCCGCCAAGCTGTGGATGGAGTATCTGTACTCGGACGAAGGCCAGATCGGCTGGCTGACCGGCTATTGCCACCCGATGCGCTACAACGAAATGGTCGCTGCGAAGAAGGTCCCGCAAGCGTTGCTCGACAAGCTGCCGCCGCCGTCGGCGTACAAGAACGTGGTGTTCCCGACGCTGTCCCAACAGGACGCCTACAAGGACACCATCACGAAGCACTGGGACGAAGCGGTCGGCGCGAACGTCAAGTAATCCTGGCGGCGCAAGCGGTTGCGGCGGCAGTGGAACAGCGATCAACCGCACGCTGCATGCGCCGCGACTTCTAACCGCAACGTGCGGTTTTTATGGGCCGCCCGCCGCTCGACACGAGCGGCGCGCCAGCCGTTAGCCAGAAAGCCCCAAGGGTGAGCTATGAGCGCTTCATCGGATGCAGGGTCGGTGCAGCCGGAATTGCTGGTTCCGCCTGTGCCCACGCCAACGCCTCGCGTCGACGGTCCGGGCCGCGCGTCGCAGTTTCTCGCCTGGATCGGCGTGGTGCCGTTTTTCACCTTCGCGCTGTTGTTCCTGATTCTGCCGACCGGCTTTCTGATGGTCGGCGCATTCCAGGATTCGCAAGGCCACTTCACGCTCGCCAATTTCCGTGACCTGCTCCAGCCCACGGTGATCGACGCCTACTGGATCAGCTTCAAGGTGAGCGCTGCGTCCTCACTCGGCGGCGCGTTGATCGGCTCGCTGCTCGCGTGGGCCGCGGTGCAAGGCAAACTGCCGGGCTGGATTCGTCCGACCCTGATGACGTTTTCCGGCGTCGCCTCGAACTTTGCCGGCGTGCCGCTTGCATTCGCTTTCATCTGTACGCTTGGGCGCGTGGGTCTCGTGACCGTGCTGCTGAAGAAATACCTTGGCTTCAATCTGTACTCGACCGGCTTCAGCGTTCTGAGCTTCTCGGGGCTGACGCTGACCTACCTGTACTTCCAGATTCCGTTGATGGTGCTGATCGTCACGCCCGCGCTCGACGGCCTGAAGCGCGAATGGCGCGAAGCCTGCGACTGCCTCGGCGGCACGGCTTTTCAATACTGGCGCCACGTAGCGTTGCCGGTGCTGTGGCCGAGCGTGCTCGGCGCGACGCTGCTGCTGTTCGCCAATTCGTTCGGCGCGGTGGCTACGGCTTACGCGCTGACCGGCAGCTCGCTGAACATCGTCACGATCCTGCTGTATGCGCAGATTCGCGGCGACGTGATGCACAACCAGAACCTCGGCTACGCACTCGCGCTCGGCATGGTGCTGGTGACGGGGTTGTCGAATGGCGGCTACATCTGGCTGCGTTCACGCGCTGAAAGGGGGCGTCGATGAAAAGCCAATCGCGTGTGGGTGCGTGGACCGCGATGATCGTCGGTTCGCTGTACTTCCTGATTCCGTTGATCGCGACATTCGAATTCAGCCTGCGCATGAAACGCGGCGTCTATAGCTTCGAAGCCTATAGCGTCGTGCTGGCCGATCCACGTTTTCAGGCTTCGTTCGGCTATTCGATTCTGATGGCGGTGCTGACGATTATCGTCGGCGTGTTGCTGGTGGTGCCGACCGCGTATTGGGTGCAATTGCGGCTGCCGCGGCTGCGGCCCGTGGTCGAATTCATCACACTGTTGCCGCTGGTGGTGCCGGCGATCGTGATCGTGTTCGGCTATCTGCGCATCTATAACAGCAGTTCGATTCTGCCGCTCACCGGTAACGAACGCGCCACCGACGTGCTGCTGGTGTTCGGCTACGTGACGCTCTCGCTGCCTTACATGTATCGCGCGGTCGATGCCGGTTTGCGCGCGGTCGACGTGCGCTCGCTGACCGAAGCCGCCGAGTGTCTCGGCGCCAACTGGCCGACGATTCTCTTCAAGGTGATCTTCCCGAACATCCGCTCGGGCATTCTGTCCGGCGCGTTTCTCACCTTTGCCGTGGTGATCGGCGAGTTCACGCTGGCAAGTCTGCTCGATAGGCCCGCGTTTGGACCGTACCTGCAATTGATCGGGGCGAACCGCGCGTATGAGCCGTCGGCGCTCGCGATCATCGCGTTCGTGATCACGTGGGCGTCGATGGGTTTGATTCAGGTATTCGGCTCGGCCCGCGCGCTTAGCGGCCAGAAAATTTGACGGACTAAGGCAGCGAATCATGGCATTCCTTGAGATCGAAAATCTGCATAAGTCCTTCGGGGCAAATACGGCGCTGCATCACTTCGACATGCAGATCGAACGCGGCGAATTCATCACGTTTCTTGGGCCGTCCGGCTGCGGCAAGACCACGGTGTTGCGGATGATCGCCGGCTTCGAAACGCCGACGCGCGGCATCATCCGGCTGGATAACAAAGACGTGACGCATCTGCGTACGCGGCAGCGCAAAGTCGGCATGGTGTTTCAGTCGTATGCGCTGTTTCCGAATATGACCGTGGCCGACAACATCGGCTTCGGATTGAAGATCACGCACCGTCCTCAAGCGGAGATCAGCAAGCGCGTCGAGGAGATGCTGCAACTCATCAAGCTGCCGCATCTCGGCGAGCGTTATCCCTGGCAATTGTCAGGTGGTCAGCAGCAGCGGGTCGCGTTGGCGCGTGCGCTCGCCGGCAAGCCGCAGGTGCTGTTGCTCGACGAGCCGCTCTCCGCGCTCGATGCGAAGATTCGCATCTCGTTGCGACAAGATATTCGCGCGTTGCAGCGTGAGCTGGGCATCACGTCGATTTTCGTGACGCACGATCAGGAAGAGGCGTTGTCTATTTCCGACCGCATCGTCGTCATGAACGAGGGGCGCGTCGAACAGATCGGCTCGCCTTCGGAGATCTACAACTATCCGCGCACGCGCTTTGTCGCGTCGTTTGTCGGCACACTGAATATTCTGGCCGGCCACGTGATCGATCCGGCGACCGGCAAGATGGCCGTCGACGGCCAGGAGCTGACCACCACGCAAGAACTGCCGCCGGATGACGCGGGCAAGAAGCGCATGCTCGCGCTGCGGCCTGAAGCCATCGTGCTGGAGCCCGCTGCGCCCGGCCGCAATACGCTGAACGCCACTGTCGAAGAAGTGAACTTCCTCGGCGCGGTGGTGCGCATCCGAGCACGCGTAAAAGACGCGGTGATTTCGCTCGATGTATTCAATGACCCGAATCGCGGCTTGCCCGAGAGAGGCCAACCTGTGTCGCTCGGTTTCTCGCACGAGAACCTGCTGGTGCTCGAAGAAGGCGGCGCATAAGCATAGACGCGCTCAGACGGCGCTTTTCTTGAGCGAAAGCGTTCTTGAAAAACCCTCGGGGTTTTCCCGAGGTCACGGCGCCGACGGATTCTGGATTCCCCGACACCCCTCGTCCGGATTTCCGGAATCCCGGACGGCGAGTGCCGTGGCGCGCGAAAAAAATCTATAAAAATCAAAGCACTATTCCCGGCATCAAGCTGGCATCGACCTTGCGAAATAGAGAGCGCGGCCGCAACGGTCCGACAACTAAAGCAAGGAGACAACGATGTCTGATTTCCCTTCCCGGTATTTCTGAATTCGTCGTCTTGTCGCGGCCTAATGCCGTGCACAGGCGTGACGATTATTCGTTCGCATGATGCGCAGCGTGACAGGCCTTGAGCTCACCCATATCGCAGGAAACATCGTGAAGAAACCTATCCACAAAGTGCTGTACGTCCAGGTGATCGTGGCGATCATCATCGGCATCGCGCTCGGTCATTACTCCCCGGACTTCGCCGTCGACATGAAGCCGCTCGGCGACGGCTTCATCAAGCTGATCAAGATGGTGATCGGGCCGATCATCTTCTGTACCGTGGTGACGGGTATCGCCGGGATGGAGGATATGAAGAAGGTCGGGCGCGTCGGCGGCAAGGCGCTGCTGTACTTCGAAATCGTCTCGACATTCGCACTGGTGCTTGGCCTGATCGCGACGCACGTGCTGAAGCCGGGCGTCGGCTTCAACATCGATCCGGCTACGCTCGACGGCAAGGCTGTCGCGTCGTACGCCGCGAAGGCACACGGCCAGAGCACGGTCGACTTCCTGATGCACATCATTCCGGACACGCTCGTGTCCGCGTTCGCACAGGGCGAAATCCTGCAGATTCTGTTGATCGCGCTGCTGTTCGGTGCGGTGCTGGCCACGGCCGGTGAGAAGGGCAAGGTCGTGACGAACTTCATCGACGGCCTCTCGCATGTGCTGTTCGGCATCGTGCGCATCATCACCAAGCTGGCGCCGATCGGCGCGTTCGGCGCGATGGCGTTCACGATCGGCAAGTACGGTATCGGCTCGCTGCTGCCGATGCTCAAGCTGATCGGCACGTTCTATCTCACCTCGATCGTGTTCGTGGTGGTCGTACTCGGCATCATCGCGCGTGCGGTGGGTTTCAACATCCTGCGCTTTGTCGCGTACATCAAGGAAGAGATGCTGATCGTGCTGGGTACGAGCTCGTCGGAAGCCGCGCTGCCGCAACTGATGCTGAAGCTCGAAAAGCTCGGCTGCTCGCGTTCGGTGGTGGGCCTCGTGGTGCCGACCGGTTATTCGTTCAATCTCGACGGCACCAACATCTACATGACGATGGCCGTGCTGTTCATCGCTCAGGCGACCAACATCGACCTCACGTGGACGCAACAGTTGACGCTGCTGGCGGTGACGATGCTGACCTCGAAGGGCGCGAGCGGTGTGACCGGCGCGGGCTTCATCACGCTGGCCGCGACGCTGGCCGTGGTGCCGACCATTCCGCTGTCGGGCATGGTGCTGATTCTCGGCATCGACCGTTTCATGAGCGAATGCCGTGCGCTGACCAACATTGTCGGCAACGGCGTGGCGACCGTGGTGGTGTCGGCGTGGGAAAAGGAACTGGACCGCAACAAGCTGAACGCCGCGTTGCGAGGTGAAGTGGCGCTCAAAGAACCGGCCAGCGTTTAAGCCGGGCCTGCCACGATCCCTATCACGGCCGCGGCCGCCCCCGTATGAAAGCGGCGGCCGCGCGCCGGGAGCCCGCGCCGTCGGCCGACGAAGCTCGCGCCGACGGCGCGTCGCCTTATGCCACAATATCCGATCCTCACCGATCGGGAATTGCCAACGTGACGCGCCGCCTGTTGATCCTCTTCGCGCTCGTCGTCGGGCTCGTGGCGGCGTGCTGGCTCACCTACAGCGTTGCGTGGCAGAGCGGGATCGACAATTTGCGGCGCAACGCCGCCGTGCGGGTCGATCGTACGACCCGCGCGCTGAAAAGCACGCTCGAACGCTACGAGTCGCTGCCTTATCTGCTCGCAGAACATCCTATCGTGCAAGACGTGCTGGTCGATCCCAGTCCAGCTAACGTCGAGCGAGCCAATCGCTATCTGGAGGACCTCAACCGCCACGCGCGGGCGACGGTCACTTACATCATTCCTGTCGACGGTTATTGCGTCGCCGCGAGCAACTGGCGCGGGCCGGGCAGCTTCATCGGCGCCGACTATCATTTCCGGCCGTATTTTCTCGATGCGGTGAAGGGCGGCGTGGGCCGCTTCTTCGGCATCGGCACGATCTCGCAGGCGCCGGGCTACTACATTTCGCAACCGGTGCGACGGGACGGCAAGATCGTCGGCGTGGCGGTGGTCAAACTCGATCTGGAATGGTTTCAGGGCGCGGATGCGTTCGAGCCGCTGGTGGTCACCGACGATCACGGCGTGATCTTTCTCTCGTCGATACCGGCGTGGAAATATCACACGATCCGGCCGCTGTCAGGCCAGGTCGCGGATTCGATCTACCAGGCTCGCCAATACGCACAGCAGCCGATTGCGCCGCTGCCGGTAACGATCCAACGCACGCTGGAAGGCGGTGCGCAGATCGTGCGCATCGGCGGTGGCCGCTATGCGCCGCGCTATCTCGCGTCGCGGCGCGGCACGGGCGAGCCGGATTGGCATCTGATCACGATGTCGCCGGTCGATCCGGTCGATGCCGACGCACGCAACGCGACCATCGTCACCGGTTTCGGCTATGTATCGCTCGTGTTGCTGGCGTTCTACTGGAGAATGCGCCGCGCTCGGGTGCGCGAGGTGATGCGCAGCCGGGCGCTGCTGCAAAAAGCCTACGCGGAACTGAACCAGCGAGTGGCCGAGCGCACCGCGGATCTGTCGCAGGCGAACGAACAGTTGCAGAAGGAAGTGGCCGAGCGCACGCGGGCCGAACAGGAACTGCGCGCCGCGCACGATGAACTGATTCAGGCCAGCAAGCTCGCCGCGCTCGGTCAGATGGCGGCCGGCATCACGCATGAATTGAATCAGCCACTCGCGGCGCTTCGGGGCTTCTCGGACAACACGCGCGTGTTGCTCGAACGTGGCGATCAAGCCTCGGCGCGCGAAAATCTCGAAGCGATCGCGGCGCTCACCGAGCGCATGGGCAAGATCACCAATCAGCTGAAACTATTCGTCGGACGGGCGCGGCCTCGCAGTGCGCGCGCGCCGATCATGCGGGCGTTGCGCAATGTGGTTGCGCTGCTGCAAAAGCGCCTGCAGGGCGTCGAAGTCGAGTTCGCTTTGCTCGATGCTGTGACGGGCGTGCGCACGCCTCTGCATCTCGCCGACGATCATCCCGAACTGATTGTCCATTGCGACGATCTTCGACTCGAACAGGTGCTGATCAATCTGCTCGGCAACGCGCTCGATGCAACGGCGGGCACGAACTCGCCGCGCATTTCGATCGAGGTCGAAGTTGCTGAGTCGAGCTTGTCGTTGGCCGTGAGCGACAACGGCCCCGGCATCGCAGATGACGTGCTGCCGCGCCTCTTCGAACCGTTCTTCACGACGAAGGAAATGGGTCACGGGCTAGGGCTGGGCCTTGCGATTTCGTCGTCGATCGCGCGCGATTGCGGCGGCACGCTGGTGGCGCGCAACGCACCGGACGGCGGTGCATTATTCGTGTTGACGCTGCGCCGCGCGCGCGTGCAGACGAGTCACACATCGGACCCGCTCACCACGGGTTCCTGAATCAGATGAGAACGACATGCTGAACCACGGCTTGCAAGTGCTGTATATCGAAGACGACGAACTGGTGCGGCGCGCCAGCGTGCAGAGTTTGCAACTGGCGGGCTTCGACGTGGTCGGCCATGCGTCGGCGGAGTCCGCGGCCAGGATGATCAGCGCGGACTTCTCCGGCGTAATCGTCAGCGATATCCGCTTGCCGGGCGCGAGCGGCCTCGAACTGCTCGCGCAGTGCCATGAGCGCGCGCCCGACGTGCCGGTGATCCTGGTCACCGGACACGGCGATATTTCGATGGCCGTGCAAGCGATGCGTGACGGCGCCTATGACTTCATCGAAAAGCCGTTTGCCTCCGAACGTTTGATCGAAACCGTGCGGCGTGCGCTGGAGCGCCGCACGCTGGTGCTGGAGAACTCCGCGCTGCGCCGTGAACTGGCCGGGCAGAACACGGTGGCGCCGCGCATCATCGGCCGTAGTCCGGCGATCGAACAGGTGCGGCGGCTGATCGCGAATGTCGCGCCGACGGACGCGTCGGTGCTGATCAATGGCGACACGGGTGCGGGCAAGGAGTTGATCGCCCGCAGTCTGCATGAACTGTCGCCGCGGCGTGACAAGCCGTTTATCGCGGTGAACTGCGGCGCGCTGCCGGAGCCGATGTTCGAATCCGAAATGTTCGGCTACGAACCGGGCGCATTCACCGGCGCGGCAAAACGCCGGATCGGCAAGCTCGAACATGCTTCCGGCGGCACGCTGTTCCTCGACGAAATCGAGAGCATGCCGCTCGCGTTGCAGGTCAAACTGCTGCGTGTCCTGCAGGACGGCGTGCTGGAACGATTGGGCTCGAATCAGCCGATTCGCGTGAATTGCCGTGTAGTCGCTGCCGCGAAGGGTGACATGGCTGAACATGTCGCGGACGGATCGTTCCGCCGCGATTTGCTGTACCGGTTGAACGTGGTGACGATCGCGCTGCCGCCCTTGGGCGAGCGGCGCGAGGACATCGTGCCGCTCTTCGAGCACTTTCTGCTGGATGCGGCGGTGCGTTATCAACGCCCGGCGCCGATTCTCACGGACCGGCAGCGTGCGAGTCTGATGCAGCGCGAATGGCCTGGCAATGTGCGCGAACTGCGCAATGCCGCAGATCGCTTCGTGCTAGGCGTCGCTGACGATCCGGTCATGTCTTTCGCCGACGATGGCGCGGCAACGCAACCGTTAAAGGAGCGGGTCGAGCAATTCGAGCGGGTGGTGATCGCGGAGGCGTTGGAGCAGGCCGGCGGTGTAGTCGCGGTCGCGGCAGACAAGCTGCAGCTTGGAAAGGCGACGCTCTACGAGAAGATCAAGCGATATGGTCTTGCGGCCAAAGGGGAGGGGGAGCGGTGAGAATTTGAAGCGCCGGCGGCAAGGTGCAACGCCGGCATGTTTGAATCAGGGCGCGTTACTTCAGGCTTTTCGTGGCAATCAGGCGGCAATCAGGCCGCGTTCAGCGCTTTTTCCAGCAACTGGTCGAGTTCCGCGAATTGCGGCTCGCCGACATAGCGCTTCAGAATCTTGCCGTCTTTGTCGACCAGGAACGTGGTCGGCGTGAGTTGAACGTTGCCGAACTGCTTGGCAGCCGAGCCATCGTCCATCGCAACCTTGAACGGCAACTGGCGGGTTTGCGTGTAGTTGGCCACGTACATCGGCGCGTCGTAGTTCATCGCGACGGCGACAAATTCGAGCCCTTTGCCCTTGAAGCGGTTATAGGTCTGGACCATCTGCGGCATTTCCTTCATGCAGGTGTCGCAACTGGTGGCCCAGAAGTTGACCAGATAGACCTTGCCTTTCAAATCGGCAGTCGAGACTCTCTGGCCCGACAGCAACGTGAAGGTCGCATCAGGCACGCGCTCTTGGCCGGCAAACGCGAAATAGCCGGCAATCGCAATCGCGACGGCCACTGCGGC
Source organism: Paraburkholderia sp. IW21 (assembly GCF_041321145.1). Lineage (NCBI taxonomy): Bacteria > Pseudomonadati > Pseudomonadota > Betaproteobacteria > Burkholderiales > Burkholderiaceae > Paraburkholderia > Paraburkholderia sp. IW21. Next base: position 529,142 of record NZ_JBGGWA010000004.1, on the reverse strand, counting down.
GAGAATGATGTAGCGAATCGGACTCGCGCGGCGAGCGGCGGTGGATGGGGTGGAACTCATGAACGGAACCTCGAGAGTCGCGCAGCACGCGCGGAACAGTGCGTCGGCTTGGGCTTTAAGCCCGGGACTGCTTGGCGTCGCTATTGTAGCGCCATTCCGGCGGCAAGGCAGAGCGTGGCCCGGCAGCGGATAATAGGGTTTTACATTCTCGTCAGCCCGATCTTCTGTCCCCATGCTCCGAACCGTGTTTCGTTTCCTCGCTCGAATCTCGTCTGGCCGTCCCGTCGCTGGTCGTTCCCCGCATCATTTTCGGGTCGACGGCCCACCCTCGGGCGCCGCTTCCCGTTTGCAGCGGGCGCGTGCAGTACTCGGGACGGCGGCCTGCGCGCTGGCGCTGGGCGGCGCCCTGACTGCGTGTTCGCCGACCTTCGACTGGCGCACCATCATGAACAATGACAACGGCTACACCGTCGACTTGCCGGCCAAGCCGGGCAACGATCAGCGCACGGTCCAGATCGACGGCACGCCGATGCAGATGGCGATGCAGACAGCCGAAGCCGGCGACGCCGTATTCGCGGTCGGCACCGTGATGCTGCCGAACGATAACGAAGCGACCCGGCACGCGGCCATGGAATTCCTGCGCACCGGCCTCGCTCGCAACGTGGGGGCCGCGCCGGACGCGCACGCCGTGCAAATCCCGCTCGCCGCGGGCGGCCAGGTGCCAGGCCTGGAAATGAAACTGAGCGGCAAGGCCGGTTCGCAACAAGAAACGCGCACCGTCTATGCGCGCCTGGTGGCGCGAGGCAGGCATGTTTATCAAGCGGCCATCATCGCGTCCAAGCCGCTGCAGCAGGAGCAGATCGATCAGTTTTTTTCGTCGTTCAAACTGTATTGAGAGCGGTAGCTTTGGCCGATTCGGCGCACGATGGATCGTCATGCAGAGTGAAAGTTCCTTGGCAGGATCGCGCGCTAATTCCCGGTTTACGTTGAAGTTTTTCGGTTACTCACAACGGCTGTGGATAACTCTGTTGAGAACTCCAGATTTTTTGCCGCAGATGCCCATCCCGTGGGCATTCTGTCAGTTTGAACCCGCTTGGAACAATCGAAAAATTCCAATTAAATCAATGCTCTTCAGATCTTCGTCGCAGCGTACCTTTCAGATGTTTCGAAATCTATCTGGAACGCGCACTTGTGCATAAGTCAAGTCTTGACAGCCGATTTTTCGCCTTATAGCGACCCAAAAGCACGGCGATATTGAATGGCCTCGCCGATCTGCGAGGCGCTCGGCATTGCTGCGCCGGCGAGGTCGGCAATGGTCCGCGCTACCTTCAGGACTCTGTAGTACGCACGCGCTGACCAGCCGAAGCGCTCGCCGGCTTCGCGCAGCAGGGCTTCGCCGGCTGCGTCGGGTCGGCAGACCTCGTCGACTTCGCGTCCGCCCAGTTCCCGGTTGGTTTTGCCCTGCCGGGCCAGTTGCCGCTCACGAGCGGCGTTCACCCGCTGCGCGATGGCCGCGCTTGTTTCACCGGTGACAGTGGAGCGTGCCGACAGCTCTGCCGGCGTGAGCGCCGGAATCTCGAGCTGTATGTCGATCCGGTCGAGCAGGGGTCCAGACAGTTTGCGCAGATAGCGTGCTGCGATCTCGGGCGTGCAGCGGCAACGGCCGTTGGGGTCGCCGCGCCATCCGCATGGACAGGGGTTCATTGCTGCGATCAGCTGGCAGGCTGCCGGGAAATCCGCTTGCAAGGCGGCGCGCGAGATCGTAATGCGGCCGGCTTCGAGCGGCTCCCGCAGGGTTTCCAGCACATGGCGGTCGAATTCCGGCAGCTCATCCAGAAACAGCACGCCCAGATGTGCCAGCGTAATCTCGCCGGGCTGCGGCGGATTGCGGCCGCCGACGAGTGCTGCCGCGCTCGACGAATGATGCGGCGCGCGAAACGGCCGTTGCCGCCATTGCGAGGGCGCAAATCCGGCCCGGCTGGCGGACAGTAATGCGGCTGAACTGAGCGCTTCGTCGTCCGTCATGGGCGGCAGCAGGCTCGGCAAGCGGGCGGCGAGCATCGATTTGCCCGCCCCTGGCGGCCCGATCAGCAGGACGTGATGGCCGCCGGCCGCGGCAACCTCAAGTGCGCGGCGCGCGCCGCGTTGGCCGATCACGTCGGTCATGTCCGGGACGGCGACCGTTGCGCTTTCGCTGAGATCCGGCGCGGCGACAGGGTAGAGCCGCGCATCGGGCGCTCCCGCTAGATGCGCACAGAGCGACGGCAGATCGGGCGCACCGTAGACGTCGACACCGGGCACGAGCGCGGCTTCGGCCGCGCTGGCCGCAGGCAGGTAGAGTTGCGGGGTTGATTGAACGCGCATCTCGGACGCCCCCTCTTCGCCCGAAGGAACACGAATGGAAGCACAACGGGAAGCGCCGTCGAGGCTGCCATGAGAAACACCGCTGCGCGCCGTGCCGCAAGCCATTGCGAAAGCGCCGCGCATCGGCCGCAGCGCGCCGGTCAACGACAGTTCACCGGCGAATTCGCGATGCAGGAGGGACTCCGCCGGAATCTGGCCGCTCGCCGCGAGAATGCCCAGAGCGATCGGCAGATCGAAGCGGCCAGATTCCTTCGGCAAATCGGCGGGGGCGAGATTGACCGTGATACGCCGGACGGGGAAATCGAAGCCGCAGTTCTGCAGCGCCGCGCGGACACGCTCGCGGCTTTCGCGCACTTCCAGGTCTGGAAGGCCGACAATCGAAAAAGAAGGTAATCCGTTCGCGAGGTGGACCTCGACGGTTACTTCGGGCGCGCGGCCAGAGGCCGGCGCGCGACTGCGCACCACGGCAAGCGACATGTTTTCTCCCGTCGGACGGCGCGCCTAGGGCGCGCGCGAGTCCCCTAAAACGCTGATGACGTCACGGCTCGCTTGCCAGTGATGTGCAGCACTGCGCAGCTAGTGAGCTGCGAGCAAAATCTTAGGACGTTTGCGTCGTGACCGGCAGCTTCTGTTCGAGTTCGGCGACACGGCGCTCCAACTCTTCGAGCCGTGCGCGAGTGCGCACCAGCACCTGGGTCTGCGTATCGAATTCCTCACGCGTGACCAGATCGAGCTTCGAAAAGCCCTGCGACAGCATGGCTTTGACGTTGCGTTCGACATCCTTGGCCGGCGAGTTCTTGAACAGCTCGCTCATGCGCGCCTGAAAATCGTTAAAGACATCATTCGGTTGTTTCATGGTGTTCCCTTTGGTGCACAAAAAATGTGCATGTTTCGTTACGTCTGTGCTTCGTCACCGCGAATGGGCCGCCTTGGTGCATGGCCTGTTGCCTGCCGCTGCCGCGTGAGCCCCTTTGGTGCGCGCCCATACGTTAAATGCCTTCGAACACTCTAGCAACGATCCATCCGCCGCGCCACCATGCCCCACCCACGTTGGCCATCCGGCCAGGGCCGCTTGCGTCCCTTTGGCCGTGGGCCGTGGGTGAAGTCTGACACAACATGGCATGCGAGTTGCTTTTACTGCCCCGCGCGCACTGTCGGGTGCTTTTTGCCGGCGGCGAAACGAGACCACGCGAACGGATTGCAGGTACGCAAACGGGTTACGCAACGGGTTAAGCAACTAAGCGAGGGATGTCATGAAACTCATTACCGCAATCATTAAGCCGTTCAAGCTCGATGAGGCGCGTGAAGCCTTGTCGGCCATCGGCGTCTCGGGCATTACGGTGACCGAAGTCAAAGGTTTCGGCCGTCAGAAGGGGCATACGGAACTGTATCGAGGAGCCGAATACGTCGTCGATTTCCTGCCCAAGGTGAAGATCGAGGCAGCGGTCTCGGACGACATCGTCGACCAGGCGATCGAGGCGCTCGAGCGCGCGGCGCGCACCGGCAAGATCGGCGACGGCAAGATTTTTGTCACCCCGATCGAACAAGTGATTCGGATTCGCACCGGGGAGACCGGCGCAGACGCTCTGTAATACCAAAAGATAGCGACACAGACAGCGACAAGAGGAAACGAAGATGCGCAAATTATTGATGTCCTTGCTGATGGCCGGTTCGCTGCTCGCGGGCGGTATCGGCGCCGCCCTTGCGGACGACGCTTCCGCTCCCGCGGCCGCCTCGGCCGCTGCTTCCGACACGACGGCGAGTGCGCCGGCGCCGGACGCTTCGGCCGCACCTGCCGCCGCCGCGGCTTCGGCGCCGGCCGCCGACGCGTCCGCCGCACCGGCTGCCAGCGCCGCAGCCGCCCCTGATGCATCGGCCGCATCCGCTGCCGCCGCGCCCGCAGCGCCGACCGCGCCGTTCTCGGTCGATTCGTCGAAGATCAATTCGGGCGACACCGCCTGGATGCTGACCTCCACCGCGCTCGTGCTGTTCATGACGATTCCGGGTCTCGCGCTGTTCTACGGCGGCATGGTCCGCAAGAAGAACGTGCTCGCGATCCTGATGCAAAGCTTCGCGATCACCTGCGTCGTGACGATCGTCTGGGTCGTGGTGGGCTACAGCCTCGCCTTCACGCCGGGCAACTCGTTCATCGGCGGCTTCTCGCGCGTCTTCATGGCGGGCATGAACTACATCAAGGGCGACAAGGCGACGACGCTGACCGTCAGCCACCTCGCGCCGACGATCCCGGAAACGGTCTACTGCGTCTATCAGATGACGTTCGCGATAATTACCCCGGCGCTGATCACGGGCGCGTTTGCCGACCGTATGAAGTTCTCGGCGATGCTGGTGTTCATGACGCTGTGGTCGATCATCGTCTACTCGCCGATCGCGCACATGGTCTGGGAACCGACCGGCTGGCTGGCTAGCGCGGGCATCCTCGACTTCGCGGGCGGCACGGTGGTGCACATCAACGCCGGTATCGCGGCGCTGGTCTGCGCGCTGGTGCTCGGCAAGCGTATCGGCTTCGGCAAGGAAGCCATGGCGCCGCACAACCTGACGCTCACGCTGATCGGCGGCGCCATGCTGTGGGTGGGCTGGTTCGGCTTCAACGCGGGTTCGGCCGTGGCGGCTGACGGCCGTGCCGGTTTCGCGATGTTCGCAACGCAAGTGGCAACCGCAGCAGCAGCACTCGCATGGATGTTCGCTGAATGGGCCGCCAAGGGTAAGCCGTCGGTGCTCGGTATCGTATCGGGCGCGGTGGCAGGTCTGGTGGCGATTACGCCGGCTTCGGGCTTCGTCGGTACGCTCGGCGCGCTGGTCATCGGTATCGTGGCCGGCGTGGTCTGCTTCTGGTCGGCAACGTGGCTCAAGCACAAGCTCGGTTACGACGACTCGCTCGACGCGTTCGGCGTGCACTGCGTCGGCGGTATCGTGGGTGCGCTCCTGACCGGTGTGTTCGCAGTCAAGGACATTGGCGGCGCGGACGGCAGCGTGATCCTGCAAGCCAAGGGCGTGCTGACGACGCTGATCTACAGCGGCGTGGTGAGCTACATCTTGCTGAAGGCCATCGACATGGTGATGGGCATCCGCGTGACGGAAGAAGAGGAACGCGAAGGCCTGGACGTGAGCCTGCACGGCGAACACGTCGAATAAGGATTTTTCTACGCAAGGTCGAGTTCCAAGGCTTGACGGATCAGAAGCAAGCGCAGCGACTTCGGCCCGCCTTTATGGCGGGCTTTTTTCTTGCTGGCTATCTTGTTATCAGCAGTTTCCCCCGCCTATCATGGCGATAGCGAGAATGCATTCGCGTGCGCTTGCGAATGGAGAAACCGTCCCCAAATGGACAAAGCATTTGCTCTACAATCTTTTTTCTCCAGTCTGCGAGTGATCAATGGTTCCGCACCTAGTTACGGCGTTAAACGGCCCGCTGCTCGACCTCGAGCGGAAGATCCTCGACGCTACACCCGCCATCGAACGCTGGTTCCGGCTCGAATGGCAGGAGCACACGCCGCCGTTCTACTGTTCTGTCGATCTGCGTAACGCGGGGTTCAAGCTCGCGCCGGTCGACACCAATCTGTTCCCCGGCGCATTCAACAATCTGCCGCTGGAAGTACTGCCGCTTGCCGTGCAGGCTGCGATGGCGTCGATCGAGAAGATCTGCCCGGACGCGAAAAATCTGCTGGTGATCCCCGAGCGCCATACGCGCAACGCCTTTTATCTCGAGAATGTCGCCCGTTTGGCCGCGATCATGCGCCAGGCAGGCCTGAACGTGCGTTTCGGCACGCTCGACGAAAGCATCGTCGGGCCGGTCACGATCGCACTGTCCGACGGCCAGAAGCTGGTGCTCGAACCGCTCGAACGTTCGCAGCGGCGCCTCGGCCTGAAGAATTTCGATCCGTGCTCGATTCTGCTGAACAATGACCTGTCGGGCGGTATTCCGCCCGTGCTGGAAAACCTGCACGAGCAGTATCTGCTGCCGCCGTTGCATGCGGGCTGGGCCGTTCGCCGCAAGTCGACGCACTTCTCCTGTTATGACGACGTCGCGAAGAAGTTCGCGAAGATGGTCGAGATCGATCCATGGATGATCAATCCGTACTTCGCCCACGTCGAAGGCGTCGATTTCCAGGAACGCACCGGTGAGGAAGCGCTGACGAATGCGATCGACGGCGTCCTGAAGAAGATCGCCAAGAAGTATCGCGAGTACGGTATCTCCGAGAAACCGTATGTCGTCATCAAGTCGGACGCGGGCACTTATGGCATGGGCGTGATGACGGTGCACGATGCGTCTGAGGTGGCCGCGCTCACCAAGCGCGAGCGCGCCAAGATGGCCGCCACCAAAGATGGGCTCGAAGTGCATGACGTGATCGTGCAGGAAGGCGTGTACACCTTCGAGCGGATCGGCGAAGAAGTCGCCGAGCCGGTCGTGTACATGATCGACCGTTACGTGGTGGGCGGCTTCTATCGCGTGCACGGCAGCCGCGAGCGCGATCAGAATCTGAACGCGCCCGGCATGCACTTCGTGCCGCTAGGCTTCGAGCACACGGCGCTGCCGGATGCGCACGCCAAGCCCGGCGCGGCGGTGCCGAATCGCTTCTATATGTACGGCGTGGTGGCGCGGCTCGGGTTGCTGGCCGCATCGGTCGAACTGGAAAAGACCGATCCGGAAGCGATTCAGGTTTAAGCCACGCGAGGTGGACGATGGCGGCATGCGTGCCGCCATCGTCATTTTCAGCGACTATATTGACGATCAAAGCCAAGCCCTAAGGGCGCACCGGAATTCCCATGGACATTCTTTTCATCGCCGATCCGCTTACGCAGTTCAAGATCTACAAAGACTCGACCTACGCGATGATGGCCGAAGCCGCGCGCCGCGGTCACACGCTCTACACGTGCGAGCCGAAGCATCTGGCGTGGACGGGCGGCGACGTCGAGGCGAACGTGCAGCGCTTTGCGATCGTCGGCGACGTGACGGACCTGCATCGCGACACATGGTACGCACCCGAGGCGGCCGCGCCGCGTTCGTTGAAAAGCTTCAACGCGGTCGTGATGCGTAAAGACCCGCCGTTCGATATGGAATACGTGACGTCGACGTGGCTGCTGGAAATGGCCGAACGCGGCGGCGCGCGCATCTTCAACAAGCCCCAGGCGATTCGCGATCACTCGGAAAAGCTGGCGATCGGCGAATTCGCGCAGTTCGTTACACCGACTCTGGTCACACGCGACGCTACCCGCTTGCGCGCCTTCCACGAAGAGCATGGCGACGTGATCCTGAAGCCGCTCGACGGCATGGGTGGCATGGGCGTGTTCCGCGTGAAGGCCGACGGCATGAATCTCGGCTCGATCATCGAGATGCTGAGCCACGACGGCGCGCGTTCGGTAATGGCGCAAAAATTCATCCCGGACATCAAGGATGGCGACAAGCGCATCCTGCTGATCGGCGGCCAGGCGGTGCCGTTTTCGCTCGCGCGTATTCCCCAGGGCAATGAAGTGCGTGGCAATCTCGCGGCGGGCGGTCTGGGCGTGGCGCGCCCGCTTACCGACCACGATCGCAAGATCGCCAACACGCTCGCGCCGGTGCTCGCCGCGCGCGGCTTGCTGCTGGTCGGCCTGGACGCGATCGGCGATTGGCTCACCGAAGTCAATGTGACGAGCCCGACGTGTTTCCGCGAGATCATGGATCAGACGGGCTTCGACGTCGCAGCGATGTTCATCGACGCACTCGAACGCGCGGCAGCGTAAAAGCGCCGCCCTTGAATGGCCGCCATGGCCCCCAAACTGTGTAGTAAATCCGCATCAAGCGAAACACCGGCTTTGGCGCGAAAATGGGCCTGATACAATGCCCGCTCTCCCGCGCCAAGCCGAATCGATGGCGTCTGCCGGACGCCGCAGGCAAGGGTTGCGGACTGTGAACGGGCAATTTCCCGGCGGTGCTGCAACGGCTTCAGGCGCTGCGGGCCGTTCGTCAAATGGTGCATTCCGGCCCTCATGACCCACGGCCGGTCTGGGGCGCTTGCGAATCGGGCTTCGTCCCGGTTCACGGTTCGGGGCCGTTCTTTTGCAGTAAGGCTGATATGGCAGGCATTCTGATCATCGCGCACGCTCCGTTCGCCACCGCGTTGCGCGATTGTATTTCGCACATTTACGGTGGCTTGCCGGCTCGCATCGGTGTCATCGACGTATCGCCGGATTGCGATCCCGCGCAGCAGGTCGCCTTCGCGCATTCGGAAATCGAGCGGCTCAAGGAAGAAAACGGCGCACTCGTGCTCACCGATATGTTCGGCGCCACGCCGGCGAATATCGCCGGGCGGCTCGCTTCGGTGCCGAATGTACGCGTGCTATGCGGCGTCAATCTGCCAATGCTGGTGCGCGCGGTCTGTTACCGTGCCACGCCGCTCGACACGCTCGTCGACAAAGCGCTCGCGGGCGCCACCAAGGGCGTTCACGCCATCGGGCCCGCCACGCCGGCGCCGGTCGCTCCCGCCGCGGATTCCGGTGACTGTTTGCCGGCGTTGCCGCCCGCTGCCGCTGCCGCCGACTGTTTGCCCGCCCTCCCGCCCGAGGCCGACCTGACTCAGAAAGCCGGCTCGACCGGGCTGTAAGCGGATCGAACGGCTTTGACCGGTTGCAACCGGTTTGCCACAGGTTGCAGTTTCACCTTTCACTACAACACTTACCCGCGCTTCGGACCATCACATGCTGCAACAGGAAACGACTATCGTGAACAAGCTGGGGCTGCACGCGCGTGCGTCGGCCAAGTTGACGCAACTCGCGGGCAACTACCAGGCGGAAATCTGGATGAGCCGCAACGGCCGCCGTATCAATGCCAAGAGCATCATGGGGGTGATGATGCTGGCCGCGGGTATCGGCAGCACGGTGCTGATCGAAACGGAAGGCGCGGACGAAAAAGAAGCGATGGACGCATTATTGAAACTGATTGCCGATAAATTTGGCGAGGGTCAATGAAGTCGCGCGCTGACTTTGTTTGAAGCACAATGCCGCGGCTGTCCGCGGCATTTTTTTAGCGCGTGACAATTGGAGCATGAGCGGCGGGGAGAGGGCAGGAGCCGGCGGGTCCGGCAGTGCGTGGACGGCTCTGCAAGCTCATTGAAGGTGCAGTGTCGTGGTCGCTTGCGGTAATTCGTGCTGCGCTGCACACAGCCTTGGCATACCTGCAAAGGGCGCGGAATTTATAATGACGATGACAGTCTGAGAGCATTGCAGCGGTTTGCCGCGGCATCACACAACTAGAGGAGGTGCGCGTGTCCTTCACGCTGCATGGAATTCCCGTGTCACGCGGTATCGCCATCGGGCGGGCTTATCTGATCGCCCCGGCTGCACTTGACGTAGACCACTATCTGATCGAACCCGCCCAGATCGAGAGCGAGATCGAGCGTTTTCGCACGGCCCAGCAACGTGTGCATCATGAACTCGACGCGTTGCGCGCCGATCTCGCGGCAGACGCGCCCAGCGAAATGGGCGCGTTCATCAATGTTCATTCAATGATCCTGAACGACGCGATGCTCGTGCAGGAAACGATCGACCTGATCCGCACGCGCCGCTACAACGTCGAGTGGGCGCTGACCGAACAACTCGAACGCTTGTCACGCCACTTCGACGACATCGAAGACGAATACTTGCGCGAGCGCAAAGCCGACATCGAGCAGGTGGTGGAGCGCGTGCTCAAGGCGCTTGCCGGCGCCTCGGTGGCGTTGGGGGGCGGCGTGCACGGCGCTTGCGACGAAATGATCGTGGTTGCGCACGATATCGCGCCGGCCGACATGATGCAGTTCAAAACGCAAACGTTTCAGGGCTTCGTCACGGATCTCGGCGGCCGGACTTCGCATACGGCGATTGTCGCGCGCAGTCTTGGTATTCCCGCCGCGGTCGGCGTGCAGCATGCGAGCGCGCTGATCCGGCAGGACGACCTGATCATTGTCGACGGCGATCACGGCATTGTGATCGTCGATCCCGCGCCGATCGTGCTGGAAGAGTATTCATACCGTCAAAGCGAAAAGGCGCTGGAACAGCGCAAGCTGCAGCGGCTGAAGTTTTCGCCGACGCAGACGCTGTGCGGCACACGCATTGAACTGTGGGCGAACATCGAGTTACCGGACGACGCGCGCGGCGCGGTCGATTCGGGTGCAACCGGCGTGGGCCTGTTTCGCACCGAGTTTCTGTTCATGAATCACAAGCACCGCCTGCCGGAAGAGGAAGAGCAGTTTGCGGCCTACCGTCGTGCGGTCGAGTTGATGAACGGTTTGCCGGTGACGATCCGCACGATCGACGTGGGCGCCGACAAGCCGCTCGATTCGATGGGCGGGGGCGACGGTTACGAAACCGCCGCAAATCCCGCCTTGGGGCTCAGAGCGATTCGCTGGAGCCTCTCCGAGCCGCAGATGTTCCTGACGCAGTTGCGGGCGATTCTGCGCGCATCGGCGTTCGGCACCGTGAAGATTCTGATTCCGATGCTCGCGCACGCGCAGGAAATCGACCAGACACTGGATTTGATTCGCGAAGCCAAGCGCCAGCTGGACGATGCCGGTATCGCCTACGATCTGAACGTACAAGTCGGCGCGATGATCGAGATTCCGGCCGCCGCGATCGCGTTGCCATTGTTTTTGAAGCGGCTCGATTTCCTGTCGATCGGCACCAACGATCTGATTCAGTACACGCTGGCTATCGATCGCGCGGATAACGCGGTCGCGCATCTGTACGACCCGCTGCATCCGGCGGTGCTGCATCTGATCGCTTTCACGCTGCGCGAGGCGAAGCGCGCGGGTGTGCCGGTGTCGGTGTGCGGTGAAATGGCTGGCGATCCGGCGTTGACGCGTCTGTTGCTCGGCATGGGGCTGACTGAGTTTTCGATGCATCCGAGCCAGTTGCTGGTGGTCAAGCAGGAAGTGCTGCGCTCGCATCTGAAGACACTCGAGAAGCCGGTGGCCGATGTGCTGGCTTCGTTCGAGCCGGAAGAAGTGCAGGCGGCGCTCAAGCGGGTGGCGTTGGCCTGAAATTGAAACTGCAGTGGGGTTCGAATGAGAAACGCCGCACATGTGCGGCGTTTCTCATTCAGCGTCCTGTATGTTCAGGCCCGATGCCGTTGCCCGCACACCGGGCAATCCGGCTGACGCGCAATGCGCATCGTGTTCCATTCCATCCGCAGCGAATCGAGCATGGTCAGGCGGCCCACCAGCGGCGTGCCGATTTCCCCGATCACTTTGAGCGCCTCGGCGGCCTGCATCGAACCGATGATGCCGACCGTGGGCGCGAACACGCCCATCGTGGAGCACGCGACTTCCTCGAACGGCTGGTCTTCCGGAAACACGCAGGCGTAGCAGGGGGACGCTTCGTCGCGGAAATCGAACGTGCTGATCTGGCCGTCGAAGCGCAAGGCCGCGCCCGACACTAGCGGCACGCCATGTTGCACGCAGGCACGGTTGATCGCGTGGCGTGTGGCGAAGTTATCGGTGCAATCAAGCACGACGGTGGCGTGCGGCACCTCGCGATCGAGCCACCCATCGTCGACGCGTTCGGCCACGGCGTTGACCACTACCTCGGGGTTGATCCGGGCGATGGCGTCGCGCCCGGACTCCACCTTCTTGCGACCCACCGAGGCAGTCACATGCAGAATCTGCCGCTGCAGATTGGTCAGATCAACCGTATCGGCATCGACTAGCGTCAAGCGGCCCACGCCTGCCGCAGCGAGATACATCGCAGCAGGCGAACCTAGGCCGCCCGCGCCGACGACGATCGCGTGCGCGTCGATAAAACGCTGCTGCGCCTCGATGCCGATTTCGTCGACGAGGATGTGGCGGGAATAGCGGAGGAGTTGATCGTCATTCATGGCGGGGCGCGTGGAGTGTCGCGCAATGAGATGCAGGACTGATGGCCTGCAACGCGCGCGTTCATTGTGGTTATTTTAATCGCGCGGGTAGCGGGTGTGCTGCGGGGTGCTGGATGCGGGGTATTGCAACGTGTCTTCGCAGCCCGAGACTGCTGCGAAGACACGCCGGGTTTGCTGCTTACTTGGCCGGAGCGGGTGCCGAGGCCGGAGCCGGCCCGGACGCGCCCGGTACCGGTTGCGTCGGCTTCACCGCGACCGGCGCGGATGCCGACGTTGCCGGCTTGTTCTGCGCCAGACGCCGCTCGGTCAGCGACTTCGATTCCTGAACCGGCTTACCTTCCAGCTTGTTCAAAGCCTGTTGCAGCATGTAGTCGTCGGTCGAACCGAATTCCACCGGCTTGCGCTCACGATCCTTCTGACGCTGTTCCGGCGTTTTCTTGTCGTTCTGCTCTTCAAGCTGGCGCAATTGGTCCATGCGCTCCTGTTCGCGCTGTTCCGCTTCCTTCTTCTCGTTCGGATCCTGCGTGTTCGCAAGGTGGTTCGAGTAGTCGACTTCGCGGGTCACGAGTGCGTCGTCTGGATCGCCTTCCGCGTATTGATCGACCGCGATGTCAGGACGGATGCCCTTATTCTGGATCGAACGGCCGCTCGGCGTGTAGTAATACGCCGTGGTCAGACGCAGTGCGGTGTCGGCCGTCATTGGCCGGACGGTTTGCACCGAGCCCTTGCCGAATGTGGTCTTGCCGACGATCAGCGCACGATGCTGATCCTGCAGCGCGCCCGCGACGATTTCCGAAGCCGAAGCCGAGTAGGCGTTGGTCAGCACGATCATCGGCACGGTCTTGAAGATCGGTGCTTCGTCCTTCAGCGGATCGCTGTCGAAGGATTGGAGGCGATAGTTATCGTACGTATCGCGGTAGACCTGCTTCGAATCCGGGATCTGACCGTTGGTCGACACCACTACCGAGTTCGGCGGCAGGAACGCGCCCGCGACGCCGACCGCGCTTTGCAGCAGACCGCCGCCGTTATTGCGCAGGTCGAGCACGAGACCCTTCAGATTCGGCTGCTGACGTGCGATGTCTTGCAGCTTGGCGGCCAGATCAGGCGTGGTGCGTTCCTGGAAGCTGGTGATACGGACATACGCGTAACCCGGCGCGAGGATCTTCATCTTGACCGACTGGACCTTGATGATTGCGCGCGTCACCGTGAGCGGGAACGTGCGGTCGTCGGTCTTGCGGAAGATGGTCAACGTGACCTTGGTGCCCGGTTCGCCGCGCATCTGCTTGACAGCTTGATCGAGCGTCATGCCGCGCACGGGTTTGTCGTTGATGCGGGTAATCAGGTCGCCCGGACGGATGCCGGCGCGGAACGCCGGGGTGTCTTCGATCGGGGAGATCACCTTGATCAGGCCGTCTTCAGACGAAATCTCGATGCCGAGACCCGCGAAGCGACCCTTGGTCTGCTCCTGCAGTTCTTCGTAATCGGTCTTGTCGAGGTAGGACGAGTGCGGGTCGAGGCTCGACACCATGCCCTTGATCGCGGCGGTAAGCAGCTTTTTGTCGTCGACCGGTTCGACGTACTCATGCTTGATTTGCCCGAAGACCTCGGCAAAGAGCCTGAGCTGGTCCAGCGGCAGCGGTGCAGCGGTGCTTGAGCTGGCGCCGGCGGGTTGCTGGGCCGAGGCGGAAAGTTGCAGGGTGGCAAATACGCCGGTAGCAAGGCCCGCGGCAATCAGGCCGATATTTTTCAGGTTCTTTCGCATAGAGTCTGTTGCGGTCGGAAGCGCGTGGCAGCGTCGATAGAGATGGGGACGGACAAGTATAACTGCACACCTGCCCAGTCAGGGCGCGGCGCAGGCAATCGTCATTCGACAGCACGGGCCGGTCCTGGTTCGTGAGATCGGCGCCGCGGTGCTGAAGTAATGTGCGGTAACAGGCGGATGTGAACGAGAGCAGCCGAATGAAGCGATGCGGGGGCGGCGAGGGCCGGTACGTCTTGCCGGTCAGCGCGCCCGTTTGCCGCTCCCCGCTGCATTTTTCACCGCCGGGCTGTGACCGGCGGCGGGTGACGGAATCAGCCCGCCTTGCCTTGCCTGGCGACAGCGGCTTGCGCCTTCGCAATCGCGTCCTGGTCGCCCAGATAGTAGTGCTTGACCGGTTTCAGGTTGTCGTCGAGCTCATAGACGAGCGGCACGCCGTTCGGGATATTCAGGCCGACGATGTCGTTGTCCGATATATTGTCGAGGTACTTCACCATGGCGCGGATCGAGTTGCCGTGCGCGGCGATCACGACCTTGCGGCCCGACTTGATGGCCGGCGCAATCGACTCGTTCCACAAAGGTAAAACGCGCGCGACGGTGTCTTTCAGGCACTCGGTGAGCGGCAATTGCTCGCGCGGCACCTTGGCGTAGCGCGGATCGTCATAGGGCGCGCGCTCGTCCGTCGGCTCCAGCGCCGGCGGCGGCGTGTCGTAGCTGCGGCGCCAGACCAGAACCTGTTCGTCGCCGAACCTGGCGGCGGTTTCCGCCTTGTTCAGCCCCGACAGCGCGCCGTAATGGCGTTCGTTCAGGCGCCACGAATGCACCACCGGCAGATACATCAGATCCATCTGATCCTGCACGTGCCACAAGGTACGGATCGCGCGCTTGAGCACCGACGTGTAGGCGATATCGAACGTGTAGCCCGATTCCTTCAGCAGCACGCCCGCCTGCTGCGCTTCACGATTGCCCTGCTCGGTCAGGTCGACGTCGACCCAGCCTGTGAAGCGGTTTTCCTTGTTCCACGTCGATTCGCCGTGGCGGATGAGAACGAGTTTGTACATGAGATTGCCGGTCGGTAGTAAGGAAGCGGTAAAGCGTTGCGAGGGTCCTCTGGAGGAGCGTCGCCATCGCGTCAGACGGTTATTTTATAATGGGTGGATTGCCCTTTTCGATTTCTCTCTTTTTCGGCGGATTTTCCGTGAAGTTTTTCACTGATTACACAAACCTTGTACTGATCGCAATCGTCCTCATTTCCGGTGGGTTGCTGCTGTGGCCTACGATCAGCCGGCGTGGCCGCGGGGGCCTGTCGGCCGCTGCGGCGACCCAACTGATCAACCGGCGCAATGCGGCGGTCATCGATCTGCGTCCGTCCGCCGACTTTGCCAAGGGCCATTTGCCCGCGGCGCGGCACCTTGAATTTGCAGAATTGCAGGCGAAAGTCGCGCAACTCGTGAAGAACAAGAACAACCCGGTGCTGCTGGTATGCCAGACCGGCCAGCAGTCGAACAAGGCTGCGCGTATCGTGCAAGATGCCGGATTCGCCGAAGTCCATGTTCTCGAAGGCGGGGTCGACGCCTGGCAGAAGGCCGGTATGCCGGTTGTGAAACAAGGAGCAGCGAAGTGAACAAAGTGATCATGTACAGCACCCAGGTGTGCCCGTATTGCCAGATGGCCGAACGTCTTTTAAAGTCGCGCGGCGTCGAGCACGTTGAAAAGGTACTGATCGACAAAGACCCGGCCCGTCGTGACGAAATGATGACCCGGACCGGTCGCCGTACGGTGCCGCAAGTGTTCATCGGCGAGACGCATGTCGGCGGGTACGACGACCTGTCCGCGCTCGATCGCGCGGGCGGTTTGATGCCTCTGCTCGAAGCTGCCTGAATCCGCGCGCCGGGCGGCGCGTGAATGGGGCGGATGAAATACAAGCCGGCGCATTCCCGCTTTTTTTCAGGCGGGCGAGGCGCCGCAACGATCTGGCGGTCCGTGACGTCATGGGCCGCCGCCATGCTTACCTATCAGGGAATCACTCAATCATGTCCGACGAGAATAACCAGCCGTTCTTCAACATCCAGCGCATCTACCTGAAGGACATGTCGCTCGAGCAGCCGAATTCGCCGGGCATCTTCCTCGAGCAGGAAATGCCTTCGGTCGAAGTGGAAGTCGACGTGAAGGCTGAGCGCCTCGCCGACACCGTGTTCGAAATCCTCGTCACGGGCACGGTCACGGCCAAGGTGTCGGACAAGGTCGCGTTCCTGATCGAAGCCAAGCAAGCCGGCATTTTCGACATCCGCAACATTCCGGCTGAACAGATCGATCCGCTGGTCGGCATCGCCTGCCCGACGATCCTGTTCCCGTACCTGCGCTCGAACATCGCCGACGCGATCACGCGTGCCGGTTTCCCGCCGATCCACCTCGCCGAAATCAACTTCCAGGCGCTGTACGAACAACGTCTCACGCAAATGGGCGGCCAGGAAGGCGCGGCGCAGAACGGCGTCACGCATTAACGCGACGTACGCGGTGCCGGCTATGAAGGTCGCTGTCCTCGGCGCCGGTGCATGGGGCACAGCCCTCGCCGGCCATCTTGCCGCGCGGCACGACTCGGTGCTGTGGGCGCGCGAACCCGCGCTCGTCGCCGATCTCTCCGCTGCGCACGAAAACGTCCGCTATCTGGCGGGCGTGGCCTTGCCGCCGGCGCTTCGCTATGAAGCCGATCTGAACGCAGCGCTCGACCATGCGCTCGCCGACGACGCGTTATGCATCGTGGCGACGCCCGTGGCCGGTCTGCGTGGTCTGTTCCAGGCAATGCGCGACGCAGGCAAAGTGCCGTCGCATGTGGTGTGGTTGTGCAAAGGTTTCGAAGCCGACTCGCAGTTGTTGCCGCATCAGGTGGTCGCGGCTGAATTGCCGGGGCATGTCAGCAACGGCGTGCTGTCCGGTCCGAGCTTCGCGCGCGAAGTCGGGCAGGGCTTGCCGGTGGCGCTGACAATCGCAAGTGCGTCGGCGGCGTGCCGCGAGCGCACGGTCGCCGCGTTCCATCACGGCGCAATGCGCATCTACACCGGCGACGACATCGTCGGCGTGGAAGTGGGCGGCGCGGTGAAGAACGTGCTGGCGATTGCGACGGGCATTGCCGATGGCCTCGGCCTCGGCCTCAACGCACGGGCGGCGCTGATTACGCGCGGTCTGGCTGAAATGTCGCGTCTCGGCGTGACGCTCGGCGGAAGGGCGGAAACGTTCACCGGTTTGACCGGCTTGGGCGATCTGATCCTGACCGCGACGGGCGATCTGTCGCGCAATCGCACGGTCGGCGTGCAACTCGCCGCGGGCCGTACGCTCGGCGATATTCTCGGTGGCCTAGGTCACGTGGCCGAAGGTGTGCGCTGTGCGCAAGCCGTCCTGGCGATCGCTCGCGCTCATGCGATCGAGATGCCGATTACGCAGGCCGTCTGTGCCGTGCTGTTCGACGGCGTGGCGCCTCGCGACGCTGTCAGCGCCTTGCTGCGGCGCGATTCCAAAGCCGAATAAATCCGGTCTATCGGCCGTTTAGCGCAGAAAAGCGCTGAACGGCTGCCCTCCCTTGCTGTCCACATTTTATCGACGCTTCGGATCAGCCAGGTTCCCCATGCTCAGTTTCAATCGTTGCACGCTGGAAGCACGCGTCGTCGACATCACGACGCTCGCCGTGGATGCGATCGTCAACGCCGCGAATACGTCGCTATTAGGCGGAGGTGGTGTGGACGGCGCGATTCATCGCGCGGCCGGCAAGGAATTGGTGCGTGAGTGCGAGGCGCTCGGTGGCTGCGCGACGGGCGACGCGAAAATCACCCGCGGCTACCAATTGCCGGCAAAACACGTGATTCACGCGGTTGGCCCGGTGTGGCGGGGCGGTGCGCATGGCGAGGCCGACCTGCTCGCGTCCTGCTATCAACGCTCGATCGAGGTGGCGCATCAAGCGCATTGCACGAGCATCGCGTTTCCCGCCATTAGTTGCGGCATCTACCATTTTCCCGCCGATGAAGCCGTGCAGATCGCCGTCGGCACGGTGGTCGAAACTTTGCCGCGCGCGCCGAAGATCGAGCGCGTAGTGTTCGCCTGCTTCGACGGCGCAATGCTCGCGCGCTACGAAGCCGAATTGAAGCGCCGTCAGGCGCCGCCGTCGAAGCCGGTTTGACGCCACGCTTCGAACACCACCACCGCGACAGTGTTCGACAGATTCAGACTGCGGTTGCCCGGCCGCATCGGCAGACGTACGCGCTGGTCATTGGCAAATTGATCGAGCACCGTGTCGGCCAGGCCGCGCGTTTCGGCGCCGAACACGAACCAGTCGCCGGATTGAAACGCATGCTCGTGAAAGCGGCCCGAGCCACGGGTGGTGAAGGCGAACATCCGGGTCGGATCGGGCGATTCTTTGGCCACGAAGGCAGCCCAATCGGCGTGTACGTTCATCTGCGCGTACTCGTGATAGTCGAGGCCGGCACGGCGCAATTTGGCGTCGTCGAGCGGAAAGCCGAGCGGCTCGATCAGATGCAGTCGCGCACCCGTATTCGCGCACAGACGGATGACGTTGCCGGTGTTCGGCGGGATTTCCGGTTCGACGAGGACGACATTGAACATAGTGATTTCAGGTGGGGACTAGTTTTTCGGCGTGCGCAGCGCGACGAAGTTGGTGACGCGCCGCGCACCGGCGGCTTTGAGCGTGCGCGCCAGCGCTTCGAGCGTTGCGCCGGTGGTCATCACATCGTCGACGATACCGACGTGCAGACCTTGCACGGGTTTGGCGACCTGGAAAGCGCGGCCCACATTGAGCCGGCGCGCGTCGAGGTCGAGCCGTGATTGCGGCGCGGTGTGGATCACCCGATGCAGCAAGGTTGCGTCGCCGCGCACATTCAGTGCGCGGGCCAAGGGCCTCGCGATCTGCCATGCCTGGTTGTAGCCGCGCTCGGTAAGACGCTGGTTGGCCAGCGGCACGGGCGCGAGCACCTCGGGCCGCTCAGATGGATCCTGCCAGGCGTCTTCCGCAAGACGCGCAAGGCGTCGCGCGAACTCGCGCGCCAGCATCAGCCGGGCGCGGAATTTCAGGCCTAGTGCCAAGGCGTCGAGCGGCTGGCGGTAATCGGCGAGAGCAAAGGTCGCCTCGAACGGCGGCGGCTCGCCGATACAATCCGCGCAGCGATATTGCGCGCGACTTGCCAGCCGCGTTCCGGACAAAGGAACCGCGCAGACAGTGCAACGCAACCGGCCTTCGTTCCAATACGCCTCATCACAACCGGAACACAGCGTCTTGTGCGACAAATTGCCGCATAGCATGCAGAGGTTCGGCAGCGCGGCGTGCATCACACGCGGCCATGCTGAACGGAGGCCGCGCGTAAAACGCGCAAAACGGGCGGTTGGGCCGCGGGAGGACAAGGAAATGGTTCGGAATGGGATGATTGGACCGCCCGCGAAGGCCTTTCACGCTGAATGGAGGTAAGCGAGCGAGTATACTTCGTGCTCTTCGCCAGTACGACACCCATGTCCCCAACTCCCGCTCAATCTGGCCGTCCGGCCTACGATTCCCGGCGTCTCAGGCGGATTTTCGACCGCCGCGCGGCGACCTTCCACGATGTTGCGTTCCTGCCGCGCGAAATCGCGCAGCGCATGCGCGAGCGTCTCGACTACATCAAGGTCACTCCGGCGAGCGTGCTCGATGCCGGCTGCGGCGCGGGCGAAGACATCCCCGCGCTGCGCGAGCGCTTCCCTGAGGCGCCGGTGTTCGGCACTGACCTGTCGCATGGGATGCTCGGCCGCGCGCTGCGCCACGATGCCGGCGACACGAGCTGGCGGCGCTTTCTTCCGGCCACGCTCGGCAAGGCGCTCGGCGCCCGCGGTCCGCGTTTCGCGCAGGCCGACTTCTCAGCGCTGCCGTTCGCGGCCGGTGCCTTCGAATTCATCTGGTCCAATCTCGCACTGCACTGGCACTCGCGGCCGGATCTCGTGTTTCCCGAATGGCAACGCGTGCTGAAAGTGAACGGCCTGCTTATGTTCAGCACCCTCGGTCCCGATTCGCTGAAGGAATTGCGCGGCGCCTACGCCGAGGTAGAGGCCGCGCACGGCGTCGCTTCGCGCAACCATGTGATCGACTTTGTCGACATGCATGACCTTGGGGATATGTTGGTCGAGAGCGGTTTCGAGATTCCTGTGATGGACCAGGAAACACTCACTATTACGTATAAGTCGCCCGAGTCGCTGCTCGCCGACGTGCGCCGTTGGGGCGCCTATCCGTTCGCGCGCGAGGCGGCGTCGAATACCGTTGCACGCAGGCTGCATAAGGCTTTGCTGGCGGCGCTCGAAGCCCGCCGCCGTGCCGACGGCACGATCGCGCTGACCTTCGAAGTGATCTACGGGCACGCATGGAAAGCCGTGCCGCGCACCACAGCCGAAGGTCATGGGATTGTGCGGCTCGAGGATATAGGACGAGGTTCGCCGAGGAATCGTTGAAGCGGTAAAGACGACATCTGTTATGTCTGAAATTACCGCTTCAAAAGACGCGCTAAAGCTGCGTCAAAACGGCGCGGAGGCTTGTCGCGCCTGGCTTGTGAGCCGATTGAGGCTTGCTTGTGGATGCTATGGATCGCGCCTATAATGCGTCAGTTTGTCGCCCGGAGTTCCCACATTTGGGGCGGCAGGCCCGAGGCACTGGGCTGCAACATGAAGGACGCGGCGGTGATTGAGTGCCGTTCAGCGGTCGCGAGCAATGGCCGCAGGCGGCGATTGGTGACGGTCGGCAGGAGGCAGCGATGGAAGCATCAGATCTGCTGGCGGATTCAGAATCCGTTCTCAAAGACTGGACCATGAAGCGCAACTGTTCGATTTCGCCGCGGCAATTTGTATGTTTCTACGTGTCGCTTGCGTTGTTCTCGTTGGCAATTGCTTTCATGCTGGTTCTGGTCGGCGCCTGGCTGGTGTTGCCGTTCACCGGTATCGAATTGCTCGCGGTGGGCATCGCGTTTGCCATATATGCGCGCCATGCTGTCGATTACGAGCGCGTCCGGCTGTTTCAGAACCGGCTCGTGATCGAGCAGGTCAGCGCCGAGCGGTGCACGCAGTTCGAATTCAATCCGCGCTGGGTGCGGATCGAACCGGGCGCAACGCCGCGTGACCAGATCAAACTGGTGTCGCGCGGCCAGACGATCATGATCGGGCAACATCTCGCGCAGTATCGGCGCGCGCAGTTCGCAGGCGAATTGCGTATGTGGCTCACGCGTTGTTAGACGTGTCGAGACGCGCGGCGTTCACGGGGAGCGCGAGACAGCCTGCCAGCGGGGTCGAGGGTTTGAATGGAAATTTTGGGTAAGGAAGCTATGAAAACAATCAAGCGAGCCCTCATGGGCGTGCTGGCGATGAGCGGACTGCTTTTCGCCGGTGCGGCCCTGGCAGTGGGCGATGTTCCGGGCGGCCCTGCCGTCAACGAGATCAATCTCCAGCCGCCGGCGAGCAAAATCGCTGAGGAGCTTTTCAGCCTCCACATGTTCATGCTGATTCTTTGCCTGGTGATCTTCGTTGGCGTGTTCGGCGTGATGTTCTATTCGATCTTTGCTCACCGCAAATCGAAGGGCCACAAGGCTTCGAATTTCCACGAAAGCACCACCGTCGAAATCATCTGGACGATCGTGCCGTTCATCATCGTGGTGCTGATGGCGCTCCCCGCCACCAAGACCGTCGTCGCGATGAAGGACACCACGAATGCCGACCTCACCATCAAGGTCACGGGCTACCAGTGGAAGTGGGGCTACGACTACGTGAAGGGTCCGGGCGAGGGCATCAACTTCCTGTCCACGCTGGCCACGCCGCGTGCGGAAACCGATGGCCGCATGCCGATTACCACGACGTATCTGCAGGAAGTCGACAATCCGCTGGTCGTCCCGGTCGACAAGAAAATCCGCATCATCACCACCGCGAACGACGTGGTCCACTCCTGGTACGTGCCGGCTTTCGGCGTGAAGCAGGATGCAATCCCGGGCTTTGTGCGCGACACGTGGTTCAAGGCTGACAAGGTCGGAACGTTCCGCGGCTTCTGTACCGAACTGTGCGGCAAGGAACACGCGTTCATGCCGGTGGTGGTCGAAGTGCTGTCGGCAGACGACTACGCGAAGTGGGTCGACGCGCAGAAGAAGAAAATGGCCGCCGGCCAGGACGATCCGAACAAGACCTACACAATGGCCGAGTTGATGGAACGCGGCGGCAAGGTGTATGCATCGAACTGCGCGGTCTGCCATCAGCCGACCGGCAAGGGCGCAGGCGCATTTCCGGCGCTGGACGGCAGCAAGATCGCCAACGGCCCGATCGCCGAACACGTGAGCCTGGTTCTCAAGGGCAAGAACGCGATGCCTTCGTGGGCGCCGACGCTGAACGACGTCGAAATCGCTTCGGTCATCACGTACGAACGTAACTCGTGGGGCAACCACACCGGCGATATTCTCCAGCCGAAGCAGGTTCTGGATGCCCGTAACGGCAAGCTGCCGGAAGGCGGCAACCATCTGGCCGACGCAGGCGCAGCAGCCAGCGGCGCGGATGCGGCGGCTTCGGGTGCAGCGGCGGCTTCGGGTGCTGACGCGGCTTCGGCCGGTTCGGATAGCGCCGCCGCATCGCAAGCTGCGGCGTTACCGGCGAGCGTCTACTTCGACACGGGCAAAAGCACGCTGCCGGCCGACGCGAAAGCGGCGGTCGAGGCGGCCGCGGCCTACGCGAAGGCGCATCCGGACGCAAAGTTCACGCTGTCGGGTTTCACAGACGCCACCGGTTCTGCCGACACCAACGCGAAGCTTGCGAAGAGTCGTGCCGAAGCCGTGCGCGACGCGTTGAAAGCAGCCGGCATCGCCGAAGACCATATTATTTTGAAGAAGCCGGAAACGATCACGGGCGGCAGCGATGCGAAAGAAGCCCGGCGTGTCCAGATCAGCCCGGCTGCCTGACGTGTTCATGGTCAGCACCGCAGTATTCGCTTTAGGAGATTGTCATGTCTAGCATCGGACACGATGTAGTCGCGGGCCACGAGCACGTGCACGGCGACCATGCCCACGAAACGCCACATGGCTGGCGTCGTTGGCTGTTCGCAACCAATCACAAGGACATCGGTACGCTGTACCTGATCTTCTCGTTCACCATGTTCCTCTCCGGGGGCGTGATGGCGCTGATGATCCGTGCCGAACTGTTCGAGCCGGGTCTGCAGATCATGCGTCCCGAGTTCTTCAACCAGTTGACCACCATGCACGGCCTGATCATGGTGTTCGGCGCGATCATGCCGGCGTTCGTCGGCTTCGCGAACTGGATGGTGCCGCTGCAGATCGGCGCATCGGACATGGCTTTTGCGCGGATGAACAACTTCAGCTTCTGGCTGCTGCCGGTGGCTGCCGTGTTGCTGGTCGGTTCGTTCTTCGCACCGGGCGGCGCAACCGCCGCGGGCTGGACGCTGTACGCACCGCTGTCGACGCAGATGGGCCCGGGCATGGACTTCGCGATTTTCGCGATCCACTTGATGGGTGCTTCGTCGATCATGGGCGGGATCAACATCGTCGTGACGATTCTGAACATGCGCGCGCCGGGGCTGACGCTGATGAAGATGCCGATGTTCGTCTGGACGTGGCTGATCACCGCGTACCTGCTGATCGCGGTGATGCCGGTTCTGGCAGGCGCGATCACCATGGTGCTGTTCGATCGCCACTTCGGCACGTCGTTCTTCAACGCGGCAGGCGGCGGCGATCCGGTGATGTACCAGCATATTTTCTGGTTCTTCGGGCATCCCGAGGTATACATCATGATCTTGCCGGCGTTCGGGATCGTGTCGCAGGTGATCCCGGCGTTCTCGCGCAAGCCGCTGTTCGGCTATAGCTCGATGGTGTACGCAACCTCGTCGATCGCGATTCTGTCGTTCATGGTGTGGGCGCACCACATGTTCGCTACCGGCATGCCGGTGACGGGCCAGCTGTTCTTCATGTACGCGACGATGCTGATCGCTGTGCCGACGGGGGTGAAGGTGTTCAACTGGGTCGCGACGATGTGGCGCGGTTCGCTGTCCTTCGAAACACCTATGCTGTTCGCGGTCGGCTTCCTGTTGGTGTTCACGTTCGGCGGTCTGTCGGGCCTGATGCTCGCCATGGCGCCGCTCGACATCCAGTATCACGGTACTTATTTTGTGGTGGCGCACTTCCACTACGTGCTGGTGGCGGGGTCGCTCTTCGCGCTGTTCTCCGGGTGGTACTACTGGGCGCCGAAGTGGACCGGTTGGATGTACAACGAAACGCGCGGCAAGATTCACTTCTGGGCGTCGATGTTCTTCTTCAACCTCGCGTTCCTGCCGATGCACTTCGTCGGTCTCGCAGGTATGCCCCGTCGTTACGCTGACTACCCTGCACAGTTCACGGACTGGAACCAGGTCATCTCGATCGGCGCATTCGGCTTCGGTCTGGCACAGGTCTACTTCCTGTTTGCGGTTGCGCTGCCGGCCTATCGCGGCGGCGGCGAGCTGGAAAAAGCCGGCGACAAGCCGTGGGACGGCGCAACTGGCCTCGAATGGACCGTGCCGAGCCCGGCTCCGTTCCACACGTTCGAAAACCCGCCGACTGTCGAGTAATCGGCGTTGAGCGTGGGCAGCCGCCACAGCGGCGGCTGCCGTGTAGTCACGAAAGAATTCAGAAAATCGAGCATGACGCGCAATCCTCAAGAAAGACGTACACCCGAGCAGATTCGCGCGGGTAACCGGCGGATAGGTCTTGTGATGCTCGCCATCGCCGCTGTCTTTTTCGCGAGCGTCATCATCAAGCAGTGGTGGTTCGCCTGACGCAACGGTTCAAGTCTGTTGCAGGTTTGTTGAGGATTGAGATGTCGACGCAACCGCCGGCCCAGGCCGATCGCTCTTTTAACCGTTCGATGCTGATCAAGCTGTTCGTCGTCGCGCTGATGATGTTCGGTTTCGGCTTCGCACTGGTGCCGATGTACCGCGCGATCTGCCAGATCACCGGCATCAACAATCTCGTGCAGCGTGATGCCACGGCGCGCGAGGCGAAGAATACGCAGGTCGACATGAGCCGCACGATTTCGATTGAATTCGATGCGAATGCGCGCGGCCCGCTTGGTTTCAAGCCGGAGCAGCGCAGTCTCGACGTGCATCCGGGCGAAGTGACGACGGTGATGTACGAGGTCAGCAACGAACAGGCGCGCACCATTCACGCGCAAGCCATTCCGAGCTATGCGCCAAAGCAGGCAACCGAGTACTTCAAGAAGATCGAGTGTTTTTGTTTTACGCAGCAGACGTTGACGGCGAATCAGACCAAGCGGTTGCCGGTGGTATTCGTGGTCGACCCGAAGTTGCCTAAAGATGTGAAAACGATCACTTTGTCGTACACATTCTTTGAATTGGATAAGCCGGTAGCGGCGACGGCCGGGAGCGCATCACCCCAGGCCAATACGGCGGCAACCACCGCCAATCCCGCCTGACGGTTTTTGCCGCGGGCGAAGGAAGAAGACGTATGAGCGATAACAGCGGCGGCCCGCGCAAGAGCAGTTTTGGCCAGTCGATGCGCGCCGTGTTCTGGTCGTTTTTCGGCGTGCGCAAGCGCCGCGATCTCGAAGCGGACGCGACGCAACTGAACCCGCTGCATGTGGTTGCAGCGGCGTTGATCGGCGCGGCCATTTTCATCGGCGTATTGATCCTGATCGTGCGCGCCGTAGTGGGTTGAGCCGGCGGCCACACGA
Organism: Paraburkholderia sp. IW21; assembly: GCF_041321145.1. NCBI lineage: Bacteria > Pseudomonadati > Pseudomonadota > Betaproteobacteria > Burkholderiales > Burkholderiaceae > Paraburkholderia > Paraburkholderia sp. IW21. Next base: position 503,448 of record NZ_JBGGWA010000004.1, on the reverse strand, counting down.
GTAGTGCCGGGCGAAGCAGAGCCCACGAATTAGAGTGAAGCGGTGCGGATCGACGCGCCGCCGAAGATACAGCCGGAGATTCCGGAACAACTGGACTGAAGTGGAGAATCAAGAATGAGCGGTCAAAACGAGAGCCCGTACTATTTCGTACCGCATCCGTCGCGGCATCCAATCAGCGCCGCGATTGGGTTGCTGGTCATGCTCGGATCGCTTGCGGCCTGGATCAACGACCATGACCTCGCGCCGATCGGCGTCGCCGTAGGTCTGCTGTGGCTGCTCTATACGTTGTGGCACTGGTTTGGCGACGCGATCTCAGAGTCGGAAGGCGGCATGTACGGCAAGAATGTCGACAAGTCGTATCGCTGGAGCATGAGCTGGTTCATCTTCTCCGAAGTGATGTTCTTCGGTGCTTTCTTCGGCGCACTGTTCTACGCACGTGAAATCGCGCTGCATCAGCTCGGCAGCCTCGACTACAAGCTGATCTGGCCGGACTTCTCGGGTGTGTGGCCGAACAACGGTCCGGCAGCGCTGGTTTCGACCTTCAAGTCGATGCAGCCGTGGCCGGTGCCGACCATCAACACGGCGCTGCTGCTGTCGTCGGGCGCTACGTTGACGGTGTCGCACCACGCACTGCGTGAAGATCATCGCAAGAAGGCGATTGTCTGGCTCGCGGCTACGCTCGTGCTCGGCGTCTCTTTCCTGTTCCTGCAAGGCTTCGAGTATTTTCACGCGTACAACGAACTGAACCTGACGCTGTCATCGGGTGTGTACGGTTCGACGTTCTTCCTGTTGACGGGCTTCCACGGTTTCCACGTGTTTCTCGGCGGCACGATGCTGGCCGTGGTGCTGGTGCGGATGATCCGCGGCCACTTCACGGCGGAGCATCACTTCGCGTTCGAAGGCGCTGCGTGGTACTGGCACTTTGTGGACGTCGTGTGGCTTGGGCTGTACGTCGTGGTGTACTGGCTGTAACGCAGACCGGCCTGCGCCGTACCGGCTACCCGGAATGGTGTGCAGGCCGTTCGCGCATCGCCCGCAAGGGCGCGGCGCACGAGCAGTCTGCAAAGACTTATGCAGCGCCGCCCTCGACCCCGTCAGGGCGGCGTTTTGTTTGGCGGCGTGAAATTTTTTCCACCGAGCTCAACGCCCGTAAGGAATACCGGTTGCCTGAATCCAACCCATCCAGTGAGCGAACAGGATGAACAGGAACAGCGAGATCGACAGGCCCACGCGCGTGGCGAGCGACCAGACCATCCGCTTGGTTTTGCCCTTGTCGTGCATCATGAAATAGAGCGCCGACACCATGCTGGCGATGATCAGGACGAAGGCAATGGGAACGAGAATGTGCATGGAACCAACTGAAACCAGTAAGCGCAGCGGCAAGACGTTTATTATCGCACCGCGCGCCGGCGTCTGCCGTACGTCCCAGACGCCGTTGCAAACCGGGGTGTCGGAGCGCGGTCGATGAAATTCCGCCTCATTCCCGCGCTGCTGATTCTGCTTGTGATTGTCGTGACGGTGCGGCTCGGTTTCTGGCAGCGCGACCGCGCACATCAGAAGGAAGCGCTCGAAGCGCATATCACGCAGTTCGAGGACGCGCCTGCGCAGACTGTGAGTGCCGCGCCGGTCGAACTGAAGAACATCGAATTCCATCGCGTGAAGGCGCGCGGCAGTTTCGTCGCGGACACAGTCGTCTATCTGGATAATCGCCCGTATAACGATCAGCCGGGCTTTTACGTCGTGATGCCTTTTAAACTGGCCGGCGGCGGTTATGTGCTGGTCAATCGCGGCTGGTTGCCGCGCAACATGAACAATCGCGAGACCATCGCGCCGTACACCACGCCGCAAGGCGAGATCGAAATCGAAGGCATTGCGCGTGCCGATGCGTCACGAGCATTCGAGCTGGGGCAGGGTGGATCGGCCGCGCATCAGAAGATCCGCCAGAATCTGGATACGGCGGCTTATGCCGCCGAAATCGGGCTGCCGTTGCAGTCGTTCGTGATCCAGCAATTGAACGACGACGGCGACAACCTGGTGCGAGACTGGCCGACGCCGACGAGCGGCGTCGAGCGCAACTATGGCTACATGTTCCAGTGGTGGGGCATGGCGGCTGCGGCCCTCGCGTTCGGCCTGTACGCCGCGCGCCGCGCCGCGAAGAAAGAGCACACGCCGAACGTGTAATGCATCGCCTGCGGCTGCGCATCCCGAGCAAGGTGCGGCAACCGCGCAATCATTGAAAAGAGGTCCTGTAGTGTCGACGCAATCTCCCCGTTCGCCGCAAGCCGGCAAACCCGCAGCTTCGAAAGTGATGCCTGGTCAACCCAATGGCGAGGGATCGTGGAAGCGTGGCCGCTGGATGCTGCTATTGCTGGCGCTCATCTGCGCCGCGCCGATCGTCGTGTCGTATTTCGTTTATTACGTGGTCAAGCCGACCGGCGGCAGCACGAGCTACGGCACGCTGGTCGAACCGCAACGGCCGATTCCGGATTCGCTCGTCGTCACGGGTGAAGACGGCAAGCCGCTCAAGCTCGCGTCGCTGCGCGGCCGCTGGCTGCTGATTTCGGTGGACAACAGCGCATGCGACAAAGCCTGTGTCACCAAGCTGTACTTCATGCGACAAATCCGCGCAGCCCAAGGCCCGGAACGCGAGCGCGTCGTCGAAGTGTGGCTGCGCACCGATGCAGGCAACGTGTCCGACGTGATACAAAAAGCCTATCCCGACACCGACATGCTGGTCGCCGACCCGGCGCAGGTGTCCGCGTGGCTGCCGACCGACACCGGCACCCGCCTCACCGACCACATCTACATGGTCGATCCGAACGGCAATCTGATGATGCGTTTCCCGAAAGATCCGAATCCCAGCAAGATCAAGGGCGACGTGACCAAGCTGCTCAAATGGTCGAGCATCGGCTGATGCCGCAACAAGGGTAAGAAAGATGTTTGTACTGCAACTGGCCCTGATCGGCTTGTGTTTCGCGTCGTTGCCGCTGTCCTACGTGTGGGTCAAGGCCGACGACAACAAATTCCGCAAGCTGGTCTGGCTCACGACCTTCCTGACGCTCGATCTGGTGATGTTCGGCGGCTTTACACGGCTCACTGATTCCGGTCTCGGCTGCCCGGACTGGCCGGGTTGCTACGGCACGTCGTCGCCGTTCATTGCGCACGCGGCGATCACCGCTGCGCATCAGTTGATGCCCACCGGGCCGGTCAGCATGCCGAAGGCGTGGATCGAGATGATCCACCGGTACTTCGCGATGGCGATCGGCGTGCTGATCATCGCGCAGACGCTGATCGCATGGACCGCGCGCATCAAGCGTCGTCCGCTGCATGTGTCGCCCTGGTGGCCGACTTCGCTGTTGCTGCTGATTGTCGTGCAGGGCGCATTCGGCGCGTGGACCGTGACGATGAAGTTGCAACCGATCATCGTGACGACCCATTTGCTGCTCGGTCTCGCTTTGCTCGGCACGCTCGGCTGGCTAGCCGCGCGGCAGACGCCGCTGCCGGCTTATGAGCCCGAAGCCGCGCGTTGGCGCGCGGCGGCGATCGCTGGTCTCGTGCTGCTTGTCGTGCAGATCGCATTAGGCGGCTGGGTCAGCACGAATTACGCCGTTCTTGCCTGCACGGACTTCCCGACCTGCAACGGCCAATGGATTCCGCCGATGGACTTCCAACACGGTTTTCACCTATGGCGCGCGCTCGGCATGAACGGCGACGGCGACATGATCACGCAAGACGCATTAGTCGCGATCCACTGGACCCATCGCACGTTCGCGATCGTGGTGGTCGCCTATCTGGCCTGGTTCGCGCTGAAACTGCGCCGTTTCGAGTCGCTGCGGCGGCCGGCGAACGGCGTGTTGCTGGTGGTGCTGATCCAGTTCATCACCGGCCTGTCGAACATTGTCCTGCAGTGGCCGTTGCCCATTGCGGTCGCGCATAACGGGGGCGCCGCGATCCTGCTGCTGCTGCTCGTTATGTTAAACTTTCGGATCGCTTATAGCCGTCCCGGCCGCGCCGTGTTGCCTGCGCGCGATGCCGCGCCAGCGTGACTCCACATGGACAGCACAACTCTCCCCCAAACGCCCGGTAGCCGGGTCTCCCAGTACATCGCCCTGACGAAGCCGCGCGTCACGCAGCTCGCTGTGTTCTGCGCAGTCATCGGCATGTTTCTGTCGACGCCCGGCATGGTGCCGTGGACCGTCCTGATCGGCGGCACGGTCGGTATCTGGCTGCTGGCGGGTGCGGCGTTCGCCATCAATTGCCTGATGGAACAGAAAATCGACGCGAAGATGCGTCGCACTTCGTGGCGCCCGTCCGCGCGCGGCGAAATCACTTCCACGCAAATTCTGCTGTTTTCCGCCGTGCTTGGCGGGCTCGGCATGTGGACGCTCTACACGTTCGCCAATCCGCTGACCATGTGGCTCACGCTCGCCACCTTCGTCGGCTATGCCGTTATTTACACGCTGCTGCTCAAGCCCGCCACGCCGCAGAACATCGTGATCGGCGGCGCCTCGGGCGCGATGCCGCCGGCGCTCGGTTGGGCCGCCGTCACCGGCCACGTGCCGGGCGACGCATGGATTCTCGTGCTGATCATCTTCGTGTGGACGCCGCCGCATTTCTGGGCGCTCGCGCTGTATCGCCGCAAAGACTACGAAAATGCCGGCCTGCCGATGCTGCCGAATACGCACGGCGAGAAGTACACGCGGCTGCATATTCTGCTGTACACCGTCATCCTGTTCGCGGTCACCATGATGCCGTTCATCTCCGGCATGAGCGGCGTGGTGTATCTCGCGGCAGCGGTGTTACTCGGCGGCGTGTTCCTCGCGTATGTGTGGAAGATCTATCGGGAATATTCCGACGACCTGGCGCGTAAAACCTTTCGTTACTCGATCGTTTATCTGTCGCTGCTGTTCGCGGCGCTGTTGATCGACCACTATGCGCGCGTCGTGATCGGCGCGTAACAATCCATGCTCAAAGACCGCTTCGCGCGCAAGGCGCGCGCTGCCGTGCGTGCCACCATGATCGCTTGTGCTCTCGGCGGCGCGCTGCTGGTGGCGAGCTGTGGCAAGCAGCCGCCGGCGTTCACGAACCTCGACATTACCGGCAATACCCAATTCGGGAGCGACTTCTCGCTACCTGACACGTCCGGCAAAATCCGCACGATGGCGGACTACAAGGGCAAAGTCGTGGTGCTGTTCTTCGGCTACACGCATTGCCCGGACGTCTGTCCCACGACGATGGCCGAACTCTCGCAGGCACTCCAGCAACTCGGCCCGGAAGACGCAAAGCGCGTACAGGTGCTGTTCGTCACCGTCGACCCCGACCGAGACACGCCGGCCTTGCTCGCGCAATACGTGCCGGCGTTCAATCCGACTTTTGTCGGCTTGCGCCCGGCCGATCAGGCGCAACTCACCAAGATCACGAAAGACTTCCGCGTCTACTACGCGAAAGTGCCGGGCAAGACGCCCGATAGCTACACGATGGATCACACGGCGGCGAGCTATGTGTTCGACACGGACGGCAAACTGCGTCTGTTCGCGCGCGATGGCCAAGGCGCCACGCCGTGGGTGCACGATATCAAGCTGTTGCTCGATTGACGCATTGACACACACAGGCGCGTGCATCAGCCGCGCGCCTGTTTCAGACTTCTTCCGCGCAAATCCTCAAGCCGGCATCGGCAAATTCATCCCCGGCGCCAACCGCGTCGTCTTGAACTCTCAGTTCGTGCGCGGCGCCGCTCACGGCGAATAACGATATGCGATCGTGATATTTCCCATCTCGCTGGGCATATGAGACCATTTACGGTCCAGTTGGCGGCGCAATGCCATAAGCTCGTAACTGCTGCGAGGCTGCCGCCGGCTTCCACCCGAATCTGACATCGATCAGAAAAGCGAGAATTACATGCAGCGCAGACACATCCTCAAAGCCCTCGCGGCCGTGGTCGCCAGTGCGGCGATCGTCGCCAGCTTCGGCGCACATGCCGACGACAAAGCCATCAAGGTCGGCACCATCGGCGGCCCGGATGCGCAAATCTGGGAAGTCGTCACGAAAGTGGCGAAGCGCGAAGGCCTCAACGTGAAGGTCGTCGAATTCAACGACTATGTGCAGCCGAACGCCGCGCTCGACGCAGGCGACCTCGACGCCAACAGCTTCCAGCACCAGCCGTATCTCGACAGCCAGGTCAAGCAACGTGGCTACAAGATTGTCAATGCAGGCCTGACGTACATCTCGCCGCTCGGCATCTACTCGAAGAAGCTGAAGTCGCTGAAGGATCTGGTGCAAGGCGCGAAGGTTGCCGTGCCCAACGACCCGTCGAACGAGAACCGGGCGCTGCTGCTATTGCAGGCGCAAGGCGTGATCAAACTGAAGGCCGGCGCGGGTACGAACGGCAATAACGCAACGCCGCTCGACGTCGCCGAGAATCCGAAGAAGATCAAGCTGGTCGAACTTGACGCAGCGCAACTGCCGCGCTCCCTATCGGATGTCGACGCTGCCGCGATCAACACGAACTTCGCGCTGGCAGCCGGTCTGCAGCCGACCAAAGACGCGATCGCGCTCGAAGACATCCGCAGCCCGTACGCGAACCTGATCGCCGTGCGCGCGCAGGACAAAGACAAGCCGTGGGTCAAGAAACTGGTCGCGGCTTACCAGTCGGAAGACGTGCGTCAGTTCATCAAGACGCAGTTCAAGGGATCGGTGGTGCCGTCGTTCTAAGCGAGCACCTTCGACCTGCACGGCAAAACGACAACGCCACGGTTACACATCGTGGCGTTTTTTCCATGCGTCGCGCGTTGCTTAGCGGGACTACAACGCCAACTCCCATCGCTCGATCATCAGATCCTTGCCGAAGCGCCGTTGCGCCGTCGTGCCGACGCACTGGAAGCCGGCGCGCTCGCATAGCCGCCGCAACTCATCGAGCATGCTGGCAGTAGTCAGCGTGAGCTTGGTGTACCCCGCGCGTCGGGCAAACCGGACGCATTCGCTCATCAACTGCGTGCCGATGCCAAGACGCTGCATGTCCGGCTCGACCCATAACAGCCGCATGCCTGCCACCGTCGTGGAGACCCCGACGACGCACACCGAGCCGACCACCATGCCTTCCTGATCGGCGACCCAGCACATCTCGCGCACCGGATCGTCGCGTTGCGAGTAGTCGGCAACCACGCGCGCGAGCAAGCCTTCGAACGATAGATCCCAGCCGTATTGGGCGGCGAACCACTGCGCCTGCCTATGCACGAGCCAGCCGCATTCGCCGGCGTGAGGCTGCCGAAGAATCACCAGTTCGTGCCGCGGCCTGGCGTCGAGCAGCCGCTCGATCAGCTTCATCGCCGCGATCAACTGTTCCTGGGAAAGCGCCGTGAGGCCGTTCAGCAGCGCCGATACTTCTTCGATCGCAGCCGTATCGAGCGGCGCGTAGGCCGCATGACCATGGTCGGTGAGGGCGATTAGCGACTGGCGCGCGTCCGAGTGGGACGGGCGCCGCGTAATCAGGTTGCGTCGTTCGAAGCTGGTCAGAAGACGGCTGAGGTAGCCGCTGTCGAGACCCAGGTTGCGCCCGAGCACCGAAGCTGTCTGCGCGCGTCCGCGGGACAGTTCGTGCAAGACGCGCACCTCTGTCAACGAGAAGGCGCTTCTGGCCAAATGCTCATGCAGTGCGCCGATGTGCTGGGTATAGAAGCGGTTGAAATGGCGGACGGCCTGAGCGCGCCGCAGCGCCTCGGAATCTGTCAAATGCTGCTCCCCGGGGGTTTTTATGGCTTGCTACACAGCACTATATTGGAACGCATCCCATTAAAAAAGCCGTGCGGCGATGGAACGCATCAAACTGGTATCGGAAAGGTATTGATTTCGAGGAGCGCTGCCGACCAGAAGAGGACCAGTGGGGCCGCAGAGATGCCTTCAGTATGCGAATAGGGGTAAATCCCGATCCCCGGAATCAGCCCTATCGAGCCCGTAAATCCCCTTCTGACGCTTATCCAGCAAGGCTTTCCCTTGATTCATACCAGCATGGGACCACTCGATTGACTGGTATTATGTTGGTTATATAATGGGCTCTCATTTTCGTAGGCCGCACTCTTCAAGACGACCGCCGGAGCCCCATGGAAACTCGCTGGTCCGCACTGATGCCTGACGCTCGCAACGTCACGCCGCTCTATTTGCAGCTCGCGCGCAATCTTGCCACGGCGATCCACTGCGGCGTGTGGTCGGCGGGTGAAGCGCTGCCTTCGGAGCGCACGCTGTCGGATGCGATCGGCGTGTCGCGCATCACGGCGCGCAAGGCGATCGAGCTGCTGGTTGAGCAAGGCTTGATCCGGCGGGCGCGGGGCGCGGGCAGCTTCATTACGCCGCGCGTCGAAGATCCGCTGTCGCGGCTCACCGGTTTCACGAAGAAAATGCAGCAACGTGGTTTCCGCCCGGATTCGGTGTGGCTCGAGCGCGATATCCGCACCGCCAACCGTGACGAACTGGTGCACCTCGGCCTGTCGCCGGGCGCGGCGGTGGCGAGTCTGCGGCGCCTGCGGCGCGCGGACGGCATCGTGATGGCGGTCGAGCATTCCGCGCTGCCGGCGGCCATCGTGCCCGACCCTCAGGCAATCGGCGTGTCGCTTTACAGCTATCTCGAACAACGTGGCGCCGCCGTCGTGCGCGCCTTGCAGCACTTTCGCGCGGTTAATGCTTCGAGTGAGGTCGCCTCGTTGATGGACATCGAACCGCGCTCGGCATTGTTGGTCATTACCCGTATCGGCTATAGCGCCGACCAGCGCGCGATCGAACTGACCGACACCTATTGCCGCGACGATTACTACGACTTTGTCGCTGAATTGCGTACCTGAGCACGCCGCGCCGCTGGTCATGACGTGCGGCGCCATCGAACGCAATTCGGTCACACCCCGCATTACGCCTCACCAGAGAGACTCATGCTGACCGGAAACATACTCACCACCGATGGGTGGATTCACGGCACGCTCGAATACGAAAGCGGCCGCATCACGGCGCTGACCGGCGAACGTGTCGATCCGGCGAAGAATGACGCGCCGTACATCCTGCCCGGCTTCATCGATCTGCACGTGCATGGCGGCGGCGGCTCCGACGTGATGGAAGGCGGCGACGCGATCGAAACCATCACCCGCACGCATGCACGTTACGGCACGACCAGCCTGCTTGCCACCACGATGACCGCGCCGCGCGACGAGCTGATGAATGTCGTCGCAGGTCTGGGCAACAATGCGCGCATTCGCACGCCAGGGGGTTCGCGCGTGCTCGGCGTGCACCTGGAAGGACCGTACATCAACCCCGGCAAACTCGGCGCGCAGCCCGACGCTGCGGTGTCGGCGGTCCTGGATGAGGTGCTGAAGTATCTGTCGATCGCGCCGATTCGCGTGGTGACGCTGGCGCCGGAAATCGCCGGACACATGGAGATCATCTCCGAGATGGCGGCGCGCGGCGTGCGCGTACAGCTCGGTCATTCGCTCGGCACGTACGACGACGCCGTTGCCGCGCTCAAGCACGGCGCCTGTGGCTTCACGCATCTGTTCAACGCCATGTCGCCGATGCATCACCGCAACCCCGGCCTCGTCGGCGCGGCGCTCGCGCACGCCGAATTCGCCGAAATCATTCCCGATCTGCTGCACGTCCATCCAGGTGCGATCCGCGCGGCGTTGCGTGCGATTCCGCGTCTGTACGTGGTGACGGACAGCACGTCGGCCACCGGCATGCCCGACGGCGAATACCGTCTCGGCAGCCAGCATGTGACGAAGTGCCTCGGCGGCGTGCGTCTTGCCGACGGCACGCTCGCCGGCAGCACCCTGACGATGGATCAGGCGCTGCGCAATCTGGTGTCGATCGGCCTGCCGATCGGCGATGTATCAAACCGTTTGTCGCGCTACGCCGCCGACTATCTCGGCATCGAAGACCGCGGCCGCATCGCGCGCGGTGCGTGGGCCGATCTGGTCGTGTTCGATCGTGAACTGGCGTTGAGCGCGACTTACGTCGAAGGAGAATCAATTGTCGAATATGCTTAAAGAGGCGTTGGCGTCCGCTGAAACGGTCGCCGCACAACTCGCGGATACCTCGCGCGTCGAGGCGTTGGCGGCGAAGCTCGCACAGCAGCCGCGTCATGTCGCGCTGACGGTCGCACGCGGCAGCTCGGACCATGCAGCGAGTTACTTCGCAAGCCTGACGATGAGCCGCCTCGGCGTGCCGGTCGCCTCGCTGCCGATGTCGGTCGCGACGCTGCAACAGGCACCGCTGCGGGTGCGCGATCAGCTCGCGCTGGCGTTCTCGCAATCAGGCAAAAGCCCCGACCTGGTCGGCACGATGGAAGCATTGCGTCACGCCGGCGCGTTGACCGTCGCCGCTGTGAACGCACCGAACTCGCCGCTGGCGGACGCTTGCGAATTTCACCTGCCGCTCATGGCCGGTCCGGAACTGAGCGTCGCGGCGACCAAGAGCTACATCGCCATGCTGTCGATCGCCGCGCAACTGGTCGCTCACTGGCAGAACGACGACGCGCTGCTCGGTGCGTTGAACACGCTGCCCGACGCGCTGCAAACCGCGGGCAAGCTCGACTGGTCGAAAGCGGTGAATGAATTGCGCGGCATTGAACGCATGATCGTGATCGGCCGTGGTCTGGGTCTCGCGATCGCACAGGAAGCCGCACTGAAATTGAAGGAAACCTCGGGCATCCAGGCCGAAGCGTTTTCGAGCGCGGAAGTTCGGCACGGCCCGATGGAACTGATCGACCGCGACTATCCGCTGCTGGTCTTCGCACCGCGCGGACCGGAGCAGGCCGGCTTGCTGCAACTCGCGCGCGACATGCAGGCGCGCGGCGCACGCGTGCTGCTCGCCGCACCGGGCGACGTGCCAGAAGCGACGCTGCCGCTCGCCACCACCGCTCATGCGGCGCTCGATCCGATCGCCGCGATCCTGTCCTTTTACGTGATGGCCGCCGGCCTTGCCGCCGCGCGCGGGCGCAATCCTGACGCGCCACGCCATCTCAACAAAGTCACCGAAACTCACTGACGAGAAATCAGATGCGACGTGTCGAGGAGTCCCGCTTGATGAGCCATTCTGAAGGCCATATTGTTTTGCTCGCGCCGATGACCGGTCCGGTCGTGCCGCTGGCGAACGTGCCCGACCCTGTGTTTTCGGGCGGCATGTTCGGCGACGGTATCGGCATCGATCCACTTGAGGGGCGACTCGTCGCGCCGTGCGACGGCACCATCACCCATCTCGCGCGCACCGGTCACGCGGTCACGCTCGCGACGGCCGAAGGCGTGGAGATTCTGCTGCATATCGGCATCGATACGGTCGAGCTGAACGGCAAGGGCTTTGCGCCGATGGTCGCGCAAGGCGCACACGTGCGCACCGGCGACGTGCTGATCGAGTTCGACCAGGACCAGGTCGCATTGAACGCGCCGAGTCTCGTGTCGGTGATCGCGATTGCCAATTCGGATGCGTTTGAAATTGTCGAGCGCACCGAGGGCGGCATGCTGAAGGCAGGCGAAACGCCATTGCTGGTGCTGCGCGCTCGCGGCGGCGACGCGGCGCATGCATCGCGGCAGGCGAGCGCCACTAACGTGACCGAAGAAGCCCGTCAGCAAGTTACGCTGGTTCACGCGGGTGGTTTGCATGCGCGGCCGGCCGCCCGTGCGCGTGAAGCGGCACGTGGTTTCGATGCGCGCGTCGAAGTGCGTTACGAAGGGCGCAAGGCGCCGATCGAGAGCGTGGTCGGTTTGCTCGGTCTCGGCGCGGGCGAAGGCGCGACCGTCGAGTTGCTCGGCGTCGGCCCGCAAGCCAAAGCCGCGATTGAAGCCATCGCTCACGAATTGACGCGTGAAGCGCACGGCGAAGTCGAAGAGAAGCCGGCACGCCAAAGCTCGCCGGCGCCGCAAGCGGTCGTGCGCGCCGCGGGCGAAGCGCTCGCGCCGAATACGCTGGCGGGCGTGTGCGCGTCGCCGGGCGTGGCGGTCGGCAAGCTGGTGCGCTGGGACGATGCGGACATCGATCCGCCGGAAAAAGCGAACGGCACGTCGGCTGCGGAGAGCCGTTCGCTTGACAAGGCGATTGCTACCGTCGACGCGGACCTCGGTACGACCGTGCGCGACGCGTCGCAACGCGGCGCGGTGGGCGAGGCGGGCATATTCGCGGTGCATCGCGTATTGCTCGAAGACCCGACGCTGCTCGACGCCGCACGCGATCTGATCAGCCTCGGCAAGAGCGCCGGCTTTGCGTGGCGCGAAGCGATCCGCGCACAGATCGCCATCCTGACTAATATCGAAGACGCGTTGCTTGCCGAGCGTGCCGCCGATCTGCGCGACATCGAAAAGCGCGTGCTGCGTGCGCTGGGTTATACGAACGCTGCGGCGCGCATGCTGCCGGAAGAAGCGGTGCTCGCGGCTGAAGAGTTCACGCCGTCGGATTTGTCTTCGCTGGATCGCACGCGCGTCACCGCGCTGGTGATGGCGCGTGGCGGTGCCACTTCGCATGCGGCGATTCTCGCGCGGCAAGCGGGCATTCCGGCACTGGTGGCCGTCGGCGATGCATTGCACGCGATCCCTGAAGGCACGCAAGTCGTGGTGAACGCCACCACCGGCCGCCTCGAATATGCGCCGACCGAGCTCGATGTCGAACGTGCGCGTCTGGAACGCAGCCGCCTGGCCGGCGTGCGCGAAGCGAACCGCCGCACGTCGCAACAAGCGGCGGTGACATCTGACGGCCGCGCGATCGAGGTCGCCGCGAACATAGCCACGCTCGACGACGCGAAGACCGCCGTCGACAACGGCGCCGACTCCGTCGGCCTGCTGCGCACCGAACTCCTGTTCATCCACCGCGCCGCAGCGCCGACCATCGACGAACACCGTCAGAGTTATCAGGCCATCGTCGACGCATTGAGCGGCCGCACTGCGATCATTCGCACTCTGGATGTCGGCGCCGACAAGGAAGTCGATTATCTGACGCTGCCGCCCGAACCGAATCCGGCACTCGGCTTACGCGGCATCCGTCTCGCCCAGGTGCGCCCGGATCTGCTCGACGATCAATTGCGCGGTCTGCTGGCTGTGCAGCCGCTCGGCGCCGTACGCATCCTGCTGCCGATGGTGACGGATGTCGGCGAGTTGATCCGCATTCGCAAACGCATCGACGAATTTGCCCGCGAATCGGCTCGTACCGAGCCGATCGAAGTTGGCGTGATGATCGAAGTGCCGTCGGCGGCGTTGCTCGCCGATCAGCTGTCGCAACACGCGGACTTCCTCTCGATCGGCACCAACGACCTGACGCAATACACGCTGGCCATGGACCGTTGCCAGGCCGATCTCGCGGCGCAAGCCGACGGCCTGCATCCTGCGGTGCTGCGGTTGATCGCAGCCACTGTGCAAGGCGCGAACAAGCATGGCAAATGGGTCGGCGTATGCGGGGCACTCGCGGGCGATCCGCTGGCCATGCCACTGCTCGTCGGCCTTGGCGTGACTGAGCTTTCGGTGGATCCGGTGTCGGTGCCGGGCATCAAGGCGCGAGTGCGCAACCTCGATTATCAACTGTGCCGGCAACGCGCCCAGGATGCCCTGGCGCTTGAATCGGCCCAGGCGGTAAGAGCAGTAAGCCGCGAAACCTGGCCTTTGGACTGAACCCCACTCGGTCCGCAACCAGCTTCGCCCAGTAACCCCGTAAAGCTAAAACTCAACGACGACAGTCGACCACGAGACAAGGATTGGAGGTATCAATGGATGGGAATCCGTTTCTGAAGATTCAGCGCCTGGGACGCGCGCTGATGTTGCCGATTGCCGTGCTGCCGGTTGCCGGCCTGCTGCTGCGACTGGGCCAGCCCGATGTGTTCAACATCAAGATGATCGCCGACGCCGGCGGCGCGATCTTCGACAACCTGCCGTTGCTGTTCGCAATCGGCGTGGCGGTCGGCTTCGCGAAAGACAACAACGGCGTGGCAGGTCTCGCGGGTGCGATCGGTTATCTGATTGAAATCGCCGTGATGAAGGACATCAACGACAAGCTCAACATGGGCGTGTTGTCCGGGATCGTGGCGGGTATCGTCGCGGGCTTGCTGTACAACAAGTACAAAGACATCAAGCTGCCCGACTACCTCGCATTCTTCGGAGGGAAACGCTTTGTGCCGATTGTCACCGGCGTGGTCTGTCTGGCGATAGGCATCCTGTTCGGCTACGTATGGCAACCGGTGCAAGCCGTCATCGATACGGCCGGCCATTGGCTGACCACGGCGGGTGCGCTCGGCGCGTTCGTGTTCGGCGTGCTGAACCGCTTGCTGCTCGTCACGGGTCTGCATCACATCCTCAATTCGCTGACGTGGTTCGTGTTCGGCACGTTCACGCCGCCGGGCGGTGTCGCGGTGACGGGCGATCTGCATCGCTTCTTCGCAGGCGACCCGACTGCGGGCACGTTCATGACGGGCTTCTTCCCGGTCATGATGTTCGGCCTGCCTGCCGCGTGTCTGGCGATGTTCCATGAAGCGCCGAAGGAACGCCGTGCCCTTGTTGGCGGCCTGTTGTTCTCGATGGCCCTCACGTCGTTCCTGACGGGCGTGACCGAGCCGATCGAATTCAGCTTCATGTTCCTCGCTCCGGTGCTGTACGTGATCCATGCGTTGCTGACCGGTCTGTCGCTCGCAATCTGCTCGGCGCTCGGTATTCATCTCGGCTTCACGTTCTCCGCCGGCGCAATCGACTACGTGCTGAACTACGGTCTGTCGACCAAGGGCTGGTGGGCGATTCCGATCGGTATCGTGTATTCGGTGGTGTATTACGGCCTGTTCCGCTTTTTCATCCGCAAGTTCAATATGGCGACGCCGGGTCGCGAACCCGCCGCCGAAGAAGAACAGATCGAGTCGTTCACGGCAGGCGGTTTCGTTTCGCCAGTTGCCGGCGCAGCCGTGCCGCGTGCACAGCGTTATATCGCTGCACTGGGCGGCGCGTCGAACCTGTCTCTCGTAGATGCATGCACGACGCGTCTGCGGCTGTCGGTGGTCGATTCGAACAAGGTCTCGGAAAGCGAACTGAAGACGATCGGCGCGCGCGGCGTACTCAAGCGCGGTTCCACCAACGTGCAGGTGATCATCGGACCGGAAGCGGACATCATCGCCGACGAAATTCGCACGGTGATCGCGCAAGGCGCTGGCGATACGGTGAAGCCGGTGGCTGCCGCGGCGCCTGCTGTCGCTGCACCTTCTGTAGCGGCTGCAACCGGTGCTCAAGGCGGTCCGCTCGACCCGGATCCGCTGCGCTGGCTCGCGGTGTTCGGCGGCGCGGGTAACGTGGTATCGCTGGATGCCGTGGCGGCAACGCGTCTGCGTATCGTGGTTCGCGATCCGTCGGCGGTGGATCGCCAGCGTCTCGCTACGCTCGATACGGCGTGGGTCTCGGCCGATACGTTCCACATCGTGGTTGGCGACGCAGCTCAGCGCTACGCCGCACAACTGGCGACGCGCCTGTCGCCGGCTACGGGCGCAGGTGCGGCGCCGCAGCCCGCGTAATTGCATCGAGGCTTCGAGCGGCGCTGACTTTGGTCTTCCGCGCGGTTCGCGAGCCACGATATTCGAAAGCCTCCGGAATTCCGGAGGCTTTTTTTGCGCGGTAGACGCATGGCGATGCGACGCAGTAGCGCGGCGATGCATGTTATGCGTAACGATGGTCCGCATTGAAAACAATTGGGTAAGCTAATTAATGAGAGACGAGCGCCTTGTCATACCGGCAAGGCGTTTTCGTTCGCGCCCAGGAGTTGCTCATGTCAATGCGATCGGCAATCTGCCTCATGTTCTTCCTGCCAGCCGGTGCCGCCTACGCCGGTGGTCAGTTCAATGTTCAATGCGCATATTCGCATACGCTGCCGGACGACGCGATCGTCTATCCAGGGCAGCCAGGCAGGGCCATGGTGCACGACTTTTTCGGCAACCCAGGCGCCGATGCATACAGCACGTATTACTCCCTGAATAACAACAAAGTGACGACATGCAATGTCGCGGCGGATCTTTCATCGTACTGGGTGCCGCAGTTAAAACGGGCGTCGGGGATTGTGGTGCCCAGCTATCAGAAGACCTACTACAAGAACGATCAACCCGTGGTTCCGTTGCACACGATTCCCGCCGGGCTGGAAATGCTGGCGGGCGACCACCACTCGTCTGTGCCTAAGCCGCAGATCAACTATCTGTGCCGCGGTGGCGCCTACACGCAAATCGCGCCGACCAGCTGCCCTGTCGTAACGGACAGCGGCGGCACGTACGCGCAGCTCAATATCTCGGTCCATTTTCCGGATTGTTGGGACGGCCGGACCCTGGTGCCGAACATGGCCAGCCACATCATGAATATGGCGTACCGGCAGTCCGACGGGAAATGTCCGGCTGCTTATCCCGTCAAGATTCCCGAGCTGCAACTCAACGTTGCGTACGATCTCGGGCAGGATCCTGATCTCTCCACCGCGCAATTGTCGATGGACCCGATCCTCGTAAACGGCACGTGGGTACCGCAATGGGGAAGCCTGTATACCGCGCACGGCGATTTCATCAACGCCTGGAAGACAGATTCGCTGCAGTACGCCGTCGACAATTGCTCCAACCAGAATATCGCGTGCAGCAACAGCATCCCGACGTATTACTCGAAGGCCAGCGCCGATGCGTGGATGGACAGCGGCGGCGTCGTGCATGCGAGCGATAGCACGATGACCTCGGATGCGGGAAGCATCGTGTTGATTAAATTTCCGACGCCCACGAATCTGAAGGATTATCCGTACACCAACTCGTATCTGCAGACGCTTGCGCAGAATGTCACGGATACCGATGCAGTCATGCTGGATATCTACGCGGCGTCCACCAACTGGGACGATACCGCCAACCTGCCAACGGCTGCCGCCTGTAACACGAGCCGGCGAATCGGCGGCATCTACCTGGACAATGCGTTGCAACCGCGTATCAACGACATCACAGGCTACGTTGCATCTCAAGTGACTGCGGGCGCGCCGCAAATCGGCGTATGCATTCGCAACGCGACTGGCCGGACCGTTCAGATTTCTTCGCGCGACGGTACACGAACACCGGCGCTGTTTATGAAGTAAAACCTGGCGGCATGGGAGCAGGCAAACGCTGCATCCCGCCGAGGAGCGCACAACAAAATACGGCACCTTGAATCAAGGTGCCGCATGACGTTTACCGGCACGCGGCCGGTAGAGGATGCATCAATGCGTCTTATGCTTTCCCGCTTCCAAAGGCCGGCGCGATTCCAGCCACATCACGTTGATGATGCCGAACGCCAACGCCACGCCAATGCCGAGAATCCAACTGAAATACCACATCGCAAACTCCTGTTAATCGTATTCCTGATCAATACATCGAATGGCGATTCTCTTCGAGCGCCGCGGCGGTCACCTTGCCTCGCATCACGCGGTACACCCAGCTCGTGTAGATCAGAATGATCGGCAGGAAGATGACCACGGCGACCAGCATGATCTGGAGCGTCATACGGCTCGAGGTCGAATCCCACACGGTTAGGCTGCTGCGCCCGTCAAGCGAGGAGGGCATGATGAACGGGAACATCGAGAAGCCCGCCGTCAGGATCACGCCGATGATCATCAGCGAGGTCGACAGGAAGGCGCTCTTTTCGAAACGCGAGCGCGCCAGCAACAACGCGAGTACGCCGCCGATCACACCCGCTACCGGCGCGGCCACCATCCACGGATAGTTCGCGTAGTTGGTGAGCCACAGGCCAGGTGCGCCAATCACGTTCTTCAGCAACGGATTGGCAACCGTATCGAGGGGAGCGGCGTCGACGATCTGATAGCCGCCGATCATCGTCGCGATCAGTGCGCCGGCGATCAGGAACAGCACGACACCGGCGAGCGAAGCAATCCGCAACGCCAGCGAGGCGCGCTCGGCAATGACGCCGTCCGTTTTCATCTTCACGAACGCCGCGCCGTGCGCGGCCAGCATCGACACGCTAACGAGCCCGCACAGCACCGCAAACGGGTTGAGCAGCGCGAAGAAGCCGCCGTGATAGGTGACGCGCAAATCGGTGTCGAACGAGAACGGCACGCCTTGCAGCAGGTTGCCGAACGCCACGCCGAACACGAGCGCCGGCACGAAGCCGCCGACGAACAACGCCCAGTCCCACGCGCTGCGCCAGCGAGGGTCTTCACGCTTGCTGCGGTAGTCGAAACCGACGGGCCGGAAAAACAGCGAGAACAGCACCAGCAGCATCGCGAAATAGAAGCCGGAGAACGAAGCCGCATACACCAGCGGCCATGCGGCGAACATCGCGCCGCCCGCGGTGATGAGCCATACCTGGTTGCCTTCCCACGTCGCGCCGACCGTATTCACGACGATGCGCCGCTCGGCGTCGGTCTTGCCGATGAACGGCAGCAGAATCGCCGCGCCCATGTCGAAGCCGTCGGTGAGCGCGAAGCCGATCAGCAGTACGCCGATCAACACCCACCAGATCAGTTTGAGGGTTGCGTAATCCATGATGATTTTTCCCTTGAAACAGCGTGGCGGCGAATCATGCGGCCGTGTTGGTCGGCAGCGGCTGGTTCAGCGGCTGTTGTTGTTCGTGGTGATAGCGCCCGGTATGGAGCGACGAAGGCCCGAGTCGCGCGTACTTGAACATCAGCATGATTTCGATGATGAACAACGCCGTGTAGAACACGACGAAGCCGGCAATGCTCAGGTACAAATCACTCGGCGTCAGACTCGAGGCGGACAATGCGGTCGGCAGAATGCCGGCGATGGTCCACGGTTGACGGCCCACTTCAGCAACGATCCAGCCGAATTCCGCGGCGAGCCACGGCAACGGAATCGCCCACACGGCCCAGCGCAGAAACCAGCGGCGCTTTTCCAGCAGCAGGGAACGTTGCGCGCAGAACCAGAACGCCAGGACGAAAGTCGCGAGGAACAGGATGCCGAGACCGACCATCAGGCGGAACGAGAAAAACACGGGCGCCACCGGCGGAATCGTTTTCTTGGCGGCCTGCACGATCTGATCTGGCGTGGCATCGGTGACGTTCGCGGTGAACTGCTTGAGCATCAGGCCGTAGCCGAGGTCTTTCTTATGGGCGTCGAAGGCGGCTTTGGCTTCGTCCGAAGCATCCCCTTGCTTGAGCTTTTGCAGCGCGGCGTAGGCGAGCATGCCGTTCTTGATGCGCACTTCGTTCTGCGCCATCAGGTCTTTCAGTCCGACCACCGGCTCGTCGATCGAGCGCGTGGCGATGAGACCGAGCGCATACGGAATGCGGATCGCGTAGTCGGTGCGTTCTTCCTTCTGATTCGGAATGCCAATGATCGTGAACGGTGCGGGTGCCGGCGCCGTCTCCCATTCGGATTCGATGGCAGCCAGCTTCACCTGTTGAACTTCACCAGTACGGTAGCCTGATTCGTCGCCGAGCACGATCACGCACAACGTTGAGGCGAGGCCGAAGCCCGCGGCGATCGCGAACGAGCGCAGGGCGAATTCGGTGTCGCGGCGCTTCAACAGATACCACGACGACACACCAAGCACGAACATCGAAGCGGTCACGTAGCCGGCCGATACGGTGTGCACGAACTTCACTTGCGCGACCGGATTGAACAGCACCGAGAAGATGCTGTCGAGTTCCATGCGCATGGTCTGGTAGTTGAAGGTGGCGCCGACCGGATTGTTCATCCAGCCGTTGGCCACCAGAATCCACAGCGCCGACAGATTCGAGCCGAGCGCGACGAGGAACGTGACGATCACGTGCTGTACTTTCGAGAGCCGCGTCCAGCCGAAGAAGAACAGCCCGACGAAGGTCGACTCGAGGAAGAACGCCATCAAACCTTCAACGGCCAGCGGCACGCCGAAAATGTCGCCGACATAGTGCGAGTAGTACGACCAGTTAGTGCCGAACTGAAATTCCAGCGTGAGACCGGTGGTGACGCCCATCGCAAAGTTGATGCCGAACAGCTTGCCCCAGAACTGCGTCATGTCCTTGTAGATCTGCTTGCCAGTCATCACATAGACGGACTCCATGATGACCAGCAACCAGGACAGGCCGAGCGTGAGCGGCACGAACAGAAAATGATAAAGCGCCGTGATGGCGAACTGGAGGCGCGACAGTTCTACGACTTCGCTAACGGGCATGGTGATCACCTTGGGACGGATGCGAGGCAGGCACGGACAGCAGCGCCTGCGCGACTTGCTCAGGCGGCAGCGACATATGCTCCGCCTGCGGATGATTGAAGAATGTGTATTTGAGCGCCATCAGCAGTGCGAATTTGATGGCGAGGACAATGGCGATATCCCGCGCCAGCGTCGGACCACGTACCCAGCCGGCGAGCCGTTTGCGCAGGCTCGGGCGCGGGGTGGTATTGCGATTCAGGGCTAGGGTCATGATCGGTCGAAGGCGACTTCACACCGGTGAATCCGGCTGGATCCAGGCCGTTTGAGCGGTCTGGAGAGTGCATCCCGATTTTAGAAGCAGGGCCGTGCGTGCGTAAGTTCTGCGCTGCGGCATTGGGTCGCGAATCTCGCCCCGTAGGGACAGTATTGCTATGAGTTTTGTGGTAGGTCAAGAAACGCGTGCTTGGCGGGCATGTTCTTGAGTGCGTGCGTGCGCGAGCGTCTGCGACGGAGCGCATGCGCTGCCGGTCGCAAGAAAAAGCCCTGCCTTCTTGCGAGGGCAGGGCTCTGCGACTAAACGACGCGCGCCGGACGAACCGGCGTGACGAAGATATTTAAGCCTTACGCATATTCGGTCAGTGCGCCGCGCATTTTCTTCATTGCGCTCGCTTCGATCTGGCGAATACGTTCGGCTGACACGCCGAATTCGTCGGCCAGTTCGTGCAGCGTGGAGCCACCCGAGCCGTCGTCTTCCACCTTCAGCCAGCGTGCTTCGATGATGCGGCGGCTGCGGGCGTCCAGCGCCTCCAGCGCGCTCGCGATACCGTCGCTTTGCAGCTTGTCGCGCTGACGCGAAGCCAGCACGGCAGTCGGCTCGCTATGCGAGTCGGCGAGGTAGGCGATTGGCGCATACGACTCTTCGCCGTCTTCGACCTGGCCTTCCAGCGCGATATCGCCGCCGGACAAGCGCGTTTCCATCTCGGCCACTTCTTCGCGCTTCACGTTCAGCTCTTTGGCGAGACCTTCGATCTCGTCAGGCGTGAATGCGCCCAAGCCCTGCTTGTGGCTGCGCAGGTTGAAGAACAGCTTGCGCTGCGCTTTGGTGGTGGCGACTTTCACCATGCGCCAGTTGCGCAGAATGTATTCGTGGATTTCGGCCTTGATCCAGTGCATGGCGTACGACACGAGGCGCACGTTCTGCTCCGGGTCGAAGCGCTTCACGGCCTTCATGAGGCCGATATTGCCTTCCTGGATGAGGTCGGCGTGCGGCAGTCCATAACCCAGATAGTTGCGCGCGATCGACACGACCAGCCGCAAGTGCGACAGGACGAGGCGGCGCGCAGAGACGAGGTTGTCCTGCTCGCGAAATTCGGTGGCGAACTGGCGTTCTTCCCCCGGCGTCAGCATCGGAATCCGATTTACGGCCTGGATGTAGGCGTCGATATTGCCCAGTTGACCGGGCAGCAGCGAGGAATGCGAGAGCGCCAGTGCACCTGCCGAAGCGGCCTTAGCCGACGACGGGCTCAAAGTACTCGGAAGGGTCATTGCATGGCTCACGTAGGAAACTCCTTTGGAATCAGACAAAAGCGTATTCAGTTAAACGACTCCAGCGTTGGATGTTAGCACTCTGATTTGCCGAGTGCTAATACTTAGAGGCCGTAGGGGCATCCAAGTTCCGTATATTCCTATTGAAATTTGGATTCCGATAGCCATTTGACTCTTTTGCTGCGAGTCTGGTGGGCGCCGTAGGATTTAGCTGACAAAGCGCCTTCATTCTCATAAGTGACCGATATTCTTTGATTTTGAAGTGACAAATTTCGAGAATTTGGGTTTCTTCATACGATCCATCGCTTCGAATGTCTTTAGAATAAGTGGGACAGAGTTCGGTGATCAACCGTTCGGCTAGCTCGGTGCCCAATGAAGAACGAGAAAAACGCTTTGCGTAGACTGGCTCTAAAAGGCGCTTCTGCGGCTTTTATATTTGGGGCTTCGGGCTTGGCCGCGGCTGACCAGTTCGGTATGCAGGTCGCCGTCGGTACGGCAGATCACCACTTGAAAGAGCTCGACTTCGGTTTGGTCTGGGACCCAAATCTGACGTGGTGGCCAATCGGCGACTGGCATTTCTCGCTGATCGGCGAAGCGCACGCGGCCTGGTGGCACACCAACGAAGGAAATGTGCACGAGAACCTCGGCGAAATCGGTGTGACGCCGATCATCCGGTTCATCAAGGGCTCGGGGTCGATTCGCCCTTATATTGAAGCGGGCGCGGGCATCCGGCTGCTGTCGAGCCCCGCTATTTCTTCTGACTACACGCTTTCCACTGCGTTCCAGTTCGCCCCCATGGCGGGCGTGGGCGTGCAGTTCGGCAAACGTCAGCAGTATCAGGCGGGCTACCGTTTCCAGCATATTTCCAACGGCGGTATCAAAGAGCCGAATCCTGGTATAAATTTCAGCCAGCTATATTTGCAATATAACTTCTGACGACCGTGGCCACGTTCGGCTCACCGGTGCGAGGGGCTGAGTAATGGCGGCAAAGATGATCGAAGCGATTCGGGAACTCGAGCGAGAGCGCTTTCGTGCGATGGTCGAGGGCGACGGGCAATCGCTCGACACGCTGCTCGCGGACAACGTGAGCTATGTCCATACGAACGGCAAGCGAGAAACGAAACGGCAGTTCATCGATGGCATTACCGCAGGACGCCGCCGCTACCGGCAGATCGAAGTGCAGTCGCAAGAAGTGCTGCCGGTGGGGCGGGAGACCTGTGTCGTCACCGGCCGCGCACTGATCGAAATGGAAGCGAATAATGGTGCGCTGCTGTTTCCGATCGCGTACACGGCGATTCATACGCAGGAAGATGGGCAGTGGCGCCTGATCGCCTGGCAGGCGACGCGTTGCGCGATCGAGTGAGCCTTTTGAACTCACGCCGTTTCGCTAGTTGCGCGTTGTGTGGTGAGCGCGCGGACGGCAGGAGCAGGCGAGTTGCGCCGCTCGTGCCGAATTTGCCGCCTGCCCAGGTTTGGCTGCGCGGGTTTTAGTGCAGTCGCGCTACCAGGTGCGCCGCTCGCCAGGCTGCGAGGGTCGGTGCCGAGCCGCTTCAAGTCGTCTCACGCAGCCACGCGCTGCGGATCCTCATCGCTCCAGACCGGCCGCTCGGCCGCGTCGCCCGCATACGGATGCCGCGGATGCACCGGTATCTGGTTGCAGCGCTCGACCATGCGCCGCACCGCGTCGATATCGGAGAAATCGAGGCCCGGGTCGACGCCTTGGGTGAAAAGGTTCATCGCGACTGTGACGAGGTCGACGTTGCCGGTGCGCTCGCCGTTGCCGAACAGACATCCTTCGACACGGTCCGCACCCGCGAGCAGTGCCAATTCCGTCGCGGCCACTGCGGTGCCGCGATCGTTATGCGGATGCACCGACAGTACGATACTGTCGCGATAGCTGAGATTGCGGTCCATCCATTCGATCTGGTCGGCGAACACGTTGGGCGTTGCGGCCTCTACGCTCGCGGGCAGGTTGACGATCATCTTGTGATCGCGCGTGGGCCGCCAGGTTTGCGCAACGGCATCGCATACTTCGCGGGCGAATGGGAGCTCGGTCGTATTGAAGGTTTCGGGCGAGTACTGGAATGTCCAGCGCGTATCGGGCCGTGCCTGCGCGTGTGCCTTGATGATGCGGGTGCCTTCCACGGCCAATGCCTTGATTTCGTCCTTCGACTGGTTGAAGACGATCTTGCGAAACGACGGGCAGATCGCGTTGTACAGATGCACGATTGCCCGCGGCGCGCCTTCGAGCGCTTCGAACGTGCGTGCGATCAGTTCCGCGCGCGATGGCACGAACACCTCGATGGCCACGTCGTCGGGAATGCGCTTTTCTTCGATCAGCATGCGGACGAAATCGAAGTCGGTTTGCGAGGCCGACGGGAAGCCGACTTCGATTTCCTTGAAGCCGATTGCCACCAGCATCTCGAAGAATTCGAGCTTTTGCGCGGCATTCATCGGCTCGATCAACGCCTGGTTGCCGTCGCGCAGATCGGTGCTCATCCAGATCGGCGCCTGGTTGATCGTGCGGCTCGGCCATTTGCGGCCGGTGAGACGTACAGCGGGGAAGGGGCGGTATTTTTCAGCGGGATTGGGCAACATGATGAGCCTCGTTCGTTGTGTCGCATGCGAAAGGGCGTGGCCTCGAGCGGCTGGCGGGCTGCCACGGGTATCCTCGCGCTTCGTCCGAACGGTAAACGGACGAATGCAAACGACTACAGGTTGTGAAGAACTACGATCGGGGTGAGACGGAAACTGCGAGAAACTGCTTGAGGCCCGCGCTTTGGGCAACTCGAGCTGCCAATGCGCGGCGCTACGCCGGACTTACGCTAGGCGTAGCGATAGGGGCCGCGCTAGGCGGCCGGAGGTAATTCGGAGGGTGTTCGGAAGGTAACGCATAGGTCTAATGTATGACGGCGTAGTGCGGCGTGTCAACCCGCGGCCGTCACGTTCAGCGCGCGGACTTGCGCCGCAAGCGCCGCATGTGCTCACGCCCAGGTTCACGCAGCGCCAGTCACACCGGTGTTTTCGCGACGTCCACGATCAGTTCCACTTGCCGTTCGATTGCGCTCGGCACGGGTGCTTCGCCCCGCAGCACGGCGCCGATCCACGCGCCTGTCGTCGCAGCATCGCGTGCTTCTGGCAATTCGACCTCGGGCGCGTCGGGCGACGAGCGCTCGTGCGGCACCCGTGTTTCGCAGATGCCGTCGTGCAACCAGTCGACCTGTACCTGACGCCGCGTGTCGGCCACCGCTTCGCCTTCGGTGCCGCGCGCCAGCAGCGCTCCGCCAGCCGCCGCATCCGGATGCGTGTTGAACAACTGCGTGAGACTGTCCCGATACGGCGGATGCGTGTAGTTCACGAGCCGCAGCCCAGCAGGAGCGAACGGCTGCAGGATCTTCACCAGCGTATGAGTCGAATTGCGCACGCCCATCCGCCGGCGCAGCGAGAGAAGACGCGCGAGCTTCGGCGCAAGGACGTCGATTGGTGCGAACGCAAGACGCCGCTCGGCGAGACCGTCTTCGATATCGGCGTGCGATTGGGCATGCGGGATCTGCAGGTGCGTGAAGATTTCAGCGCTCGTCACCCGGCCCGGATCTTCGGTGACGCCGTGCACCAGCACCGGCACACCTTCGCGCGCCAGCAGCAGCGCGAGCAGCGGCACGAGGTTCGGCTGTTTGCGCGCGCCGTTGTACGTGGGTATCGACACGGGCCGCAACGCCGCGTGCGGCAAATGGATCGGTTCGAACGACGCATGCGCGCCGGCCAGCATGGCGGCGAGTTCGTCTGCGGTTTCACCCTTCACCCGATACGCGAGCAGCACCGCGCCGAGTTCGAGATCGGACACGCGGCCGTCGAGCATCGCCTTATAGAGTGCGCGCGTATCGTCAGCGGTCAGCGCGCGGGCGCCGTTCGGGCCGCGGCCGATTTCCTTGATATAGCGGGCGCAGGGGAAGGGATTGGCGGTATCGGTGGAGTCGGTCATCGGGCGCAGTGGGACGGGGTGGCTGGCCACATGGAGCGGTCGGCCACGGTATTCAAAGGACGCTATTGGATGTGAGTATCGCATCTATAGCGATCCGGCGAGACGATGCACGGGGACGGCCGGCCGTGCCTGTCTATGCGCACTGACTGTGCGCTGCGCGTTACACTCGGTGTTTTATCGCCGCGCTGACGGCACAATTCAAAAAAACGGAGAACGGGATGAGTTACGTATTTGCACCCGCACCGGTGGTCGCGGTGCCGGTAGTCGGGTCCAGCGAACAGTTCGCGGTGCGTCGCATCTACTGCGTAGGCCGCAACTACGAGGCTCACGCGCGCGAGATGGGGCACGATCCCGACCGCGAACCGCCGTTCTTCTTCAGCAAGCCGGCTGATGCCGTACTGTATGTCGCGCCCAACTCGACCGGCGAATTTCCCTATCCGTCGCAATCGAAGAACCTCCACTTCGAGATGGAACTGGTGGCGGCGATCGGCAAAGGCGGCGAGAACATTCCGGCTGAAAGCGCCCTCGATCACGTCTACGGCTATGCACTCGGCCTCGACATGACGCGCCGCGATCTGCAGGCCGAGGCGAAAAAGCTGGGTCGTCCGTGGGATACCGCGAAGGGTTTCGATCACTCGGCGCCCCTCGGCCCGATTCATCCGGTGACGACGGTGGGGCATGTCGGCAAGGGCTCGATCTGGTTGTCGGTGAACGGCGAGGAAAAACAGAGCTCGGACGTGTCACAACTGATCTGGTCGGTGGCCGAGACGGTCGCGTATCTGTCGACGCTGTTCGAACTGCAACCGGGCGATCTGATTTTCACCGGCACGCCTGAAGGCGTCGGGGCGGTGGTGCAGGGCGACCTCATGAAGGGCGGCGTGGACGGACTTGGTGAGCTTAGCGTACGCGTCGTCTGATGAGCGGTTGGAGGAGACGGACACCATGAAGCTTTACAGCTATTTCCGCAGCTCGGCGTCGTATCGCGTGCGCATCGCGCTGAACGTTAAGAATCTGCCGTACGACTATGTGCCCGTGCACCTCATGCGCGACGGCGGCGAGCAGCTGAAGCCGGAATACCGCAAGGTGAATGCGGACGGCATCGTGCCCACGTTCGTCGACGGTAGTGAAGTGCTGGCGCAGTCGCTCGCGATCATCGAGTATCTGGAGGAAACGCATCCTGAGCCGCCGTTGCTGCCGGCTACGCCTGGCGATCGCGCGTACGTGCGTTCACTGGCGTTGCAGGTGGCGTGCGAGATACATCCGCTGAACAATCTGCGCGTGCTGAAGTATCTGAAGCACACGCTGCGTGTCGACGACGATGCGAAGGACGCATGGTACAAGCATTGGGTCGAAACGGGCTTTGCGTCTTTTGAGGCGCATCTGGCGGCCGATGCGCGCACCGGCAAGTTGTGCTTCGGCGACACCCCGACGCTGGCCGATGCGTGTCTGATTCCGCAGGTGTTCAACGCGCAGCGCTTCAAGGTCGACACAGCGAAGTTTCCAATGATTCAGCGCATCTACGATCACGCGATGCAACTTGACGCGTTCGCCCGTGCGGCGCCTGGCGTGCAGCCGGACGCGGAATGACGTGATGGCTTGAACGAAAAAAGGGCGCCCGAAAATGAGCGCCCTTTTTTCTGGTTCGCGGTGAACGTTGCTGTGTTCAGCCGCCGAGCAACGCGTCCGAAAACTCTTCCGCGCTGAACGGCTGCAAATCCTCGACCTTTTCGCCAACGCCGATGAAGTACACCGGAATCGGACGCTGCCGCGCGATCGCCGCGAGAATGCCGCCCTTCGCGGTACCGTCGAGCTTGGTGACGATCAGGCCGGTGAGGCCGAGCGCGTCGTCGAAGGCCTTGACTTGCGCGAGAGCGTTCTGGCCTGTATTCGCATCGATCACCAGCAGCACCTCGTGCGGCGCACCGTCTTGCGCCTTGCCGATCACGCGCTTCACCTTGCGCAACTCTTCCATCAGATGCAGCTGGGTCGGCAGACGGCCGGCCGTGTCCGCCATCATCACGTCGATCTTGCGTGCCCGCGCGGCGCCGACCGCGTCGAAAATCACGGCGGCCGGATCGCCGCTTTCCTGCGACACGACCGTCACCTTGTTGCGCTCGCCCCAGATGGCGAGTTGCTCGCGCGCGGCGGCGCGGAAGGTATCGCCCGCGGCCAGCAGCACCGATTGATCGAAGCTTTGCAGGTGCTTGGCGAGCTTGCCGATGCTGGTAGTTTTGCCCGCGCCGTTGACACCGGCAATCATCATGACGAGCGGTTGCGCGCGCCCGAGCATCAAGGATTTTTCCAGCGGCTTGAGCAGGTCGATCAACAGCGTGCGCAGCGCCATTTTCACCTGTTGGGGATCGGTGAGGCGCTCGGCACGCACTTTCTCGCGCAGCGATTCGAGCAGGAATTCGGTGGCTTCGACGCCCGCGTCCGACATCAGCAGCGCGGTTTCGAGTTCTTCGTACAGATCCTCGTCGATCTTCGTGCCGACGAAAATGCCCGTCAGGCTTGAACTCGTTTTCGACAGGCCGGTTTTCAGGCGGGTGAGCCACGAGCGCTTCGCGCCTTCGTCCTGCATAGGCGGCGGGACGATTTCGGCGGTTTCGAGCGCGGGTTCCTCGACTTCGGGCTCGCTTGCAAGCGGCTTGGCTGCCGGCTGCGGTGCAACAACGCTCACTGGTGGAGCAGCCGGACGCGGCGCCGGCGCCGGCACCGCAGCGGGCACTGTCGGCGCGCCTGCGGCGGGCTCGGGCGCGAGGCCCTCCGGCGATTCTTCTGGTGCGTTATCGGACTCTTTCGAACCCTTGAATCGTTTGAAAAAGCTGAACATGATCTGGCGTGGTGAGAGCGCGCGCCGATGCGCGCAGCCGGTAAAAGTCCGGCGGGAGCGGCAGGCAGCGTTGCGATGCGGGATGCAAGGCGCTGGAAGCCGCACATTTTATCAGGCGCGCCGCCGCCCGTCGTATCGGCCGAACGGCCAGGCTGGACGCCGTGCGCCCCTGTGGTAACGTTGGCGCTCCGGCCTGCGCGCATCGGCGTTGCGGGCGCCTCTACAACGTAATCGAAACTGCATGCCCCGTTCTGCATCTTCACGCGCCCACGGCGCTTCGTCCAAAGGCGGCAAGCCGCACGCCATCCGTATCATTGGCGGCGACTGGAAGCGCACGCCGCTGCCTGTGCTCGATCTCGACGGTCTGCGGCCCACGCCCGACCGCGTGCGCGAAACGCTGTTCAACTGGCTCGGCCAACGTCTGGACGGCCAGCGCTGCCTCGATCTGTTCGCCGGCAGCGGTGCGCTTGGCTTCGAAGCCGCCTCGCGCGGCGCGGCACGGGTGTTGATGGTTGAGCGCAATGCGCGGGCCGCGAGCCAGTTGCGCGCGAACCAGGAACGCCTGTCGGCGCGCACCATCGAAATCGCGGAAGCAGATGGCTTGCGCCTGGCCGCGAGTCTCGCAGCGGGATCGTTCGACGTGGTTTTCCTCGATCCGCCGTTCGGCGACGATCTGCTCGACAAGGCGCTCGCGCTGGCTGTACCGCTGCTGAGCCCGGAAGGTTTTCTGTATGTGGAGGCCGGCGTTGCGCTCCAGCTCGATGGGAACGAGATGCTCGCCGGATGGGAAATCGTGCGGCAAGGCAAAGCGGGCGCTGTCCACTTTCATTTGCTGCAGCGCGAAAATAAGGAATAATGCGCGTTCCAAAACAAGCGCCGGGCGGGTTGCCGTCACGTGTGCGGTCGGTGCCAAATGCGTCGCGTGACGCTTTGACGTGCCCCTTTGTCTGAAGAGAGGAGAAGTCTCATGGTAGTCGCCGTGTACCCGGGCACGTT
Organism: Paraburkholderia sp. IW21; assembly: GCF_041321145.1. Classification (NCBI taxonomy): domain Bacteria; kingdom Pseudomonadati; phylum Pseudomonadota; class Betaproteobacteria; order Burkholderiales; family Burkholderiaceae; genus Paraburkholderia; species Paraburkholderia sp. IW21. The sequence goes on along the minus strand of NZ_JBGGWA010000004.1, from coordinate 474,011 downwards.
CGACCCGCTGACGCGCGGTCACGAAGACCTCGTTCGACGTGCGTCGAGCATTTTCGACACGCTGGTGGTGGGTGTTGCCGACAGCCGTAACAAGAAGCCGTTCTTCACGCTGGAAGAGCGTCTCGACATCGCTCATGAAGTGCTCGGGCACTACCCGAACGTCCAGGTGATGAGCTTCAAGGGGCTATTGAAAGACTTTGTACGCAGTAATAACGCGCGGGTCATCGTGCGAGGCCTGCGCGCGGTGTCGGACTTCGAGTATGAGTTCCAGATGGCCGGCATGAACCGTTATCTGCTGCCGGACGTGGAAACCATGTTCATGACCCCGTCCGATCAGTACCAGTTCATTTCGGGCACGATCGTGCGCGAAATCGCTCAACTCGGCGGCGACGTCAGCAAGTTCGTGTTCCCGTCGGTCGAAAAGCGGCTGAAAGACAAGGTTGCTGCGCTGGATCAGGATGGCGGCGCATCGGCGGGACAACCGTAACCGGCGTAAACTACCGGATTGACGGATCAAAGTCGGCTTCGGCCGACGCGAAGTGAGAGAAGTATGGCCTTGATGATTACCGACGAGTGCATCAATTGCGACGTTGCTCGCTGAGAGTGTAGCCAGAATTTCCCCTTACCGTACAAAGACTTAGCCAAGTTCCCCTGCGCAAAGTAGCTCGAAAGTGCTAACAAAGTGCAAGTGAGGCTTACAAAATGGCAAGCATTGTTCCGCGTAACGGGCGCTGGCTAGCTCGCATCGCAGTAAAGGGCTATCCCAAGCAAAACAAGACCTTCGACACGCAGGCTGAGGCCAAAGCGTGGGCAGCAGAGGTCGAGTCTTCCATGTATAGCAGGTCATACGTTGACCTGTCTGCTGAACGGGAACTGCTGCTTAAAGATTTGATTCTGCGTTACCGCGACGTAGAGATACCCAAGCGCAACTACGACAACAAAAGCGAGTACTACAGACTCGGCAAAATCGCTAACGGGTGGATTGGCAACTACAGCGTCTTGAACCTCACGCCTCTGGTTATTGGCAAGTATCGAGACGAGCGTATGCAGGAAGTCGGGCCTGCTACTGTGGCACGTGAGTTGATGAACATTCAAGGCATCATCAATCACGCACGCAGAGAGTGGGGCCTTAATATCGAGAACCCCGTACACCGCGTAAAGAAACCCAGACTACCACCGGGTCGTGAGCGCATTTTGACTGACGCAGAATTGGCGCTGCTGTATCACGAGCTAGATCACAAGCTCCATGCTCTGCGTAGTCCCTTCATGTTGCCCCTAGTTCAAGTCGCTCTGGAAACTGCAATGCGCAGAGGGGAACTGTTGGGGCTTACGTGGGATAGAGTCGATCTTGAAGCACGCACAGCGTTCCTGGCTATCACTAAAAACGGCAAGGCTCGCACAGTGCCATTAAGCAGCAAAGCGTGCGAGATTTTGTCAGCGTTGCCGCGCACTAAAAAGCCTGTGTTCGACATTACCAAGATTGCTGTTGATGGAGCTTGGAACCGTGCTTGCAAGCGAGCGGGGATCAAGGATTTTCACTTCCATGATCTGCGTCACATGGCTACAACGAGGCTTGCGAAGAAACTACCCAACGTGATCGAGTTGTCGCGCGTAACAGGTCATAGCAATGTGCAGATGCTTGCCCGCTATTACCACACGACAGCAGAGGAACTTGCTGCGAAGATCGGCTGAGCAGGTAAGTGCTGAGACCTCATGCATCTTTGGCTTCGCTGTGTTGCATTTTTGCCACAGCGAATCGCCCATGAACGCGGATATTTGCGCCGTAGGCTATCTAAACTATTTCTAGCTAGACCTATCTATTTCTACTTTTTTCTACTTCTGGTAGTAAGCACCGGGGGCGCTTGTGGCATGTGAGTGGCTACTTATTTTCCAACTCGCCCCCAATTTAGTGAAGCGCTCGCTTTTTCCAGTAAGATGGATTCTGTCGGAGCCGCAGTGGCCTAGTAACCGAACGGCTCCGACAGATTTGTCCACCTTTACACTAGGTAACTCTATGGGTACTTCTGCTGACCTTTATCTTGTCTTGGCCGTCGTGTATGGCCTCATGTGGCTTTCGCACCTGCACGCAGGATGAAAGGCCACAACTTCTGCTTGTAGTTTAGTTGGCTAAACACAGCCGGACAATAGTTTTCTATAGTTTGGCTACGCCGTCGTCAGCGGTTGGGACGACGGCCTCTGCACGCCTGATGAACTTGCTGCAAAGATAAGTTAAGCTGAACGCTCACCACATGGGGAGGCGAAACGAATGTCTATAGTGCTGCGGGTTCACAAGAACAACTCGACCGATATCAAGGCAGCAGGTGGAGCGGTCAGTCCGGACTCAGACGTGTACGAGTTCGACTTGGGTCATACAGACCCCTTGGGTATTCTGGACACCTTGGATGCTAACGGAACACCATACGCGGTGTCTGTTAATGGCAAGGTCTTCGAAGGGCACAACGGCTACAAGCTTTGAAGGTAGAAAAGGGGAGCACTGCTCCCCTCTTTGGGTTTTGCTGTGGAGATCAGTGAAGCATCTTCGCGAACAGCAGTGACAAGCTAACGATAGCGCCGATGGTAAGTGATGCAGTAGTTGCACCCCAGACGAAGGGCATCCACTGTCGCTCAGTAGCGATCTTGGCTGTCTCTTGAATCAGCTTGGAGTTGGTTGCGCGTAGCACCTCCAACTCTGCTTCGAACTTGAGAATGTCCATCTGCTCTCTCACGGTCGGTTGCTCCCTATAGTTATAGCACGCTTACGCGGTTGCAGCTTGAGTCATCTTTGCAGCAGTGGGCCACTCTCACGCAGCAGGCTTCACCACAAGGGGAACATCAACTTTCCCGTCAGCCAGCGCTTGCTTGTAGCGGTCGAACATGCCCTGCGGCCAGTCGTCACCAAGCAGCGCTTTCTGCTCAGGTTCAGCTACCTCTACATGCTTGAGCTTCTTCGCGTCCGTGCCTGCAAGCTTATGTTGGTAAAGCTCAAGTGCAGCGTCCAGAGCAGCAATCGGCTCCTGCTTGAAACGCATTGCGCTACCACGGCGACCGAAGAACTTCACCAGCACATCAGCGCTTACAAAAATGCCCCACATGCTGTCCTTCTTCGGCTTCGCAGTCCCCTTGCCCTTGACCAGCGCGTGACCAACTTTGAGCACGGTGAATTCTGCTTGCTGGGGCAGTTCCATTTCCTTCGCCAACTCAGCCATCTTTTCTTGAGCGCGTTGCTCGCGCTTGCGTACTGCGTCAGGGGACATAGACAGTGCTTTCGCGTTCATGTTGTTCTCCTAGTAACCAAGCAGGTTGCGTGCGTCTTGCAGCGTTGCGGGGATCGTGTCGGAAATTACGTGCGTGTTGCCTACGAAGTCGATTTCAACTGAGAACACAGTCAGCGTGCCGTCGCCATTGATTAGCGTGGGGTGCGGGCGGTCGTGTGTGTCGATCCAGTTAGCGAGATTGACGAGATTCACAGTTGTTGCCTCCCGTCCGTGTATTCGATGGTTTCGGTGAGTTGCAGCGCGGGAACCTTGGCAATCTCGGTCTTGCCAAACCAAATAATGAACAGACCGGGATCAGCGGGGGAGCGCTGCACTTTGCATTTCTTGCCAGCTTTGTGCGTGCGACCTGCGGACAAACCAATGTATTTCGACTCAACTTCCTTCAACAGCTTTGCAGCGCGGGGCATCTCGTACGACATGTTTTGGACTCCTCTTGTTTAACCACGTTCAGATGGTAAGTTCTGGTGGCAACCAATCAAGACATGGTTGACAGGAGATCAGAAGTTTGTCGTCTTCGCGAAAGTAGGCACTGTGATAGCAGTTGCAAGATTTGCTGAGTCGGTTGCATAGCTCCAGCCAAATGCAGCGTTGGTGCCACTTGCCACAGAGTCGTAGTAAGCGTTCGTGTGGTTATCTTCCAGCAACACAGTGATCGACATGCCGTTGGTAATTTTCTTTACCGTGACTGTGATGTAGTTGGCCGTGTATGCAGCAGTGGTCATCGTTACTGCGTTCATGACTGCCGTTCCACCTGTTGTGTAAGCGGAATATGCAAGCGATGTCATGGTGCCGTTTCCGCCTGCTTTAGTGCTGCCTGTTCCGCTGAATACCATCGTGCCAATCGCAGACAAGAAGCCGTTCCACGCGTTATCTTGCGTTGTGGATGTAGTAGGATGAGCAAGCTTCATCGTCACTGTGCCGCCAGTGTTAAAGAAAGCTGATGCTGCTGCTTCTGACGCCCATGTGAAAGATGCCACGCATGTAATGCCGGTTGACCCATTGCCCCACGTAGTTGCGCGTGTGATAGTCGTGTTTGACGTTGGCGCGATAGCCGTCTGGTTTGCTGCTGCAATCGTGAGCCTGTTGGTTGAACACTGTGTCGCGAGCGTCGCCAACGCATTTACATCAGCGGCCTTTACTCGCGTTGTGTTCGAGAGTGCAGGCACTGATGGGGCACTGCCGTAGATATGGCTATACGCGTGCGTGATGTCAGTAATCACATTCTGCCAGTCGGTCAGCTTGATCTGGTTGCCAGTTGCTACCTGGGCACTTGCAGGCGCTTGACCGTAGCCGTAATTGCCGCTGGGCGTCCCCAATACGGTACTGATAGTCGATTGGATCGAATTGAAGTCAGCAGCAGGAATCTTGACGCCTGTTGTTGCTGACATTACTTCGCTCCTACCACTGCTTCGACAAGCTCGATGCTGTCTGACTGCTTGTTTTGCAGGACGCGGCCAATCACGATAAGCGTAGTGTTGATCTCGCTAACGTCAACCGCCATTGCCACACCTGGGATTGCAGATGCGACCAAACGCTGACCTTTCTGTGCCTTGCCTGTTACCTTTACCGGGATACGTCCGCAGAAGGCAATGTATGGGTGCGTGCTGTCGTCTCCAGCGCCCGCGTTCATTTTGAAAGCAGGGGCGGTGGAGACGACACCAAACACGTTAGGACAATATGCGGAGCATGTCTTTGTGATTTCCTTCTCGCCACCAATCATTACTACGTCACCGGGTTCCAAGTAGCAGTCAGCTTCATAGCGTTCTGCCAAGTCGGCGTACAGTGCTGATGATGCGACACCTTGGAAGTTGACCGCATACATGTTTGAGTAGCGGTTTGTTGCCGACCCAAGGTTCAATGCATTGTCAGAAGTAGGAACAAGCGGAGCAACGTTGGTGAGTGCCTGTGCTGCTGTTTGTGCTTGCTGTGCTGATGTAGCAGCTTGAGATGCGGACGTGCTAATGGATGACGCACTATTAGCTGCCGCTGTCGCGCTGTTTGCTGCCGCTGATGCACTAGCGGATGCATTGGTTGCTGACGTGCTAGCCGCTGCTGCGCTACTTGCTGCCGCTGTCGCGCTTGTTGCTGCATTGGCCGCGTTTGTCGCTGAAGTAGTAGCCGCTGCTGATGCGGTTGAAACTGATACCTCGACTTGCTCAATGGTGTTGAGCATGTCTTGCAATGTCCCGGAAACTTGGATTGGCAAATAGGGGCCGAAGTTTGCTGCGATCTGTCCTTGATCGCCGTCCAACGTAAAGATTAGTTGTGTGCTGCTCATGAAATGCGTGGTCCCATTGGAATTGGTTTAATGCGGAACCAGATAGGGTCTGCATACAGCACAGTGCCAATGTCAGTAGAGACCTTGAGAACAAGCTGTGCTTTGCCAACAGGCCATAGAGCGGTTTGTGCCGCCGTTGCTGTTAGCTGGAAATTGCCGTTTGTGGAAGGCAGGGTAGGGGTTGAGTTGTTAGTGACAGCCAAGCTACCAATCAGCGTATCGCCCGTTGGGTCGAAAAGATTTGCTGTGACTGTCCATTGGCTATAGTCAGGCTGATCGCCGTTCACACCGTAAGCACCGCCCGGGTTTGGCCCCTTCAGTTGTAGCGTGCCCGCGTAATTGAATGTGGCACCTGCGTAGAAATTCATAAACGTCCTGCTTTTCTTATTATTTAACGTCGCGCTTTACCACGTCACAGCTTGCACAGCCGCTACTGTTGCCGCTGCCGCTACCTGCGCTTGCAATGTCTGAAGCTTTTGCAAAGCAAGCAAAACGGCGTTCTTGCCGTCCTGCCCAACTTGCTGAATCTGCGCTGCTGTGTGTGCGACATAAGCCCATGCGCCGTTGACGTCTTCACACCAGAATGGCGTCGTCCAATCCGCTGGTAAGTTGGGCATGAGCGACGAAAGTACAGACGCAGTTAGGTTTTGCTGGTCAGTGTCTTTCGCTGGGTATGTGTGGGCGGCACCAAGCGCCGTTGACGTAAAGCCTGCATAGACTTGCGCTTGGCAAGCGTTGGAGAGCGCCTTTAGCTGGCTCTTCTTCGCTTGATCCAACGTCACAGTAAGTGTTGGCTGAGGCGGAGCCGAAAAGGCTGCTCCGTCATATGCCCAGTTGACTCCAACGTTCTGCGTGTCAGCTAGCTGAACTGTGGTAGCACCGTTTGGGAGGGCCAGGGTACTAGCTCCGTCCCACATAATAATATTCGACACGAGGCCGTTTTGTATAACTGCAAATCGCATAGTAGTCCCTAACTAAATTCCCAAATGATTACAATTCCGTGAGCGCCTGCTCCACCGCTGTTGCCACCGGTGCCAGCACCCGCACCACCAGCGCCATAGTTGGACGCATTCGGCGTCGATAACGCTGATCCAGCAGCGTTGCAGTACGGCAATTGGCCAAACGCAGAAAACTTGGAGCCGCCGCCGGAAGGCAAATTGGCGTTAATGTTTTGAGTCTGATCGCTGCCGCCACCGCCGCCTGAAAAACTCCCAATGTCGAAGCCGTCAGAAACAGTAATTGATCCACCGCTGCCACCGACCGGATAGAAGAATGCTGTCCCCATCGTTCCTGTATTAGTCCAACCACCCGACGCGCCACCAGTGCCGCCATATGCCACCGAGCCGCTAGCACCGAAAGTGGTATTGCCGCCATCCCCGCCCGAGTAATTGCTAATAGGCGCAGCGTAGTCCGCGCTTGTTCCGACGCCCGCTGAACCTCCTGCGCCAACCGTTACTGCTTGGCCGGCGAAGTTAGCAACTGGCCCCTTCATGTGGACATATCCGCCTCCACCACCGCCTGCTGCACCTGCGTTTCCATCAGGTTGAGTCCAGAGGCCTGAACCTCCACCGCCGCCACCTACCATTTCAACGATGCAAGTATTTGTGCCAGACGTTGGTGTGTAAGTACCTGACGTCTTGAAGACTTGAACGTTAAGCAAGTTGCTGCCGGTACTACCACCACTGAGCGTCTGCCATGAAGCATTTGTGCCGTCAGTTGTTAGATACTTGCCAGCGTTGCCGCTTTGTGATGGGATCGTGCCAGTAGGAGCAGCGGCCCAAACAACTTGACCGCTACCATTGGTTGAGAGAACTTGCCCATTCGCACCAGCAGGAATGTCAATCTGAATGGTGCCGCTCGAAGTAATAGGAGAGCTGCTTACAGTCAGTGTTGAGCTAGAGATTCCAACGCTAGTGACGCCTACTGGTGGTGCTACCCAGCCGAGAGAACCGTCGGCGTTTGTAGTCCATACTGCACCGGTAAAGCCGCCATTAAGCGAGTAGCCAGCATCGGAAAACACGCCGGTTCCATCGCAGGTAAGGCCCAAAACAGAATCAGTAGGGATTACAAGTGGAGCATAAACAGATGCGCCTGAAGTCTTTATGGAAACCGTGTGACCGTTTGCCGTTATGGCATTTGTGATTACTGTAAAGCGATGTATCGTCTGCGGAACAACGATGATCACATTACCGGCCAAGCTTCCGTAGAAGTCCAAGATGGCGTTGGCAAACTGAGCGTCCGTTAGGGTGAATGTTCCCCCAGCAGACACGTCCAAATACAATCGTGATTCAACTGGCTTGTTGATCAGATCGGTATATGAGCCACTTGTCGCAACAGTGGCAAGGCCACTCATATCGCTAGCTGTGAGCGACGCGTATTCAAGCGCTGAACCCGCCGAATTTACGCGCAGGTATTGCTTCGCTGCGCCTGTGATTGTTAAACCAGTACCACCGTTGGCAACTGGCAATGTGCCGCTTACTACGGAAGCCAGAGCGACCTTGCCCCATGTCGGTGGAGTGTTAGTACCTGCTGATAGCAACACGGAACCGGTAGCGACAGGATTAAGCTGGTTCAGGTTTGCACCGCCGTAGATAAGCGCACCTGTTGTCCATCCGTTTTGACCAGTACCGCCGTTTGCGACATTCAGCACGCCGCTTACTGCTGAAGTCAACGCAACCTTGCCCCATGCGGGCGCTACTCCTGTACCTTGCGAGGTCAAAACGGAACCCGTTGCAACGGAAGCAAGCTGACCAAATGCCGTTGAGCTTGAGCTATAGTGCAGAGCACCTGCTGTTAGCGAGGTGAGGCCTGTGCCGCCCTTCGCGACTGGTACTGTATTAAGCGACAAGCTAATCGTGCCGCTTGTGGTAATTGGTGAACCGCTTACTGTCAGATCGGAGCTTGATACCGATACGCTAGTTACCGTGCCCGATGTGATAGTTGGCTTGTTTGTTAGGTCTGTGTACGAGCCTGAAGTCGCTACTGTTGCCAGTGTTGGCTTGTTGAGAATCTGCGCTGTGCCGCTTGTCGCGTTCCAGTCGCTATTAACTTGCGCCACCGCCGCTGTTGACTGAACGGTGCCGTCTGCAAACTTCAACGATCCACCACTGCCAATTTGTAGTTGTGCTGAAGAAGACACAGAAAGCAAATCGGTCCACGCGAACGCGCTGCCGCTTGCTGCTCGTTGAACCTTGAATACGTCGCCGCTCGCAGAGCCATCATCACTGACACCAAACCACCAACTGTTCTTCGTTGAGTCATCACGACCCGACTCGTCAATATACGAGTTGGTCATCATGCCGGTGCGCTTCAGTGAGCCAACTGTTGCATGCTGAACGCGCGCATACGGGTAGGTGTAATTGCCGTCGATCTCGAAGCCGTAGCCGCCAACAGTCACATCGTGATACTGGCTGTAGCTTTGTAGAAGAGTCCAACCCGCTGCTGTTCCAAACGCACCAATTGGGTTGCTGCCGGGTTGACATACCCAGTAGGACAGTGCCGGATAACCTTCGTACAGCATGTTGTTTTGAATGTTCGCTTGCTCAAGCCATGCAACCTTTGTCGTATCGACGCGTTGCCAGTTGGAGCCGTCCCACTTTGCGTTGTATGCTTTGTATGAGTCGCCGTTAATCTCAACACTCTCGCTGTACGTGCCAAAGTGGATCGCGCCCTGTGCGTCATAGACAACGCCACCAGCGCCTGATACGTCGCTGCTAGTAAGCGAGACAGCGCCAGCGCGGTTGTTGAAGGTTGTAACCCCGTTGGATTGCACGTTGGCACTCAACACACCGTTGCTGATAGACAAGCCAGCGCCAACCATAACTCCGCCCAATACGCTGCTTGAAGCTGTTGGAAGCGTGTATGCAGGTGGAATCGTTGGCTTGTTGATGAGGTCGTTGTATGAGCCTGTCGTTGCGACTGTTGCTAGTGTTGGAATTGACGCTGCGCTATTGGCCGCTGCTGTTGCGGAGTTGGCAGCGTTTGTGGCGCTTGTCGCTGCTGCCGACTGTGATGACGCTGCTGCTGATGCGCTGTTGCTCGCGTTTGTTGCTGATGTGTTTGCGGCACTCGCTGACGAGCTTGCGGAGTTCGCGCTATTTGATGCGTTCGTCGCTGACGTAGCAGCTTGCGATGCGCTACTTGCGGCTGCTGTCGCACTGGTTGAAGCTGATACCGCACTGTTGGAGGCATTGCCCGCTTGCGTTGCTGCTGATGACGCGGAGCTTGACGCAGCGGAAGCACTTGAGGACGCATTTGAAGCGCTATTGCCAGCGTCAGAAGCGGATGATGAAGCTGCTGTTGCAGAAGCTGCCGCTTGTGTGACTGAGGCTTGCGCTTGAGCAGATGCAGCGATTACCTGCTGGATCGTTGCATCAATGGGCAGTGGGAGATAAGGCCCAAAGTTGGCAACCAGATTTTGCTGGTCGCCCTGCATGGTGAACGTTAGACGCGGTGTCGTATTTGTTGTCATTCTTATGACCCGTATTTGCTGAGTGGGTTAGCTTTGATGCGGTACCAGAACGGTTGGCAAGAAAGCGTGGTTCCATCTGGACCCTTCGCGGAAATCCAGAACTGCGCTTTACCAACAGGCCATGTAGCCGTTGCGCTTGCCGCAGCAGTAATCTGGAAAAGTCCGTTGGTTGTTGGAACCGTTGGGTCGGAGAGGTTGGTTACTGAGAAGGAACCGATTTGTGTCTCGGCCTCAGCATCAAACAGCCCGACTTGAATTGACCATTGGCTAAAGTCAGGCTGATCGCCATTGACACCGGAAGTGCCACTGGCTACGCCACCTTCTAAAGCTAGAGTGCCGGCATAACTGAACGTCGTGCCTGCGTAAAAATCCACCGCCATGTAATCGCCTTTGTTGTTATTGTTTTGTGGCTTGATATGCGAAGTCGCCGTGTAGCTCCTTGCGCTTTGCTGCAACTGCTTCTACTGCTCGTTCTTTTTCTTCGAAGAAGCCGAGATTCAAGCGTGCTCCGTCTGCGTAGAGGTATGCTTGCCAGAGACCGTTGCGAGCTGGGCAAACGCCTTTGTAGCCTGATGTGTTGTCTTTGCGCAGGCCAGTGTTCCAAGAGTTCTGGCAGTAGGTTGCTTCGCGGAGATTGGCCCAACGGTTATCAATTGGGTTTCTGTTGACATGATCAACACACTCTTGAGGGAATGCGCCGGTCACGTAGAAAACTGCTAGACGGTGTTCGTAAATTTTGTGTCCGTCGATAGCAACTTCGCGATAGCCGTTTGTCTTAACGTAGCCAGCGCGATCACCTGCTTGGTGATCCTTGTACGCTTCGAGGTAAGTGAAGTGACCTGTCTGTGGGTCGTAGTGCAGGAGACTTTTGAGTCTCTCTTGTGTGAGTTGCTTTTTCATCTTGGTTTCCGCTTTCTCGCCGCTCTCCAATTCGAGCGTGTTGTTGTTCCTGTATTTAGCGAGTAGTGGGTCAAATGAAAAAGCCACCGCAAAGGGTGGCTCTTTTGTCAAATTGTTTTTTTGACGATTACTGCATCAATGACGTCTTCTCTCCCTACGTCCTTCTCTGCGAATCTGGCGTAGAAGGCAAAGAGGTCTGTTATGTCCTCGCCGTTGTCATCAAGCACTTGCATCTCGAAGATGAAGCGCTTGCCGCACTTATCGACCTTTGCAACTACTATGACGTTGAAGACAGACTCATCGCTCATGCTGCTGGTTTGATTTGTGGCTCGGTACCAGTAGCTGCGCCGGCATCAACTGTGGAAGTAGGGGTTGGATACTTGGGATCAGTCGGGTTGGTAGGCTGCACAAAGATGGGCGCGCTAATCGTGCTAGGTAGTGCGCCAGCGATCAAGCGCTTAATGTCTGTCACCAGCAATGAGTTAGTCAGTGCTGGCAAAAGCTTCTGCGTTACATCGTCCTTGTTGTACTGCTGTAGCTCTGTTGCCAGTGCGTGCATGTCAGCGATTGACGGATAGGTTGTCAGGCTGTTGAGGTTTGCTGCGAGTGTTGTCAGGTCATCCATTTACTTCACCAATTTTTTCCATTTAGTTTCTTGCTTCTCGAATCCAAAACGAGGGCCAATCGTTTCCCAGAACTCGCAGTTGCTTCCGAAGGTAATTCCGTTCGATCCTGTGTCAGTGGCGATCTTAGTTAGCTCGTCGTTGAATACGCGCATGATCGAACCAGCGTCTGACTTGTTTGTTGAGTCGTTGCTGACTGCAATCCAGATGTGAACCACGCGCCCGTCGAACGTTGGCAGCAGTTGCAGAACCACAAAGCCGCTGCTGTCTTGAATCGCTGCTTCACGCGTCGCGTATCGCATGCCCTTGTCTTCACCACGCATGATCGACGTGAAGAACAGGTCTGCACGTCCTGCGGTCAAGACGTTGAAAATCTCTTCTGGAATCCAGCCGTCTGGGTTTCTTCCCTCAGAGACCATGTACTCAAGACCGGGACGTACCAAATGCCAGTACTGGCGCACCTCCTCTTTGCTGATCTGAATCAGGTTGTTTGCTTTTGTTTGATCAAATGACATTTGATCCTCCTTTTGTGTAATGCCATCTATTTAGCGGTGCGTTAATGCGTCAATTTCGACGTTTTTCGCTAAATAAAGAGGTCATACAAAAGGAGACAACAACATGACATACTTTTTTACAGTGAAAGACAGCCTGCAAGTCACGTTCGATGGTGCAGGTTTTGACAACGTCGCTGCGCTTGCAGAAACGGTCAGCGAATGGTTGGCAAGCAACAATGTGCGCAACTACATGGAGACAGGGTTGGTCAAGCACTACGCTCAACCGAGTGCTTGCAAATACATGATTGGATTCGAAGCACCTACATACACGTTCTACAACGAGGATGATGCGTTGCAGTTTCAGCTAGTGTTTGGTGCTGAGTTCGATCACGAAGAGTTGGGAGAGTGGCAATGACAGTGACGCGCTTTGAGCTAATCACACAAGGCCGCGATGCTGCGTTTGAGGCATCAGTAGGTGAGTGGTGCTCCCATGCTTGTTCTGGGAGATTCGGAGTACGTTGGCAAAGGCTAATCCAGATCGACGGGAAACCGCTCATCCCATCAGTACAAGCGCTAGTAGTGACGTTTCACGATGAGACAGACGCTTTACAGTTCAAACTAACATGGTGTTGAGGAAGATAAATAAAAGTACAAGAACTTTGTCATGGTGCTTGTAACTTGAAGTTGTATTTTTCTCCTTTGTACGCGAAGGCCCGGTAATCCCGGGCCTTTTCGTTTTCTCAGCGTTGCATGAACACTAGCTTCCATCCGTTCAAGCTTGCCAACACCTTGTCAATCTCATCAATCTGCGCTTGCAGGTTCTTCTTCGCTGCATGCAAGCGTTTTAGCCGATCCACATAGTCAGCGTACTTGAGCTTTCCTGCGGCATTGTTCAAGTCGGCCAGCGCTTGATATGCGTTGGACACGATCTCCGTGCAGTTGTCGCCGTGCCTCTCCTTGTAGGTCTTTTCGTACTTGATAACACGCTCGCAGTGTGGGCACTGCCGTGCGAACGTGCTTTTACCGCCGCCTCTCATTGTTTAATTTCCTGATACTGTAGGTATGCTCTCGTGAACTCGTTCCATGAGCGTGTGTTGGTCATGTACTCACGTGCATTGGTGTAATTGCTTCTTTTGTGATCTGCTTGCAGCTTGCCAGATAGCACCTGCGCAACTGCTGCCACGTGTACGATTACTGATTGTGACTTCATCACAGGTACTCCGCGAATGTCAGCTTGAACAGCATTGCTTCTGTCTCTTCAAAGAAATAGAACCGTGTTTCGACGGTGCCGGAGTCGAGTAGATTCCGAATAAAACAAGCCTCGTCAAGGTCGTTATCTGCGGGGCTGGTAGTGTCAAACTCGCTAGTATTGGCGGCACACCATTTCAGAATTGCCTTCAATGTGGCATAGCCGGTTAGATGTAGTGTGACTTCGAATATGTTGTGCATGATTGCTTTCTCCTTGTCACTCTATTTACAAGACAAGGAGGGAGCGTTTTTGGGGGGAGAGGGATTGCAGGTATGCCGACCATCTAAGCTTGAAGTGCATGGCGTCCACATCGTTGGTAAAGGTGAACGAGACTGGTCTACGTCTGGTTATTTTCGTAGTGACTGCGTGGCCTATGTCCCAGATGGTGTAGTAGTACGGATTGGTAGCTTTTGCTTCGTCATGAGAGTCGCTATAGCTAGTCACGCTCTCGTCGCACCAATCTCGCATCTCTGTAAGATGAATGTAGCCATTTGGATAGACGGTGACTGTCAGGTTATCGTTGTTCATTGTTATTATTCTCCGGTGCCAATCGTTGACTGGCACTCTTGTTTGTTATTCTTTTCGGAGCTTTGCCATAATGCATTGCTGGACAATCTCATCTGCTGACAATCCAGCGTTGAGCAGACCTCTTATGTGGTAGTTGATCATATGCTGCTCGTCTACAGTGTTGATAATCGCGTCCGCTACCGTCTGCGCATCGTTATCATCAAGCACCATAAAGTAGTCTTCTGGAATCTTGCTGAAGTCATCGCCATCCCATCTAGCAGAACGCTGCTCCCAATGCTCTATGGCATCCTTACCTTCTTCGTAGAATCTTTCAGGCGGTGGAAGCAAACGACCAACATAGTAGTCTTTTGGCAAGCCATCAAAGACAAATGATTCACCCTTGATCTCAATTGGTCCCTCGTCGTTGCCCCATTGATCTGCGTCGTAGTAGACGGTGCCAGCAGGCATGGTTAGGAATTCGCCACGTGTGACCAGCCTCATGATTTTGTTCTCCTTGGCCGTTTCGTACGGCTCTTTCTTTTATTTAGTGACGCGTTTATTCGCGCGCTGCTGCGTTGCTTTTCGCGACGTGTGTCCCGTCTTTGGACGTAGGTATAGCTTTGATACTTCTTCGTATCTGAGCTACTTCTTGGGATTCATTCGACGGAAATCACTTCGGGTGTTTCTTCGTGTACTTCTGTTTTATGCAGCGCCTTGCTGCTTCTTCGCTAGCGCTCATCTGCATCAAGGGGCTACGTAATGCCATCTGACCTGGGCGGTCAGATTTTACATTACTTCGCTTTTTCGTATCTGCGAAGTAAAACAAACAAGCGGTTAGTTCGTAAGCAACTGGTCTTGCTTGCAAGCCAGGTGCGAGAACTAAACGCCGCTCAGTTGTGACTAGCAGGAACAACTGAGCTGCATTAAGTAAAACAAGTTAGCTAGAAATTTTAGAGTAAAGAAATCTAAATCCCTCTTCCCGGTGATGGGAAAGTGATTTACGTGTTGCTCATCGTAATAAGCAACTGCCCTTGGACACCCTCTTCTATCGTTCTCATTGGGAGTTAAACCCAAATCTCTACCGTCTACATTAGTCCCCGTTGTAACGTACGCGCTTGCTTTCCTTGCGCTGTTACCAGTTCTCGTCCTGTCGCTTTAATCTGGTTACGTAGAACACCAGAGCGCTTCGTAGCTTTCGCTACCGGTTATGCATACTATTTCGGGATACTGTGGCCCTAATCTCTGCCCGTTGGCTACCTAGCAACTACCGGGGATTTCTCCATGCGTCATTGCCGTGTATTACTGCTTTTGTATTTTTAGTTTGTAGAATGGGGAAACCCGCTAACAGCGGTGAGTCGAGCACGCACTGTAGCGGGTTTATGTTTGCCAAATGTATTTTGCCAAACGTGTGTAATCTGTGATTGGAACTAGTCTCGACTTCTAATTCCGCTTCTACTTTTATTTATCATTCTCGTTCAAAAAGCTGCAATTAAGAGCTTCCAGCGACGTTTGCGGCCATTGCGACCTATTGGAATGTGATTATGCAATCGCAGATACGGTAAGTCAAAATTAAACTGGCGCACCGAGCGGATTTTGGACGCTGCTTCGCCGTGTATAGCGGTTATAGGCATCAGTGATTGCCTGTTCAACCCGACCGCCTGCTAGCAATCCGTCATGCTTGGCTTGTGTAAGCAGAGTTGATAGCTGTCGAGCGGTGCATTTGACGGCAACCGGGTAGTCCTCGTCACCGTTCTCGATACGGTACAGATAGGCGTCGAGCGTTTCGTTTGCATAGTCCCGCTGAGGCATGCGGCTCTCAAGGAACAGGTTCTGCATCTTGTCCGTGGTGCGCTTTCTCGCATACGTGCGCCACGCGAGGGTGGACATGATGCTGTCCAGTACGGCATACACGACCCGCCCGCCGATCAATACCGCTGCGGCAGTCCAAAAGTCCTTTTCGTGGCCCGATATGAACCACGTATAGAGGCCTGCAAGTGCCAGATACGGGATGAACGCAACCCCGCTGAACCACATTTTCGATTGGGTATCTTCCATGGCGGCCCCGTCTTGTACTTGTTGAGCGAGATGATCCAGCAGCCAAACTCGTCCGTCAATATTCATAACGCACCAACACGGTGCATAACCAAATGAACTGCACGGATAAATAACCCTGAGCAGCAATCCCGCTGTGAAAGGTATTTGAAATGTCAGACTCCACAACCCCAGACAACACAGCAGCACCAGCAGTAGAAACCACTGTATCCCTTGATGTAGGCGCGACCGGCACGTCAGTGACCGTAGCAGTACCAGCAGCGCACGTTGAATCGTTCCTTGAACACATCGCAGCGTTCTTCAAGAAGCTTGCGTCAGCGCTGTAAGCCGTTATGCCAAAGATGAAGCTGACAACCACAGCGGAGCTTTTCTGGAAGCACCGCGTCGCAATTGCTGAATGGCTGCTCAACAACCGAATCAGCGTTGAGCTTTATCTTTGGCCCTCATCCCAGAAAGTGCGCCTACTGTTCAACAACACGCAAGATGCCGCACGCCTATTTGAAGAATTCGAAGGACTTTAATGTCACGACCAGCACCAAAAATCATTGTCTCTGATTACAACAAGAAGACACACTACAACTATGACGTACTTGAGCAACCAGCCATGTACGGCATTGCCTATGAGGGCAAGCTCGTAACCGCACGAAGCGGACATGAGTTCAACGAAGGCACGCGCAGCTATCGCCGTACTGTATTCCCAGATAAGGGCCGTGCGCTGTCATTGGCCGACAAGCTTAACGAGCGTTTCCACACGGATAAGTTTGAAGTCTACATGCTCGCCATTGGCGAGCAGATCGTGAGAGAAGTCGCAGAAGAGCCAACCAAGGGACGCGGTAAAAAGACAAGCAAGGGCACTAGTAAGAGCTAGGAGACTGGCAGAACGTCACCAGACGCGCCATATCAGATGAAACACACAGATAACGAAAAAGATCCGCAAGTAGCGGGCGAACACCTAGTAAGTGAAAGCAGCAAGTTTGCAGAATACTATCCTGATCATCCGCCACGCACGGAATCAGCACTGTTTCGCAAGACAAAGAAGCATTGGCATGAGCTTGGCACTGAGTGCTATATCAACCATGACTGCAAAGGCGGCATCGAGATACATCACAGGTATGTTGAGTGGGCGTTTGCCGGTGCGGTTGATTGGAACCTGATGCGCGAACTGCACCCAGACTTCGATTGGTCAACGTTCAACGACGCGACGGACTTCGTAGATTCGATCTACAACACTTTACCGCTCTGCGAGGCACATCACCGTGATCCTCAGTGCGGCGTCCATCATGTGCCAGCACCCAACTGGGAGATTCAACGCTACGTGCGTGGTGACTACAAGTTGTTCCCAGATAAGGATAACAATGGACGCCCTTGAGCAAGCATTGCAGCAATTTGCCGACGCAGTAGCGAGATTCCAGCAGCAGACGAGCAACCAATAACGCCTTGTTACATCTTCACCTGGCTCCCTAAATAGACGGGTGGTTCGTTTGGAGGTGAAGCATGGGCGAAGACACAAGTCGCGAAGATTTGCTGTTAGAACGCCGTCTCAATCTTGTTGAGCTTCGAGAAGACATTGCAGATTTGCGCGATGTCATCATGGAACTCAACAAGATTGTTGCAACCCAAAGTGCTGAGATTGCCGCTATGTCTCGCGAAATTGCTGAGCTGAGAAGCTTCCGCAACGGCGCGCTAACAATAGCAGCAACAGCAGCGATTGGTGCGCTGGCATTCTTTCTGCAGAAGTTCTTCAAGTAAGCGACAAACCCTAAAGGCCTCCAAACATTTGGAGGCCTTTTCTTTTTGACTGCTCAACGAGAGGAAAGCAAAATGGCCCAAAGAGGTTATAACAATGATAACAACAACCCCAATTTGCAAATCCTGCAACACTCATCCAGCACGACCGGGAAGCATCAGCAAGAAAACGGGACTTCGGCGGTATAGGAAGATTTGCCGAAAGTGCGAGCAGGCTAAGTACGACAAGAAGAACTCATACAAACTGCACAAGAAAACCTACTGCGAAGACTGTGGATTTGTTGCCGTAGTGCCTGCACAGCTTGACGTTGATCACATTGACGGAAACCACGCAAACAACGACGTTGCAAACCTCAGGACCCTGTGTGCTAACTGTCATCGTCTCAAGACCTATCTGAACCGCGACTACTTGGCTTCTGCAAGGCGGCAGTGACGCCTTTTCTTTAGGTGATGGCCCGCAACCACGGCACTACCATCGTGGTCCCACACACGAGTAGGACTACCAATGAAAATCACCGCTATGAAGCTACCAGAATCACGACGCCTCAACTTCCTGCCCTACATGTTTGGTAGCTCGATGATGCGAGGCGAAGCGCTGCTGTACAGCTACGCAACCAAGCTAGCACCTGACGAGTACAGGGGCGGACTGTGGGACTTCTACAAGCTCAGCAACAACGGCGGCTACGCTGCACCCACAACGCCCGAACGCTACAACCTAGCAGTGCAGGGCAACGGATTCGAGGGGGAAATGAGCAACGACGCAGCAGGCATCGTCATCACTATGTTTGTGCTCAATCAGCTTGCCCACGAATTAGCAGCGCGCGGTAACAACGAGCTTGCTGAACGATTGAGCGACCGCTACCACGAACTCAGGGACTATGCGGGGCAGCACGCAGAGCGAGCAAGTATTTTCCGCGCAATCGACTGAACGTGGCAGAACTTGTGTACAGGCCGCTACCCAGAACATAGGCTATGGATAACTACAGACTAACGAGGTTAGATATGAAACAGACAAATGAAGTAAATCACGGTGCGTGGTTCCTTGCAAGCTTGCTGGTTGCCCCGGTTTTGGGGCTGATCGTTGCTTGCTTTGCAGGGCCGATTGGTGGTGGTGTCGCGGCAGTCACAGCATTCGCCCATATGAACGGGTTCAAGTGGTAACAACACGCTGTAGTAACTTCCCCGAAGCAGTACCTTGGCCGCGCAATGCGGCCTTTTTTCATCTGGGATTAAAGGGAAACTAAATACATCTGTAACCCATATGGCCTACCCGCAAGGGCGCCCCAGTGAGAACAGATGAGCAACAAAAATATCCCTACCAACGCGTTCGGCCCCGGCAATCAGCCTGCGAACAACGGCAATACGCGAGGCAAATCCCCAAAGACAAAAGCCCTAGCAGCACTCCAACGCACAATGGGTTGGTCTGAGGACGATCTATACGACCACATCGCAACAGAAGCTTTCCAGAACGGCAACAAAGAAATGCTGGAAGCGTTCATGAAAGCGGCAGTACCAACAGCCCGCACAACACTTCCAAACATCGCATTCCAGTATGACCGCGACGCTGCTTACCACGAAAAAGCAGAAGTAGTCATGGAAGCAATGAGCAAGGGCGAGATTCCACCAGACGTTGCGCTCGATATTATCAACAGCATCAAGCATATCGCGACAGTCCATGAGCAAGAAGCACTGGTGAAGCGCATCGAGCAGTTGGAAAAGATGCTGCATGACGCCTTCGTGCCACAGCCCAAGCATCCCTCTGTTGCAGGACCGGGAGACTTGATTTCCCTATGACAACGCAACTACTCAAGCGGCTGGATAGCTTAGAGCAGTTGGTCAAGAAGCAACAACAGATCAAAGCACCAAAGCAGTTCCGCATAGGCGTCTATCGCTCAGGCACAGAAAAGCACCTAGTAGGTGTCGTTGATGTCAACGGCAAGCCACTGGAAGGCACTGAGCACAACACCAGCATCACGGAAGATTTCTTGCCGTTGCTGGACAGCAAGTATCGCTTCGTATCCATGCGTGGCGGTCGTGGCTCCGGCAAGTCCGTCACAGTAGCGAAAATCCTGCTTATCCAAGCGTACAGCAAGCCGCTCAAAGTCCTTTGCTTCCGCGAAGTGCAGAACAGTATCAAGGACTCGGTTTATACCTCGCTGCAAGACCTCATACAGGAGCTTGAGCTTGGCGACTTCTTCACGGCAACGCTCAGCGAAATACGCGGCGCTAATGGCTCTGTGTTCATCTTCAAGGGCTTGTCCGACCAAACCGTCGATTCGATCAAGTCTTTCTCAGGTATTGACATTTGTTGGGGTGAGGAAGCAGCAGGCCTAACAGACAAGTCGCTGAATATCCTAATCCCAACCATTCGAGCGGACAACAGCCGTTTCTACTTCACATGGAACCCATCCCTCGATACTGATGCGGTGTATCAGCGCTATGTGTTGAACACGCGTGAAGACGTGAAGGACGTTGAAGTCAACTGGCAGCACAACCCTTGGTTCCCACAAGTGTTGGAAGTAGAGCGCCGTGCAGACTTGAAGCGCCTTAACGCAGACATGTACGCGCATATCTGGGAAGGCAAGGTACTGCCAGCACAGCAAGGCGCGGTGTACTTCCGAGAGCTATCAAAGGCATACGAGCAGGAGCGCGTTACCCGCGTATTGGTCGATCCCAAGCTTGCCGTGCATGCCGTCTGGGACTTGGGTTGGGCCGATCAAACGGCAATCATCCTTATTCAACGCACGCTGTCAGAAATGCGAGTGGTCGGCTACATCGAGAGCAATCAAAAGACATTGGCCGAATACAACGTCGAGCTACGACAGTGGGGAATGGATCACAACGTAGCTAACTGGGGAACGATGTGGCTCCCGCATGACGGCGCACACCGAGACCTTAAAACCGGCCAGTCTGCGCAAGAGATCATGGAAGCTTTCGGATGGAAAGTCCAGATCACGCCAAGCATGGCAGTCGATATGGGCATCCGCGCAGCAAAGCAGATGTTCTCCACCATGTACTTTGACAAAGATGAATGCTCAAAGCTGCTTGAGTGCTTGAAGCGCTACCACTACAAAGAGCGCCCAGACGGCTCTTTCGGTGATCCAGTCCACGACATGTACTCCCACGGCGCAGACGCGTTCCGCTACGTGGCAGTCAACCAAGAATCCCTTTCTTCAACGAACCAAACGACAAGCTGGGGAAAACCACTGAAGTATCGCGATAACACGATCTTCAAATGAAAATTAGCCAACAAAAGGATAAATAAAAATGGCGACAGAAAATCACTCTCCTACCAATGAAAGCAGCGGAAGCGCAATCCCTGCTAACAGCGGCGCAGAAATTGGCGGAGCCCTTAGCGAGAATGAACTTGCTAACTACCTTAACACACAGACCGAAACGATCCCTAAAGCATTTGAAGGGAAGCGAGGCGGGGAAAAAGGCAAGATGTTGCCTAATCCGTTCGAACCTCAAGCAGAACAACAATCTGCTGACAATGGCGAACCTGAAGTTAATACGGAATCCGACAGCAGCGAAGACGAGCTGGACTTGGATCTCATCGACGGCGATTCAGAGAATACCAAAGACGAAGAGACTAACGATAGCGAAGACGAGCCAAGCTTCGAGATTACAGTAGATGGAAAGAAATTCGAAGTTAAGCAGTCTGAGCTAATCGCGAGCTACCAGAAGCAAGAGTCCGCTTCTAACAAGTTCCGCGATGCCGAAAAGCTCCATATCTCAGCTTCTGAAATGCGCAAAGAAGCGGAAGAAGTAAAGGCAACTTACGCCCAAGAGCGCGAGGCCCTTAAGAGCGTTTTGACACAGTATCAGAATTTTATTGAATCATCGTATAAGGAACAGCAACCAGATTGGAACGCTTTGCTCGAACAGAACCCAGCGGAATACATCCGCCAAAAGGAATACTGGCAAGCACGTGAGTACCAACTGGCTCAAGCTAAAGCTTACCGCGAACAACTTACTAAGCAGGAAGAAGCAGAGCGCAAGCAAGCTGAAGAAAAGCACTTGTCAGCACAACGCGACAAGGTATTCGAGTTGTTCCCACAGTGGAAGAACAAGGATGTAGCACAGCGCGACGCAAAGCAGATTCAAGACTACCTGGCTAACGAAGGGTTCTCACCTCAAGAGCAAGATGGTCTTAATGACGCTCGCATGCTTGCAGTGGTTCACAAAGCAGCACTATACGATAAGTTAGTAAAAGCTAACGCCCAGAAGAAGCAACAAGCGGCAAAGCCTTCTGGTAAAACTTTGAATGCCGGTACGGCTACAGTTGGTGGCCCTGACTTCGCAGCAAGACAGGCACAAACCAAAGCAGCCCGAGAGCAAAAAGCGATTAACGATTCCCTAAGAGTCGATCCATCGCGCAAGAACTTCGAAACCTATCTGGCTAACCAGTGGGCTAAAAAGAAGTGATTGAACCATCTGGCCTATAACTATAAGGATAAAGCATGCCAGCAAATACAGTAACAACCTACGGTACAGTAGGCAACCGTGAAGACCTGATCGACAAAGTGTTCATGATCAGCCCAACAGACACACCATTCGTGTCTGCAATTGCACAAACATCAGCAACAGCCGTTTACCACGAGTGGCAAACAGATGCGCTGTCAGCAGCTATTGCTAACAACGCAGCAGTTGAAGGTGCAGACGCTTCATACTCAGTAGAAGCTCCAACAACACGTCTGGGTAACTACTCACAGATCGTGCTGGATGCATTCTCAGTGTCAAACACACAAGAAGCAGTTAAGCACGCTGGTCCAAACCAGATCGCTCGTGTGCAAGCAAAAACAATGATGCAACTGAAGAAGGACATTGAAGCTTCAGCAATCGTCAATGGCACTTCATCAGCAGGTACAAGCTCAACAGGCCGTCAAATGAAGGGTCTGAAAGGCTTCTTGGCTACTAACTACGTTGGTGGTACAGGTGGTGCGGCTCCAGTAGCAGGCAACCCAGGTACAGCGCCAGCAGCAGGTACAGCACAGGCTTACACAGAAGCTCTGTTGAAGTCAGCACTGCTCTCAGCATACAACGCAGGCGGCGACGTCAACGTTCTGTTGCTGACACCATTGGGCAAGCAAGTCCAGTCAAGCTTCTCAGGTAACGTTACAAAGTTCCAAGACGTTTCCAACAGCGGCGAAATCACACTGAAGACAAGCTACACAATCTACCAATCAGACTTCGGTGATGTTACATGCGTTCCTAACCGTGTTATGTCCCAAGTTGGTGACCACGCTGTGTACGGTATCGACACAGACATGTTCGCATTGGCTGTTCTGCGTGGCATGGAAACAGAAGAAATGGCGACAACTGGTGATGCACGTAACTTCCAAATTCGTTGGGAAGGCACACTGGAAGCACGCAACGAAGCATCAAGCTTCCAAATCCGCGACCTGAACAACGTCTAATAACGTTGGGGTTTGGATACTAAACGGGAACTTCGGTTCCCGTTTTTTCATTTGAGCCTCGAAATAAATAACGGATAAACCTGATAACAGGAATCCGTTAATGGCGAAGAAGAAACAACCATACACGCTAGACGACAACAATCCACTGTTTGCCGCCCAAGATGGCGACAACACAGATGCTGTTGTCAATCAAATGAATCAAATACTGCCCGGCGTACTGCCAAAGGACGAGGGGCAATCAATCGAAATCTCAGCAGACACAACGGGCGAAGATGGCCCAATGCCTGACCCAGACGTACTCGCAATCCTGAACGTACACAAGACGCGTGCTCGTTCCTTCATGGAGGACGACATTCAGCTTCGCTCACTGCGCAGCATCAACGATTACTACGCGCAAGCTCACGGCGACTACAGAGCACCAGAAACACCCGGCCGTTCCAACTACGTTGACTCATCCGTAGCAGATACCGTGAACTGGCTGTTGCCACCATTGCTTGACGTGTTTTGCGGCACTGATGAGATCGTCCGCTTCACACCACGCACAGTAGCGCAAGAGAAAGCCGCTGACATGACCACGGCAATGGTCAATCACGTATGGCAACAGAACGCAGGCTATGAGATTGCCCGTACATGGATTCACGATGCGTTGTGGACACCGGGCGGCATCATCAAAGTCTATTGGGAACCTGACCTCACAACAGAAACGGTCAAGTATCGCGGTCTGACAGAGCTACAGCTTGAGTTCATGCGCGAGGCAGCAGACGCGGGCGAGTTTGCAATTAAGAAGCTCCGCGAATACAAGAACCCTGACTACGATCCGCTGGCCATCATCCAGCATGGTTTGGCTCTGGCTACAGGCAGTGCTCCACCAATTGCACCACAAATTCAGCAGCAAGCACAACAGGGCGCACAGCCAATCCAAATCGCTCAGAACGTACAGGTTGATCCTAACAATACAGAGATCAGCGAGAACCTGTATGACGTGACTATCGAGCGCAAGCCTGACGCAAGCAGTAACACGCGTGGCAGTGTCCGTATCGTCAATATCCCACTGGAAGAATTCTACTTCGATCCACTGGCACGCAACGTTCGTGATGCTGTTTATTCCGCACATGCCCGCAACGTAACTATCAGCGACTTGCGAGCAATGTTCCCTGACTACGAAGGCGATCTGGACGAGATTAGCAGCAGCGAGTTCAACCCTGAGATGAGTCCAACATACCTAGCACGAACACAGTTGCAAGGTGCCTATGCGTTTAGCGACATCAACAACAACGTTGATCCATCCATGCGCCTCGTTATGGTCATCGAGAGCTACATCAAGATGGACTATGACCTCGACGGCATTGCAGAGTGGCGCAAGATTATCCACGTTGGCGATCACATTTTGCTCAACGAGGCATGCGACGGCAACCCATTTGTGCTGCTCGTAGCGAACCCATTGCCACACTTGGCATTTGGTATCTCTCCCGCGGAGCAAGCACACCAAGCACAGGTACAACAAACTGAGCTTGGCCGTGCATTGATCGACAACGTTCGACTTGGTGCTAACGCGCAGATGTATGCGGTTGACGGCGCTGTGAACTTGGACGACCTGCTCGACTCACGTCCGGGCGGCATTATCCGTGTGAAGTCAGCAGACGCAGTTGGCGTACTTCAACAAGGTAGTGGTGACGTACAAGGCGTTACTACGCTGATGGAGTTGATGGACACAATGAAGCAAGAGCGTACTGGCGTTATGAAGCTGACGCAGGGTAGTGACGCTGACATTGTGAACGAGACCGCTACAGGCTACCAAGCCATGACAGAACGCAGCGAGCAGCGTATTAAGTTGATCGCACGCCAGTTTGCAGAGACAGGCTTTAAACCGTTAGCACTCCGTATACAAAAGCTGTTGGCGCAGTACCAAGACGAATACATGCAGATTCGCCTGAACGGCCAACTGGTGGAAGCAGACCCAACCGATGCGGCAAACCGTTTTGACGTTGAAGTAAAGGTCGGTCTGGGTACTGGCGACAAGGCACGCGAGATTGGCAACCTGCAACAAATTCTGGGCTTGCAACAGCAGGCATTGGATCAGTTCACCGGAATGACTAACCTGCACCTCGTGCAGAACACGGTTAACAAATTGGTTAAGGCTTTCGGGTTGAACCCAGAAGAATACTTCTGCACTCCACCTTCACCAATGCCACAACCACCACAGCCACAAGTGCCACCGCAAGATCAAATCAAGTTGCAAATTGCGCAGCAGCAAGCGCAAAGCGAGCAACAACGCCAAGAGCGCCAAGCACAGTTGGATGCAATGCGTATCCAAGCGCAAGCGGCATCAGACGACAAGCAAGCAGAGATGGCACACCAACGCGAGTTGCAAAAAATTCAGTTGGAAGCTGCTAACAAGCGCGAGCAATTGATCATTCAAGCTGCAATCCAACGTGAGCAGATCGCTGCACAAGCTGCACTGGCACCTGCACAAGAGCAACAGTTGTTTGCTGAGACATACCAGTCCACTGACAAGCTGTTCACGCAAGCACTTACTGGCATCAACATGCAGATGAGCGGTGAGATGGACGACCTGATCAACACGATCGGCAACGCACCAGACCCAACAGGGCCACAAGCCAACCCATACCAAGGCGGGCAGCAATGAGCAATGAACTTAAAGAGATTTTGAACGAGCTTCGAAAGATGGTAGAGGCCATTGACGAGAAGAACGAGGACCAAGCACGCATGATTCTGGAGGTTATCCAGCAAGCAAAGCAAGACCTAATCGACCAGTTCAATAAAGGAGAATAACTATGCAACGCAATCAAAAATCAGTCGCTGAGTACGACGCACAAATCGCAAAGGGCAATGAAGCAGCGGCATTGCTGTCAAACCCTTTGCTGACTTCCACGCTGGACAAGCTGGAAGCCGAAGCAACACAAAAGATGATCGACAGCTTGGTTCTGTCTGAGCGTGAACTGGCATGGCACCGTGTCCAAGCTATGCGCGCACTCAAGGCTGAACTGCAAACGCTGACCAACACTGGTCGCCTTGCAAAGCAAAAGAAAGACCAGTTGAAGGGTGAGTAATGAGTAACAAGTTTTTCGCAAGCGGCAGCAACGCTAGCTTCGATCTGTCAGGATCAAAAGCGCAGCCAGTTGCCAACAACGCACCCGCAATCATCCTGCCAGATAGCCGTACAGACTTCCACGTAGAGAAGGACGTAACCGGAGAAAAGATCACCGCTATCCACACGGTCAACATTGGCGACGCTGTGGAAGATGCAAAAGCATGGCGCAGTGAGCTTGAAGTAAAGAGCAGCTACGGCGAAGAGATGCGTCCAGTGATGGACATTCCCGGCATTCTGATCGAGAAGTATTGCTTGGACAAAGGCATCACGCTAGCGGAGTTTTTCAGCAAGCAATCAAATGGCGTGCATATCAAAGCGATCTTGCATGATCCTGACCTGTCAGCATTCCGTTTGCGTTCAGCATACCGCACACAGAAGTAACGAAAATTCTTCGGCAGTATAAATAGATACGTCAACAATTTTTATAACAAGGACGTGTTTATGAAGTACCTGAAAGATTTAAGTGATTCATTCTTGGATCAAGTAGTAAAGCGCGATGCAATGATGAAGTATAACGCGCAGAAAGGCACTGTTTCTAATGGAAAGCGAGTCGATCTAAACGGAAACGAAATCAAGTTCAAGCTAACGTTTGAGGAGTGGTTTCAAGTTTGGATTGACTCTGGCAAGTGGGAGCAACGTGGAACAAAGCGCGGCCAGTATTGCATGTCACGCTACAACGATCTCGGGGACTATGAGATCGGGAATGTTTTCATCCAGCTACATTCCGAGAACATTTTAGAGTTCCGCAAGATCGCGAAACAGTCAGGTCGACCTGTAGGTCGACCTAAGTCTGATAATCCCAAAACTCCAGCGGAGCGAACACGCGAATGGCGTGCTAAACAAAAACTAAAACAAGGGCTCCAATGAGTAACTTGAGCTTTGATTCATACGACGACTTTCAAAACGTGGTTGCCACGTACCTACAGCGTGCCAACCTGACAGCGCAAATCCCTGTCTTCATTGAGCTTGCGGAAGCGAGACTCAAGACGCTGCTGCAAACGCTCGACCAGCAGATTGCTTTGCCGTACTCCGTTACTCCGTCAGTGGGTACGAACGTTATCGCGCTGCCGTCTGACTTCGGCGCAATGCTGCATGCAACATACGACGACTGCGAATTGAACTACGTGTCTCCGGAGCAGATCGACAAGCGCAAGTGGAATCAGTACGCGCAGGAATACACCATTACTGGTAACAAGCTGATCCTGCAAACATACGTTGACGGTACTTCCGAACTCACGATGTATTACTACGCAACACTGCTTGGCTTGAGTGATGCGAATGAGAGCAACTGGGTACTTGAAGACTATCCAAACATCTACCTGTACGCGACATTGTTTGAAGCCGTCACGTACATCAAGGATGACGAGGAGATGCAGAAGTGGCAAGGCATGCTGTCAGAAGCAGTAACAGAAGCGCAGCAGGCATCACGTATCGGCAACGTACCACAAAAGACCAAGCTGACACGTAGAACATCGTAAGAGGCAGTATGGGTAAAAAAATACAACTAGACCCGCAAAAGCTTGTCGGTTTCGCACCTGACGTTGACCCAAGCACACCGGGCATCTTCCAGACTTGCAACAACATCATTCCTACAGCACAAGGCTTCAAAGCTGCTGCTAGTCCCGTTAATGCTGGTCTTACATCATTGCCATCTACAGTGGTAGGCAGTGCGCTTATTGCACGACTAGACAATACAGATCGCCAGTTTGCAGGTACGGCATCGCACATCTACGAGAACGTCAACGGCACTTGGAATGATGTAAGCCGCACAGGCGGTTACTCATTGGGTACAAGCTCACAATGGCGCTATGCAGCCTTTGGTAACGCATCGCTGGCAGTCAACGGTACTGACCCCTTGCAAGTCGCTATCGACAGCGGCTTTACCAACTGTCCAGTGCCTTTGCAATCAATCGCAGTAACGGCTGGTGGTGCTGGCTACACGAGCGCGCCTACTGTCACGCTGTCTGCCCCGCAAATGCCTAACAGCGTTCAAGCAACAGCGACAGCAACAGTGTCAGGTGGTGCAGTTACAAGCATTACCGTAACTAATCCCGGTTCTGGCTACACAAGCGCACCAACAGTAACCATCACTGGTGGCGGTGCAACTACGACAGCTACAGCAACAGCAACACTTTGGAATGCTCCTACGGGGCAGATCGTGTTCGTTGTCAACTATCAAGTGTTTGTCTGCAACCTCAGCGCATCAGCAGCAGGGCCAGGACCGCACTACTGGTATTGCTCAGGTATTGGCGATCAAACAGCGTGGGACTACACCAACCAGCAAACACTTTGCGCTTACGCACCATTGGGCGATACAGCAGGCGGTATTACAGCGGGTACAGCATTGGGCCCTAACGCAATCCTGTTCAAGTCCAACTCCATGTACGTCGGCACGAACCAAGGCTTTCCAACAGGCTGGGGCTTCGAAGCGATCAGCAAGCAAGTTGGTGCGCTATGTCAGGAAGCTGTAGTCAATACTGGTTCAGCTCTGTTCTTTATTGGCTCTGACGACTTCTACGCATACCAGAACAACGGTTTGCCACAGCCAATTG
Source organism: Paraburkholderia sp. IW21 (assembly GCF_041321145.1). NCBI lineage: Bacteria > Pseudomonadati > Pseudomonadota > Betaproteobacteria > Burkholderiales > Burkholderiaceae > Paraburkholderia > Paraburkholderia sp. IW21. The sequence continues at coordinate 445,332 of NZ_JBGGWA010000004.1, read as the reverse complement.
GTGGAAACGTGCGCCGCTGGTTCTTCAACACGCTCAATCCAAGCTACAAGAACAAGATTAGCAGCTATTACGACCAAGACAAGCAGGTTATCTACTGGGCGTTCGTGTCGAACAGTTCCACAGGGGCTATCGACACCTGCATTACCTATAACTGGAAGACTGAAACTTGGGGCCGCATGGACGTAAGCATGGAAGGCTTCATGCAGATTCTGAACGGTCAGATTACGTACAACAGTATGGGCACGCAGTGGAATACGTACAACGACATTCCATCAATCAGCTACAACTCAGCGTACTGGATTAACTTCCGCGTGACACCGGGTTACTTCGACTCGACCAACACGCTTATGGCGCTTGCTGGTGCTTCTACGGGCGCGACCATCACGACCAACGTGTTTGGTGATGACACGTCTTACTCAACCATGCAGCAGTTCAAGATGCGCTTCAAGCAGGAGCCAGCATCAGGCACTGCATTGTGGCAGGGACGCACAACGTTAGGCACTAGCGATCCAAGCGCAATCACAACACTAGCGACAGGGCCGTTTATGCCTATCGACGCACGTATCGACGTTGACTTCAACGCACGTTGGCACAGCTTGAACCTGTCATTTACGGGCGACTTCGAAGTTATGGAGTGGTACCCAATGATGGTAATCACAGGAAGAAACTAAATGGCACGCATTGGGAAAATCGTACTGCCCACAAAGACAACAACGATCAACGGGCAGTCAGTCACATACGCAGACTCAACGCAGCTTGAGACTATTCTCAACAAGCTAGCAGGCATCATCGACTTGCTAGCTGGTGGCTACGCGTCAGCAACGTACACCGCATCAAACGTACCGCCAACAGGAACAGGCAAGACAATCACAACCAATCCTACCGGCGCAACATTGGGCATTACGTGGGATGTGGGAGACGAGATCAAGAACAAGACGCCAACAACCGTAACAGCTAACGGCCATACATACATTCTGCTTGGTTGGATATGTACAGCGGGCGGTAACTCAGGCACAGCAAAGCCGCCAACGTTCCAACCGTTCTACGGTGTTGTGGCTCCCTTCTGATCGCCATATGAAATAAATAACAAGAACAAGATAGGGATTCTCAATGGCATCACTTTTCTCTCTTATGGGACTCAACAACTCAAGCGGCATTCCCGTTTCGCTTGATGATGAAGACCAACAAGCCTTGCTGCAAGCGCAACAAGGACAACAGAGCGCCCCAACAACAGGCGTTTCAGCATTGATGGGCGTAAGCGGTGACGATTCAACGTCACAAGACGCTCAGCCCGTCGCTGACGCTACAAAACAAGGTTTGCTGAATTACGTGGGGCAAGGCGCTAGCAAAGATCAAGGCAGCGACGCAAACCCCAGCTACGCAACCGACTCACAGAAAGCAGACGAAACAGCGTCACAGACTGCACAGGATGACGCTGCCAACGCTTCTGCGGATAGTTCAAGCGCAGATACGTCTTCGGATAGCCAGAGCAATGGTGACGCTGCTACGACTTCTGATAGCAGCGCAGCATCAAGCGACGGTTCAAGCGACAGCCAACCCGGCCCAGTAGAACGCTGGTTGCACAAGGTGGCAAGCAAGGCAGCTAGCGATCCTGCTTTGTGGCAGTCAGTCATGGCGGCGGGTGCAAGCATGATGGCAAACAGCCGTTACGGCACACCTGGCCTTGCTGCCGTTGGTTCGGGTGTATTGGCCGGTCAGCAGCAATACAACGCGCTGCATCAGCAAATTATTGCTAACAACATGGCAGCGATCCAATACCAACGTCAAGCGCAGCTTGCACAAGCACAGATTGGCAAGGCCAACGCGGACACAGCGCAGACCCAGCTTTCAACAGCGAACATCAAAGCGTTGCAGTCGTACATGACTAATCCGGGCGCTAATGGTGTTACACCACAAGGCATTCTGGCAAACGGCGGTAATGCTGAAACAGTCAAGTCCTACTTCCCAGACTTGGACATTCAGAAAGACAGCGTTGGTAACGTCTATGCGATCAACAAGCGCACAGGCCAGCAAGCAAAGGTCGGTACGCAGACCGTGGTTTCCAACACACCAGTTACAGACAATGTGAACGTCTACAACGGTTCAGGTGCGAACGGTCAGCCAAACGCAACACAAACACAAACCGGCGGTATGGCTCCCGCAGATGTATCAAAAGCAATTCAGCCATATCACGAAGCGCAAAGCAAGGCACAAGATCAAGCCGATCAGTACGACAGCTTGATGGGCGCATTGCAAACCAAGGATGCGTTGGGCAGCAGCAGCGGTCTTCTGGGTGATGTATCCCGCCAAGCGCTTACAAAGTTGGGTGTCTACGATCCGAACTCATCTATCCGACAAGTTGCAAACCGCATGAACGTGACGCAGGAATTCTCACTGTTGCCAGCGATTGCTAAGCCAAACCAATTCATCGAAAAGCAGTTGACCAAGACGCAAGCGGACCCAGCTTCAGCTACTCCAGAGCAGTTGTTGCAGAACGCTGCGTTCAACAAGGTAATGGCTAACGTCCATGCTGTTGATAACTCTGCTCGCGCTGCTTACTTGTCTGCTAACGGCGGTAACGAAGCCGATCTGTCAAAGCCAACAACAATCACAATTAACGGCATGCAAAAGACTTACGGTAAGGGCACGTCCATGCAGCAAGTTGCAGAGGACGCGAAGCAGCATTTTGTGGACTACAAGCCACCTATGATCAATCCGTCATGGGCATCGTCATCCAACGTTGACGACAAGGCAATCCAGCAAGCGCTTGCAATGGCTAAAGACCCTAAGAAGCGTGACCAGCTTGTTAAGGCCGGCGTGCTGATGAAACCAATCTTTGGAGGTCAATAATGGCTGACAACGGTTGGACACCAGTAAGCGACGCATCAAGCGCGGACGAGTCCGCTTCAGGCGGTTGGGTTCCTGCTGCTAGCGGCACACCAGACGGAACGCCACAGGCGTTTGCACAAACATACGGCCCTACGATCAACAACATTGCTAGCCAGTTGAAGGTCGATCCGTCGATCATCGCTGGTCAGCTTGCATTGGAAACAGGTTACGGAAAGTCCGTTATTCCCGGCACTAACAATCTGGGCAACATCAAGAGCACGACCGGTAAGGGCGTAAGCGCTACCGACAATCAGACCGGCTCGAATGACGTATATGCAGCTTATCCCTCGACAGATGACTTTGCAAACAGCTACGTCAATTTGATCAAGAACAAGTATCCAAACGCGGTAGGTGCGAAAGATGCGACAAGCTTCGCGACCGCATTGAAAGCGGGTGGTTATGCTCAAGACCCTAAGTATGTCGGTAAGGTAAGCGGTGCTGCGAACATCATGTCTAACGTGTTGGGCGCAATCACCGGCTCAAGCAATGCAAATGCTAGCGAGACTCCACAGCCAAGCAGCGCATCACCAGATGTGAATGCGTTCTTGAAACAATACGGCGGTGCTTCACAACCTGCACAACCAGCAGCCAGTGCTAACGATTCCAGCGACGACGTTTCAAGCTTCCTCAAGCAGTATGGCCCTTATGCTGGCGCTGACAAAGCTCCGGGCACAGTAACGACCACGACTAACCCAGTAATGATGGGCGCTCGTGATGCTATCTACAGCAAGCTTGATCCTGTTATGGGGTGGATTGCGAAGGGTGCCAACTGGATTGCGCCAGATTCACAGTTTGCCAAAGATGCAGCGCAAGGCGTGAACGATTTGCACGCAACCAACGCCGCGCAACAGCAAGCCTATGACAGCGCACAGCATGGCACAGGCAGCGGATTGCTCCGCGGAGCTACTAACCTTGCTGGTTCAGTGGCAATGACGCCAATGACAGGTGGCGGGCTGGGCAGCACGCTCGTTCAAACCGCTGCACAAGGCGCTCTGAGCGATCCCAATAACCCATTGGCCGGTGCTGCTATTGGTGGTGCTGGTGGCGCTGTGGGCCATGCTTTAGGTCATGTTGTAGGTGCAGTAGCAAAGCCAGTAATCTCAAAGATCACAGGTGCTACAAAGCAGCTTGCAGATGCCGAGACACAATTGGCGAATGCCGGTAATGAAACGGGCGGTACATTGTCGCCAGCAGAGCAGCAAATGGCAGGCAAGATTGCTGACAACATCAACGCTGACAACACCCCGCAATCAGCCCAAGACGTAGCTGCGCAGATGCAATCCAACGCACAGAGCAACGTGCCGGGCTATCAACGCACAGCGGCGGAAACGACGGATAACCCAACTGTTCAAGCTATTCAGCAAGGTCTGGATAAGAGCGACAACAACGGCGGTCTCGCAGCGCGCGCCGCTGCAAACGCTGATGCAAACACAGACCATCTACGTCAAGGCGCAACGAGCGACACTCAGTTGCAAGCAATGAAGGACGCATTCCAAGACGGCCAAGACACACTGGCTGCTCGCGGTAATGCAGAGCTGGGACCAGTGACACCAACGCAAGACAGCACTGTGTTCAACACACCAGCAATGCAGCGTAACTTGCAACGTGCCAACGTTGTTGCACAAAACGACGGCGATACAGCAATCCAACAAGCATTCAACGCGCCTAACGATGACCTCGTAGCGGGTTGGAACGGCACCGCAAGCAATCCCGCCATCACAGCAGCGCTTGAGCGTGATCGTAACTTTGTCACTTCGCCAATGTACGAGAACGTGTTGGGCGCAGCAAAGCCATTGCCAGTAGACGGCCAATTGCAGAATCTGCTTGAGCGTCCAGTAATGCAAAAGGCTCTGCGTGAAGTTGAGACCTATAAGCTGAACGCTGGCGATCAAACACCAGTGATCAACAACGGTTCCATCACGCCGCAAGACTTGAACATTGCCAAGATGCACTTGGACAGCTATATCCAGCGCATGAATAATCCAATGGATGCGGCGTCAGCGGATAAGTGGCAGCAGGGCGCATATCTCGACGTGCGCAAGCAGATCAACAACCTGTTGGAAAACAAGGTTCAAGGCTTTGCTGACGTGAACAAGGAGTTTGCGCGTCGTTCCGACCAGATCGCAGAAAGCCAGTTCCTGACTGACCCAAACATGGTTAGTGCGTTGGGTAAGCTCAATGTCAACAAGCTGGACAGCCTCGTTAAGTCCATCCAAGCAGGGAAGGCGAACAACAATCCACTCGATCCTGCCAAGTCCGTTTCAGCATCAAAGTTAGCACAACTTACTCAGATGCGAGATGACGCTGTTGCTGCGATGAACCGTAACAGCGCGCAGGGCATTCACGGCGACGCATACAACTACTTGCGTCAAGCTGCTGCAAAAGACCCAATCGCCGCTCAACAGTTGCAAGACCACCTGACAGCGAATAGTCCTGCATACAAGCAGTTTTACGACGCAGCGCAGACAGGGCAGCAGAAGATTGCGCATCAGGAAAACTTCAACGAGTTGGTCAAGAAGTTTGACACACGCACAGATGGCAACGTTTCATGGCATGACGTGAAGAACGTTACTAACAATGCGGCTGACTTCTCGGCAGACCACTTGAACCGCTTGAACAACGTGCGTGACAACTTGGAACGCTACGCATCACGTACTGAGAAGGTTGCAGGGAGTGATACCGCGTCCAACTTTGCAAAGCGTGAAGGCTTCGATAGCTTGGTTAATGCAGAGCGTGGCAAGGGTATTGGTAACTACATGATGGGTGAGGGCGGCCAACGCCTGAGCCGTACTGTGCTTGGCTCAATTGCTAGCGGTCTTGGTTTTGCACACGCAGGCCCACTTGGTGCCGTTGCTGCTGACTACGCAATGGACAAGGCCGCAACAGGTGCTGCAAAAACTGCCGGCCGTCTGTTCGGTGGTCAAACAGATGAAGCGCTTGCAGCTAAGACGGCAGCAAACCGCGCAGCAGTCGAACACTTGATGCTGAACCCACAGCGTTTGGGCGATGCGATTCAAGCTCTCGACAAGCATGCGACTGACACCAAAGCTATCAAGGAAAACCTGATAAGTAAGGTGAAGGGTGTCCAGACAGCAGGCGGTCTGCTAGGGGCAGTTGCAGCAGGCCAGATCGCTAACCAAACTGGCAAGGATCAGCGCAAAAAGTAAGTCGCAGCAATCCCATAAAAATAATAATAACAAGGGAATAGGAATGTCATTCTTTGTATTCAAACGTAAGGCCCAAGGCTTTGTTCCTTGCGGATCTAGCGGCAGCAGTGGTGGTAGCTCATCTACTACGCAGGAACTGCCTGGCTATGCGCAACCAACTGCTCAGGACATTCTGACCAAAAGCACTAACCTGAGCAATCAGTCAGTGCCGCAGTATTCAGGTCAGACATACGCGGGCATGAACGACACGCAGACCAACGCGATTAACGGGATGACCAATCTCGCTAATAACGGTGGTGTAGGCGGTCAAGTAAGCGGCTCAGTTGCCAACACTGCTAATAACGGTGGCAACAACTACGGCAACGTATCAGCAACGCAAGCTACAGCAGCACAAAACCCATATGCGACTACGGTTAATCCGTACTCACAGCAGATGGTGAACGCTGCCAATCAGCAAACCACACAGGCGTTTAACCAGAACGCCATGCAGGCAAACACCCAGTTCCAAAACGGTGGTGCGTTTGGTGGTAGTGCGTATCAAAACGCAGTCAACAACCAGAACACTACGCTTGCGAACGCATTGGCTAATAACTCGGCCAACATCTACAACAACGCGTACAACACCGCAGCGTCAGCAGCGAACACAAACGCAACTCTAGCAACGCAAGCAAGCTTGGCAAACCAAAGTGCAGGGTTGCAAGCAGCTAGCTTGAACAGCAGCAACTACAACACTGCTCAACAACGTGCTCTTGCTGCTGCTGGTCTTGCTCCATCGCTCGACGCAAACACATTGAGCCAGCTTAACGCTCAGTACACAGGCGGTACAGCGCTGCAAACTGCTGCACAAAACCAAGACAACGCCGCATACCAGCAATGGTACCAAGGCGCTATGTCTCCATACGAGCAGCTTGGTGTTGAAGAATCAGGTCTCAGTGCTGCGTTGGGTAATGGTGCTCAGGGCGTTACAAGCACAACTCAAAGCGCAAACCCATTGGGCCTAACCGTTGGCGCAGCAACCGCTGGTGCTGGCTTGCTTGGTTCATTGGCACAGGGAGGATACCTATAATGACAGTCGCAACATCAATCTCACAACTCAACGTTACACCATCGTTGAACACGCCGGTTGGCAGTGAACCAATCGGCAACAACTTGGCAGGCTATCTGCAATCTCACGCTGCGTTTATCGCGCAGGTTGCAAACGGTACTGGCATCAACATGTCCAAAGCATTGTCGATGAACAGCTACCAGATTAACAACTTGGCGAACGGCACTGCAAATACAGATGCAGTCACGTATCAGCAGCTTAAGAACATTGAGCCAATCGGCACTATCAAGATGTGGAACGGCACGGCAACTCAAGCTGCTGTTGTTGCTGCATGGGGTTCCAATTGGGCGCTCTGTGATGGTACTAGCGGCACTCCCGACTTGCGCAATCGCTTTGTCATTGGTGCAGGTAGCGGCTATGCGACAGGCGCAACCGGTGGCACGACAACATACACGCTGTCAGTTGCAAACATGCCTTCTCACAATCACGGCGTGAACGATCCCGGTCACGCACACGGTGTTTCTGATCCCGGTCATGCTCACGGTGTGTATGACCCAGGTCACGCCCACAATTACGCATATAGATCAGGTACAGCACCGCAGTCCGGTAGCTCAACTTGGTGCTGGGTTGGTGATTCAACGGCAACAACATCAGCTAGCGGAACTGGTATTGGTATCTATGGTGCAGGTACAGGCATTGGCATCTACGGTTCAGGTACTGGTGTTTCTATTCAGTACAACGGTTCAGGTGCTGCATTTACTGTGATCCCACCGTACTACGCGTTGGTGTTTGTCTGCAAAATTGCCAACACATAAATTGATGTTTGTGTTCCATGGTTGTTAAATAAGTAAGCCACAACTAACAATAAAAAGGCAATCATGGAATACACACGCAAAGACAAAGACAAGTTCTGGAGCCATCGCTCCAATGCACGCTTCGCACGCGGCATCGAATTCAACCTCACATTTGAGGAATGGTTCACGTGGTGGCAAGAGACTGGACACTATCACGAACGAGGCAAGGGTCAGGGGAAGTACGTCATGGCCCGCTTTAATGATACCGGCCCGTATGAGCTAGGGAACATCTACTGCTGCACGCATGCAGATAACGTTCGACACGCTTGCAAGGGTAAGCCGGGAAAGCCTCAAACGGCAATCGCGAACGCAAAACGCAGTGCCGCATTGAAGGGAAAGGCAAAGTCAGAAGAACATCGCGCAAAGCTAGCGGACAATCTAAAGAAAGCACTAACAGCGCGAAGAGAAAAGAATAAGAAGGAATAATATGGGCGCAATAGGTAATACACTTTCTCCTACGAACCATGATTCGCCTATTGGCGCGATCATGGAACCAGTAGACAAGGTTCTCAACCCTCTGTCATGGGTCACTGGCGGCAAATTTGCAAAGTGGGAGAACGAGGACATTCCTCGTTTTGCAAACACGGCACTCGCTCCTATTACTCAGGGCTTGGGAAAGATCGACGAAGCCATTAACCCGTTGCGGAAAATTCCGCTGTTCGATCGGATCGGGAAGGTCGCCGAAGCAAAGCCAGCGGATACGATCGGCCTTGTAGTTGGTTCTATCTTCTCGGGCGGTGCGCTTGACGGTGCGCTCGCTGGTAGTGGTGGTGCAGCAGGGGCAGGTGCTGGTGCTGCTGGTGTAGGTGCTGCAGATGCAGGAACTGCCGCAGCAGTTGGTGCGGGTGCCGCTGACGTTGGTACTGCCGCAGGTCTCGGTTCTGGCTTGCTTGCAGGAACAGCGGGTACAGATTTAGGGGGCGGAGCACTTGCCGCAACTATGGGCACAACAGCGGGCGCTACGGGTTCAATCGGCGCTGCCGGTGGTTTCGGTGCTGGTGCCGCTGGTTTGGGAGCAGGAGCAACTAGCGTTGGGATGACCGGCGTCGGTAACGGTATTGGGGCCAGTATCGGCGCTGGTGCTGGTCAAGCTGGCACAGGTTTCTACGGCGCTATGAATGGCGCAGCCGCTTACGGCGATAGCGGTTTGCTTGGCAGTGTGGGTACAGGGGGCGCAAGCACGTTCTCAATGCCTACAGCTTACGGCTCTGCATTGGGTGAAGCACCTACTGGCTTGTATAGCGGTTTGCTTCCCGGTGGTGGAATGACCGGCACCTCATCAGGTGCGTTGGGTGGTGGTATGTCGGGTATGGCCTACGGTGAAGCGCCAGTCGGTTTCGGTACTGGCGCGACAACGTCGATGGGTGGCTTCGCTAATAGCCCTATGCTGAGTAATGGATTGCGTGCTGTGAATCTTGGAAGCAAGGCGTACAACGTTGCCAACAGTATGAACCAGCCGCAACAGCAGGCTCCAGTAATCACCGCAAGAGCGCCACGTTCAGGTCGAGGCGTCGCGAATGCGATGCCAAGTCCCGCGCCGCTTCCAATGATGAGTAATCCGGCCGCGTCCATGGTGGCAATGCCAAGCATGGGCACAGCACCTCTGCCAACGACAACAAGCAGCTATCAGGCGTTGCTGGGCAACATGCTCGCCAACTCTCAGAACCCTATGGCCAATCTGGGTAATGGCAGCAACTTCATGCCCGGTGCAGGCACGTCAATGAACCCGGCTGCGATCATTCCCGGCATGTACTGATTGTAAAATTTTCAGCGTGCAATAAAACAACGCGATAAGTTATTGATCCGAAACCACCTTTTTCGATTTTCGAAAAGGTGGTTTTTTCATTTTGACTGTCGCTTTCCTTGCGATTAATAATGCCAACTCACTCTTAAAACAAAGCGAGGAAACCAAATGATTAACCTGAATTACGTAAAGCCGACCGGCGTTGATACTGTTCTCGAATGCGTATTCGACTGTTCGAAACTACCGCAAGCTCATATGACGCCATTTCGTATTGACGTCTTGAACCATTTTATTGAGGTGTGTACGTGGTGGGACGAGACCTTCGGAGAGCAGTATAAAGAATGGGTCGATCTGTTTGAAGACCCTGACGATTATCCCGCGCATCCGCCGAAGCTGAAGCAGGTCTGTCCTACTCACGTTCCTTATGTACTCGGGACTGCGACTATCGTGCCTGATTTCGCACGAGCAACGTTCCTGTTGCCGACGTCTTACGAAATCCACGTCGAGTTCGATGGTGCTACTCCCGCCGAGGTCGATGCGCATCAGGTCCACTTCAAGCTCAAGTTCTCGGGAGCGTACTGATATGGGGCGCACAGTTAGCGCAGAAACGCGAGCAAAGATGAGCGCAGCCAAGAAGGGGAGAGTGTTCTCCCCTGAGCATCGAGCCAAACTCAGTGCAGCAGCGAAAGCACGTCAAGCAAGGATCAGACTACTACGCTCGGCGGTCATTATTCACTGAGCGGTTAGCCTGTCTAGTTGCGACCATCTTTTGAAACTGCTCGGGTTTGCGCTTCCATTTTGCCTGAGCAGCACTCATCTTATCCCGCGATGCCTTGCTATGTGTCCGTCCAGTATTTGCGGCAGTAGCAGCATCGCGCGTCTTTTTACTGATCGTGCGCGGCTTTAGTTTGTTGCCGTAACATGCATTCTCAGCAACCGTACAGCAGTAGATATTCCCAAGCTCGTACGGCCCGCTGTCGTTTAATCTTGCCATTACGTAGCAGTCTGCTTTGCGTCCGCGCTGCTCATAATGCCCGGTGCCAATCCACCAGTCGTACCACTGTTCGAAGCTCAGATTGAAGTTAATACCGCGCTGTTTGGCATGGGATTTTTGGCTCGCGTAAGCGGAGCGGTCTTTCTTTGTTATTGTCATTATCGACCCTATTATTTTTGTTATGGGTCAATGCTCGCATGGCGGTCAGCAGAATGTCAAAATTCGCGCTACACTTGCAGGCCAGTGCAAGCCGTGCTATCAGATGGCAGCACTGTGTACTTGACGCAAACCACCTGCTGTACGGTTTGTGCAGCAGTCGCACGCGAAAAGTGGCGTGCAAACTGTGCTAGCACAGTGCGACAGAGATCGAGGATTTTGAGCAGATCGTCGAATTTCACCGTTCGACAGACTTGCTAAGTTGTTGAAAAGTAAAGGGAAAGTGAAGCAAAGTGGCGCTACTTATAACGTCTGAGTGCATCAATTGCGACGTGTGCGAGCCCGAGTGCCCGAACGACGCGATTTCGATGGGCCCGGAAATCTACGTGATCGACCCGAAGAAATGCACCGAATGTGTCGGTCATTTCGACGAGCCTCAGTGTATTCAGGTGTGCCCGGTCGAGTGCATTCCGCGCGACCCGGAGCATCTGGAGACGCCGGACGGATTGATGGCGAAGTACCATGCGCTGCAGGCCGCGAAGGGCGCGTGAAGTTTGAATGATGGTGAACCGCGAGGCGCTTGCCTAGCCGTCTTCTTTTGCAGCAACGCCTGTGATGCGCGCGCGCGGTTATCCGGCATACGCGCTGAAAATGTCGCGCAGCGCGTCCAGCAGAATTTCGCATTCGGCATCGGTGCCGACCGAGATTCGCAGATGCTGGTCGATTCGCGGCGCCTTGAAATGGCGCACGAAGATTTCCTTTTCCCTTAGCCGTGCCACGAGCGTCGCTGCGTCGTAGCCTTCGTGACGCGCGAACAGCAGATTTGCCGCTGACGGCACCACCTCGAAACCCAGCGCGGTCAATCCCGCCGCAAGCCGCTCACGGCTGGCAATCACCTTGGCGCAATTGTCGAGGAACCACGCCTTGTCTTCGTAGGCAGCGGTGGCCGCTGCCTGAGCCAGACGGTCGAGCGGATACGAGTTGAAACTGTCCTTCACGCGGTTCAGCGCGTCGATCAACTCCGGATTGCCGAACGCGAAGCCGACGCGCATGCCGGCCAGCGAACGCGACTTCGAAACCGTTTGAATAACGAGCAGGTGGGGATAGCGGTCGATCAGCGTGATAGCCGATTCGGCGCCGAAATCGACGTAGGCTTCGTCGATCACCACGACGGAGTCGGTGTTTCTCGCCACCAGGCGCTCGATATTGGCGAGCGGCAGAGCATGGCCAGTCGGCGCGTTCGGGTTCGGGAACAGCACGCCGCCGTTAGGTGCCGCATAGTCGTCGACATTGATAGCGAAGCTGTCATCGAGCGCGATCGTCCGATAGTCGACTTCAAAGAGGCGCGCATAGGTCGGGTAGAAGCTGTACGTGATATCGGGAAACAGCAACGGTTTATCGTGCTTCAGCAATGCCTGAAACGTGAGCGCGAGCACTTCGTCCGAGCCGTTACCCGCAAACACCTGCTCGGCGCGGATGCCGTGGTAAGCCGCTACTGTTTCGCGCAGCTTGCGCGCGCTTGGATCGGGGTAGCGGCGCAGCGACTCGCCTGCGTTACCCAGTTCGTGCCGGATCGCTTCAAGCACGCGCGGCGACGGCGGATAGGGATTCTCGTTGGTGTTCAGCTTCACCGGATGCGCAACCACGGGCTGCTCGCCCGGCACATATGGCGTCAGACGGTGAACGATGTCACTCCAATAGCGGCTCAAGCGATTCTCCTGTCGATGGCGATGCGGCGATGCGGCGATGCGGCGATGCGATCTGCGGGCGCGTTCGGCCAGGGTGCTTAGGGATTGCGATGCAGTTGCATCATCGCCCGTTCAAGCTCGCCTTTGATGATCTGTGGCATCACGGCGAGCGCACGTTCGATCGACGCATCGATCACATCCTGCTCTTCGCGCCGCGGCGGCTTCAGCACGTAATTGGCGACGTCCGGCTTGGCGCCGGCGCGCGCGCTTTCGGGAATCAGGTCGCGCGGATGGCCAATGCCGATTCGCAGCCGCCAATACTGTTGCGACGACAGATGCGCGGTGATGTCCTTCAGCCCGTTATGGCCGCCGCTGCCGCCGCCGAGTTTCAGCTTGACGCTGCCTGGCGGCATATCGAGTTCGTCGTGTGCGACCAGAATTTCGTCCGGAAGAATCTTGAAGAACTGCGCAACTGCCACGACCGACTGGCCCGAGCGGTTCATATACGTTTGCGGTTCCAGCAGATGCACTTCTTCGCCGTGAAGCCGCGCCTTCGCGTAGAAACCGTGGAAGCGCCGCTCGTCGCGCAGCGTCGTACCTGCTTCGCGCGCCAGTTGATCGACCAGCCAGAAGCCGGCATTGTGGCGCGTCGCGGTGTATTCGGCGCCCGGATTGCCGAGTCCGACGATCAGCTTGATCATGATTGCGTAGGTCCATCTGGCCCGGGAGCCGAACGCGGCCGAGCCGAAAAAAACCGAAAAAAAACCCGCCGGGGCGAACCTCGGCGGGTCACATCGAGCGTTTCATTGAAACGGATCGAGAGGCTTGCTCGCTCAGTGCAGCTTAAGCAGCCGGCGTTTCGCCTTCGCCTGCAGGAGCAGCGGCGTCGCCTTCAGCGATTGCGCCAGCCGGGATCGTTGCAGCTGCGATGACCGGGTTTTCTGCTTCAAGGTGAGCAACCAGTGCAACGCCTGCCGGCAGGACGATGTCCTTGGCGTGCAGCGAGTGACCAGCTTCGATCTTCGCGAGGTCGACTTCGAGGAATTCCGGCAGTGCCGACGGCAGGCACTCGATTTCGATTTCGTTGAGGACGTGCGAGATCACCGCGCTCGACAGCTTCACTGCCGGGTTGGTTTCCTGGTTCAAGAAGTGCAGCGGCACCTTGGTGTGCAGCTTCTTCTTCGCGTCGACACGTTGGAAGTCCACGTGCAGCACGAGCTGACGGAACGGGTGGTACTGCACGTCGCGCAGCAGAACTTGTTGCGACTTGCCGCCCACTTCCAGATCGAGGATCGACGAGTGGAAAACTTCTTTCTTCAGCGCGTGCCACAGCGCGTTGTGGTCCAGTTCGACCAACTGCGTTTCAGCACCAGCGCCATATACGATGCCCGGGGTCTTGCCCGAGATACGCAGGCGGCGGCTCGCACCCGTACCTTGCAGGGAACGCTCGAAAGCGACTACTTTCATTTTGAATCTCCAATGCACTGCCCGCGACCAGGCAGTAAAAACGGGGCCTGCAAGCCATTACGGCTGAGGCCCCAAGAGCAGCGGCACGAACCTTCGTTCGTTCATGCCGATTGTGCAAAAGCGCAGCATGCGACAGTGCAATGCGCGCTGCGCCTTCGCAAATACTTAACTTTCAGCGAACAGCGACATCACCGAATCGCCGCGGCGAATCCGCGAGAACGTTTCGGCAAGCAGGCCGGCGCTGCTCAGCGAACGGATCTTCGAGCATGAGCAGGCTTCTTCGCCAAGCGGGATCGTATCGGTGATAACGAGTTCATCGAGCTCCGAGCTCGCGATGCGTTCGCCTGCACCGCCCGACAACACAGGGTGGGTAGCGTACGCGACCACCTGCTTCGCACCGCGTTCTTTCAAAACCTGAGCTGCCTTGCAGAGTGTGCCGGCGGTGTCGACCATGTCGTCCATGATCACGCAGGTACGGCCTTCGACTTCACCGATGATGTTCATCACTTCGGCAACGTTCGCCTTCGGGCGGCGTTTGTCGATGATCGCGAGATCGCAATTCAGCTGCTTGGCCAATGCACGGGCGCGCACCACGCCGCCGACGTCCGGCGAAACGACCAGCAGGTTCTCGTAGTTCTGCTTGCGCAGATCGCCGAGCAGCACGGGCGTAGCGTAGATATTGTCGACCGGGATGTCGAAGAAGCCTTGAATCTGGTCAGCGTGCAGATCCATTGTAATGATCCGCTCGACGCCGGCGATTTCCAGCATGTTCGCCACGATCTTCGCCGAGATGGCGACGCGCGCCGAACGCGGGCGTCGATCTTGACGGGCATAACCGAAGTAGGGGATGGCGGCGGTGATCCGGCCGGCGGATGCGCGCTTGAGCGCATCGACCATGATCATCAGTTCCATCAGATTGTCATTCGCCGGTGCGCAGGTGGACTGCAGGACGAAAACATCTTTGCCACGCACGTTTTCCTGAATCTCGACCTGGATTTCACCGTCCGAGAAACGGCTAACCATTGCTTTGCCGAGGGGAATACCGAGGATTTTGACGACTTCCTGTGCAAGCGCGGGATTTGCGTTGCCAGTAAAAACCATCAGGCCGTCATGGCTGCTCATCGTGCACCTACTTGAGGCTGGGGGCGAGGGAAATGCGAGAATTTTTGGCAGGGGAGGAAGGAGTCGAACCTTCGAATGCCGGAATCAAAATCCGGTGCCTTAACCAACTTGGCGACTCCCCTACACTAACTTTGAGCTTCACCGAACAAGGGAACCGTTCGACGATGCAAAACTTATGACGCGAAAGCAAAGAGTGGATGCTGATCGAGACTTGCAGTCACTGCGCTGTTCCATTCGGCCGGCAGTTTGGCTTGCGCCGCTTCTGCTCCAGCTTTACTACGGAACGCTGCAAATACACTTGCACCTGATCCAGACATCCGCGCGGGTGCGATGTTTTCAAACCACCGCAGCACTTGCGCTACTTCCGCGTATTTTCCCACGACAACCTGCTGCATGTCATTCCGGCCGAAACTTTCTGGCCATTCAGTATTGCAGCTAAGTTCTGCAGGAAAGTCCGTAATTATGAGGGGTTTCGAATCTCTTGTCAACGTTTTTTCGGAGAAAATCGCTGCAGTCGGAACCTGAACCCTCGGTGTCACTACCAGGAAATGACGCGGCGGCAATTGTACAACGTCTAATGCTTCTCCGACACCCTGGGCGAACGCATTTTTCCCAAAAATAAAAAATGGCACGTCCGCGCCGAGTTTCAGTGCCAGCGCCTGCAACTCCAGTCGCGGTAAATCGAGCTTCCACAAACGGTTCAGCGCGAGCAGCGTGGTGGCCGCGTCGGAACTGCCGCCGCCGAGGCCCGCGCCCATCGGCAGGCGTTTGTCGATTTCGATATCGACGCCCTCGGATGAGCCCGTATGCGCCTTCAGGAGCGTCGCCGCACGCACAGTGAGGTCGTGTTCCGGAGGCACATCGGCGATCTCGGTGCTACGTGTGATGAGGCCGTCGTCGCGCCGCTTGAAGTGCAGGGTGTCGCCCCAGTCAAGCAACTGGAAGACCGTTTGCAGCGTGTGATAGCCATCCGGCCGGCGGCCGGTGATGTGCAGGAAGAGGTTGAGTTTCGCGGGTGCCAGGCAATCGCGCAGCGAATCGGTCGTTTCAATCATGAGTCTGGGCTACATGCGCCATGGCGGCGCCAAAGAAGCGGCAAGGGTTGCGCGAACCGGCGCGACTACTGATCCAATACGAGCTTGATGTCGAGCGGCGGTTCCGAGCGGCTCAGGTTCAAGCGCTTCACGCCGGTGGCCGGCGCGTCGGCATACGCCAGGTAATCGATCGTCCAGCCGTCCTGTGTGATCTGCTTCAGACGCGAGGGCTGCTGCGGATCCTTCTCGGTCTTCGCGCGCGAAGTGGGCGCCGGTGACGGCTGCAGCCAGTAACGCAGCCCTTCGACGGGCAGCGCGAAGCCGAGCGCGTTCTGCATCAGCGTGGAGACGTTGTCGGCGGTGAGCGGTTGACGGTTCGGCAACTCGAGCGTGGCCGAAGCCGGCGACGAAGTCACGATCGCGAGCGTTTGACCGAGCGGATTGCGCAACTGCAGGGTGACGGTGTCACCGGTTTCCTGCCAGGCGAAGTTGCCGTAGGCATTACGCTGCTGGCCGTTCTGATCGTTGTACTGGATCGCGAAACGGCCTTGATAAGCACGGCTCGTCTGGGCAGTGACGGAAGTCGCCGTATTCGACGTGGACGGCCCTTGCGGCTTAACCGACGCGCAACCGGCCAACGCGACAAGCGCTGCCGCCACGAATCCGAGCGCCGCGCCACGCGGCGCCCGGGGAAAGAAAATCAAGCGGGAAAGACGCATCAAAGATCGTTCACCTGAAGACGATGCAGCGTTTTAACAAGCGTGTCGTTGTCCGGTTCGAGCTTGCGCGCATCGCGGAAAGCGGCGCGGGCCTGATCCTGCTCACCAGTTTTCCACAACACTTCGCCGAGGTGCGCGCCGATTTCGGCGTTCGGCTGGATGCCGTAGGCCTTGCGCAGCAGTTTGATGGCGTCCGCCGTATTGCCCATCCGGTATTTGACCCAGCCGACGCTGTCCATGATGAACGCGTCGTTCGGCGCCAGTGACGAAGCTTTCTCCACCAGCTTGTCCGCTTCCGGCAAGCGCTGGTTGCGGTCGGCCAGCGAATAGCCGAGCGCGTTATACGCCTGCGGATTGTCCGGCTGCGTCTGGATCAGCTTGCGCAGTTGCGCTTCCATGACATCGTAATGGCCGGTCTTTTCGGCAGCCATGGCGTAGTCGTAAGTGAGATCCGGGTCATCCGGGAAAGACGCCGTTGCTTCTCGCAGGCGTGTTTCCGCTTCCGGGTAGCGCTTTGCGTCAAACAGAATGGCCGCGTCGGTGCGAGCGATGAGTGCCTTGTCGCGCGGATCGGGGGCCTGCAGGCCGGCCAGCAGCTTGCGCGCGTCGTCCGGCTTGCCTTGCTTGGCGAGCAGTTGCGCGCGCGTGATCTGCGCCGGCATGTATTGCTGGCTCGACGGCGAAACCTTGTCGAGCCAGTCGCTCGCCGCCGCTTCGTTCTTCTGTTCCAGCGACAGTTGTGCAAGATAGATATACGCCTGGCCCGGATCGGCGCCAGGTGTTTTCTCGGCTTGCTTCGCGTACTGGGTGAGATAGGTTTGCGCGTCGTTGAAACTCTTCTGCTGGATCTTGATCAGCGCGAGCGCCATCAGCGGCGTGAGGTCGGCCGCGTTGTTCTTGTGCATGATCTCGAACTGCTTCTGCGCGTCGTCCAGACGGTCGCTTGCGAGATACATCTGAGCGAGCGCGAGACGCGCGTCATGCGATTTCGGATTCTGCTGCACATACTTTTCGAGCGACGCGATGCCTTCCTTGCGCTCTTCTGGGCCCATCTGCGACAGCGTCAGCGCCGCCGGCAAATAGTCCGGTTTGAGCGTGAGCGCCTGTTCGAGCGACTTGCGCGCACCCGGCGCGTCGTCCGACACGAGCTGCTGGCGCGCGACGGCCAGTTGCGCTTCCGGCCGGTTCATGTCGTTTTTGAGCAGGTCTTGCAGCACATGCAAGCCGCCAATCCGGTTCGGTCCTCTCGAGAGCAGCAGTTGCAGCGCCAGAATCGCGCTGCCGCGATTGTTCGCGGGCACCTTCTCGAGTTCACGGGCGAGGAGTGGCTCGGCGTCGTCAGGCTTACCGGATAGCACGAGCAGCGACGCGTCGAGTTGCGCGGCGCGTTCCGAATTCGGCGCATACTGCTGCCACAATTGCGCGGCGGCCAAAGCGTCCGACGGGCTTTGCGCAGCCAGCGCGATTTCGGTGGCGCGTTGCGCCATGCGCGGATCGTGCGTGTCGCGCGCGAGCGCGAGGTAGGTCTGATAGGCGGGCGCCGGCTGGTCGCGTTGCAAGGCGACTTCAGCGGCGAGTACCTGAAATACGATCTGACTCGACAGCGGGATGTTCGGCAAAGACTTCTGGTCTTCTGCCGATGCCGGGCCGAGCGGGTCCGGCAAGGTGACGGACGTGTCATCCGAGTCCGGTGAGGGGTTCTGCGCGTGCGCGGGCGCGGCAGCCAGCGCCCAAACGGCGAGCGCGGCGGCACCGAGCATTCGGCGAGCGGACACGGCGAGCGGCACGCGGGATGCGCTAGCCGGGCGCTTCGAAAACAGCTTCACGAAGGACAAGTTCATGGAAATCCGTTCAATGTTTCGGACGATTGTAACGCGCTCGCTACAATAAGCGCACAACCACTCACGCAAGTTGCAGACCAGTTAGACATGCCAGAGTTGCCAGAAGTTGAGGTTACCCGAAGGGGAATCGAACCGTATGTGTCCGGCCGCAAGGTTGAACGCGTGGAGGTGCGTACGCCCGCGCTGCGTTGGCCGATCCCCGCGGACCTTGCGAAAACCTTGCGCGGCTGCGTGGTGCGCAAGGTCGAGCGGCGCGGCAAGTATCTGCTGTTCGAAATCGACGCCGGCTGGTTCATTGTGCACCTGGGCATGACCGGCACGCTGCGTGTGCTGCGCCATGTACCGCATCCGCCGGCGGCGGCGAAACACGACCACGTCGACTGGATTTTCGACGAATTCATTTTGCGCTATCGCGATCCGCGGCGCTTTGGCGCGGTGCTATGGCACCCGCGCGAAGCCGGCGACGTGCTTGAGCATCCGCTGCTCGCCGGCCTCGGTGTCGAGCCATTCTCGCCGGCGTTCTCCGGCGCGTTGATGCATCGGCTCACACGCGGTCGCAAGGTGTCGGTGAAGCAGGCGTTGCTGGCAGGGGAAATCGTGGTCGGCGTGGGTAATATCTACGCATCCGAAAGCCTGTTCCGCGCCGGCATCCGGCCTACCACCGCAGCGGGCCGGGTTTCGCTCGTGCGCTACGATTTGCTGGCGGACGCGGTGCGCGTGACGCTCGCTGCCGCCATCGAAAAGGGCGGCAGCACGCTGCGCGATTTCGTCGGCAGTGACGGCGAAAGCGGTTACTTCCAGCTCGACTATTTCGTCTATGATCGCGCGGGGCTGCCATGCCGCGTGTGTGGAACGCCGATCAGACAGATCGTGCAGGGGCAGCGTTCGACTTACTTCTGTCCCACCTGCCAGCGCTAATTTTTCGATGCCTTCTCGTTTAAGTTCGTCCTCCGCCTCTGCCCCGTCCGCTTTTCCCGTCATGTCTGATTTTTCCACGCGGCTGATCGCGTGGCAGCGCCAGCATGGCCGTCATGACCTGCCGTGGCAGAACACGCGCGATCCGTATCGCATCTGGCTCTCGGAAATCATGCTGCAGCAGACTCAGGTCTCGACGGTGATTCCGTACTACGCGAAGTTTCTCGCGCGTTGTCCGGATGTCGCCTCGCTCGCCGCCGCGCCTGCGGACGACGTGATGGCGTTGTGGGCCGGCCTCGGCTATTACTCGCGCGCGCGCAATCTGCATCGCTGCGCGCAGGTGGTGGTCGAACAGCATGGCGGAGCGTTTCCGGCATCGGCCGAAGCGCTCGCCGAATTGCCAGGCATTGGGCGCTCGACGGCGGCGGCGATCGCGTCTTTCGCGTTTGGCGCGCGCGCTACGATTCTGGACGGCAACGTGAAGCGCGTGTTGGCGCGTGTATTTGGCGTCGAAGGTTTTCCGGGCGAAAAGAAGGTCGAGAATGCGATGTGGGCGCTGGCGGAATCGCTGCTGCCGTCCAATGCATCGGACGACGCCGTGAGTGCGTACACGCAAGGTTTGATGGATCTCGGCGCGACGTTGTGTGTGCGCGGCAAGCCGGACTGCCTGCGCTGCCCGTTCGCCGCCGACTGCGTGGCGAACGTAACCGGACGTCAGCGTGAGTTGCCTACGGCGCGCCCCAAAAAAACGGTGCCGACGCGCCGCACATGGATGCTGGTGCTGCGCGACGGCAACGCTGTGATGCTGGAAAAGCGCCCGCCGTCAGGCATCTGGGGCGGCTTGTGGAGCCTGCCCGAAGCCGCCGGCGAAGCCGCGCTCGCCGAGCGTGCGCGCGCCTTCGGTGGCGACGGAACGGTCTCGCCGCTCGCGCCGCTCACGCACGTGTTCACGCACTTCAAGCTGGATATCGAGCCGCGGCTCGCTGAACTGGATCGCGGCGTGGGTGCACTGGCTGCGTTGGGCGATGCGGACACCGCGTGGGTCGCGCTAAGCGATCTGGATTCGTTCGGTGTGCCCGCGCCGGTGCGCAAACTGCTGGACAGCTTGCACGGTTCGCTGCTTTAAAAAACGCCTGCGCCTAAAGCAGTTGATGCTGCTGCATGTAGTGGTGAACCACGTCGATACGTGCGCCGGCGTCCTGCAATTCCATCAGTTTCTGCCTGGCGCGCAGCGCGATCGGCAACACTTCCGCTAGCCGGTTCGACACCCACGAGGGATCTTCGAGCTTGAACGGTTCGGCGAACGGCAAGCTTTCCGGATCGCGTTCGCGGATCGTTGCGATGATCCGTTCGAGAACTTCCGCGCATGCGCCGAATTTGGCCAACAGCTCATTGCCCTCGAGCGGTATGTCGTCGCCGAGCGGTTCCGCCATGCCGACCAGCAAGCCGCTGCTCTCCACCCGATGCGACAGCAGGCGAAAACGCCGCGTACCGCGCGCGCGAATCAGCAGCATGCCGAAGGCTTCGACATCGCACTCTTCGATTTCGGCGAGACACCCAATTGCTTCGGGCACCGAAGGCTCTTCCGCACGCGCCACTTCGGCGCCGCTTTTCAGCAGACACACGCCGAACGGCGTTTTTTCACGCAGACACTCGCTTGCCATATCGAGGTAGCGTGTTTCGAAAATTTTCAGCGGCAGCAGTCCGTCGGGAAACAGCACCGTATGCAGCGGAAACAGCGGTACATCGGCAAGCACAGTAGAAGACATGGCGCAACGCTTCGAGTTGAGGCCGCGCGATGCGGCCGGTTAAGCCACTAACTTCGATGATTCGCCAGCATGAACCGGCGCATCGCGATGCCGCACAATGACATTTGCCGAAGCGGCGAGGCGCGCGGCGAGCGCCTCCGCAATAAACACCGAGCGGTGCTGGCCACCCGTGCAACCGATGGCAACCGTTAGATAACTGCGATTGTCGTCACGGAAATGCGGCAGCCATTTGGCGAGAAACTTTTCGATGTCGTCGATCATTTCGTGCACAACCGGCAGTGCATCGAGAAAATCAATCACCGGTTGGTCCAAGCCCGTGAGCGGCCGCAATTCATGATCGTAGTACGGGTTCGGCAACGTGCGTACGTCGAAAACGAAATCGGCGTCGAGCGGCACGCCGCGTTTGAAGCCGAACGACTCGAACATCAGCACGAGCCCCGCGTCTTCCTGCTCGATAAAGCGTTTGACCCACGCACGCAGCACGTTCGCGCGCAAATTGCTGGTGTCGATCTGATGGCCGAATTCGACGAGCCCGGCCACCAGTTCACGTTCGCGTTCGATCGCTTCGGCGAGCGACGTCAACAAGCCGACATCCGCGTCGTGCGCGGTAGAACCGGACAGCGGATGGCGGCGGCGCGTTTCGGAGAAGCGCTGAATCAGCGCCTGCGTGCTGGCGTTCAGGAACAGGAGGCGCACGTCGTGGGCGCCGGACAGGTCGCGGATCATCGCGGGCATTTCGTCGAGCGAAGCGCTCGAGCGCGCGTCGATAGCGACCGCCAGGCGTTCTTGGCCGTCGTCGGCGAGATAGGTGGCCAGTTGCGGCAAAAAACGCGGCGGCAGATTGTCGACGCAGTAGTAGCCTGCGTCTTCAAGCGCGTTCAAGGCAACTGATTTGCCGGAGCCGGAAATACCGGTGATCAGGATTATGCGCATGGAATCGTGAAATCCGTACAGTTCATCATAGCATCTGGTCCTTGCGGGCGCCCGCAGCCGGCCGTTGGCGGCGAGCGCAGCGAAACGCTCCCGACTTAGATCAACTTGCCGGGAAACTGGCTGTCCGGGTCTTGCATTGCCAGGCGCTGGCGATCCATGAAGTCGCGCAATGTATCGATGCCGCGCAGTTGCAGGATCGTATTGCGCACGGCCGCTTCGACCAGCACCGCGAGGTTGCGGCCCGCCGCCACCTGAATCGTGACTTTGCTGATCGGCAGGCCGAGTACGTCGACGGTTTGGCTTTCGAGCGGCAGCCGCTGGAACTCGCCGTCGGGACGGCGCACCAGTTGGACGATCAGCTTCAGTTTCATTTTGCGGCGCACTGCGGTTTCACCGAAAATCGTCTTGATGTCGAGCAGACCCAGGCCGCGCACTTCGAGTAGGTTTTGCAGCAGCGGCGGGCAGCGTCCTTCGACGAAGTCCGGACCGAGGCGCACGAAATCCACTGCGTCGTCGGCTACGAGGCCGTGGCCACGGCTAATCAGTTCCAGCCCGAGTTCGCTTTTGCCGAGACCGGAGTCGCCGGTGAGCAGGACGCCCATGCCGAGAATGTCGAGAAATACCCCATGCAGCGTGGCGCGTGGCGCGAGAATGCGCGACATGTAGAGGCGCAGGCTGTCGATCACTGCAGCGGCGGACATCGGCGTGGTGAAGAGCGGCGTGGACGAGCGTGTACAGCGCAGCACCAGTTCCGGCGGCGCGGCGACGCCGCCTGCCACGACCAGAAATGGCGGCTCCAATGCGATCAGCTCGGCCATGTGACGCGAGCGGTCTTCGTCGGTTTGGCGCTTGTAGTAGTCGATTTCGGCGTCGCCGAGCACCTGGATCCGGTTCGGGTGGATCAGGTTCAAGTGGCCGACGAGGTCGGCGCTCGACGTGGCATTGGCGACCGATTCCGAAGAAAAGCCGCGCTCCCAGCCTTCATGCCCCGTCAGCCAGCTCAGTTTCAGCGTGGCGGCGTTGTCGTCGAAAATGCTCTGGGCGTTGATGCTGGACGTATCCATGAGTCAGTGACTCCAGTGTGGGCCGCTTGCCAGGCAAGGGTGCGGCCGCGCTAACGCGGGCCGCCTACTTTGCCGGGCTGTAATCGCTGCGGGCGAATAACCGGCGTGCGGATAACCGCCGATGCATCAAGGTTGCCACTGAGTGAGCAGGCGATGCAACGATTCGCGGTCTTCTTCCGTATGCAGGCGCTCGCGGGCTTCGCGATCGGACAGCAACTGGGCGATTTCCGAAAGAATTTCGAGGTGCTGCTGAGTGGCCTGTTCGGGCACGAGCAGGAAGATCAGCAACGAGACCGGCTGGCCGTCGGGCGATTCGAAGGGGATGGGTTCGGCGAGGCGGACGAACGCGGCGAGCGGATGCTTCAAGCCTTTGATCCGGCCATGCGGAATTGCGACGCCTTCGCCGAGTCCTGTCGATCCGAGGCGCTCACGCGCGAACAGATTGTCAGTGACCGTGCTACGGGCGATGCCGTTCTGGTTCTCGAAGATCAGGCCCGCTTGCTCGAACACGCGCTTCTTGCTGGTGACCGATAGTCCGACGACGACGTTCTCGAGGGGAAGAAATTTGGCTAAACGATTCATGTTGACAGGCGAAAACGTGGCCTGGGTTCTCCTCGCTGGGGCGTTTGAGTGAAGTTCCATTCGTTTGATGCTCACGGCGACGTGCGTTGGAGTCCGAAAGCGCAGGATTCCGGCCGACCGACTTCCGCTTGAGCTAACTTGACCCCGATGGTAACCGGAACATTATAGAACAGGGTAGCCACCGATGGTGCGGCGCGCCAACGATGCGCTCTGGGTTTATTTGAAGAATCGATCCGCGCGGCGCCGGGGCGCGAGAAGGGTGCCGGGGAAACGAAAAACCGCCCGGTCTCGGGCGGTTTGGCTGGCTAAGGGCACCTGAAGGAAAATAAAGGAAAACCTTCTAATTTCCCTTATTGCGGCGGCACGTCCAGTTGCGGCGCCGGCTGGTACTTGATCGCATCGTGCTGATGGCCTTGCAGGCGATCTTTATGGCGTATCACTTGTCGGTCGAGCTTGTCGATCATCAGATCGATCGCAGCGTAGAGATCGCTGTCACAGCTCTCGACAAAGATGTCCTTGCCCTTGAGATGCAGGTTGATTTCAACCTTTTGCCGCTTTTCCTTTTCCTTGTGGTTGTCGACCGAGAGGACCACACTGCCGTCAATTACCTGATCAAAATGTCTTAGCACCCTATCCAGTTTGGTGATCACGTATTCGCGCAACGCAGGCGTTACTTCGAGGTGGTGTCCACTGATCTGCAGATTCATAGTGCTTCTCCAAGCTAATGGCCGCTTGTTCCGCACGATGACGAAGGTCCGGTCGATCTGTCGGCTTGCCTGAGTCGCCCCCCGGTGACTGACTTCTGGCAGGTCGCATCGGCCGGCCTGTCCGCCAACTGCGGAGCGGCCGGTAAATGCCCGCCACGGAAGGCGACGGGCTACAGAGACTTGCGCAGGTTGACTGCCGGAATCTTGAGCGCTTCGCGATACTTCGCAACGGTACGCCGTGCGACCACGAAGCCCTGTTCCGCCAGCAGTTCGGCTATGCGGCTGTCTGAAAGAGGAGATTTCGGGTTTTCCGCTCCTATCAGTTGCTTGATGAGCGCGCGAATCGCTGTGGAAGAGGCCGCGCCGCCCGTGTCGGTTGAAACGTGTGATCCGAAGAAGTACTTAAATTCAAGCGTCCCGAATGGGGTCAGCATGTATTTACCGGTTGTCACACGCGAGACAGTTGACTCGTGTAGGCCCAGCGTATCAGCAATTTCTCGCAAAACCAAGGGGCGCATGGCAATTTCGCCGTGCACAAAAAAGCTCTTCTGGCGCTCGACAATGGCTTGCGCCACCCGGAGGATGGTCTCGAAGCGTTGCTGGATATTCTTGATCAACCAGCGTGCTTCCTGCAGTTGCTGGCGCAACGATCCGCTACCCGGATCGCCCCGGTTATTGCGCAGAATATTCGCGTACAGGTGGTTGATGCGCAGCTTCGGCACCACTTCCGGATTCAGTTCCGCCTGCCAGCCCTGTGCTGTTTTGCGCACCATGATGTCGGGCACGACATAGTCCGCTTCCGCCTTGCCGTAGGCGGCGCCGGGAAATGGCTCGAGCGAGCGGATCAGAACATGCGCATCCCGCAAATCGTCGTCATTCGCCTTCAGGTGCTTGCGCAGACGCGTGAAATCGCGTGCCGCGAGCAGTTCCAGATGGTTGGCAACGATGTCGAGCGCAAGCGTGCGAGTAGGCGACTGTTCGAGCCGCAACAATTGTAGCTTGAGACATTCGGACGCGGAGCGTGCGCCAACCCCTGCCGGGTCGAAGCTATGCAGCAGCGCAAGCGCGGCATTCATTTCGTCGAGATCGACTTCGAGTTCTTCGGGCAGGTCGGCCAGTACTTCGTCGAGCGTGGCGGCAAGGTAACCGTCGTCGTCGAGCGATTCGATCAGGAAGGTGATCAGCGCGCGGTCGCGCTGGCCCGCCTGGGTGACCCGCAATTGCGCCATCAGATGATCGCGCAGCGAGGTGCTCGATTCGTGGATTTGCAAAGGCGGCAGATCGTCGTCGTCCGAGGCATTGCCGGAGCGGCCGTAGTCGCCGAGATCCCATTGCGACGCGTCGCCGTTGCTGTCGCCCGCGAGGCCGTTGTATTCGTCGACACCCTGTGGCTCGCCGTTCTCGGCGCGCTCGCTGCTGCTGGTGGACGAAGACGACATATTGCCGCCCATCTGGTCGGGCGGCGCGGAGGAATTGGGTGCCTGGGTGATCAGCGAGCCGTCGGACGCCACGCGCAAGGGGCTCGCGATCCAGTCGTCCTCGTTCTCGAGGAGCGGATTCTGCGAGATCGCCATTGCGACTTCCTGCTGCAGTTCGAGCGTGGACAGCTGAAGCAGCCGGATGGACTGCTGCAGTTGCGGGGTCAGCGCAAGATGCTGCGATAGGCGGAGTTGGAGGCTGGCTTTCATGGCAAGTTGAGATTCATTGTAAAGAGTTTGCCACGACCGCGATACATTGAGACATTCGCAATTACGCGTGCGCCCGTTTTCGGCGGCGCGGCGCGCGAGAGGGCTCCGGTCAAAAATGCTGATGTGCGGGTGCCGCAAAAGGGGCCGGCGGATGCGCGCTCGCACCGCCGGTCATCCCTTGTGCGCTTACATGCGGAAGTGCTCGCCCAGATAGACGCGCCGCACGCTTTCGTTTTCGATGATTTCGCTCGGCGCACCGGCGGCGAGCACGCTGCCGTCGCTGATGATGTAGGCGTGATCGCAGATGCCGAGGGTCTCGCGCACGTTGTGATCGGTGATGAGCACGCCAATATTGCGCTGCTTCAAAAATTTGACGATCTTCTGGATTTCCAGCACCGCGATCGGATCGACGCCCGCGAACGGTTCGTCGAGCAGAATGAAACTTGGATTGGTGGCCAACGCGCGTGCAATTTCTACCCGGCGACGCTCGCCGCCCGACAGCGACAGCGCCGGATTTTCCCGCAGATGAGCGATCTGCAGTTCGTCAAGCAAGGCTTCGGTGCGGTTCGTGATGGTGTCTTTGCTGAGCCGCTTGCCGTTGTCTTCGTGCTGCAATTCCAGCACCGCGCGAATGTTTTCCTCGACGCTGAGCTTGCGGAACACAGACGCTTCCTGCGGCAAATACGACAGGCCGAGCGAGGCGCGCTTGTGGATCGGCAGCAGGCTGATCGACTTGCCGTCCAGATCGATTTCGCCCGCGTCGAGCGGCACGAGGCCGACGATCATATAGAACGACGTGGTCTTGCCCGCGCCATTGGGGCCGAGCAGGCCGACCACTTCACCGCTTTTCACGTCGAGCGACACGTCTTTGACGACCGTGCGCGAGCCGTAACGCTTCTTCAGGTTACGGACCACCAGCGAACTGCTGGTGCCAGCCGGTTTGCGATTGGGGAGGGATGCGGAGGAGCTCACTGGTTTGGCGCTCCCTGGATCGTGGTGGACGGCGCGAGCGTGGCCGACGCGCCGTTCAGCGGCGCGGCGCCGCCGTTGCGCGGCGCCAGCATCGCGCGCACGCGGCCGGTCGGGTTGCCCGGGCCGGCGACGTCCTTGCCTGCCTTCGCGGTGTAGAAATCGTTCTCGCCGTCATAGGTGATGACGCTGCCGTGTACCTGGTCCATCACCGTCGAAAGGCCTTGCAGGCGCTTCACGGTGGCGTTGGTGGTGAGCGTGGTCAGATCCTGCCGGCCGTCGTAGTCGATGCGGATCGCCGTGCCTTCGATGTATTCATCCAGGCCTTCGCGCTTCTGGCGGAAATACGACAGATTGCCGCCGCTCGAGGTGCCGGTGGCGTACTGATAGCCCTGCGGGTCTTGCGTCACTTCGACGCGATCGGCCTTGATCACGATCGTGCCTTTGGTGGCGACCACGTGGCCGGTGAAGATGTTGACCTGTTTCAGGTCGTCGTAAGTCATGTTGTCCGCTTCGATGTTCAGCGGCTTGTCCTTGTCGGCACGGTCGGCGTGCGCAAGCGGCGCGAAGCCGACGAGCGGCAACGCGACGATTAGCGCAGCGAGTCCGGCGCGGCACGCGGACAGAGTGCGCGAGCGGCCGGTATCAAAACGGGGGAACGATTCGTTCATGCAGTCACGCCTGGAATGGATTACCCGGGTTGCTTGGGCGAGCTGACGGAGCCTTCGGACGCGGCGATCGCGCCCTTCACATTGCCGAACAGCTGTATCACCCGGGTGACGTTGTTGTAGTTCATGCCGCTGGCAGTCATCACCGACATGCCGCGCTGAAGTTTAACCCGCTTTTCGGTCTCGATCACATCGTCGTTGACCAGCACCCTAAAATGCTGCGAATCCGCTTGCATCTGCGGATCGCCGTTGCCGGCCGCGCGCAGGATGCGCGCGTTGTCGTACAGATCGACGATCGACGCGTCGCCATTCACCTTGCCGGTGTCGCCGGTCGCGGTGACGATCGGCTTGCCGGGCTGGAACGCGCGCATGGCCGGCTTGACCAGGTCGCTCAGCTCGTCGTCCTCGTAGTGGATCAGGGACTGGGCGGTCAGACGGTATTGCGTCGAGCCCGACTGATCGAGTTCGGAAACCGAGAAGTTGTCCGCGAAGTAGTCCGGCGTGTGCTGCTTGGGGCGCACCACGTCTTCGTTCTGCCGCGGCAATGTGGCTTGCAGCAGCCACCACGTAATACCGGCGAGCGCGGCCATCGCGACCAGCGGAATCAGTGAGGTCCAGCGAAACTGATTCATCCGACGAGGCCTCGCTGTTCGCCGCTACAGGCTGCCGCGAGCAGCGCGTCGTATTTATGCTGGGCGCGCAGCAGCGTATCGCAGACTTCGCGTGCCGCGCCGTGGCCGCCGCGCGCTTCACTGACCCAATGGGCGCGCGCGATCACTTCAGGATGCGAATTGGCCGGCGCCGCCGCGAAGCCGACCTTCAGCATCACGCCGAGGTCGACCCAGTCGTCGCCCATATAGCCGCATTCTTGCGCCGTCATGCCGGTTTGCTTGAGCAGGTCGGCGAACGCCTGGGGTTTGTCTTGCACGCCCTGATAGACGTGGGTGATATTCATTTCCTTGACCCGCGCCGCGACGATGCCCGACTGGCGCCCGGTGATGATCGCCGTTTCGATGCCGGCCTGGCGCAGCAGCTTCATGCCGTGACCGTCCATCGAGTTGAACGCCTTCATCGTGTCGCCTTCCGCCGTGAACAGCAGGCCGCCGTCGGTCAGCACGCCGTCGACGTCGAAAATCATCAGCTTGACGCGGCTGGCGCGTTCAGTGGCGCTCAGGGGGGTGACGGTCATCAGATCACCTTCTTCGAGAACAGGTCGTGCATGTTGAGTGCGCCGATCAGCTTGCCTGCTTCGTCGACGACCAGCATCTGATTGATCCGGTGGCGCTCCATCAGTTCCACGGCTTCGACAGCCAGTTGATCCGGACCGATGGTGCGCGGGCCTGCGGTCATCACCGAGGCGATCGACAGTTCGCGGAAGTCGCCGTCGCGTTCGAGCACGCGGCGCAAGTCGCCGTCCGTGAAGATGCCGGTCACGTGATCGTTGTGGTCGACGATCGCCGTCATGCCCATGCGTTTGGCGGTCAACTGGAACAACGCGTCGCGCACGGTCGCTTGCGGCGTCACTTTCGGGACCTGGTCGCCCGTGCGCATCACGTCGCGCACGTAGGTCAGCAGGCGCCGGCCGAGCGCGCCGCCCGGATGCGAGCGGGCGAAATCGTCCCGGCCGAAGCCACGCGCATCCAGCACCGCGACTGCGAGCGCATCGCCGAGCGCGAGCGCGGCGGTGGTGCTGGCGGTGGGGGCGAGATTCATCGGACAGGCTTCTTTCGACACGGCGGAATTCAGATGCACGTCGGCCAGTTGTGCGAGACTCGACGACGGACGTCCCGTCATCGCAATCAGCTTCGCGCCGATCCGCTTGATGAGCGGCAGGATCGCCACGAGTTCTTCGGTTTCACCGGAATTGGACAGCGCGAGAAACACGTCGTCCGCCGTGACCATGCCGAGGTCGCCATGGCTGGCTTCCGCGGGATGCACGAAGAAGGCGGGTGTGCCGGTGCTGGCGAGCGTAGCCGCGAGCTTGCGGGCCACATGGCCGGATTTGCCGATGCCGGAAACGACGACGCGCCCACGGCAGCCCAGGATGAAGTCGATCGCCCCGACGAAACCATCGTCGAGTTGATCGCGAAGCGCGCGCACGGCGTCCGCTTCGATGTCGAGCACGTCACGAGCGAGCGCGAGTGCCCGGTCGCCATTGATTTTCGCTATCATTCGCGGAGTATAGCAAAGGCGCTTGTTCGCCGCGCCGGGCCTGCTGTGCCAAGCCGCTGCTTTTATTGCTGTTTTTAACGGCCCCACAACCCGGTCGCACGGTGTTTTGCGTGCGCGGTTCCGCTGACGAACGAGGACGCTTTACCCATGCGTTTCCGCCGATGATTTCCCCGCTCGAAATGACGCTGTTCCTGCTGCTGGCATCAGTGGCGGGCGTGGTGATCTTTCGCTTTCTGAACCTGCCACCGATGCTCGGCTATCTGACGGTCGGCATCGTCGTCGGGCCGCACGCGTTCGGCCTGATTCCCGATTCAGCAGGCGCGCAGAACCTGGCTGAGTTCGGCGTCGTGTTCCTGATGTTTTCGATCGGGCTGGAGTTTTCGCTCTCCAAACTGCGCTCCATGCGCCGGCTCGTGTTCGGCCTCGGCCTGTTGCAGGTGATCGGGACGATCGCGGTCGCGGTCACGCTCGGCTTCGTGCTGGAGCGCTGGGTGCATATCACGTGGCAGGCGAGCGTGGCGCTGGGCGGCGCGCTGGCGATGTCGTCCACGGCCATCGTCAGCAAGATGCTGGCGGAGCGGCTCGAGATCGAAACCGAGCACGGCCGCAATATCTTCGGCGTGCTGCTGTTCCAGGATCTGGCGGTGGTGCCGCTGTTGATCGTCATCGCGGCGCTGGGCGGCAATTCGGAAGATCTCGTCAGCGCACTCGGGGTGGCGGCGATCAAGATCGTCGTGGCGTTGGCGCTATTGTTAATAGTGGGCCAGCGCTTCATGACGCGCTGGTTCAACGTGGTGGCGCGGCGCCGCTCGCAGGAACTGTTCATCCTCAATCTGCTGCTGGTCACGCTCGGCGCGGCGTTCATCACGGACAAATTCGGGCTGTCGCTCGCGCTCGGCGCGTTCATCGCCGGTATGTTGATCGCGGAAACGCCGTACCGCCATCAGGTGGAAGAGGACATCAAGCCGTTTCGCGACGTACTGCTGGGGCTCTTTTTCATCACGACGGGCATGCTGCTGAATCCGCGCGTGATCTGGGATCACCCGTTCATCGTGCTTGGCTTTCTGGTCGGGCCGATCCTGCTGAAGGCGGTGATGGTGACCGGACTCTCACGCCTGTTCGGTGCCTCGCCGGGCGTTGCGATGCGCACCGGTATCGGCCTCGCACAAGCCGGCGAGTTCGGCTTCGTGCTGCTGAATCTGATTCTCGACAAGCATCTCGTCGACGCCACGCTGCTGCAGGCGATTCTCGCGGCGATGCTGCTGTCGATGCTGGCCGCGCCGTTCATGATCCAGAACGCGGATCGTATCGTGCTGCGGCTGTCGTCGACTGAATGGATGATGCAGTCGTTGCAGATGACGCGCATCGCGACACAGAGCCTGAAGCAAAGCGGCCACGTGATCATTTGCGGTTACGGCCGGGCCGGCCAGAATCTGGCGCGCATGCTGGAGCATGAAGGTTTGTCTTATGTCGCTTTGGACCTTGACCCCGATCGCGTGCAGGCCGCCGCGGCGGCGGGTGAGTCGGTGGTGTTCGGCGATGCGGGGCGGCGCGAATCGCTGCTCGCCGCCGGTATCCATCGTGCTGCCACCATCGCGATCACTTACGCGAACACGCCTTCGGCCCTGCGCGTGCTGCATAACATTCATGAACTGGAACCGACGCTGCCGGTGATCGTTCGTACCGTCGACGACGCCGACCTGGAGAAGCTGCTGGCTGCCGGCGCGACCGAGGTGATTCCAGAAATCGTCGAGGGCAGCCTGATGCTGGCCTCGCACACGCTGGTACTGATGGGCGTGCCGATGCGGCGCGTGGTGCGGCGGGTCGAGGAGATGCGCGACGAGCGCTACGCGCTGTTGCGCGGCTATTTCCACGGCGCGGACGACGTGGAAGACGACGACGGCCCCGAACAGGTGCGGCTACAATCGGTGCCGGTCGACGAAAACTCGGACGCGGTGGGCCGAACGCTGGCGGAACTGGGCCTGTTCGATCTGGGCGTCGAAGTGACGGCGATTCGCCGGCACGGCATTCGCGGCGTCGAGCCGGATCCGTCCACCAAGCTGCGCGCGAGCGATATCGTGGTGTTGCGCGGTCTGCCCGAACAGCTGGCCGAAGCCGAAGAGCGGCTCTCGAAACATCGCCGCGCGGGCGCCGCTGCGGCCTAACGCGTACGGTCGGCGTTGCCGGCCGCGCCTGGCCGGCCGCGCCTAGCCGGCCGCGCCTGATTTAGCCTTTCATCGGACCTGTCGAGGTCCATCCGGAGACATCATGTCCAACGCGCTCGCGAGCGCGCCGCTCGATGCGGCCGACTACATC
Source organism: Paraburkholderia sp. IW21 (assembly GCF_041321145.1). Taxonomy (NCBI): domain Bacteria; kingdom Pseudomonadati; phylum Pseudomonadota; class Betaproteobacteria; order Burkholderiales; family Burkholderiaceae; genus Paraburkholderia; species Paraburkholderia sp. IW21. The sequence goes on along the minus strand of NZ_JBGGWA010000004.1, from coordinate 412,829 downwards.
AAAAGCCACATCCGCACGGTGCCCGACTGGCCGCAGCCGGGTGTGCAGTTTCGCGACATCACGCCGCTCCTGCAGGAGCGGAAATCGCTGCGCGTGCTGATCGATCTGTTCGTCCTGCGTTATATCGACGCGAAGCTCGATTACATCGCCGGTCTGGATGCGCGCGGTTTCATCATTGGGCCGATCCTCGCGTACGAGTTGAACCTCGGCTTCATTCCGATCCGCAAGGAGGGCAAGCTGCCCTATAAGCGGGTCTCGCAATCCTACGAACTCGAATACGGCACCGCGACCGTCGAGATTCACGAGGACGCCTGCAAGCCCGGCGACCGTGTCGTGATCATCGACGATCTGATCGCGACCGGCGGCACGATGATGGCTGGCAAGATTCTGCTCGAGCGGCTCGGCGCGGTGGTGGTCGAAGGCGCGGCGATTATCGATTTGCCTGAGCTTGGCGGCTCGAAGCTGCTGCGCGACGGCGGCTTGCCGCTTTATACCGTGACTGGATTCGACGGCCATTGATCGCTGGATACGAACTTCTTCCTGCTTATATGGAAGGTAAGAACGATGCCTGACTTCCTGTTGTTTCTCGCTACCTCGATCGCCATCACGATGGCGCCCGGCCCTGACAATTTGCAAGTGCTGGCGCGCGGCATTTCACAGGGGCGCGCGGCGGGCCTCGTCGCCGCACTCGGCTTTGCCGCCGGCATCACGTTTCACACCACGCTGGCCGCGCTTGGGGTGGCCGCGTTGCTGCGCTCGTCGCCGGTTGCGTTTGAAGTGATCAAGCTGGCCGGCGCCGCCTATCTGGTCTGGATCGGCATCAAGGCGTTGCGCAGCCAGGGCCTCGCGACGGCGCACGAGCGCGCGCCGCAACCGTTGATGACGGTGTTTCGCCAGAGCGTGCTCGGTAATCTGTTGAACCCGAAGGTGACGCTGTTCTTCGTCGTGTTCCTGCCGCAGTTCGTACAGCCGCACGGCACGCAGAGCGTCACGGTGCAGATGCTCGAACTCGGCGTGCTGTTCATGCTGCAGACGGTGGTGGTGTTTTCGCTGTTCGGCGTGTGCGCGGGCATGATCGGCGGCTGGCTGAAGCGTCGGCCGCGCGTGGGCGTGTGGCTCGATCGGCTCGCTGGTGCGACGTTTATCGCGATCGGGATTCGCGTGGCCTTGCGTGATTGAAGCGCCTGACGATCATCCACTGCGACTGAAGAAAGGGTTGGAGCTTTAATGACTTTGCCTTGCATCACCGCCGCGCGCCGCTTCGATGTTCACGCGCATCTGCCGTTCTGGATCGACGCTGAGCAAGTCGGCTGGATTCGCTTCACCGATGTGCCGTTGCTCGCGCGCTGGTCCGATGTCTTCGAAATCGGCAGCGCCCGCGTGACGCTCGCGCCTGCCTTCAATACGGTCGATCTGCGCAGCGCGGCGCTCGGCTCCGTGATCGGCGCGCTGGCTGCAGAAGGCCGCATTCCCGGCTGGCGCAACGAGACTTACGCAATCCGCAATGCCTTCGATGCGCCGCCGCTTGCATACATTGAACGCGCGGCCTCGCGCTTCTTCGGCACGATGACCTACGCGGTGCATCTGAACGGCGTCGTAGAATACGTGGATGGCGCGCCGCAATTGTGGATCGCGCGCCGCAGCGACACCAAGGCAACCGATCCGGGCATGCTCGACAATGTCGTGGCAGGTGGGATCGGCTGGGGCTTCGGCATCGAGGCGACGATCATCAAGGAGTGCAGGGAAGAAGCCGGCATTCCCGAGGAGATTGCCGCGCGTGCCGTGACCGGCCGCACCGCGCATGTGCTGCAATCGTTGCCGGAAGGCACGCAGGCGGAACAGATCTTCATCTACGACCTCGCGCTGCCGGCCGATTTTGCGCCGCGCAATCAGGACGGCGAAGTGGGTGAACACCGGCTCGCGCGGATCGACGAAGTGGCGCGCTGGATCGAAGAAGGCGCGATGACGGTGGATGCGAGTCTCGCCACGTTGGATTGCCTGCTGCGCCGCCGCTGGATCGACGAAGACGCGTGTCCGGGCATCGAGACGGTGTTCGCACCGCCGGCGCTTGCATGAACGCGAGTCAGGCGCTTGTGCGACCGGTTCGCTGAAACACACTGCATCGAGCAATACAGACCGAACAAACCACGCACTGAAGAAGGGAGTCACCCAGGTCATGCCGACCGATCACAGCTTTATCCTCAAACTGTCGTGCGCCGACCGGCCCGGCATCGTCCACGCGGTTTCGGGCTTTCTGTTCGAGCGTGGCAGCAATATTCTCGACTCCGCGCAGTTCGGCGACAGCCGCACTGGCGAGTTCTTCATGCGGGTGCATTTCCAGCAGGTGGGTGGCGATCCGGGCCTGGAGGTGTTGCGTACGTCGTTCGCGACGCTCGCCGAGCAGTTTGGAATGCGCTGGGAGTTGCACGATGCGTCGGTGAAGCCGCGCGTCGTCATCATGGTGTCGAAGATCGGCCATTGCCTGAACGACTTGCTGTTCCGCTACCGCACGGGTCAGCTGGGTATCGAAATTCCGGCGATCATCTCGAACCATAAAGAGTTTTATCAACTCGCCGCCAGCTACGACATTCCGTTCCATCACTTCCCGCTGGTGGGCGGTACGCCCGGCGCGAAGGCCGCGCAGGAAGCGCGCGTGCTCGAAGTGATCGACGAACATCAAGCCGATCTGGTGGTGCTCGCGCGCTACATGCAGATTCTGTCGCCGCAGTTGTGCGAAGCCCTCGCGGGTCGCGCGATCAATATTCACCATTCGTTCCTGCCGAGCTTCAAGGGCGCGAAGCCGTATTACCAGGCGTTCGACCGCGGCGTGAAGCTGATCGGCGCGACCGCTCACTATGTGACGACGGATCTCGACGAAGGTCCGATCATCGAGCAGGAAGTGGAGCGGGTCGATCACAGCATGACGCCGGAGCAATTGACGGCGATCGGCCGTGACGTCGAATGCGTGACGCTCGCGCGCGCGGTGAAGTGGCACGTCGAGCATCGCGTCGTATTGAACGGTAGCAAAACGGTGGTGTTTCGCTAAAAGCAGTGGATGCGCTTGCGGTGGGCACTGAGGTGAAGCCATGGCCGCATGAACCTGCTGCAAGCGCGCACCGGCAGGCGGAAAAGAGTAGCTAACGACACATCACGGCGGTCGCGGTGTAAATGGGATTTATTCGCATTTTTTGCGAATCATGTTGCCTACTGCAAATTTTCAGCAAGGCGTGGGCTGTTCGAGGGGGCTTGCGTCGAACGTGCAGCTCGACATCCGAAGACGGCCGACGAAAAAAAACGGCACCGAAGTGCCGCTTGTCGCCTGCGTCCGCTTACGCGCCCGGCAGGCGCTCAAACCAGCCGCAGATAAATCAATTCCCGCTTGATATACGCATAGAAGATCGGCGCCGCGACCACGCCGGGAAGACCGAACGCCGCTTCCATCACGAGCATCGCGACCAGCAGTTCCCAGGCGCGCGCCTCGATCTGGCCGCCGACGATGCGCGCATTCAGGAAATACTCGAACTTGTGAATCAGAATGAGGAACACGAGCGACATCATCGCCGCCGGAAAGCTCACCGAGAGCGCCACGGCGACGATGATCGTATTCGAGATCAGGTTGCCGATCACCGGGAGCAAGCCGATGATGAACGTGACCAGCACAAGCGTTTTGGACAGTGGCAGCGTATCGTGAAAGATCGGCAGGATCACCAGCAGGAAGATGCCGGTGAAGACCGCATTGATCGCGGAAATCTTCACCTGCGCGAACACGATGCGGCGGAACGCGTCGGCGAACCGGCTGACGCGCGTGACGAATGCCGTGGACAGCGGCAGCCGTTGCATATGTTTCTGCGCCCCGACCGCGATGATCGCGCCGATGATCATGCCGATCAGGATGTGCGTGAAGCCGCGCGCCACGGTCTTGCCGCTTTGCTGCAGCATGTTCGCGTGCGTTTGCATCAGCTCGGTCGCCTTCACCTTCATCTGCTCGGTGTCGACCGGCAGATAGTTGGCGACGAATTGCGGAATGCGGCCGCGCGCCTGGTCGATCAACTGCATCGCCTGGTCAAGCAGCTTCTGCACGCTCGGCACGTCGTTCTCGAAGTGCTCGATGATGCCGAGCGTCAACCCCGTCAACGCGCCGACTATCACCACCGACAGGAACACCACCGCGAGCCAGCGCGCCCGCTGGCTCGACATATGCCGCTCGATGCGCGGCGCGATCGTGTGCACCAGCTGGAACACCAGCAGCCCGGCGAGCAACGCGCCGAGCAGCCTCAGTTCGATGACCGCCCACATTCCGAACAGCATCAGCATATAACTGCCGATTTCCACTGCCGACAGCTTCGGCAGGCTCATGTCGCTAGTCAGCCTGACCGGGCGTGGGCGTAAGTCTTGCACTTGCCCGTCGTCGCGCGCCTGATTCCGCTTGGCCATGGCTTATTCCGCCTCCCACCCGTGTTGTACCGCGTTACTTTTTACTGGCCGCGCGCTTCAGCAGAGGCGCCAGATACTTGCCCGTAAAACTCGCCTTCGACTTGGCAACCTGCTCCGGCGTACCTTGCGCAATGATCTGACCGCCGCCGGCTCCACCTTCCGGACCCAGATCGATGACCCAGTCGGCAGTCTTTATTACATCGAGATTATGCTCGATGATCACGACGGTATTACCCTGGTCTCGCAAACGATGAATGACTTCCAGCAGCAAGGCGATGTCGTGAAAGTGCAAACCGGTGGTCGGCTCGTCGAGGATGTACAGAGTGCGACCGGTATCGCGCTTGCTCAGTTCCAACGATAGTTTGACGCGCTGAGCCTCGCCACCGGAGAGGGTGGTGGCCGACTGGCCCAGCCGGATATAGCCCAGACCCACGTCCAGCAAGGTTCTCAGCTTGCGCGCGACGACCGGCACCGGCTTGAAGAACTCGTAGGCGTTTTCCACCGTCATGTCGAGCACGTCGCTGATGTTCTTGCCTTTGTACTGGACGTCGAGCGTTTCGCGGTTGTAGCGCTTGCCGTGGCAGACGTCGCAAGGAACGTACACGTCCGGCAAAAAGTGCATCTCCACCTTCAGCACGCCGTCGCCCTGGCAGGATTCGCAGCGGCCGCCCTTTACGTTGAACGAGAAGCGGCCCGCTTCGTAGCCGCGTTCCTTCGCCGCCGGCACGCCCGCGAACAGTTCGCGGATCGGCGTGAAGAGACCCGTGTACGTGGCCGGATTCGAGCGCGGCGTGCGGCCGATCGGCGACTGGTCGACATTGATGACCTTGTCGAAGTGCTCCAGACCTTCGATCGATTCGTAGGGCGCCGGCTCGGTAGACGAGCCGTACAGATGATGCGCGACTGCGTGGTAAAGCGTGTCGTTGATCAGCGTGGACTTGCCCGAGCCGGACACGCCGGTCACGCAGGTCAGCAGGCCCACCGGCAAGTCGAGCGAGACGTGCTGCAGATTGTTGCCGTATGCCTCGACGATCCGCAGACGCCGCTCGTCCGGCGCCTTGCGCTCGTCCGGGAATTCGATGTTGCGCGCGCCGGACATGTACTGCCCGGTCATCGAGGCAGCATTCGCCTCCACCTGCCTGGGCGTGCCTTCGGCGATCACCATGCCGCCGTGTTCGCCCGCGCCCGGTCCCATGTCGACCACATAGTCGGCCATGCGGATCATGTCTTCGTCGTGTTCGACGACGATCACCGAGTTGCCGAGATCACGCAGATGTTTGAGCGTGGCGATCAGGCGGTCGTTGTCGCGCTGATGCAAGCCGATGGACGGCTCGTCCAGCACGTACATCACGCCGGTCAAACCGGAACCGATCTGCGACGCGAGGCGAATCCGCTGTGCCTCGCCGCCCGACAGCGTTTCCGCACTGCGTTCGAGCGACAGGTAATCGAGCCCGACGTTATTCAGGAACATTAGCCGCGCGACGATTTCCTTGACGACCTTGTCGGCGATCTCGCGCTTCGAGCCTTCGAGCCGCAGCGTCTGAAAATAGCCGAGCGCGTCGCGCAACGGCCAGCCGCTGATTTCGAAGATGCCGCGTGCATCGCTGTCCGAGCCGATCCGCACGAAACGGGCTTCCCGGCGCAGCCGCGTACCGGCGCAAGCGGGGCATGGCTGGTTATTCTGATACTTGGCGAGTTCTTCGCGCACCGCGGCTGAATCGGTCTCACGGTAACGCCGTTCCAGATTCGGAATGATCCCTTCGAACACATGCTCGCGCACGGAAGTGCGGCCGCGCTCATTGATGTACGAGAACGGTATCTCCTGTTTCCCCGAACCTGACAGCAGGATCTTGCGGACTTTCTCGGGCAGGTCTTCGACGGCCGTGTCGATGTCGAATTCGTAGAACGCCGCGAGACTTTGCAGCATCTGGAAATAGAACTGGTTGCGCCGGTCCCAGCCCTTCACCGCACCCGCCGCCAAGGACAGCGAGGGATGCGCCACCACTCGCTTCGGATCGAAAAAGGTGATCTGGCCGAGGCCGTCGCATTCCGGGCACGCGCCCATCGGGTTGTTGAACGAGAAGAGGCGTGGCTCCAGTTCCTGCAGCGAATACGAGCAGATCGGGCAGGCGAACTTCGAGCTGAACAGCTTCTCCTTGTCGGTATCCATTTCGAGCGCGATCGCGCGGCCGTCGGCGAGACGCAGTGCCGTCTCGAACGATTCGGCGAGGCGCTGCTTCATATCGCCGCGGACTTTCAGACGGTCCACGACCACGTCGATCGTGTGCTTGTCGTTCTTTTTCAGCTTCGGCAGCGAGTCGACTTCATAGATCTTCGCGACGCCTTCATTGGCCGTGCCGCCGCCCGAGCGCACCCGAAAACGGATGAAGCCCTGCGCCTGCATTTCCTCGAACAGTTCGACGTGCTCGCCTTTACGGTTCGCCACTACCGGCGCGAGGATCATCAGCTTGGTCTCTTCCGGCAACGCGAGCGCGGCGTCGACCATCTGCGAGACGCTTTGTGCTTCCAGCGGAATTTCGTGGTCCGGACAGTAAGGCGTACCGACCCGCGCGAACAGCAGCCGCAGATAGTCGTGAATTTCGGTAACCGTGCCGACCGTGGAGCGCGGATTGTGCGAGGTCGCTTTCTGTTCAATCGAGATCGCAGGCGACAAGCCTTCGATCAGATCGACGTCCGGTTTCTCCATCAATTGCAGGAATTGACGGGCGTAAGCGGAGAGACTTTCGACGTAGCGCCGCTGTCCTTCCGCATAGAGCGTGTCGAACGCGAGCGACGATTTACCCGAGCCCGATAGGCCCGTAATCACGACGAGCTTGTGACGGGGGAGGTCGAGATTGACGTTCTTCAGGTTGTGGGTACGAGCCCCACGGATACGGATTTGTTCCACGCGTTATTCCAAGACTTGGCCCGTGACCTGGCGGAAAGAGGAAGAGGCTAAACCTGCTACTATAACGACTTTTCAAGACCGCCGTTACGGCTTCCTGACAGCCTGAACGGGCGCCGAGGCAAGCTGTAAGCAACGGTCCAGCGCTGCGGGGAAGAGGTCTAGCTGGGGCCATTTTCCGCGAGTACAAGACGCCGCGAAGTGCCAGGCGAGGGTGCAAAGGCCGCCGGCTCGAATGCCGCGCCGCATGCTTCCCGCCGTCCCGTGGTATGCCGCGCGGTTGTGGCCGCCCTGCTGGGTTGGCCGCCTGCGGTGTGTCGCTCAAGCTCATTCAAAGAACGCTCCCGATGTCCAATCCGTCCGCTACATCCTCACGCATGAGCGCGCCTGAACTGCGCGCGACCGTGTCGCTTGCCGCCATCTTCGCGCTGCGCATGCTCGGTCTCTTCATGATCATGCCGGTGTTCTCGATCTACGCGAAAACCATCCCCGGCGGCGACAACGTGCTGCTGGTGGGTATCGCGCTCGGGGCGTACGGCGTGACGCAGTCGATGCTGTACATCTTCTATGGCTGGATCTCCGACAAGATCGGCCGCAAGCCGGTCATCGCCACCGGGCTGCTGATCTTCGCGCTCGGCAGCTTTGTCGCGGCGGGTGCGCACGACATGACGTGGATTATTGTCGGCCGGGTGATTCAGGGGATGGGCGCGGTGTCTTCCGCCGTGCTCGCTTTCATCGCCGACCTCACTTCTGAAGAGCATCGCACCAAGGCGATGGCGATGGTGGGCGGCAGTATTGGCATGTCGTTCGCGGTGGCGATCGTCGGCGCGCCGATCGTGTTCCAGTGGGTCGGCATGAGCGGGCTGTTCCTGCTGGTCGGCATTTTCTCGATTGTGGCGATTGGCGTCGTCCTGTGGGTCGTGCCCGATGCGCCAAAGCCCGTCCACGTGCGCGCGCCGTTCTCCGAAGTGCTGCACAACGTCGAGTTGCTACGCCTGAACTTCGGCGTGCTCGTGCTGCATGCCACGCAAACGGCGCTGTTTCTGGTGGTGCCCCGCATTCTGGTGGCGGGCGGCTTGCCCGTTGCGTCGCACTGGAAGGTCTACCTGCCGGTGATGGGCCTCTCTTTTGTGATGATGGTTCCGGCCATCATTGCAGCAGAGAAGCGCGGCAAGATGAAAATCGTGCTGGTCAGTGCGATCGGTCTTATCCTGATCGGACAGTTGTTGCTGGGCGTCGCACCGCATACGATTCTGAGTGTGGCGGCGATCCTCTTTGTCTACTTTCTGGGCTTCAATATTCTTGAAGCATCGCAGCCTTCTCTGGTGTCGAAACTGGCGCCGGGCTCGCGCAAGGGCGCGGCCACCGGCGTCTACAACACTACGCAGTCGATCGGCCTTGCAATGGGCGGGGTGATCGGCGGCTGGCTGCTGAAGGCAGATGGTCAGAGCGCAGTATTTTTCGCCTGTTCGGGGCTTGTGTTTTGCTGGCTTATAATCGCGGCAAATATGAAACAGCCGCCGCGCAAGAAGGCGTGACAAAACTCACCCGGCGGCGGGCTGAGGCGCAGTTCTGGTCTCCGGCCTGCCGGCCATGAGACGCGAACCGTGTGTGCCGCGCCGCCCGTAACGGAATCAACAGGAGAAACTCATGGCATCCGTGAACAAGGTCATTCTCGTCGGCAACCTCGGAGCCGATCCGGAAGTCCGTTATCTGCCGAGCGGCGACGCACTGGCGAACATCCGCCTTGCGACGACGGACCGGTACAAGGACAAAACGTCCGGCGAAATGAAGGAAGCCACCGAATGGCATCGCGTGACGTTTTTCGGCCGCCTCGCTGAAATCGTGTCCGAATATCTGAAGAAGGGCTCGTCGGTGTATATCGAAGGGCGCATCCGTACCCGTAAGTACCAGGCGCAGGACGGCACCGACCGTTACTCGACCGAAATCGTCGCCGAGCAGATGCAAATGCTGGGTGGCCGTAGCGGCTCGATGGGCGGCGGCGGTGGTGATGAAGGCGGTTACAGCCGCGGCGAGCCGTCGGAGCGTAGCGGCGGCGGCGGTGGCGGTGGCCGTGCGGTTTCGGGCGGCGGCGCTTCGCGCGGCGGCAGCGGCGGCGGCGGCGGTGGTTCGAGCCGTCCGAGCGCGCCGGCCGGCGGTGGCTTTGATGAGATGGATGACGATATTCCGTTCTGAGGCTGGTGTCGAACGTGTGAATGCAAAAAACCCTGCTTTCCAGCGGGGTTTTTTTATTGCAGCGTGAGCAAGCTGCCACCGTTGGCTCACCTGACCTCCAGTGCGCCTTGTAGGTTTGTTTGCGCTGAATCGCGTTTTGCCTTCCGCAGCCAAAGGCAAAAAGCCATCACCGCCTGAGGTGCTCCAACGCATCTCTCATCGGCAAACTGGACACAACAATCGGCCCGGTGAACGGCGTATCCAGATCCACGATCACATAGATAGCGGAAGCAATCGAAACCGCCCCAAGCGTAATCGTGACGAGTGCCAAGGCATTGCGTGGCGCAATCAATCCGAAGCTGAGAAAAATCACGCACAGCCAGAACGTCAGCGTCATGAAGAAAGGCTGAGAAATTGAACTGTGCGCTTCCTCGATGATCTTCCATCGAGCATCCACAGTCCGCCGATATTGCGTCAACGCATCATCGAGCGCGCGCTGTTGGAATGGATCATGCGCCCGCAATTGCCGCAACTGCCTGCCCACCGCGGTCAGCATATCGCCGAGCCGCACGTTCTCCAGCTTCTGCGAGTCGTCCTGCGTTCCGATGTTCTTTGGATAATCACCGGCCGGAGCCGGCTCGCCAGGCCATGTCGAGGCAATCGCCGCGGCGGTGTACACGCGCAGCAGGTGCCGGGCCTCATCGGTATCGCGCCCGTATTCCCGCAAGGTCGTGTCGAACTCGATCAGGTCAGCCGCATAACTGCGCAAATCATTCGACTCGGTATCGAAACTGGATTTCGCGGATGCCGTCATCAGCCCGAGCACCAACGCGGCAAACGTCACCAGCATGCCGATAACCAATTGGATGAGTTGCACGGTCTCGTGCGCCTTATGCTCCTCAGGCAATAGCGGGCGCACCCACACGCCGAGCCCGGTCCCGACAAGCAATAAAGCGAAAACCAGCAGAGCCGAGCCAATTTCTGACATAGAAATGCTCCGGAGACGCATGCCTCTTCACTTTCTATCAACCGTTGCCCGCCAGAAACCCGGGCGGTTCCGCAAATGCCCCTGCGTGAACGGCGGCCACCTTCCGCTCGTATGTTGATGTATCGCAAACGTATGCGCCATCAACCATAAAGTTTTTTGTCATCCCGCCGTAGAACATCTATGTGGCGTTCGCTTAAGTTTTAAACAGAAGTTGCGGACCTGGCCGAATGACTTTGGGCGCAGCACGCGTGGCCGAGGCCAATTTTCTGAACATCCGGTCAGGCAGCCCAATGGAGACAAGCTCGATGTTGAAAACTCTGTCGATTCGCACCAGCCTTACCCTGATGATCGTGTTCTTTGGCGTGGTGCTGCTGTTCGGCGCCGCAGCCGGTCTGCTGTCGTTGCGTTCGAGCAACGCGTCATTGCAGCAGATGTACACGGTGGACACCCCGGCTGTCGCCGACCTCGAGGGCAGTGCGGGGCAACTGCTGCGCCTGCGTCTGGCTCTCGCGACCTACGCTTCGCTGGTCGACCTGAACGATCAGGATGGCGCGAACGCTGTGCTCAAGCGTTTCGATCAATACCAGAAAGCATCCAACGATCGTCTTGATCACTATGTGAGCCGCGCGAGCGGGGATGCCGACGAACAGCGCCTGATCAAGGCTATGCTGGGCAAGCGCGACACCTTCCTGCACGAGGGCGTCGATCCGGCGCTGGCCGCGCTCAAGTCCGGCGACAAGACTACTTTCCAGCAATTGCAGGCGCACAAGCTGCCGTCGCTCTACAGCGCATTCGAAAAGGCGATGCTCGCGCTTGAACAATTGCAACTCGATCACGCCGCCCAGCGCTATCAGGATGCACAGGATTTGTTCTACGCGATCTGCATTGCGGTGGCGGTGGGCATGGCGGTGTCGCTGCTGGGCGCGTTGATCGGCCGGGCGGTGATGGTGCGCGCGATTGTCGCTCCGGTCGACGCCACCATTGCGCAGTTTCAGCGGATTGCCAACGGCGATCTAACCAGTCAAATCGACGTGACCGGCAACAACGAAATGGGCCGTCTCGCCACGGCGTTGCGCAAGATGCAGGACTCGCTGATCGAGACGGTGAATGCCGTGCGTCAAGGCACGGAATCTATCGATACGGGCGTGAGCGAGATTGCTGCGGGCAATACCGATCTGTCGCAGCGTACCGAAGAGCAGGCCGCGTCGCTCGAGGAAACCGCGGCGAGCATCGAACAGTTGACCTCGACGGTCAAGCAGACTGCGGATAACGCGAAGCAGGCGAGTTCGCTGGCACAAGGCGCATCGAGCCTGGCTGCGCAGGGTGGCGATCTGACCGAGCAGGTGGTGGGCACGATGCATGGCATCGTCGACGACTCGCGACGGATTGCCGACATTGTCGGCGTGATCGAAGGGATCGCTTTCCAGACCAATATTCTGGCGCTGAACGCGGCGGTCGAGGCGGCGCGCGCGGGCGAGCAGGGGCGTGGCTTTGCGGTGGTGGCGGGTGAAGTGCGGTCGTTGGCACAGCGAAGCGCGGCGGCGGCCAAAGAGATCAAGGGTTTGATCGATGCTTCGACGGCGCGGGTGCAGGCGGGGTCGCAACTGGTCGAGCGCTCGGGCTCGACGATGACCGAAATTGTCGAGGCGATTTCTCGCGTGAGTTCGATTATGAGTGAGATCGCGGCGGCTGCGATCGAGCAGAGTACCGGCATCGATCAGGTGAACCTGGCTGTGGCGCAGATGGATGAGGTGACTCAACAGAACGCGGCGCTGGTTGAACAGGCTGCTGCGGCGGCTAGTTCGCTTGAGGAGCAGGCTCGCCGGTTGACTTCGGCGGTGGCTGTGTTTCAGACGGGGAGTGGAGTTTCTGCTTTTGCCGCTCGGCAAGGCGGTTCTGCAGCTGCGCCGGGGATGGTAGGTGCGGGTGAGTTCGTAGCGGTTTGATGTTGAGTTGCCTTCGCGGCGCTAATTGCCTGTGTTTTCACAGCGGACCATGGGCTACGCGCATCGTGAATCGACTTCAACGCCCGCGCAGTTGCGGTGTTTGATCGTGCATGCGTGGCATGCATTGCCGGTCTTCTCGCCATTCCACAGCTAACCAGACTCAAACCCTCACTGCATAGCAGCGTAATACTTAGCCAAGCTATCAATCTCCGCCGAAGTCATCTGCCGGGCCACATTCCGCATCTGCTCATTGATATCGTTATGCCGGGCGCCGGAAGCGAACGCCCGCATCTGTGCCGCGAGATAAATCGACGACTGCCCGCCGAGCCAGGGCGCGGCCCCTTTACGATCGAGCTGCCCGTGACAGGCCGCACACGGCGCGATATTGCGCTGCGGATCACCCTGCATGGCAAGCTTCACGGCATCCGCATCCGGTCCAACGCCTGTAGGCAAAACCTCGGCCGCCGGCGCGCGAGGTAGCGAAGCATAATAAGCCGCCAGATCATGCAGATCCTGATCGCTGCGAGCCGCAATGATCGGCTGCATGATCGCGTTCTGCCGCACGCCGTTCTGATAGTCGCGCAACTCTTTATAAACCACGTCGGCGTACTGTCCGGCCAGCGCAGGCGCCGTCACCTGCACCGTGCCGAGCACGCCATGACACATCGAGCAATTCTGTGTCGCGATCGTCGCGCCGCGGCCGATCGAATTCGCATCGCCGCGCACTCGCCGCAAAGGCGGCAAGACCACCACCTCGCTCGGCGCCGGGCCGGCAATATTGGCGCCGCCGTACCAGTTCGACGGCACGCCCGCGGCGCTGCAAATCGTCGCCCATAAGCCACGCTCGCTGAATCCCTTATTGGCCGAAGGCAACCAGATGAAGCCGATCAATATCGACACAACGGCAATCGCAATCGTGCCGCCGAGGCTCACCGTGAACCATGGGTTGCGCAAGCTGAAGACGCGTTCCTGACTCATCGCTGCGCTCCGACGACGACTGCCGGCACGGACGTCTGCGGCAATCTGAGCAACTGAACGATCGGCACACTGTAGTTGACGACCGTCAGTCCGATCATCAACGCCACCCACAAGCCGAAACTATTGAGCGCGGCAGGCACGCGCTCCACCGGTTGCACCGCGCTCGCGAAGCGGAAGCTTTGTTGCTGCACTTGCGGCCCGAACTGCGACTTCGCGAGAATGTAAATGAACAGCACGCCGGACACCGCCAGGATCAGTCCGCCCACCGCCGACATGCCAACCCAGAACGCCTGTGATTCCATCCCCGGCATGTTGTAGTCGTAATACGCCATGCGGCGCGGCGCACCGAGCAAGCCGACGTAGTGCCACGGCAGCGTCACCACCATCATGCCGATGAACCACAGCCACAGTTGCGTACGCACCAGCTTCACCGACGCAATCGCGCGGCCGGTCAGTTGCGGCCACAGTTCATACGCGATCGCGAAGTACATGATGACAATTGCGCCACCGAAAATCAGATGGAAGTGCCCGGTCACCCACTGCGTGTTGTGGATCGTCGAGTTCAACTGGTAGCTCATGTTGATCAGGCCGCCCGCACCGCCGAGCCCCAGCATGACGAACGAGAATGCGATCACCAGCATCATCGGGTTCTGCCACGGCAACGCGGTCAGCCAGCCGAACGCGCCCTTGCCGCCGCGCAATCTCCCGGCGATTTCCACCGACGCGCAGATGGTGAACACTGTCAGCAGCGTCGGCACCGACACCATGCCGGTGAACACCGCATGAAGAAACTTGAAGCCCGAGCCGACTTGCGGATCAGCGAACAGATGGTGAATGCCGATCGGCATCGCGAACACGAGGAACAGAATGAACGACACGCGCGCCATCGAATCGCTATAGAGCCGTCCACCGATCGCACGCGGCACGAGCGTGTAGTACGCGATGTAAGCCGGGATTAACCAGAAGTAAACGATCGCGTGCAGCGTCCACGAGAACAGGATGCGCGAGAGGCCGGCATCGATCGTGTTGGTCAGGCCGAAAGCGACCGGCAAAATCTGGAACAGGATTTCGAGCGCCGCGCCGATCGCCGTCCACGCCCATAGATACGCGCCCGCCACGTTGGCGAACATCGCGAGCGGAATGGGCTTGCCGGGATTCGCGCGCTTCCAGATGCGCAGATTGATGTGCATCAGTGCAACCCAGATCCACGAGCCGACCACCACCAGCACTACGCCGAGGTAATAGAACGGACTGCCGATCATCGGCGGATAGAAGGTGTAGAGCACCGAGGCCTTGCCGAGCGCGACCGGAACCATCGCCATCACCGCGCCGACCGCCAGCATGATGAACGCGGCCCACGCCCATTTGAGGCCGACGAGCCGCTGGGCGAGCGCGAGTTCGACGATCGCGTAGCCGAAGCCCATCGACACCAGGGTAGGCAGCACGTAAGCCATCACCGAGCCATGCGCGGTCACCGATCGATAGTAGAGCTCCGGGTCGCCGACCCATGGCACCAGTGGGCTGCGCACCAGCATCTGCCAGGCACCGAGAAGCAGTGCGATCAGAAACGCGATGAAGGCGAGCCAGAAATGCGCGAGAACGAGTCGCTTAGCGTGAAACACAGCTGAGTCTCCGTGATTGTCGGGCTTGCTCGAAGAACGTGGCTTTGTCGATGACTTTCACATGCGCCCACATGGTCTGGTGGCCGAAGCCGCAGAACTCGTGGCACGGCATGGTGTGATCGGCGGGTTTGTCGAAGCGTGTGTTCAACGTCGCGACGTAGCCCGGCACGACCATTGTGTTGATGTTGGTGTCGGTGACGAGCAGGCCGTGCACGACATCGGCGCTGGTCGTGCGAATCGTGATCGGCGTGTCGGCGGGCACCAGCAGACATTGCGGTGTGAACGAATACTGCTGCGCGATGAAACGCACGACCACCGAGCCATCCGGCTCGACGGCGCTGCCGAGGTTGTCTTCGACGAATTCGCCGGACAACTGCAAGCGCGAAGGATCGATGGTCTCGACACGCGAGGGCGGCATCATCGCCCAATGCAGCCCCGAGAAAACGATGACGGCCAGCATCAGGACGATCAGCGCCGAAGCGAAAATCGCCCAGCGGCGCTCGGCGCGTAAGGCGACCGCGTGGCCGCTGCTCGATTGGTGGTTGGAATCAGTCGACATGATCAGTGAATGACGCCGCGCGGCAGAAAGACAAGGAAATAGAAGCCGAACCAGATCGCCATGACGATCAGCGTGGCGACGCCGGCCACGGCGATCGCGCCATGCGGGCCGGCCGCGACGACGCGTTCCACTTCGTCATCCGTAGTGGGGGCCGCGCTGCGGGTATCGTTCGCTTCCATCTAAAGATTCTCCAGTACAGCGGTTCAATGCAGTGGTGCCTTGCGCAACTCGTTGACTTCGCGTGACGTCACCGGTTTGCCGTGATTGCCCCACGCAGTGCGGATATAAGTGACGACGGCGGCGGCATCGGTATCGTTCAGTTCCTGGCCGAACGGCGGCATGCCGTACGGCTCGGGATTGCGCATGGTGCCAGGCGGGAAGCCGCCATTGAGCACGATGCGGATCGGGTTGACCGCCGAGTCCATTTCGATCGACTGGTTGCCGGCGAGCGGCGGGTAGTGCTGCAACTGGCCTTCACCCTTGGCGCCGTGGCACAACGCGCACTTGTCGGCGTAGATCTTTTCGCCGAGTGCGAACACGTTGGTGTTGGGCTGCGTGGACGGCCCCGACTTGCGGCCGCGATTGTCCGGCAGCGTCTTCAGGTAGAGGGCCATTGCCTTGGCGTCTTCTTCCGTCATGTACTGAAGGCTGTGATACGTGACTTCGGCCATCGGACCGTACACGGCGCCGCGATCGGAAATGCCCGCCTGCAGCAGGTCGACGATGTCCTTGATGCGCCAGTCGCCGAGGCCGCCGTCCTTGTCGGAGGTAAGCGAAGGCGCATACCAGTTCTGCACCGGAATCAGACCGCCGGCGAACTGCTCCCGCTCCGATGAACCACCGAGCATGTTGATCTTGGTGTGGCACATCGTGCAGTGCCCGAGTCCTTCGACCAGATACGCGCCGCGATTCCATTCGACCGACTTGGTCGGGTCAGGCTGGAACTCGCCTTCGCGGAAATACAGGGTGCGCCAGCCGTACAGCAGCTTGCGCTGGTTGAACGGGAAGCGCAGCGTGTGCTTGTGATTCGGCTCGCGTACCGGTGTCACGGATTTCAGATAGGCGAAGATCGCGTTCGAGTCTTCACGCGTGACTTTGGTGTATTGGGCGATCGGCATGGCGGGGTAGAGCATGGTGCCGTCCGGCGTGCGGCCGGTGCGCATCATCTTGAAGAACGCTTCTTCGCTCCATGTGCCAATCCCGTACTGCGCGTCCGGCGTGATGTTCGGCGAATAGAGCGTGCCGAACGGCGTATCCATGGCGAGGCCGCCGGCGAACAGCTTGCCGCGCGGCGCCGTGTGGCAGGCGACGCAGTCGCCGGCGCGCGCCAGATACTCGCCACGCTTGACGATGTCGGGGCGGGTGTCGGCTTTGTCGCCAGCTGTCGTTGCGGTTGTTGCTGGGGTCGTGGCGGCCACGGCTTCGGCAGCGCGCGCTTGCGCGATCAGCAACGTAGGCGGCGCGCTCGAAAACGCGGCGCTGCCGGCGACGATCAAGCCGGCAACCAGCAAGCCGGATACGAGCGACACAGCGGGGCGACGGCGCTTCGTCATGGCGTATGAAACAGAGCGGATCGAGCGGAGGGTCGGCTTCATTGCGGTTGGCTCCCACATGCGAGAGGCAGCCGTTCAGCGGAAGCCGGCGCGGGCCGCGGATCGGCGGGGCGCGGCTGGCGCGCGAGCCAGCTCGAGACCGCGGTGATGTCCTTATCGGTCAGTTTGACGGCAATCGAATGCATGCAGTCCGGCGCAAGCGCGTGACGTGTGCCCGAGCGCCACGTGCCCATCTGCCCGGCGATGTAGCTCGCATGCAGACCAAGCAGGCCTGGAATGCCCGGTTGCGTCCCCGTCATGCGTGCCCCGTGACATGCGATGCACGCCGGTATTTTGCGTGCCGGATCGCCGTGGGTGACGAGCCGTTGTCCGTCTGCGAGCACCGCCGGTGCGACTTCGGCGTGATCGGCATTGGGGTAGGGCGGCTGCAGGTCGGCGAAATACTTGCTGATCTTGCGCAGATAGTCGTCGGGCAGAAACGCGAGCAGATAGCCCATCGGCGGATAGGTGCGGCCGCCGTCACGGAACGCGGTCAACTGATTGAACAGATAATCGGCTGGTTTGCCGGCGATACGCGGGAAGTAATCGTTGTTCAGCCCTTGGCCTTGCACGCCATGGCACGAGGTACAGGCGCGCACGCGCTCGTCCATGGCCGAGGGCATCGCGCCTGACGCGTCAGCGGCTGCGAACGCCCCGCCGCTCCACACGACATAAAACGCCAGCAGGATCAAATATCCAATAGTTCTACGGTGCACGCCAAGCCTCGCCGGGGGAACGGTTTTTTCGCTATTTATTTCTCACGCATTCGCACATGGATTTGATGAGCGATGCATGACAAGTCTGCTAATTCTTTTTTATAACGACTGCATGAACAGCAAATCGAAACGAGCTTATTAAGGAGGCGCAGTGTTGAATCGATACAGCGATTGCTTTATAAAACAATGATCTGCCTGAATGCGCGAGTGGCTGGCGGTTTTCGGGCTTCGGTATTAATGTTTGATACGTCTGTCAGACGTATAGCAGGTTGCAGGAATTTATCCGGTGCGTCAATAAAAATTGATGGATTAATCGGCTGCTTACTTGATTAGCATAGGCGTTGATTAGACCGACTTCAATTTTTCTACTGGGTGTGGTTCATCGTCTAATGCGATTGATGCGCGGCCCTCCGTTTCTGTCGAGATTCATGAGTCGCTGTGCGCGTATCGCCGCGCGGCGCACGCTAACTGAAGAGTCGCATTAACGCCGCGCGCGCATTGCTGACGCGTTCGCTTTCGCCGATTCGCCCCGGCAATAAATGAAACTCGACGGCAGGCAATGCGGGCAATCCGACGCTCGGGGGGCAGGCGACCACGCCCGCGCCGATTGACGATTCGTTCAGGCAGGAAATACCCAGGCCGGCCTTCAACGCGAGTTGCAAACCCGCCACCCCGGATGCCGAATGCGACACCAGATACGGCACCTTGTGCTCGTCGAGGAGCTTCACAACGAAGCGCTGCAACTGGCAACTCGACGGCAGCAATACCAATGGATAAGGCGTGGCCGGCCGCGGACTGGCATCGGCGGCGCTGACCCACAGCAGTTTCTCGCGCCGCACCACCGTGCTTTGCGCGCCGGCGCGCCGACCGGCGGACCTCGTGGGCGCGGTGACGAGACGTAGCGAAAGGCCGATGTCGAACGATGCATCGTCGTCGGCGCTGCTGTCGATTACGGCGCTCGGCAATACGTTGACGTGCAGTTTCAGGCGCGGGTGCTGCTCCGAAAACGTCTTGAGAATGCGCGCGATGTCGAGCGGACGATAGTAGTCCGTGATGGCGATGCGCAGTTCGCCGTCGAGTGAGCGGCCTTGCAGGTCTTCGAACGCCGCTTCGCTCATCGCGAGGATGCGCCGCGCGTGATCGAGCAGGCGGCTGCCGGCCGGCGTGGCGGTCACCCCCTGCTTGCTGCGCACGAAGAGCGGCTGGCCGGCGCGCTCCTCGAGCTTCTTCAACTGTTCGCTCACCGACGACTGGGACAGGAACACGCGCTCCGCGCCCGCCGAGACGCTTCCCGATTCGGCGACGGCGACGAAGGTGCGCAGCTGTGTCAGATCAAATCCACGTTGGCTCATGATTCGGTATATCCGATGGAGGTCATCTAAATTTCCGGCTTTTCCGATGGATTGCCCAGCCGTAGGATACCTCCAGTTCATTCTTTGCAGAGGCTGTCATGGGAAACGAACCGGTTGCTGCCGGGCGGGTATCGGGCGAGCGCGCAGCAAGCCATCGGTGGAAAGTGCTGGGGGTCGGTTTCGCGGCGAACGCGAGCTTTTCGGCCGCGTTCTCCGGCATTCCGACCACTGCGGTATTTTTGCGCTCGAGCTATCACCTGGGCAACGAGGGACTCGGGCTGGTGTTCGGCATGCTCGGTTTGGGCATTGCGGTCAGCGAATTGCCATGGGGACTTCTGACCGACCGCTGGGGCGATCGTCGCGTTCTGCTGCTCGGTCTTCTTTCGACCGCTGCGGCGCTTGCGGCGCTGGCAGTGTTCGTGGTGCCAACCGGCACGCATGTGCCGAGCGTGACGATGCTCGCGCTGGGCTTGCTGCTGGTCGGTCTGCTCGGCGGCAGCGTCAACGGTTCAAGCGGTCGCGCGGTGATGGCCTGGTTTCGCGAGGGTCAGCGCGGTCTCGCGATGAGCATTCGCCAGACCGCGGTGCCGGCTGGCGGCGGGCTCGGGGCGCTGATCTTGCCGGTACTCGCTTCGCGATTCGGCTTTGCCAGCGCGTACACCCTACTGGCCTTTGCGTGCGCGATTACCGCGGTGTTTGCATGGCGCTGGCTGCATGAACCTTCGCATATCGAAGTAAACGGCGCGGCCCCGGCTCACAGCGTGGCTGCCACGGGTGCGGTGCCGGCGAGGGTTTCTCCGCTTCGGGACATCGGCATCTGGCGCGTGGCGCTCGGTGCAGGGGCGTTGTGCATGCCGCAGATTGCCGTCCTGACGTTCGGGACCGTCTTCCTCCACGATTTCAGCCGCGCCGGCGTGCTGGCGATCAGCGTGACGATGGCCGCGGTGCAAACGGGCGCCGCGATTGCGCGAGTCTGGAGTGGCGCGTGGACCGACCGGCGCGGCAATCGACGCGCCTACATGCGAGCCTGCAGTTTGCTGACGGCTGTGTTGTTCGCATCGCTCGCGTTGGTGACGGGCCTGGCCGGCGTGCACCACGCGGCGGCGACGGTGATATTCGCGCTGATGATCGTGCTGGGCGGTGTAAGTGCATCGGCATGGCACGGCGTCGCCTTCACGGAACTCGCGACGCTCGCCGGGACGAGTCGCGCAGGTACCGCACTGGCGATCGGCAATACCTGCGTCTTTCTAACGCTCTTCCTGACGCCGCTTGCGATTCCGCGGTTGTTATCGGTGGGCTCGTGGCCGATGGTATGGGCTGTAGCCAGCGTGTGCGCCTTGATCGCGCTACCAGTATTTCCGCGCGCGGCTCGTGCGGGCTACGCGGCGGCGACGCGAGCCTGTGACGCCATATGACGGGGCAGCGGCGGGCAGCGGCGTGATGCCGCCGGTTCCGCTTGTCGTTTTCCATGCGATGGGAGTGACGGGTTGCACTCCCATCGCTGCGTTCCGTTTCAACTGGAAATTAGCGGTGAAATAAAAGTTCGTGCGCATTCGATTCGCACAATTATGTATTCCTACTCTGATAGCAACGCGATGGGTTATCAGATTGTCTGACGGTTTCGGAAAGCTCCGATTTTCGCCGGTTTGTAGTGGTGGTTTTATGGCCGACCTTGGTACGTCATACACAGCCGAGGGGCCGTTAAAGGTGCGCGCGGAGCGAGTTGATTTTCTCCTGCGCGTTCACCGAATGCGCCTACAACAAACGAGAGAAATCATAGTGAACCTTAGAGTTATTCTGGCGGACGATCATCCTTTTGTTCTGCTTGGTGTACGGGCCGTGCTGGAGACGCATGCCGGTGCCACGATCGTCGGTGAGGCGGATACGCCTACTTCGCTGATCAAACTGTTGCAAAGCACGCCCTGCGATGTACTGGTCACCGACCTCACGATGCCGGAGGCATCCGGTACGGTAGAAGATGGCCTGGAGCTTGTCAGGCGAATCCGGTGTGATTGGCCATTGTTGCGCATCGTTGTGATGACAACTCTGACGAACACCGCAATTCTGCGTGCCATCGTGTCAGATGAAGTAGTCAGTGTGCTCAGCAAACTGGAAACAATGGACGAGCTTTGGCAAGCAATTGAGGCGGCCGGTAAGGGCGAGGTCTACGTCGGTCGCTCTATCATCGAAGCGCTTGCCCGACCCCGAGACGAAGCGTGCGATGTGCCGTCAGTTCCGCGCTTGTCCCGCAGGCAGGCGGAAGTTATCCGAATGTCTGTACGAGGCCATTCGATCTCCGAGATCGCGGCAGCGTTCGGATGTCATCGTCGAACCGTTAGCCGTCAAAAACGCGAGGCAATGGCGAAACTCGGCGTTGCTAACGATCCCGGACTTTTTGCTTATATCCGCGCACATGGAGTTTATGAAAGTTAAATCGCATATCTAAACAATATCCAGACGGGCTCATGGCGCTATTTCAGAGCGATCTTATGTTTATCTCCCGAAATATGTTTAATGATCGCGGCACGGCCAGTTGCTCCGGAGAGAGTGGCAGGGAATTTGAGTACGGGGGAGAAAAGACGATGAACGACAACGCTGACTTAAGCACACCTGTTCGAACCATCATCGCGGACGATCATCCACTCGTTCTGTTGGCGATCGAAAATCTGATGGCGGGCTATCCGAATATACAAATCGTCGGCCGTGCGGCCGACTCCGCGGAACTTTTCACGGAAGTTGAACGGATTCCGTGTGACCTTGTTCTCATGGACCTTTACATGCCAGGAGGCTACTACGCCGACGGACTGGAAGCCGTCAGGCAGTTCAAGGTGCGCTACCCCAATGTGGCACTCGTCGTACTCACCATGGAAACCGAAGCCGCCGAGTTGAGAAAGGTCATCGCGCTCGGCGTAGATGGACTGGTTAGCAAACGCGATCGGATCGATCTGATTCACGTGGCAATCGTCACGGCACTGGCTCGCGAGTGCTATCTCGGGCCGGCGGTGCGCTCGCTGATTGCCGACGCAACGGTCGCGCAGCGGCTCGATTTTGTGCGGCAAATGTTGTCGCGCCGCGAACTGGAGGTGTTCACGCAATACGCCTCCGGGCTTGGTGTAACGGAGATCGCCGCGCGTCTCGGGCGTAGTGTCAAGACAATCAGCGCCCAGAAATGTACCGCGATGCGCAAGCTCGCCCTAAACAGCGACGCGGAGTTGTTCCGCTTCGCGGTCGAGCATGGCGTGATCTCAGAGGATTGCATGCAAAACCGGCGCTGAGCCGACGAGATGTCATGCCGGTCTCATGGCATGGCGAACAGAGGATGCACTTGGCATAGCCCGGGGATGCACATCGCGTGCAGGGCGTGTCAGTCGATAAGACAACAAGAAATGACACAAAAGATCCGCGTCATCGTAGCCGACGATCATGATTGCGTTCGTGTTGGCGTGACTCGCCTGCTGCAAGCGGTACCGCACATCGAGATAGTCGGTGAAGCGCCCGATACCCAAACCCTGGCCGAGTTGCTCGATACCCATGGCTGCGACGTTGTCGTGTCGGATATAGGCATGCCGGGTATTCATGGTGCCAACAACGTCGTGTCGTTCCTGCGCCGCTTGTTGCGGGCTCGGCCACATCCCTGCGTCGTCGTGCTGACGATGATCAGTCATGCGCACATGCTGTCTGGACTGTTGCACCTCGGCGTGGCCGGAATCGTCGACAAACGCGACACCGCCGCGGCGTTGATCGATGCGATCGAGGCAGCAGTTGTCGGCCATGTTTATCTATCGGATCAGGCGCGTGTTGCGATTGACGCATCCGATGCCCCACCGCAGCCGCGCGCGGGCGTGCTGAGCGCACGCGAATGGGAGGTCTTCCAGCTTTATGTGCAAGGTCTCGCGGTCCACGAGATTGCGGTGCGCCTGCAGCGCAGCGGCAAGACGATCAGCACGCAGAAGCGCAGCGCGATGCGCAAGCTCGGCCTCGAGACTGAAAACGACCTCATTGAATATGCCAGGCAGATAGGCTTGGCCTGACAGGCTTGTGGGAGCCCCAACCCCCATCAGTCGAAGTTCTTAGGACTTTAGGAATCTTCTGATTGGTCGGATGACGTTGCCATTCCATAGTTCTGAATTAACTGCGGCTCGACTTCGCATGCTCACCTGACGAAAGCAGTCATTTCGCCATGCTGAGCAGTCTCGAGCCGGGAAAATTCAGGCAGATGTCTTGCGGACAGAGTGCGGTGCCGTCTGCCATTTGCACAAATACTGGGAGGCGGAATGGTAGCGCTAGGTAAGCGATTGTTGGTGGAGGGGGGCGGAACGGCCTGGGTGGTGTTCATCGGTTGCGGCAGCATTGTATTGAACATCGGCGCGGTCCAGCAGGGCTACGGTGTACTCGAGGTGTCGCTTGCGTTCGGTCTCGCGCTCGTTACGGCAAGCTACGCATTCGGCGGCATCTCCGGCGCGCACTTCAACCCCGCGGTAACGATCGGCTTCACAGTCGCGCAACGGTTTCCGGTCCGGGATCTGTTGCCCTACATCGCCGCCCAGATTCTCGGGGCCGTCACAGCCGCGGCGTTGCTCGCCTACGTGGCGAGCGGCCGCCCCGGGTTCGAGCTGGCGGCGAGCGAATTCGCGGCGAACGGCTTTGGTGACCATTCTCCCGCCGACTATCAACTTCATTCAGCACTGGTCGTTGAGCTTGTCCTGTCGTTTGCTTTCGTCATGGCAAGTCTGATGGTGGCCTGCCGGCGAAGCCTCAAGCCGATCGCTCCGTTAGTCGCAGGCGCGTGTCTGATGATTGTCTACATGGTGTCGATTCCGGTCACGAACGGTTCGATCAACCCCGCTCGCTCCACTGGCCAGGCGTTGTTCGTCGGCGACTGGGCACTTGACCAGCTCTGGCTGTTCTGGGCAGCGCCGTTGTTGGGTGGTGTCGCCGCCGGTGCGGTTTTTTCATTTCTGTGGGGCAAGTCCGGCCGTTATGCTGCGCCGCTCGCCCGCAAGCACGGCGAAGTCGCGTGAGCGCCGCGTAGTGTTATTTCATGGTGGCCTCTATGAAGCTCCAACTTGGTGTCGCGGTGAAGCGGGTGCTTCGACGCGGATCGCAGTGCCTGCTTGTAGTGTTCGCGTGTGTCGTCGCGCAGATGCAGCCGGCGGTGGCGCAACCGTTCGCCGGACCTTCGCATCCGCAAGTCGCCGGCGCATTTCCTGGCAAATTGACCGTCGGCGTGCTGGCTAGTGGCTGGTTGCCTTTCGACGGCCTTCAGGACGGTCAGCTTACCGGCTTGAGTGCCGACTATCTGCGTGCACTCGTTGGGCCGAACGTCGTGATCGAGTCCAAGGCATTTCCAGACATGCCGCAATTGCTGGCCGCAGCCTGCGCCGGCAACGTCGATCTGGTCATGAGCCTCGCACGCACCCCTGAGCGGGAGCGCTGCTTCAGCTTCACCACGCCGTATTTTCGTGCCTCCGCATCGGTGGCGGTGCGCCGCGACGGCGACGCGTATGCGAGTGCCGTGCAGCTTGCCGGGGCACGCCTCGCGATAGAGAAGGGTTTTGCGCTGGAGCGCTCGTTGCGCGAGCGCTTTCCGCGCGCCCAGCTCGAAACTTTCGCGAGTACGCACGCGGCGCTCGAGGCGGTCGCGCAAGGCGATGCCGATGCCTATCTCGGCTTTACGCCCGCCGTTCAGTACGCACTGGCCACCGAGGAATTCCGCGGACTTCGCGTCGCTTTCGAGGAAAGCGGCAGAATCGCCGACCTGCGCTTTGCCGTGCCGCGCAACCGCGTCGTGCTGCGCGACCAACTCGACCGCGCGCTTGCGTCGATGAACCCCGTTGACGATACGGCGATTCGCGTGCGCTGGCTATCCGGCAGCTTCGATGCGCAAGCTGCGTCCGCTGCACGCCGCCTCGTGCTGACACCCGAAGAGCAGGCGTGGCTTCGTTCGCTGCCGCCGTTGCAGGTGGGCTTCGATAGCGGCTGGGCGCCTTTCAGTTATGTCGACGAATCCGGCCATCCTGCCGGCATTGCCGCCGACTATCTGGACTATTTGAGCCGCGCGCTGGGCGTTGTGTTCATCCGCGCCCACACGGCCGACTGGCCAGCGACCATCGAAGCCTTCCAGCGCGGCGATCTGGCGATTCTCGCCACCTCCTCCAGCAAAGATCCACGTCTGAAGAGCGCGCGGCACACCCGTGCATATGAAAGCTATCCGCTCGTGATCGTCGGACGCGAAAACGAACCAGCCGCGCGCTCGCTCAACGATTTCGCCTCGCGCCGCATTGTGGTCTCGTCGCATATCGCCGGATCGATTCCGCTCGTGGTGGACAACATTCCTGCGACTAACATCGCCGTGGTGCCCAGTCTGGACGACGCCCTCAAGATGGTCGAGAAGGGCGAGGCAGACGTACTGGTGGGCAACGTCGCCGCCGTCGATGTCCTGCTCAAGCAGCGTTACACCGGTGTCCTCAAGATACTCGGCACGGTCGGTGAAGCCGACGCGCTTGACTTTGCGGTGCGCCCTGATCTGAGCCCGCTCGCGGGTTTGATCGACCGCGCCTTGCTGGCTATGCCGGCCGCCGAGAAGCAGCGCATCCGGCAGAAGTGGGTGACGGGCAGTACGGACGAGCCAGGAACATGGAGCGTTACCGCAGTGCGCCTGCTGCCGCTGCTGATCGGCATCGGCCTTGCGTTGCTGGTCACGCTGCGCGCGTATTTGCTGCTGCAACGCGAAGTCAGGCTGCGCAAACAGACCGAACGCGAATTGGCTCTACAGCTGAACTTTCAGGAAACCATGATGGAGATGGTCCCCTATCCACTTGTCGCCAAAGATCTGGATGGACGCTACATCGCGATTAACCGCGCTTATGAAGAGGCGTGTGGTTTGCGCCGCGAAGCGGTGATCGGACGCACGACGCTGGACGTGCAGACATGGGGAGAAGCCAACAGCCATGTTCTGGAGGACCTCACGCGCAAGATGCTGATAGGCGATGAGCCTGCGCAGGCGGAACTCCAGTTCGAGCGCGGCGTGGGCGACCTGCGGCATGGCCTGTTCTGGACTCGCATCTGTCACACCAGTGACGGCAAGCCGAGTTGCGTGCTTGGAACGATGGTCGACATTACCGATATCCGGCGCGCTGAAATGCTCGCACGCGAAACCGAACGGCGCCTCTTCGACGTTACGCGCTCATTGCCGGCCGTCGTGTTTCAACTGCGCCGCACCTCGGACGGTGCGTATTCGTTTCCCTATATCGGCGGTGATACGCGACATCTGCTGGGCGTCGGCGGCGCCTCGTCGATGAGCCGCGATCAGATCGATTTCAGACGTGTGTGCGAGGCAGACCGGCCTCTCGTGCTGGCCGAGCTGGAACAATCGGCGCGTTGCGAAACACCGGTGAATATGGAGTTTCGTTTCGATGTCGAGCATGAACTCAAGTGGGCGCGCGCGGAGTTGGTGCCGCGCCGCGAGAACGATGGCAGCGTGGTGTGGAGTGGCTATTGGGTGGACGCAAGCGTAGAGCACGCGCGCTCCGATGAGATCGCGCGAGCGCGCGACGTGGCCGAAGCCGCCTCCCGCGCGAAAGACGATTTTGTCGCGATGATGAGTCACGAAATCCGTACGCCGATGAACGGTGTACTCGGCCTCGTCGAAGTGCTGGAGCGCACACCGCTCAACGCCGACCAGGGCGAAATGCTGAGCATGATCCACGAGTCGGCAGGTGCGCTGCTGCAGATTCTGGACGACCTGCTCGACTATTCGAAGATCGAAGCGGGGCGGCTCACTATCGAAGCTGAACCCATCGACTTGCGCGAACTGGTCGACAACGCGGTCGGGTTGCTCGCGGGCCGCGCCCACGAAAAGGGGCTGAAAGTACGTGTCGATATCGCACCCGAAGTCGCTGCCACGCTGCGCGGCGACAGCGTGCGGTTGAGACAGATTCTGTTCAACCTGCTCGGCAACGCCATCAAGTTCACGCCGGACGGCGAGGTCGACGTACAGATTTCGGTCGTCGAACAGACGGGCGATGCTCAGGCGCTGGAAATGACCGTCGCGGACACCGGCATCGGCATTGCGCCGGAGGTGCAGGCGCGGCTGTTCGAGCCTTTCGTGCAGGCTGAATCGTCTACCACCCGCCGCTTCGGCGGCACCGGTCTAGGCCTGACGATCTGCCGCAAGCTGATCGACCTGATGAACGGCACGCTCGAATTGCGCAGCGAACCTGGTGTCGGTACGCGCATGACGGTGCGCCTCACCATGCCTGTCGAAACGTCGCGTTACTCCATGAGCGGCTTACGCGGCAAGCGTGGCGTGGTGGTGACGGGTGACGCACGGGTCGCCCAGGCGCTGATGCATTTCGGCGAGGCACTCGGACTGGAGTTGCGCCGTGTGTCGCCTGGTGCGGCCGAACTCGGCGACGCAGCCGCACTGGCAGACGTGGATATGATTTTCGTGAGTGAAGATGGAGTGCTGCCTGCAGGCGTAAGGCCAAGTTCCCGGATTATTTGCCTGACCGAGAAGCCGAAGCCGACCGGCTACCGCATCCTCGACAATAACGTGCGCGTCAGCATCAATCCGATTTCGTGGCGCGGCCTCGGTGCAGCGTGTGCCGCGGCGCTGACCGGGCTGCCATCGGTGGCCCCGCGTTCGGCTGGCATGCCGCGCATGGCTGAAGGCGGCACCGTGCCACCGGACCGCGAACGGGCGATTGCCAGTGGACGGCTGATCCTGGTTGCGGAGGACCATCCGGTGAATCAGGAGTTGATCCGTCATCAACTGGCCTTGCTCGGTTTTGCCTGCGACGTGACGAACGACGGCGTCGAGGCACTGGCCGCGCTCGAACAAACGAGCTATGGATGTCTGATCACGGACTGCCACATGCCGAACCTGTCAGGCTACGAACTCGCGCGGCGTATCCGTGAGCAGGAGCAAGGCGGCACGCATCACCTGCCGATCCTGGGCATAACGGCGAACACCGCGCCCGAAGACCTGAAGCTTTGTCGTGACGCGGGTATGGACGACTGCCTCGTCAAGCCGACACGGCTCGCGACGCTGCGCGACTACCTGAGCCGCTGGTTTGGCACGGACAGCGCATGGCAAGCCGCACCCGCCGAGCCTGTCGGTGCACCGCCGGTTTCCGTGCCGGATTCATGCGGCGGCTCCGAGCCGTTCGTCCCGGTCGACCTGAGTCACATGACCCAATTGTGGGGGAGTGAGTCGACCGTAAAGGCATTGCTCGACTCGTTCGTGTCTTCGGTGCGTGAAGACGTACAGGCGTTGTCGCCGCTGCTCGAGCGCGCCGAAGTCGAGCGCTTGCGCGAGTGGCACCACCGCGTGGCAGGGGCGGCGAGCGTGTTGCAGTATCCGCCGCTGCTCAACGCGCTGGAAGACTATCGCCGGGACATCGCCGTCAAGACGCCGGACCGCTTGCGCAGCGACGGGTTGGTGTTGGCGCGCAAGTGCAATGCGATGCTGGATGGAATCGAGGAACAGGCTGCATTGCTCGCGTGACGTTTCTCCGGCAGCAGCCATGCGGGGCGATCGCGCCCCACCTGGACAATCGCACTTGGCGCGTGCTTGAGAGCGAATCTGGCGGACGAATTGAAAGGGCAAAAAAAACGCGGCCGAAGCCGCGTTAAAGATTTGGAGACATCCCTCGATGAAGGAGTCACTTCTCGCAGTCGGAAGCATAACCGGGACTGCGTAGAAGATTCATTACGAATTCCGCAATTAACTGTTTGTAAATATCGATGAAGGCGTCGACGCGTATTTGTTTCGAAAATAGTCGACGGTGAATTCGACGAACGAGCGCGTTTTGGCGGACACATGGCGGCGCCCGGGGTACACCAGCGAGACCTCCTTGTCCGCACCTTTGATTTGGTAGTCCGGCAGCACCTGCACGAGCGCACCGTTCGTCAGATCCGCGGAAACATGATTCTCCGGCAGGATGGTAATGCCCATGTCGGCGAGCGCCGCCTGGCGCAACATCACCGCGTTGTTGACGACGTAGGCGGCCTCCATATTGACGGCTTCCTCTATTCCGTTCGCATCGACGAAGCACCACTCCGCGCTGTGAACATTGGCTGATGGCGCCAGAAACGGGTGCGTGGCAAATTGAGCGGGGGTGGCCGGCGTCCCATGCACGGCGAGGTAGGTCGGCGAGGCAACTGCGACCGAGTGGACCTTGAACAATGCTCGCTTGATCAACGTGCCGCCGCTGACCTGCCCCGGCACCACGATACCGACGTCGAACCCCTCTTCAATCAGATCCACCGGCCGATGCAGCAGCGTCACCGACAGTTTGACTCGCGGACACTGCAAGCGATAGCGCTCAAGAAGCGGGGTCAACGCAAACAGCGAGAACGACGCCACGGCCACGAGTTTTAGCGTGCCGGACGGATCGTTTGCACTTTGGGAGACGCTCGACTCTATCGCTTCCAGTCGTTCGAGAAGTTGCCGGCAGCCCTCGGCATAGGCGAGGCCGGCTTCGGTCAGCGACAGGCTGCGTGTGGTTCGATTGACAAGTCGCGTATCGAGGTGCGTTTCGAGCAGCGCGACGTAGCGTGTCACCACCGCATTGGAGAGATCCAGACTCGCCGCTGCGCGGCCGAAAGAACCGATTTCGGCGACTTTCAGAAAGACGCGCATGGCCTGCAGCTGATTCATCGTAAAAGTTGGCTTGAACGGGAAGCGCCTGGGTGGGTGGAAATGCCCGTGTTCGGTGGGACGCGTGGCGACCCGCTGATGGCGGCAGTTGCCCAGTGCGAGGAAGTGGCGCACGCATGAGGGGAGTATGGTAATTGCCACAAGGAATGGCCGGCACAAGAACTGGCCGAATGGGAGTTAAGAGAATTCAGAATGCATGATGTGGTGAGGTCGCAACGCTTTATTTAGATAAGTATCACTAAATATAAAACGAGATAAATGTGCCGCCTTGCGGCTCAAGGATCGCCGAGATCGCCACGCCGAGTTTTTGAATAATTCAAAAAATCTTTTGTGTGAATGCTCGTAGTGTCCGTGAAAGCTGGACACCTAAACTCCGGTCGGCAGATCAAGCGGGGTGAGGTGAACGCTACTGGATGGAGTCCGTCCCCAGCCTGCAATCGTGCTGTGCATATAAATCGAGTCGAAGACTCAATAACCACACGTCATTTGGAACAATATGAAAAAGATCCTGATTTTCGCGGCGGTTTCCGCGACGTTCGCTAGCGCGGCCAATGCACAGAGCAGCGTGACGCTCTACGGCATCGTCGACGCCGGCTTCACCTATGTCAACAACGAAGTCTCGGCTAGCGATGCGTCGAAGCACGGCGCGTCGTATGGCCTGACGAGCGGCAATCTGTCGGGTAGCCGTTGGGGCCTGCGCGGTCGTGAAGATCTCGGCGGCGGTTACGCGGCAGTCTTCACGTTGGAAAACGGCTTTAGCGTGGCCAACGGCACGACCGCGCAAGGCGGCCGCAGCTTCGGCCGTCAGGCGTTCGCGGGTATCTCGAGCGACTACGGCACGCTGACGCTGGGCCGTCAGTACGACTCGGTGGTCGACTATCTCGGTCCGCTGACGGCGACCGGCAGCTGGGGCGGCACGTACTTCGCCCATCGCGGCGATAACGACAACGCCAATGCGTCCATGCGCATCAACAACTCGGTGAAGTACCAAAGCGTGAACTACGGCGGCTTCTCGTTCAGCGGCCTGTATGGATTCTCGAACCAGGCAGGCGCCTTCGCAAACGATCGCGCCTACAGCGCAGGCATGGGCTACTCGAACGGTGGCCTGAAACTGGCGGCCGGCTACTTGCAGGCTCAGGGTATGGGCGGCAATGCCAACGGTGCGATCCAGGACGGTGCACCGAACATCGGCGTGGCGGGTGAACGTCAGCGGCAGCGCACGTGGGGCGC
Source organism: Paraburkholderia sp. IW21 (assembly GCF_041321145.1). Lineage (NCBI taxonomy): Bacteria > Pseudomonadati > Pseudomonadota > Betaproteobacteria > Burkholderiales > Burkholderiaceae > Paraburkholderia > Paraburkholderia sp. IW21. The sequence goes on along the minus strand of NZ_JBGGWA010000004.1, from coordinate 381,669 downwards.
GGGCGGCAGCTATGCATTCGGCCCGGCAACGGTCGGCCTCGTCTACACGCAAAGCCGCTTCGACTTCGCGTACAACGACGCTTCGGTACGGTTCAACAACTACGAAGTCAACGCGCGCTACAACGTGACGCCGGCGCTGGCGTTCGGCGCGGCTTACACGTACACGCAAGCGTTGCAGCACACGCCTGGCACGACCAACGGGTCGAGCCACTGGAACCAGTTCGGTTTGCAGGCTGACTACGCGCTGTCCCGGCGTACCGACCTGTACGCAGAAGGCGTCGCCCATATCGGTGCCGACGGCAACACGGTCGGCGCGCAAGTGTTCGGCACCGACGCACCGTCGTCGAGCAAGAATCAGGTGGTCGTGACGACGGGTATCCGTCACCGCTTCTAAAGCGTTGCTGTGGGAAGAGGAAAGCACCGTTCGCGGTGCTTTTTTCTTGGGCGCGTGCGAACGGCCAAGGCGGCCGCGTCATGTGACTGCTGGCGCCAACAGGTTCGACGGATTTGCACTAGTATGTGGTGCTCCGCGCGCGGTCGAAATCTCGGTGCGGCGGTGCAACAAAGTCCGGAGAAGACCATGATTGCGCTTCGAAAAATGAATCTTGCCGTGGTGATGTGGGCGTTGGCGTCGGGCGTCGCCTTCGCGGATACGGTGGCGTTGAAGGCCGATCTCGAGCCGTCGAGCGAAGTGCCGCCGCGAGTGAGCCACGGGCACGGTATGTTGAACGCCACGTTCGATACGTCGACCAAATCCCTTCAATGGACGATCACCTATGAAGGGCTGAGCGGCCCGGCAACCGCCGCGCATTTCCACGGTCCCGCACCAGTCGGGCAGAACGCCAAGGTCCAGGTGCCCATCGAGAAAGGCGAGCTTGCGAGCCCGATCAAAGGATCTGCCGCGCTCACCGAACAGCAGGTGACGGATCTGATGGCGGGGCAGTGGTACTTCAACGTCCATACTGCACAGAATCCGATGGGCGAGATTCGCGGGCAGGTTTTGCCGGCTAACTAGGCTCAAGGAAAGCCTTGCCGGTGGAGAGGGCGCTTTTCAGGATTAGAAGCCGTGGTCCACCGGCGCAGCGGCGAACGCACGTACCATGGGGACACTATCGAAGGAGCGTGTCCCAATGAGCTGGCAAAGTGCACTCGCGTGCTGGTATCTGCGTAGACAGTTTCGACCGGAAACACTCGTCCCACGCATCAATGTCGAGAAAGCACGCGCGCTCACGGCCAAGCGCGCTTGGTCGCCGCGCGTGCCTGGCGGCTGGCGTCTGCGCGAATTGTACGGGCCGCATGATCGGCCGCTGCAGGGCGAGTGGGTCGAGCGCACCGACAGCGCTTCAACTTCCCGGAATGGCCCGACCGTACTGTATTGCCACGGCGGCGGTTATTACTTCTGTTCGCCGCGCACGCATCGCTCGATCGTCTACGGCCTGGCGACTCGCGCCAATGCGCCGGTCTTTTCGCTCGACTACCGCCTCGCGCCCGAGCATCGCTTTCCCGCCGCGCTCGACGATGCGACCGCGGCTTACCGCCGGTTGGTCGCCGACGGCACGCCGCCCGAGTCGATCGTAATTTCGGGCGATTCAGCGGGCGGCGGCCTTGCGCTGGCCGCGCTGGTTGCTTTGCGCGATGCCGGCGATCCCTTGCCGGCGGGCTGCCTGCTGTTCTCTCCATGGACCGATCTTGCCGCTGCCGGCGCGACCCTCCGCACCAACGACGGCCGCGATCCCATGTTCAGCGGTCCCGCCATTGCACTTGCAGCGAAGATCTACCTCGGCGACACGCCCGCCACGCATCCCTACGCTTCACCGGTTTATGCCGACCTGCACGGCTTGCCGCCGCTCTTCATCATGGCGGGCAGCACCGAGGTCTTGCTGGACGACTCACAACGTGTCGCCGACAAGGCGCGCGCGGCGGGCGTCGACTGCGAATTCGAAGTGTGGAAGAAGATGCCGCACGTCTGGCCGATTTTCTCGCCGTTCATTCCCGAAGCGAACCGCGCGCTCGACCGGGCAGCGGCTTTTGTGCGGCGTGTGACGAGCGGTGCAACGAAGGCCGCTCAACCAGCCAGCGTGACATCAATCGCCTGATAGGCGGCTTCGACCGTCTCCTGGCTGTATTGCCGCTCCAGCCGACGCACGGTGAAGTGGCCGTGCGCGACCTGCTGGAAGTGGTCGATGAACACCGTATTGACCATCGCGCCGAGCACCGCGCCGATCGCTGGAATCGATTTGGCGGCGATCTGTTCGCTCACCTGCACCGAAAAGCGCGCGGCGATCGTGTTGAGCAGGCGCAGCAAGGCCGCTGAGCCATGCGCGGTGACGCCCTTCGTCGCGATTTCGGATGAGGCCTTCGACACCGCCTGCGCCAGCGCGCCGCGCATGATGAAGTAGCCGAAGTCGGCGTCGTCGTCGGCTTTCGAGGCGCCGCCCATGCCGAGCACCGTCAGGCATTGCAACTGCGTGTCGATCGACGTCAGATCCTCGCCCTCGCTGCGCGCGATGTCGCAGATCGAGCGAAACATCAGCGTGGTCGTGACCGGCAACTCGACGGGCAGCGCGAACAGTCCGAATGCGCCGCCGGCCGCGCCGGTGGTCGCCACGGCGAACTTGTGCAGCAGGTTGCTCGGCTTGTCGGGCACGATCAAAGGCGAGGCGCCGGCCTGCCGCCCAAGCGTGCGCAACGCAATCGACAGGCACTTGCGTAACGCCAGCTCCGTCGCATCCGTGACCTTTTCGTTGGCGAAAGCCGGCATGCGCGAGAGCAGCTTCTCGAGTGGCGAACCGACGATGCTGGCTAGCTTCATCGCCAGCGCGGGGCTCTCCAGTTCGTGTTTCGCGCGTCGCAGCGCGCTCAGGTCTTCGTCCGATAACGAGTGTGTTGCGAGCGAACTCGGCTCCATGTGCCTCCCGGGCGTCACGTGTTGTCCATTCTTCAGTCGATTGCCGGCGCTCTGAACCACGCCGGCGGGTTCCAGCTTAGAGCATTGCTCTCGTGGTATGATTCCCGATTATTTGACGAGTCAACTGTTGCTCTATCAAAAATGGCTGTCCATACCGCGGCCCACCATTCGAGTGGGCAAGTTTTGCCTTTCCGTGAATCGCTTTTGGCGATGCTCGGCATTTCCTTCGTCACCATGCTGGTTGCCCTCGACCAGACGGTGGTCGGCACCGCGTTGCCCACTATCGTCTCGGAACTGAAGGGTTTCGAGCTTTACGCGTGGGTCGCCACGTCGTATTTGCTGACCTCGGTGATTACCGTGCCGATTTTCGGCCGACTCGGCGATTACTACGGGCGCAAGCCCTTCGTGATCGCATCGATCGTCGTGTTCACGGGGGCTTCCGTACTGTGCGGCGCCGCTAACAACATGCTGTTCCTCGTGCTCGCGCGTGGCTTGCAGGGCATCGGCGGCGGCATGCTGGTCGGCACGGCATTCGCGTGCATTCCTGATCTTTTCCCCGACTCGGTCGTGCGGCTGCGCTGGCAGGTGCTGATGAGTTCGGCGTTCGGTATTGCGAATGCGGTCGGGCCGTCACTGGGTGGTTTTCTCACGCAGTATTACGGCTGGCGCTCGGTGTTCTATGTGAATCTGCCGGTCGGCTTGCTGTCGCTGTTTTTCGTGTGGCGTTTCCTGCCGCATTTGCGGCACATCGAGCACGAGGGCAAGATGCGGCTCGATTGGCCCGGCGCGCTGCTGATCGCCGTGGCGCTCGGCTCGCTGCAGTTGTTCGTCGAGCTGTTGCCGAAGCACGGCGTGACCTTGAGCGTCTTTGCGCTGCTCGTGCTGAGCGCCGCCTCGGCATACGGGTTATGGCAGTGGGAAAAACGCTGCCCGACGGCGATCCTGCCGGTCGACATGTTCCGCAACCGCAGTCTTGCCGCGCTCTTCACGCTCGCCGTGCTGGGCGGCTTCACGATGTTCTCGCTGCTGTTTTACGCGCCGTTGCTGTTTCAGGGCGGCTTCGGGATGTCGCCGAAAGAAGCGGGGCTCGTCATTACGCCGCTCGTCGTGTTCATCACGATCGGCAGTATCACCAATGGCCGCATCGTCTCGCGCGTGCGGAATCCGAATCTGATGCTGTACATCGGTTTCGCACTGGTAGCGCTGGCATGCCTCGGCGTGGTGGTCGCGACGCGTTCCATGCCGCAATGGCTGTTGATGTCGTTCATGGTGATCGGCGGTCTCGGTCTCGGCTTCGTGATGCCGAACCTGACAATCTTCGCGCAGCAGACGGCGGGCCGTGAACACCTCGGGATTGCGACTGCGCTGCTGCAGTCGCTGCGGATGATCGGCGGCATGATCGGTACGGCGCTGACCGGCGCGCTGATCAGCCATATGTACGCGAGCGGCGTACGCAGCGCGTTGCAAAACGATCATGCGTTGCAATGGTTCTCCGATCTAGGCGACCCGCAAATCCTGATCAATCGCGATGCGCAAACCACCTTGCTCAATCAGTTGACGCATGCGGGCCACAACGGCGCGGTGCTGCTCGAAAGCGCGCGCGAGGCGCTCGTTGCAGCGATTCACCTGGGCCTCGCACTGGCAGCGATCATCGCTGTGGTGTCGGTGTGGCAAAGCCGCCGTGTGCCGCCGATCAAGCTCCTGCGCAAGCTCGAGCCGGTGATTCACGCGGACTGATTTTTTTTAGACTTACCGTTTTACTGACAGATCATGGAAAAACAGGACCGCGTCGCCGTCATGCAACAATTCGGCCGCACTTATCGGGCATTCATGTCGGCGTTCGAGGCACAGGTTGGGCATCCTCTGCCGCGCTGGCGCATTCTGCTCGCGCTGCACGAGCAGGCCGGCGAGTCGTCGCAGAAGCGGTTGGTGGAGCGCTTGCGCGTCGATCCGGGCGCGCTCACGCGGCAGTTGAAAGCGCTTGAGGGACTGGGCTGGATTGCTCGCAGCATGGATACGCGCGATAACCGCGTGACCAACGTGCGCTTGACCGAAGCGGGGCAGTCGGCGACCGAAGCGAGCTTGCCGCGCCGCAACGCATTTCTGCACGACACAATGGCCGCGTTGCCGGACGACGCGCTGGGCGCGCTGTCCGGGGCCTTGAAGATACTGGAAGTGCGGATCGGCGAAGTGGCGGCGACGGCCGCAGCCGCGGACACGGTTGCGTCGCAAGCGCCTCGCGCGGCGGACATTGAACCGGCATCGCATCAGGCTTAACGAACGATCAAGCAGCCGATTCAGCAACAAGGCGGCCACGCGCGGCGCGCCACGTTGCCGTGACGCGCGCCGTACGCGGGCCCAGTTGTCAGCTCAGAAGAACGTTTCGATCACCTCAGTGACGCGATACGACGGATCGACCACCAGCACCTGACGCCACTTGTCGAACGTCAGGCATGGATGCGAGATGTCGAACGCGATCATGTCGCCCACCTTCAGATCGGCACCCGCGGGAATCCGCAGATACGCGTGCTGGTCCATCAAGCCGAAAATCTCCCAACCCTCGCTCGCCGCGATATCGCGCGGTGCTTCAGTGCCCGGACGATAGTGGCGTGCCGGTTCCGGCATCCCTGCATCGAAAGCGGAATCGCGTTTGCCGAGACCGATGATCGCGCGATCCGGTTCGGGAATCGATTGCACATACGCCCACAGTTGCAGCGCGGGCAGCAAGCCTTCGCCCATTTTCTTCGCGACCGGATTGCGCGCGAAGATGTCCGTCTGCGCTTTGCGGTAGATGCCGACGTCGTGCGTCAGGTAGCAGCCAGGGCGCAGCACGACTTCGACCTTGCCGGTCTCCGATGCCTTGACGAATTCTTCCGCGACCACGTCATACCAGGCCGAACCCGCGCCCGACAGCACGGCCGGCATGCGGGCAAAACGCCCCTGCTCGACGAGTTCGCGCGTCACCGCGACGGCGCTTTGCAGGAACTCGCGTACTTCGTGCTCTTCTTTCAGCACGCCTTCATACAGTTCGACGCCCGCCAGCTTCAACACATCCGGATAGCGCGCAATCGCCTCGAGCACCGCGTTGCGCTGCGCTTCGTCGCGCACGCCGGTGCGGCCGCCCGGCACGCCGAGCTCGAGCAATACTTGCAGCGTCTTGCGTACCGACGTGAAAAACTCGCCCAACTGCTCCACGCCTTCAACCGAATCCACGAGGCAGAAAAATTCGAAATCAGGGTCGCTCAGCAACTCGGCGACCATCATCATGTTGCGGCGGCCGACCAGCTGATTGGCCATCAGAATCCGCGAGACGCCGCCGTGATACGCCGCGCGCACCTGATGCGCGGTGGCGAGCGTGATGCCCCATGCGCCGGTTTCAAGCTGGCGGCGAAATAGCTGCGGCGCCATGGTGGTCTTGCCGTGCGGCGCGAGCTTGACGCCGTATTCCGCGACGAACGCCTGCATCCACTTCAAGTTGTGTTCCACACGATCCGCGTACAGCACGGCAGCGGGCAGGCTCACGTCTTCATTCAACAGGTTCCACTCGAGGCGCGTGGCATCCATGAGTTGAATGCTGGTGCCCGGAACCATGCCCAAGCCCTTGCTATAAGGATCAATCGTTGCGCCCTGATAGTTTGTAACTTTCATGTCTCCCTGCTCCATCGTCCAGTTAAATTGAATCAAAGTTGACTTTACTATGTTACCGAAAGTACGATGGTTGAAAAAATGTTATTTAGTACCAAAGTTTGCATGGCCCCGCCCACGAGGGGCTGCGCTGCGTCCCCATAATTCAGATGAACTCCACTGCCGAACCGCTGGCTTTCGACATCGTCGCGCGTATTGCCGAGTGCGCGCCGGAACTGCGCTCGGCTGAGCGCAAGGTCGCGGCACTGATTCTCGACGATCTGACCGGTGCGTCGCGCGCCAGCATCGGCGCGCTCGCGCAGCAGGCGGCGGTGAGCGTCGCGACTGTGACGCGCTTTGCCAAGGCGGTGGGTTGCCGCGACGTGCGGGAGTTGAAGCTGCGGCTCGCGCAGGCGGCCGCTGTCGGCCAGCGCTTCCTGCAAGCGGGCGGACCCACCGACGCGCCCGAGCCCATCGCCACTCGCGTGTTCGACGAACTCCAGACCGCGCTTGCCCATAACCACCAACTGCTGCGCCAGGCGCCTTTAGACGACGCTGCGGCCGCGTTGCGCGCAGCGCGGATGATCTATGTGTTCGGCATGGGCGGCGGCTCGACCGCGCTCGCGGACGAGATGCGCTTCAGGCTCGTGCGCCTCGGCCGGCCTGTCGCGACCTATCAGGACGGCTTGTTGCAGCGCATGGTGGCAAGCACCGTGTCGCGCGAGTGTGTGGTGATCGCGCTGTCCACCACCGGGCGTGTGCCCGAGATGGTCGAGAACTGCAAGATCGCGCGCAGCTACGGCGCGACCGTGATCGCGCTGACCGCGCCCGCCTCGCCGCTTGCCAAGCTGGCCGACTGGGTGATCCCGATCGTCGCGTTTGAGACCGATTTCATTTACAAGCCGTCGTCGTCGCGCTACGCGATGATGATGGCGCTCGATGTGCTCGTCACCGAACTTGCCGTCAGTCAGGGTGACGAGAGCCGGGAATTGCTGCGCCGCATGAAGCACGCGCTCGACGCGCACCGTGGCGGCGGCGATCGACAACCGTTAGGAGACTGATCCATGCATTCGCATCCCGAAGCCGCCGATACGCTGATCGTCGGCGCACAACTGTACGACGGCACGGGCGCGCCGCCGGTCGAACGCGACGTCGCGGTCCGCGACGGCCGCATCGTCGCGATCGGCAATCTGTCGAACTGGCTCGCCGAAGAGGTGATCGAGGCCGAGGGCCGCGCGCTGGCGCCGGGCTTCATCGACGTTCACACGCATGACGACACGCACGTGATCCTTTCGCCGCAGATGCTGCCGAAGGTCACCCAGGGCGTGACGACGGTGATCGTCGGCAACTGCGGAATTAGCGCGTCGCCGGTTTCGCTGAAGGGCGATCCGCCCGATCCGATGAACCTGCTCGGCGAGCGCGACGCGTTCAGGTATCCGACTTTCGCGGCATACGTCGAAGCGGTGAACGCCGCGCGCCCGGCGGTGAATGTCGGCGCGCTGATCGGACATACGGCGTTGCGCAGCAACCAGATGGACCGGCTCGATCGCGCGGCGACGGCGGATGAAATCGACCGGATGCGCGCGCAACTCGAAGAGGCGTTGTCGAACGGCGCGCTGGGTCTGAGCTCGGGACTCGCGTACGGATCCGCCTTCTCCGCGCCGACCGAAGAAGTGATGGCACTGGCCGAGCCGCTCGCCGCCGCTGGCGCCCTCTACACGACGCACATGCGCACCGAGTTCGACGCGATTCTCGACGCGATGGACGAAGCGTACCGGGTGGGCCGTCACGCGCATGTGCCGGTGGTGATTTCGCATCTGAAGTGTGCGGGGCCGTCGAACTGGGGGCGCAGCGAAGAGGTGCTGAAGTCGCTGGAAGGTGCGCGCCGTTTGCAGCCGCTCGGTTGCGATTGCTATCCGTACAACCGCAGTTCGTCCACCCTCGACGTGAACCAGGTGACGGGCGACATCGACATCACGATCACGTGGTCCGAGCCGCATCCGGAGATGGCAGGCAAACTGATCAAGGAAATTGCCGCCGAGTGGGGCGTCACGCAGCAGGAGGCCGGTAAGCGCTTGCAGCCGGCGGGCGCGGTGTATCACAACATGTCCGAGGACGACGTGCGGCGGATCCTGTCGCATCCCGCGACGATGGTGGGCTCAGATGGTTTGCCGAACGATCCGCTGCCGCATCCGCGCTTATGGGGCGCGTTTCCGCGCGTGCTTGGTCACTACGTGCGCGATGCGAAGTTGTTGCCGCTTGAAGAGGCGGTGCGCAAGATGACCAGCTTGTCCGCGCGCCGGTTTGGTTTGGCGCAGCGGGGCGAGGTGCATATCGGTTATCACGCGGACCTGGTTTTGTTCGACCCGGCCAAGGTGCGCGATGCGGCGACCTTTGAGAAGCCGCAACAGGCGGCGGACGGCATTGATGCGGTGTGGGTGAATGGCGTGCTGTCCTACCGAGATGGAGCCGTGACGGGCGAGCGGGCAGGGCATTTTGTGGCGCGCGGCGCGGCGTCGAAAGGTGATGCGCACGGCGCGTTTTGATTTTTTTTCTGATTGATGTGGCAGGCGGTGTGGCGTTGCTTGCGCCGCGTGCCGGACTTTTTAAGGAGTTGGATGATGAAGCGATATGGCGTTGAAGGCGGCAAGGGTACCGGTGGTCAACATATGCCCTTTGCACGGGCTGTCGAAGCGGATGGCTGGCTGTTCGTTTCGGGGCAGACGCCGATGGAAAACGGTGAGGTGATCAACGGTGGCATCGTTGAGCAATCGCACAAGGCGATTCAGAATGTGTTCGCGATTCTGAAGGAAGCCGGCTATGGGGCGGAGCATGTTGTCCGCTGCGGCGTGTGGCTCGATGATCCGCGTGACTTCGCGTCTTTCAACAAAGTGTTTCGCGAGTATTTTGGCGACAATCCGCCGGCGCGCGCTTGTGTGGTTTCTTCGATGGTGATTGATTGCAGGGTTGAGGTTGACTGCGTCGCTTATAAGAAGCCTTCGGCGTAAAGGTTGTTGATTTGCTTCGTTATGCTGGTTGTCTGGGCGCTTGTGGGTTGGCCTTTTCTTGATTTGTTAGTGGTCTATTAGTGCCGCCCCGCACAGGGGCAACACTAATAGACCACTAACAAAACAAGCAAGGACACAGCCATAAAAACACATACACCAAGCGCCGCAGGCAAAACCGCTCAACCCTATTGCCGAGCCAACCGCATATTATCCGGCATCGGCAAATTGTAGTTGGTGCGGAACGGATTGATGTCCAGCCCCCCGCGCCGCGTATACCGCGCATAAACAGCAAGCTTAACCGGCTTGCACACCTTCATCACATCGATAAAAATCCGCTCGACACACTGCTCATGAAACCCAGTGTGATTCCGATAGGAAATGATGTACCTCAGCAAACCCGCATGATCGATCTGCGGCCCGACGTAATGAATCTGCACGGTGCCCCAGTCAGGCTGGCCAGTCACCGGACAATTCGACTTCAGCAAGTTGGAAAACAACGTCTCTTCAACGGGCGCTTCGTCGAGCGCAGCCTTGAGCAATGAGGCATCAGGCTGATAAACATCGGTATCGAGATCGAGTCGATCCAGCGACAAGCCTTCGAACTCTTCCATCCGCAGCTTGCCGAATTCATATGGCGCCGTCAGATGAACAGAAACGGCCGCGCCGCAAGAAGCGGAAACATCGCGCTTGATCGTGTCCCGCACAACCTCCATCGACTCAAAAGCCGTCTGCGCAAAAGACCCCAGATAAAGCTTGAACGACTTCGACTCGACAATATTCGGCGAATCGGCCGGCACGAAAAAAGTCGCCACCGCGATCTGCGGCTTGCCGCGCGCATTCAACCAGGAAAGCTCGTAAGCATTCCAGATGTCCGTGCCGAAAAACGGCAACTGCGCGCCAATCCCGATCGCGTCGCGCGCGTTCTTGCGCGCAATCGGAAAGAGCAGCGAAGCGTCATAGTGTTCGGTGTAAGCAGAGGGCTTACCCAGCGGTGATTGTTCGGGTGTCATGATGCGTTCACGATGCCACTCAGCACGTGCCCCGTCGCCGTCACGACGCGGGCCGATTCGCAATGGCCAATTTGGTCGTCGAAGAAAAAGTCCGGCTCGAACTCGCGCAAAAATGCGCTCTTGTCGAGGCCGCCGAGGAACATCGCTTCGTCGATTTCGATGTTCCACGCCATCAATGTGCGGATCGCACGCTCATGCGCCGGGGCTGAGCGCGCCGTCACCAATGCCGTACGAATATGCATCGGTGCGGCTTCGTCCGCGAGTTTCTGCAGCCGGTGCAGCGCTTCGAGCAGCGGCTTCAACGGCCCATCCGCGAGCGGCAAATCCTTATTGTGAATCTCATGGCCAACGAATGCCCGCAAGCCGTCTTTCTGAAACACACGCTCGGCTTCATCGGAAAACAGCACGGCGTCGCCGTCGAACGCAATCCGGATCTCGTCTGGATACTTGCTTGCCATTTTCGCCGATTCGGGCAAGACGCGCGCGGCCGGAAATCCGGCGGCCAAAGCGTCGCGCACGTCGTCCTGATTCGCGGACAAAAACAGCGAGGCGTTCAACGGCTTCAGATAGCCGAATGGCGCGCGTCCACGCGTAAACACACCGCGCTCGATCGCCAGTCCGTATTCCCTGCACGAATGAAATGCGCGCAGTCCGCTGATCGGATCGCTGCGCGACAGGATCACCACTTCAACGCGATGGCCGCCGGCGTTCAGTGCCAGCAGCTTGCGGATCAGCGGAAACGCCACGCCCGGTTTGGCGGGCACGGCCAGCCGCTCGCGCTGCAACGCTTCATAGGCCCGCAGATTGCCTTCCTCGTACACGCAGTTCTCTTCTTCAAAGTCGAACAGCGCGCGCGACGAGATTGCCACTACCAGTTTGTCAGCGAGCGAAAGAGCCATCTGCGCGTTTCAGTCCAAAAAGATCAAGCGAGGAACAAGCGATAAACAGGGTTCTGCGTCTCTTCCCAGTACGGATAACCGAGCGTCGTGAGAAAGCGCTCGAATTCGCGGTTCTCGCTCTCCGGCACCTGAATGCCCACCAGAATCGAACTGTAGTCCGCGCCCTGGTTGCGGTAGTGGAACAGGCTGATATTCCAGTTCGGCGCCATCGACGACAAGAACTTCATCAGCGCGCCCGGCCGCTCAGGAAACTCGAAACGGAACAGACGTTCGTCATGCGCCAGCGGCGAGCGGCCACCGACCATGTAGCGGATATGCTGCTTCGAGAGTTCATCAAACGTGAGGTCGACAGTGGCGAATCCGTGCGCTTCGAATGCGCCGGCAATCTGCGCCGATTCGCTGCGGTTGCGGATCTGCACGCCGACGAAGATATGCGCTGAATTCGCGTCCGCAATCCGGTAGTTGAACTCGGTGACGCTACGCGTGCCCACCAGTTCGCAGAAGCGGCGGAAGCTGCCGCGCTCTTCGGGGATCGTCACGGCGAACACGGCTTCGCGTGCTTCGCCGACTTCGGCGCGCTCGGCCACGAAACGCATGCGGTCGAAATTCATGTTCGCGCCGGACGTGATCGCGATCAGCGTCTGGTCTTCGAGACCTTCGCGTTCGACATACTGCTTGGCCCCCGCCACAGCCAGCGCGCCGGCCGGCTCCAGCACGCTGCGGGTGTCCTGAAACACGTCCTTGATCGCCGCGCACAAGGCATCGGTGTTCACGAGCAGGACGTCGTCGAGATATTCGCTGCACAGGCGGAAGGTTTCTTCGCCGACCAGCTTCACCGCGGTGCCGTCCGAGAACAGGCCCACTTCATTTAACGTGACCCGTTCGCCGGCTTTTAAGGAAGCCGCCATCGCGCATGAATCGTCGGTCTGCACGCCGATCACCCTGATCTCCGGGCGCACGGATTTCACATATGCGGCAACGCCTGCCGCCAGTCCACCACCGCCGATCGGCACGAAGATCGCATGGATCGGCCCCTGGTGCTGGCTGAGAATTTCCATCGCGACCGTGCCCTGGCCGGCGATCACGTACGGATCGTCGAACGGGTGCACGAAGGCCAGGCCGCGTTCTTCCTGCAGCTTTACCGCGTGCCCGTACGCATCGCTGTATGACTCGCCGAACTGCACGACTTCGACCGTCGCCCCGCCATGCGCGCGCACCGCGTCGACCTTCACCTGCGGGGTCGTCACCGGCACCACGATGATCGCCTTCACGCCCATCCGTGCCGCGGACAGCGCCACACCCTGCGCATGATTACCCGCCGACGCGGTAATCACCCCACGTTCCAGCGCTTCGGCCGGAATATGCGCCATCTTGTTGTACGCGCCGCGCACCTTGAACGAGAACACCGGCTGATTGTCCTCGCGCTTCAGATAGACAGGATTGCGCAACCGTGCCGACAGATTCGGCGCACGTTCGAGTTCGGTCTCGCGGGCCACGTCGTAGACGCGCGCGGTCAGGGTTTTCTTTAGATAGTCGTGGGAAGCCATGCGGGTGGCGCGGTGCGCTTTGTGAGACGGGAAAGGGTCAATGATAGCGCCAACGGTGGGCGCTCTGGCCTTCCGCGTGCCCGCGAGGGCCGTCGGTAAAGGCCATCCCGACCGTTCGGTCGGAGAATTCTTCGCATGCGCTGGCGGCGCCATCCAGCACAAAAGCGCCCAAAGCCCCGCCACAGCTCCGATTTCGGGCATCAACGCGCTGCTGGATCATGGGGTAGAATTCCATTTTGGAATAAGGATCGGAAGATGCACTGGCAGCCTCGGATCGCTCATTTGATGCCCGTCCCGCGTGAGTCTTGTCCCGCGGCGGAGCGTCTCGTCCGGCACGCACGATCGTGTAGCTGTCTTTGAGCGCCGCGAAGCGACCGATGTGGGTAGGCCGTCGGTTGCGCTTCGCTCCCCAAGAAAATTTCCAGCATTGCGCTCCACGCGCACCGTCAGCCGACGCCTCACCCATGAGCGCGCCCGGTTGACCCACCGAGTCGTCCGAACATGAACGCACCTCAAGTTTTCGATCCGCACGGGGCCGCCACTGCGGTGGCCGCCGATCCTGAAGCGCGTCTGCGCGAAATTCCCTATAACTACACGTCGTTTTCCGACCGCGAAATCGTCATCCGTCTGCTAGGCGACGAAGCCTGGGCGGCCCTGGCCGAACTGCGCGCTGAACGCCGCACCGGCCGCTCGGCGCGGATGCTGTACGAAGTGCTCGGCGACATCTGGGTCGTGCGCCGTAATCCGTATCTGCAAGACGATCTGCTCGACAATCCGAAGCGCCGCGCGATGCTGATCGAGGCCCTGCATCACCGTCTCACAGAGATCGAAAAGCGCCGTCGCGCCGATCTGGTCGAGCACGGTGATGAAGCCGGTGTCGATCGGGCCGCTCGCGTCGAAACGCTGGTCGCGGCCGCACGCCGCGCGGTCGACGATTTCGAAAGCGAATTCCAGAAGACCTTCGATCTGCGCCGTCGCGCGACCAAGGTATTGGGCCGCGTCACGGAAAAAGACAACATCAAGTTCGACGGCCTGTCCCGCGTCTCGCACGTGACCGACGCGACCGACTGGCGCGTCGAGTACCCGTTCGTCGTGCTGACGCCGGACACCGAAGCCGAGATCGCCGGCATGATCAAGGCGTGTTTCGAGCTCGGTCTGACGGTGATTCCGCGCGGCGGCGGCACGGGCTACACGGGCGGCGCGGTGCCGCTCACGCCGTTCTCGGCCGTCATCAATACGGAAAAGCTCGAACAACTCGGCGCGGTCGAGTTGACCGAACTGCCAGGCGTCGATCGCAAGGTGGCGACCATTTTCTCCGGCGCCGGCGTCGTCACGCGCCGCGTGACCGAAGCGGCCGAGCAGGCCGGTTATGTGTTCGCGGTGGACCCGACCTCGCTGGATGCGTCCTGCGTGGGCGGCAACGTCGCGATGAATGCGGGCGGCAAGAAGGCGGTGTTGTGGGGCACGGCGCTCGACAACCTCGCCTGGTGGCGCATGGTCGACCCGGAAGGGAACTGGCTCGAAGTCACGCGTCTGGACCACAACCTCGGCAAGATTCACGACATCGAAGTCGCGCGTTTCGAACTGAAGTGGTTCGACGGCAACTCCGCGCCGGGCGAAAAGCTGCTGCGCACGGAAGCACTCGATATCAAGGGCCGTGTGTTCCGTAAGGAAGGGCTGGGCAAGGACGTCACCGACAAATTCCTCGCCGGTCTGCCGGGCGTGCAGAAGGAAGGCTGCGACGGGCTGATCACGTCGGCGCGCTGGGTGCTGCACAAGATGCCGGCGCATACGCGCACGGTCTGCCTCGAATTCTTCGGCCAGGCGCGCGAGGCGATTCCGAGCATCGTCGAGATCAAGGATTACCTGTTCGAAACGTCGAAGCAGGGCGGCGCGATTCTCGCCGGCCTCGAGCATCTGGACGAGCGCTATCTGCGCGCGGTCGGCTACGCCACCAAGTCCAAGCGCAACGCGTTCCCCAAGATGGTGCTGATCGGCGACATCGTCGGCGACGATGCGGACGCGGTGGCGCAGGCCACCTCGGAAGTCGTGCGCATGGCCAACGGCAAGAGCGGCGAAGGCTTCGTCGCGGTCAACGCTGAAGCGCGCAAGCGTTTCTGGCTCGACCGTAGCCGCACTGCCGCGATCGCGAAGCACACCAACGCGTTCAAGATCAACGAAGACGTGGTGATTCCGCTCGACCGCATGGGCGAGTACACCGACGGCATCGAGCGTATCAACATCGAGTTGTCGATCAAGAACAAGCTGCAACTGGTCGACGCGCTCGAAGCGTTCTTCATGGGCGGCAAGCTGCCGCTCGGCAAGAGCGACGACGCCAATGAAATCCCGAGCGCCGAACTGCTCGAAGATCGCGTGCAACAGGCGCTCGATCTGTTGAAGAAAGTGCGCAGGCGTTGGGAATTCCTGCGCGACAAGCTCGATTTGTCGCTGCGCGAGGCGCAGCATTATCTGGTCGGCTTGGGCTACGAAGGGCTGGCGGAGAAGTTCGCCGATCGCGTCGACGCGCAGCCGGATGCCACCGTGTTCCATATCACGCAAGACCGTACGGTGCGCGTGTCGTGGAAGGCGGAGATTCGGGCTGAGTTGCGCCAAATCTTCAATGGCGGCGAGTTCAAGCCGATTCTCGAAGAAGCCCAGGCGATTCACAAGAAGGTGCTGCGTGGCCGCGTGTTCGTCGCGCTGCACATGCATGCGGGCGACGGCAACGTCCACACGAACCTGCCGGTCAACTCCGACAACTACGAGATGCTGCAGGACGCCCACACGGCGGTCGCGCGCATCATGAAGCTGGCGCGTTCGCTCGACGGCGTGATTTCCGGCGAGCATGGCATCGGCATCACCAAGCTCGAATTCCTGACCGAGGACGAAATCGGCGAATTCCGCGCGTACAAGCAGCGTGTCGACCCGCATGGCCGCTTCAACGCGGGCAAGCTGCTCGCAGGCGCCGATCTGCGCAACGCCTACACCCCGAGCTTCGGCCTGATGGGCTACGAATCGCTGATCATGCAGCAGTCCGATATCGGAGCCATCTCCGAGTCGATCAAGGACTGTTTGCGTTGCGGCAAGTGCAAGCCGGTGTGTGCAACCCACGTGCCGCGCGCGAACCTGCTGTACAGCCCGCGTAACAAGATTCTCGCTACGTCCTTGCTGGTCGAGGCGTTCCTGTACGAAGAGCAGACCCGCCGCGGCGTGTCGATCAAGCACTGGGACGAGTTCAACGACGTCGCCGATCACTGCACCGTCTGTCACAAATGCGTGACGCCGTGCCCGGTGAAGATCGACTTCGGCGACGTGACGATGAACATGCGCAACCTGCTGCGCAAGATGGGCAAGAAGAAGTTCAATCCGGGCAACGCGGCCGGCATGTTCTTCCTGAACGCCACCAACCCGCAAACCATCAACCTCGCGCGCACCGCGATGATGGGCATCGGCTACAAGGCGCAGCGCTTCGGCAACGACATGCTGAAGAAGTTCGCGAAGAAGCAGACGGCGCACCCGCCGGCAACGGTCGGCAAGCCGCCGGTCACGCAGCAGGTGATCCACTTCATGAACAAGAAGATGCCGGGCAATCTGCCGAAGAAAACGGCACGCGCCTTGCTGGATATCGAGGACAACAAGATCGTCCCGATCATCCGCAATCCGAAGACGACCACCGCCGATACGGAAGCGGTGTTCTACTTCCCGGGCTGCGGCTCCGAGCGGCTGTTCTCGCAAGTCGGTCTCGCGACCCAGGCCATGCTGTGGGAAGCGGGCGTCCAAACCGTGCTGCCGCCGGGCTACCTGTGTTGCGGTTACCCGCAGCGCGGCTCGGGCCAGTTCGACAAGGCCGAGCAGATCGTCACGGATAACCGCGTGCTGTTCCACCGCGTCGCGAATACGCTGAACTACCTCGACATCAAGACGGTGGTGGTGTCGTGCGGTACGTGCTACGACCAGCTCGCCGGTTACGAATTCGAGAAGATTTTCCCGGGCTGCCGGATCATCGACATCCACGAGTTTCTGCTGGAGAAAGGCATCAAGCTTGAAGGCGTGAACGGCGTGCGCTACATGTATCACGACCCGTGCCACTCCCCGATCAAGACGATGGATCCGGTCAAGCTCGTCAACCAGCTGATGGGTTCGGAGAACGACGGCTACAAGATCGAGAAGAATGATCGTTGCTGCGGCGAATCGGGCACGCTCGCGGTGACGCGCCCTGACATTTCGACACAAGTCCGCTTCCGCAAGGAAGAGGAAATGCGTAAAGGCGCGGCGAAACTGCGCGGTATTCCGTTGGTGGGTGAAGCGGGCGCGAATGGGATCAATCCGGCCAATGCCTCGGCCGGCTCGGCGGGTGCGAACGGCTCCGTGCTCAAGGCCGGCGACGGGCCGCAGCCTAAGGGCACCACCGAGGTGAAGATCCTGACGAGCTGCCCGTCCTGCCTGCAAGGCCTGTCGCGTTACAACGAAGACGCGGGCACCGAGGCGGACTACATCGTCGTCGAGATGGCGCGCCACGTGTTGGGCGAAGACTGGATGGCGGACTACGTCCAACGGGCGAACAATGGCGGAATCGAGCGCGTGCTGGTTTAATGGCACGACTGACGATATTTGCCTGAGGACGACGATGGAATGCGTTTTTTGCCGTGAAGATGGCGGCGATGTGCTGTGGCAGGACGACACCTTGCGTGTTGTCCTCACCGACGAACACGATTACCCGGGCTTGTGCCGCGTGATCTGGAACAAGCATGTGGCCGAGTTTTCCGATCTGGCCGGAAGCGACCGCGATCGCGTGATGAAAGCCGTGTACGCGGTCGAACGTGCGATGCGGCGCATCATGCAACCGGTCAAGGTCAACTTGGCGAGCCTCGGCAATCAGGTGCCGCATGTGCATTGGCACGTGATTCCGCGTTTTTCGAACGACGCACATTTTCCCCTGCCCATCTGGGCGCCGCGCCAACGCACGGTGTCCGAGGCCATGCTGTCGTCGCGCCGCGCGCAGGCTACCTTGCTGCGCGAAGCGGTGCGACAGGAAATCGAACAAGCGCTGGGCTGAGTGCTCCAAACCTGCCGCTTCGCGTCAGGCCCCCCGAGGGGGTACGAAAACTTGGGGCGGCCCGGCGTTACGATGAATGCCCCCAAACCTGCCGCTTCGCGTCAGGCCCCCCGAGGGGGTATGAAAACTTGGGGCGGCCCGGCGTTACGATGAATGCCCCCAAACCTGTCGCTTCGCGTCAGGCCCCCCGAGGGGGTACGAAAACTTGGGGCGGCCCGGCGTTTTCTTATGAGGTCATCATGAGTGGATTGACTCCCGATACTCCGGTGCCGACCGGCGTGGTCGTGCATTCCAAATCGCGCGTGCTCGAATTGCAGTACGCAAACGGCGAAACGTATCGCCTGCCGTTCGAACTCCTGCGCGTGTATTCTCCGTCGGCGGAAGTGATGGGCCATGGGCCCGGCCAGGAAACGCTGCAAACCGGCAAGCGCGACGTGACGATCACGATGATCGAAGGCGTCGGCAACTACGCAGTGCAGCCGACTTTCTCCGACGGGCACGCGACCGGCATCTATTCCTGGGACCTGCTGCACGACCTTGCAGTCCGTCAGGATGAACTCTGGCGCGACTATCTCGCTAAGCTGGAAGCGGCCGGCATCGACCGCGATACGCCAATGGCGCCAGCCGGTGCTGCGCACGGGCACTGTCACTGATACGATTCGCCCTGATCGCCGCACCGATGCGGCGCAACATTTCAGAATACGCGAAAGGACCAGCGCGATGAGCAAAACCCACTTCGGCTTTCAATCGGTCGACGAACAGGAAAAAGCGCGGAAGGTGGCGGGGGTGTTCCACTCGGTCGCCTCCAACTACGACTTGATGAACGACCTGATGTCGGGCGGCTTGCACCGGGCGTGGAAGATGTTCACGATCGCCCAGGCCAACGTGCGGCCGGGATTCAAAGTGCTCGATATCGCGGGGGGCACGGGCGATTTGTCGAAGGCGTTCGCCAAACAGGCGGGTGAGACCGGCGAAGTGTGGCACACCGATATCAACGAATCGATGCTGCGTGTGGGCCGCGATCGCTTGCTGGACAAGGGTGTGATCACGCCGGCGTTGCTCTGTGACGCCGAAAAGATTCCCTTCCCGGACAATTACTTCGACGTGGTGACCGTGGCATTCGGCTTGCGCAATATGACGCACAAGGATGTGGCGTTGGCCGAGATGCGCCGCGTGCTGAAACCGGCAGGCCGTCTGCTGGTGCTGGAGTTTTCGAAGGTGTGGGATCCGCTTAAAAAGGTCTACGACGTCTATTCGTTCAAGGTGTTGCCGTGGCTTGGCGACCGTTTCGCAAAAGACGCGGAGAGCTACCGCTATCTGGCGGAATCGATCCGGATGCATCCGGACCAGGAAACTTTAAAAACAATGATGGAACAAGCCGGCCTGGACGGCGTCAAATATTACAATTTGTCAGCTGGCGTGGTAGCTTTACATGTGGGGACCAAATACTAAGGTTCCTAACCCATCGATTTTTAAAGGAAAGTACGAAAATGTCCGATTCAGGTGTGTTATCTCCCCGTAAGGTTTCGAGGTCGTTGGTGAGAAGAATCGGACTGATCGCGATGGTCGGTCTGATCATGGCCGGTTCTCTCGCCTCGCTCGATGCGGAAGCCCGCCGCATGGGCGGCGGCCGTAGCATTGGCCGTCAGTCGAACACGGTTCAGCAACAGTCGGCCCCGTCGCAGCCTTCTCAAAGCAATCAAGCCATGCAGCAGCGCGCCCAGCCGGCCCCTGCGCCTACGCCAGCCCCGGCCGCGCCTAACCGCTCGCGCTGGCTCGGGCCGATCGCCGGTCTGGCTGCCGGTCTTGGTATCGCCGCATTGCTGTCGCATTTCGGTCTGGGCGGCGCGTTTGCCGGCGCCATGGCCAACATCATCGTGATCGCGGTCATCGCGATGATCGGCATCTGGCTGATCCGCCGCTTCTTGGGCCGCAAGCGCGATACGGCGCAACCGGCGTACGCCGGCGGCTCGCCGTCGCTGAATTCGGGCGGCACCGGCTACACTCAGGAACCGCGCTACAGCGCTCCGCCCACCGGCTCGTACCTCGAACCGCAAGGCAACCCGCTGACCACGCCGTCCGTGGGCGCCGCGCCGACCTTGCCCGCCGGCTTCGACTCCGAGGCGTTCCTGCGTAACGCCAAGGTCTACTTCGTGCGACTGCAAGCCGCATGGGACGTTGGCAACACGGAAGACATCCGCGAATTCACCACGCCGGAAATGTTCGCCGAAGTGAAGGTCGATCTGGGCTCGCGCGGTGCCGAGTCCAATCAGACGGACGTGGTGCAGTTGAACGCGGAGTTGCTGGGCGTTGAAGAACGCGCGACCGAAAACTTCGCCAGCGTGCGCTTCTCTGGCTTGATCCGCGAATCGGCGGGCGCGGCAGCCGAGCCGTTCGTCGAAGTCTGGAACCTGACGAAGTCGAACCGCGCCGGCGAAGGCTGGCTGCTCGCCGGCATTCAGCAGGTCGCGCAGCACTGAGACAGCGCCGGCCGCCGTCCTGACGTCGCACAAAGCATTGGCCGTTCGGCATAGCAGGCCGCGAAGCGAACGGACGTTACAATAGGAACCCGCGCGGGCACCTCGCCCGCGCGGGTTTTTTCTTGCCACCTTCAATGACCCTCGCCGCCAAGCCCTTCGCTGCTGCTGTCAATCATCTGCTCGCCCGCGAATCGTGGGCTCGCGAGCGCCTCGCCCCGTACGCGGGCAAAACCGCGAGACTGTCCTGTCCGCCGGTCGTGCTGATGCTGCTGGTGCAACCGGACGGCTATCTGAGCGCGGTCGGCGAAACCGAGGCGCAACAGTTCGATGTGGCCATCTCGGTGCCGTCCGACGCGTTGCCGGCCTTTGTTCAGGGTGGCCAGGCCGCCGTCATGAAGCATGTGAAGATCGAAGGCGATGCCGAGTTCGCCACGGTGATCGCCAAGCTTGCCGAGCATCTGCGTTGGGAGCCGGAGGAGGATCTGGCCAAGCTGATCGGCGACGCTCCGGCGTGGCGGGTCGCGTCGGTGGTGCGCACGGTCGGTGAGCATGCGCGGCGCACCGGGCGCAATCTGCTCGACACAGCCGCCGAATACCTGCTCGACGAAAATCCGCAACTGGTGCGGCGCGCCGCGCTGGAGAACTTCAACGTCGAACTGGCCCACGCCCGCGATGCTTTGGCACGCGTGGAAAAGCGCATCGAGCGTCTCGAACAGAAGGTCGAAGCCCGCGGCGCCAATGCGCCGGGCGGCGCCGCCACGTTGCGCGGCACGCGCTAGTCACCGGGCACAACTATGCGTTTTCTGCGTTTCTTCAAAATTTTCTTTACGGTCATCCGCTTCGGTCTCGATGAGATGATGCTCAGCCGCGTCAACGACCGGCGCGTGCGTCTGCTGCTGCGTGTCACCACGATCGGCCGCAAGTTCGACGCGCCGCCAGGCGTGCGTTTGCGGCTCGCGCTCGAAAGCCTCGGGCCGATCTTCGTCAAGTTCGGGCAGGTTTTGTCCACGCGGCGCGATTTGCTGCCGGTCGATATCGCGAACGAATTGGCCAAGTTGCAGGATCAGGTGCCACCGTTCGATTCGGCGGTGGCCATCGGTTTGGTCGAGAAGTCGCTGGGTGCGCCGGTGGACGTACTGTTCGACGATTTCGAGCGGGTCCCGGTGGCGAGTGCGTCGATCGCGCAGGTTCACTTTGCGAAGGTGAAAGCAGGCCAGCACGCGGGCAAGGCGGTCGCCGTGAAGGTGCTGCGCCCGAACATGCTGCCGGTGATCGACTCCGACCTTGCCTTGCTGCGCGACATCGCCGTGTGGGCGGAGCGTCTGTGGGCCGACGGCAAGCGCCTGAAGCCACGCGAGGTGGTCGCCGAATTCGACAAATACCTGCACGACGAACTCGATCTGATGCGCGAGGCGGCCAACGGCAGCCAGTTACGCCGCAACTTCGCCGGACTCGATCTGCTGCTGGTGCCGGAGATGTACTGGGAGTTCTGCACGCCCACGGTGCTGGTGATGGAGCGCATGGTCGGCGTGCCGATCAGCCAGGTAGAGACGCTGCGCGCGGCGGGTGTCGATATTCCGAAGCTGGCGCGCGAAGGCGTCGAGATTTTCTTTACGCAGGTGTTCCGTGACGGCTTTTTCCACGCCGACATGCACCCGGGCAACATTCAGGTGAGCCTCGATCCGGCGCACTTCGGCCGCTATATCGCGCTCGACTTCGGCATCATCGGCGCGCTGTCGGACTTCGATAAGAACTACCTCGCGCAGAATTTCCTCGCGTTCTTCAAGCGCGACTACCATCGTGTCGCCACGCTGCATCTGGAGTCCGGCTGGGTGCCGCCCACGACCCGCGTCGAAGAGCTGGAAAGCGCGATCCGCGCGGTCTGCGAGCCGTATTTCGACCGCGCGCTGAAGGATATTTCACTTGGTCAGGTGCTGATGCGCCTGTTCTCGACCTCGCGCCGCTTCAACGTCGAGATCCAGCCGCAGCTGGTGCTGCTGCAAAAAACCATGTTGAACGTGGAGGGGCTTGGCCGCTCGCTCGATCCTGAACTGGACTTGTGGAAGACGGCCAAGCCTTATCTCGAACGCTGGATGAACGAGCAGATCGGCCTGCGCGGCTGGTACGAGCGGCTGAAGATCGAGGCGCCGCAGTGGAGCAAGACGCTGCCGCAGTTGCCACGCCTGATCCATCACGTGCTGGCTCAGCGTCACGACAACACTCGCGGCGCGAACGACGACATGATTCGCCAGATTCTGCTCGAGCAGAAGCGCACCAACCGGTTGCTGCAAGGTTTGCTGTTGTTCGGCGTGGCGGTGGGCGTCGGCGCGGTGCTGGCGCGGGCGTTTCTGGCGTTCGCTTACGGCGGGTGAGCCCGCTCCTGATCCACACGAGGCATTCCATGAGCGACCCGACTCAACCCTCCGCGCCCGACTTCGCGACCCGCGACCCCAACTCCCCGGCGTTCTGGGACGAGCGCTTCGAACGCCATTTCACGCCATGGGATCAAGCTGGCGTGCCGTCGGCGTTCCAGTCGTTCGCCAGCCGGCACGCCGGCGCGGCGGTGCTGATTCCCGGTTGCGGCAGTGCCTACGAGGCGCTCTGGCTGGCCGAGCGGGGCAATACGGTCCGGGCGATTGATTTCTCGCCGGCCGCCGTAGCGGCAGCGCGCGCGCAACTGGGCGCGCAGCATGCGCAACTGGTCGAACAGGCGGATTTCTTTACATACGAGCCGCCGTTCACGCCTGCGTGGATCTACGAGCGTGCGTTCCTTTGCGCGTTGCCGGTGGCGCGCCGCGAAGACTACGTGCGGCGGATGGCCGAGCTGTTGCCTAAGGGCGCATTGCTGGCGGGCTTCTTTTTTCTCGGCGCGACGCCGAAAGGGCCTCCCTTCGGCATCGAACGGACCGAACTCGACGCGTTGCTCACGCCGAACTTCGATCTGATCGAAGACGAAGCCGTGAACGATTCGATCGCCGTCTTTGCGGGACGTGAGCGCTGGCTGAGCTGGCGCCGTCGTGAGTGAGAACGCCGCCGCACCTGGCGGTGGCACGAGCCGGCCTTGATTCGATACCGGGCGCCCCCATTTAAAGGAAGGTCGGCTGCCCCCGGTGCCTGTTCCCAAAATCCGGGGGAGGGGTGTCGTTTGCGGCTATAATTCAAGGCTTTGCAAGCGTTTACAAGATTTCAGTAGGGAAAAGTTCATGCCGATCTACGCTTATCGTTGCGAGTCATGCGGCTTCGGGAAGGACGCGCTTCAGAAGATGAGCGACCCCCAGTTGACGCAATGTCCCGAGTGCGGAAAAGACACCTTTCGCAAGCAGGTGACTGCAGCCGGTTTCCAGTTGAAGGGCTCCGGCTGGTATGTGACCGATTTTCGCAGTGGTAATGGGGGCGCGGGCGCGCCGGCCAAGCCCGACGCGAATGGCGGCTCGAATGCGAATTCGGCCGAAAACGCTGCCGCCGGAAATGACGGCGCGGCGAAATCCGACACGGCCTCGGCCAACGGCACGGCCACAGCCGGATCAACGAGCGCAGCCGCTACGCCGGCCGCGCCTGCTGCCGCACCGGCCGCTTCGGCGAGTTCGAGCGGTTCCGGCAGCGCCTAGTGGGACTGCCGCCCTCGCAGGCGGCGCACACGCCGCGCGCCGCGTAGCGGCTCGCGCGGCTTTCTGGCGGTACACATGACGACGAAAAAAACGACGCTCAAATCGGTGTTCCTGACCGGCCTGCTGGTGCTGGTGCCTTTGGCTATCACACTGTGGGTGCTCGGCCTGATCATCGGCACGATGGACCAGACGCTGTTGCTGCTGCCGGCCTCATGGCAGCCGGAGCGCGCGCTCGGCTTCCGTTTGCCGGGCCTCGGCGCGGTGCTGACGCTGGCGTTCATCTTTGTCGTCGGGCTGTTGACGCAAAATTTCATCGGGCAAAAGCTCGTGAAGTGGTGGGAAGTCGTGGTCGCGCACATTCCCGTGGTCGGCCCGATCTACACCAGCGTGAAGCAGGTCTCGGACACCTTGTTGTCGAGCAGCGGCAATGCGTTTCGCAAGGCGCTCCTGATCGAGTACCCGCGCCGTGGTTCCTATACGATTGCGTTTCTGACCGGCATTCCGGGCGGCGACGTGGTCAACCACCTGAAAGAAGATCACGTCAGCGTGTATGTGCCGACTACGCCGAACCCAACGTCCGGCTTCTTCCTGATGGTGCCGAGGAGCGAAGTGATCGAGCTCGACATGACGGTCGACGCTGCGCTCAAGTACATCGTCTCGATGGGCGTCGTGGCGCCGTCCGCGCCGCCGGCGCCGGTGCGCCGCACGACAGTCGAGCCTCCGCTGTAATGCCGGTGCGCAGTGTTCGATTGCTGCGCGCCGTTCAACTAATGCATAACGAAAGACAAACATCATGTCGATGAGATCTGAATACTGCGGTCTGGTGACCGAAGAACTGCTGGGCCAAACCGTCTCGCTGTGCGGCTGGGTAAGCCGCCGCCGCGACCATGGCGGCGTCATCTTCATCGACCTGCGCGACCGCGAAGGCCTCGTTCAGGTCGTCTGCGATCCGGATCGCGCGGAGATGTTCAAGACAGCCGAAGGCGTGCGCAACGAGTTTTGCGTCCAGATCAAGGGTGTGGTGCGCAACCGCCCGGAAGGCACGACGAACGCCGCGCTGAAAAGCGGCAAGATCGAAGTGCTGTGCCACGAACTGACTGTGCTGAACGCGTCGATCACGCCGCCGTTCCAGCTCGACGACGACAACCTGTCGGAAACCACGCGTCTCACGCATCGTGTGCTCGACCTGCGCCGTCCGCAGATGCAGCACAACCTGCGTCTGCGCTACCGCGTCGCGATCGAAGTGCGCAAGTATCTGGACTCGCTCGGCTTCATCGACATTGAAACGCCGATGCTCACCAAGAGCACGCCGGAAGGCGCGCGCGATTACCTCGTGCCGTCGCGTACCAACCCGGGTCAGTTCTTCGCGCTGCCGCAATCGCCGCAACTGTTCAAGCAACTGTTGATGGTCGCGAACTTCGATCGCTACTACCAGATCGTCAAGTGCTTCCGCGACGAAGACCTGCGCGCGGACCGTCAGCCTGAATTCACGCAGATCGACTGCGAAACCTCGTTCCTGTCGGAACAGGAAATCCGCGATCTGTTCGAAGCGATGATCCGTCACGTGTTCAAGGAAACGATCGGCGTTTCGCTGGCCGAGAAATTCCCGGTCATGCTGTATTCGGAAGCCATGCGCCGTTTCGGTTCTGATAAGCCGGACTTGCGCGTGAAGCTCGAATTCACGGACCTGACCGACGCCGTCAAAGACGTCGACTTCAAGGTGTTCAGCACGCCGGCCAACACGAAAGACGGCCGCGTCGCGGCGATCCGCGTACCGAAGGGCGGCGAGCTCTCGCGCGGCGACATCGACAGCTACACGGAATTCGTGCGTATTTACGGCGCGAAGGGCTTGGCGTGGATCAAGGTCAACGAAGTGGCGAAGGGCCGTGACGGTCTGCAAAGCCCGATCGTCAAGAACCTGCACGACGAAGCGGTCAAGGCGATCATCGAGCGCACCGGCGCGCAAGATGGCGACATCATTTTCTTCGCGGCGGATCGCGCGAAGGTGGTGAACGACAGCCTGGGCGCGCTGCGTCTGAAGATCGGTCATTCGGAATTCGGCAAGGCCAACGGTCTCGTCGAAAGCGGCTGGAAGCCGCTGTGGGTGGTCGACTTCCCGATGTTCGAATACGACGAGGAAGACAATCGCTACGTCGCTGCGCATCACCCGTTCACGAGCCCGAAGGACGAGCACCTCGAGTATCTGGAAACGGATCCGGCGCGCTGCCTCGCCAAGGCCTACGACATGGTGCTGAACGGCTGGGAAATCGGCGGCGGTTCGGTGCGTATCCACCGTGAAGAAGTACAGAGCCAGGTGTTCCGCGCGCTGAAGATCGGCCCGGATGAAGCGCAAGCCAAGTTCGGCTTCCTGCTCGACGCGCTGCAATACGGCGCGCCGCCGCACGGCGGTATCGCATTCGGTCTGGACCGCATTGTCACGATGATGGCCGGTGCCGACTCGATCCGCGACGTGATCGCGTTCCCGAAGACGCAACGCGCGCAGTGCCTGCTCACGCAGGCGCCGAGCGAAGTGGACGAGCGCCAGTTGCGCGAGTTGCACATCCGTCTGCGTCAGCCGGAACCCAAGGTCTAAGCTGAACCACACTCAAGCTGCCTGAAATCCGGCAGTCGTAGTCGAAAGAAGCAAACGAAAAAGGCGCGATGCGCCTTTTTCGCTTTTTGCGTTACAGTCGAAGCAACCGGTCTCGACCGTTCATCGGACCACTCGCCGACATGTACCGCGCAAGCGTTGCGCCCAGTTTTCAAGCCATGCCGAAACCGCCGAAGATCCCGCAATCCGTACTCGTCGTTATCCATACGCCCGCGCTCGACGTACTGTTGATCGAGCGCGCCGATCACGCAGGTTTCTGGCAGTCCGTGACGGGTTCCAAAGACCAGCTCGACGAACCCTTCATCGAGACGGCCGCGCGCGAAGTCGCCGAAGAAACCGGCATCGTGGTCGGCAGTATGCTGGTGCCGCAAAGCGCGCTGTTCGACTGGCAGTACTCGATCGAGTATGAGATTTACCCGCAGTTCCGGCATCGCTATGCCGAGGGCGTGATCCATAACACCGAGCATTGGTTCAGCCTGCAGGTGCCTGAGCAGCTCGAGGTGACGCTCGCGCCGCGTGAGCACACGGCCTTCCTGTGGCTGCCGTATGAAGAGGCGGCGTCGCGCTGCTTTTCATCGTCGAATGCCGATGCGATCCTGCAATTGCCAAAGCGGCTCGCTGGGCGCCTGGATGGTGGACAGCCCAAGGAGCGTGCCCGGTGAGCGTCGGCGGCGCGCGCCGTTTCGCGCGGCTCCGTCAAACGCTGCTCGGCCGCCGCTACTGGCAGCGTTACCGCTTCACCAGCGGTAACGACGTCAAGCTATTGCGTTCCGGCGACGAGTTTTTCGCGGCGCTGATCGAACGTATCGACGCCGCGCAGAACGACGTCGTTCTCGAAACCTACATCTTCTGCCACGACAACGCGGGGAAGGCTGTCAGCGCGGCACTGCTGCGCGCCGCGTCGCGCGGCGTGAAGGTGCGCGTGATCACCGACGGCATTGGTACCGCGCGCTTGCCGATGCTCAACGAATGGCCGCCTGCAGGCATCGAACATCGCATCTACAACCCGCATCTGTTCGGCCGCTTCGGCTTCTCGCGCACGCACCGCAAACTGGCGGTGGTGGACGATCAGTTCGCATATTGCGGCGGCATCAACATTGTCGACGACTACGAGAACAACGGCGAGAAGCTGCCTTACCGGCGCTGGGATTTCGCAGTCGAGTTGCACGGGCCGGTGGTCGCCGACATCCGCCAGGCGTTCGATGCCCAGTGGCGACGGATTCGTTTCGGGCATCGGCCGTTGGAATCGCTGGAGCCCGATTTCGGCCCGAAGACCGCCATGTCGCTCGGCACGCTGCGCAGGCGCCGCCGCAGCCGCAACGAGGCGCTATGGGCCGGCGGCCAACCGTGCGTGGCCTTCGTCGCACGCGACAATCTGATCAACCGGCGCGCCATCGAAAAGGCGTATCTGGCCGCCATCGGGCAGGCGCGCAGCGAAGTGCTGCTGGCCAATCCGTACTTCATGCCGGGCCGCAAGCTGCGGCGCGCGCTGGTGTTCGCGGCGCGGCGCGGCGTCGACGTGAAGCTCATCATCGGGCGCAAGGAGTTCAAGGCGCTCGATTACGCGGTGCCGTTCCTGTATCGTGCGCTGCTTAAAGCCGGCGTGCAGATCGCCGAGTACGAGAAAACCCTGCTGCACGGCAAGGTCGCGGTGGTGGATTCGAACTGGGGGACGGTCGGCTCGTCGAACCTCGATGCATTGAGCCTGATGCTCAACAACGAGGCGAACGTGGTGCTGGTGAACGACCCGTCGATCGACGCGCTACGCGAATCGATCCTGGTAGCGTTCAAGGATGCGCGCCGGATCGACGAGGCGCGCTACGAAGCCCGTCCCACCGGCGAGCGCCTCCTCAACTGGCTCGCCTATACCAGCTACCGGGCCGTGATGAAACTGTTGACGGTGGGCGGCTATGACTAGTGCCTCCTCCTCTCTCACATGAGCGCAAGGGCGCGGTGTCAATGAAAGGAAACAAAAGAAGGCGAACGCCTCTAAAAAATCTCCTTCCTCTGATTGACGGATGCCGCAGAATTGAAGCCAGGTTAGAAACCGGTTTCTAATAAAGTCCTTGTTTCGCGGACGGCGGTACTCAATAATAGTACGGCCGTTCGATTTTCTTTCGGTCACATTAGAACGGTAAAAAGCTATGCGAAAAGGCGAACAAACGCGAGTCGCGATTCTCGAAGCCGCACTTGATCTGGCAAGCCGCGACGGACTGGAAGGTCTGACGATTGGCCTGCTGGCCGAGCGCATGCAGATGAGCAAAAGTGGCGTGTTTGCGCATTTCGGATCGCGCGAGGATTTGCAGGTCGAGGTCGTGCGCGAATATCACCGTCGTTTTGAAGACGAGGTGTTTTTTCCGAGTTTGCGCGAGTCTCGTGGGTTGCCGCGCTTGCGCGCGATGATTTCCCGCTGGATTGAGAAGCGCATTCAGGAAGTCACCACTGGGTGCATCTACATCAGCGGCGCCGTCGAGTACGACGACCGCGCGGACAACCCGGTGCGCGAGCAACTGGTGTCGAGCGTGACGATCTGGCGTGCGGCGCTCACTCGCGCGATTTCGCAGGCGATGGAAGAAGGGCATCTGCGTGCCGATACCGATCCGCAGCTGATGCTGTTCGAACTGTACAGCTTCACGCTCGGCCTGCATCACGACGCACGCTTCCTGCACTTGCCGGACGCAGTGCGTCTTACGTGGGCCGCGCTGGAAAAATTGATTGTTTCGTATCAGAGCGAAAGCCACTAGCAGGGGCGCCGAACTTAAGCAGATTCAGCGGCGCTGAAAGTCCGATCCACGGACTGAGCTAACGGCCTGGCTCCTTGTCAAACTTTGGAGAGAGTCATGGGACAGTACGCCGCGCCGCTGCGCGACATGCAATTCGTCTTGCACGAGCTGCTTAACGCCGAAGCCGAAATCAAGCAGATGCCGAAGCATGCGGATCTCGATGCGGACACGATCAACGCCGTGCTCGAAGAGGCCGGCAAGTTCTGCTCCGAAGTGCTGTTCCCGCTCAATCATAGCGGCGACCAGGAAGGCTGCACGTACGCCGGCGACGGCGTCGTGACCACGCCGAAGGGCTTCAAGGAAGCCTACAAACACTATGTGGAAGCCGGCTGGCCCGCACTGGGCTGCGATCCGGAATACGGCGGCCAGGGCCTGCCCGCATTCGTCAACAACGCGCTGTACGAGATGCTGAACTCGGCGAATCAGGCGTGGACGATGTATCCGGGCCTATCGCACGGCGCGTACGAATGTCTGCATGCGCACGGCACGCCGGAACTGCAACAACGCTATCTGCCCAAGCTGGTCGCAGGCGTTTGGACCGGCACGATGTGTTTGACCGAACCGCACTGCGGCACGGACCTGGGCATTCTGCGTACCAAGGCAGAACCGAACAGCGACGGCTCGTACGCGATCAGCGGCACGAAGATTTTCATCTCCAGCGGCGAACACGACCTCGCGGAGAACATCGTTCACCTAGTGCTCGCGCGTCTGCCGGGCGCACCGAATGGCACCAAAGGCATTTCGCTCTTCATCGTGCCGAAGTTCGTGCCGAACGAAGCGGGCGACCCGGGCGAGCGCAACGGCGTGAAGTGCGGCTCCATTGAACATAAGATGGGCATCCACGGCAACGCGACCTGCGTGATCAATCTCGACAACGCGAAGGGCTGGCTAGTCGGTGAGCCGAACAAGGGCTTGAACGCCATGTTCGTGATGATGAACGCCGCGCGTCTGGGCGTCGGCATGCAGAGCCTCGGTCTGACCGAAATCGGTTACCAGAACTCGCTGGTGTATGCGAAAGAGCGTCTGCAAATGCGTTCGCTGACCGGCCCGAAAGCGCCGGAAAAAGCCGCCGACCCGATCATCGTCCACCCGGACGTGCGCCGCATGCTGCTCACGCAAAAGGCCTACGCTGAAGGCGCGCGCGCATTCTCGTACTGGTCCGCGCTGCACATCGACAAGGAACTGTCGCATGCCGAAGAATCGGTGCGGAAAGAAGCGGCTGACCTCGTCGCGCTGCTCACGCCGATCCTGAAGGCGTTCCTTTCGGACAACGCGTTCGAGAGCACCAACCACGCCATGCAGATCTACGGCGGCCACGGCTTCATCGCCGAGTGGGGCATGGAGCAATACGTGCGCGACGCGCGCATCAACATGATCTACGAAGGCACCAACGCGATTCAGGCGCTCGATCTGCTGGGCCGCAAGATTCTTGGCGACATGGGCGCGAAGATGAAGAAGTTCGGCAAGCTGGTGTCGGAGTTCGTCGAAGCCGAAGGCGTGAAGCCGGAAATGCAGGAGTTCATCAACCCGCTCGCCGACATCGGCGAAAAGGTGCAGAAGCTGACGATGGAAATCGGCATGAAGGCGATGCAGAACCCGGACGAAGTCGGCGCTGCCGCCGTGCCGTATCTGCGCACCGTGGGACACCTGGTGTTCTCGTACTTCTGGGCGCGCATGGCACGTATCGCGCTGGACAAAGAAGCCTCGGGCGACCCGTTCTACAAGGCGAAGCTCGCCACCGCGCGCTTCTACTTCGCGAAGCTGCTGCCGGAAACGGCCATGACGATCCGCCAGGCCCGCGCCGGTTCGAAGTCGATGATGGAAGTCGACGAAGCGCTGTTCTAAGCCACATCAAGGCAGGCGCCGCGCTTTTTCAAAAGCGTGGCGCACCGCCTCGCCACACATCGCGAAACATACGAGAGACATTCGCGACATCGCATAACTCCCCGGAGGAACGACGTGAGCAATCTGATCATTCGCAAGGTAGCCGTGCTCGGCGCCGGCGTGATGGGCGCGCAGATCGCCGCGCACCTGATCAACGCCAAGGTGCCCGTGCTGCTGTTTGACCTTCCTGCAAAAGAAGGCCCGAAGAACGCGATCGCCCTGAAGGCGATCGAGAATCTGAAGAAGCTGTCGCCCGCGCCGTTCGGCGTGAAGGACGACGCGCAATACATCCAGCCCGCGAATTACGACGACGACATCGAAAAGCTCGCCGAGTGCGACCTCGTGATCGAGGCGATCGCCGAACGGATGGACTGGAAGCACGACCTGTACAAGAAGGTCTCGCCGCATATCGCACCGAATGCGATCTTCGCGACCAATACGTCGGGCCTGTCGATCACCGAACTGTCGAACGGTTTCTCGGATGAACTGAAGGCGCGCTTCTGCGGCGTGCACTTCTTCAATCCGCCGCGCTACATGCACCTGGTCGAACTGATTCCGACCGCGACCACGCGCCCGGAAATTCTCGACCAACTCGAATCGTTCCTGACCAGCGTGGTCGGCAAGGGCGTCGTGCGGGCGAAAGACACGCCGAACTTCATCGCCAACCGCGTCGGTATTTTCTCGATCCTCGCCGTGATTACCGAAGCAGCGAAGTTCGGCCTGCGATTCGACGAAGTGGACGACCTCACTGGCTCGCGTCTGGGCCGCGCAAAATCGGCAACGTTCCGCACGGCGGACGTGGTCGGTCTCGACACGATGGCGCACGTCATCAAGACGATGCAGGACACCTTGAAGGACGACCCGTTCTTCCCGGTCTACGAGACGCCGGCTGTACTGGCCGAACTCGTGAAGAAGGGCGCGCTGGGGCAGAAGACCGGCGGCGGTTTCTACAAGAAGGAAGGCAAGGCCATCAAGGTGCTCGACCCGAAGACGGGCGAGTACGTCGACGGCGGCGCGAAAGCGGACGAACTGGTCGGCCGCATTCTGAAGCGCCCGGCGGCAGAGCGTCTCAAGCTCCTGCGCGAATCGGAGCATCCACAAGCGCAATTCCTGTGGTCGATTTTCCGCGACGTGTATCACTACATCGGCGTGCATCTGGAATCGATCGCTGACAACGCGCGTGACGTCGATCTGGCCATTCGCTGGGGCTTCGGCTGGAACGAAGGTCCGTTCGAAGGTTGGCAAACGGCCGGCTGGAAGCAGGTCGCCGAATGGGTGCAGGAAGATATCGCGGCGGGCAAGGCGTTGTCGAACGTGCCGCTGCCTTCGTGGGTGCTGGAAGGTCCGGTTGCCGAAACGGGCGGCGTGCATACGAACGAAGGCTCCTGGTCGCCGGCTTCGAAGACGTTCGTGCCGCGTTCGTCGCTTAGCGTCTACGACAAGCAGGTGTTCCGCGCACCGCTGGTCGGCGAAACCTCGGCTGACCCGAAGACCTACGGCAAGACGCTGTTCGAAACCGACGCCGTGCGCGCCTGGGTCGATGATCGTGTGGGCGAGAACGACGTCCTGATCGTGTCGTTCAAGAGCAAGATGAACACGATCGGACCGTCGGTGATCGATGGCCTGACGCAAGCCATTGAACTCGCCGAGAAGGACTACAAGGGCTTGGTCGTGTGGCAGCCGGCGTCGCTGAAACTCGGCACGCCAGGCGGCCCGTTCTCGGCAGGCGCGAACCTCGAAGAAGCCATGCCTGCTTTCATGATGGGCGGCGCCAAGGGCATCGAGCCGTTCGTGAAGAAGTTCCAGCAAGGCATGCTGCGCGTGAAGTACGCGAGCGTCCCGGTCATCTCGGCGGTGTCGGGCATCGCGCTCGGCGGTGGCTGCGAACTCGCGCTGCATAGCGCGAAGCGTGTGGCACACATTGAAAGCTATATCGGTCTGGTGGAAGTCGGCGTGGGTCTCGTGCCCGCGGGCGGCGGCCTGAAGGAAGCGGCACTGCGCGCAGCGGATGCCGCAACCGCAGCGGGCGCGACCAACGATCTGCTGAAGTTCGTGCAGAAGTCGTTCGAAAACGCAGCGATGGCGAAGGTTTCGGCCTCCGCGCTGGACGCCCGCGCAATGGGCTACCTGAAGCCGTCCGACACGATCGTCTTCAACGTGTTCGAACTGCTCGACATTGCGAAGAAGGAAGCGCGTGCACTGTCCGCCGCGGGCTACCGTCCGCCGCTGCGTGTCACGCAAGTACCGGTCGCGGGTCGCTCGGCGATTGCGACCATCAAGGCATCGCTCGTCAACATGCGCGACGGCCGTTTCATCAGCGAACACGATTTCCTGATCGCCAGCCGCATCGCGGAAGCGGTGTGCGGCGGTGACGTGGAAGCGGGCAGCCTCGTCGACGAAGAATGGCTGCTGCAACTCGAACGTCGTGCGTTCGTCGATCTGCTCGGCACGCAAAAGACGCAGGAACGGATCATGGGCATGCTGCAAACCGGCAAGCCGGTGCGCAACTAAGCGACGGCGCAACTAGGAGCTTTAAATGTCAAAGCAATTGCAAGACGCATACATCGTCGCCGCGAGCCGTACGCCGATCGGCAAGGCGCCGCGCGGAATGTTCAGGAACACGCGCCCCGACGAACTGCTGGTGCACGCGATCAAGTCGGCCGTGGCGCAGGTGCCCGGCCTCGATACGAAGGTGATCGAAGACGCCATCATCGGTTGCGCGATTCCGGAAGCCGAACAAGGGCTGAATGTCGCGCGGATGGGCGCGCTGCTGGCGGGCCTGCCGAACACGGTCGGCGGCGTGACGGTGAACCGCTTCTGCGCCTCGGGCCTCACCGCGTTGGCGATGGCGGCTGACCGTATCCGCGTCGGCGAATCGGACGCGATGATCGCGGGCGGCTGTGAATCGATGAGCATGGTGCCGATGATGGGCAACAAGCCGTCGATGTCTCCGCACATCTTCGACCGCAATGAAGATATCGGCATCGCCTACGGCATGGGTTTGACCGCGGAGAAGGTCGCGGAACGCTGGAAGATCAGCCGCGAAGCGCAAGACGCGTTTTCGGTCGAATCGCACCGCCGTGCCATCGCCGCACAGCAAGCCGGCGAGTTCAACGACGAAATCGCCGCGTACACGATCACCGAGCGTTTCCCCGATCTCGCCACCGGCGAAGTGAAGGTGAAGACGCGTGAAGTCGCGCTCGACGAAGGCCCGCGCGCGGAAACGTCGATGGAAGGGCTGGCCAGGCTGCGCGCGGTGTTCGCCAATAAGGGTTCGGTGACGGCGGGCAACAGCTCGCAAACGTCGGACGGCGCGGGCGCGTTGATCGTCGTGTCGGAAAAGATGCTGAAGGAATTCAACCTGACGCCGCTCGCCCGTTTCGTCAGCTTCGCCGTGCGCGGCGTGCCGCCGGAAATCATGGGCATCGGTCCGAAGGAGGCGATTCCGGCCGCGTTGAAGGCCGCCGGCCTGAAGATCGAAGACATGGACTGGATCGAACTGAACGAAGCGTTCGCCGCGCAATCGCTGGCGGTGATTCAGGACCTCGGTCTCGATCCGTCCAAGATCAACCCGCTTGGCGGCGCGATTGCCCTCGGTCACCCGCTGGGTGCGACGGGCGCGATTCGTGCGTCGACGGTGGTGCACGGCCTGCGCCGC
This sequence comes from Paraburkholderia sp. IW21, assembly GCF_041321145.1. Lineage (NCBI taxonomy): Bacteria > Pseudomonadati > Pseudomonadota > Betaproteobacteria > Burkholderiales > Burkholderiaceae > Paraburkholderia > Paraburkholderia sp. IW21. The sequence continues at coordinate 346,593 of NZ_JBGGWA010000004.1, read as the reverse complement.
CGCAACTACAAGTACGGCATGGTGACGATGTGCGTCGGTACCGGCATGGGCGCTGCGGGCATCATCGAACGTCTGTAATCGTGTTCGCCCTGGTCCCCGCGGGATCCCTGCAATGATCCCTTAAGGACCGTGGGACCGCGGAAACGGTTCGCAGGCCGCCTGGTTTGCGAACCGTTTTTTCCATTCAGCAGCAAGCAGGAGTACGAGGAGATGACAATGGATATTCTGGTCGAACGCGCCGAAAGCGTCCTGACGATTGCCTTCAACCGGCCCGACAAGAAGAACGCGATCACGGCCGCGATGTATCAGACGATGGCCGACGCCTTGGTCGAAGCCCACGGCGACGCATCGGTGCGCGCGGTCCTGATTCGCGGCAGCATCGGCATTTTCAGCGCCGGCAACGATCTCGAAGACTTCCTGAAGACGCCGCCGATGGGCGAAAACTCGCCGGTCTTCCAGTTCCTGCGTGCGATCAGCTCGGCGGAGAAACCGGTGGTGGCCGCGGTGGCGGGCCCGGCGGTCGGCATCGGCACGACGCTGCTGCTGCATTGCGATCTGGTCTATGCGGCGGATACGGCGAGCTTTTCGCTGCCGTTCGCGCAACTCGGATTGTGTCCGGAAGCGGCGTCGAGTTTGCTGTTGCAGCGTGTGGCCGGTTATCAGGCGGCGGCGGAAAAGCTGCTGCTCGGCGAAGCGTTCGACGCGGTCGAGGCGCAACGCATGGGCTTCGTGAATCGCGTGCTGCCTGCGGCTGAGGTCGATGCATTCGCGGCAGCGCAAGCGGCGAAGCTGGCGGCGCTGCCGGCCTCTTCGCTGCGGGTGACGAAGAGTCTGATGAAGCGTGCCAGCCATCAGGAACTGCAAACGCAGATGGCGGAGGAAGCGGTGCACTTCGGCAAGATGCTGCTTGCGCCGGAGGCGCGCGAGGCGTTCAAGGCGTTCTTCGAGAAGCGCAGGCCGGACTTCCGGCAGTTCGATTGAGCTTCACCTGGACGCGCTTGAGGCGTCTCAGGCGCTTCAAATGCTTAAGGCTGCGTCGGCTGCCACGTGTCATAGTCGACGTAGCTGGTTTCCCGGCAGAAGCTGACTAGCCGCACGCCTGCCTTGCGGGCAATTGCAATCGCCAGCGACGACGGCGCCGAAATCGTCGCGAGCATTGGTACGTCGACGCGTGCCGCCTTGCGCACCAGCTCGTAGCTGGCGCGGCTCGACAGAAACACAAAACCCTCTTTGGTATCCGCGCGATCGAGCACCAGTTGGCCGATCAGCTTGTCGAGCGCGTTGTGGCGGCCGACATCTTCGAACGCGTAGCGGATTGCGCCTGCCGCATCGCACCACGCGGCGGCGTGCAGACCGCCGGTCAGACGCGTCAGCGCCTGGTGTTCCGGCAACTCGCGCGCGGCGCGAGCAATCGCATCCGGCGCGAGGCGTTGCAGAAAACCGGTGTCCGGCACGCGTTCCGGGTTCAGATCCAGCAGATCGATGCTTTCGATCCCGCATACGCCGCAGCCGGTGCGCCCGGCGAGCGCGCGGCGCTTTTCCTTCAGTGCGACGAAAGCCTGCTGCACCACCTTCAATTGCACCTCGGCATGGGGCAATTCGTCGTCGTCATGCAGCGCGACCTCGATGTCCTGGATGTCGCTGCCGCGCTCCACGATCCCTTCCGAAATCGCAAAACCGACCGCGAACGCTTCCAGATCGCGCGGCGTGCACATCATCACCGCATGCGAAATCCCGTTGAAGACGAGTGCAACCGGCCATTCCTGACCGACGTGGTCGGTGACGGTTTCGACTGCCGCGCCGCGATGCCGGCGTACCGTGCGCTCCACCGCGCCCGGCTGCCCGGCTGTTTCCAGTTCGTTCAAGCTACGTCACTCCTTTACCGTGCTGCGCGCGTATGAGCGGCGTCGGGCCTTGTTCTGCGTTGCCCGCTGCCGAAATGCGGGGCCCGACCAGGCCGCCGACGCGCAAATAAGGTTCTAAAATACCTCAAGCCGGGCTTGCGCGTTGCCCGCCACCAAAGAGGAATACTGTCATGGGACTCAACGAAGCGCCGCTTCTGTTCAACTTCGAAGTCGAGTCTTCGGAGAATTTCACCTACATCCCGATGTCGGTGCGTTTCAATCTCGACCGCTTCGGGCTGCGCATCACACTCGCGCAGTGGCAATTGTTGCCGCTCGAAGACCGCAAGCTGCTGGCGCGTTTTCCGGTCGAAGAAGACGCGGAAATCGAGCCGAATTTCGACCACGCGCTGTTCGAAATGCTACGCACCCACGCGAACGTCGAGCCGGAGTGGTTCACGCCCGAAGAGGCGCCCGCCTGGCGCCGCACGGATGCCGTGCCGGACGGCGTTGCGCACCAGGCGGGGCTGGCCGGGCTGGCCACGCCCGGCGTCGCTCAGTGGGCCGAACTCGATCCGTTCAAGCGCTACGTACTTGCCAAATTGTCGCGCAAGCCGGAAGGCAGCCACGACTTCGTCCCGGCGATGAAGGAATTTGGCGCGGCCGGCTAGGCGCGGCCGGCTAGGCGCGGCCGGCTAGGTGCGGCCGGCTAGGCGCGACCGGCTAGGTGCAGCCGGCTAGCGAAATATTTCGCCCCGCACCCTCAATCTGGGCCGAAACCTGCCGTTATCCATAGGTTGGCGCGAAAAAGACTCGACTCGATGCGACCCGACGCACCGAAAGCGACCGCGCGCTCCCGCCCGCAGAACGATTGACGTTCGGAATCCATGACTCCTTTTTTATCGAAACGGCTGCTGATCAACTTGGCGGTCGTCGCCGCGGCAGTCGGCGCGAACGCGTTCGTCGCCTATACGCAGATTTGCGGCCAGCGCGATGCCGACGTGCGCATGCTGCGTTCGACGAGCGTGCGCCAGAACCTCGACGCCTACCAGACGGCGCTCGACGGCGGCCTGGCCGCGCTCGGCCGTTTCGAAGCGTTGGGGGAAGCCGCGCCTGTGAACGAGGCCGCCGCCATGGCGAGTTCGTTGACCGGTCTCGAGCGCGAGCTGCGCAAAGCGCTCGCCGGCGAACCGGCCATGCTCGACACGCTCGCCAGACTGAGCGTGGACAGTCACGCGCTGCAGCACGACATCGACGATGCGCTGCTGAAGAGCGCCGGCGCCGCGCCGAACGAATCGCGCGCGTGGGCGGCCTCGACCTATACCCATCTCGGACTTGGCCTCGACCGCGTGGAAGCCGGCCTGGGGGCATTGCGCCAACAGGAGGATCAGGCGTTGCAAGCGTCGCTCGCGGCTTCCGCAAGCGAAACCCAGCGCGCCGTGTTCCTGCTTATCGTGACAATGCTGGCCGGCAGCGGGCTCCTGATCTTCACATTCCGCGCCCGCGAAAACAGCGCGCGCAAGAAACTGCGCACCGTGCGCGCGCTCGGCCGCAATGACGAGCGTTTCCGCAGTCTGTTCGACGACCATCCGGTGCCGATGTACATCTTCGACCGCGAGACGCTGCGCTTTCTCGCCGTCAACGCGGCCGCGATTCAGCAATACGGTTACTCGGAAAGCGAATTTCTCGACATGACGATTCGCGAGATCCGGCCGAATGCCGAAATCTTGCGCCTCGAATCGCATCTGCAGCGCAGCGACGTCCTGCAGCACGGCCGCACCATGGCGGGCGTCTGGCATCACCGGCGCAAGGACGGTTCGACGATCAGCGCCGACATTTCGTATCACGCGCTGAACTTCACGGGACGCGCCGCTTTCTTCGTGCTGGCCGACGACGTCACCGACCAGATCAACGCCGAAGCCGAAGCGCAGCGCTCGAACCAGATGCTCGAAACGGTGATCGACAACATTCCGCAGCGCATTTTCTGGAAGGACAAGGAATCGCGCTATCTCGGCTGCAACATGGCGTTCGCGCGTGACGCGGGCCTCGCTTACCCCGAGCAGGTGGTGGGCAAGAGCGACAGCGACATGCCGTGGCGCAGCTTCGCCGACCTGTTGAACGCACACGATACAGAAGTGGTGAACACCGGCGTGCCGAAGATGAATTTCGAGATCGATATGGTGCTCGACGGCGTGCATCGCACCACGATCACGAGCAAGCTGCCGTTCACCGATAACGACGGCCGCGTGATCGGCGTGCTCGGTTCGTACACGGACATCACCGAGCGCAAGCGCGCCGACCTGGCCTTGCGTCTGCAAAGCCGCGCGCTCGACGCGAGCGTCAACGCGATTCTGATTACCGCGCCGTCGTCGACGGGCAATCTGATCGAATACGTGAACCCCGCGTTCAAGCGCATCACCGGTTACGATCCGGCCGAAGTGATCGGCCAGGATTGCCGCCTCCTGCAGCGCGACGACCGTGAGCAGGAAGGCGTCTCATTGATTCGCCAGGCGCTCGTGGCGAACCGCGAGGGCAGCGCGGTGGTGCGCAACTATCGCAAGGACGGTGCGCTGTTCTGGAATCAGCTGTTCATCGCACCCGTGCCGAACGCGGAGGGCGTGATCACGCATCATATCGGCGTGATCAACGATGTGACGGATCTGATCCGCTATCAGGAACAGCTCGAATATCAGGCCAACTATGACAGCCTCACGCGCCTGCCCAATCGCAACCTGCTGCGCGACCGCCTGCAGCATGCATTGATTCTCGCGCAGCGGCATCACAAGGGCGTCGCGGTCGTGTTCATCGATCTGGACGGCTTCAAGAACGTCAACGACAGCCTTGGCCATAGCGTCGGTGACCGCTTGCTGGGCGTGGTCGCCGAGCGGCTCGCGCGCTGCACCCGCACAAGCGACACGGTAGCGCGGCACGGCGGCGACGAGTTCGTGATCGTGATGACGGATACGGTCGACGAGCAGTCGCTGATCGCGTGGATGGAGCGCGTGCGGGCGTCGATTTCCGAGCCGGTGTGGCTCGACGGCACGGAGTTGTATGTCGGCTGCAGCATGGGCGCGAGCCTCTTCCCGCAGGATGGCGAAGATGCGGAAACGCTGATGAAAAAGGCCGACCTTGCGATGTATCGCGCGAAGGACATGGGCCGCAATACGTTCCAGTTTTACCAGCCGGAGATGAATGCGAGCGCGGGCGCGCGCCTCAATCTCGAGCGGCGTTTGCGCCGCGCGTTGCGCGACAACGAATTCCTGCTGCACTACCAGCCGCAGGTGGATATCGGGAGCGGGCAGATTGTCGGCACTGAGGCGCTGGTGCGCTGGCGCGATCCGGAAGTCGGGCTGGTGCCGCCGTCGTCGTTCATTCCGGTCGCGGAGGAAAGCGGCTTGATCGGGCCGCTGTCCGAGTGGGTGCTCCGTGAGGCGTGCCGGCAGAACAAGGCCTGGCAAGACGAAGGTTTGCCACCGGCGCGGGTGTCGGTGAATCTGTCGGCGCGGGTGTTCCAGCAGCGCGATATCGCGAAGCTGGTCATGCAGGTGCTGGCCGAGACGGGCCTTGAGCCGCAATACCTCGAACTCGAACTGACAGAGAGCACCATCATGCGCAATGCCGAGGAAGCGGTGTCGATGCTCAACGAACTGCACGCGCTCGGCATCGGTCTGGCCATCGACGACTTCGGGACAGGCTATTCGAGCCTCAGCTATTTGAAACGCTTTCCGGTGGACCGTTTGAAGATCGACCGCTCATTCGTGTCGGACATCGGCATTTCGGGCGACGATGAGACGATCACCTCGGCGATCATTGCGCTCGCGCACTCGCTGAAATTGCAGGTGATCGCCGAAGGCGTGGAGACGTCGGCGCAGCTCGACTTCCTGAAGGAGCGCGCGTGCGACGAGATGCAGGGCTTCTACTTCGCGAAGCCGCTGTCGACCGACGCGATTTTCGAGTTGTTGCAGGGCGGCATAGGACGGGAAGTCGCGACGGTCTGAGCGCCTACACAACGCTCACGTCCGCCGCGCAGGCAGTGCTCCGGTTGCGATGGGAAGAGCCGATGATCCGGGAATCACGCAGCACCGATTCACGTGGCACGGCGCCTGCTTCTCCCTACTCGTACCCTGTCATGGGGCATTCCGCCGTTGACTATCCACCGATCCGATTGGAGAGAAAAAATGACGTCTTCACCTGCAAGAAAATGGGCTGTACTGCTGGCATCGGTTGTTCTGAGCGTGGCTTCTGTTGCACCGGCGTTCGCGCAAAGCGGCGGCGGCGGTGGACCGGCGGGGGATGATTCCGATGCCGCCAAGCCGATGGCCGCATCCGGGGCAACCACCACCAAGGCCCAGCGCAAGGCCGCGCGCAAGCAGGCACGGGCCAAGAAAAACGCCGAGCTCAAGCAACTGGAAAGCAATGGTTACAACCCCGCGCGCAAGGATCCGAACTATCCGCAGGATCTCCAGAACGCGCAGAAGAAGGCGGGAATGGGCGCAGCGGCTAGTCAGTAAGCGGTTGCGGGCCGGGCAGCGTTGGCCCGGCTCCCAGCCGTTCAATCGAGCACCGGCAGCGCGCGCGGGCGCCGGTCGCTATCCGTTGCGACATAGGTCAAGATTGCCTCGGTCACCTTCACGAGGTCTTCGGTCAGGCTCATGCGCTGCGCGTAGACCTCGACCGACACCGTCACCGACGTATTGCCCGTCTTGACGATATCCGCGTAAAAGCTCAGCAGATCGCCGACGAAGACCGGCTGCTTGAAGACGAACGAATTGACCGCGATGGTCGCCACGCGCCCATTGGCACGGCGGCTGGCCGGAATCGAACCGGCGATATCCACTTGCGCCATGATCCAGCCGCCGAACACGTCGCCGTGAACATTCGCGTCGGAAGGCTGCGGCATGACGCGCAGCGCGCAAGGCTTTTGCGGGAGTTGAAGAATATCGGTCATCGGGGCACCCTTGAGATTCGTAATGGCTCGGTCAGCTCGACCAGCAGGTGGGGGATTTCACGACAACTGCATGACACAGCGATACGGCACAGCCGCACGGCCCACATGCAACCGACGGCCGGACAGCCCATGAAAAGCGGCGCCAGCCAGCTTCTGCGACAATAGAAAGATCAGGAATTGTACGGGAAAGCGCCCAGCCGGGTCGCGCGATAACGCAGGGTGCCGGGTTTGGCACGCTGCCGGCCGGCGCGCCGCTGCGAACTCCGTCGCTCCCCATTATTCCCAGCCGACCCCATGCGCCGCACACCTTCCTCCGAACCTTCACCGATCTCGACCCAGCCGCGCAACGACTGGCAAACGATCCTGTCGCTGCTGCCTTACCTCGCCACCTATAAATGGCGCGTCGGCTTTGCACTGAGCTGCCTGATTGGCGCGAAGGTTGCGAATCTCGGCGTGCCGATCGTGATGAAACGGATCATCGACGGCCTCGCGCCGGTGCAGCATCTCACCGCGCTCGGCCGCGCGCACGATTCGCCCGGCATCGTGCTGCTTGGCGGCGTCGGTTTGATGGTGGTCGCCTACGCGGTGGTGCGGCTGTCCACCTCGCTTTTCACCGAACTGCGCGAAATTCTGTTTTCGAAAGTGACCGAAAGCGCGGTGCGTCAGCTCGCGCTGAAAGTGTTCCGCCATTTGCATGCGCTGTCGCTGCGGTTTCATCTCGACCGGCAGACGGGCGGCATGTCACGCGATATCGAACGAGGCACGCGCGGCATCACGCAACTGATTTCGTATTCGCTGTACAGCATCCTGCCGACGCTGGTCGAAGTCGGTCTCGTGCTCGGCTTTTTCGTCGTCAAATACGAGGCGTATTACGCGATCGTCACGTTCATTGCGCTCGCGGTGTACATCGTCTTCACCGTAAAGGTCACCGAGTGGCGCACGCATTTTCGCCGCACGATGAACGATCTCGATTCGAAGGCGAACTCGCGCGCGATCGATTCGCTGCTCAACTACGAGACCGTCAAGTACTTCGGCAACGAAGAGTGGGAAGCGCACCGTTACGACGAAAATCTCAAACGCTATCGCACGGCCGCGATCAAATCGCAGCGTTCGCTGTCGGCGCTGAACTTCGGGCAGCAGACGATCATCGGCACGGGTCTCGTGTTCATTCTATGGCGCGCCACGGAAGGCGTGATGGCCGGGCGCCTCACGCTCGGCGATCTGGTGCTGATCAACACCTTCATGCTGCAACTCTATATCCCGCTGAATTTTCTCGGCGTGGTGTATCGGGAACTGAAGCAAAGCCTCACCGATATGGACCGTATGTTCACGCTGCTCGGCGCCGCCCAGGAAGTGCCCGATGTGCCGGATGCGCCCGAGTTGCAAGTGAGCGGGGCACAGGTGCGCTTCGAGCACGTGAACTTCTCGTATGAACCGGCGCGGCAGATCCTGTACGACGTGAGCTTCACGATTCCGGCGGGCACCACGACGGCGGTGGTCGGCCATAGCGGCTCGGGTAAATCGACGCTCGCGCGGCTGATGTTCCGCTTCTACGATCTGGATCGCGCGACGGGCGGCGCGATCACCATCGACGGTCAGGACATTCGCGACGTCACGCAGGATTCGCTGCGCGCGTCGATCGGCATCGTGCCGCAGGACACCGTGCTGTTCAACGATTCGATCTACTACAACATCGCGTACGGACGTCCCTCGGCCATGCGTGATGAAGTGATCGCGGCGGCACGAGCGGCGCATATTCACGACTTCATCGAAGGGCTGCCGAAGGGGTACGAGACGCCGGTCGGCGAGCGCGGCTTGAAGTTGTCCGGTGGCGAAAAACAGCGCGTGGCGATCGCGCGGACCATCCTCAAGAACCCGCCGATCCTGCTGTTCGACGAAGCCACCTCCGCGCTCGATTCGCGTTCGGAGCGCGCGATCCAGCACGAACTCGATCAGATCGCCCGCGAGCGCACGACGCTGATCATCGCGCACCGGCTTTCGACGGTGGTGCACGCGCAGCAGATCATCGTGATGGACAAGGGGCGCATCGTGGAGCGCGGGACGCACGCCGAATTGCTGCGCGCGAACGGCTTGTTCGCGCAGATGTGGGCGCTGCAGCAGCAACGTGCCGCGCAAGCGCCGGAGTCGACTGAAACGGTGGGGGCGGGCGACGGCGGGCGGTGAGTCTTTGCGGCGGTGTGGGGCCCCGGCCCCTAACGCGGCACGAGGACGCACACCTCTAACGCCGCCGGGCGCCTATCGTGCGCGCAAGCGCCGATCCAGTGCGTGCAGTTGCGCCGGCGTGCCGACGTTCTCCCACAAACCCTGATACAACTCTCCACTCGCGAGACCGCGCGTTACTGTGTCGCGGTAGTAAGGCGTGAGCGCGCGCCGCGTGCCGCGCGGCAGATCGTGAAACATGCGCGTGTCGTAGAGGCCGATGTTGCCGAACGTGAAGCGGGGTTGCGCGTCGAGCGACAGTGTTCCGTCAACCAAACCGAAGTCGCCGTTCGGATGAAACGGCGGGTTCGGCACCATCACCAGATGCATGCCGGGGCCGGTTCGCTTCTTCAGCGATTCGGCGCGAGCATTCAGCGTCGCGTAGTCGAAATCCGCGTACACGTCACCGCTTACCGCGACGAATAGTTCGCTCTTGCCCTCGTCTTCGAGCAGCGGCAACGCCTGCACGATCCCGCCCGCCGTTTCCAGCGCTTCGTGCTCGGCCGAGTAACGCAATTCGACATTCCAGCGCGAACCGTCCCCTAGCGCGGCTTCGATCTCGGCGCCGAGCCACGCATGGTTGATCACGACCGTTTGAAATCCGGCCTGCGCGAGCCGTTCGATCTGCCACACGATCAACGGCTTGCCGCCGGCCTCGAGCAGAGGCTTCGGGCACACGTCGGTCAACGGACGCATGCGTTCGCCGCGGCCCGCGGCGAAAATCATCGCTTTCTTCAGAGACATCGTCATCGGTCAGAACGTGTAGCCGACTTCATTCGCGCGGCCTTCGAGTTCGTCGAGCAGCCGGGCGAACGGACGCAGCGGCGCATAGCGTTCGGCGACCTTGCGTGCATAGCCGATGAAACGCGGCAGATCCTTCATGTAATGCGATTTGCCGTCGCGGTAATTGATCCGGCAGAACAGCCCCAGCACCTTGACGTGCCGTTGCAGCCCCATCCATTCGAGCTGGCGGTAGAACTCGCCGAAGTCCGGATCGACCGGCAGGCCGGCTTTCTTCGCGCGCTCCCAGTAGTACACGAAGCAATCCAGCTCGAACTCCTCGTCCCAGCTGAGGAAGGCGTCGCGCAGCAGCGAGGCGGCGTCGTAAGTGATCGGGCCGTATACCGCGTCCTGGAAGTCCAGCACGCCGGGGTTCGCGGGGTTGGGTGCGGCGGCGATCATCAGATTGCGCGGCATGAAGTCGCGCAGCATGAACACTTGCGGCTGCGCCCGGGCGCTTGCGATCAGCAGCGCGAAGGTGCGATCGAGCAGCCCGCGGGTCTTTTCGTCGATCTCGCGGCCGAGATGCCGGCCGACGAACCACTCCGGCATCAATTCCATCTCGCGGCGCAGGAAGGCTTCGTCGAACGGCGGCAGCACGTCTTCGCGCGACGTGAGCTGCCAGCGGATCAGCGCATCGAGCGCGTCGCGCATCAGCGTGCGGGGCCTGCTTAGGTCATTGCCGCTTTGCGCCCGGGTCAGCGCGCCGAGGTACGAATCGGTGCCCAGATCGGTGACGAGCATGAACCCGGCGTCGAAGTCGGCCTCCAGCACGCGCGGCACGTGCACGCCGGCGGTGTCGAGCAACTGCGCGATCTGCACAAATTCGCGGCACTTTTCGGGCGGCGGGGCATCGACGGCGATCAACGTGCCGGTGCTTTCGCCTTCCGACGCCTTTCCGGCGAGCCGGAAATAGCGGCGAAAACTGGCGTCGGACGACGCCGGGGCAAGCGTGTCGAGTTCGAGCGCATGGCGTGCTGCATGGGCGTTCAGCCAGGCCTTGATCAGTTCGAGGCGGCTGTCGGTGGAATCTTTGGAGGCGTCTTGGGAAGGGGGCAGCGTCATGAAAACCGGTGGCAAATTCAGAGGGGCAACGTCTTGCCATATAATACCCCACGACTTTTTTGACGCGACTCACGCCAGCTTTTGCTGTTTCCGCTTTACCGCCCGCCTCACCGTTCGACAGATTGTAAATATGGATGTGCAGTCGACTGTCACGGTCGGGATGTGCAGGCGGTGGATCGTGATTGCAGAAGCTGACGGACGGGCCGATTCGCCAAACGATACATGCCGCCTAGACAGCTTTCCCAAACGACTCCCTCTTGTGCCGCAGCACCGCGCAAAAGGCGGCTCGTCGCGGCGTTGATCGCCGTTCCGGGCCTGATGCCCGCGCTTGCGCACGCCCAGTTGGTGGGGGAAGCCGCGCAGCCGCAGCCTATTGACGCGCCATGGGGCATGCAGCTGGCCCCGCAACTCGAAGAGCACCCATTGCAGCCGGGCCAGAAGCCGGCCACCTTCGTGCTCGGCGACACCACCAGCGGCACCACCGACCAGGACATGGCCGCCAAGGGTTCGGCCGAGGTGCGCCGCAATGCGGTCGTGATCAAGGCCGACGCCTTGCATTACGACCAGGACACGGACATGGCCGACGCGTACGGCCAGGTCCACGTCGTCAATAGCGGCAACTCGTTCGTCGGGCCGGAAGCACACATGCGTGTGGATTCGAGCGAAGGCTTCATGACCGCGCCGAAGTACCGCTTCAACGTGACGGGCGGCTCGGGCAGCGCGGAGCGCGTCGACTTGCTCGACAACGAGCGTTCGGTGTTCACGAAGGGCACGTACACGGGCTGCTCGTGCGCGGACAATCCGGCCTGGTATATCAAAGGCAGCGAGTTCGATTTCGACACCGGCGCGGACGAAGGCGTTGCGTACAACAGCGTGCTGTTCTTCCAGGGCGTGCCGGTATTCGCGTCGCCGTGGCTGTCGTTCCCGCTGTCGGGCGACCGGCGCAGCGGGGTGTTGCCGCCCACGTTCTCGCTCAGTTCGTCCAACGGCTTCGAACTGTCGGTGCCGTATTACTTCAACATCGCGCCGAATCGCGATCTGACATTGACGCCGCGCCTGATCTCGAAGCGCGGCGTGCAGTTGCAGTCCGCCTTCCGCTATCTGTCGCCCACGTATTCCGGCTCGATCACCGGCGAGTACCTGCCGAACGACCACCTGACCCATACCAACCGCTACGCGCTGTACATCCAGCACAACCAGAACTTCGGCAACGGGTTCGGCGGTTACCTTTACTACAACAAGGTCTCGGACAATACGTATCCGGAAGACCTGGCGTCGTCGGTCAACCAGTTCATGAACGGCACCCAGCTCCTGTATCAACAGGAAGCGGGGTTGACTTACAACAACGGCCCGTGGTCGGTGCTCGCCCGCGAGCAGCACTGGCAGACGCTGACGCCGTCAGTGGCGCCGTACGGCCGCGAGCCGCAGTTGAACGTGAAGTACGCTAAGTACAACATCGGCGGCTTCGACTTCGGCACGGAAGTCGACTACACCAATTTCCGCATCACCACCGCGGACATGACCCAGGGTCAGCGGGTGCTGTTCAACCCGTACCTCTCGTATTCGGTGGTCGGGCCGGGTTACTTCGTGACGCCTAAGGTGCAGTGGCACTTTGCGTCGTACAACCTGAACAATGTCAGCACCGGCACGCCGATCGGCACGCCGAAGAATTTCACCGAATCGATCCCAACCCTGACTTTCGACACCGGGCTGATTTTCGATCGTTCGGTACGGATCTTCGGTCAGGATTACATCCAGACGCTTGAGCCACGGCTTTATTACGTCTACACGCCGTACCGCAACCAGGCAGCCGCGCCGCTGTTCGACACGGCCGAGTCCGACTTCGGGCTGGCGGAAATCTTCACGCCGAACACTTTCGTCGGTAACGACCGGATCGCTGACGCGAACCGCCTGACCGCAGCCATCACAACGCGCTTCATCAACCCGGCCACGGGTGACGAGCGCGCGCGCTTCGTGATCGCGCAGCAGTACTACTTCCAGGATCAGCGTGTCACGCTGCTCCCTACCCAAACCAGCACGCAGGCCACGCACTCGGACCTGATCGCGGGTGCGTCGCTCAAGCTCGGGGCCGGTTTCGCTTCGGAAACGGCGTTCCAATATAATGCCGACAACAACCAGTTAGTGAAGACGAGCGTCGGCTTCGGGTTCAGTCCGGCGTCCGGCAAGGTGATCAATGTCGCGTATCGCTACACTCGCTCGAACACCACGTTGGGCAACCAGCCGATCAACCAGGTGCTGATCTCCGGACAGTGGCCGCTGACGCACCGGGTGTACGGGGTAGGCCGTTTCAATTACGACCTGGGCGGGCACCGGATCGTCGACGGTCTGGTCGGCCTGCAATACGACGCCGACTGCTGGACGCTCGGCGCCGGAATTCAGCGCTATGCGAACGGTCTGAACACGTCGTCGCAGCAGCAGTCGAGCACGCGGTTTCTCGCGCAGTTGACGTTCAAGGGCTTGTCGAGCGTCGACAACGGGTTGATGGCCGCGTTCCGCTCCAGCGTGGCGGGCTATACGCCGTTGCCGCCGCCGCCGCCGCCGGAAGCGCGTTTCACTAATTACGAATGACGCTGGCCCTATAACGATCATTTATAAAATGCGAAAAGACGGGCGAGGCGCGCCCGACATCATTGGAGTATCTGTGGCAATCATGAAAAAGCTTCGCTTGGCAACGCTTGCGGCCGGTCTTATCGCCGCGGCGTCTTTCCTGTCGGTCGCGCCGGTTCAGGCGCAGTCGCTGCCCGGCAATAACGGTCAGACGGTCGACACCATCGCAGCGGTGGTCAATAACGGTGTCATCACACGGCGCGAGCTCGACGAGCGCATCGGCCTGATCACCCACCGGTTGAACCAGCAGAACGCGCCGGTCCCGCCGACGGACCAGTTGCGCCAGCAGGTGCTCAACCAGATGGTGCTGGAACGCATCCAGTTGCAGAAGGCGAAAGAAGACAACATCAACATCGACGACGCCGCTGTGCAAAAAACGCTTGAGCGGCTCGCGCAGGCGAACAACCTGCCGCTCGACACGTACCGTGCGCGTATCGAGGCGCAAGGCGTGCCCTGGTCCACCTTCACGAGCGACGCGCGCACCGAACTCACGCTCTCGCGTCTGCGCGAGAAGGAAGTGGACAGCAAGGTCACGGTGTCGGACGCCGAGGTCGCGAACTACATCGCCAGCCAGCGTGGCCCGAATGCCGGCCTGACGAGCGATCTGCATTTGCAGCACATCTTCCTGAAGGCGCCGCTGAACGCGTCGGAAACCGACATCGAAGCCGCGCAGAAAAAGGCTCAGGCCCTGCTGACCGAGGCCAAGGGCGGTGCCAATTTCGAAAAGCTCGCGAAGTCGAATTCGCAAGCGCCGGATGCATCGAAAGGGGGCGATACGGGTTTCGTGCCGCCGTCCAAGCTGCCGCCTGAGTTTGTCAAGGCTGCCTCCACGCTGCGCCCGGGCGAGGTCAATCCGGATCTGATCCGCACCAACGACGGCTTCGAAATCGTGCGCCTCGTTGATCGCCGCGCCGGCCAGGGGACCAGCTCCGATGCGCCGAAGCTCGTGCAAACGCATGTGCGCCATATTCTGCTGCGCGTCGGCGACGGCATGTCCGAGCCGCAAGCGCGTCAGAAACTGCTCGAAATCAAGAAAGAGATCGCCGCGGGCGGCGACTTTGCGAAGTTCGCTCACACCTACTCGCAAGACGGTTCGTCGTCGCAAGGCGGCGACCTCGGCTGGATCAGCCCGGGCGAGACGGTGCCGGAATTCGAGCGCGCGATGAACAGCCTGCAGGACGGTCAGATCAGCGACCCGGTGCGCAGCGAATACGGCTATCACCTGATTCAGGTGCTGGGCCGCCGCGAATCGGAAGGCTCGGTCTCGCAGCAGATGGATCTGGCGCGTCAGGCGATCGGCCAGCGTAAGGCGGAACAGGCCTACGCCGACTGGCTGCGCGAGTTGCGCGACACCGCCTACGTGGAAGTGAAGCCCGCTCTGACGAGCGCGCAATAAACATCATGACAACCGCCGTGCAGTCCGCCAGCCTTCCGTTGCAGATCGCGATTACGACCGGCGAGCCAGCCGGCGTTGGCCCCGAACTGACCGCGCAGGCGCTGGCAGGGGCGGCGGCACATTGGCCCGGCGCGCAGTTCACCGTGCTGGGCGACGCGGATTTGCTGGCCGAGCGCGCACGCGCGGTGGGCGTCGATTGGGCCGCGCTGGTGGCTGACGGCAAGCGCGTGCGGGTGCAGCATCGGCCGCTCGGCGCGCCGTCGGTAGCAGGCAAGCTGGACGCCGCCAATGGCCGTTACGTGCTCGATCTGCTCGACAGCGCGATCGACGGTGCCATGGCCGGCACGTTCGACGCGGTCGTCACCGCCCCGCTGCAAAAAAGCACCATCAACGATGCCGGTGTGCCGTTCACCGGCCACACGGAATATCTGGCCGAGCGTACGCACACGCCGCGCGTGGTGATGATGCTGGCGGGCACCGGTAAGCGTCCGTTGCGCGTCGCGCTTGCGACTACGCATTTGCCGCTGAAAGACGTCTCCGCCGCGCTTTCGGTCGAAGGCATCGTGGAGACGCTACGCATCGTCGATCACGACCTGCGCCACCATTTCGGTTTGCCGGCGCCGCGCATCCTCGTGACGGGTTTGAACCCGCACGCGGGCGAAAACGGCTATCTGGGCCGCGAGGAAATCGAGGTGATTTCTCCGGCGCTGAAGCTCGCGAATGAGCAAGGCATCGACGCACCGGGCCCCTATCCGGCCGACACGTTGTTCCAGCCGCGTTATCTGGAACAGGCCGACTGCGTGCTGGCAATGTTTCACGATCAGGGCTTGCCGGTATTGAAGTACGCGACCTTCGGCGAAGGCATCAACGTCACGCTCGGCTTGCCGATCATCCGCACCTCGGTCGATCATGGCACCGCGCTCGATCTGGCCGGCACGGGCCGAGCCGACTCGGGCAGCCTGATCGCCGCGATCGATACGGCGGTTTCGATGGCGCGGCACCGCCGCGCGGGCTGATTCAGCGGTTGCGGCGCGGCTTCGTACGCGCCTCCCGGGCTCTCTCGGTTCTTGCAGGTTTCGCGTCCGTTGTGCGTGTTCCTTCCTGGTTTGTTCCTATTCTTAAGCAGTTCTCTTTCTTAGCGTTTCTTCGATGTCCACCAGCAGACAGCAACAGGGCCGGCACCAAGGTCATATCGCGCGCAAGCGTTTCGGGCAGAATTTTCTGGTCGATATGGGCGTGATCGATTCGATCGTCGACGTAATCCGGCCGCAGCGCGGCGAGCGCATGGTCGAGATCGGGCCGGGGCTCGGCGCGCTCACCGAACCGCTGATCGAGCGACTGGCAACGCCCGAAGCGCCGTTGCACGCCGTCGAGCTGGATCGCGATCTGATCGGCCGTCTCAAGACGAAATTCGGCGGCCTGCTCGAACTGCATGCGGGCGACGCGCTCGCGTTCGACTTCGGAACGCTGGCCGCACCCGGTGAGAAGGCGTCGCTGCGCATTGTCGGCAATCTGCCGTACAACATCTCAAGCCCGCTGTTGTTTCATCTGACCGCGTTCGCGCATCGCGTGATCGATCAGCATTTCATGCTGCAAAACGAAGTGGTCGAGCGGATGGTGGCGGAGCCCGGCACCAAGGCGTTCAGCCGCCTCTCGGTGATGCTGCAATATCGCTACGTGATCGACAAGCAACTCGACGTGCCGCCCGAAGCATTCCAGCCGCCGCCGAAGGTCGATTCGGCAATCGTGCGGATGATCCCGTACGAGCTGCATGAACTGCCGGCAGTGGATGAGCGTGTACTCGGCGAAGTGGTGACGGCGGCCTTCTCGCAGCGGCGCAAGATGCTGCGCAACACGTTGGCCGTGTTTCGCGACGCGGTGGACTTCGACGCACTCGGCTTCGATCTGCAACGCCGCGCCGAAGATGTGCCGGTGGCCGAATATGTGCGTGTGGCGCAGGTGGTGGCGCAAGGACGTGGGAACTAGGCAGCAGTGCGCTGCGCCGGCGCATTGACCAGCGCGATGCCGGTCAGCACCAGCGCCGCCGCCATCAGAAAGCGCAGGCTGAACGATTCGCCGAGCAACAGCACCCCGAAGGTCACGCCGAACATGGGCGTCAGGAACGAGAACACCGACAGGCGCGACGCGCTGTATCGCGTCAGCAGCCAGAACCACACCAGATAGCTGACGAACGCCACGACCACCGCCTGATACGCGAGACTCATCACCGCCAGCGGCGTGACGGCTTCCAGGCGTATCTGGCCAAGCCCCAGCGCGAGCCCGAGCAGCACTACCGCCGACACCGTCAATTGATAGAACAGCGTCTTGCTGGCGCTCGATTGGGCGAGGCGCGAGGCGCGCACCACAACGGTAGTCGCAGCCCATGCGATGCCGGCCAGCACGCCGAGCGCGTCGCCGGCCACGCCCGTCAGCGTTGCGCCTGGCGCCGCATGGCCGTGCAGGAAGCCGTCCGCGAACGCCAGCGCCATTCCCGCAAACGCCACGAGGATGCCGAGCCACTGAATGCGCCGCATCCGCTCGCCCTCGACGAACCAGTGCAGGCCGAGCGCCGTGAAGCACGGTGCGGTGTACAGGAAGACCGCCATGCGCGATGCGCTGGTCAGCGTCAGGCCGAGGAAAATGCACACGAACTCAGCCGCGAACAGCATGCCCGCGAGTAAGCCCGCGCCCAACGTGCCGTCGTCACGAAAGAGCGGCGTGCCGCGCGACCACGCCCAGCCCCATACCAGCACGGCCGCGATCGCCGAGCGCAGGCCCGCCTGGAATACCGGCGGCAGCGCTGCGTTGGTGCTCTTGATCGCGACCTGCTGGAGTCCCCAGATTGCACACAAGCCGATCATCAGCAGGATGGCGAAGCTATCTGGGGCGCGACGCGTAGGCAGGGCAGTGGTGCTCATGGATTGGTTTTTGATGGCGAAGACGAAGGGCGGTGGAAGGGCCGGCGATCAGTATCGGATGTCGGCGCGGATCGCGGCAGTCGGCCGAATGGCTAGCCTGACGTTCAACCGGCAAGCCAGGCGCGGCAATGGGTCATACGATATCAAAACCGTCTCCGCCGTAAAGCGATGACCCCACCGCCTACGCGTGCTTCTTACGGGCTGCAAGCACTTCGCTGACATAACAACACTTATAACAACCCATTTCCTTACAGCTCTGAATTCGCGCTAAGGTTCACCCACACGCATTTCGTCAGGTCATTCAAACCGTTCGCCTCGGCCGCGGTGCAAGGCGCCGATTCGGACCGTGTCGTGTATTTGTCGATTTACACGGCCTCAAACGAGCAGCGTGCCGATACTTTGCATCAGGCGTGGCGGCGTCGAATAGCCGCGAAAAGCGGGAACCTGTACGAGGAGACGCGATGAAAAAAGTTACCCCGTTGGCGGCGGCAATCGTGCCCGCAGTATTGGTGTGTCAGATGGCGCACGCGCAATCTGGCGTGACGCTCTACGGCGTGGTCGACGAGAGCGTTCGGTATCTGACCCATGCAAACAAAGCGGGCGATTCGTCGATCGGGCTCGGCAACGGCGGCATGACGGAGAGCCGCTGGGGCCTGAAGGGCGTCGAGGATCTGGGCGGCGGCTGGTCTACATTCTTCAAACTCGAAAACCGTTTCTATATCAATGGCGGCCAAAGCGATCCCACCTTGCCGTTCTTCAACGAAGCGCAAGTGGGCGTGCGCTCGGCTTCGTATGGCCAGGTGATCTTCGGCCGGCAATACAACGTGATGATCGAAGGCATTACCGCCGGTGGCTACGGCAGTAATCTCTGGATTCCGTACGATTTTAGCTTCCAGCCCGAAGTGACGATGACCGGCGGGATCTGGACGAGCAACCAGGTGCAGTACCAGGCCAAATACAACGGTTTCAGTTTCGCCGCCGGTTACGCGCTCGGCGGCAACGCGGGCAATTCCTATGGCAGCCAGATCGGCGCGGCGGCCGCATATGCCCCGCCGGGCGGCCCCTTCACTTTCGGCGGCGCGTATGAAGAGGCGAAGGACTCGGTCAACGGCGCAGCCGCGAAGGCATGGACCTTCGGCGGTTCGTACACGTGGGACAAGACGCGCTTTTCGGTCGGTTACATCGTCAATCAGAACGACGCCGGGTTTTCGAATTTCGCCAACGGGCCATTCACCGCGCCCGCCTTGGCCGCGCTCAAGTACACCGACTTTTCGCGGCGCCGCATGATCATGGGCGGCATCACGCAGCAGGTCGGCAACGCGTGGCACTTCGCCGCGAATGTCTGGCGCACGCTGCAGGACGGCAAGACCTCCACGCAGGATGGCTCGGCGTGGCAGTACCAACTGGTCGCCGACTACAACCTGTCCAAACGCACCGACGTCTACCTGGAAGGAGACTACTCCCTGTACCGGGGCGACCTGATCGGCGCGCAGTTGCAGGGCGTCAACGGTGTTGGGCTCGCGCAGAAGGGTAGCCAGATCGGCCTGATGGCCGGGGTGCGGCATCAGTTCTGAGCACTTACCAACGCCAGCGCGCGCCCAGATTGCCCTCCACGGTGCTGCGGTGCGCGCCGTTCACATTCGTCGTGTAACTCGCGGTGGCGAACACGCTGCCGCGCGCGCTCAAATGCGCGACCATGCCGATGCCGAATTGAGCGGCTGTCGCGGCCACATCGGTGGGAATCACGGTCGTGCCGGCGAAGGTCGCGCTATCGGTGCCGCTGAAGTAACGCCATAGATTTGCGCGCAGATACGGTTGCCACTGCGCGCCTCCGCTTTCGAAGCTGCCTTGCAGACGCAAGCCGAGCCGGCCCACGAGGCTATTTGCCGCATGGAACGACACATTCGAAATGCCGTCGTTGAGATCGTCGATCGATGCGTGCTGCCAGATCAGTTGTGCTTGTGGTTCGAGACTGAGGTTGGCGCGCAGCCGAATCGGCAGGCCGGCCTCCAGCGAGGTCGTCACCGCGCGGCCACGTGTGCTCGCGCCGATGCCCTGATTCGACGACGGATCGAGGGTCAGCGAACTGCCCATCACTACGGCATCGGTGTACCAGCCGCCCGGCCCGATGTGCGTCCAGTAAGCACCTGCGCTGTACGCATTGATTGCCAGCCTCCCGGCCGACAGATCGGGGACGCCGAGTGCGAAGCCGTTCACGTCGCCTTGGGCGCGGGCAACGCCGATGAAGAAACCATAGTGATTGCGGTGGCCGCTCGCGCTGCGATCGGCGTAGATATCGTGACCCACCTGTACGCCGGCCATCGTGCCGCTGAATTCGGGGTTGGCGGCGCCCCCGTTGCTCTGCGAGGTGTGCTCGCCCCAGACACGCGCCCATGCGGCGGCTAGCGGGCCGCTTTCGTTCAGCAGGAACTGCTCGCCCTGGCGGTCGTGGAAGGTGCCGATCTGCGCGATGCCGAGTTCGCGCGTGAGTACCGGGACCTCGGCATAAACGGGCACCTCCATGCGGTAGAGCGGTGTCGCTGCGGCGCCTGCGGGAGGGGCAGCGGGCAGTGGCGGCGTGCCGGGAGCCGGGATCGGTGTGTTTGCGGCGCCCGGGGGCGGTGTGGGTGTGGGTGTGGGTGTGGGTGTGGGTGTAGGAGTTGGAGTTGGAGTTGGAGTTGGCGTTGGCGTCGGAGCCGCTGCCAGACTCGAGCGCAGATACCAGTTGTCCGCCGTCCCCGCGCTCACTCCGCCCTTGAACAGGTAGTACGTGTAGGCGCCCACGGACAGCGGCTGCGGCAGCGTGAAAGCATTCGCCGTAGTTGTCGCGCCGTTCGTCGCCTGCACGACGAGGATGCCGTCCGTGAGCGTGGCGCCGCCGGAGCCGCCAACATTGGTGATGCCGACCGAGGTATTGCCCGAGCCGACGCCCTGCGCGATCACCAGCTTGTCGCTTGCCGAGCCGTCGCCGCCCAACACCGTCTGCAGCAGCAGGCGGCCGTTGAGTCCGGTGTAGTTGCCGTTGATCACCAGCGTGTTGCGCGTACCCGTCGCGCCGTTGCTCAGATCGATGGTGCCCGCGTTGTTGACGTTCACGCGTTGACCCGCAACAGCCGGTGCGATCGTCGCCGTGCCGCCAAAGCCGCCTGCAAACACGGTGCTGCTCGAATCGACGTTGAGCGTGCCGGTCAAGGTGCCGCCGTCGCCGAGTACGAGGCCGTTGGCGTCGAGCGTCAACTGGCTGCCGTTGGTGACGTTGACGGTCTCCCAGTTGACGAAGCGGCCGAGACCGCTCGCCGACGTGCGGCTGAAATTGAGGACGTCGTTGCCGGTGCCTGCGTCGAAGCTCGGCACGCCGGCGAGATTGGCGTCAGTGAGGCCGGTGAGATTGGCCGTGTCGTCGCCAGCGTCGAGCCGCACGAAGCCGGTGACGGTACCGCCGCTCCAGTTGAACGTGTCGTTGCCGCTATCGGTCCAGATCGCGCGGCCATTGCCGCCCGCAATGGTGCCCGTGTTGTTGATGACGATATCGAAGGTGCCGATCGAACTGATCGCCTGACTCCCGGCTGCGGTGATGGAGCCGCTATTCGTGATCGTTGCCGGGGCATTGGCTAAGGCGACTGCGTTGATCGCACCTGTAATCGTGCCCGCATTGTTGAACGTGCCGCCGCCGTTTGCGACGACCGCATTGGCCTGCTGACTGACGATGCTCGCGCCCACCGCATTGTTCAGCGTGACGTTGCCCAAAAAGAGCGCCCCCAGGCCGCCCGTGCCACGCGCGATGACCGAGCCGGTATTCGTCACGACGCCTGGCGTCGTATCAAACGACACGAGGCCGTGTGAACCGGCACCCGAGACGTCGATCGTGCCGTGATTCGTCAGCACGTTGTTGCCGGCCCCGCCGACGGCGTTTCCGTTGGCCACCATGCCATCCGAACTGGCGCCCGTCGTCGTGATCGAGCCGTTGTTGACGAGCGTGTCGTTGTCCGTCAACGCGGCCATCCCGTGTGAACCGACGCCGCTTGTCGACAGCGTGCCGTTGTTGGTGAGCGTGCCGCCGCCCGGGCTCGCGAAGTCGTGCATCGCGACCGAATCGTTGCCGGTGGTGCGGATCACGCCGGCGGTGTCGTTCAGCATGGTGACTGCGGCAGCGTCGTTGAACATGCCTTCCGATTCGACGCCGCTGGTCACGATCGTGCCGCGGTTGATCAGCACATTCTGGCCCATGCCGCCGCTTGCGCCGTGCACCGAGATGGCGTCGAAGGTGTCGCCGGCGCCGACCAAGGTGCCGAGATTGGTGACGGTGCTGCCGTCACGCACGATGATGACGTTGTTGCCCGTGACGTCGAGTTCGGCGCCGGCCTCTACGTTCACTGTGACGTTGGCGCTGCCGACAGCCGCGGCCACGGGCGTGGTGGACGGGTTGGGGGCACTACTGTTGCAGGTGACGGTCTGGCCGCTGACCGGCGAGGTGTTGTCGCAGACGGCGTATGCGGATTCGCATGGCAGAAGGATCGCCAGTCCGAGTGCGGACGAGAAGGTTTCGAGCAAACGCAAACGCACAGGCACAGGCCGCGAGCATTTACGACGCATACAGTGGCTCTCCAGTAGAACAGGTCTGGTCAGTTCCTGCTGGGTTCTCTATGTGTGCTGCGCCGCCTCTTCATTTGCCCCGCCTGACGGTGTGAAAGAGAATGTATCGTCTGACGAAATTAGTCAATGAGTCGAACTTAGTCAATGACCCGAATGATGTACGACGCAAGCGACGAGTCGCATCACCGCGCGCTGACGAGGCTGCCCGAGGGCAGCACACACGTCTCGTAAGAGCCTCGAAAAAGCTGGGTGCAAGCAAACGAAGCATCGCCGCGACGCTCAACCCGGCGCGCCCTCCAGACGCCGCTTCGACCGTTGTGGATCGATCAGTGCGAAGCCGGCCGCGCCGACGATCAGCAGCAATACGCCGGTTACGGCGAAGCCGATCTCATAGCCACGCACGTCGCCTGCCGCGCCGAGCAGCTTGCCCATCGCGACCGGTCCGATCAGGCCGGCGGTGGTGACGATGGAGTTGGTGACCGCGAGCAGCGCTCCGCGCCGCGCTGCCGGTGCGACTTCGGCGACCAGCATCGGACCGAAGGTGAAGGTCTGGATCGCCAGCGCGCTGGCGAGCGCCATCAACGCGACCTTGACGAGCGCCGGCGCGCCGCACAACAGCGCACAGTAAGCAAACCCACTCACCACGCATGCCGCGCTGATCAGTTTGCCGCGCGCCACCTTCGACGGCACGCCGCGCTTGAGCAGCCGATGCGAAAACATCGCGAGCGCGATGCCCAGCGGGATCTGCGCGGCGACTTGCAGCGCGAACAGCCAACCTGCCTCAGTCGCGGCGAAGCCAAGGCCGAGCCGGAAATAGGCCGGCACCCAGGTGAAGCCGATCGAGATCACCGCATAGCCGATAAAGCATTGCAGCATCACGCCGATGACAGTGCGGTCGCTCAGCATGCTACGGAAGCGCGCTGACGCGGCACGCGGGCCGGCCGCCGCCCCCGGCGCAAACGCGGGCGATGCGTTGTGCTGACGATTGCCCGTCTTGCCGAGACACAGCCACAAGACGGTCCAGCCGATGCCGACCGCGCCGAGCGTGAGAAATGTCGCGTGCCAGTGCCACCGCTGCGAGATATACGTGAGCAACGGTCCCGCGATGATGACGCCGGCGGTCGCCCCTTGTTGCACGATGGCAGTAGGCAGATTGCGTTCACGGTCGTCGAACCAGGTGTAGACCACATGCAGCGCGAGCGGCGAGGCCGGCCCTTCACCGGCACCCAGCAGGACGCGGCACAGCAGCAGCACGGCAAAGCTGGTCGGCCACGCGAGCGGCAACTGCGCCACGGCCCAGATCAGCGCAAGCGCGGCGAGCAGCCACTTCATATTGACGCGGTCGGCGATCAGGCCGACGGCGATACCCGAGATCGAGAACAACATAAAGAACGCGCTGCCGACGAAACCGAACTGGCCGTGCGTCAACTGCATGTCATGCATCAGCGGGATCGCGACGAGACCGAGCACGGCCTTGTCCGCGAAATTGATCAGCATGAACAGGAACAGCGAGGCGACGATCACCCAGCGGCGCCCTTGCGCGGTCTCGCGTGCGTGGGGGGGATGAGCCGATGCCGTGTCGGCGGCGAGCGCCGTGCAGCGTTTCGTGCTGCTGAGGAAGGTAGGCAAAGCATGTCTCCATGTCGGGCGCGGGGGCGCTGGGTTTTCGCCCATTTGAGGTGGTATAACTGAATTGTTCAAGTGCATTCTCGTAATCGGGAGCTTGCAAAATATGCATGAAGTCAATTCCCGCCGCCTTACCCATTTGGTCGCGCTCGCCGAGGAAGGCAGCTTTGCGCGGGCGGCGGAGCGGGTTCATCTGAGCCAGCCGGCGTTGAGCCGCAGCATTCAGGCGCTCGAAGACGAGGTCGGCATGAAACTGTTCGACCGCGCGGCACGCGGCGTCGCGATGACGGCGGCAGGGCGGCTGCTGGTCGAACGCGCCCGGCGCGTGCTGTTCGAAACGCGCTGCCTGTTCCGCGACGTCGAGCTGCTGAAGGCGCACGAACTCGGCGAGGTACGCATCGGCCTCGGGCCCTATCCGGCAGTCGTGCTGCTGCCGGACCTGCTGGTGGAATTCGCGCGGCGCTTTCCGAAGATCAAGGTGTCGATCGAACTCGGCGAAGGCGATGCGCTGCTTGCCAAGCTGCGCGCCGAGCAGATCGACTTTCTCGTCACCGACCGCCGTGTGCCGCCCGTGACGCCCGATGTCACGTTGCAGCGCCTGCCGCGTCACGAGGGCGGCTGGTTCGCGCGGCCGGACCATCCCTTGTTTGCGCGTGGCACGGTGCCGCTCGCGGCATTGCGCGAGTTCCCGCTGGTGTCGGTGACGTTGCCCGCGTTCATGAAGGACGCCCTGCATCGCCTGCTCAAGTACCGCGCGCACGAGCAAATTCCGTTGCAGATCGAATGCAACGACGTGACGGTGCTGAAGGATGTCGTCGCGCAGACCGACGCGGTGCTGTTCGCCACGGCGTCCGCGGTGCGGCGCGATCTGGGGACGCGGCGGCTCGCGCGCATTCCGCTCAGTAACCCGCCGCGTCTTGCCCTCGAATTCGCGCTGGTGTATCTGGCCGAGCGCACGCCTTCGCCGGCCGCCTATTCCGCGTTGGGGCTCGCCGAACAGGTGATGGAGAATGCCAACCGCGCGGCGCAGGGCCTGCTGCATCCCGACTCATTGGCGACATGAACGGGCCGGTAATGGGACGGCCGAGTACGCGTATGATCGCGCCCCGGTGATTACCCTAGGTGCGGTTGACAAGGTGCTTCCGATCGCGGACGATCCGGAATCCAGATTCCGGTTTCCCGTGAGTCTTCATTTTCTCAGCGCGGCAAACCGAACCGAGGCTAAACACAGCATGACGACGACGTCACTCCGCAGCCGCGAAGCGCCGCCGAGCACCATTGCGCCGCCGCGTCAAACGCGCAGCCAGCAGGGGCTCGCGCGCATGCTGCACGCGGGGCGCGAGCTGATCGAAGCAAGCGGCAACCTCGACGATCTGTCGATCAACGACATCGTCGAGCGGGCCGGTACGTCGATCGGCGCTTTCTACCGGCGTTTCGACAATAAGGATAGCTTCTTCGACGTCTTGCAGGACGCGGCGATGGCAGAGGGACTCGAGCACGTGCGCGAGACGGTCGAGCGCGATCCGGCCTGGCGTTCGAACGACGCGGCCACACTCGCCGACGCGATCATTTCGTTCTACGTGATGACGTTCCGGCGCAATCGCGGGCTGTATCACGCGTCGTTGCTGCGCGCGTCGCAGCGCAAGGCCAGTTGGGACGCCGTGAAATCGACCAATCATGAGGTGTTGGCACTGATCGTGCCGCGCCTCGTCGGCGCGCTGGCACAGGCGCGCGGGGTCAAGGCCGATGAAAGCACTCCCCGCTCGCTCGAATTCGAAGTGCGTGCCACGCTGCAAATGATCCTGGGCATGCTGGTCAACAGCGTGCTGAACGATCCCGGTCCTTTGTCGCTCTCCAGCCGGCAACTGCGGCCATGGCTGCAAATCCGACTGCGGCGCTGCCTCGGCTTGCCGGACGGTTGATTTTTTTTTACCCAGAAAACGGAATAAGAATTCCGATTCCGAAATTGATGAACTGATCGACGGACAGCGCGACTCCCGTTACGCGCAGCCGAATATTCAAGGAGACACCGCGTGAACTCATGTTGCCCCGAACTGGTCCGTAACCCCGCCTTCGACGCGCCGCATATCGGCGAACCGCTCGATGTCGCATTCGACGCCGGCGTGAATCTCGCCTTCGCTCTTGCCGCGCCGACCGTGCCGCCGCGTCTCACCGAACACTCGCGGCGCATGGCGCAGCGCATCTATCGCATAGCCGAGCGCGTGTATTGCGCGGTCGGCTATGCGATCGCGAACATCATCTTCGTGGTCGGCGACGACGGCATCGTGGTGGTCGACGCGACCGAGGCGGTTTCCGCCGCCAAACGCATCTATGAGGACTTCTGCGCGATCGATCCGCGTCATGCCGAGCTGCCGGTCAAGGCCGTGGTCTATACGCACAATCACACGGACCACACCGGCGGCGTGCGCGCCTTCGTCGACGAGGCCGCGCTTGAAGCGGGCAGCGTCGAGATCATTGCGCACCGCACGTTGATGGACACCGTGATCAACAACGCGAACCTCGTCGCACCGATTCTCGCCACCCGCTCGGCCTACAGCTTTGGCACGCTGCTGCCGCCTGGCGCGACCGGCAAGGTCAATGCGGGCATCGGCCCCGTGTTGATTGCGGAGCCGGCGAGCTTCTTCGCGCCGACCCGCGTGTTCGACGACAAGCTCGACATCGTGCTGGCCGGCGTGCGCTTCGAGTTTCGCTACGCGCCCTCCGAAGCCGACGACGAAATCGTGATGTGGCTGCCGGACCTCGGCGTGTTGCTGTCGGCGGAAGTGATCCAGGGCGAGTGTCTCGCGAACGTCCACACGTTGCGCGGCACGCGCTATCGCGATCCGGTGCGCTGGTATCAGACCATCGACATGATGCGCGGCTTCAACGCCGCGCATATGGTGCCGGCGCATGGCCGGCCGGTATCCGGCGCGCAGTATGTCGCCGAGGTGCTGTGCGTGTATCGCGACGCCATTCAGTTCATCCACGACCAGACCATCCGGCACATGAACTTCGGCCTGAGCCCGGACGAACTTGCCGAAGCGATTCCCGCGCTGCCGCCGCATCTCGCGGAGCATGCGTGGCTCGGCGAGTACTACGGCACGGTCAAGCATTCGGTGCGGCAGGTGTATAGCGGTCAGCTCGGCTGGTTCGATGGCGATCCGGCGTCGCTCGATCCGCTGCCGCGTGCGGAACGGTCGCAGCGCATGGTCATGATGATGGGCGGCGTGGAAGCGGTGCGCGCCGCAGCGCGAATCGCGTTGGGCGACTCGGATTGGCGCTGGGCCGCGGAGCTGGCGACGCTGCTGGTGCGGTTCGATACAACCGACGCCGACGCGCGCAATATCAAGGCGGCCGCGCTGCGCGAGTTGGGCTACCTGACGGTCAACACCAACTGGCGCAACTGGTATCTCAGCGCGGCGCGCGAACTCGAACATGCCTACGACGAATTGCCGTTCGCCGGCAGCGCCAGTCTCGCGTCGGTGGATGTGTTGCGCGCGCAGCCGTTGCGCAACGTGTTCCAGCGCTTTAGCGTGAACGTCGATCCGGAACGTTGCGCCGACGTGCAGATGACACTCGCATTCCGTGTGACGGACCGCGATGAAACACATGCCCTCGAACTACGGCGCGGCGTATTGCAGATACACGAGCGCACCCCTTCGACGATCGACGTACAACTCGCGCTGGAAACCGGCACGTTGTACGGCATGCTGCGCGATATGGCGACGCACTTGCCGAAGTGTCTCGAGGACGGCACCGTCGTGCTGGAACGCGGCACGGCGGAGCAGTTGCGCAGATTTTTCGAATGCTTCGACCGGCCCGCGTGGCGCATGCCCGCGCTGACTGCGCGATAGAAAGCGCATCGCTCGCATTGGAGCGTCAGCGCACCGGCACATCGTGCATAGGTGAATCGCGATGCGAAACAAAAGGAAGAGACATGGAGAAAATCTGGCTGAAGTCGTATCCGCCAGGCGTGCCGGCCGAGATCGACACTACGCAGTTCGGCTCCGTTGCGGACCTGCTGGAACAGAGCTTCCAGAGGCACGCGGCAGAGTGCGCGTTCGTCTGTATGGGGCGCGAGTTGACCTACGGCGAACTCGATTCGAAGTCGCGCCATCTTGCGGCGTGGTTTCAATGGCTAGGTCTCGCGCGCGGCGCGCGCATCGCCGTGATGCTGCCGAACGTGTTGCAATACCCGGTGGTCATGGCGGCGATCCTGCGTGCCGGTTACGTGGTCGTGAATGTCAATCCGTTGTACACGCCACGAGAACTGGAGCATCAGTTGAACGACAGCGGCGCGCAAGCGCTCGTGCTGCTCGATACGTTCTCTAAAACGCTGGAGGCGGTGCAGGGGCAAACATCGATCAAGCATGTCGTGCTGACGTCGATTGGCGAGATGCTCGGCGCGGGCAGCCCTGAGATTGCAGAAGATGTGCCGCCGACCTCGCGCATTGCATTGAACGAGGCGATCGCGCGTGGTGCGGACGCGGGCTTTACGCCGGTCACGCTCACCCGCGCCGATGTGGCCGTGCTGCAATACACGGGCGGCACCACTGGCGTCTCGAAGGGCGCGACTTTGCTGCACGGCAATCTGATCGCGAACGTCCTGCAATCGGAGCTGTGGCGCGAGCCGGTGTATCGCGGGCGCACCGACATCAAGCAGTACATCACCGTGGTCGCGCTGCCGCTGTATCACATCTTCGGCCTGACGATCTGCGGCTTGCTGACGATGCGTTGCGGTGGCATGGGCATTCTGATTCCGAATCCACGCGACCTGCCGGGCTTGATCAAAGCCTTGCGAGGCTACGCGATCAACTCGTTCCCCGGTGTGAACACGATGTACAACGCGCTGCTGAACGAGCCCGACTTCAGGACGCTCGACTTCTCGAAGCTGGTGCAATCGAACGGTGGCGGCATGGCGGTGCAGCAAGCCGTCGCGCAACGTTGGCAAGCACTGACTGGCGTACCGATCGTCGAAGGGTATGGGCTGTCGGAAACGTCGCCGTGCGCCACCACCAATCTGCCGACGTCCACCGCGTTTACCGGGACGGTCGGCTTGCCGTTGCCGTCCACGGATATCTCGATTCGCGACGACGCCGGCCACGAAGTGCCGCTTGGCGAACGCGGTGAAATCTGCATTCGCGGGCCGCAGGTGATGGCTGGCTACTGGAACCGTCCCGAAGAAACCGAAAAGGTGATGACGCCCGATGGCTTTTTCAAATCCGGCGACATCGGGGTGATGACGGAAGAGGGCTTCGTGAAGATCGTCGATCGCAAGAAGGACATGATTCTGGTGTCGGGCTTCAACGTCTATCCGAACGAAATCGAGGACGTGGTGGCGAAGCATCCCGGCGTGTTCGAAGTGGTGGCGGTCGGCGTGCCGGACGCGGAGGCAGGCGAAGTGGTGAAGCTGTACGTCGTGAAGAAAGACCCGGCACTCACCGATGCGGACCTTCTCGCGTTCTGCAAGGCGCAACTGACGGGCTACAAGCGCCCCAAGATCATCGAATTCCGCAGCGAACTGCCGAAAACCAATGTCGGCAAGATTTTGCGGCGCGCGTTACGCGACGAGCTAAAGAGCGCGGGTTGAAAGCGGGCGTGCCGCGCGTCTCGCGCTGCGTGGCACGCTCTGCAGCGCTGCGTGATTCCGGGTACATTTACGTTCTCGACATCACGCACCAGGGAGTACAACAATGCGCCTGCTTCACACCATGCTCCGGGTCGGCGACCTGGACCGCTCGATTGCCTTCTATACCGAACTGCTCGATATGAAATTGCTGCGCCGCGATGACTATCCGGACGGCAAGTTTACCCTCGCCTTCGTCGGCTACACGGACGAACGCAGCGGCACCGTCCTCGAACTGACGCACAACTGGGACACGCCGTCGTATGACCTTGGCAACGGCTTCGGGCACCTCGCCGTCGAAGTGGAAGACGCCTATGCCGCGTGCGACAAGATCAAGGCACAAGGCGGCACGGTCGTGCGCGAAGCCGGCCCGATGAAACACGGCACCACCGTGATCGCCTTCGTCGAGGATCCGGACGGCTACAAGATCGAGTTCATCCAGAAGAAAAAATAACGTAAGCGGCGGGATGAGGACAAGCAATGAATAACAGCAATCCCTACTTCAAAGAACTCGGCGACATTCACGTCGAAATCCAGGCTTTGTTCGACGGCTCCGCGGATGGCGGCACGCTGGATCGCATCATGGCGCGCTTCGCTCCGCAATTCAGCCTGGTCATGCCGTCCGGTATCGCACTGGATCACGCGGGTCTGCGCGAAATTTTCGCGAAGCTGAACGGCGCGCGTCCCGGCTCGCAGATCAATATTCGCGATATGGAGATCGTGTCCGAGTATCCGTCGGGCGCGGTGGTGAAGTATCGCGAGTATCAGCGCGACAGCGCGGGCAACGCCAACGTGCGGCGCTCGACGGCGGTGATGGATCGCGGCGCTGACGGCAAGGTGACGTGGCTTCATCTGCAGGAAACTTTCTGCACGGAGTGAGCCGCAGGCTTCAGAAGGTCGGCGCTTCAGGCTGAAGCGCCGATTTTTCACTGTTCGTTACTGCGGCCGGGTTCGACACGTCGCGCCGCCAGCACGTAGCGCGTTAAAGCGTCGGCAGCAATTCCGGCGGATGTGATTTCAACGTCTGCCGCGCTTCGCGGAATTCCGGAAAAATCGATTCGACCGTCTGCCAGAAGCGCGGACTGTGATTCATCTCGCGCAGATGCGCGAGCTCGTGCGCGACGACGTAATCGATGATCGACAGTGGGAAGTGGATCAGCCGCCAGTTCAGGCGGATTTT
This sequence comes from Paraburkholderia sp. IW21, assembly GCF_041321145.1. NCBI lineage: Bacteria > Pseudomonadati > Pseudomonadota > Betaproteobacteria > Burkholderiales > Burkholderiaceae > Paraburkholderia > Paraburkholderia sp. IW21. The sequence continues at coordinate 315,772 of NZ_JBGGWA010000004.1, read as the reverse complement.
GCCGTCGCTCGAACAACTGCCCCAACGCGTGGCCGCCGAAGAGAGCGCATACGCGCGATAGTTGACGCCAAGCTTCTCCGCATAGATCGCGAGGCGCTCGCCGAACAGGCGCTTCGCTTCGCCTTGCAGCCAGCCTTGCACGCGATCCTTGATCTGCTGCGGATCCGCTTGCAAGGGAAGCGGCACTTGCAGCGCCGCCTGCTCCGCGCTGAACGCAAGCATGCCTTGCGGCGAGCCGAGCTTCACGCGCACCGGCTGGCCGAGATACGGCACTTCCGCACCGTCTTTCCAGTCGACCTTCGGCAACGCGCGCTGTTCGACACGCGTTTGCCATTCGATCAGTTTCGTGAAAATCCAGCGCTGCTTTTCGGTGATCGCAGTTTCGATATCGGCGAGCGTGACCCAGCGTGGTGCGGTAATCATCAGGCCGGTACTGTCGATCGCAAAACCGATCGAGCGGCGTGCAGAGCGCTTGAGCACATAGTGCAGCGTGCGCGAACCGATGGTGAGGCTGCGCAGCTTACTGCCGTCCGGTGCGAGCGGCACGGCCGGCTGCTGCCCGCTCAAGCCCGCCGAAGGTCCGGACGGTGAAGGGGACGACGACGTCGACCCCGGCTCGGCGAAGAGCGGGAGATCGAGTTGCCGGTTATCGAGCGCCGCAGCGGGCTGCGACGTAGGAGACTTCTGCATCGGATTCGGCTTCGCGCAAATGCGCCTTCGAGGGCGCGGGCGCGTCAGATTGGTGCGGCGGCGGAGGGGTTTTCCGCCGCGCGGTACGCGGTAGGATCGATGCGGCGCATTTCAGCTTCGATCCACTTTTCGACGCGCGTGTTCACTTCGTCGGGCGTGAGCCCCGTCGTCTCAATCGGCTTGCCGATGGACACTGTGACTATACCCGCATATTTGAGAAACGAGTTGCGCGGCCACACACGTCCGGCGTTGTGCGCGATCGGCACGACCGGCGCGCCGGAGGCAATCGCGAAACGCGCGCCGCCGGTTTTGTACTTGCCTTGCTTGCCGGTCGGCGTGCGCGTGCCTTCCGGAAACATGATGACCCAGGCACCTTCGGCCATGCGCGCTTTGCCTTGCCTGATGACGGAATCGAACGCGTACTTGCCTTCCTTGCGATCGATGTGAACCATCTTCAGCATGCCGAGTGCCCAGCCGAAGAACGGCACATACAACAGCTCGCGCTTGAACACGTAGCACAGCGGTCGCGGCATCAGCGCTGGAAACGCCAGCGTTTCCCACGCCGACTGATGCTTGGACAGCAGCACGGCCGGACCGTCGGGCAGATTCTCATAGCCTTCGATCTTGTAGCGGATGCCGTTCAGCCAGCGCACCACGTGCAGCGTGGTGGCGCACCAGCCGGCGGCCATCCAGTAGCGGCGATCGGCGCGCATGAACGGGAACGCGATGAAGCACGCGGTCGCGTACGGCACCGTGAAGACGACGAAGTAGATCAGCAGCAATGAAGAACGAATGAAGCGCATCGGCGTGGTCAGTGAGGGTTGGGGACGCGCTCGACGCGCATCACTCGTGATCGTCGGAGAGGAAGTCGAGCGCGAACGCGCGCAGGTCGTCGTGGACGAGGGTGCCTTCGGGCAGGCCGCCGGCTGCGAGCGTTTTACGGCCCTTACCGGTCAGCACCAGATGAGTCGGATGTCCGAGCGACGCACCCGCTTGAAGATCGCGCATCGCGTCGCCGACCACCGGGGTATTCTCCGGATCGACTTCGAAGCGTTCCGTGATCATCTTCAGCATGCCCGGCTTCGGCTTGCGGCATTCGCAATGATCTTCCGCCGTGTGCGGGCAGAAAAACACCGCGTCGATGCGGCCGCCGACCGTCGCCGCCATGCGATGCATTTTCAGATGCATCGCATTGAGCGCGTTCATGTCGAAGAGACCGCGGCCGATGCCCGACTGGTTGGTCGCGATCGCGACGCGATAACCGGCCTGGTTCAGACGCGCGATCGCTTCGAGCGAACCGGGCAGTGCGACCCATTCGTCCGGCGACTTGATGAACGCTTCGGAATCGACGTTGATCACGCCGTCGCGGTCGAGGATCACCACTTTTTTGGTCGGCATGGCGCGGGGCTCAGGCGGCGAGCCGGGAAATGTCGGCGACGCAATTCATCTGCTGATGCAGCGCGCCGAGCAAGGCCAGCCGGTTGGCGCGCAACGCCGGATCGTCGGCGTTGACCATCACGTCGTTGAAGAACGTGTCGACCGGTTCGCGCAAGGCGGCGAGCGCGGTCAACGCGCCCGTGTAGTCACGTGCGGCGAGTTGCGATTGCACGCGCGGCGTGACTTGTTCGAGCTGCGCATGCAACGCTTTTTCCGCCGCTTCGATCAGCAGCGTGACTTGCACACCGCCGGTCGCTGCGCTTTCCGACTTCTTCAGGATGTTCGAAATGCGCTTGTTGGCCGACGCGAGCGATGCCGCTTCGGGCAGCGCAGCGAATTCGCGCACCGCATCCAGACGCGCGACGACGTCCTCGAGGCGAGTCGGGTTGAGTGCGAGCACCGCGTCGATTTCGCCCGGTGCGTAGCCGCGCTCACGCAGCAGACCGCGCAGGCGATCCATGCTGAATTCGTAGATCGCTTGCGTCGAATCAGCGATGTTCGGCACGGCGGAGAATTGCGCGTAAGCGGTGCGCAGCAGTTCGACAAAGTCGACCGGCAGTTGCTTCTCGACCAGAATCCGCAGCACGCCGAGCGCGTGACGGCGCAGCGCGAACGGATCTTTCTCGCCGGTGGGCTGCAGGCCGATGCCCCAGATGCCGACCAGTGTTTCGAGCTTGTCCGCCAGTGCGACGACGGTGCCGGTTGCCGTGGCCGGCAAGGCGTCACCGGAGAAACGCGGCTGATAGTGTTCCGAGCACGCGAGCGCGACTTCTTCCGGCTCGCCGTCATGGCGCGCGTAATACGTACCCATCGTGCCTTGCAGTTCGGGGAATTCGCCGACCATGTCGGTGATCAGATCGGCCTTGGCGAGACGTGCGGCGCGCTTGGCGAGCGCGACGTCCGCGCCGATCAGTCCGGCGATCGCGCCGGCCAGCCCTTCAACACGCTCGACGCGTTGCAACGCCGAACCCAGCTTGTTGTGATACACGACGTTCGCGAGCAGCGGCACGCGGTCGGCGAGCGGCTTCTTCTTGTCCTGCTCGAAGAAGAACTTCGCATCGGCCAGACGCGGACGCACCACGCGTTCGTTGCCTTCGACGATGTCGCCCGGCGTCGCCGTTTCGATGTTCGACACGATCAGAAAGCGCGAGCGCAGCTTGCCGCTCGCATCCGTCAGCGCGAAGTATTTCTGGTTCGTCTGCATGGTCAGGATCAGGCATTCCTGCGGTACTTGCAGGAACTCGTCCTCGAAACGGCAGGCGTAGACCACCGGCCATTCGACCAGCGACGTCACTTCGTCCAGCAACGATTCCGGCATCACGACCTGATCGCCTTCGGCTTGCGCGAGCAGATGCGTGCGGATGGTTTCCTTGCGGTCGGCAAAGCTCGCGACCACACGGCCCTTGTGCATCAGCGTGTCCGCGTACGAATCAGCGTGCTGGATCTGCACGAAGCCTTCGGAGAGGAAGCGGTGGCCGAGCGTGGTGTCGTCGGCATCGACACCCAGTGCGCTGACCGGCACGACCTGTTCGCCGTGCAACGTGGTCAGACGATGCACCGGACGCACGAACTGCACATTCGTGCCGTCCGGGCGCTGATATGTCATCACCTTCGGGATCGGCAGCTTGGCGAGCGTTTCGTCCAGCGCGGTTTGCAGGCCTTCGGCGAGCGTGGCGCCGGGCGCGGCGTAGCGCAGGAAGAAGGCTTCGGCCTTACCGTCTTGCGCGCGTTCCAGATCGTTCACCGAAAAATCGGGGAAGCCGAGCGCGGCCAGTTTCTTGGCGAGTGGTGCGCTCGGTTGACCGTCTTGGTCCAGCGCGACCGAAACCGGCAGCACTTTTTCGCGTACGTGTTTTTCCGGCGCGACCGCGCGGACGTTCCTGATCGTGACGGCGAGGCGGCGCGGCGTCGCATACCGATCGAACGACAGTTCACCTTCGATCAGATCGCGCGCCGCGAGGCGCTGCGCAATGCCTTCGGCGAAAGCGTCACCGAGGCGCGCGAGCGCTTTCGGCGGCAGTTCTTCGGTCAGCAGTTCGACGAGCAGGGTAGCTTGATGGGGTTGAGTCATTTCTAGGTGTTCTCGTCAGTCCGGATCGATCTTGCGTTCGACTTTCAGCGGCGGTGCCCACGCGGGCATGGCTGCATCCTGTTCGTCGGTCGTGAGGCCGGGCACGCCGTGCACCGGATTGCCGAGCATCGGGAAACCGAGCTTTTCGCGCGAGTCGTAGTAAGCCTGTGCAACCAGACGCGACAGCGCGCGAATCCGGCCGATGTACGCTGCACGTTCCGTGACGGAGATCGCACCGCGGGCGTCGAGCAGATTGAACGTGTGGCCGGCCTTCAGCACCAGTTCATAAGCGGGCAGCGCGATCTGCGCTTCGATCATGCGCCGCGCTTCCGCTTCGTAGCTGTTGAAGAACGTGAACAGCAGATCGACGTTCGCGTGCTCGAAGTTGTAGGTCGACTGTTCGACTTCGTTCTGGTGGTACACGTCGCCGTACGTCAGGCGGCGCAGTTCCGGGCCGTTCGGGCCTTGCTCTTCCCACTCGGTCCAGACCAGGTCGTAGACGTTCTCGACCTTCTGCAGATACATCGCGAGACGTTCGAGACCGTAGGTGATTTCGCCGAGCACCGGCTTGCAATCCAGACCGCCGACCTGCTGGAAGTAGGTGAACTGGGTCACTTCCATGCCGTTCAGCCACACTTCCCAGCCGAGACCCCAAGCGCCGAGCGTGGGGTTTTCCCAGTCGTCTTCGACGAAGCGCACGTCGTTCTGCTTCAGGTCGAAGCCGAGTGCTTCAAGCGAGCCGAGGTAGAGGTCGAGGATGTTTTCCGGTGCCGGCTTCAGCACGACCTGGTACTGATAGTAATGCTGCAGACGGTTCGGGTTCTCGCCGTAGCGGCCGTCTTTCGGACGGCGCGACGGCTGCACATAGGCGGCTCGCCACGGTTCCGGACCGATTGCGCGCAGGAACGTATGGACGTGGGACGTACCCGCGCCGACTTCCATGTCGATCGGCTGGAGCAATGCGCAACCCTGCTTGTCCCAGTAGGACTGCAGGGTCAGGATGATTTGCTGAAACGTGAGCATGAAGTGCCTTTCGGGCATAGGGCCGCGCCGCAAACGCCAAAGCGCGCGAGCTGGCCGTGGAGCGAAGTGCTAAACCGGAGATTTTAACGGAAAGGGAGGGGGGCGTCCGTTTTGGCGGGGCGGCTGGTTCGTCAAACGACAACTTGTCGCCATGAGTGGCCCGTTGTCATTTGGTGCGGCCGGAAGAAATCAGCACCAGTAGCCTCAACGCGGCGGCAATGAAAAAGGCGTGAATCGTTCGCGCCTTTTCGTTAAACCGACGGCCTTACGCCGCGTAATCCTCGAACTCCCACTGAGCAAAACGAGCAATCTTTTTTGCCGTGGTCACCCAATCATCGCTACTGCACCGGCTCACGAGACGCTCAACGGCGCGCTTTATCGGGTCTACATCGTAATGGGACACGATGAGCATATGACGCCCCCAAGCCACGCCATCTTTCTCGCCTTCAATGTATGAGTCGAGCCAGGTCGGCGTGCAAACCAGTATCTGGAAGTCGTCTGCTGCCGGCGATCCGGATGTCCCGATCGTTACACGTATCCATGTGCCGAAGTTACTGATATCGGCAGGACGATAGTCGTCAAGAAAACTTTCGATTTCAACGGAATGGAATGTCTTGGCTTCTGCTTTCATGGCGCAATATTCAAATGACCATTCACGTATGACGGCCCGTTTGGCGAGGTTTCATTTCACATTTTTTGCCCTACTGAATCCATGAAAAACCCTACGCCCGATAACTCTCAAATTCCCATCTTGCGAAACGGCTCAACTTCAGGGCGAGAGCAGGCCAATCGTCCGCCATCATTCGATTGATACGATTCTGGAGGTAGGAGTGAATCATCGGCCAGTTGTAGCCGAAAACTATCAACAAGTTTTCACCTGGCACGGCGGTCTTTCCGGCATTCTGTTTAGTCAGCCAGCCTGGAGTACACACCGTCATCTGAAAAATGTCAGACGCGTTACTCCCTTCCGGCCCGATACGTAGCTCTATCGGGAAAGAAAAACAGGCTTCGTCTTCCGGCCAGTACGTTTCAAAGTCGACATCCGGAGAGTCGACCGACTTCAGTTCAGCACGCATCGTTGGTCCTATGGGCGTATGTTTAGATGAGCGTTACTTTTGCACTCACCGTGAGGAACAAGCCGTGGTTAAAATCTTGTCTGCACTTCTGTCGTAGCGTAGGGACTGTCCTTTGAGCTGGGAGGTCTATATCGCATCAAACCGTCTTCGCTGATCAGTATCGAGTCGTCACGACTAGACGCTCTGTAGTCCAGACCTGGGAAGACGACTGGCCCTTCACGCCGCAGCAACGAAAAAGGCACGATTGCTCGCGCCTTGGCTATTTTCCGCTTAACCCTGGTACGGGCGGTAGTCCTCGAATTCCCAGTGGGCGATTCGGCTCAGTTTCTGAGCGAGTGCTTCCCAATCATCGGCTGTATATGAACTAACGATCTCCCGGATCGCCGATAGGATTGCCGGCCAGTCATATCTGAAGACGACCAGCAACCCGGTCCCTACGACTGCTACTTTCCCTTGATTTTCCGTGGCGATCCAGGCGGGCGTACAGACAGTCATTTGGAAGAGATTTCCCCCTTGACATTCTTCGGACCCGATCACCATTTGGACCGGAAAGGAGAAGCAGTATTCGTCTTCTGGACTGTACTTATCGAAAATAATGTCTGCTGATTCAATGGATTTTAATTCTGCTCGCATTTTTTGCCCTATGGAAGAATGTTTAAATGACCGTTATTAATCCACTCTCCACGTGGAACGGTCCGCGACTCGAAATTGGCTTGAACGCCTGTCGTAGCCTGAGGACTGTTTGGCTTTCCGGTATGTCGTTTCTACAGCCGTAGCTGCCCATGCCGCTCGGCGTATTGCTCGCCACGTCAAGGCGACACATTGGCGTGCCCGGTGTCGCTCCCGACTTTGAGTAAAGCGACCAGCAGCTGTCATCCGCGTTTGCGCCGAATGCCACCAGTAACAGCATGAATCCGGTCAGCAGGCGGTACAGCATTCCCGCCGAGCCGCCAGGTAAATTTCGATCTTTCATTTCGCTCCTTTAGTTGTTGTTTATGCCGTTAGAGGCGTAAGCACTTTTAAGGAAAATGAAATATTTTGAAATCCGACAATTCCGAAAAATCTGATTGCGCTACCACTCCGCGGAGTCACACGCATGACTACCGTGTGACTCGCAATCCGAGCGATCTGAGAGCGCAGGGATCACGCGTGCGCTTGGACAACGCCCGGCGAACGGATATCAAAATGAGGAGCGGGCCATAAATGTGGTCATCCACAACGAAGGCGAGCATCCGGTTCGCGTCATTTTGGACAAGGACACGATCAACGATTCGCAGAGCGATGCGGGTGCAACGGTAGAATTGGGTGCACTTGGCGGCATCATCGGCGTGTAGCGACCGGGCGCTGGCTCGAAATGTTTGAAGAGCTTGCCGAGCGCGATAATTGTGTAGAAAAACATCGCGTTATCGGGTGTGTGGAGTAGTTTTGTTCGCACGTAGGTGTCCCCTAACTGCTCAAACTCATCAACGCATGCGTCGCCGAACTCGAATCCGTCACCTCGACAAACCCATCAATCTCCATCTCCAACTCCCGCGGCAGCGCGAGCATATTGCATGACAGCAGCCTGCCGTAAATATTCTCCGCGCGCCCGAAGAAATTCCCCGGATTGAACAAAGGCGGCAAATGCCACCACATCCGGTATTGCTTCGACCACAGCCACTCGATCAACGCCTGCGAACGATCGAGCCGGTCGTTCTCCACGTAAATCACCGGCCGCGAGCGGGTGATGGTTTCCTCGGCGCCCAGCAGCGCGCTCAACTCGTATCCTTCCACATCGAGCTTCAGCAGTCCCACGGTATGCGAACGCAGTACATCGTCCAGCCGCACGCACGGAACCGGGATCGTATCGGCCGCAGCCTCGGCCTGCATCGACACGCCGCCGAAATTGCCCGGTGCGTCATAGTCGGGTCGCGCAAAATGCAGCGTCCCTGCAGTCGCCCCACACGCATACGGCCAGGCCAGCACATTGCGTAAGCCGTTGGCCGCGAGATTCGCACACAGGTTCTGAAAGATCACAGGCTGCGGCTCGAAAGCGACCAGCACCTGACGGCGCGCCTGCGCTTCCCTTGCCAATACGATGGTATGTACGCCGATATTCGCGCCGACTTCCACGACGATGCCCGGTTGCACCAGCAACTGCCGCAGTACGGCGGATTCCAGCTCGCTGCATTCGCCGTATTCGATGAGTGCCCGGCCGAGATAGAAGTCGTTCGGATTGGCGAGCATCCAGCCATGACGGGTCTGGACGAGTTGTGTGTGCGTGCCGAGCGGCAGCGGAGCAGCAGGGGAAGAGGGTGTGACCATGAATGAGCAGCGAAAGAAGACCACGCGAATGTACGGCCCGCTGCAGTACTTGTATATAAGACGAGTTCTTAAGAATTCTTATTTTTCAGCAAGAACTCGCCGTCAAAATCTAAGACTCTGCGACGATCGACCCGCTAGCCGATCGCCTTCACCACTGAATCAAGTCGCAGCCAGTTCAACCTTCGGTGCAAACGAATCGCTTTGCGCCAAGGGCCAATATTTCTCGTACAGCGTGTAGCGATAGTTGCCCGTCAGCAGATCGTTCGGCTCAAGATACTTCAACAGCTCCGACATCAACTGCACCTCATGCGACGACACCCGCCGCACAATATGATGTGCGCGCAGTTCCGCCGGATGCTTGAGCCCCGCGGCCTGAATGATTTCCTTCAACGCGTGCAACGTGTTGTGATGAAAATTGAATACGCGGTCGGCCTTATCCGGTACCACCAAAGCGCGCTGACGCACGGGATCCTGCGTCGCGACGCCGGTCGGGCAGCGGCCGGTATGGCAGGTCTGCGCCTGGATGCAGCCCACCGCAAACATGAAGCCGCGCGCCGCGTTGACCCAATCGGCGCCGATTGCCAGCGTCCTGGTGATGTCGAACGCGGTAATCATCTTGCCGCTCGCGCCGATGCGGATGCGCTGACGCAAGCCGATGCCGATGAGCGTGTTGTGCACCAGCAGCAGGCCTTCCTGCAACGGCACGCCGACGTGATCGGTGAATTCCAAGGGAGCCGCGCCCGTGCCGCCTTCCGCACCGTCGACCACGATGAAGTCCGGCAAGATGCCCGTCTCCAGCATCGCTTTCGCGATGCCGAAGAATTCCCACGGATGCCCGATACACAGCTTGAACCCGGTCGGCTTGCCACCAGACAGCGTACGCAAACGCTCGACGAATTCGAGCAGGCCACGCGGCGTCGAGAATTCGGAGTGAGTAGCGGGCGAGATGCAATCGCGGCCCATCGGCACGCCGCGCGTCTCGGCGATCTCCGGCGTGATCTTCGCGGCCGGCAGCACGCCGCCGTGACCGGGCTTCGCGCCTTGCGAGAGCTTTACCTCGATCATCTTTACTTGCGGCTCGGCGGCTTGCCTCGCGAACTTCTCCGCGCTGAAGGTGCCGTCGTCGTTACGGCACCCGAAATAGCCCGAGGCGATTTCCCAGATGATGTCGCCGCCGTGCTCACGGTGGTATTTCGACATCGAGCCTTCGCCGGTGTCGTGCGCGAAGTTGCCTTTCTTCGCGCCGAGGTTCAGCGCCATGATCGCGTTCGCCGACAGCGAGCCGAAGCTCATCGCGGAGACGTTGAAGATCGACATCGAGTAAGGCTGCTTGCGGTCCGGCCCGACGACGATACGGAAATCGTGGTTATCGAGCGTGGTCGGCGCGAGCGAGTGACTGATCCATTCGTGCGCGACGGCTTTGACGTCGAGCTCGGTGCCGTACGGGCGGCTATCGACGTCGTTCTTCGCGCGCTGGTAGACGATGCTGCGTTGCGCGCGTGAGAACGGTTTCTCGTCGGTGTCGTCTTCCACGAAATACTGGCGGATTTCCGGCCGGATGAATTCGAACAGGAAGCGGAAGTGGCCCCACAGCGGATAGTTGCGCAGAATCGCGTGGCGTTCCTGCGTCAAATCGAACAGGCCGAGTGCGCCGAGCGCCACCGGCACGATGACCCAGAACCCTGAAATGTGATGCGTCGCGGCGAGTGCCGCGCAGATGGCGAGCAGAACGACTGCGCACCACATCGCCAGATAACGTCGAGAAAACATGAGGACTCCAGTGCAGTGAAGATCGTCACGGAGGGATCGTCGACGCTGTCGGCGTAGACGGAATCCGCCGCAAAGGGAAACGAACAACTGCTTTTTATGGTGCAGCTAGCTACGGCTTGAAGATGAAACGCGTGGGTGACGTGTGACGCTCGAAAATGAGGCATGAAGGTGAAGCGCTGCGGTGACAGCGAGCGCAGCCGCACGGTGAACCACCTCATGGCTCAGCGGGCGGTCAGCAGCGCGGCCTTTTGCGGTTGGCGCGCCACAGGCTGCCCGGTCACCGCGTGTTCGATGATGCCGCCGCCCAGGCAAACGTCGCCATCGTAGAGCACCGCGGATTGCCCCGGTGTCACAGCCCATTGGGCGGTGTCGAAATTCAGCTCGAAGAGACCTTCTGCGGCGCCCGCCGCACTGAACGTGCAGGCTGCATCCGCTTGCCGGTAGCGGGTTTTCGCGCCGCACGCGAAACCTTCCGACGGCGCTTCGCCCGCCACCCAGCTCGTATTGCCCGCGCTCAGCGTATGGCTTTGCAGCCACGAATGATCGTGCCCCTGCGCGACATACAGCGTATTCGACTCGATATCCTTGCCGGCGACGAACCACGGCTCGCCGCTGCCGTCCTTACTGCCGCCGAGGCCGATGCCCTTGCGCTGGCCGAACGTGTAGAACGCGAGGCCGATGTGTTCGCCGACCACTTTGCCGTCGGTGGTTTTCATCGGGCCGGGCTGGGTCGGCAGATAGCGGTTCAGGAAGTCGCGGAACGGCCGCTCGCCGATGAAGCAGATACCGGTCGAGTCTTTCTTTTTCGCATTCGGCAGCGCGATCTGTTCGGCGATCTCGCGCACTTTGGTTTTCGGCATCTCGCCTAAAGGAAACAGCGTCTTCGACAATTGCGCCTGATTCAGCCGATGCAGGAAGTACGACTGATCCTTCGTATGATCGAATGCCTTCAGCAGTTCGAAGCGGCCGTTGTTCTCGCGCACGCGGGCGTAGTGGCCGGTCGCGATGGTTTCCGCGCCGAGCGACATGGCGTGATCGAGGAAGGCCTTGAACTTGATTTCGGCGTTGCACAGCACGTCCGGATTCGGCGTGCGGCCGGCCGAGTATTCGCGCAGGAATTCGGCGAACACGCGGTCTTTGTATTCGGCGGCGAAGTTGACCGCTTCGACGTCGATGCCGATCAGGTCCGCCACCGAGACGACGTCGATCCAGTCCTGCCGCGTCGAGCAGTACTCGCTGTCGTCATCGTCTTCCCAGTTTTTCATGAACAGGCCGACCACGTCATAGCCCTGTTCCTTCAGCAACCACGCGGTAACCGACGAATCGACGCCGCCCGACATGCCTACTACGACTTTCTGCTTGCTCATAAGATGCTCACTGGGTACTGCGTGACTTCATTGATCGTGCGCCGACCGCGTTGCCCGGTCGCCTGATTGGCCGCTCATAACCGCTTAGGCCGTTTATGACGGGCCTAGGCCCGTTATGCCTGTTTATGCCCGACCGAATGCGTGTGCACGAAGTCGAGCGGGAAACGCCGCCCCGCGAGGTAATCGTCGAGGCATTGCATGACGAGCGGCGTGCGATGCCGTTCGGGACAGGCGCGCAACTCGTCGGCGCTCATCCACAGCGTGTGGACGATATCGGGATCGAGCGTGCGCTCCGCGTCCTGCTCGCCGCTCTTGCCGCAATAGGTGAAGCGCAGATACGTCACGCCTTCACTTTCGGGACGCTCGAAATGTGTCATGTACATGCCGACCAGCGCCTCGGGCGTGAACGGATGTGCGGTTTCTTCGAGCGTTTCGCGGATCACCGCTTCCAGAAGCGTTTCGCCTGCTTCCAGATGGCCGGCGGGCTGGTTCAGGCGCAGGCCGTCGACGGTATGTTCCTCGACCACGAGAAAGCGCCCGTCGCGCTCGACGATAGCCGCAACGGTGACGTGCGGCAGCCAGGTTTCCGGTTTCATGGGTGCGCATTTTACCGTTTATGGGCGTGGGCTGCCGGGAAGCGGGCAGCCAAGCCCCCCGGATTGTCCCCGATTTCGGCGCACCCCCCTCTTTCGGTTAAAGTGAGGCGTTAGCCGTTGCGCTAGCAAGCCGGCGTGCTTCGTCGGCGGGTCTGTCATAAATCAGGAAGTCGAGGAGAAACCACGATGCACATCGGAGTGCCAGCCGAGACGCGCGCGCACGAAACCCGCGTCGCCGCGACGCCCGAGACGGTCAGGAAGTACGTGACCCAGGGCCACCGGGTCACGATCCAGAGCGGCGCCGGTACCGGCGCGAGCTTTCCTGACGATGCCTTTATGGCCGCCGGCGCTGAAATCGTCGACGCGGCTACCGCGTTCGGCGCCGATCTCGTCCTGAAGGTCCAGTCTCCGACCGATGCCGAACTGCCGCTGCTCAAGCGCGGCGCGACGCTGGTCGGCATGCTCGATCCTTTTAACGCCGACAACGCGCTGAAACTCGCCGCGGCCGGCGTCACCGCGTTCGCGCTCGAAGCCGCGCCGCGCACCACGCGTGCGCAGAGCCTCGACGTGCTGTCGTCACAGGCGAACATCGCCGGGTATAAGGCAGTGCTGCTGGCGGCGACGCTTTATCCGCGCTTCATGCCGATGCTGATGACCGCCGCGGGCACCGTGAAAGCGGCGCGCGTGCTGATTCTCGGCGCGGGCGTGGCTGGTTTGCAGGCGATCGCGACCGCCAAGCGTCTGGGCGCGGTGATCGAAGCGTCCGACGTGCGTCCGGCGGTCAAGGAGCAGATCGAATCGCTCGGCGCCAAGTTTCTCGATGTCCCGTACGAAACCGATGAGGAGCGCGAAGCCGCGCAGGGCGTCGGCGGTTATGCGCGGCCGATGCCGCCGGGGTGGCTTGCGCGCCAGTCCGCATTGGTCCACGAACGGGCGAAGCAGGCAGACGTGGTGATCTCGACCGCCTTGATCCCGGGCCGCGCCGCGCCGACCTTGATCTCCGTCGAAACGGTGCAAGCGATGAAACCCGGCTCCGTGCTGGTGGACCTGGCGGCAGGACGCGGCGCCGAGTACGAAGGGCGGCGCGGCGGCAACTGTCCGTTGACCGAAGCAGACCAGGTCGTCACTCGGAACGGCGTGCAGATCGTCGGCTACACGAACCTGGCCTCGATGGTGCCCGCCGATGCGTCATCGCTGTACGCACGCAACCTGCTCGACTTCCTCAAGCTGATCATCACGAAGGAAGGCGCCCTGAACATCGATCTCGCGGACGACATCGTCGCGGCCACGCTGCTGGCCCGTGACGGCGAAGTCGCGCGCAAAGTCTGAAGCTAAATACTACCTAGGAGAGCGGCGATGGAAGTCATCAACCACACCGTCATCAACCTGATCATTTTCGTGCTGGCGATTTATGTCGGCTACCACGTCGTCTGGAACGTCACGCCTGCGCTGCACACGCCGCTGATGGCCGTGACCAACGCGATCTCGGCGATCGTGATCGTCGGCGCGATGCTGGCGGCGGGACTGACCTTGGGCACGCCCGGCAAGTTCTTCGGCACGCTTGCCGTCGCGCTCGCGGCGGTCAACGTGTTCGGCGGCTTTCTCGTCACGAGGCGAATGCTGGAGATGTTCCGCAAGAAGGAACCGAAGAAGCTCCCCGCGGCTGCCAAGGAGAAAGCGTAATGAGTCTGAACGTCGTCACGCTGCTTTATCTGGTCGCGTCGGTCTGTTTCATTCAGGCGCTCAAGGGGCTGTCGAATCCGAAGACGGCGCGCATCGGCAACACTTTCGGCATGGTCGGGATGGCGATTGCGATCCTCACGACCATCGCACTGATCGCGAGGCAAGCTTCCTCGCTCGGCTCCAATCTCGCGCTCGGGCTTGGCCTGCTGCTGGTCGCGCTGGTGATCGGCGGCGCGATCGGCGCGTTCGTCGCGGCGCGCGTCGAGATGACCAAGATGCCGGAACTGGTCGCGGCGATGCACTCGCTGATCGGTCTCGCTGCCGTGTGTATTGCGTATGCGGTGGTGTCGGAGCCGTCCGCCTTCGGCCTGGTCGACCCCGAGAATACGTTTCCGGGCTTCCTGCCCTACGGCAATCGCGTCGAACTGTTCATCGGCACGTTCGTCGGCGCGATTACGTTCTCCGGTTCGGTGATCGCATTCGGCAAGCTGTCGGGCAAGTACAAGTTCCGGTTGTTCCAGGGCGCACCGGTCGTCTATGCGGGACAGCACCTGATCAACCTGCTGCTCGCGCTCGCGATGCTCGGCTTCGGCGTGATCTTCTTCCTCACGCAAATGTGGTTGCCATTCATCATCATGACGCTGATCGCGTTCGTGCTCGGCGTGCTGATCATCATTCCGATCGGCGGTGCGGACATGCCGGTGGTGGTGTCGATGCTCAACTCGTATTCGGGCTGGGCGGCGGCGGGTATCGGCTTCTCGCTGAACAATCCCATGCTGATCATCGCCGGTTCGCTGGTGGGCTCGTCGGGTGCGATCCTGTCGTACATCATGTGCCGCGCGATGAACCGCTCGTTCTTCAATGTGATTCTCGGCGGCTTCGGCAACGAGCCGGGCGCGGCCGTGGCGGGCGGGTCGGCGGAGCAACGTCCGGTGAAATCCGGTTCGGCCGACGACGCGTCGTTCATGCTCGGCAACGCTGAAACCGTGGTGATCGTGCCGGGTTACGGTCTTGCCGTGGCGCGCGCGCAGCATGCGTTGAAGGAGTTGACCGACAAGCTGGTCGAGAAGGGCATCGAGGTGAAGTACGCGATTCACCCGGTGGCCGGACGGATGCCTGGACACATGAACGTGCTGCTCGCCGAAGCCGAAGTGCCGTACGACATGGTCTACGAAATGGACGAGATCAACGGCGAGTTCGGTCAGGTCGATGTCGTGCTGGTGCTCGGCGCGAACGACGTGGTGAATCCGGCCGCGAAGAACGATCCGAAGTCGCCGATCGCGGGGATGCCGATCATCGAGGCGTATAAGGCGCGCACGGTCATCGTGAATAAACGTTCGATGGCGGCAGGTTACGCGGGCCTCGACAACGACCTGTTCTACATGGACAAGACGATGATGGTGTTCGGTGACGCCAAGAAGGTGATCGAGGATATGGTGAAGGCGGTGGAATAGCGGGTCACTGTGCTACGCGGCCTGCCTCGCGGCGGGCCGCGAACCTCACCGAGGCTTCGCATTGACGTGCCGCAGCAAATCCGCCAGCCGTCGTCCTTCCTGATCCGGATACGGTTCGAGCACCTGAAGATCCTGGATCTTCTCCAGCCCGAAATTGCGGAAATCGCTCCGCAGTTCGCACCATGCGCCGAGCGTCCAGCGCGCGCCCCAATAAGCAAGCGCGAGCGGCCACACACGCCGTTCGGTGGCTGCGCCGTTCGCGTCGGTATAGGCAAAGCTCACTACCTGGCGTGCGTCGATCGCGCGATGCAACGCGTCCACCTTCGCCGAGAAATCCGCTTTGATGTGAAACGACGGCGCGAAGATCGGAAGACGTTCAAGCGTCGCGCGCTTGTCGGCAGGCATTGCCGAGGCGATCTTCGCCAATGCCCCGCGTGCGCCGCTTGCAAAGCCGGCGCCCCCCCACGATTCGAGCATGCGCGCGCCCGCGGCGAGTGCGGCCAGTTCATCGGCGGTGAAGGTGAGCGGCGGCAAACTCGCCGCGCGGCTCAGCCGGTAGCCGATGCCGGCTTCACCTTCGATCGGCACCCCTGACAATTGCAGATCGCGCACGTCGCGGTAGACCGTGCGCAACGAGATATTGAGCCAGTCGGCGAGTTGTTGCGCGGTGGTCAGGCGACGTCCGCGCAGCAGTTCGGCGATCTGGAACAGGCGGTCGGCGCGGCGCGTCATCGTGGGCGTCTTGTAGAAAAGGACGGGGACAGTCCCGCGATGATAGCGCCGCATGCCGCGCCCCGGTCAGCCTTCTGCGCGGCGCTGGCTGGCCGCCGCGCCGGCGCGCCGCGTGGCGTTAACCGTTGGTCCGCGAATGCAGACCGAGGCGGTTGCCTTCCGTGTCGGTGAAGAATGCGATGTAACCGATGTCCTGCGGCAGCTTGATCACCGGACCATCGGTTCTGCCACCGGCCTTTTCGACACGGGCGAGTACGGCGTCGACATTGGGTTGCGCGTTCAGGTAGACGAGCACGCCGTCCACGGAGGGCGTCATCGACGGGCTGTGGATGATCGCGCCGCCGGTGGCCGGTTCCTCGTAGCCGAAGATCGCGATCGGCTGGCCGCCGATTTCCTGGCGATCCAGTTTGACGTCGAGCGCGGTTTCGTAAAAACGAACGGCGCGATCGAAATCGACGGACGGAATCTCGAACCATGCAACAACTTTGGATGATGCGGACATGACACTCTCCTGTGGATGGCGGGTAAGCCGTGCAAAGCGCCGGATGGCGTGAGAAGAAGTGTGCGGGGGTGCTACTGACAGCGTAGTGTCAGTAGGGTGTGGCAGGAGGTGCGAAAGCGGAGGCAGGCCAACCGGCGTACGGCGAAAAAAAACCGCGGAACACGTCCGCGGCTTTCGGTGCTGCACTGCGACGGCTTAAGCGGCGGGCGTATCGTTGTTCTGTGGCCGCTGGCGAACGCTGCCCGCGATCAGATCGAAGCGGAACAGCCGGCATTCGAGCGCGCCATTGAAGAGCGGCGTCTTGGTCGATTCACGCAGACGCAGTTGACCAGGCAGCTTGCGATCCGACGTCAGGATGAATGCGTGCCAGCCGGTGAAGCGCTGCTTCAGCGCATCGCCGAGCGACTGGAAAAACTCGCTGTCCGGTGCTTCTTCCTGGGCGCGGTGGAAGCCGTCATCTTCGCGGCCTTCGCGAGTGGCGCGGCCTTCGCGGATTTCGCCACGCGCATTGCGGCCGCGCACTTCGATCCGCTCGCCATACGGCGGATTGGCGACGAGGATGCCGGGTTCCGTTGATGGCGCTGTCATGCCGCGCGCATCGACCTGCTTGAGCGGAATGGTCGGCAAGCCGGCGCGCTGGAAGTTCGCGCGCGCCTTGTCGAGCATGTCGCCGGAAATGTCGCTGCCGAAAATCTGCAGATCGGCGCGCGAGTTGCGGGCGGCGTGCTTCGCGTCCAGCGCGGCGGCCTTCAGCGTTTGCCAGGTCTTGGCTTCGTATTGCTTGAGCTTTTCGAAGCCGAAGCGGCGTTCGGCGCCCGGGGCGATATCCAGTGCCACTTGCGCGGCTTCCGCGAGGAAGGTGCCGCTGCCGCACATCGGGTCGTACAGCGGGGTGCCGGCGGTCCAGCCGGTCAGACGCAGGATGCCCGCCGCCAGATTCTCGCGCAGCGGCGCCGCGCCCTTGTCCAGGCGCCAGCCGCGCTTGAAGAGCGGATCGCCGGAGGTGTCGAGATAGAGCGTGCAATCGGTGGCGGTGAGGAACGCGAACACTCGCACGTCGGGCATGGCGGTGTCGATGTTCGGACGCGCGCCGCTGACTTCACGCAGACGGTCGCAGATCGCGTCCTTGACACGCAGCGTCGTGAATTCGAGGCTGCGCAGCGGCGACTTGATCGCGGTGACGTCCACCCGCAGCGTTTCGTTCGCCGAGAACCACTGCTCCCAACGCTGTTCGAGCGCGAGCGCGTAGATGTCCTGTTCGCTGCGATATGGTCGATGCGCGATTTTCAGCAACACGCGGCTCGCGAGACGCGAGTGCAGGTTGGCGGCCATGCCGGCGGCCCAGCCGCCGCGGAAATGCACGCCGCCCGGCACTTGCGCGCCGGCCGTGAACGGTGCGCCGTTCAGGTGCTTCGCGGCAATTTCGGCGAGTTCGGTGGCGAGCGAGGCTTCAAGGCCGCGCGGACAGGGGAGGAAGAAATCGAAGGACATTGAGGTTGCCGGAAGGCGTTAGATAAGGCGCTATTGTACGCGGTCGGAATGGGAGGCCGGTTTCATCGGCCACCCCGGTTCGAGCGGATGCTTGAGCACCCGTCGCCAGATCGCGCCGCGCAGCGGACTTACGGCATTGCGCCGCAAGTCGCGCGATTTTACGGCCATGTAGAAGGCGAGCCTTCAACTCCCCGCAGCGGCCAACCCAACACCAGAAGGACAACCCGGCACGGCAAACGCAGTCCCCTTACCAGCAGACCGACCCTTACCCTGCGGAGCAAGAGAAGCCATAGCCCGCACAGCAGCAGCAACCTGCAGGGAAATCTGCTGCAACGCCTGCCGGTGCCCGCTAACAAGAGCGTCGTAGCCGCCGCCAACCGGCTCACTGACCACACTCCGACAGGTCATCACAGCGGCACTACGTACAGCCCTCACACTCCAAACCGCATCGATCAAGGCATGCGACCCGGGCCATGACTCGAACCGCTGCACATTCATGCTGACCCGATACACAGGTGTCGCATCCGGATAAGCCGTGCCATACACATCGATCGTGCCGAGCTGCTGCGTGAGACTAGTCGACAAAGCCCGACGAATCTCATCACCCGGCAACGAAGCCCAACGCTCCTGCTCAAGCACCTGAACCTGCGTCGGTCCGGTCTGCACGACAAGCTGATTCTTCGCCACTTGCGGCGGCACATCGATCGGCGCGACTTCGATCAGCCAGGCCGGCGCGGCCGAGGTCCGAGCGCTAACCGGCGCCGCGGAGCCAGCGGGAACGCCATCAGCACCCAGCGTATAAAAGCGGCTCGACGGCGACGAACACGCCGCCATCGCCACCAGTCCGGCCAGAGCGCCGACATACACAGCGCCGCGCACGAGCCCGCGCGGCGGGCGGGGGAGCCGGGCAAACGTCATGGTTTATCTCCTGTTTTACCGCGCAACAGCGATTCCGGATGACGCTCCAGATAATCCGACAACGCATTCAGCGACTGCAACGTGCGCGTCAGTTCCTGCAACGCCTGGTGAACATCCGACTGCAACGGCGAGTCCTGCTGCAATGTCGCCTCGGCCGAACCGAAGGTCTGCTTCGCCGCAGCCAGCGTGTCGCGTGCCTCCGGCACGACTTCCTTGTCGAGTCGCGTGAACAGCTGGTCGGCATTCTTCAACGCGCTGTTCAGGTTGGAGCCGATCTGGTCGAACGGCACCTTGTCGAGCTTCTTCGCAATGTCGGCAACCTGCAGCTGCAGTTCGTCGAGCGAGTTCGGAATGGTCGGCAGCTCCAGCGGATCGCCCGTTACGTCAACCGTGGCCGGCGGCGCTTTCGGGAAGATATCGAGCGCCACGTACAACTGGCTCGTAATCAGATTGCCGGTGCGCAACTGGCCGCGCAGACCGTGCTTCACGAGTTGTTGCAGCATGGTTTGACCCGCGAGGCTGCCCGGTATCGGTGCCGTCTCGCGGAAGCGCTTGCCGAGGCGGTCCGGATACAGGTTCATCGTCACCGGCATCGTGAAGCTGCGTTTCTTCGGATCGTAGTCGATGCCGATGTTGGTCACCTGGCCCAGCACGATGCCGCGGAAATCGACCGTCGCGCCAATCGACAGCCCACGCAGCGACTGATTGAAGTTCATGACCACACGCAATGGCACGCCGTCCGGTTCGCGCATCGCGTCCTGTTCATCCGAGCCGAGGCGGAACGTCATGTTGTCCGGCGCCTGAGCGCCCATGCTCTGAGCCGGCGGCGACTGGAACGACAAGCCGCCGACGATCACCGTCGCGAGCGATTGCGTATTCAGCTTGAAGCCGCTCGAGTCGAGCCGCAAATCGACACCGCTCGCATGCCACCAGCGCGTATTGGTGCCGACGTACTGATCGAACGGTGCGGACACGAAGACCTGCATCGTCACGCCGGTGCCGTCCTTGTCGAGCGAGAAGCCGACCACCTGCCCGACCTGCACGCGACGATAGAAAATCGGCGAGCCGATATCGATCGAGCCGAGCGAATCGCCGTGCAGGATGTACTGATGGCCCTTCTGGTCGCCGGTAATCGGCGGCGGCGTTTCGAGGCCGACGAAGTTTTTCTCGGAGTCCGACGAGTGGCCGGCGTCCGCGCCGATGTACGCGCCTGACAGCAGCGTGGTCAGTCCGGACACGCCGCTCGCGCCGATCCGCGGCCGCACCACCCAGAAGCGCGAATCCTTGACTGCGAAGTTGTCACCTTCCTTGGTGAGCTGCACCTGCACCAGCACGTGCGACAGATCTTTCGACAGCTTGATGCTCTTCACCGCGCCGACGTCGACGTCCTTGTATTTGACCTTGGTCTTGCCGGGCTCGAGGCCCTCGGCGCTGACGAACGTAATTGTGATGGTCGGGCCTTTTTCGGTCACCGACTTGATCACGAGCGCGAGGCCGATCAGCGCCGCGATCAGCGGAATCACCCAGACGAGCGAAGGCAGCCAGCGGCTGCGCGGTTCGATCTCGGGATCGGGTAGTTCAGGGGGAAGCCTGGGTCCGTTCGAATCGTTGCGCGGCGCATCGGAGGCGGGCGTCGGTCCTTGCGAACTAGTCATGGTCGAGGTCCTGAGGTTTTGGGGTGCTGCCTTCCACGTTGTCCCAGATGAGCCGTGGATCGAATTGCATGGATGCCATCATGGTCAGAATCACCACCGAACCGAAGGCAATGGCACCTGGGCCGGCCGTGATGACGGCAAGCGATTTGAAGCGCACGAGCGCGACGGTCAGCGTGACGACGAACACGTCGAGCATCGACCAGCGCCCGATCCGTTCGACCATCCGGTAGAGCGTGGTGCGTTGCTCGGGCCGCCAGCGCGAGCGGCGCTGCGCGGTGGCGGTGAGCAGCACCAGTACGCTCAGTTTGAGCATCGGCACCATGATGCTGGCAATGAACACGATCACGGCCAGCGGCCAGTCGCCCGAGGTCCAGAAATACACGACCCCGCTCATGATGGTGTCGTCTTCCGAGCCGAGCAGCGACGACGTGTGCATGACCGGCAGCAAGTTCGCGGGAATATACAGCAAGGCCGCCGCGATGAGCAGCGCCCAGGTGCGCATCAGGCTATCGGGGGTGCGCACGTGAAGGATGGAACCGCAACGGCCGCAGTGCTGCGGCGTGACGGAGCGGATTCGCGGCTCGATGCGTCCGCACGCATGGCAGGAGACCAGACCTGCGCGCTTCGCGGTGATGTATTTCATCGTGCGCTCATCCCTGATGCGGCGCCGGCGGCACGCCTGACGGCAATGCGGATTGCGCCGCGGGAGGCGCGGGCGGCCCGGCAACCGAACTGACGGCAGCCGCTGCGCTGTCCGCGGAAGTGTGCGGCAGCGGCCGTTGGCCGTGGTCGCCTATTTCGTCGGCGAGGTCCCACAGAATGCGCGGATCGAACGTGACGACTACCGCGAACATCAACGTCAGCACGCCGAACGCGAACAGCGCCGCTTCCGGAATCACGCGCGCGAGACTCACCATCTTCACGATCGTGACCAGCACGCCAAGCATGAACACTTCAATCATGCCCCACGGCCGCACGAACTGAATGGCGCGCAGCACGCGGTTGAAGGCGGGTGGCACATAGCCGGCGCGCAGCGGGACCAGGACATAGAGCAGCGCGACCAGTTCGGTCAACGGGAACAGAATGGTCGAACAGAACACCATGACCGCGACGATTTGCATGTCCTCGTTCCACAGCGCGACGAGCGCGCCGAACAGCGTGGTCTGCGAGGTGATGCCGTTGGTTTCGAGTTCGACGATCGGGAAGCCCTGGGCGATCACGAAGGTGATCAGGGCGGCCAGCGTCATCGCGCAGATGCCGTCGAGCTTGCGGGAGACACCGCGATAGAGCGTCGCACCGCAACGCTGACAGCGCGCGACCCTCCGCCCGACAAGCCGTGGCTTGCGGAACAGCGTATCGCACTCATGGCACGCGATCAGGTTGTCATGTTCCATACGGCAGAAGGGCTAACGACGTGAGAGGCGTGCAATGCCGGGTTCAGGGCAGGGCCGGCGAAAATGTGGAGCAATAGTACCAAACGCGCTTCGTCGCTGGGCATGCCATTGCACCCGGTGCAGTGGGCGAGCGAGCCGACGTCGGCATCAGGACCAGTCTTACATAAATTTCCTTAGTTCTGACAGTGTCGTCCCCAATTTTTCAAACCGGTTTACACGCAAGGAAACTTTCCGGGCGGCCACATGGGGTGGCCGCAGCCAACTTTTTACGCTTGGGGTAGCATGGCGACCCTGGCGTCTGCCGAGGCCCTCATGCTTGCTATTGAATCGCTCGATGCAGCATGCATCGACATTGGAATAGCAGGGCCGGCTGGGCCGTTAACCTTTCTTAGCTCGCGTAGGCCTGTCATGGCACTCAATCCTTCTTTCGGCGACCGGGAGTCGTACACGCCGACTGCCATCGCCTTTCACTGGCTGATCGCGTTGCTGATCGTATGCGGCTTCGCGCTCGGTTGGGTGATGACCGACATCCCCGGCTTCACGCCCACCAAGCTGCGCTATTTCTCCTGGCACAAATGGATCGGCGTGACGGTGTTCGCGCTTGCCGTGCTGCGCATTCTGTGGCGCGCCACCCACGCGGCCCCGCCGATGCCGCGCCGCATGCCGGCCTGGCAGCGCGGCGCCGCGCATCTCACGCATCTGCTGCTGTACGTGCTGATGATCGTGATTCCTGTATCCGGCTATCTGTATAGCTCGGCGGCCAACGTGCCGGTGGTGTATCTCGGCCTGATTCCGCTGCCGCGCCTGATCGCACCCGACCCGCATCTCAAGGAACTGCTGAAGAACGTGCATATCGCGTTGAATTACACGTTGCTCGTGCTGGTCGCGCTGCACGTCGTGGCGGCGCTCAAGCATCAATGGCTGGACCGCGACGGCCTGCTGTCGCGCATGCTCCCTTTCATCAAATAAGGATAACCATGAAAGTTTCGTTTTATCGCTACATGCTCGCCGCGTTCGCAGCGGCCTCACTGACCGCCGCCGGCAGCGCGCTCGCGCAAGTCGACGTCGCAAAGAGTTCGGTGACGGCAACGTCGAAGCAGATGAATGTGCCGGTGGAAGGCAAGTTCGGTAAATTCACCGCGCAGGTAAAGTTCGATCCGGCAAAGCCGGCCGAGGGCAGTGCGCAGTTCAGCATCGACGTCGGCAGTTACGACCTCGGGGACGAAAGCTACAACGACCAGGTGCGCGGCAAAGACTGGTTCGACGCGAAGACCTATCCGACTGCAACCTTCGTGTCGAGCGCGATTGCGCCGGCCGGCGGCAATCAGTTCAAGGTCACCGGCAAGCTGACCATCAAGGGTAAATCGCAGACCGTCGTGGTACCGGTCACGGTCACCCAGCAGGGCGCGACGCAGACGTTCGACGGCTCGTTGCCGATCAGGCGCTCGCAATTCGACATCGGCACCGGCGAATGGAAAGACACCTCGGTGGTTGCCGATGACGTGGTGATCAAGTTTCATATCGTTGCAGCACATAAGTGACGTTCGCTGTGCCGCCGTTCGGGCGCAGCCGCTTTCCTTCCCAGAACAAAGGAGCATGAATTGAAAACATCCCTACTGATCGCCGTCGGCGCGCTGGCTTCTACTTTCTCGCTCGGCACGTTTGCCGCTGCCAACACCTATCAGCTCGACCCAACTCACACGTATCCGAGCTTCGAAGCGGACCACTTCGGGGGTCTCTCGGTGTGGCGCGGCAAGTTCGCGAAGAGCGCCGGCACGGTCACGCTCGACCGCGCCGCGAAAACCGGCACGGTGGACGTCACGGTTGATCCCGCTTCGATCGAAACCGGCGACACCAAGCTCGACGAGCACCTGAAGACCGACACATTCTTTGACGTTACCCAGTTTCCGGCGGTGACTTACAAAGGCACCGATATCAAGTTCGATGGCGACAAGCCGGTCGAAGTGGTCGGCAGCCTGACGATCCGTGGCGTGACCAGGCCGCTGAATTTGAAGATCGAGTCGTTCAAGTGCATGCAGCACCCGGTGCTCAAGCGCGAAGTGTGCGGCGTGGACGCGAATGCTCATTTCAACCGTGCCGATTACGGCATGGATTTCGGCGCCAAGTACGGCTTCAACATGGATACCAAGCTGCATATTCAAGCCGAAGGCATCAAGCAATAAGCAGCCCTTTTGAGCCTATGCCTATTCGTATTTAATGTGAGCGATGGGAGTTGCCGTTGCGTCGCAACAAAAAGCCGCTTCGTTCGCTTTTGCGACGAAGCGGTTTTTTTGTTGCCCGTTTGAAACGCCGAAAGCCTTGTGCGGCGGCCACTGGCTATTTGCCGCTCGCGTCGTTTTATTTTTTCAGGTACATAGAGCGCTGGCACCGTATTGGTTGTGCGCGCATCCAGTCCGGCAACATCCGGCGTAAAAGTCTGGATCGACAATATTTCGCGCGCATTGGAGATCTGCATGAATGCAACGACAGCGGCACGCCTGGCGGAGAGCCGGCAGAATTCGTGGCGCGCGGTGATCGCCGCCTCGATCGGCAACGCGCTGGAATGGTTCGATCTGGTGGTATACGGCTTTTTCGCGGTCACCATCGCGAAACTGTTTTTCCCGGCAGGTAACGACACGGTCTCGTTGCTGCTGACGCTCGGCACCTTTGGCGTGTCGTTCTTCATGCGGCCGCTCGGCGCGATGGTGATCGGCGCCTACGCGGACCGCGCCGGACGCAAGGCGGCGCTCACGCTGTCGATCCTTCTAATGATGAGCGGCACGCTGATCATCGCGATTTTGCCGACCTATCAGAGCATCGGGGTTGCGGCGCCCGTGATTCTCGTCCTGGCGCGTCTGATGCAGGGCTTTTCGGCAGGTGGCGAGTTCGGCAGCGCGACGGCGTTTCTCGCGGAACACGTGCCGGGGCGGCGCGGCTTCTTCGCGAGCTGGCAGGTCGCAAGCCAAGGGCTTACGACGCTGCTCGCCGCCGTCTTCGGCGTACTGCTGACCGGCAATCTGTCGCCGGAGCAAATGGCCTCGTGGGGCTGGCGCGTGCCGTTCTTCTTCGGTCTGCTGATCGGGCCGGTCGCCTGGTACATCCGCACCAAGCTCGACGAGACGCCGGAGTTCCTCGCGGCGGAAACGACGATGACGCCGCTGCGCGATACCTTCACCAGCCAGAAGCTGCGCCTCGTGATTGCGATCGGCGTGGTCGTGCTCGGGACGGTGTCGACTTATCTGGTGCTGTTCATGCCGACCTACGGCGTGAAGCAGTTGGGACTGGCGCCTTCGGTCGCGTTTGCGGCGATTGCGCTGACCGGCGTGATCCAGATGGTGTTCTCGCCGCTAGTCGGTCATCTGTCGGACCGGCATGGGCGCACCACGATCATGCTGATATCGGCGCTGCTGCTTCTCATATTGATCAATCCGGCCTTCGTCTATCTGGTCGCCCATCCGACATTCGGCACGCTGATCGCCCTGCAGATCGTGTTCGGCTTTCTGATGACAGGGTATTTCGGGGCGCTGCCGGGTTTGCTTTCCGAGATGTTCCCTGTGCAGACGCGTACCACTGGCATGTCACTCGCCTATAACATCGCCGTGACGATCTTCGGTGGATTCGGGCCGTTCATCATTGCGTGGCTGATCCGCGCCACGGGTTCGAAGGCTGCGCCGAGCTATTACATGATTTTTGCCGCGGTCGTGAGTCTGGTGGCGCTGATGGCGGCGCGCCGCAAGCTTGGGTTCAGATAACACGCTGAGCGGTACCGACACGACGGGAAAAAGGGCGGCAGTAAACGTGAAAGGCCGGTTCGAGTGAACCGGCCTTTTTCTATTGCGACGTCTGCCTACAGTGGGATCAGACTTGCGCGCCGGCGTTTGGATCGTCGGGGTCGACGCGCTCCTTCTTGTCCTTCACCAGGTCTTCGCGCTTCACGCCGAACCACATGGCAAGCGCCGCCGCGACGAACACCGACGAGTAGATACCGAACAGAATACCGACCGTCAGCGCCAGGGCGAAGTAGTGCAACGTCGGGCCGCCGAACAGGAACATCGACAGCACCATCATCTGCGTACAGCCGTGGGTGATGATCGTGCGCGACATCGTGCTGGTAATCGCGTGATTGATCACTTCGATCACGGTCATCTTGCGTTCGCGGCGGAAGGTTTCACGAATCCGGTCGAAGATAACGACGGATTCGTTCACCGAGTAGCCGAGCACCGCGAGCACCGCAGCCAGCACCGACAGGGAGAACTCCCACTGGAAGAACGCGAAGAAGCCGAGAATGATGATCACGTCGTGCAAGTTCGCGATCACGCCGGCCACTGCGTACTTCCATTCGAAGCGGAACGACAGGTAGATCACGATGCCGACCACCACACAGGCCAGCGCCATCAGGCCGTCGGTAGCGAGTTCCTTGCCGACCTGCGGGCCGACGAACTCGACACGCTGCAACTGCACCTGCGGCTCTTGCCCCTTCAGCGCGCCCATCACCTGGTCGCTCTGTTGCGCCGACGTGTAGCCTTGCTTGAGCGGCAGGCGGATCAGCACGTCACGCGAGGTGCCGAAGTTCTGCACTTGCGCGTCGGCATAGCCGAGCTTGTTGAGCGTGCCGCGCACCGGTTCGAGCGGCGCGGCACCCGGATACTGCACTTCGATGACGGTACCGCCGGTGAACTCCACCGACAGATGCAGCCCACGATGCAGCAGAAAGAACACAGCGGCAAGGAACGTCAGCAGCGAGATTGCGTTGAAGATCAACGCACGCTGCATGAACGGAATGTCTTTGCGAAAACGGAAAAATTCCATGGTCTAGTTCTCCGGGGTTCAGCGGGATGAACCCGGTTTCTGCGGCGTATTGGACGCGTCGCGGCGGCGCACGGTCGGTTTGCCGGCACGCGCCTGGGCAGCCGCTTTTGCCTTCGGCTTGGCGGCCACGGCGGCGACGGCTTTTGCGGTGTCGGTCGCGGCGTCGTCATTGCCGAGATAGGCGGCTGCGCCGTCGATACCTTGCGGTTGCGGACGCCACACCTGGCCGATCGCCAGCGACTTGAGCTTCTTCTTGCCGCCGTACCAGAAGTTGACCACGCCGCGCGAGAAGAACACCGCCGAGAACATCGACGTCAAGATGCCGATACAGTGGACCATCGCGAAGCCGCGCACCGGGCCGGAGCCGAAGGCGAGCAGCGCGAGACCGGCGATCAGCGTGGTGACGTTCGAGTCGAGAATCGTCGCCCATGCATGTGCGTAGCCGTTCTGGATAGCCAACTGCGGCGGCGCGCCGTTGCGCAACTCTTCACGCACGCGCTCGTTGATCAGCACGTTCGCGTCGATCGCCATACCGAGCGCGAGCGCGATAGCCGCGATACCCGGCAAGGTGAGCGTGGCCTGCAGCATCGACAGCACCGCGATCAGCAGCAGCAGGTTGACCGACAGGCCGATCATCGAGATCACGCCGAACAGCATGTAGTACGCGATCATGAAGACGGCGATGGCCGCGAAGCCCCACACCACCGAGTGGAAGCCCTTCTTGATGTTGTCCGCGCCGAGGCTCGGGCCGATCGTGCGTTCTTCGATGATGTCCATCGGCGCGGCGAGCGAACCGGCGCGCAGCAGCAGCGCGAGGTCGGCGGCGGCTTGCGGGTTCGGCTGGCCGGTGATCTGGAAGCGGTCGCCCAGTTCCGACTGGATGGTCGCTACCGTCAGCACTTCGCCCTTGCCCTTTTCGAACAGCACCATCGCCATCGGCTTGCCGATGTTGTCGCGCGAGACGCTGCGCACCGCGCGGCCACCCGCCGAATCCAGACGGATGTTGACCGACGGGCGCTGATGTTCGTCAAAGCCCGCCGATGCGTCGATGATGCGGTCACCCGTGAAGATGATCTGCTTGCGCAGCAGCACCGGCGTCTGGTTGCCCTGGGTGAACAGCTCGTCGCCCGGGGGCACCGGATCGGACGGATTCGGATGCGTGTTGACGGGGTCGGCGAGGCGCGCTTCGAGCGTTGCCGTGCGGCCGATGATGTCCTTCGCCTTCGCCGTGTCCTGCACACCCGGCAGTTCGACGACGATGCGGTCCGAGCCTTGCTGCTGGATCACCGGTTCGGCCACGCCGAGTTCGTTCACGCGGTTGTGCAGCGTGGTGATGTTCTGCTTGAGCGCGGCGTCCTGAACGGCTTTCTGCACCACCGGCGTGAACGTGCCGACCAGCTGCACACCGCCGTCAGACCCTGCTTGCGAGGCCCACTGGAGTTCGCTGATGCTGCGGCCCAGTTGCTTGACCGCTGCGTCCGCCGTGGCCTGGTCGGCGAAATTGATCACCACCGTCTGGTTGACGCGGTTCACGCCGCCATCGCGGATGTTGTTGTCGCGCAGGAGCGTGCGTGCGTCCGAAGCGTCGGAGTCGAGCTTCTTGTTGAGCGCGCCGGCCATGTCGACTTGCAGCAGGAAGTGCACACCGCCGCGCAGATCGAGACCGAGGTACATGGGCAGCGCGTGCAAGGCGGTCAGCCAGCGCGGCGACGCGCTTTGCAGGTTCAGCGCAACGACGAATTGCGGATCGGTCGGGTCGCTGTTCAGCGACTTCTGCAACAGGTCCTTCACGCGCAACTGCGTGTCGGTGTCCAGCAGACGCACGCGGATGTTCGCGTTGGTCGACGAGTTGTCGAACGTGACTTCGTCAGGCTTGATCTGATTGGCAGCGAGGGCCGCTTCGACTGCCGACAGCGTGGTCGAGTCGAGCTTGACCGTCGCCTTGCCGCTCGACACCTGCACCGCCGGCGCTTCGCCGAACAGATTGGGCAGCGTGTACACGAGGCCGATGACCAGAGCCACCAGCATCACGGCGTATTTCCAGAGGGGGTAACGATTCATGAGTGGTCCAACGGGAAGGTTGGCTTGGAAGCGATGCGTCCGGCGATGAGCGCGGGCGATTCAGCGTTGTTCCGCGAGAACCGCCGGCGAGGCCGCGCCGGACGCGAGAGAGCAGGCCTTACAGCGACTTGATCGTGCCCTTCGGGAGAATCGTCGTGACCGACGCTTTTTGCACGGTGATTTCCGTGCCTTCCGAGATTTCGACGCCGACGTAAGCTTCACCCACCTTGGTCACCTTGCCGACGATGCCGCCGTTCGTCACCACTTCATCGCCCTTGGCCATCGCGGCGAGCATGTTGCGATGTTCCTTCTGGCGCTTCATTTGCGGGCGAATCATGATGAAGTACAGCACGCCGAACATCAGGATCAGCGGCAGGAAGCTCATCAGGTTCGATTCAATGCCACCTGTTGCTGTGCCTTGGGCGAAGGCATTGGAAATGAACGACACGTTGGTCTCTCCGTTATAAATCAAAACGATCAAAAAAATCAGCCGGTCATTCTACCACCCGCCTGACAGGCATCGGCGCGGCGAATCGGCTTTGCGATCAACCCTTTAAAGCCTTTTTCGCCGTTCGCGAAAGTTAATTGTAAGGTTTTCCGTGTGGGGTCGGCGAATTCCTCTGGCAAATTCGTCGGCCTCGGGCCGGTTGCCGGCTAGTCGATGCCGCGCGCGCGGTGCTCGTGGAAGCGCTTGCGGAAAGGCTCGAACTGTTTTGCGTCGATCGCGTCGCGCATTTCCTGCATCAGTTCCAGGTAGTAGTGCAGGTTGTGGATCGTGTTCAACTGCGCGCCGAGGATTTCCCCTACACGATGCAGATGGTGCAGATAGCCCCGAGTGAAATTTCGGCAGGTGTAACAACCGCATTGCTCATCGAGCGGGCGCAGCGAGTTCTTGTGTGCCGCGTTGCGGATCTTGATGTCGCCGAAACGCGTGAAGAGCCAGCCATTGCGCGCGTTGCGGGTCGGCATCACGCAGTCGAACATGTCGACGCCGGCGGCCACGCCCGCCACCAGGTCTTCCGGCGTGCCGACGCCCATCAGGTAGTGAGGTTTGTCGGCCGGGAGCTTCGGGCCGATATGGTTCAGCACGCGCATCATGTCTTCTTTCGGCTCGCCGACCGAGAGGCCGCCGATCGCCAGGCCGTGGAAGTCCATGTCCGCCAGGCCCGCCAGCGATTCGTCCCGCAGGTCTTCGAACATGCCGCCCTGGACGATGCCGAACAGCGCGTTCGGGTTGCCGAGGCGGTTGAATTCGTCGGTCGAGCGCTTGGCCCAGCGCATCGACATGCGCATCGAATCGGCGGCTTCCTGGTGCGAGGTCGGCACGTTGTTGGTCGCGTACGGCGTGCATTCGTCGAACTGCATGACGATGTCCGAGTTCAGCACCTTCTGGATCTGCATCGACACTTCGGGTGAGAGGAAGAGCTTGTCGCCGTTGATCGGGGATGCGAACGTGACGCCATCCTCAGTGATCTTGCGCAGATCGCCTAACGAAAACACCTGAAAACCGCCGGAGTCCGTCAGGATCGGCTTTTTCCAGCCCATGAAGCCGTGCAGGCCGCCGTGCGCCTCGATCGTTTCGAGGCCCGGGCGCAGCCACAGGTGAAAGGTGTTGCCGAGGATGATCTGCGCGTGCATTTCCTCGAGCTCGCGCGGCTGCACGGCCTTCACGGTGCCGTACGTGCCGACCGGCATGAAGATCGGCGTTTCGACCACGCCGTGATTTAGCGTGACGCGACCGCGCCGTGCCTGGCCGTCGGTGCCGAGCAGTTCGAATTTGAGGCCGCTTTCCGGACGCTCGGTGACGTTCGCGCAGGTTTTGCAGGTACCGTTTGTATCGTGGATATGACCGTCGGTCATTGGGGGGACTCCTGTGCTACCGGAAAACAGTCCGGCGCAAATGTTTAACGCCGCCGGAGAACCTCGCGGCGGCTTGGGGAACTACGAAAACTTTGAAACGGCGTGTCCGATTTCAAACGTCGCGGCGCGTGAGCAGCATCGCGTCGCCGTAGCTGAAGAAGCGGTAGCGCTCCTCGATCGCGTGCCTGTACGCGGCGCGAATCGTTTCGACGCCCGCGAATGCCGACACCAGCATCAACAACGTCGACTTCGGCAAATGGAAATTGGTCACCAGCCGGTCGACTACTCGGAACGTGTAGCCAGGCGTGATGAAGATGTCGGTTTCCGTGCTCGCCGCGCCGAGCGGGCGTCCGGCTGCATCCGCGTCGCGCGCGGCGGCTTCGAGCGCGCGCATCGATGTGGTGCCCACCGCGATCACGCGGTTGCCGCGCGCCCGCGTCGCCGCGATCTTGTCGGCGAGCGATTGCGGCAAGTGATACCACTCGCTGTGCATCTTGTGCTCCGCCAGGTTCTCCACCCGCACCGGCTGGAAGGTGCCCGCGCCGACGTGCAGCGTCAGCGTCGCGCGTTCGACGCCTTTGGCGTCGAGGCGAGCCAGCAGCGCATTGTCGAAATGCAGGCCGGCAGTGGGCGCGGCGACCGCGCCGGGGTTCTGCGCGAATACGGTCTGGTAGCGGGTCTCGTCGGTCGAGTCGGGATCGTGCTCGATGTAGGGCGGCAGCGGCAGGCGGCCGAATTGCTCGATCAGCGTCAGGCAGTCGTCGGGGAAATGCAGCGTGTAGAACGGCTCGACGCGTTCGCCAACGGTGACGTCGAAAGCATCGGCGAGACGGATCGTGGTGCCCGGCTGCGGGCTCTTGCTCGCGCGAATCTGCGCGAGGGCTGTGCGCTCGCCGGTCAGGCGTTCTACCAGCACTTCAATCTTGCCGCCACTGGCCTTCTGGCCGAGGAAGCGCGCCTTCAGGACTTTGGTATCGTTGAAGACCAGCAGATCGCCGGCCGCGATGCACTCGGGCAACTCGGCAAAGCGGCGGTCGATCAGACGCGCGGCCTCGGCGGAGCCGGCCGCGTTGCCCACTTCGAGCAGACGGCTGGCGCTGCGCTCGGGAAGCGCTACTTGCGCGATCAGCTCGGGTGGCAGATCGAAATCGAAATCGGAAAGCGTAAACATGCGGACGACTGGAAGCGAATTGGGACTGAATTGAGCCGAAGCCGGAGCCGGGCGGCTATGATTGCGGGACGCCAGAGCGACCCGCGACCCCGCGCGCTATATGGCGGCGACACCTTTGACAGCCGATATTGTACTTGCGAAGCAACTCATGCCTTTGTCCGAACGCCGATTGCCCTCTGCTACCGATGAAGTGAGCGACGAGCCCAAGCGCCGCGCCGCGCGGGGCAAAGCAGCGGCGCCGGGCGTGAACGACCTCGACGCGGGTGTCGCGCTGGAGAACGACAAGGCCGCGCGTGAAGATGAAATGGTTGACCCATTCGGTGACAAGCCCGCCGGCAAGCCCGCGGGCAAAGCCACCGGGAAGCCTGCTGCCAAGGCCACCGCCAAACCCGCGGCCAAACCCGCGGCCAAACCCGTCGACAAGCTCGCCAAACTCGGCCTCACGCGCGACCTCGATCTCGTCCTGCATTTGCCGATGCGCTATGAAGACGAGACGTCGCTCACGCCGATCGGGCATCTGCTGCCGGGCGGTATCGCGCAGACCGAGGGCGTGGTGTTCGACAACGAGATCGCCTATCGCCCGCGCCGGCAGTTGCTGGTGAAACTGCGCGACGATGCCGGCGACGAACTCGTGCTGCGCTTTCTGAATTTCTACGGCTCGCAGGTCAAGCAGATGGCCATCGGCGCGCGGTTGCGTGTGCGCGGCGACGTGCGCGGCGGCTTCTTCGGCATGGAGATGGTGCATCCGGCGGTGCGCGTGGTCGACGAAGACACGCCGCTGCCGCAGGCGCTCACGCCCGTGTATCCGAGCACCGCCGGCGTGACGCAGGCCTATCTGCGCAAATCGATCGACAACGCGTTGTCGCGCACGTCGCTGCCGGAACTGCTGCCCGAGCCGATCGCGCAAGCCTATCTGCAGCCGCTTGGTGTGCCCGGGCTGATGGAGGCGGTGCGCACGCTGCATCATCCGGGCGTGCAGTCCGATGAGACCGCGCTGATCGACGGCACGCATCCGGCGTGGGTGCGTATCAAGTTCGAGGAATTGCTGGCGCAGCAGATGTCGTTGAAGCGGGCGCACGAAGAGCGCCGCACGCGTGCGGCGCCGACCATGCCGCGCCGGAAACAGGGCGATGAATCGGCACTGGTGGCGCGCTTGCTGAAGGCGCTGCCGTTTACGCTGACGGCGGCGCAAGAGCGTGTGGGCGGTGAGATCGCGCTCGATTTGACGCAACCTCACCCGATGCAGCGGCTGCTGCAGGGCGACGTCGGCAGTGGCAAGACGATCGTTGCCGCGCTGGCTGCCGCACAAGCGATCGACGCCGGCTACCAGGCCGCGCTGATGGCGCCGACCGAAATTCTCGCCGAACAGCACGCGCGCAAATTGCGCGGCTGGCTGGAGCCGTTGGGCGTGAGCGTCGCGTGGCTCGCCGGCAGTCTGAAGACCAAGGAAAAGCGCGCCGCGCTCGAAGCGGCGGCGCTCGGCACCGCGCAGCTCGTGATCGGCACGCACGCGATCATCCAGGACGCGGTGGAGTTCGCGCGGCTGGGCCTCGTGATTGTCGACGAACAGCACCGCTTTGGCGTGGCGCAACGGCTCGCCTTGCGCGCCAAGGCGCATCCCCCAGGGGGCGTTTCTCCGGGGCGAAACGCCGCCGACGGCGCGCGCGATTTCCAGCCGCATCAGTTGATGATGTCCGCGACGCCGATTCCGCGCACGCTGGCGATGACCTATTACGCCGACCTCGACGTCTCGACGATCGATGAATTGCCACCTAGGCGCACGCCGATTCTGACCAAGCTGGTCTCCGACGCGCGGCGCGAAGAGGTGATCGGCCGTGTGCGCGAGGCCGCGCTGACGGGACGGCAGGTTTACTGGGTGTGTCCGCTGATCGAGGAAAGCGAGACATTGCAGTTGCAGACTGCGGTGGAGACTTACGAGACGCTGGTGGCCGCGTTGCCTGAATTGAATGTGGGACTGGTCCATGGACGTCTCGCGCCGGCGGAGAAGGCGGCCGTGATGGAGGCGTTCACACGCAACGAGGTGCAGTTGCTGGTGGCGACGACGGTGATCGAAGTGGGTGTCGACGTGCCCAATGCGTCGCTGATGGTGATCGAGCACGCGGAGCGGTTCGGGTTGGCGCAGCTGCACCAATTGCGTGGGCGGGTGGGGCGCGGAAGTGCGGCTTCGGTTTGCGTGTTGCTTTATACCGGGCCGTTGTCGATGACTGCGCGCGCTCGGTTGCAGACCATGCGGGAAACGACCGACGGGTTCGAAATCGCGCGGAGGGACCTTGAGATTCGCGGTCCGGGCGAGTTTCTGGGCGCGCGGCAATCGGGCGCGGCCATGTTGAGATTTGCTGATCTCGAGAATGATCAGTGGCTAATTGAGCCTGCCAGAGATGCTGCCGCGGCTTTGCTCGAGAAGTATCCCGAGGTGGTGATGCAGCATCTCGCGCGGTGGCTTGGGGCTCGAGAGCAATATTTGAAGGCTTAGGGTCGTGCCGGGCGGCGCTTCGTGTCCGTGTGCCTAACGCGGTGAAGCCCTTGCTGCAGTGCGTCCGCCGTCGGAAGACCAAAAGGTTGGCGAACCGACCCTATAGGTGTATAACTAGAACCTATCGAATTATCGTCCTGATTGGTCCCCCAATGACGCTCACCGAATTGAAATACATCGTCGCGGTTGCCCGCGAGCGGCACTTCGGCCGGGCCGCCGAAGCGTGTTTCGTCAGCCAGCCGACTCTGTCGGTGGCAATCAAAAAGCTCGAGGACGAACTCAACGTCCAGATTTTCGAGCGCGGCACCAGCGAAGTCAGCGTCACGCCGATCGGCGAACAGATCGTCACGCAAGCTCAACGCGTCCTCGAACAGACGCTCGCCATCAAGGAAATCGCAAAACAGGGTAAAGACCCGCTGGTTGGGCCGCTGCGGCTCGGTGTCATCTATACGATCGGGCCGTATCTGCTGCCTACCCTCGTCAAACAGATGATCAAGCGTGTCCCGCAGATGCCGTTGATGCTGCAGGAAAATTACACGCTCAAGCTGATCGAGTTGCTCAAGCAAGGCGAAATCGACGTCGCCATCATGGCGCTGCCGTTTCCGGAAACGGGTCTGATGCAGCGCCCGCTGTACGACGAACCCTTCGTCGTGGCGCTGCCGTCCGGTCACGCGTGGGAAAACCGCGCGAAAATCGACGCCGAAGATCTGAAGCAGGAAACCATGCTGCTGCTTGGCAGCGGTCATTGCTTCCGCGACCACGTACTGGGCGTCTGCCCGGAACTCATGCGCTTCTCGCAGAACGCGGACGGCATCCAGAAGACGTTCGAAGGTTCGTCGCTGGAAACCATTCGCCATATGGTGGCGAGCGGCGTCGGGATTACCGTGCTGCCGCGCATGTCGGTGCATGAGGTCAAGCCGCACGCAGGCGGTATCGATGCGGGACTGCTCAGCTATGTCGCGTTCGACGAACCGGTGCCTGACCGCCGCGTGGTGCTCGCGTGGCGCAAGAGCTTCACGCGGATGCCAGCCATTGAGGCCATTTGCGATGCCATCAACGCCTGCGATCTGCCGGGCGTCAAAAAACTGGATCTGCCCGTTGCTGTCAATTAGGAGCGCGCGCCGCGCCTAAGCCGGTCCGTCCCGTGCCCTCGGCGGACGGTCCGGCAACCGCGCCAAGGCGCTGATCGTCGTGATCCCTATCGAATAGATTAAATTTATCAAATACAATAATTCGATAGCGTTGTGATAGTTTCCTCCATGGATCGCCCGATCCCATAAGACCCGGAGGAAATCATGAAGCCATCAAACTCGCCGCAAGACCACGCTGTCGCCGCTCAATCCCCCCGTGTTGCCCCAGGCGCTTTCGCTGCCTCGGTGCGGAGCATGCGCACGGTCGCGTTGTCCTTGCTGGTCGATCGGGCTTTGTCCGCGTAAGCCGTGTTCATCAGCGCACCGCGCCTCTCCCCGCATTCCATTTCTGAAAGAAACCACTCAGGAGTCACATATGTCCGAACGCAAGCTCACTAATGCAGCCGGCGCACCCGTCGCCGACAACCAGAATTCGATGACCGCCGGCGTGCGCGGTCCGGTCGTCCTGCAAGACGTATGGCTGCTCGAAAAACTCGCCCACTTCGATCGCGAAGTGATTCCGGAACGTCGCGTTCACGCGAAGGGCTCCGGCGCATTCGGCACGCTGAAGGTCACGCACGACATCTCGCGTTACACGAAGGCGAAGGTGTTCGCCCAGGTCGGCAAGGACACGCCGCTCTTCATGCGTTTTTCCACGGTTGCCGGCGAGCGCGGCGCAGCCGATGCGGAACGCGACGTGCGGGGTTTCTCGATTAAGTTCTACACGGAAGAAGGCAACTGGGACGTGGTCGGCAACAACACGCCGGTGTTCTTCATCCGCGATCCGCTGAAATTCCCGGACTTCATCCACACGCAAAAGCGCGATCCGTACACCAACCTGCGCAACAACATCGCTGCATGGGATTTCTGGTCGCGTCATCCGGAATCGTTGCATCAGGTGACGATCCTCATGAGCGATCGCGGCATTCCGCAAAACTACCGCCAGATGCACGGCTTCGGTTCGCATACGTACTCGTTCATCAACGCGGACAACGAGCGTTTCTGGGTGAAGTTCCACTTCAAGTCGATGCAAGGGATTGAGAACTTCACCGATGCCGAAGCAGCGCAAGTCGTGGCGCAAGACCGTGAAAGCGCGCAGCGCGATCTGGTCGGCAACATCGACGCAGGCAACTTCCCGAAATGGCGTTTCGCCATCCAGGTGATGCCGGAAGCGGACGCAGCGAACTATCGCTTCAACCCGTTCGACATCACGAAGGTGTGGTCGCAGAAGGACTATCCGTTGATCGACGTCGGCACGATCGAGTTGAACCGCAATGCGGCGAACTACTTCGCGGACGTGGAGCAGGCAGCGTTCACGCCGGCCAACGTGGTGCCGGGTATCGGCTTCTCGCCGGACCGTCTGTTGCAAGGGCGTTTGTTCTCGTATGGCGACACGCAGCGCTATCGCCTCGGTATCAATCACCATCAGATTCCGGTGAATACGGCCCGTGTGCCGAGCCCGCATTCGTTCCACCGCGACGGTGCGATGCGCACGGATGGCAACCTCGGCGGCAACGTGAACTACGAGCCGAATCGTTTCGGCGACTTCGCTCAAGATACGAACGCGTCGGAACCGCCGCTCGCGGCGGGGACGGTCGATCGTTACGATCATCGCGTGGACGAGGATTACTACACGCAGCCCGGCATGTTGTTTGCGCTCTTCGATGCGGCGCAACGCCAGCGTCTGTTCGGCAACATCGCACGCCATATCGACGGTGTGCCGCAGGAGATCGTCGCGCGTCAGATCGCGCATTTCCGCCGCATCGATCCGGCCTATGCGGAAGGCGTGATCGCCGCGATGGCCGAGCTCTCTGAAGGCGGCAAGAAGTAAACAGCAGGCAGCAGGCTTTGCTGCTGCGCAAGGCAGTGGAATGCGCGATCGTCGCTTGAGGACCAAACTCTCCGGCACGCGTTCGACGGCTGATTGAACGCGTGGCCGCGGGTGCGGCAAGCGACCACGCGTCACACGAGCGCAGCGGCTTTCTAAGCTAAACTGTCGAGCGTTCGATGTTCGAGTTTGCTATCCGCAAACCGTCCCTTGCCGACCGGTTCGTATCACTCTTCAAAGGAGTCATCATGGCCAAGAAAGAAGCCGTACAGCACGTCAATATCGGGATCAGCGACAAGGATCGCAAGAAGATTGCAGAAGGTCTGTCGCGACTGCTCGCCGACACCTACACGCTGTACCTGAAGACCCACAACTTCCACTGGAACGTAACGGGTCCGATGTTCAACACGCTGCATCTGATGTTCGAAACGCAGTACAACGAGCTGGCACTCGCGGTCGATTCGATCGCTGAGCGGATCCGTGCGCTGGGCGTGCATGCGCCGGGCAGCTACAAGGAATTCGCGAAGCTGTCGTCGATTCCGGAAGCGGACGGTGTACCGGCTGCTGAAGAAATGATCCGCCAACTGGTGGAAGGTCAGGAAGCCGTGGTGCGTACCGCACGTGCGATTTTCCCGTCGACGGAAGCCGCCAACGACGAGCCGACCGCCGACCTGCTGACGCAACGCATGCAAACGCATGAAAAGACCGCATGGATGCTGCGCTCGATGCTGGCGTGAGCGTATAGGCGTTTTCGCTTGAAGTCAGCGTGGCGCGTCAGCGCCTGCGTTGAGCCGGAACTTAGACAAAACAAAGCCTCCCTTCGCGGGAGGCTTTGTTTTGTGCGCCCATGCGGGCGCACTCTTGTGGTTTGCCAGTAAGGACTCTGTGCCCCGTTGCCCGACGACCTCTTCGTCGGACAGATCAAATGCGTGCTGCAGATCACCATTTCTGCGTCAAGCGCCACAAAAACGACTATCGGGGTGTTCAGGGGGGCGACTAATGAAATTCAGGCCGACGGCGCCGTACTGGTGAGATGCGTGATTAGCCTCGGCGCCGCGTCATTTCATTTCGAGAAACATGCCGATTGATTTACCACATAACGTAAATAAAGAAACACCTACCTTTTTCGTCATTGCGTCCGGACACGCTCCTGCATCAACTTGTCACTTGTTTTATTGACATCGTTCCACTAATTTTGTACGAACGAATTCGCCGAATCAGGTCGATAAAAATTTGCTCATTAATTATCAATGTGGCGCCACTTAATAAGTCAGTCAAGCCGAAATCGATCAATTTTCCAAATTTTTCTAGCGAAAAATCAGATGACTACGACAACCAGTTATCCGGGTATCTACGTTACAGAAGACGCCGCACTATCGATTGCCGTCGAGGCGGCGGCCACCACCGTACCGATAATCGCACTATGGACCATGCCCAGCGGTCCCGCTCAAAAATTCAACAATTTCCTCGAGTTCAGCAAGTCGTCCATGGGAACAGCAACCGACGACAGTCAGTACATGAGGGCTTATTTTGAGTGTGGTGGAGGACCTTGTTACGTTGTGTTATATAAAAGCTTCCTGACTGAGGCGCCAAAATATGACGACATAACTTTGCTGGTCGCTGGCGGGGAAGGCACCATATATACCGACATAATTAATCTTTGCCAGCCCGACAGCGGATTATTTGCCATTCTGGACGGCCCACGGGGTGAGATAACTGACGGCAGTGCGGCAGCCAGTTATCCGGAAAGCCCTTTTGGTGCAGTTTACTATCCCTACCTCAAGCCAGATTGGGCAACCCAAATCATTCCGGCCAGCTTCGTCATGGCCGCATTATATTGCGTATCAGATCGCACCCGCGGCGTATGGAAAGCGCCTGCAAATATCACTTTACCGGCTAATTATCAGGCGTGCTATGCCGTTACAGATGATCTTCAAAGTCAATATAACAGCGGCAAAGCAATCAACATGATTCGCAGGAACGGCGATCGCGGCCTTGTTGTCTGGGGCGCACGAACTCTGAAGGATAGCGACGACTGGCGTTATATTTCCGTGCGACGTCTGTTTAACAGTGCGGAGCGGGAAATTAAAGCCGCCATGCAGACTCTAATATTTGAGCCGAATAATCAACCCACGTGGGAGAAAGTCCGCGGCGCTATTACCAACTACCTGTATGGCCTGTGGCAGCAAGGTGCATTGGCAGGCGCAACCGAACAGGAAGCGTATTTTGTACGGATAGGCAAAGACATCACCATGTCGGATACCGATATTGCGCAAGGAAAAATGATTGCGGAAATAGGCATGGCGGCGGTGCGTCCAGCTGAGTTTATTATTTTGCAGTTCACTCAGGATGTGGCCCAAGGTTGATGTCCTCGGGTGTTTCCATGTCGTTTTTCGCCGCACCTCGATGTTGACACGGCCAACGGCACACTGACCCCATCTGCTCGCTGTCGGCCTGCGCGGTACGCCGCCATTTTTCAGCTCCACTGAGTCGGCTCTGAATACCCGGGATAGCGTTTCATCAGGGTCCCTTTGAGGCGGAAATGGTGATCTGGGAATTGCAACGACCTGGCATATTGAGGTGCGAATC
Organism: Paraburkholderia sp. IW21; assembly: GCF_041321145.1. Taxonomy (NCBI): domain Bacteria; kingdom Pseudomonadati; phylum Pseudomonadota; class Betaproteobacteria; order Burkholderiales; family Burkholderiaceae; genus Paraburkholderia; species Paraburkholderia sp. IW21. Next base: position 275,667 of record NZ_JBGGWA010000004.1, on the reverse strand, counting down.
CTGCATTTTTTGACGAGGTATAGAGCGATCTGGAAACGCCGGTGAGCGAACGGATCGTCTGCCGTCCGCATCCCGTAAAATAGCGGCACCGTCTGCACTTCACCGAATCCGCCCATGTTCGCCCGACTTCCCCTGTATCTGCGCCTCGTCCGCATGGACAAGCCGATCGGCAGCCTGCTGCTGCTGTGGCCGACGCTGAACGCGCTGTGGATTGCGTCCGACGGCCATCCTTCGTGGCCGCTCCTGGTGATCTTCACGGTGGGCACGGTGCTGATGCGCTCGGCGGGCTGCGCGATCAACGACTACGCGGATCGCGACTTCGATCGCTATGTAAAGCGCACCGAAAACCGTCCGATCACGTCGGGCAAGATCAAGGCATGGGAGGCGGTGGCGCTGGCGGCCGGTTTGTCGCTGCTGGCATTTCTGCTGATCCTGCCACTGAATACGCTGACCAAGGAGCTTTCGGTGGCGGCGCTCTTCGTTGCCGGTTCGTATCCGTTTACGAAGCGCTTCTTTGCTATTCCACAGGCTTATCTGGGCATCGCGTTCGGCTTTGGCATTCCGATGGCGTTTGCCGCGATTCAGGATCACGTGCCGATGCTCGCCTGGGTGATGTTGCTGGCCAACGTGTTCTGGTCGGTCGCATATGACACTGAATACGCGATGGTCGATCGCGACGACGACATCAAGATCGGCATCCGCACCTCGGCGCTGACCTTCGGCCGCTTCGACGTGGCGGCGATCATGCTCTGCTATGCGGTGACGCTGGGGATCTACGTCGGCATCGGCGTGATGCTCCGTTTTGGCGCGTTGTACTGGCTGGGATGGGCGGCGGCAGCGGGCTGCGCGATCTATCACTACATGCTGATCCGCAACCGCGAACGGATGGCGTGCTTCGCGGCGTTCCGTCATAACAACTGGCTGGGTGGCGCGCTGTTTGTCGGCATTGCTGCGCATTACGCGGTGGCTTCGTTTTAGCTCTGCCGCGCTTCGGTCGCACTTCTTTTGCGCCGTGGACGCCGCCTCGGATTGATCCGGAGCGCAGCGTCCTTCAGCGTATTCCTTTCCTGACTTGCGCACGGCGGACGGCCTACCGCCACCCGCTAATCGCGCTTACAGCTTGCCGAACTCGTCGCCCATTTCCTTGGCGCGCGCGTCGGCCGCGAGCACGCCGCGCACGATCGCATCCTTGATCCCGCTTGCGTCGAACGACGTCAGCGCGGCCGCCGTGGTTCCTCCCTTCGACGTCACCCGTTCGCGCAACAGACTCGGCGGCTCTTCCGAGTTCGCGGCCAGTTGCGCCGCGCCGGTGAAGGTCGCGACTGCGAGCGCGCGGCCTTGCGTTTCGTCCATGCCGAGTTGGCGCGCGGCTTCCTGCAACGCTTCGATGAAATAGAACACGTAGGCCGGCCCGCTGCCCGAGATCGCGGTCACCGCGTCGATCTTCGCTTCGTCGTCGAACCAGACGGTTGCGCCGACCGCGCCCAATACCTGCGACGCAAGCGCGCGGCCCGCTTCGTCGACGCTGCCGGTCGCCACGAGGCCCGTCACGCCCATGCCGATCAGCGCCGGCGTATTCGGCATCACGCGCACGATGCGAGCATGGCCGTTCAGCCAGCGCGACATGTCGTCCATGCGAATGCCCGCGACGATGCTGACCGCCAGTTGCGACGCCTTCAGATGCGGCGCCAGTGCCTCAGCGACGCTCTTCAGGATCTGCGGCTTCACCGCCAGTACGACGGCGTCGTACGACGCGAGCGCGGCGTCCGCGGCGGCGCCGGTCTTGATGCCGAATTGCTGCTCATTGCGTTTGCGTGCGTCTTCGTTAGGGTCGATCGCGTAAAGATCCGTGGGTGCCACGCCGCGCTTGATGAGGCCGCCGATCAACGCGGCAGCCATATTGCCACCGCCGATAAAAGCAATTTTCATGATGTTCCGAAAGATGTCCCGTCAGGCGCCGGGGAAAGGCCGACAGGGTCAGTTAGAGTAATCTCGCGCACCGAAGATCGCGGTGCCCACGCGCACGATCGTCGCGCCTTCCAGTACGGCGGCTTCGAGGTCGCTCGACATGCCCATCGAGAGCGTATCGAGTTCGAGCCCGTCATTGCGCAGACGCTCGAACAGCTCGCGCAGTTGCCGATGCGGCACACGTTGCTCGTCGATACTGCCGGCCGGTTCCGGGATCGCCATCAGGCCACGCAGATTCAGCTTCGGCAGCGCGGCGATTTCCTGCGCGACTTCCACGGCCTCGGGAATGCTCACGCCGCTTTTCGACGCTTCGCCACTAATGTTGACCTGCAGGCATACGTTCAACGGCGGCAGGTTGTCCGGGCGTTGCTCCGACAGCCGCTGCGCGATCTTCAACCGGTCGACCGAATGCACCCAGTCGAAATGCTCGGCGACCGGCCGCGTTTTGTTCGATTGCAATGGTCCGATGAAATGCCATTCGAGCGATTCACGCAGATCGGCCAGCGCTTCGATCTTGGTGATGGATTCCTGCACGTAGTTCTCACCGAACGCGCGTTGGCCGGCTGTGTAGGCGGCGCGCACGTCTTCGGCGGGAAACGTCTTCGAGACCGCGAGCAAGGTGATTGACCGCGCGTCGCGGCCGGCCACGTGCGCGGCGAGGGCGATGCGCTGCTGCACCGCTTCGAGGTTGTGAATCAGATCGGGCATGGAACGGAACCGGAAGTCCTGCGAAAGGCGATGTATCGAATTATACGGACGCAGTTGTCTTACGACGTGCGGCCTGCGGCCAGGGCGGAGGCGATGAGCCGTGACGTGTTGCAAGCCACATGCGGGACTTATGTCCGAAACGATCGCCTCAAGCCGACAGCATGTGCTCGACCAGTTCGATCCAGTGCGCGACCGGCGTGGACGTGCCGCTTTGCAGATGCGCGATGCAGCCGACATTCGCCGACACGATCACCTGCGGCTCCTGCGCCTGCAGCCGTTCGAGCTTCTGATCGCGCAGCGCGTAAGAGAGCTTCGGCTGCGTCAGCGAATAAGTGCCGGCCGAGCCGCAGCAGAGATGACTGTCCGCGGGCAGGCGCACTTCGACGCCGAGCGCCGCCAGCAGATGTTCGACCTTGCCGCGTATCTGCTGACCATGCTGCAACGTGCAGGGCGGATGGAACGCCACCGTATGGATCGCGCGGCGGCGCGTCACGGCGACGAGCGCCTCTTCGAATTCCGGCAGGATCTCCGCGACGTCGCGCGTCAATTCGGTCACTCGGCGCGCCTTCTCCGCATACGCGGGATCGTTGCGCAACAGATGCGCATACTCCTTGACCGTCGCGCCGCAGCCGGACGCGTTCATCACGATCGCTTCCACACCCTGTTCGATATACGGCCACCACGCGTCGATGTTGGCACGCAGGTCGTCGAGCGCTTCGTCGTTGTAGCCCAGATGCAGACGGATCGCGCCGCAGCAGCCGGCCTCGGGCGCGATCAACGTTTCGACGCCGAGCGCGTCGAGCACCCGCGCGGTCGCGACGTTGACGTTCGGCATCATCGACGGTTGCACGCAGCCGGCGAGCATCAGCATCTTGCGGGGATGTTTCGCGGTCGGCCATTCGAGCGGACGCTGCCGCGCCGGTACCTTGTCGCGCAGTTTCTTCGGCAGGAGCGGGCGGACGTGCTGACCGAGGCGCATGGTCGGCGTGAACAACGCGCTGTTCGGCAGGAAGCTCGCGAGTAACCGGCGCATGAGCCGCTGACCCGGCGGACGCGTGACCTTTTCCTCGGTGATCTTGCGGCCGATTTCCACCAGCCGGCCGTATTGCACGCCGGATGGGCAGGTGGTCTCGCAGTTGCGGCAAGTGAGGCAGCGGTCGAGGTGAACTTGCGTGCTGCGCGTGACCGCGGCGCCTTCCACCATCTGCTTGATCAGATAGATGCGCCCGCGCGGGCCGTCGAGTTCGTCGCCCAGTATCTGATAGGTCGGGCAGGTCGCCGTGCAGAAGCCGCAATGCACGCAATTGCGCAGGATGGCGTCGGCTTCGTCACCATCGGGCGTGTTGCGAATGAAGTCCGCGAGGTTGGTTTGCATCGCGTCGCTCAGAAGTCGGGGTAGAGGCGGCCGCGATTGAAGATGCGGGCCGGGTCGAAGGCGGCTTTCAGGCCGCGATGGATTTTCATCAGCGGCGCGGGCAGCGGCGTGAACACGCCGGCGCTGCGGTCGTAGCCGTGGCCCGTGCGGAACATGGTGGCGTGCCCGCCGGCCTGCTTGGCGCTGATGCGCACGGTTTGCGCGTCGGTGTCGGTGATCCACCAGCGCTGGCCGCCGCCCCATTCCATTAATTGCGCGCCGGGCAGTTGCAGCGGTTCGGTGATCGACGGCAGCGCGAGGCGCCACAGTGCGGCCTTGGGCGGAATCGCCGCAAAGAACGAGTCGGTCTGTTCGCGCAGGCCTGCCCAGAAGCGGTCCGCCTCGACGGCATCGACGACTTCGCCGCCGAGCGCGAGGCGTGCCGCTTTGACCGCGGCTTCCGCGCCGGCCATCCGCACGGCAAGCGTGCCGTGACGCCACGCGCTAGCCGTGATCGGCAGTGGCCGGCCGCCCCATTCGTTGAGCTTGCGGACCGCGTCGGTGCCGTTCATATCGAATTTGAGGGTGGTTTCGGCCTGCGGCAGCGGCAGCACTTTGACCGACAGTTCGAGGATCAGTCCCAAGGTGCCGAGCGAGCCTGCCATCAAACGGGAGACGTCATAACCGGCGACGTTCTTCACCACCTGGCCGCCGAAATGCAACGTCTGACCCTGGCCGTTCATGATGACGGCGCCGAGCACGAAGTCGCGCGCGGCACCGGCAGAAGGGCGGCGCGGACCGGCGATGCCCGCCGCGATGCAGCCGCCGAAGGTAGCCTGCGGCCCGAAGTGCGGAGGCTCGAAGGCGAGCATCTGATCGTGTTCGGCGAGCGCGGCTTCGATCTCCAGCAGGGGCGTGCCCGCGCGCGCCGTGATGACCAGTTCGGCCGGATCGTAGGCGATGATGCCGCGATAAGCGCGCGTGTCGAGGATGTCACCTTCCAGCGTCTGACCGTACCAGTCTTTGGTGCCCCCGCCACGGATACGCAATGTGCGCCCTTCGGCGCTGGCCGAACCCACGCGTTCAGACCAAACGGCGACGATGTCGTCCTCTTCCATGGTGCCCTGCTTCGTTGTGTTTCGGTTGATTGTACCGGGCGGGGGCCCGCTGGCAACCCGGAGCGGACCCGCATCGGGTAATCAGGTGGGAGTGGGGAAGCAGGCGCGGCGCGGAATATGCGCGTTACGTCGACGGTGCGGAAAGGCCGGGCCAACCGAGGGTGGAGCGGGCGTGGGGGCTCCCGCTATGTGGGCGAGTTGTGGCGGCATGGCGGTCGTGCCGGCAGCGCCCCCGCGTGAGGCGCCCGTGCGGGCAACCCCGCAGGCGCCTTAAAACCGCGGGAGGTCCGGATGCGGCAACAAGCCCCCGCGCACATGCATCTTGCCGTACTCGGCGCAGCGTGCTCGCGTGGGAATGCCTTTGTCGGGGTTGAGCAAACCGGGCGCGTCGAAGGCGCGCTTGACCGCGTGAAACGCGTCGCGCTCTTCGGGCGAGAACTGCACGCACATCGAATTGATTTTCTCGATGCCGACGCCATGCTCGCCTGTCACCGTGCCGCCCAGTTCGACGCACGTTTCGAGAATGTCGGAACCGAAGGCCTCAGCCCGGTGCCACTCATCCATATCGTTGCCGTTGAACAGAATCAGCGGATGCATGTTGCCGTCGCCCGCGTGGAATACGTTGATGCAGCGCAGGCCGTATTTCTTCTCCATGACTTCGATGCGCGCGAGCAGCGGCCCGATACTGCGGCGCGGCACGGTGCCGTCCATGCAGTAGTAGTCGGGTGAAATGCGGCCGGCGGCCGGAAACGCATTCTTGCGCCCGGACCAGAAGCGCAGCCGTTCGCTTTCGGAGCGCGAAATCTGGATGCGGGTTGCGCCCTGTTCGCGCAGTACAGCGGTCATGCGCACGATTTCGTCGGCGACTTCTTCAGGCGTACCGTCCGATTCACACAGCAGGATTGCTGCCGCGTCGAGGTCGTAGCCCGCGTTGACGAACTCTTCGACGGCGCGCGTGGCCGGTTTGTCCATCATCTCCAGACCGGCCGGAATGATGCCCGCTGCAATGATGCCGGCAACCGCCTCGCCGCCTTTCACGACGTCGTCGAAACTGGCCATGATGACCTGCGCCGTTTGCGGTTTCGGGATCAGCTTGACGGTGACTTCGGTGACGATCGCGAACATGCCTTCGCTGCCGATCAGTACAGCGAGCAGATCGAGCCCCGGCGCGTCGGGCGCGAGCGAACCGAATTCGACGATTTCGCCTTCCATGGTCACCGCGCGCACGCGCAGCACGTTGTGTACGGTGAGGCCGTACTTGAGACAGTGCACGCCGCCGGAATTCTCCGACACGTTGCCGCCGATCGTGCAGGCGATCTGCGACGACGGATCCGGTGCGTAGTAAAGGCCGTACGGCGCGGCGGCTTCGGAAATCGACAGGTTGCGCACGCCCGGCTGTACCGTCGCGGTTCGCGCGTACGAGTCGACTTCGACGATCTTCCGGAAGCGCGCGAGCGACACCACCACGCCGTGACGAATCGGCATTGCTCCGCCGGACAAACCCGTGCCGGCGCCGCGCGGCACAATCGGCACGTCGAGCCGGTGGCAGATCTGCACGATGCGCTGCACCTGCGATTCCGTTTCCGGCAACGCGACGGCGAGCGGCAACCGCCGATAGGCGGCGAGGCCGTCGCACTCGTAGGCGACCGTGTCTTCTTCGCGATACAGCAGACAATGCGTAGGCAGCACGGCCATCAGCGCCTGCACGACTTCGCGCTGGCGCTGGGCGAGAACTTCGGCCGTCAGTTCAGCGGGGGCATTCATGTGAGTTGTCTCCTGGTGCCTTTTACTCTGCGCGCCCGTTCGAGTCGGATTGCGCGGCAGCGGCTTTTGCCACTGCCGCTGCCGCAACTAAGCTAAGCGTTGATGACGCCTCAAGCTGCCCAGGAAAAGATCTTGCCCGGGTTCATCAGATTGCGCGGATCGAGCGCATGTTTGATGGAGCGCATCGTATCGACGGCGACTTCACCGTGTTCCTCGAGCAGGAAGTTCATCTTGTGCAGGCCGACGCCGTGCTCGCCTGTGCAGGTGCCGTCCATGCGCAGCGCGCGTTGCACGATGCGATGATTCAGGCGCTCGGCTTCGGCGAGCTCTTCCGGCTTGTTCGGATCGATCAGGATCGCGACGTGGAAGTTGCCGTCGCCGACATGGCCGACGATCGGGCAGGGCAGCGGAGATTCCTTCAAATCCTGCTCCGTTTCCACCACGCATTCCGCCAGGCGCGAGATCGGCACGCACACATCGGTCGTGACGGCGCGGCAACCGGGCTTCAACTGCAGCATCGCGAAATAGGCGTTGTGGCGCGCGTTCCACAGACGGCTGCGGTCTTCCGGCCGCGTCGCCCATTCGAAACCTTCGCCGGCATTCTGCGCGGCGATTTCCTGCACCAGTTCGGCTTGCTCTTTCACACCGGCTTCGGTGCCATGGAACTCGAAGAAGAGCGTGGGCGCCTCGCGCAACGTCAGATTCGAATGACGGTTGATCGAGCGGATTGCGAGCGAGTCGACGAATTCGACGCGTGCGATCGGCACGCCGATCTGGATCGTTTCGATGACCGCTCGCACTGCATCGCCCATTGACGGGAACGTGCAGACCGCAGCCGAGACCGCCTCCGGTTGCGGATACAGGCGCAGGGTGATTTCGGTAATCACGCCAAGCGTGCCTTCCGAGCCGACGAACAGACGCGTGAGGTCATAGCCCGCCGATGATTTGCGCGCGCGCGTGCCGGTCCTGGTCACGCGGCCGTCGGCGAGAACCACGGTGAGGCCGAGCACGTTCTCGCGCATCGTGCCGTAGCGCACGGCGTTGGTGCCCGAGGCGCGCGTGGCCGACATGCCGCCGATGCTCGCGTCAGCACCCGGGTCGATCGGGAAAAACAGGCCGGTGTCGCGTAGCGCTTCGTTCACCTGCTTGCGCGAGATGCCAGGCTCGACGGTGACGGTGAGGTCTTCGGCGTTGATCGATAAAACACGGTTCATTTCCGACAGATCGATCGACACGCCGCCTTGCACCGCCAGCAGATGCCCTTCGAGCGACGACCCGGTGCCGTAGGGGATGATCGGCACGTCGTATTGGCCGCACAGCTTGACGATGGTTTGCACGTCTTCCGTATTGCGCGCGAATACGACGGCGTCGGGCAGTTGGGGATCGAACGGCGATTCGTCGCGGCCATGGTGAGCGCGCACAGCCTCGGCCGTGGATACGCGTTCGCCGAAAGCGGCTTTGAGCGCGGTCAGCAACTCGGCGGGAAACGGTCGGCGCAGCGGGGCCGGCGGCACGGGATGGTTCACGCATGTCTCCTGATATTGGGGCGGAACTGTTCTACAGCTTATGCTCCATTTTACGCCGATCGCTTGCGGGCCGGCGTCGAGGCCGACCGTCGCTCCTATAATGACGGCGACCTCACGATGCGCGCAATATGGATAAACGCGGTGGCATCGGGTGGATTCGCCGGATGGAGTTGCCGGCGCCACGCGACGCGTCGTCACTGAATGAAAATGCATGGGAGACATCATGGGCAACCGCTTGAGCAAGATCGCCACCCGTACGGGCGATGACGGCACCACCGGTCTCGGCGACGGCCGCCGCGTGCGCAAAGACAGTGCGCGCATTGCCGCAATCGGCGACGTCGACGAACTCAATTCGAACCTGGGTGTGTTGCTTTGCGAAACGCTGCCCGACAAGGTGCGGGCGGCGCTCGTCGCGATTCAGCACGACCTGTTCGACCTGGGCGGCGAACTCTGCATCCCCGGTCATACGATGATTACCGACACGCACCTCGGCCAGATCGACGACTGGCTGGCCGACTACAACGCGACCCTGCCGCCATTGAAGGAATTCATCTTGCCGGGCGGCTCTCGCGCGGCCGCGCTTGCGCACGTGTGCCGTACGGTATGTCGGCGCGCCGAACGGTCGATCGTCGCGCTGGGTGAGAGCGAGACGATCAACCCGGCGCCGCGCCAGTATGTGAACCGGCTATCCGACCTGTTGTTCGTGCTGGCGCGCGTGCTCAATCGCGCGGACGGCGGCAGCGACGTGTTGTGGCAGCACGAGCGAAACGCGGGCTAGAACCGCTCTGCAGGCCGCTTTGAGCCCTGTGACAATTTGTCTGGGGTGAAATTTCTCCTTAAAAATGTATTCTAAATGAATCTTTAAGGAGAAGTAGCCATGACCGCTCTTACCGCCGACCAGATCGCCCGCGTCAAAGCCACCGTTCCGGTGCTCGCCGTGCACGGCACGACCATCACCAAGCACTTCTACAAGCGCATGTTCGCGCAGCATCCTGAGTTGAAGAACGTGTTCAACCAGACTCACCAGAAGAGCGGCAGTCAGCCGGAAACGCTCGCGAAGGCGGTGTATGCGTATGCGGCCAATATCGATAATCTCGGCGCGCTGGGCCCGACAGTCTCGCGCATCGCCCAAAAGCACGTGAGTCTGAATATCCGGCCGGAACAGTATCCGATCGTGGGACGCCACCTGCTAGGCGCGATTGCCGATGTGCTCGGCGACGCAGTCGATCAGGAGACGCTCGGCGCGTGGGAAGCCGCGTATGGGCAACTCGCCGATATCTTCGTCGGTGCGGAGGCAAAGCTCTACGAAGGCGCGGCGTGGAGCGGCTTCCGGCCGTTCAAGGTCGCGCGCAAGGAAGTGGAGAGCGATGAGATCACATCGTTCTATTTGACGTCGGCAGACGGCTCGCCGGCTTGCGGTTTCGAACCAGGCCAGTATCTGAGCGTGAAGCGCTTTGTAGATGAACTAGGCGTCGATCAGCCGCGGCAATACAGCTTGTCGGATGCGCCGAACGGCAAATGGCTGCGTATTTCGGTGAAGCGTGAGGCCGGCTGCGAAGACACGGCGCCCGGCCACGTGTCGAACCTGCTGCACGATGGTGTGGAAGTGGGCACGGTGGTCCATGTGAGCGCGCCAATGGGCGACTTCAAGCTTGACCGCAAGAAGATGACGCCTGTGGTGCTGATGAGCGGCGGCGTGGGTGTGACGCCGATGACCTCGATGTTGTCCACGTTGCTCGCCGATCAGAGCGAGCGCAGCGTGACCTTCGTGCATGCCTGCCGCAATGGCCGCGTGCACGCGTTCCGGCAGTGGCTGAACGATACGGTTGCAGCGCATCCCAATGTCACGCGCGCGGTCTTCTACGAAGCGATTGAAGCGAGCGATCGTCTCGGCGCCGACTACGACTTCGAAGGCCGACTCGATGTGGCGAAAATCACCCACAAGCTGATCGTGCCCGATGCGGATTACTACATCTGCGGACCGTTGCCGTTCATGCGTGCTCAGTGCGAGGCGTTGGTCACGCTCGGGGTGGATGCGGGGCGGATTCACACCGAGGTGTTCGGTTCAGGCGTAGTTCAGTAATCGGTAAATCAGTAGATTGACAACGCAGGAGCGCATGGCGAGCCGCGTGTCAAAGCACGCGAAAAGCGGGGGAGGCGCGCCATGCGCCTCAACCCACCGCCAACGTGACCGGCTTGCCGATCCGGCTCATCATTTCGACCAGCGTATCGATGGTGAACTTGGTGGTCTTCTTGTTAACCACGTCGGATATGCGCGGACGCGACACCATCAGAATTTCGGCTGCCTCGGCCTGTTTCAGGTGATGCTGTTCGATCCAGCTGGACAACTCGGTCATTAACTGTTCCTTGAGCAGCCGCGTGTCGTTGATCTGTTTCTGCGACGCGGCATGCAGGCGCTTCGCTTCCTCGGCAGAAAAGCCGAGTTCGAGGAACAGGTTTGCACCGGGCTTGGTTACGTGACGGATTTTTGTGTCGATCGTCATTTGTTAAGTTTTCCTATCATTGATGATGGCGCGGTACCGCGCCTCGGCAATCTTTCTGTCGTGCGGTCCTAGCTTCTGCGTTTTCTTCTGGAAGCAATGCAGCACATACAACGCTTCCACGAACTTGGTGATATACATCACGCGGTAAATGCCGTCAGCTTCCCTGATGCGAATCTCCCGCGTTCCGGCGCCGACCGAATCAAACGGTTTCCAGTCGTCCGGGTCCAGTCCTGCCTGAATCTTGCCAAGCTGAAATCCTGCCCGACGACGCGGCTCTTCGGGAAAGGCGAGTAAATCGTGATAGCTGGAGCCCATCCAGCGAATTTCTTTTTCCTGCTCCATAGCCGCCTTTGATGTACAAAATTTTATACGCAACACCCAACCTGGTCAAGTCGTATTCGACCCGGCAACGAGTTGTTACGGTACAGAGGCGGCTCACAGAGCACCATTCGTCCGTTCGGCTAAAAAAAAACCGGCTCGGTGAGCCGGGTTTCCGTTGAAGCTGCTACAGCGATCTCGCGGATGCGCGTCGTGGCTGTTAATTGCCGCTGCCGCGTGCTACGCGCCGTTGCTTGACCGCTTCGGCGAGACCTTCCAGCACGGCGATGCTTTCGTCCCAGCCAATGCACGCGTCGGTGATGCTCTGGCCGTACGTCAGCGCGCAGCCTTCCTGCAGATCCTGACGGCCCGCCACCAGATGCGATTCCACCATCACGCCGACAATCCGTTCGTCACCCGAAGCAATCTGACGGCCAATGTCCGCGCACACCGGAATCTGGTTCTCGTGGTTCTTTGAGCTGTTCGCGTGGCTCGCGTCGATCATCAGGCGCGCAGCGAGACCGGCCTTGCCGATATCGGCGCACGCGGCGTTGACGCTGTCCGCATCGTAGTTCGGTGCCTTGCCGCCGCGCAGGATGATGTGGCAGTCCTCATTGCCGGCGGTTGAAACGATCGCCGAGTGGCCGCCTTTCGTGACGGACAGGAAATGGTGCGGCTGCGAGGCGGCCTTGATCGCGTCGACGGCGATCTTCACGTTGCCGTCCGTGCCGTTCTTGAAGCCGACCGGGCACGACAGTCCCGATGCCAGTTCGCGGTGCACTTGCGATTCGGTCGTCCGCGCACCGATCGCGCCCCACGAGATCAGATCGGCGATGTACTGCGGGCTGATCATGTCGAGGTACTCGGTGCCGGCCGGCAGGCCGAGTTCGTTGATGCGCAACAGCAGTTCGCGCGCAGTGCGCAGACCGTCATTGATCTTGAAGCTGTTGTCCATGTGCGGGTCATTGATGAGACCCTTCCAGCCCACCGTCGTGCGCGGCTTTTCGAAGTACACGCGCATCACGATTTCGAGCTCGCCGGCGAAGCGCTTGCGCTGCTCGATCAGACGCCCGGCGTATTCCATCGCCGCCTTCGTATCGTGAATCGAGCACGGTCCGATGATGACGATCAGACGGTCTTCCATGCCGTGCAGGATGCGATGCATGGCAGTGCGCGAGTTGTAGATCACGTCGGACACCGTTTCGTCGCAGGCGAATTCGCGGATCAGGTGAGCGGGCGGCGTGAGTTCTTTTAATTCGCGGATGCGGACATCGTCGGTATTGTGCGGGGGCATGGTTGTTCTCCTGAATCGGTTCGTAGCGTGTTCGCACGGGCAACGAAGGCTGCGATCAGACAACGATCAGGCAGCGATGCCAGGGCGGACAACAATCAAAAAGGTTTCAACGACAAAAGTTTTAAAGGGTTGAGGCGAAAAAAAACCGCCAGGCTAGCTGGCGGTTTTCGTGAATTCCTGGTGTCTTGCGTGCACTAACACCCCTCTCGATCCGCCAGCGGTCTGAGATGCCAAAAAAAGTAAAAATAAAACTTGGCGGACATGGCGAAATAGGTCGCTGGTCAAAAAGGGTGAGTGACTTTATAACCCGTGCAGGCTCAGCTGACAAGCTGTGGGGTGTAAAAATGCGGTAAATCCGCATACTTCGAGCATTGTATGCACGAAGTATGCGTTTTCATCAAAATCAGGCGGTGCCGCCGACCGTCATCCGGTCGATCCGCAGTGTCGGCTGGCCGACGCCCACCGGCACGCTCTGGCCTTCCTTGCCGCACACGCCCACGCCCGAATCGAGCTTCATGTCGTTGCCGATCATGCTGACGTACTTGAGCGATTCCGGGCCGCTGCCAATCAGCGTCGCGCCCTTGACCGGGTAGGTGACTTTACCGTTTTCGATCATGTACGCCTCGGAAGCCGAGAACACGAACTTGCCGTTCGTAATGTCGACCTGGCCGCCGCCGAAGTTCACCGCGTACAAGCCGTTCTTCACGGATTCGATGATTTCCTGCGGGTCTTTGTCGCCGTTGAGCATGTAGGTGTTGGTCATGCGCGGCATCGGCAGGGCGGCGTACGATTCGCGGCGCGCGTTGCCTGTTACCGGCATCTTCATCAGGCGCGCGTTCAGCGTGTCCTGAATGTAGCCCTTCAGGATGCCGTCTTCGATCAGCGTCGTGCACTGGGTCGGATTGCCTTCGTCGTCGATGTTCAGCGAGCCGCGGCGATTCGGCAACGTGCCGTCATCGACCACCGTGACGCCCTTCGCGGCGACTTGCTCGCCGATTCGGCCTGCGAACGCCGACGAACCCTTGCGGTTGAAATCGCCTTCGAGACCGTGGCCGATCGCTTCGTGCAGCAGCACGCCGGGCCAGCCCGGTCCAAGCACGACGGTCATCGCGCCGGCGGGAGCCGGGCGGGCGTCGAGGTTCACCAGCGCCGCATGCACGGCGTCGTCGACATAGCTCGACAGCACGTCATCAGTGAAGTAGCCGTAGTCGAAGCGGCCGCCACCGCCGCCGCTGCCGATTTCACGGCGCCCGTTCTGTTCGGCGATCACCGTGACCGACACCCGCACCAGCGGACGGATGTCGGCTGCAAAGCCGCCGTCGCTGCGCGCCACCAGCACCACGTCGTATTCGCCGGCGAGGCCTGCCATCACCTGCTGGATACGCGGATCGCGGCCACGCGCCATCTGTTCGACGCGCTCGAGCAGCTTGACCTTGGCGGTCGCGTCGAGCGAATGCAGCGGGTCGGATGGCAGGTACAGATCGCGCCCGGCGATGCCGGTCAGCGACGAGGCCACCTTGATCTTCTGCTTGCCGCCGCCGGCCTTGGCGATCGCCCGCGTGGCGATGGCCGCCTGACGGATCGCTTCGGGCGACAGGTCGTCCGAATACGCGAACGCCGTGCGGTCGCCCGACACGGCGCGCACGCCGACGCCCTGGTCGATGCTGAAGCTGCCCGATTTCACGATGCCTTCTTCGAGACTCCACGCTTCGCTGCGGGTCGCCTGGAAATACAGGTCCGCGTAATCGATGCGATGCGTGAAGATTTCGGCGAGCGTGCGGGTGAGCAGGGATTCGTCGAGACCGTAGGGCGTCAGGAGGATGTCCTTGGCGGTGGCGAGATTACGGATACCGGGTTCGATGATATTCATGCGAAGTATGTTCTGCTCGATACGAAGAATTCGGTTAGCGCCACGATCACCAGATGAGTGACAAGCGCCGCACTTTCAATGTCAGGAAACAAATCAGCAACTCAACACGCGGTGACGCCAGGCGGGCAGACTTCGCCGCACTTCGTCGATGCGCGCACGCTCGAGATTGCCGGCCGCCACACCGGCGCCTTCGTCGCGCACCGCGACGATTTCGCCCCACGGGTCGATCAGCATGCTGTGGCCCCATGTCCGGCGGCCGTTTTCATGTTTGCCGCCTTGCGCGGCAGCCAGCACGTAACACTGGTTTTCGACCGCGCGGGCGCGCAGCAACATTTCCCAATGCGCGCGGCCGGTGGTGTAAGTGAACGCCGACGGAACCACGATCAGCGCGCAGTCGCCCATGCGCCGGTACAGCTCAGGAAAGCGCAAATCGTAGCAGACCGACAGGCCGACCCGGCCGAACGGCGCCTCGAAGGTGCGGACTTCGCCACCGGGGCAGATGGTGCGTGCCTCGTCGAACGATTCTTCGCCCTTTTCGAAGTTGAACAGGTGGATCTTGTCGTAGCGCGCGGCCTCATTGCCTTGCGGATCGAACACCAGCGTGGTGTTCAGCACGCGCGACGCCTGCGGCACGGTCAACGGCAATGTGCCGCCGATCACCCAAACCTTGTGACGGCGCGCGGCATCGGCGAGAAAGCGCTGGATCGGACCGTCCCGGTAGGGCTCGCGCACGGCGAGCTTGTCGGTGTCCTTGAAGCCCATAAAGCAGAAATATTCAGGCAACAGGACCAGTTGCGCGCCGTCGGCGGCAGCTTCGGCGATCAGGCGCTCCGCTTCGGCGAGATTGCGCTCGCGATCCGGCGTGCTCACCATTTGCAGCGCGGCGACACGGAACGTGCTTTCGGAAAACCCGCTGGACGACGCGGCGGACGAAGATGAAGAGACGTGTGTTTCGCTCATGAGCGTTTCGAAAAACTCCCGGCAAGACGGCGGCGCGAACCGTTTGCGCCGCAAACGTCGTTCAAGGCTGGCTGGGGCCTGGAGTGCGGCACGGCGCTCTTCTGATCAAACAGAGGATCGGATCGAGCTCAGGGCGCTTCCACGGTCGAAGCCGGAGCGTCCATCTTACCGCGATCGCTCTTCACCCGCTCGATGTGCGGTTTCGACCACGCACCGGTGATCGCGTATTCCCGCGCGAACGCGTGGGAGACCGATTTGGTGAACGCGAGATCGGCCACCAGCGCGCCGAGACCGAGCAGTGGATTGATCACGGTCGCGGCGATCACGGCGGCGCCGGCGCTGACGGTCGGCACGATCGCCACATGCAGATCCTGAGTTTCCTGCGCCAGATCCACCGAGCCCTTCATTTCAGCGCGGGCCGGTGCCGTCACCATCTCGAAGTTCTCGGTGCGGCCGATGCCGTTATGGATCTGGGCGGTGCCCGTGACGTGTTCGAACGGCAGGCCTTCGCCGATCACGTCGCGGAAATTGAGCGTGGCGAAGCGCGCGAGGCTTTGCAGGCTGAGCACGCCCAGCAGCTTGGCGACGCCCGGGTCGACCTTGAGAATCTGTCCATGGCGCAAATCGACGGCCAGATTGCCGTTGAGCGTGGGATAGTCGACCGCGGTCGGGCCGCCACGCCACACCACCTTGCCCGACAGCGTGCCGCTGCCGGCCTTGAGCGTGCGCGGCTGGCCGAAGCGCTCCAGCAGCGCGCCGGCGTCCTTGATGTCGAGCTTGAAATCGAACACGGTACGGCGCGGCGTGGTTTCGTCGGCGGTGTTGCCAAGACCTGTCGACGTGCGCCAGTTCGCGGTGGCGGTCAGCGTAGCGGCGGGGTTGCTGACGTCGAGTTTGTCGAGTTGCCAGACTGGCACGCCGTCTTCCTCGAAGTTGTGCGCGTCGACTTCGAGCCGGCCTATGTTGCGATCGCGCACGATCAGTTCATTGACCACCAGATCGATCGACGGCATGTTCTGCGCCGGCGCCGACATGGCCTGGCCGAGCAGATCTTTGTCCGTGGCCGACGGAATCACCACACGGGCAAAGCGCGCCTGCAGCGTGCCCGGCGATTCCTTGTTGGCGCCCGGCAGCCACGAAACGTGGCCTGACACCTGGTTCGACGCGATGTTCGCCTGCCATTTGCCGTCTGCATGCGATGCACCCACGATCACGCTGTCCCAGTGGCGCTTGAGCATCGTCAGGGTGCCAATGTGCACCGCGAAGCGGTTCGGCAGGAATTGCGCGAAGGCGGGATTGGGCGCGGCGGCTGCGGCGGGCGCCGGGGCATCCTTGCTGCGCATCTGGGTGACGAGCGCGCGCCAGGCGTCGGCGTCGAACGCTTCGACGTCGACGGCGGCGATTACGCCTTCGGACGGCAAGTCGGCGGCCCTGTTGACGCCGATGGCGCCCAGCACGACCGTCGGCGGTGCTTTCGGCTTGTAGCGCAGCAGATAGGTCGCCGCAATCGGGCCGAAAGTCAGGTCAGCGCGCTCCAGGCCGGACTCGTTCGCTGTCGCTGACGGACTGAGCGCGAAGTGCAGTGGCATCGGCGTGCCGACCGGTTTGTTGAAGGGCGCGGGGAAGTCGAGCGCGAGGCCGGTCAGATCGGAGTTCGCCGTCACTTCCGGCAGCCTTCCCTTGGCGCCACGGACGTTCAGCGCGTAGGGCGCACTGCCGCTCATGCGCGTGAGCACTTGTGCGGCCGGACCATGCAGATTGAGACCGCGGGCGGCATCGACGGCGATGTGGCCGCCGAGGTCGAGCGCATACGTGCCGTCCTGCTTCAGGCCGCCCTTCGCGTGCACGTCGCCGCCAAGGAACTGGCCCGAGAGCCGGTCGACCTGCGCCGTGTGTTCGGTGAAACGCACGTTGCCGTTCAGTTGCGACAGCGGCGGCACGTTTTCGACAGTCAAACGGTTGTTCTGGAAGCCGACCGCGCCCTCCACGCCGATATGCGGCATGGGTGTGCGCGGCACCGTCAGTTTGAGCGCCAGCGACGCGGACCCTTCGGCGCGGACTTTCTCGGTCGCATGTTTGGCCATGATGCCGAGCGAGCTTTCGTTGACGTAGTCGAGCATGTCGGCAAGCGGCCCACGGCCCTTGCCGTCGATGACGAGGCTCGACGCCTTGGTGCCCAGGTCGTCGATCTTGCCGTTCACCCGGGTCAGCGCGACCTGCTTGTAACGCGCGCGGTCGATATCGAAACGCAGCACGTTCTGCTTGAGTTCGAACACGCCGTCGATGCCGTCGAGCGGCGGCCATACGTTCGGCGTGCCGTTCTTCATCTTGCGCGGCGGGTACGGCGAGGGGTCGAACTTGCCACCCTTGAACGGCGCGACGATGTGGAAGATCCCGGCGTCCGGGGCGCGGGAGTAAGGGAATTTGGTCAGATCGCCGTGTATTTCGATCGTCGCGCCGTGCGACATGCCGGCTTGCAGCCCGTGGCCCAGATAGATGCGCAGCTTCTCGCTGACGCTGGTCGGCAGATAGCGGGCAATGCGTGTGACCTGCGCGCGCTGGAAGTCGGCTTTCAGGTCGAGCGAACCGCGCCCGTGCCCGGGGTTGCTGTAATCGGCGGTGGCGGTGGCCGTGGCGTCGGGGTTCGAGACGCCGAAGTCGGCCAGCTTGACGGTGAAGGCGGGGTGGTTCTCGCCCGGCGCCTTCGGTGTGATGGTCCAATCGGCGCGGCCATGCAAACGGTCGAGCTTCAGGCGCGGGTCGTCGAACACACCCGGCAGTGTAATCGCGACGTTGGAGGTGTCGAGCGTCGCCGTGCCGTGGTTTTCGTCGGCGTCGACATTGCCCCACAGGTTCTCGATGCCGGGTATGCCTGCGCGCGGGTGATTCATCGGGGTGAGTCCCGGCGGCGGTTCCTGGGCGGCGACGCTAATGCCTTGCAGATCGCCCTTGAAACGATAGTGCTCGATCGGCTCGGCGCCACTCGGCCGGCGGTCGCTGCCTGCTTCGCCCGACTCCGGTTTGCCGCGCTCGACCTCGATCAGATAGTTCGCCACCAGCCCGCGTGGATTGAAGCGCACGAGATTGTTCAGCAGGCGCTGTGGCAAAGGCAGCGTGCGGCTGAATTCGGCGAGGATGCCCAGGTCGACGCGGTCGCCGCTGACGCTGACGAGTTGCCCATGCTGCTGCGAAGCGGTGCGGTAGCGGCCGTTCAGCGTGGAAAACGCGAGGGTGCGGGTGAGCGGCGTGCCGTCGTCGAGCGGCGGCTGGCCGAGTTCGGCGTGCAAGTTGTTCAGTTGCAGCTTGTAGTCGCCCTGGTCGGCCTCGACGCGCCACGCGAAATTGGCGACCGGCACGAGCAGCCTGGGCTGCGTCGGGCGCACCCGCATCGAGACATCCATGCCGGCCAGTTGGCCGCCCGCGGATTTCATATGGCCATCGGCAAAGTCGGCCCAGATCGCATTGTCGATGCGGCCGGCGAATATCTCGATCGGGAAATTGACGTAGTCCGCGAGGGTCGGCAGATCGACCGGACCGGTCGACATGTAGACCTCGCCGGTCCAGTTGACCGGCTTGCCGATCGCGGAGAGCGGCGCGTGTTTGAAATGCGTGCGGAAATCGAGCGGGCCGTGGAGGACGTGGCCGTCGGCGGGCGCTTGCAGCGCGAGCCGGTGATCGTAGGCTTCGTTGAGAATCGCGATGCGGATGTCGCGCAGGGCGAGTTCAGGCGCGGCGCGCTGCGCATCGCGCCAGCGCAGCACGCCGCCGCGCACTACGATCGCCTGTTGCCGCAATAGCCACGTGGACAGAGTGTCGTTGCCGCTGTGCCGGGTCGGCACCGGGACACCTGCCACGGAAATCACGCCGTCGCTGCTGCGCGAAACCAGCACGTCGGGCTGATCGACGATCAGGCTGGAAAGGGCGGGATGGAACTGCCAGAGCGACTTCCACGAGAGCGTGGCGGTGGCGTGCGGAATGGTCAGCGCTGCGTGGCCATCATGGTCGCGGATGACGAGATCGGTGACGTCGAGGCCCGGCTGAAAGCCGCTCCAATGCGGCGCCAGCTTGCCGATGGTGAACTGCGTGTGCAGTTTGTCGGAGACGGTGGCTTCGATGCGCGGCCGGAACGAATCGACGCGCGGCAGCACCACATAACGCAAGCCGAGAAAGAGCCCCGTCGCAATGAAGTAGAGGACGAGTGCGAGCGCCAGCACCACGTGGAAGGTCCGACGCAGCACGATGTGGTCGCTTCCGCTCACTGGCCGGACCTGTCCGGCTTCGTGCGGCTCGGCGGATTCGTTTCGCTCGGACATGCTGCGGCGGGTGGACGTATGGTAGTTTTGCGAATTAACGACGAAATGTAACACACGGGAAAGCGACGGCAGGACTTCCTGCAAACCCTTTCTGCATGCCGCCTCGCGTCCTGCGCGAGACCGCCTGACCCCTGTGATACAGCGAACTGAACAACGCTAATAAAGCAACGAGCGAGCCAGCCCCTTGATGACCGACGCCACTCTCCTGAGTTCCAGCTATTCACATTACGCGGCGCGCGCCGCAGCGGCGCGTCCGCCACTCGTGGCGCATGTGAAAGCGCTCGCGGCCGCGCCGCTCACGCGTGAGCGCATCGACGCGCGCCTTGACGCGCTGTGCGTGGAGGCTGGCGGCGCGGCGGCCGGTCCGTTGAGTGAGGATGCACTTAAACGGGCCTTGCGCCAGTTGCGCACCGAGGTGTTTTGCGCCGTGATGGAGCGCGATCTGACTAGCGAGGCGGATGTCGCCGAAGTCACCGGCGCGATGACCGATCTGGCGGAGACGACGATTCAGCGGGCCTTGACGGTGCTCTCGGCGGAACTCGAAGCGCTATACGGCGAGCCGCGCGGACCGCAGGGCGAGCGGCTCGCGCTCGGCGTGGTCGGGATGGGCAAGCTGGGTGGGCGTGAGTTGAATGTGTCGTCGGACATCGACCTGATCTTCGTCTACGAGGAAGACGGCGAGACCGCGGGCGGTCAGCGTTCGCCAATCGCGACACAGGATTTTTTCACTCGCCTGGGTAAGCGCCTGATCGGCGCATTGGCGGAGGTGACCGCCGACGGTTACGTGTTCCGGGTCGATATGCGTTTGCGGCCGAACGGCGATTCGGGACCGCTCGTGTGCAGCCTCGGCATGCTCGAAGAGTATTTTTACGTGCAGGGCCGCGAGTGGGAACGCTATGCGTGGATCAAAGGGCGCGTGGTGTCCGAGGGGACGAGCGACGCTGCGCAGCGGCTGCAGAAGCAGCTTGACGCGATCGTCACGCCGTTTGTCTATCGCCGTTATCTCGACTTCGGCGTGATCAGCGCGATTCGCGCGCTGCATTTGCAGATTCGCCAGGAGGCGCAGCGGCGCGCCTCGATGCGGCCCGACAAGGCCGACGACATCAAGCTGGGCCGCGGCGGCATCCGCGAAATCGAATTCAGCGCGCAGGTGTTTCAGCTGATTCGCGGCGGCCAGGATGCCGGGTTCCGGGTGCGTCCGACGCTCGCCGTTTTGCGGCACGCCGCCACCCACGGGCTGATCGATACCTCGGTCTGCGTGAAGCTTTCACAGGCGTACCGCTTCTTGCGCGAACTCGAACACCGTCTGCAATACCGCAACGATGCGCAAACTCACGCGATGCCGGTCGACCCCGAGGAACGCGGCGCGCTCGCGCACGCGATGGGTTGCGACGACTATGCCGCGCTGATGCTCAAGCTCGACGCGCACCGCGAGTTCGTCGAACAGCAGTTCGACCAGATTTTCGCCGACAAGGTGAGCGGCCGCGACGGCTGCGGCGCACCGGAAGACGGCGCGGCGGCGTGGGTGTGGAGCAGCGCGCTCGCCGACGACAGCGCTGGCGAAGCGCTAGAGGCGCGGCTGATCGAACTGGGTGTGCCCGAGCCGGGCGAACTGCTGGCGCGGTTGCGCGCGATCTGGCAGTCGTCGCGTTACGCGGGGCTCGCCGAGCGCAGCCGTCAACGTTTCGACATCGTCGCGCAGCGCGCGCTGGAAGCCGCGCGCACCTTGGAACCGCCCGAACGGCGCGGCGATACGGTGGCGCGGTTCTTCGACCTGCTCGAAGCCGTGAGCCGGCGCGGCGCGTATCTGGCGCTGCTGACCGAATATCCGCAAGCGCTGCATCGGGTGCTGTCGGTGCTGGGTGGTTCGCGCTGGGCCGCCGGCTATCTGATTCGCCACCCGCAATTGCTCGACGAACTCCTCGACGACGAGGCGATGGACAGTCCGTTCGACTGGCCTGAATTCAAGCGCACATTGCGCTTGCGTCTGGCCGCGGCGGATGGCGTCGAGCAACAGATGGATCTGCTGCGCCACGCGCACCAGGCCGAGGTGTTCCGCATCCTGCTGATCGATCTGGCCGGCAGGCTGAGTGTCGAGCATGTGAGCGACCGCCTGTCCGAGCTCGCCGACGCCGTGCTCGACGTCACGCTCGAAGCGGTCTGGAAGCAACTGGCCAAACGCCACCGCGAGGTGCCGAAGTTTGCGGTGATCGCCTACGGCAAGCTGGGCGGCAAGGAACTGGGTTACGCGTCCGACCTCGACGTGATCTTCCTCTACGACGATCCCGACGATGCCGCCGCCGACGTCTACGCCACGTACACCCGCCGCCTCATCACCTGGCTGACGACGGCGACCGGCGCGGGCACCTTGTTCGATGTCGACTTGCGGCTGCGGCCGAACGGCGAGTCGGGCCTGCTCGTTACCGATCTGGACGCGTTCCGCCGCTATCAACTGCGCGAAGGCGATGCGGCGAATACCGCGTGGGTGTGGGAGCACCAGGCGTTGAGCCGCGCGCGCTACTGCGCGGGCGACGCCGGAATCGGCGCGAAATTCGAGGAGATCCGCGAGCAGGTGCTGACCACGCCGCGCGAGGCCGCGCCGCTTGCGAAGGAAATCGTCGAAATGCGTGAGCGTGTCGAAGCGGGGCATCCGAACCAGACGGCGCTGTTCGACCTGAAGCACGACCGCGGCGGGATGGTCGATATCGAATTCACGGTGCAGTACTGGGTCCTGCTGCATGCGGCGAGCGATCCTGAACTGATCCGCAATACCGGCAATATCGCGTTGCTGCGTGAAGTGTCGCGCTTCGGCTTGATGAGCGAGGCGGAAGCGGAGACGGTCGGCGCGGCCTACCGGACTTACCGGAAGTTGCAGCACAAGCTGCGTTTGGACGGCATGGAGAAGGCGCGCGTCGATCCGGCGTTGGTGGCCGCCGAGCGTGAGGCGGTGCTGGCGCTTTGGAAGCGGGTGTTCGGCTGATGCGGTAAGGCGCGCTCGCTCGGTTAGGGCGCGGGCTATTGTGATTTGCTGCCCGAGTTTTTTTGCGAAGCGGCCCGCGCGGCGGAGCGGACCCGCGCCGCGTAGTGCTTAAGCCGCCAGCATTTCCTTCGCGTGCTTGCGGGTGGTCGCGGTGATTTCCAGGCCGCCGAGCATGCGCGCAACTTCTTCGACGCGGCTCGCTTTATCGAGCGAAGTCACGCTGCTGACCGTGCCGCCCTTGCCGTTGCCCGCTTTTGCCACCTGAAAATGATGGTCGCCGCGTGCGGCCACTTGCGGCAAGTGCGTGACGCACAGCACCTGACGCGCTTGTCCGAGTTGATGCAGCAAACGTCCGACCACTTCGGCGACGCCCCCGCCGATGCCCGTATCGACTTCGTCGAAGATCAGGGTAGGCGTCGGGCTTGCGGCGCTGGCAATGACAGCCAGCGCGAGACTGATCCGCGCCAGTTCCCCGCCTGAGGCGACCTTCGCAAGCGGCCGCAGCGGCACGCCGGCATGTCCGGCGACGCGGAATTCGACCTGCTCGAGCCCATGCGCGCCGCCTTCCGGCAACGGCACGAGTGCCACTTCGAAGCTGCCGCCTTTCATCGACAGTTCCTGCATGCCGGTGGTGACAGCCACGCCCAGAGCCTTACCGGCCTTGGCGCGCGCCTTCGACAATTTTTTCGCTTCGGTAAGGAAGGCTTCTTTAGCCTTGGCTTCGGCCGCGTGCAGGCTGTCGAGGTCGGCTGCTGCGTCGAGCGCCGCAAGTTGCGCGCGGCGCGTTTCGTGTTCTTCAGGCAGCGTTTCCGGCCGCAAGCGGAATTTGCGCGCGGCCGAGTGCAGCGCGTCGAGACGCTTTTCGACCTGGGCCAGCCGGTCCGGATCGAGGTCGAGCTTCTGCGCATAGTGGCTGAGTGAATAAGCCGCTTCCTGCAACTGGATCTCGGCCGGTTCCAGTGCTGCCAGCACGTCGTTCAAGGCAGGATCGATCTCTGCCAGGTCACGCACCTTCGATACGATCGAGGCCAGCTGCGTGATCATCGCCTCGTCCGATTCGGACAGCGCGCCGAGCGCCCCTTGCACGCCGTCGATCAGATTGGCCGAATGCGACAGCCGCCGGTGCTCGGCGTTGACTTCTTCCCACTCGCCGGGTTGCGGTGCGAGCTTATCCAGTTCGGTGAGCTGCCAGGCAAGGCGCTCGCGTTCGAGTTGCAGCTCACGGTCGCGCGTCTGCGCGTGCTCGACGGCCTGGACTTTCTCGCGCCACGTGCGCCAGGCCCGGGTCACGGTTGCGGCGGTGTCGGTCAGGCCGGCATGGGTGTCGAACAGTTCGCGTTGTGCGTCCGGGCGCATCAGTAGCTGGTGCGCATGCTGCCCGTGAATATCCACCAGCATCTCGCCGACTTCGCGCAACTGCGCGAGCGTCGCCGCGGTGCCGTTGATGAAGGCCCGCGAGCGGCCGTTCGCATCCACCACGCGCCGCAGCATCACGGTGCTTCCGTGATGGCCGTCGTCGGTGGTCGTGCCGAGCGCCTGCTCGTCGAGCCAGTGCTCGACTTGCGCGTGCGCCTCGAACTCGGCCGTGATGTCCGCGCGGCTCTCGCCGGTGCGCACCACGCTCGCATCGGTGCGGGCGCCGAGCGCGAGGGCCAGCGCGTCGATCAGGATCGACTTGCCGGCCCCTGTTTCGCCGGAGAAAACGGAAAAGCCGCTGTCGAATTCGAGATCGAGCGCGGCGACGATGACGAAGTCGCGTATCGAGAGGTGGCGAAGCATGGAGGTCGTCTGATGAGCGTGATGTTCAGGGTTCGGCAGCGGCGGCGTTCGCGTTCCAGTGTTCCGGCGGTCCGGGGTTCCGGTCGCTCAAGGCCTGGTGTCTTCTTCGTGCGACGGGTATTCGTTCCAGTGCAGCTTTTTGCGCAGCGTTGCGAAGTGGCTGTAGCCGACCGGATGCAGCATCGGTACCGTATGACGCGAGCGGCGCACTTCGATCGTGTCGCCCAGTTCCAGCGAGGTGAACGACTGCATGTCGAAATTGACGTTCACTTCGCGGCCCGAGACGATCTGGATGCTCACCTTCGAGTCGTCCGGCAGCACGATCGGGCGGTTCGACAGCGCATGCGGCGCGATCGGCACCAGCACGATGCCTTGCAATTGCGGATGCAGGATCGGCCCTTGCGACGACAGCGCGTACGCGGTCGAGCCGGTAGGCGTGGCGACGATCAGGCCGTCCGAGCGCTGGTTGTACATGAAGCGCCCGTCCACGGACACATGCAGTTCCGCCATCCCCGAGAAACCGCTACGGTTGACCACGACGTCGTTGAAGGCCAGCGCGTGATAGATCGGATTGCCGCCGCGCATGATGCGCGCTTCGAGCAACGTGCGCTCTTCGCGCTCGAAGTTGCCGGCGAGCATTTGCGGCACGATCTCGCGCATGTCGGAGATCGGAATGTCGGTAATGAAGCCGAGCCGCCCGTGGTTGATACCGATCAGCGGCGTGCGGTAGGGCGCAAGCTGGCGGCCAATGCCGAGCATCGTACCGTCGCCGCCTAGCACCACGGCGACGTCGGCGCGCGCACCGATCTCGGCGGGACGCAGCGCCGGGTAGTCGGTGACGCCGATTTCGGCGGCGGTGTCGGCTTCGAACACGACGTCGAAGCCGCGCTTCGCGATGCACGAGGCGAGCGCGGTCAGCGGCTCGCCGATGCCCGGCGTATTGTTGCGCCCGACGAGCGCGACGGTCTTGAACTGGCTGGTCACTTGCATGCCGGCATTACACCATAGGTAGGGCCTGAAAAGAACCGTGGACAGACACGGTAGCGGGCCGGCGCACGCGGGCTGCCAGCGCATTGCGCGATTATCGTTAGAATGGTGAAGCCTTGATGACATGTGCGCCGGTTGTCGTGCGGCGGCGCGGCGCCAGCGGACTTGCCAGAAGAGTGGGCGGCGAGGCGCAGGGCTCGGAGCTGGACAAAGTGCCGGCAAACACGCTGGACAGCGCGGCAGGCGAAGCACCGCACCGAATTCCAGGCACCGCGTTGCCGAGAGGCAGCGCGATCGTGAGTGATTAGCGCCATTAGCGCTCGCTGTAGTCGTGTCATTGAGCTAAAATTTTCCGTCATGCTAGATCCTCGCGCACAAACCCTCCTCAAAACGCTGATCGAGCGCTACATCGCCGAAGGTCAGCCGGTCGGCTCGCGCACGTTGTCACGCTATTCCGGCCTCGAACTGAGCCCGGCAACGATCCGCAACGTGATGTCCGATCTCGAGGATCTGGGACTCGTGATCAGTCCGCATACTTCCGCGGGCCGCATTCCGACGCCGCGCGGCTACCGGCTGTTCGTCGATACCATGCTGACGGTGGAATCCGCCGCGGACGAAGAGGCGGTGACGCGTACCGTCAAGACTACGCTGCAGGCGGGCGAACCGCAGAAAATCGTCGCCGCGGCGGCCAGCGTGCTGTCCAACCTGTCGCAGTTCGCGGGCGTGGTGCTGACACCGCGGCGCAGTCACGTGTTCAAGCAGATCGAATTCATGCGCCTGTCTGACAAGCGCATCCTGCTGATCATCGTGACACCCGAAGGCGACGTGCAGAACCGCATCATGGCGACCCAACGCGACTTTTCGCCGTCGCAGCTGGTGGAGGCCTCCAATTACATCAACGCGCACTTCGCGGGTCTCTCGTTCGACGACGTGCGCCGCCGCTTGCGCGAAGAAATCGACGAACTGCGCGGCGACATGACCACGCTGATGCACGCGGCGGTCACGGCCAGCACGGATGAATCCGACACTGGCGAGACCGTGCTGATCTCCGGCGAGCGCAATCTCCTTGAAGTCGCCGACCTTTCGTCGGACATGGCGCGCTTGCGCAAGCTGTTCGATGTGTTCGATCAAAAGACCAGTCTCCTTCAGTTGCTCGACGTATCGAGTCACGCGGCGGGCGTGCAGATTTTCATTGGCGGCGAGTCGAATCTCGTGCCGATCGAGGAAATGAGCGTCGTGACCGCGCCGTACGAGGTAAACGGCAAGATCGTCGGCACGCTCGGCGTGATCGGGCCGACCCGCATGGCCTACAACCGCGTGATTCCGATTGTGGATATCACCGCGCGGCTGCTTTCCCTGACCCTCAGCCAGCAGTAACCCCAGCGGTCACGGCTTGCTGCGGGTCCTGATGCTGCAAATGATGCGCGACGGCGCGCGGCTTGCCAATTGGCCGAATGGCCAGGGGTCCATGGCGGACCCCGCCATGGACCGCGCCGCTATAATGAATTCCACCTGAACCGACTCTCCGCCTAAAGCGGTTACTCCTGCTGCCTATGCGCTTTGACCTCGAGCGGCCTTCACAGAACGCCACGTCACACCGTGTCGCCGTGTTGCTGATCAATCTCGGCACGCCGGACGCGCCGACGCCGCGTGCGGTCCGCCGCTATCTCGCGCAGTTTCTGTCCGACCCTCGCGTGGTCGAAATTCCGGCGCTGGTCTGGCAGGTGATCCTGCGGCTGGTGATTTTGCCGTTTCGGGGCCGCGCCTCAGCGAAGAAGTACGCAGCGGTCTGGATGCCCGAGGGCTCGCCGCTGCGCGTCAATACAGAGAAGCAGGTGGAGGGCTTGCGCCATCTGCTGCAATTGAACGACTACACGGTGCTGGTCGACTACGCGATGCGCTATGGCACGCCCGGCATTCCGGCCATGCTGAACCAGCTTAAGCTGGCGGGCGCCGAGCGTGTGCTGCTGATGCCCATGTATCCGCAATATTCGTCTTCGACCACGGCCACAGCCTTCGACGATGCCTTTTCCGCCCTCAAGCGCATGCGCAACCAGCCGGAAATCCGCACGGTGCGTGAGTACGCCGATCACCCGGCATACATCGCCGCGCTCGCCGCCCAGGTGCATCAGTACTGGCATCAACACGGTCGGCCCGACTTCGCGGCGGGCGACAAGCTGGTGCTCAGTTTTCACGGCGTGCCCAAGCGCACGCTGGATCTCGGCGATCCGTACCACGCGCAATGCCAGCAGACCGGTGCATTGCTGACGCAGGCGCTAGGGTTGACGCAGGTGGAATGCCGCATCACTTTCCAGTCGCGCTTCGGCAAGGCCGAATGGCTGCAGCCGTACACCGCGCCCACGCTGAAGGAATTGGGCTCGGCAGGCGTGCGGCGTGCTGACGTGTTCTGTCCAGGCTTTACCGCCGATTGCCTTGAAACGATCGAAGAAATCGGCATGGAAGTGCGCGACGAGTTCCTGCATGCAGGCGGCAAGGAGTTTCATCGGATTCCTTGCGTGAACGCCTCGCAGCCATGGATTGCCGCGCTTGGCGAAATCGTCGCGCAGAATCTGCAAGGCTGGCCCGTGCAAGCGGTGCCGGTGCCGCACGCGACCGGGGCTTGAGCAGGCTCATGAACTACAGAATTTCAACCGAACCGGGCGCGAAGCTACGCATCGACAAATGGCTTTGGGCGGCGCGCTTCTTCAAGACGCGCTCACTCGCGGCGGATGCGGTCGACAAAGGCCATGTGCGCATCGGCGGCGCTAGTGTCAAGCCGGCCAAAGAGGTGCGGGTTGGCGACCTGGTTGAGATCGAGATCGAGCGGATTGTGTGGCAGGTGGAGGTGCTGGGCGTGTGCGATGTGCGTGGCCCGGCCAGTGTGGCGCAGACGCTTTATGCGGAAACCGAAGAGAGCAAGGTGAAGCGGCAGGTCGAGCAGGAGCGGCGCAAGACCTATCGCGAACCGGCCGCCGCTTTGCACGGCAGGCCGACCAAGCGTGACCGGCGCACTATCGACAAACTTTCAGGTGGGGATTGAACAGCTGTTCCATCGTGGCGTGCACACCGCCGTACTCGGTGGTGTGGTCGTTGACGGCCCCGGACAGGCAGATGGTCGTGGTGCCCGCGATCAGTACCAATGCGACCACCGATATTGCAAAGGTCAGTTTCACGGTGGCCCCCTTGGGAAGATGCTGCAGGACGGAAACGGGCTAATCGGGTGGAATTGCACAATGTCGGAAAGGCTTACGTCAGATTAGGGTTAACGTGTCTTTTCCGATGCTTTAGTGGAGCATAGGCCACTTGTTGATCGCACTCAATCTCAATCTGATTGCGACTCGATAATGGTTGTAACCGCGCATTTCTGCCGCACATCCGAGGTGCGAAAAGTTCCGCAGAGGCGCTTGAATTGGGTCTTTCCGGCCCCATCTGCCGTCTCGATACGCGGTAACGCACGAAGTTATCTGTCGCAATTTTGCAACGCACAAATCGCGCTTGCTTTGCATACCGCCGCCACCGTTGGCTTTTACCTTTTTAACGACTTTCAGCGACATGGAAAACACGCAAGAGAACCCGACGAGCCAGAATCCCACGCCCGCGGACGACACCGCGCACCAGGCCGCCGAGGCCACAGCACCCCAGCAGGACGTGGCCGCAAACGCCGCCACCGACTCGCCGGTAGCCGGCGCGGAAGCCGCATTGGCCGAAGCCGAGGCGAAGATCGCCGAGCTGCAGGAAAGCTTCCTGCGGGCGAAGGCAGAGACTGAAAACGTACGCCGCCGCGCCCAGGAAGATGTCGCCAAGGCTCACAAGTTCGCGATCGAAAGCTTCGCCGAGCATCTGCTGCCTGTGATCGATAGCCTCGAAGCAGCGGTTACCCACTCGTCCGACGATCTGCAGAAAGTTCGTGAAGGCGTCGAACTCACGCTGCGCCAGCTCACGGGTGCGCTGGAGAAGGGCCGCGTCGTCGCCCTGAATCCGGTCGGCGAGAAGTTCGACCCGCATCGTCACCAGGCTATTTCGATGGTGCCGGCCGAGCAGGAGCCGAACACCGTCGTCGCCGTGCTGCAAAAAGGCTTCGTGATCGCCGACCGGGTGCTGCGTCCGGCCCTTGTGACCGTCGCGGCGCCTAAGTAAGCCTCGCAGGCCGCGTTACAAGCCGATTATCAGCCGTTCCGCTTGACCGGCGCCATCATGGCCAACATTCACGTCGACGCCACCGCGTTCGCCGTTTTCGACATGCAGGCGCTTAGCGCCGAGTCGTTCGACGCCGCGCTTGCCGAAGCCGGGGATGATCTGGCCGTGGTGTTTTTCTGGGGTCTCGACTGCTTCAACTGCGAGATTGCCAAGAAGGCGATGCTGGCGCAGCCGGACGCAATTCGCGCGCTCGGCCTCCGCTGGTTTCACAGCAACGTATGCGAGCATCGCGAACTAGGCCGGCGCTTCATGCTTCACGGCGTGCCCACCTGGTTCTTCTTTTACCGCGGCAAGCGGCTCGGCCGGGCAACCGGCTGGCACGGCCTTGGGCAGTTCGAGGCGGCAGTCGCGGCTGCCCGGGAAAAAATCCGGCCGGCCAATGCAGGCGGCAGTGCGCCATCTGACGAAAAAAGCGGCAAAAGTTCGGCTGATTGAAAAAAATTAAAGACCGCATCGTAAAAGAGGTCTTGAAAACGATGCGGATGCACTTATGTTGAGTGCAGGTATGAATTGAGAGCGGGTCGCCTTACCGCCAGATGGGCAAATCAGGCGATTCCCGCAGCGATCAAAGTCAGGAGATTAGTGAAAATGGGCAAAATCATCGGCATCGACCTCGGCACGACCAACTCGTGCGTGGCGATCATGGAAGGCAACTCGGTCAAAGTGATCGAGAACTCGGAAGGTGCGCGCACCACGCCGTCGATCATCGCTTACATGGAAGACGGCGAGATTCTCGTCGGCGCGCCGGCTAAGCGTCAGTCGGTCACGAATCCGCGTAACACGCTGTACGCCGTCAAGCGCCTGATCGGCCGCCGCTTCGAAGAAAAAGAAGTGCAGAAAGACATTGGTCTGATGCCGTACAAGATCATGAAGGCCGACAACGGCGACGCATGGGTCCAGGTGCGCGACGACAAGCTGGCACCGCCGCAAATCTCGGCGGAAGTGCTGCGCAAGATGAAGAAAACCGCTGAAGACTACCTCGGCGAGCCGGTCACGGAAGCTGTGATCACGGTTCCGGCGTACTTCAACGACAGCCAGCGTCAGGCTACCAAAGACGCAGGCCGCATCGCCGGTCTGGAAGTGAAGCGGATCATCAACGAACCGACCGCAGCCGCGTTGGCATTCGGTCTGGACAAGGCCGAAAAGGGCGACCGCAAGATCGCGGTGTATGACCTGGGCGGCGGTACGTTCGACGTGTCGATCATCGAAATCGCTGACGTTGACGGTGAAATGCAGTTCGAAGTGCTGTCCACGAACGGCGACACGTTCCTCGGCGGTGAAGACTTCGACCAACGCATCATCGATTACATCATCGGCGAGTTCAAGAAGGAACAAGGCGTCGACCTGTCGAAAGACGTGCTCGCGCTGCAGCGCCTGAAGGAATCGGCTGAAAAGGCGAAGATCGAGTTGTCGTCGAGCCAGCAGACTGAAATCAACCTGCCGTACATCACGGCCGACGCGTCGGGTCCGAAGCACTTGAACCTGAAAATCACGCGCGCCAAGCTGGAAGCGCTGGTTGAAGAGCTGATCGAACGCACGATCGAGCCGTGCCGCATCGCGATCAAGGACGCAGGCGTGAAGGTCGGCGAAATTGACGACGTGATCCTCGTCGGCGGTATGACGCGTATGCCGAAGGTGCAGGACAAGGTCAAGGAATTCTTCGGCAAGGAACCGCGCCGTGACGTGAACCCGGACGAAGCCGTGGCCGTTGGCGCCGCGATTCAAGGTCAGGTTCTGTCGGGCGACCGCAAAGACGTTCTGCTGCTCGACGTGACCCCGCTGTCGCTCGGCATCGAAACGCTCGGCGGCGTGATGACGAAGATGATCAACAAGAACACCACGATCCCGACCAAGCACGCACAGGTCTACTCGACGGCTGACGACAATCAGGGCGCCGTGACGATCAAGGTGTTCCAGGGCGAACGCGAAATGGCAGCGGGCAACAAGCTGCTGGGCGAATTCAACCTCGAAGGCATTCCGCCGGCACCGCGCGGCACGCCGCAGATCGAAGTGAGCTTCGACATCGACGCGAACGGTATTCTCCACGTCGGCGCGAAAGACAAGGCGACCGGCAAGGAAAACCGCATCACGATCAAGGCGAACTCGGGTCTGTCCGAGGCCGAAATCGAAAAGATGGTGAAGGACGCCGAAGCGAACGCGGAAGAAGATCACAAGCTGCGTGAGTTGGCCGATGCCCGTAACCAGGGCGACGCGCTGGTCCACAGCACGAAGAAGGCGCTGACCGAATACGGCGACAAGCTGGACGCCGCTGAGAAGGAAGCGATCGAAACCGCGCTGAAGGACCTCGAGGAAACGCTGAAGAGCGGTTCGAGCGACAAGGCTGCGATCGAAGCCAAGATCGAAGTGGTGGCGACCGCCTCGCAGAAGATGGGCGAGAAGATGTACGCCGACATGCAGGCGGCACAAGGTGCCGAAGCAGCGGCAGCGGGTGCGGCAGGTGCGGGCGCATCGGCAGGTGGCGCGAGCCACCAGCAGCAGGACGACGTGGTCGACGCCGAGTTCAAGGAAGTGAAGAAAGACTAAAGCCAGGTCGCATTTTGACCGTAGAGCCGCACACAGCGATGTGTGCGGCCCGGCTGCACAACGGTTTGCGCCCGTCCGGGTGCATGAACCTGCAAGCGGTTATCGCGCCTGGTGAGCCTTTTGGGGCTCTCCGGGCACATTTGTTTTATGGAGGGCGTGGTTTCGAGTCGCGTAAATGCGGCGGGAAACAGCGGCCGGACGAGTCGCAAGACTCCAGCATTCAAGAGGAGCCACCGCGCCCCATTACGCGAGTGGCGTTGAACCGATATGGCGAAACGGGATTACTACGAGTGCCTGGGCGTCGCAAAGAACGCGAGCGACGAGGAAATCAAGAAGGCTTATCGCAAACTTGCGATGAAACACCACCCTGACCGCAACCCGGGCAACAAGGATGCGGAAGGGCATTTCAAAGAGGTGAAGGAAGCCTATGAAATGCTCTCGGACTCGCAAAAGCGTGCCGCGTACGATCAGTACGGCCACGCCGGCGTCGATCCGAACATGGGCGGAGCCGGTGCGCAAGGTTTCGGCGGTTTTGCCGATGCGTTCGGCGATATTTTCGGCGACATCTTCGGCCAGGCGGCCGGGGGCGCCGCACGCGGCGGCGGCGGCCGCGCAGGCCCGCAGGTGTATCGCGGCGCCGATCTGCGCTACAGCATGGAAATCACGCTGGAACAGGCCGCACACGGCTACGACACGCAAATTCGCGTGCCGAGCTGGGTGTCGTGCGAAATCTGTCATGGTTCGGGCGCGAAGCCCGGTACCAAACCGGAAACCTGCCCGACCTGTAGCGGTTCGGGTCAGGTGCGGATGTCGCAGGGTTTCTTCAGCATCCAGCAGACTTGCCCGAAATGTCACGGCACCGGCACCTATATCCCTGATCCGTGCGGCCACTGCCACGGCGCGGGCAAGGTGAAGGAAACCAAGACGCTGGAAGTGAAAATTCCGGCAGGTATCGACGACGGCATGCGCATCCGCTCGGCCGGTAACGGCGAACCGGGCATCAACGGTGGTCCGTCGGGCGACTTGTACGTCGAGATTCACATCAAGCAACACTCGGTGTTCGAACGCGACGGCGACGACCTGCATTGCCAGATGCCGATTCCGTTCACCACGGCGGCGCTCGGCGGTGAAATCGAAGTGCCGACCCTCGCGGGGCGCGCCAGCTTCACGGTGCCGGAAGGCACGCAGTCGGGCAAGACGTTCCGTCTGCGTGGCAAGGGCATCAAGGGGCTGCGTTCGAGTATTGCCGGCGATCTGTATGTGCACGTGCAAGTCGAAACACCGGTCAAGCTCACCGAGCCGCAGCGCGAACTGCTTCAGCAGTTCGAGAAGGCACTCGTGGAAGGCGGTGCGCGGCATAGCCCGCAAAGCAAGAGCTGGTTCGACCGGGTGAAGAGCTTCTTCGATTAATGGCAGTTTGAGGTTGGCAATCAGCATGACGGCAGATGAGCGCGGCGCTGTTTTCGCGTTGCTCGACGATTGCGACGCGACGGCGGCGCGCCGTTCGAGCCGTCTGTACACGGGTTTTGTGCACGAACGGGTTTGTGCGGACGCCGCGCAACTCGAAGTCGTGTGCGAGACCGTGACGGCGGACGCACGGCGTGGTTTGCATGCTGTCGTGCTCGCCGACTATGAGTTTGGCCGGAATCTTCTCGACAAAGATTCCCATCGGTCTTTGAAAACGCAGCCTGGCGATGCCATGCTGCGTTTTTTATTGTTCGAACGTTGCGAGAAGCTGTCGCGCGACGAGGTCGACGCGTGGCTCATGAAGCGCGACGGCGGCGCGGCCGAGGCGTCGGTGGCGGGTACGGCGAACGTGCGCGCGAGCGTCGATCCAAAGCAATTCAACGAAGCGATCGATGCGATTCATGCCGCCCTGCGTGCGGGTGATTCTTATCAGGTCAACTACACGTATCGGCTTGATTTCGATGTATTCGGCTCGCCAACCGCGCTCTATCGGCGCCTGAGGGCCCGTCAGCCGGTTCCATATGGTGCGCTGATCGCGTTGCCGGGCGGCAACTGGGTGCTGTCGTGCTCGCCGGAGTTGTTCATCGAGAAAGAAGGCGCCATGTTGCGCGCCCGGCCGATGAAAGGCACGGCGCCGCGTTCAGCAGATCCCGTGGCCGATCGGCATGCTGCCGAGTTCCTCGCGAACGATCCGAAGAACCGCGCCGAAAACGTGATGATCGTCGATCTGTTGCGCAACGATTTGTCGCGCGTCGCGCAGACGGGCTCGGTCAGTGTGCCGGCGCTGTTTTCGGTCGAACCGTATGCGTCGGTTTGGCAGATGACGTCGACGGTGCATGCGACGTTGCGCGCCGGCACGACTTTCGCCGGCATCCTGCGCGCGCTGTTCCCGTGCGGCTCGATCACCGGGGCACCGAAGCATCGCACGATGCAATTGATCGACGCGCTCGAAAGCACGCCGCGTGGTCTTTACACCGGCGCGATCGGCTGGCTCGATGCGCCGGCGGTCGCTGCTGAAGTCGCCGCCAGTGCCGGCGCCAGTACGAAGAACAACACTGCCGCGGGGGCCGCTGGTGTTACCGCCGCTGCCGCTGCCGCTGCCGCTGCTTCAGCCGCCACGTCGTCAGCCACTGCAAGCGAAAGCGAAAGCGAAAACGCTTGCGGCGACTTCTGCCTGTCCGTCGCAATCCGCACCTTGACCTTAAGCCCGGCCGAACAGCCCGGCGAACTGCACGGCAAGATGGGCGTCGGCGCGGGCATCGTACTCGACAGTGTCGCCGCCGACGAATATGCGGAGTGCCAATTGAAGGCCAGCTTTCTGACCGGTGCCGAGCCGGGTTTCGATCTCTTCGAAACGATGCGCGCGACGCGGGAAGACGGCGTGCGATATCTGTCGCGCCATCTCGCGCGACTCTCGGCGAGCGCCGCGACGCTGGGTTTCAAACTCGATGACGAAAACGGAATCCGCGCGCAAATCGCAGAAAAATGTGAGCTGCTGCCGGCGCAAACCCCGCACCGCATGCGCCTCGCGCTGAGCAAAAACGGCACGGCACAGATAACCTCCGCAGTGCTGACGCCGCTAGCCGATTCGACCGTCGGCGTGCTGCTCGGGCCAGACCACGACTTCCCCGCAACCGAAGCCAACGATCCGCTGCTGCGCCACAAAACCACGCGCCGCGCCGAATACGATCGCGGCTGGCGCGAAGCGGAAGCGAAGGGCGCGTTCGACATGCTGTTCTTCAACGAGCGAGGCGAGTTGACCGAAGGTGGCCGGTCGAATGTGTTTGTGAAGCTGGCGGGGCAGTGGTGGACGCCGCCGCTAGCGTCGGGCGTGCTGCCCGGGATCATGCGGGGTGTGCTTCTCGAGGACACCGACTTTCATGCTGCTGAGCGCGTGTTGACCCGAGTCGACGTGCGCAACGCCGAAGCGCTGCTGGTGTGCAATGCACTGCGAGGCGCGGTACACGCACGGGTGGTGGACTGAAGCCGAAAGCTTCACGCCGCCGGTTTTGAGCGGCACGTGCTCCCGCGGCGGCTAACAGTGGCA
This sequence comes from Paraburkholderia sp. IW21, assembly GCF_041321145.1. NCBI lineage: Bacteria > Pseudomonadati > Pseudomonadota > Betaproteobacteria > Burkholderiales > Burkholderiaceae > Paraburkholderia > Paraburkholderia sp. IW21. The sequence continues at coordinate 239,969 of NZ_JBGGWA010000004.1, read as the reverse complement.
AACGTGCCGTACGCGAGCAATCCATTCCGTCAGGCGTGCGTGGCATGTGGATTCCCGCATGCCACGCGGTCCGCCATCAGACAGGGTGCTCAGAACGTATGCTCAGGCCCAGGGAACGAGCCGTCCTTCACCGCACGCACATACGCTTCAACCGCAGCCTGAATGCTGGGCTGTCCCTGCATGAAATCCTTCACGAAGCGCGGCCGTTTGCCGGGGAAAATCCCCAGCATGTCGTGCAGCACCAGTACCTGACCCGAGCAGTCCAGGCCCGCGCCAATACCGATCGTCGGAATCCGCAATTGCTTCGTCACTTCACTGCCGAGCAGCGTCGGAATTGCTTCGATCACGATCAGTTGGGCGCCCGCATTCTGTACGGCGAGCGAGTCGCGCAGCACCTGGGTCGCGCCTGCTTCGGACTTGCCTTGCACCTTGAAGCCGCCAAACGCATGCACGGATTGCGGCGTGAGGCCGACGTGCGCGCACACCGGAATCGACCGCTCGACCAGAAAGCGCACCGTGTCAGCCAGCCATTCACCACCTTCGAGCTTCACCATCTGCGCACCGGCGCGCATCAGTTCCACCGAACTCCTGAAGGCGTCTTCCGGCGTACCGTAGGTGCCGAACGGCAAGTCCGCCACCACCAGCGCCGAAGGCCGCGTCCGCGCGACGCTGCGGGTGTGATACGCGATATCGGCCAGCGACACCGGCAGCGTGGTCGGCTGGCCTTGCAGCACGTTGCCGAGCGAGTCGCCGATCAACAGCACGTCGACGCCCGCGCGATCCAGCAGCGCGGCGAAGCTCGCGTCGTAACAGGTGAGCATGGCGATCTTTTCGCCGGCGTCGCGCATCGCCTGCAGTTTCGGCACGGTGATAGCGTTCCGGCTCGCTTCCTGCAAATAGGTCATGGGGAGAATCCGTTGGGGAAAGAGAGGCCGCGCCGCTTAGAGCGACGTGCCTTTGACAAAGAATTCCTTGCGGCCGCGCATGGTTTCGATGCGTTCGGCGAGTAGCGCAAGGTCCGCGTCCGAGTCGAGCGGATTCAGATGTTCAGCGTTGACCGTCAGCACCGGCGCGCGGTCGTAGTGATAGAAAAACTCGTTGTAGGCGTCGCATAACGCGTGCAGATACGCATCGGAAATCTGCAGCTCCATCGGCACCGCGCGCTTCTGGATACGCGCGAACAGCACTTCGGGACTGGCCTGAAGGTACACCACGAAATCCGGCGCGGGTGCGCTCACCTCGAGCCGCGCAGCGAGCGCGCGATACAACTGCCATTCGTCTTCCTGCAACGTCAGACGCGCGAAGATGTCATTCTTCTGCGTCATGAAATCGGCGATCAGCGTCGTGCCCGACACATGTGCGGCCACGACGTCCTGGGCCTGCTGCGCGCGTTGCAGCGCGAAGTGCAATTGCGCGGGCAGCGCATAACGCGCGGTGTCGCGATAGAAGCGTTCGAGAAAGGGATTGTCCTGTGGCCGCTCGAACAGTTCCTGCATCGACCAGCGCTGAGCCAGGCGCCGTGCCAGCGAGGTCTTGCCAACGCCGATCGGGCCTTCGATCGCGAGGTAGCCGAAGGGTGGCCGCAGTTGTGGCGCGGTGACAGTGAGCGGCGGCGAATTCATTCGCAACGGCCTTTGTCCCCGGCAGGGGCGCCGGCGGTCAATGCACTGAGCATTGGACACTGGCAGGCTCCCTTCACCTTTTCGATGCGTTGATCGCGCACGCCGCCGAGCAGCGCGTCGGCGCGGCCGTGTTGCGGGATGATCAGCGCCGCGTCGATTTCGACGAGCGGCACGAGCGCAAAGGCGCGTTCGATCAAACGCGGATGCGGCACGATCAGATCGGCTTCGTCGATCGATTGATCGCCGAATAGCAGGATGTCTAAATCGAGTGTGCGCGGTGCGTTGCGAAACGACCGCTCACGGCCGAACTGATGCTCGATCTTGTGGCACAGCGCAAGCAGCTGTCGCACGGGAAGCGTCGTTTCGATCTTCACCGCGCAGTTGAAATAATCGTCACCGCCCGCGTCGATCGGGGCGGTGCGATACAGGCTCGACTTGGCGAGCACGGTGATGGTGTGCTGTTGTGCCAGGCACACCACCGCGTCTTTCAGGGTCTGGCGCGCGTCCCCGAGATTCGCGCCGAGGCCGAGATAAGCAACCGTCATGGCATAACTTCCTGCGACTATCGTTCGACGGCAACAGCCAACGCTATGTCAGTCTTCGGGCGAGCCGTCATGGCCCGCGTCGTTGGCTGTGCGTTCGGCCGGCGTGCCGTCCTCCATTCCGTCGCCCGGTTTGCGGCTTCTGGCGCCGCTGCTGCGCCGCCGTCGTTTTCTGGGGCTTCGGTCCTTCCCGCCTTGCGTGAGCAATGTCTCGCGCGCGACGACGTCTCCTTCGATGAACTCCTTCCACCACGTACCGACCGACTCGTCGAGTTCGCCCGATTCGCAGCGCAACAGGAGGAAATCATACCCCGCTCTAAATCTTTGGTGTTCCAGCAGCTTCAGCGCGCCTCTTCCCGAGCGCTTTTCGAGGCGCAGCTGCAGGCCCCAGATCTCGCGCATATCCGACGAGAAGCGCTTGTGGATGGCGAGTTTCTCCGTTTGCATGTCGAGGACTTCGTCCATCGCGCGATGCAGGGCGGGCACCGGATATTCGCCGTTCGCCTCAAATTGTTGCCAGCGCGTCTGGACGTCGTGCCATAACAGCGTGGCGAACAGAAAGCCTGGCGAAACCGGCTTGCCGGCGCGCACGCGGGTATCCGTGCTGGTCAGCGCGAGCGTGATGAATTTCTCGCCGATCGGCTGCTCCAGCACCACGTCGAGCAGCGGCAAGAGGCCGTGATGCAGGCCTTCCTGGCGCAGACGTTTCAAACAGGCGAGCGCGTGGCCGGACAGCATCAGCTTGAGCATCTCGTCGAACAGACGCGCCGCGGGCACGTTGTTGATCAGATCGGCCATGTTGGCGATCGGCGCGCGGGTTGTGTCTTCGATTTCGAAGTCGAGCTTGGCGGCAAAACGCACCACGCGCAGCATGCGCACCGGATCCTCGCGATAACGCGTGGCCGGGTCGCCGATCATGCGCAAGAGACGCGCGCGCATGTCGGCCATGCCGTTGTGATAGTCCAGCACGGTTTGCGTGGCCGGATCGTAGTACATCGCGTTAATCGTGAAGTCGCGGCGCGTGGCGTCTTCGTGCTGCTCGCCCCACACGTTGTCGCGCAGCACGCGGCCGCTGGCGTCCACCGCATGCGTGCGGCGATCGAGCTCGCCCCGCTTGAGACGGTGCGGCGGTGCTGCATCGGCTGCGGGCGGATCGACCAGCGCGCGGAACGTCGACGTTTCGATGATTTCCTGGCCGAACTGCACGTGCACGATCTGAAACCGGCGGCCTATGATACGTGCGCGGCGGAACAGCTTTTGCACCTGCTCCGGCGTGGCGTCGGTCGCGACGTCGAAGTCTTTCGGCTTGATGCCGAGCAGGAGATCGCGCACCGCACCGCCGACGATGAACGCGCGATGCCCCGCTTCTTGCAGGCCCTCGGTGACGCGAATCGCGTTCCTCGAGATCAGCGATTGATCGATGCCATGCACGTCGTGCGGAATGATGACCGGCACGTCGGGATCACGCACCGCTTTGGCAGCGGGCTGGCGTGCCGGCTTGCGGCGCGCTTTGCTGGCGCTGGACGCGTTGCGTGCCGGTGCCTCGCCGGCTTCGTCTGCTTCGGCTTCGGCGGGCGTGGTGTCGTCAGCGGGCGCCGGGTTCTGGCCGAATAGCTTGCGGATAAGTTTTTTGATCACGTGGGTTGAAAGAGTTCGAGGATGCGCCAGCCTTTGGCCTGCGCATGGGCGCGCAATGTGTCGTCGGGATTGGTCGCGATCGGATCGGTGACCTTGTCGAGCAGCGGGATGTCGTTGTGCGAGTCGCTATAGAAATAGCTGTGCTCGAAGTCACTCAAAGTCTTGCCGAGCGAAGCCAGCCACGCCTCGGTGCGGACGATCTTGCCTTCCTTGTAGCTCGGCGTGCCGGTGGGGCGGCCGGTGTACGGCGAATGCGGCTCGCCGTCGACGGTTTCCGCTTCGCAGGCGATCAGCGCGTTGACGCCGAATGCCTGAGCGATCGGGCGGGTAATGAATTCGTTGGTTGCGGTGACCACGCAGCAGAGATCGCCGGCTTCGCGATGCTCTCTGACCAGCTCCAGCGCGACCGGAAAGATGGCCGGCGTGATGACTTCATGCATGTATTGCGCGTGAAGGTCGGCGAGCTGCGCGCGCGTGTATTTTGCGAGCGGCGTGAGCATGGCGATCAGATAAGCGTGAATGTCGAGCTTGCCGGCCTTGTAGTCGGCGAAAAAGCGGTCGTTTTCACGGGCGAAATTTTCGGCGTCGACCATGCCCTGTTTCACCATGAAGCGGCCCCATTCGTGGTCGCTGTCGGTGGGAATGAGTGTGTGGTCGAGATCGAAGAGTGCGAGGTTAGCCATGGGGGCCTATTTTACTTGAAGCGGCGGGTGAAGCGGATGAGGCGGGTGCCGTTCGCCGTTCCTCGGCGTCGGGCGATGCCAGCATGGTGCGCAGCAGCGGCAGCGTGACGGCGCGTTTCTGTTCGAGCGAGAAGCGGTCGAGCGCGTCGAGCAGCGCCATCAGGCTCGGCATATCGCGGCGAAAATGCGTGAGCAGGTAAGCGGGGACGTCGTCGGCGAGCGCGATGCCGCGTTCGCGCGCCGCGTGTTTCAGCACCGCGGCCTTGCCTTCGTCCGGCAGCGGCGCGAGATGGAACACGAGACCCCAGCCGAGGCGCGTGCGCAGATCCTCGCGTACTGTCATGCCGATCGGCGGCGCGTTGCCGGCGGCGACCAGCGCGCTGGTGGGATGAGCGCGCACTTCGTTGAACAGGTTGAACACGGCGATCTGCTGCGCGGCCGACAAGGTGTCGCAATCGTCGATCGCATACAGGGCGACGCGCGGGTCGAAGGAGAAGGCGGCGAGACTGCTCTGCGGGCCGGCAAAGCGTGCATGACCCGGCGGTGCTTCATGCACGAGCGCTTGCAACAGATGGGTGCGGCCGCTGCCGGCCTCGCCCCAGATGTAGAAGGTGCGATCGGCCACCGGGCCGGCTGCCAGCGCGTTATCCAGCTCGCGCAGCCGCGTGACCAGCTCGGCGTTGGCGCCGGCGAAGAAGTTGTCGAATGTCGATGGCGGCGGGGTGCCGAGATCGAGCGTCAATTGACGAAGCACAGTAGGTTAATGCCGAAAATGAGGCTTGGTCCGCAAATGGCCCGAACCTCGGGCCCTGAACGTTCGTGAGCGGTCAGTTGTTGTAAAGCGTGCTCGCCAGATAGCTTTGGCGCAACTCGCGCATCGCTACCGACAGAATCGCGCTGACCGGCAGCGCAAGCAACACGCCGAAAAAGCCGAACAGCTGACCGAACGCGAGCAACGCGAAGATTACCGCGAGCGGGTGCAGGCCGATCCGTTCGCCCACCAGGCGCGGCGTGAGATAAAAACTTTCCACGATCTGACCTATGCCGTAAATCACCGCGACCGCGCCGAAGCCGTACCAATCGCCGAACTGCAGCAATGCCGCGAGCAGCGCCAGCGCGAGACCGGTCGCAAATCCGATGTACGGGATGAACACTGCGAGGCCGGTGAAAATACCCACCGGCAGCGCGATTTCGAAGCCGGCGACGGTCAGCGCAATCGCATAGTAGACCGCGAGCACCGCCATCACGAGCAACTGGCCGCGCAGGTATTGCGAGAGCATCTGATCCATGTCGCGCGCGAGTTGCCGCGTCTTTTCGAGCCAGCGGCGCGGCACCACGATCTGCATGCGAGCGAGCATGCGGTTCCAGTCATACAGCAGATAGAACAGCACGAGCGGCACCAGCACCGCGTTGCCGACCACCGTCATCATCACGTTGCCGCTCGTGCGGATGGAGGTCCAAACGTACAGTGCGACGGTCTGCGCGCTGCCTTCCAGCTGTCCCGTCACGAGATCGCGGATGCTGGCGAAATCGAGCGAATCCGCGAGGCCCAGTATGGCGAGCTTGGGTTGCAGCCACGCGCTCACGTGCGCGAACAGCACCGGCACCTGCTGCTTGAGCTGCGGGCCTTCTTTCTGGATGACGGCCAGCACCAGCAGCACGAGCAAAGTCATCAGCAGCGTGAAGAGCAGCATCATCAGCAACGCGGCGAGTCCGCGCGGCACACGCCGGCGCACCATCCACGCGACTCCCGGTTGCAGAATGTACGCGAGAATGGCGCCTAGCAGGAACGGCGTAAGCACCGGACTCAGGAGCCAGAGCAGGATGCTGACGCCCAGCCCGATCGCCAGCCAGATAAAGGCGCGGCGCTGAACGGGTGTCAGAATCGAGGAGTTCTGTTGCAAAATTGTTTCTCTGGTGTCGTCGGAACCGGATGATTCAAATTCCAGCCAGCCGGCCGGCATCGGGTAAAATCGCATTTTACCGACCTTCGAGCTCTTCCCCATGAATCAACCGAAATCCGCCCTGCATTCAACTGATTCGGCCCAAGGTTTGTCGTATCGCGACGCCGGCGTGGACATCGACGCGGGCGACGCTCTCGTCGACGCGATCAAGCCTTTTGCCAAAAAGACGATGCGCGACGGCGTGCTGGGCGGCATCGGCGGGTTTGGCGCGTTGTTTGAAGTGCCGAAGAAATACAAGGAACCGGTGCTGGTTTCGGGCACGGACGGGGTGGGCACCAAGCTGCGCCTCGCCTTTCAACTGAACAAGCACGACACCGTTGGCCAGGATCTGGTGGCGATGAGCGTGAACGACATTCTCGTGCAGGGTGCCGAGCCGCTGTTTTTCCTCGATTATTTCGCTTGCGGCAAGCTGGACGTCGGTACTGCGGCAACGGTCGTGAAGGGTATCGCGCAGGGGTGCGAACTGGCGGGTTGCGCGCTGATCGGCGGCGAGACGGCTGAGATGCCGGGCATGTATCCCGACGGCGAGTACGATCTGGCCGGTTTCGCGGTCGGCGCGGTGGAAAAGAGCAAGATTATCGACGGCAGCACGATCGCCCCGGGCGACGTGGTGCTGGGTTTGGCTTCCAGCGGCATTCATTCGAATGGTTTTTCGCTGGTGCGCAAGATCATTGAGCGTGCCCAGCCTGATCTGAACGCGGATTTTGACGGGCGCTCGCTGGCTGATGCGCTGATGGCGCCTACGCATATTTATGTGAAGCCGTTGCTGGCTCTGATGCAGCAGATCGCTGTGAAGGGCATGGCGCATATCACCGGCGGCGGCCTCGTCGAGAATATTCCGCGCGTTTTGCGTGATGGTCTGACGGCCGAGCTCGATCATCGTGGCTGGCCGATGCCGCCGCTGTTCTCGTGGCTGCAGAAGCAGGGTGGCGTGGCCGATGCTGAAATGCATCGCGTGTTCAATTGCGGGATCGGCATGGCGGTGGTGGTGTCCGCTGCTGATGCGGATGCTGCGATCGGGCTTTTGTCGGCTGCCGGCGAGCAGGTATGGAAGATTGGCGTGATTCGCGAGAGCGCGGCCGGTGAAGCTCAAACGGTAGTGGTTTAACCCGCTTAACCAAAAGGCGGATTTGCCCGCGCGGCGTACAGACAACAGCGCCGCGCGGGCAAAAACTTCAAATCAGTTCTTCAATCAAGCTGACGACTCGCGCGGTAGCGTTGGGATCGCAGCAGTCGACAACAACCCGCTCCGGCATGCTCCGCAGCCACGTAAGCTGCCGCTTGCACAACTGTCGGGTCGCAAAGACCCCTTTATCCCGCATGGTCGAATAATCGACCGCTCCGTCGAGATATTCCCAGACCTGCCGATATCCCACGCATCGCATGGACGGCATCTCGGGCAACAAATCCCCGCGTTCGCGCAACTTCACCACTTCATCGATAAAGCCGGTGGCCAGCATCGAATCGAACCGTTTCTGGATGCGTGCATGCAGCACGCTTCGATCGGAAGGCTCCAGCGCAATCGGCACGAATCGCCACGCCAAAGCGGCGTCATCCACTCGGGCGGGCGCGGCCAGCAAAGCCGACATCGCTTGCCCGGTCAGCATGAAAACCTCGAGCGCGCGCTGAATCCGCTGCGAATCGTTCGGCGCCAACCGCGCCGCAGTAACGGGATCGACGGCAGCCAGCCGTGCATGCATGGCCGGCCAGCCATCGCGTGCGGCCTCGGCGTCGAGCGTCGCACGAACGTCGGCATCGGCGGCAGGCAGGTCGTTCAGCCCTTGCGTGAGCGCCTTGTAATACAGCATGGTCCCGCCGACCAGCAAGGGCACCCGCCCGCGTGCGTTGATCTCGCCGATCAGGTGCAACGCGTCGGCGCGAAATTGCGCCGCCGAATAGGCATCAGCCGGATCGACGATATCGATCAGATGATGCGGCGCGACCGCGCGTTCCTCCGGCGTCGGCTTGGCGGTGCCGATATCCATCTCGCGATAAACCAGCGCTGAATCGATACTGATGATTTCCACCGGGCGCCGCGCGGCCAGCGCCAACGCGGCAGCGGTTTTGCCGGAGGCAGTCGGGCCCAGCAGGCAAGGGACTGGCGTGGGCGTGTGTGAAGTCATAGGCAAGCCGGCGCGCGTTGAATCAGCGTAATCAGGCGCACCGTCACTGTCCACGCATGAAGAGCCGATCGAGATCGGACAGCGTCAATTGATACCACGTCGGACGCCCGTGATTGCACTGGTCGGCGCGCTCGGTCGCCTCCATCTGACGCAGCAACGCGTTCATTTCATCGAGCGTCAGACGCCGATTCGCCCGCACCGCGTGATGGCATGCCAGCGTGCCGAGCAACTCGTGCTGCCGCTCGGTCAACACGCGTGAACCGCCGAATGCATGCAGGTCGGACAGGACCGCGCGCGCCAGTGCCTGCAGATCGGCGTCTTTCAGCAACGCAGGCACCGCGCGGATCGCGAGCGTCGTCGGCGACAGCACGGCGAGGTCGAAACCGAGCGCGTCGAGCGTGTCCCGCTCTTCTTCGACCGTGCCGATTTCGATGGGATCGGCTTGCATCGTCTGCGGGATCAGCAGCGGCTGCACGGCAATCGTGCGATCGGCCAGCGCGTTCTTGAACTGCTCGTACAGGATGCGCTCGTGCGCGGCGTGCATGTCGACGATCACCAGCCCGTGCGCGTTCTGCGCCAGCACATAGATGCCGTGGATCTGGCCGAGCGCGAAGCCGAGCGGCTGCTCGTCGGCAGCATTGAAAGCGGGCGATCCGTAAGGCGCGGACGTGTTGTACGGTGACAGCGCTTCGGCGGCCGAGTCGCGCGCCTCGAAGAGCGTCGCGCCTTCCGCTGTTCCGGTGTTCGTGTCTCTACGGCCAAAGAGCGCGTCGTAAAACGCCAGGGGTTGCGCAACCGGCAACGTGCCTTGCGTCATGCGCGCCTGGCGCATCCAGGTATTGCCCGGCTGCGATGAACCGAATCCGCCACCCATGCCGCCACCGAGGCTGCCTGCGCCTGCACTTGCGCCGGTGCCGAAGCTATTGCCGCCACCAAATCCGGCACCGCCAGGCTGCGTAGCGCCAAACGATGCCGCCCCGCCCGCCGACGGTTCCAGATGCGCCGCATGCCCACCGGCCGTCGTTTCCGGCGACGCGCCCGCGTGCCGCGCCAGGGAGCGCTGTACTGCATGGAACACGAACTGGTGAATCGAACGCGAATCGCGAAACCGGACTTCGATTTTCGACGGATGCACGTTGACATCGACCGCTTCAGGCGGCAGATCGAGAAACAGCACGTAGGACGGGTAACGGTCGCCGTGCAGAACGTCTTCGTAGGCAGCGCGCACGGCGTGCGTAAGCAGCTTGTCGCGCACGAAACGGCCGTTGACGAAGAAATACTGCTGGTCGGCGCGCCCGCGGCTCGCGGTCGGCAGTCCGGCGCAGCCATAGACGGCCAGCGGTCCGGCAGATTCGTCGAGCGGTAGATGGGCCGTCGCAAAGGTCTCGCCAAGAATCTTCGCGACCCGCACGGGCGGCTCGCAGGCGTTCCAGTGTTCAACCGCTTTGCCGTTGTGCAGCACCGAAATCGCCACGTCCGGGCGCGCCAACGCAGCACGGCGAATCTGTTCGAGGCAATGCCCGAGTTCGGTTTGCTCGCTTTTCAGGAATTTGCGGCGCGCAGGCGTGTTGAAGTACAGCTCGCGGACTTCGATCGTGGTGCCTTGCGTGCCGGCGGCGGGACTCAGCACACCGGTTTGCGCGTCGACGCGCACGGCGTGCGGCGCGTCGGCCGTGCGGCTCGTGATCGCCATCTGAGCAACCGATGCAATCGATGCCAGCGCCTCGCCGCGAAACCCCAAGGTGGCAACCGCTTCCAGTTCGGCGAGCGAGCGGATCTTGCTCGTCGCATGACGCATCAGCGCGAGCGCCAGTTCGTTTTCGGGGATGCCGCAGCCGTCGTCGGTGATCGAGATGCGTTTGACGCCGCCTTCGTCGAGCAGGATGCGCAGCGTCTGCGCGCCCGCGTCGAGCGCATTTTCCAGCAACTCCTTGACCACCGAGGCCGGCCGCTCGACGACTTCGCCGGCGGCAATCTGGCTGATCAGCTGATCGGGAAGGGGCTGGATCGCCCGCAACGGGCGTGGGACGGGCGTTGCGGCGGAAATTACGGTCGCTGCGGCGGTGCCGGCAGGCGTTTCGGAGAATTCTGACATGGCGAAATTATATCGATTCGACGCGAGCAGGCCGGATGCGAGCCCATGGCGGGAAGCGCGCCGCAGATTTTTAATCGCGGCCGGGCACTTTCGGTATCATGACGCGGTCAATTTCGGGCGGCGAGCGTGCCCTCGCTGCTCGTCGCTCGCAGGCCTGTTCGCGCCACCGATCCCGCTACGCTCACATTCGCTTAATAAAGGACGCCTTTTGGACACGCTGCTACATTTCGCCAACCTTGTCCTGCACATCGACAAGTTTCTGGGAGACTTTATTCACGTGTACGGCGCCTGGGTCTACGCGGTGCTGTTTTTGATCGTGTTCTGCGAAACCGGGCTGGTCGTCCTGCCGTTTCTGCCTGGCGATTCGTTGCTGTTTATCGGCGGCGCTTTCTGCGCATCTGGCGAAATGAATATCGGTCTGCTGATCGTGCTGCTGCTCGTCGCGGCGGTCGGCGGAAATACCGTCAACTACATGATCGGGCGGGCCATCGGACCGCGGGTGTTCAATTCGCGCATCCCTTTCCTTGAACGCTTCCTCGATCGCGCCGCGCTGCAGAAGACCCATAACTTCTATGAAAAGCATGGTGGCAAGACTATTGTGCTGGCGCGTTTCATTCCGGTGGTGCGAACCTTCGCGCCTTTCGTTGCGGGCGCATCGGAGATGACGGTTAGCCGGTTCCAGCTTTTCAATGTCGTCGGTGCGCTGTCGTGGGTGTTGTTGCTGGTGTTGCTCGGCTACTTCTTCGGCAATATTCCGTTCATCCGTCAATACCTGAATGTGATCGTGCTGGTGGGTATCGGCGCGGCCGTGGTGCCGGTTCTGCTCGGCGCGCTGTGGAAGATGACGCGCAAAAAAAAGGCATCCAAGGCGGGTAGTCGCTGACGCTTCACATTGCTTGTAGCAGACGAGCAAACGGCGTCGCGAAGCTAGCGACGCCGTTTTCATTGTGCGGTCCTCATTCCAATGAGCGGACCGCGCAAGCGGCGAACGAAAATTTTTCGCCTCAACGAGCCTCGATCTCAGCCTCAGCCTCGGTCGCGCTCAAATGACCGCACGCGGCGCAAGCGGCGTTTCCGGTGTCGGATAGCCGGCTTCCTTGAAGGTCTGAATGATCGCGCGATTGGTGTCGAAGTAGACCTGCCAGTAGTACTGAGTGTTCGTATAGGGCCGCACACACAACAACGGTCCTTCCGGCGTGAAGCTCAGCACTTCGATATCCGGCGCGGGGTTCTCGGCAACATTCGGAATCTTCGTGACGGCCGCTTTCAACCGATTCATCGCATCCGTCGGATCGACGCCGTTGGCGATCTTGGCGGTCAACTCGACGCGCCGCACCGGCAAAACACTGTAGTTGGAAATCGTGTCGGAGAAGATCTTGTTGTTGCCGACGATGGTCGTCACGTTGTCCGGCGTCACGATGGTCGTGCCGAACAGACCCAACTCGGAAACCGTGCCGGTAACGCCGCCCGCCGTGACAAAATCGCCCACCTTGAATGGCCGGAGCACCTGCATGAAGATACCTGCGGCGAAGTGGGCGAGCAAGCCGCCCCACGCAGTGCCGATCGCAAGGCCGAGGCCGGCGAGTAACGCGGCAAACGAGGTAGTCTGAACACCGAACACCTGCAGGATTGCGAGGATCAGCAGCAGGTTCAGCAGTGCGCCGAGAATCGAACCGAGGTAATGAGCGAGTGTTGGATCGACGTGGCCATTTTTCGACAACAGTTTGCGAAGCAAGCCGGTGATCATGCCAATGACCCAGCGGCCGACGACCCACAGCACGATCGCGCCGAGTACCTTGGTGCCGAGGTCGATGCCTCGGGTCATGATGAACACGCGTACGGTTTCGAGATCCAAGATGTTCCTCGTTGATTAAGTTGCCTTCTACTGATCGAACAGCGGTAGCGCACTACAGCGGCGAGTGCCTGGTGATGGACGCAAACGGTAACTTGCGATCTTCGGGGAAGTTATAGGTGACGGCGCCCGCGTGCGCAAGGTCCGTTCCTGCCGCCTATGCGGATTGCCTGGCGAGAGAAAGCAGGCGGCGTGACGGCCGCGCTCGAAGGGATTGAGCCCGCTGCGTCCGTGGCGTGGAGGGCCGGTTCGGCGACGCGATTGGCGTGCTCTAATGTCGCGGCTCTGTCGCCGAAAGAGCGTTCGTATTGGAGCCGCGTCAGCCTACATAGGCAGATGCGATTCCGAATACGGGGAGGTGCGGATGACCAGTGTGTCGCCGGTCCTGGCTTTGCTGGAACGCGTGCGATGCGCTACGTACTGCCACGCCAAAGCGGCGATGGCCGCGAGGCCATACGCGCCCGCGCGTTCGAAGAACGCGGCCGGCGCGCTGAACTGGCCGTAGCGGGTCTGTGCATCGGCGAATACCAGAAAGGTTAGCGCGGCGTCGAGCAGTAACGCGGCCAACGCCAGCGCGACGAAAATATGCGCGCCGTTGAGCGCGGCGCCGGGTATGAACCGGTTGCATAGATAGCTTGCGCTCAGCACGATAGCCAGCAAGGCAAGGTTCGAGACGAGGTCGAACAGAAAATTGGTCATGTTGACGGAATGAAAGCGCAGGGGGCTGCGGTATTGCCAAAGCGTCTGCTTTCGCAGCGTGTTCGCTGAACCGGCGGCGATGATTGCACGTCTTTATGTCTCAATAAATGTCGAAGTTCGGACTCCGTTGTATATCTTCAATGCTGATGAGGGATGGTGTAGGAAAACCTTGGTCGTTTTGTGCGCAAAGGTGGTGGACGTTGCGGGAATGTTCTGTTTCGAGTGTGAGGGACTGTAGCAAGGCCGTTCTTGCTGCGGCTATCGATAAAGCCGCCCACGCCGACAACGAAGCCGCCGAGCGCGGGTCGGTACGTTGAATGGATCGGTAGTTTGCCGAACAGATATTCCGATTTGCAGAGCGTCGCGGATAGGCCCGCTGCGACAGCCCCCCGAGAGCAGCCGGCAAACACGCGTGGAGAACAGTGACCCTGCGCCGGGCGGCGCCGACTTTTCTTGCATGGGCCAGCGGGATCGGTGATCTGAATGTCGAGCGGTTGCAAAGGCGGCGCTGGGGCTGTCGTTCAGCGCTCTTGGACATTTGATTAACTCAAGACAACCCGAACCCGTGGTCGAAGGCAGACAACTGGGGCATCGCTCAAGAGCTGAATTGGGAGAAGACCTTCGAAGCGACAGATCTCGGAAAATTTACTGTTTCGATATAGGAGAGAGACGCTCAGGCGGCGCTTTGCTCCGAGGATTTTGTGGAGCACGTGGGATATTGCGGAGCAAGAAAAAGGGCCTAGCCGAAGCTAAGCCCTTGAATCTTTTGGTAGGCCGTACGGGATTCGAACCTGTGACCAACGGATTAAAAGTCCGCTGCTCTACCAGCTGAGCTAACGACCCAAAAGAGAAGCGAAATTATAGCGATAGCTTCTACGGACTGTCAACCCATGGTGACTAATCGCCCGATCGACGCGCCAGATAATGAAAAGCCCGGGGCATCGCTACCCCGGGCTTTCCAGCGAGAGGCGCGCGTGACTATGACTTCGGACACTGCGCGTTCCGCACTGCTCAACCCTGTTCGACTACTTGATCTGCGACAGCTTGCTCTGAGCCGACTGCGCGACGTCCGAGCCGCTGTATTGCGCGACGATCTGCTCCAGCGTCTTTTTGGCCGCAGCCTTCTGACCCTGCTCGAGCTGATTGTTCGCAATCGCGAGCAGCGCTTCCGGCGCTCGCGCATGCTGCGGGTAGTTCTTCACCACACCTTGCCAGGTCGCCGTCGAGCCCTTGTAGTCGCGCAGCGCATACAGCGCGTTGCCGAGCCAATACTGCGCGGTCGGCTGGTAAGGGCTGTTCGGATACTTGGAGATGAAGCTGCGGAACGCCGCCGCTGCATTCTTGAAGTCGCCGTTGCGGAACAGCTGCGAAGCCGCATTGAACGAATCGGTTTCACCCGGCTGCACCTCGCCCTGGACGCCGTCCACCGTCTGCTGCTGCGGCTCGAATTTCTTCAGCCGCGTGTCCAGGTCGGTGTAGTAGTCCTTCTGCTGCTTTTGCAGCGTGGTGAGTTGGTTGCCCATATCTTCGTTCTGCCCACGCAGCGTCGCGACCTGCTGATTCAATTGGTCGAGACGGTTGGACTGATCGAGGATCGTGCGCTGGGCGGCCGACAACTGACTCGACAGGCTATCGGTCTTCGAACGCAGATCGAGAATGGCCTGACGGGCCTGATCGTCGTCGAAGATCCCTGCATGCGCGGGCACAGCCGCGAAGGCCGTGACCGCGACGCAGGTCGCTGCGGCAAACCGCAGCCAGGAGAAACGATGCGTCATTCGGCTCATCACCCGTTACTTACTGTTGGTACACGAGGTCGGCGCGGCGGTTTTGTGCCCACGACGATTCGTCATGACCGGTAGCTTGCGGCTTTTCCTTGCCGAGGCTCACGGCTTCCATTTGCGAGTCCGTCACGCCCATCAGCGACAGCGAACGACGCACAGCTTCAGCACGCTTCTGGCCGAGCGCCAGGTTGTACTCGCTCGTGCCACGTTCGTCGGTGTTGCCCTGGATCAGGACGTGGCGTTGCGGGTGGCTCTTCATGTATTGCGCGTGTTGTTGCAGCAGCGATTGGTAGTCGTCCTTGACCGAGTAGCTGTCGAAGTCGAAGTAGATGCTGCGCTTGGCGAGCGGGCTATTCGGATCGTTCAGCGGATCGACGTTGACCTGTGCGACATCGGTCGGATTCGGTTGCGTCGAGACGGCACCACCCTTGTTAGCGTTTTCGTCGAGCTTGACGCCCGAGTGACATGCGGCCAGCGCACCGACCATCAATACGGCAAATGCGAAACGAAGTTTAGACATCATTTTGTTACTCTCCTTGTGTTATTGCATCAACGTTATTGCATAAACGGGCCCCAGGACGGCTCGCGAACGCTGCCGCCCTGAACGGACAGGACCTGCCGAGTGCGACCGTCGGTCGACACTGCGGCCAACACGCCACGGCCGTTCACCTGTGTGGCGTAAAGAATGTACTGACCGTTCGCCGCGAAGCTCGGCGATTCGTCATGTGTGGTGTCCGTCAGTCCCGTCGCCGTATTGCCTTGCAGGTCCTGGATATAGAGCTTGAACGCGCCGCCCACGCGCGAGATATAGGCGAGCTGCTTGCCGTCCGGACTCACACGCGGGCTGGTGTTGTAGTTGCCCGTGAACGTGACGCGTTGTGCGGCGCCGGCGTTTTCGCCTTGAGCCGACATCTTGTAGATCTGCGGTTGGCCGCCACGGTCGCTGGTGAAATAGATCGACTGGCCGTCAGGAGAGAAGCACGGCTCAGTGTCGATCGAGCTGCCTTGCGTCAAGCGCCGCAGGCCGCTGCCGTCCGCATTGACGGCAAAAATCTGCGTGTTGCCGGTGCGCGAAAGCGCGACGGCCAGCGTGCGTCCATCAGGCGACCACGCCGGCGCACTGTTGTTGCCTTTCTGGTCCGATACGATCACACGACGGCCGGTGGGCAGATCGTGGATATAGACGATCGGCTTCTTCTTTTCAAACGAAACGTAAGCGACCTTGGTGCCATCTGGCGACCATGCCGGCGAGATGATCGGCTCCGGGCTCGACAGTGCGATGTGCGCGTCCTGGCCGTCCGAATCGGAAATCTGCAACTGATAACGGCCGCCCGTCTTGATGACGTAAGACAGACGCGTGGCGAACACGCCGCGGCCGCCCATCAACTTCGCGTAGATGTAGTCCGCGACCTTATGCGCGCTCATGCGCAGCCCGCTTGCCGGACTCACAAGCACGAGGCCGCCGAGACTTTCCTGTTTGACCGTGTCGTACAGCTTGAAGCGGACTTCGTACTGGCCGTTCGGCAAGCGGTTCACGCTGCCCGAGACGAACGCATTCGCGCCCTTGGCCTTCCAGCTGCCGAGGTCGACGGAATCGGTTTCGGCAACCGGCGTGCTGCCTGCGTCGATATTCGTGAATTTACCGCTGCGTTGCAGGTCCTGACGCACGATCGTGCTGACCTGCTGCGGCGAGTTCGCTTCATTGGCGAAATTCGCCGTTGCGATCGGAAACTGGGTGGACCCGACGCCTGTCACGAGGACGTTGAGTTGTGCGTTGGCGGTGCTGCCGACGGCGATCAGGCACGTCGCTACAAGTGTCCGCAGGCCTAGCTTGGTCATCAAACTCATGCTGTATGGATTCCCCCAAAAACGGTTTTCTAACACTTCACGACAGCAGACAGACCCGCAAACATCTAATTCGTTCCCGGGCGCGCCACGCTGGGCGGGGCACTGAGTCGGCTGTCAACTGATTGTCAAACTGCTGCAATCAACCTGCCGGGCGCATCGTAATCTTGAAGCTGGTCGGCGTTTTTCCGTCGATGTCCTGAGGCATCGGATTGGAACGCTGGACCGCCCGCAGCGCCGCATCATCCCATGCCGAGTTACCGCTGCTGCGCGAGATCGTTGCGTCCAGCAGCGTGCCCGTCGGCGAGCAGCGCACGGAGATCACGGTTTCCAGACCTTCCGTTTCGCCACCCCACGAGATGTTCGGGCGTACCACACGACGTACCTTGTCCGCGTAACCCGGCGACGTTGCAGTGCCACCTGAGCCGCTGCCCGTGCCGCTCTTTGCAAGTCCGTTGCCGGTCGAGCCTTCGGCGCCGGCCAAACCTTGCATCTGTGCAAGCCGCGCACGACGTTCCGTATCAAGCTTCTTTGCTTGCGCCGCAGCATCGGCTTGCGCCTTGGCCTTCGCCGCTTTCTGCGCATCGGCCTTCTTCTGCGCCTCAGCTTCGGCTTGCTTCTGCTGCTCTTGCTTTTGCTTTTGCTGCTCTTGCTGCTGCTGTTCCTTCAACTGCTGCTGCTTTTGCTGCTCGGCCAGTTGCTGTTGCTTCAGCTTCTCGGCCTGCTGCTGTTGCTGTTGTTGCAACTGTTTCTGCTTGGTAGCTGCGGCTTTTTGCGCGGCAAGTTGCGCTGCCTGGTCGGCAGCCAATTGCTGTTGGCGCTTCGCCTCAGCTTCCTGTTGGGCCTGCAGTTTCTGTTGACGCTGCTGCTCCGCCAGTTGCGCCTGACGAGCCGCCGCCTGTTGCTGGCGCTTCTTTTCCTGCAGCGCAATGTCGGCCTGCTCGTCCGGCAGCGGCGCAGCGGGGGCCACCGGAACGGGCGGCGGCGGGGGAGGCGGACGCGGAATCGCCGAGTCCGGCACCTCGGTCCACAGTTCTGCTTCTGCGCCCGCCGGCGTGCTGTTCTGCCATTGAATGCCGTGATACAGGAAGAACCCGAGCAGCGCGTGCATCACCAGTGCGAACACAAAGGCTCGCCGGGTGCCGCGTTCACGCGGTGGCTGAAGCGGGTATTCGGAATTCTTGCGGATCATTGTGATTTGACGAGCAATCCAACGCGCTTGACGCCCTCAGCTTTCAACTCGGACATCACGTTCATTACGACTTCGTACTTCACGGTCTTGTCAGCGGCGATCACGACAGGCTGGTCCGGATGCGATTGTGCACGGTCGGCGATGAAGCCGCGCAGACCGGCCTTGGTCATGTCTTCCTGCTGCTGCGCACCGGCGTCGTCCTTGTACTTGACGCTCATATTGCCGTCCGCGCGAATATTCACCATCACGGGCGGAGTTTGCTGCTGCGGCGCGGCGCCCCCGACGGTCGGCAGATTGACGATCGACGGGGCGACGAGCGGCGCGGTCACCATGAAGATCACGAGTAGCACGAGCATCACGTCGATGTACGGCACGACGTTGATGTCGGCCATCGCGCGGCGCTGACGGGAGCCGCGCATGCTGGAGGAAGAGCCTGCCATCGTGGACTCCTTACTGTGCCTGGCGCTGCAAAATGTTCGAGAACTCTTCGATGAAAGTCTCGAAGCGGATCGCCAAACGATCGATGTCGTGGGCGTAACGGTTGTAGGCGACCACGGCCGGAATCGCGGCGAACAGGCCAATTGCGGTGGCGGTCAGCGCTTCGGCAATGCCCGGCGCGACGTTCGCGAGCGTAGCCTGTTGCACGTTGGCGAGGCCGCGGAACGCATTCATGATCCCCCACACCGTGCCGAACAGACCGATATACGGGCTGACCGAGCCGACCGACGCGAGAAACGCCAGATTTGCCTCGAGCACGTCCATTTCACGCTGGAACGCGGCGCGCATGGCGCGGCGTGCGCCGTCGAGAATCGCGCCTGAATCGTTCAGGCGCTTTTCCTTGCCCTTCAGGAATTCGCGCATGCCGGACTCGAAAATCCGTTCCAGTGCGCCGATCGTGTGGCGGTTGTTCGCGGCGCTCTGATAGAGCGCCTGCAAATCGCCGCCCGACCAGAAATCGCGTTCGAAACGTTCAGTTTGCGCGCGTGCCCGGCGGATCGCAAACCACTTGCGGAAGATGAAAGTCCACGACAACAGCGACAACAACAGCAGCAGCGCCATGACGGCCTGCGCCAGCAGGCTCGCATTGAGTACGAGAGAAACGATCGACAGATCTTGTGTAGTGTTCATAAAGGTTCGTTTAACGTCCCGGAGGCGGGCGTCCGGCTGCAAGGTCACTCGAAGCTTGCCGTGAGCAAAACGGAAGCATCGGCGAGATTGCAAGCCGAACCATGCTTTGTGTTGCTTGATCGATATGAGTTCACTGGCCCCGTAACAACGGGGTTCAGTCGTTGTTCGTTGACATGCCGCCTTCGCTGAGGTCTGGCCCACGCCGCAAAGCAGCCAGAACGGACGGAGGAATCGCGGCCGGCCGTAGCGCACTGCGGTCGACACAGCCGACCCGGATGGAACCGGTAGCAAGCAGCGTGCCGTCACGCCACGCTTCCTGCGCGAAGTCGACCGATGCGCGGCCAAGACGCTCGATCCGGCTCACGACCTTGACGACGTCGTCGAGCCGGGCCGGCGCCCGATAGTCGACCGCAGTGCTGCGCACGATGAAGATTGCGCCTGTTTCGGTTGCGAGCCGGTTCTGGTCGACGCCGCACGCGCGCAGCCATTCGGTGCGCGCCCGCTCGAAAAATTTCAGGTAGTTCGCGTAAAACACGATGCCGCCGGCGTCGGTATCTTCGTAGTACACGCGGATGGGCCACGTGAAGCCGATTTCCGTGCCGGGCTGGCTGGTCGACATATTCATGCCGCGCATTTTACCGGAACGCATACCCCGAGGTCTGTTTCAAGATGTGCGCCCCGCCTGGCGGGCTTCAGCGGCAATTTCAACCGCGATGCACCGCTAAAGCGGAGAACGATTGGGCCACCGGCATCAGCTCGATCGTGTTGATATTGACGTGGGCCGGGCGCGTGGCGATCCAGTAGATCGAATCGGCGATATCTTCGGGTGTCAGCGGTTGTACGTTCTGGTACATTTTGGCGGCTTTGTCGCCGTCACCGCGAAAACGCACGTTCGAGAACTCGGTGCCCCCGCACAGGCCCGGCTCGATGTCGGTCACACGCAGCGCGGTGCCGGCCAGATCGGCGCGCAGGTTCAAACTGAACTGGCGCACGAACGCCTTGGTGGCGCCATATACATTGCCGCCCGCATACGGCCAGCTGCCAGCCGCCGAACCCAGATTGAAAATGTGGCCACGGTTGCGCTCCACCATTGCGGGCAGGAGTGCGTGCGTGACTTGAACGAGGCCCGTGCAGTTGGTCTCGATCATGGTGTTCCATTCGTCAAGACTTGCCTTTTGCGCCGGCTCGGTGCCGAGCGCGAGGCCGGCGTTGTTCACGAGCACGTCGAGCGCGGCGAAGTCGGCGGGCAGCGAGGCCGGCACGGCTTCGACGGCGGCGCGGTCGCGCACGTCGAGTTCGTACGGCAGAAGCGCGTCGCCGAGTTCGTCGGCGAGTGCCTGCAGGCGATCCTTGCGGCGCGCGGTGGCGACGACACGATGGCCGCCCTTGACGAAAGCACGGGCGATAGCGGCGCCGAATCCCGCGGACGCTCCGGTGACGAACACGATCATTGCAGTTCCCTGGCAGGTAAGAGAGAAAGGCCCCAAGCCTACTTCCAATGCGGCGCTGCGGCAAGGATGAACCAGCCGTACACGCGGCTGTGACAGGGCTATGGAACGCATCGCGGGAGAGTTCTCACCAGATGTTTGCGCGCCGTGCGCGGCGGCGCTCCAGCCGGCTACGCGAGCGGGCGCCGGGCCGGCAGGAAGCCGGTTGCCTATTCGATCCTCTTCCAATAAACTAACGCGCTCATCCCTGCGTGACTGGCGATAGAACCGATTCAACCAATCGGGTTCAAGGTGGAGCAACCCACCGTGAAGCGCAGGGTGCCGTTTTGCCGTTCGCCTGGGCAGCCGTGATCCGCGCGCATTTATCTGCGCTGACGGTGGCTGTCCTGCCTCGCGTGTGCGGTGACTCTCCATCCGCCACGTCAGGGCTGGCCCAGCCGCCAGCAGCGCCGCGTACCCTCTACGCAAGATTCGGCGCACGATCCGGTCAACCTGAACACACTCAACGGAATCCGTATGTTTGACAGAGCCCAAAGCACCATCGCCAACGTCGATCCTGAACTCTGGAAGGTCATCGAGCAGGAAAACCGCCGGCAGGAAGAGCACATCGAACTGATCGCGTCGGAAAACTACACGAGCCCGGCTGTGATGGCTGCGCAAGGCTCGCAACTCACCAACAAATACGCCGAAGGTTATCCGGGCAAGCGCTACTACGGCGGCTGCGAATTCGTCGACATCGCCGAACAACTGGCGATCGACCGCGTGAAGCAACTGTTCGGCGCCGAAGCCGCCAACGTGCAGCCGAACTCCGGCTCGCAGGCGAACCAGGGCGTGTTCTTCGCCATGCTCAAGCCGGGCGACACGATCATGGGTATGAGCCTCGCGCACGGCGGTCACCTGACGCACGGTTCGCCGGTCAACATGTCGGGCAAGTGGTTCAACGTGGTGAGCTACGGCCTGAACGAAGCCGAAGACATCGACTACGACGCGGCTGAAAGGCTTGCACAGGAACATAAGCCGAAGTTGATCGTGGCCGGCGCGTCGGCGTTCTCGCTGCGCATCGACTTCGAACGGATGTCGAAGATCGCGAAGTCGGTCGGCGCGTACTTCATGGTCGACATGGCGCATTACGCCGGCCTGATCGCCGCGGGCGTGTATCCGAACCCGGTGCCGCACGCCGATTTCGTCACCACCACTACGCACAAGAGCCTGCGCGGCCCGCGCGGCGGCGTGATCCTGATGAAGGCCGAGTTCGAAAAGCAGATCAACTCGGCAATTTTCCCGGGCATTCAGGGTGGTCCGCTGATGCACGTGATTGCCGGCAAGGCCGTCGCGTTCAAGGAGGCACTGTCGCCGGAGTTCAAGGCGTATCAGCAACAAGTCGTCGAGAACGCGCGCGTGCTGGCTGAAACGCTGGTCAAGCGCGGTCTGCGTATCGTCTCTGGGCGCACCGAAAGCCACGTGATGCTGGTCGACCTGCGTGCCAAGAAGATTACCGGCAAGGCAGCGGAAGCTGCGCTCGGCGCGGCGCACATCACGGTCAACAAGAACGCGATTCCGAACGACCCGGAGAAGCCGTTCGTGACGAGCGGCGTACGTCTCGGCTCGCCTGCCATGACCACGCGTGGCTTTGGCGTCAAGGAAGCGGAGCAGGTGGGTAACCTTATCGCCGACGTGCTGGACAACCCGGAAGATGCAGCCACGATCGAACGTGTGCGTGCGCAAGTCGCCGAGCTGACCCGGCGCTTCCCGGTTTACCGCTAAGCCGCCATGCACTGCCCCTTCTGCCGTCACGCCGATACGCAAGTTGTGGATTCCCGCGTATCCGAAGACGGCGCGACGATTCGCCGGCGCCGCCGCTGCCCGGCCTGCGACAAACGTTTTACGACGTATGAGCGGGTCGAACTGGCGTTGCCGTCGGTCGTCAAGAAGGATGGTAGTCGCACGGAATTCGACCGCCGCAAGATCGTCGCGAGTATGCAACTGGCGCTGCGCAAGCGCCCAGTGGCAGCAGACGAGATTGACGCGGCAGTCGCCCGCATCGAGTATCAGCTGCTCGGCAGTGGCGAGCGTGAGGTACGCAGCGAGCGCCTCGGCGAACTCGTGATGAACGAGTTGCGTGCGCTCGATACGATTGCCTATGTTCGCTTCGCTTCCGTCTACCGGCGCTTCGAAGACGTCTCCGAATTCGAAGACGTGATCGAAGAATTTCGCCGCGCCTCTTCTCCTCCCAAGCCGCCCCGCAAGCGCTGATTGCCGCCGCGCCTGGCGTTGCATTCCGGTTTCTGTTTTCCGCCGCGTTGTTTCGCGCATCTGCATTTCCGCTCCCGTTATGGTTCGTCACGCGTGCATTTTTGCGCGGGATAGCGTCTGAGTGCCACCTGGCCATTCGGCCGATTGTTGACCCGTTTGCTAATCGCTAGATTGGCTGCATTCTTTGCAACGATCAGGGATGCAGATGAAGTGGGATGCAATCTGTTCGCGGCCACGCCGCGGCTTTACGCTTGTCGAAACGCTGGCCGTAGTCGCGCTGCTGGCGGTGATCGCGGTGATGGCGACGCCGTCTTTCGTTGCCTGGCACCTGCGGGACCAGGTCGACGCACGCGCGAAAGCGCTGGCTTCAACGCTCGCCTATGCGCGCAGCGAAGCGTTGCGCCGCGGTGCACGTGTGACCGTTTGCCGAATCGACGCGGCGCGACATTGCCTTGCCGCGGGGCAGGCGTGTGGCAATGGCGTCGTCGACTGGTCGTGTGGCTGGGCAGTATTGGCCGAGCGAGGCGGCACGCTCTCGCTGCTGCGCGCGCATCCGTTGCTCGCGGCGGTGAGCATCACTGGGGCGCAGACCAATCTTACGTTTACGCCGCCGGCGGGGCAGTTGATCGGCACTTTCCGCAGCTTTGATATTGCGCCACGAGTGCCGTCGAAAGCGACTCAGGGTGACAAGTGGCGGCGCTGCATCCGCATTGCGGCGGGTGGCCGCGCACGGATTGTCGAGGGCACATGTGGAGCGTCATCGTGAGGTGGCGTCCATCGAACGTAGGGGCGCGCAGCCGTCGAGCAAAGCGCTTAACAAGGCTTGGAGGCAGCTCACTGATCGAAGTGATGCTGGCCGTCACCTTGATGGCCGTGACGGCGCTCGGTTTGATCGCGGGGCAATTGTGGACCGCTCGAGAAGCCCGTGCAATGGCAATGCGCGAACACGCGGCATGGATAGCCGATTCCGTCGCCGAAGCGACGCGTGAGCCCTCTGCAGGCGAGTCTGCAGTCAGACAATGGAGCGCGCGTGCCACGGCTCTGTTGCCGCACGGCGAAGCGTCGATAGGGGAAAGCGGCGGCGTGCTCACCGCGCGGGTGACGTGGGCTGCTCTGCGCGACATGCCCCACGCCGACGATGTCATCGACAAGCCCGAGTCGTGTGCTGGCGCGGATGTTCCCGCGGGCTCCTCATGCGTTGCGCTGGCGTTCGCGAAATGACGCAGCGTCTCTGTATCGCGCGTGGTCATACGCTGGTCGAGTTTGTGATCGCGATTGCGCTGGGGCTGGTGGTGACCGCCGGCGCGGTCTCGCTCTATACAACGCAGCGTAACGTGTTCGAGCGCGCGGGCGATGCGATGCGGATCCGCGAAGCCGGCCTGACCGCGCTTACGCTGATAGGCCAGCAACTTCAAATGGCCGGCTTCGTGCCCGCCGACGTCGTGCGGTTCAATAGTCCGCCGCCGTTGTTCGGTTGCTCGGGCGGTCGTCCTACCGGTGCGGATGACAGCGTTGCATGCGAGTCGTTGCCAAGCCGCTCGGATGGCGTGGCGGTCAGTTATGTGGCGGACAACATTTCGACGTGGCCATCTGCGACCGGCCAATCAACCGACTGTCTTGGCCAGGCTGTAACGAACAACAGCGCGGCACTGGGTGGGCAGGGCGTAATGGTGGTCAACCGGTACTTTGCCAGGGTCAGCGGTTCGACGGGTGAGCCGGAACTGTACTGCGAAGGCAATGGCAAGGCAGGGTCCGCGCAGCCGTTGGTCGAAGGCGTCGAGCGTGTGCGGCTTAAGTATTGGCTGGGCGGCGGGCTGAGCGCAATAGATGCGTCGGCGGTAAGGGCCGATCAATGGGCGAAGATTGTCGCCGTCGATCTCTGCGTGCTTGTCCGCGGTACGCCGCAGGGGCGGCGTCTGCGTTATGTCGATTGCGACGGCGTAAGCGCTTTCGGCGCCGACACGCGGGCGCGGCAGGCTTTCTGGCGGCGAGTGGCGATACGCAATCACGCGGAGGATTTGCCGTGACAGGAAGACTCTGCGATGCAACACATCGCGCAGCGCCGGCTTGCCAAAATCCAGAGCCTCATGTTGCGACCGAAGGCGGACGCGGGCAGTGCATCACGCAACTGGATCCCCTCGGACTGCCGAATACACCCTGTCGCGCGGTGCGACCGAGTCACGGAGTGTGCCGGGGGCGCTTTGCTTATAAGGAACGCTCACCGTGGCGCAAGCAACCGAAACATGCAGGACGTCTCATCCGAACAGGTCGTGGATCGCGCGCTCGCAGCGGCGGCGTCGTCCTGCCAATCGTCTTGCTGATTTCAGCGATGATGTTGGCCACCTCTGCGGCCTGGTTCGAAACATCGCTTGCGGCGGCGCGCAGCGCCTCCAACGTGCGGGATTATTTGCAAGCGTTTCATGCTGCGGATGCGGCGCTGACCTTATGCGCCCGCCAGGTTGTTGCGGTGGCAGCCACGGAGCCGGCCGCAGCGGCACCAGTCGCGCCCGGCGAGCCGACGCAATGGAAGCTCGAAGCCGCCTTCGAAGCCGGCGCCGTCGCGCCCGTCGCGCAATGGCCCGGATCGCTGCGTGCGCCGCAATGTCTGATCGAAGCCTGGCGTCTGGGCACTCGCGCCGATGTCCGAGCCTATTTGCTGACGTCGCGTGGTTTCGGCCGCACCAAAGAGTCACAGGTATGGCTGCAGATAGAACTCGTGATCGCAAGCGAGCGGATCGAGCGGCATTGGCGGCGCGTTGCCGCACGGCCATTTTGACGGGAGGTATATGACGAGGCCGCACACAACCGCATTTACGCTGCTGGAACTGATGATCGCGCTGGCGATAGCCGCAACGCTGGTCGTGTTTGCCGTGCCGTCTTACCGGAGCCACGTTGCGCGAACCCACAGGATCGACGCGGCGTCCGCCCTCTATCGGGCAGCGCAATTCGTCGAAGGAGCGACAAGCGACAGCGCCGCACCCTTGCCGCCCGGTCTGGATCAGGCGCCACAATTCGGCATGCCGATCTACCGGCTGCATGTGCTGTCGGCGGACGATGCAAACGGTGGCTATTCGCTCGAGGCCGCGCCAACCGAAACCGGACCTATGCGCGACGACGCCTGCGGCATTTTCACCCTGGATGCGACAGGGCTGCGAGGCAATAGAAGTGGTGCAAACGGTGTGGCACCGGCAAGTGGCGAGTGCTGGAACACCAGCTAGGGCGTGCTACTGGAGAGCGCGAACTGGCGAGTTGAAGTGCGCCAACGTGCCAGGCAACAAGCCAATCAGGAGCCAACGTCAGACAGCAGTCAGTCTGACAGGCAACCGCCGCGCAGGTCTCGCAGACGAACAAAACCATGGCGCAATGACACACACCATGAGCCTGTTACCCGCACTTCAGTAGCCACTCCTATCCGCCGCCCTTTCCTTGTCGTCAGCAGACGCATTGGAATCGTTCTTCATCTGCTGCCAGATTCGATATGCTTCCCAGCCGGCAAGCGCAAGGCTGCCCCATTTGAGCGCGGGTTTTGCACCCGCCGCAATGGTCGCGCGCAGCGGCTTGGCCAGCACCAACGAAGCGATCGAACTGACGATCGGATACTGTTTGAGGAGCACGCCAATGCTCCCCGCGTTGAGAAAGCCTGCCTTCGAACCGCTGCCCACGCGCATGCCGCCGAAGCCCGGCAGGATGAACTTGAGCCAGCTGAAGTGCGTGACTGCCTGCCGCAACTCGATGGTCGCCTGAGCGAGTTCCATGCGCTCGACATCCGCGCGCACCAGCAGCAATTCCTTGCGCAGCGCCCGCAGGTGGGGCGCGCTTAAATCTTTGGCCTGGGGGCGTTTGTTGCGGAATGCGGTATCGGAATGGGCTTGGCTCATGGCGTGTGGGCGGCAGTGGAGGTGGGGCAGTAAAACGGCGCTGCAAATCGCTTGAGATATCGACGAAGGCGCAGGGCGTTCTAGTCAGGCCCACGCCCTCGGCGTTACGGTTTGCGAAACGCGTCGCGGTCCTTTTCGAACTCGGCAAGGGTGGCTTCGAACACCATTGGGGCATTGCGCAAACCGCTGCGCGCTTTCAGCGCACAAACCAATCCTGCGATCGCATAAACCGCCGTGATGGCTGCAAGCGCTTGCCACCGATAGGTGTCCCAGAACGCAATGGCAACCAGCGCCGTCAATGCGATCAAGGCCATCGTAGCGAGCATCATGGCCGCAAGGCCGAGGAACAGCACGCCGATCAGACGGTCTTTTTCCTCGCCGAGTTCGATGCTGACCAATTCAAGCCGCGTTTGCAGAATGGCAGACACGGAACTGATGATGCGGCGCAACGGACTATGTTCCTCGTGCTGCGAGTGTGTTTCGATCTTCATGGCTTTGGGCGTCGCGTGTGAAGGCCTAACCGGCGCGTGAAAACGATTGCGCCAAGAGAAGCGGACCGGCCAGGCATGCGCCGGTCAACTCGATTCGCTGGTGTGCCGGACGGCGTTCGCCCGGCCGCGCCACCACTGTTACTTGCGGTTGATCAACAGCCCCAGCAATACGCCGGCGCCAGCAGCGATGCCGATGGATGCCCAAGGATGCTCATGCACGTAATCGTCGGTGGCGCGTGCGGCCTTTTTGCCTTTCTCGACCACCACGACCTGCACGTCAGCCGCCTTTTCTCTAGCCTGCTTCAAGCGCGCAAGCGCAGTTTCACGTAGTTCCGAAGCGCGCTCGCCGGTGGCGCTCGCGGCCTGTTTCAACAGATCTTCAGCGTCCGCGAGGACGGTTTTGATATCCGACATCAATCTCTCCTTGTTAACTTCCGACATTGACAGATCCTCTTCGTCTCACGCTACGCGTGAATCGTAACCAAAGAAACGGCCGCTGGCGAGCGCAGCGCCCGGTTCGTTCAAAGTTATCGCACGAACCGTTCCTGGTTAAAGCAAAGCCTATAAAACTCCACACTCGACTGCATCCCACCGCCGAGTTTGCCTAAGATGGAGTTGATCTGGCCCGAAAAGTTTCCGGTAAATCGATGAAAATTACAAAAACGCATAAAGTAGTGACGCGATGTTCGTTCGTCATGTACCGTCACTCCCGTATGCTGTAATTTGGCGAGGCGCGCTCTTGTGGAGCGTCGCACGCGAATGCTCGCGCGGAATGTCCGAACACAATCAAGGAGCTGCATTATGAGTCTACGTCTTGGCGACATCGCACCGGATTTCGAACAGGAATCGAGTGTCGGCCGCATCAAGTTCCACGAATGGCTGGGCGATAGTTGGGGCGTGCTGTTCTCGCACCCCGCTGACTTCACGCCGGTCTGCACGACCGAGCTCGGTTTGACGGCCAAGCTGGCCGGCGAATTCGAGAAGCGCAATGTAAAGACGATTGCGTTGTCGGTCGACAGCGCAGAGTCGCACAAGGAATGGATCAAGGACATCAACGAGACGCAGGCCGCCAATGTCGGCTTCCCGATTCTCGCTGACGGCGATCGCAAGGTCTCTGAGTTGTACGACATGATTCACCCGAACGCGAATGAGACCCTCACGGTCCGGTCGCTGTTCGTGATCGATCCGAAAAAGAAGGTGCGTCTGATCATTACATACCCGGCCAGCACCGGCCGCAACTTCGACGAAGTGCTACGTGTGATCGACTCGCTGCAACTCACGGACAACCACTCGGTCGCCACGCCCGGCAACTGGAAGCAGGGCGATGACGTGGTGATCGTGCCGTCGTTGAAGGACGAGGAAGTCATCAAGCAGAAATTCCCGAAGGGCTACAAGGCGCTGCGTCCGTACCTGCGCATGACGCCGCAACCGAACAAGTAAGCGGCTGACGAGTCCTGAAGCGCGCCGCTAGCTACAACGCGGCGCCAAAACGGAAAAGGCCAGTTCATCGAGAGAACTGGCCTTTTCCTTTTCTACCTTTCCATTCAGCGGTCAATCCGCGTCATCAAAGCACTCAGCGTCAGCGCATCAGAAAAACGCCTGAATGCCCGTCTGCGCGCGCCCGAGGATCAGGGCGTGAATGTCGTGCGTGCCCTCGTAGGTATTCACCACCTCAAGGTTGACCAGGTGCCGTGCGATGCCGAACTCGTCCGAGATGCCGTTGCCGCCGAGCATGTCGCGTGCGAGCCGCGCAATGTCCAGCGCCTTGCCGCATGAATTGCGTTTCATGATCGACGTGATCTCGACGGCCGCCGTGCCTTCGTCTTTCATGCGGCCAAGGCGCAGTACGCCTTGCAGGCCGAGCGTGATTTCGGTTTGCATATCGGCGAGCTTCTTCTGGATCAACTGGTTCGCAGCCAGCGGCCGGCCGAACTGTTTGCGATCGAGCACGTACTGACGCGCCGTGTGCCAGCACGATTCAGCCGCGCCGAGCGCACCCCAGGCAATGCCGTAGCGCGCCGAATTCAGGCATGTGAACGGACCGCGCAAGCCGCTCACTTCGGGGAAGCGGTTATCGTCCGGCACGAACACTTCGTCCAGCACGATTTCGCCGGTGATCGAAGCACGCAAACCGACCTTGCTATGGATGGTCGGCGCCGACAGCCCCTTCCAGCCTTTCTCGAGAATGAAGCCGCGGATCGAATCCTTGCCGTCTTCTTCGAGCTTCGCCCACACGACGAACACGTCCGCGATCGGCGAATTGGTGATCCACATCTTCGAGCCGGACAGCGAGTAGCCGCCGTCGACTTTCTTCGCCCGCGTGACCATGCTGCCCGGATCGGAACCGTGGTTCGGTTCGGTCAGGCCGAAGCAGCCGATCCATTCGCCGGTGGCGAGCTTCGGCAGGTACTTCTTCTTTTGCGCTTCCGAGCCGAACTCATGGATCGGCACCATCACCAGCGAGGACTGCACCGACATCATCGACCGGTAGCCGGAATCCACGCGCTCCACTTCACGCGCGATCAAACCGTACGCCACATAGTTCAGGCCGGGACCGCCGTATTGCTCGGGAATCGTCGGACCGAGCAGGCCGAGTTCGCCCATCTCGCGGAAGATCTCGATGTCGGTCTTCTCATGACGGAACGCTTCCAGCACGCGCGGCTGCAACTTATCTTGCGAGTAAGCGGCGGCGGCGTCGCGCACCATGCGTTCGTCTTCGGTGAGCTGCTGATCCAGCAGCAACGGGTCTTCCCAGTGAAACTGCGCGGCCTCGGCCATGACGTATCTCCTGATTTCCTGCTTGACTAAAACGTGTCTGAGCTTGACTTGAGTTCCGCTATGCGAAACAATGTTTTGCAAACCGCGACCGAGTGTATCACTCCATGACGCCTGCATCTACTCTCACCGACCCGCTCGACGAGCGCAAATTCGTCGTCGCCCTGGCACGCGGGTTGGACTTGCTGCGCGCATTCAAGCCGGGCGAAACGATGCTCGGCAATCGCGATTTCGTCGAACGTACTGGTTTGCCGAAGGCGACCGTCAACCGGCTGGCCTACACGCTGACCGTACTCGGTTATCTTCGGCTCGACGAAACCTTGGGTAAATATGCGCTCGACGCCGGCGTGCTGTCGCTCGGTTTCGCGCTGCTCTCGGGCACCGACACGCTCGAACTCGCGCGCCCGCATATGCGTACCTTCGCGCGCGAAGTGGGCGCAGCGGTATCGCTCGGATGCCGCGACGGTCTCGACATGATTTATCTGGAGACGATCCGCAGCGAAACCGCGCTGACGCTCGGGCTCGCATCCGGTTCGAAACTGTCGATGCTGACGAGTTCGATGGGGCGCGCGTATCTCGCGGTGCAGCCGCTCGACGTTCGCGCCACGTTGCTCGCCGAGCTTAAGAAGGCCGCGGGCAAAGAGGGCGCGGCGTTGCTGGCAGATGCCGAAAAGGAGATCGAAGCCTTTGCTCAAGAACGCTGCTGCTTTTCGTTCCGCGCGTGGCACGACGACGTGAACGCGGTCGCTGTGCCGTTTCGCGAGCCGCGTGAAGGGCGCTGGCTGGTGCTCAGTTGCAGTGGGCCGGCGTCGTCAATGGGAGAGGAGGTATTTCGTGAAAACGTGGCGCCGCGTCTGAAAGCGCTGGCGCGGCGGCTGGGGGATACGGGTTGAAGAGGCGGCGTATGCGGCGCCCAAGCTCGGGCGCGATAAGCGCCCAGCGAGCCCACGCAAACAAGGTATGAACGCGCAGGCGCGAGGCAAAAACTCACACCGCCCGATCATGATAATGCGCGGTGAACAGCGGCCCTTGCACGAAGCGCACATCGTACTGTTGCAACGCGACGAACTGCGGCTCATCCACGACCCGATTGAAGATCAGCGGAATCCGCAGCCGGCTTGCATAAGCGACGAGCGGCTTCACCATCGCATCGCGCAATGCAACTGCCGCATCCATCTTGATGAAGTCGAGCCGCGCTGTTTCCGACACCGACAGAATCTGCCCAGCGTTCGACAGATTGCCCGCCACCTTGAATCCATAGCGCTGATAGCTCGTGGCGAGATAGCCGAGGAAGGTCTTGTGCGCGACCGCCGCAGCCGGCAACTCGATCACCACCCGCGACGGATTCAACCCGAACGACACTAGCACGGTCGAGAAATGCAGACCGTGGTCGTACTTGACGCTCTTGAGCAGGCGCTCGTGCACGCGCAGAAACAGCAGCCCGTGCCGCTGCGCGCCGAAGAAATTGATCGCGTGCAACGCACGTGACATGCGGTCGAGCGCGACTAGCTCCTGATCGTCGGCGACCCGGTCGAAGGGATCGAAGACGTCAAAGGGCGCCCCGTCCAGACGCTGCGTGACCGCCTGAAAACCGAGTTCATCGCCGAAACGATCCACCCCCTCGGGGCCCGAGGTCAACGACTGGGCCAATGAATGCACGCTGATATCGAAGATCGGCTCATAGGCACTGGCGAGTTCGACGCCGTCGAATTGCGCCAGCGCGATGTCGCTATGCACGCCTGTTCCCATCACCAGATGTTCGCCGAGAAATGGGTGATCGGCGGCACGGGCAATCAGGTTGGGGATGGTCGGCGGAATCATGTAGGCGAATGGATGGCGATAGGTGCGCGCTCGGCGCTCGGCAACGCGACTCGGTTGCCGCATCCAGTGATGGTAGCAGTCCGCGTCGCGCGCACATGAACAAAATGCTCATAACGTTATCCGTCGAACGCTTGTCGCCGCGGGCCGTCGGGGCTTTCTCGCCTGACTTTCAGGGTATACGTTAATTTCACTATACGTAATTAGTTTTACCATACGTAAATTGTGATGAGACTGCGATGCTGATCGCGTTGGCCGGTGTGACGCGGCAACGCGGCCGGCGTCTTGGCCGCAGATCGCCCGAGATGGATGGATCACGTGGACAGATCACGTATCAACGGAGAACCTTGCATGGATACCCAAACACGCGCGCCGAATACCGCCAGCTCGCGGCTCGAAATCGAGCCGGGCTATCAATCGGGCTTCGCGAACGAATTCGCGACGGAGGCATTGCCGGGCGCCCTGCCCGAAGGGCGCAATTCGCCGCAACGCGCGGCCTATGGCCTGTACGCCGAGCAACTGTCGGGCACCGCATTCACCGCGCCGCGTGGCCATAACCGCCGCTCGTGGCTGTACCGGATTCGTCCGGCGGCAGTCCATAAACCGTTCACGCAACTGCCGTCGGACCGGCTCGTCGCCAATTTCGCCGAGGTGCCCCCGACGCCGCCCAACCAGTTGCGTTGGGACGCATTGCCGATGCCCGCCGAACCGACCGATTTCGTCGACGGTTGGGTGACGATGGCGGGCAACGGTGCAGCGGAATCGATGAACGGTTGCGCGATTCACCTGTACGCGGCGAACTGCTCGATGAAGGACCGTTTCTTCTACAGCGCCGACGGCGAATTGCTGATCGTGCCGCAGGAAGGCCGTCTGCATATCGCGACCGAAATGGGGCGGCTTGACGTCGAGCCATTCGAAATCGCGGTGATCCCACGCGGCGTGCGCTTCGCGGTGAGCCTGCCGGATGGCGCCGCACGCGGCTACATCTGCGAGAACTTCGGGGCGCTGCTGCGGTTGCCGGATCTCGGCCCGATCGGCTCGAACGGCCTCGCCAATCCGCGCGACTTCCTCACGCCGCACGCCGCTTACGAAGACCGCGAAGGCGACTTCGAACTCGTCGCCAAGATGAACGGTAATCTGTGGCGCGCGGACATCGGCCATTCGCCACTCGACGTGGTGGCGTGGCACGGCAATTACGCGCCGTACAAATACGACTTGCGCCGCTTCAACACGATCGGCTCGATCAGCTTCGATCATCCGGATCCGTCGATTTTTCTGGTGCTGCAATCGCAAAGCGACACGCCGGGTGTCGATACGATCGACTTCGTGATCTTCCCGCCGCGCTGGCTCGCCGCCGAAGATACCTTCCGTCCGCCCTGGTTCCATCGCAACGTCGCGAGCGAATTCATGGGCCTCGTGCACGGCGTGTACGACGCGAAGGCCGAGGGTTTCGTACCGGGCGGCGCGAGTCTGCACAACTGCATGTCGGGCCACGGCCCGGACGCGGATACCTTCGAGAAAGCGTCGCATGGCGATACGTCGACGCCGAAGAAAGTCGGCGACACGATGGCCTTCATGTTCGAAACCCGCACACTCATCAAGCCGACGCGCTTCGCGCTCGAAACCGCGCAATTTCAGGCGCATTACTACGAGTGCTGGCAAGGTCTCAAGAAACACTTCAACCCGGAGCAACGATGAACGCATTGAGCGATCTTCAGGCGACGCTCGATCCGTCGCGCAAGAGCTGGGTCGAGTCCGCCAACGACTCGACCCACGATTTTTCGATCCAGAATCTGCCGTTCGGCGTTTTCAGCGATAAGACCAACCACGCGCACCGCGTGGGCGTGGCGATCGGCGACGAGATCGTCGATCTGGCGGTGCTGCAAGCCGCAGGTTTGCTGAACGTGTCCTCGAAGACTGACGTTTTTGCACGCGACACCCTTAACGATTTCATCTCGCTCGGCCGCGAGGCATGGCGCAGCGTGCGCATCCAGTTGAGCAGTCTGCTGGCGCGCGACAACGCTACCTTGCGCGACGACGCCGCCTTGCGTTCGAAGGCGCTCGTGCGTCAATCCGATGCGCAGCTGCATCTGCCGGTGCAGATTCCTGGCTACACCGATTTCTATTCGTCGAAGGAGCACGCGACGAATGTCGGTTCGATGTTCCGTGATCCGAAGAATGCGCTGTTGCCGAACTGGTCGGAGATGCCGATCGGCTACAACGGGCGCGCGTCATCCGTGGTGGTGAGCGGCACGCCGGTGCAGCGTCCTAACGGCCAGCTGAAATTGCCGGATCAGGAGCGTCCGGTGTTCGGCGCATGCCGCAAGCTGGATATCGAACTGGAGACCGGTTTCGTGATCGGCGGCGGCAATGCGTTGGGCGAGCCGATTGCCTGCGCCGCCGCCGAAGCGCACATCTTCGGCATGGTGCTGCTGAACGACTGGAGCGCGCGGGATATTCAGCAATGGGAATATGTGCCGCTCGGCCCGTTCAACGCAAAGACATTCGCGACGACGATCTCGCCGTGGATCGTGACGCTCGATGCGCTTGAACCGTTCCGCGTCGCGCAGCCCGCGCAGGAGCCGCAGCCGTTGGCGTACTTGCGCCACGACGGCAAGCATGCGTTCGATATTTCGCTGGAAGTGACGCTGCGGCCGCAAACGGCAAAGCAGGCCACCACGATCACACGGACCAACTTCAAGCACATGTACTGGACGATGGCGCAGCAGCTTGCGCACCACACGGTATCTGGCTGCAATACGCGCGTCGGCGATCTGATGGGTTCGGGCACGATCAGCGGCCCGACCGCCGACTCGTGCGGCAGCCTGCTGGAGTCGACGTGGAACGGCAAGAATCCACTGGAATTGAAGGAAGGCGGCACACGCACGTTTATCGAAGACGGCGACGAACTGATGCTCGCCGGATGGTGCCAGGGCGACGGCTACCGCGTGGGCTTCGGGACGTGTGTCGGCGAGATTTTGCCGGCGCGGAAGTAGCGCGGAAGGCGCACAACGAAGAACGGGGAAGCCATTCATCATGACTTCCCCGTTCGCGCATCCGCAAACCACCATGCCGCAGAACCGCAGAACCGCAGAACCGCAGAACCGCAGAACCGCAGAACCGCAGAACCGCAGAACCGCAGAACCGCAGAACCAACAATCCAACCGTCAGCCCGTCGCCCGCATCGGCGCGCGCCGCTTTTCCCACCACGCGGCGGCGAGAAATGCGAGGGCCGCGGCGAGCAGCACGCCGACCATCGCGTCATTACCGACACCCTTCATCAACGCACCGGCCACCAGCGGGCCGCCGAAACTCGCCGCGCTCCACGACGCGCCCACCAGCGAACTCGCCGACACCAACGCGATACCACGAAAGCGCTCGCCACACGCGACCAGCGACAGCGTATAAATCGCCCCAGCCGCAGCCCCGAGCACATAAAGCAAAGGCCAGCATAGCCACGGCGAAGTCATCGCCCAAGGCAGAAACGGCAGCAGCATCACGACGATCACGCCGCAGCCGAGATGCACCCGTTCGCGGCCGAGCCGGTCGGCGAGCCAGCCGATCGGAAACTGCATCGTCGTGTCGCCAAGCAGCAAGGCCGATGCGAGCAGCACGGCCCCCTCGCTCGTCATGCCGTGCGACATGGCAAAGAGCGGCAGCAGCGACAGCGCGATCGTGTCGAACAACGCGAAAAAGCCCGTGCCGATCACAAGCGCCGGCATGTGCGGCAGCACGCGGCGCCAGCTGCCGTGCGCGGCGTGTTCATCCTCCGACGCTTGCGGCGTCTTGCGGATGGTGGCGAGCGCCGGCAAAGCCAGCAGGAAAATCGCGCCGCAAATCAGGAAGCGCCAGTGCATGGAGTCGGCGATCTGGCTCACCAGTACCGGGCCCGCCATCTGGAACAGCGTGAAATTGGTGGCATAGATCGCGACGACGCGGCCGCGCGTGGCGTCGTCGGCGAGCTGGTTGACCCATGCTTCGCCGATCGTGAAGAGCAGCATCAGCGCCGCGCCGCACAGCACGCGCAACACCGCCCACAGCCACAGGTTCGAGGTGAGTTGCATCAGCGCGGTGGCGAACGCAACCACCAGCACCGCGCCGACGATCACCTGGCGTGCGCCGAAACGCGCCGCGATCCAGCCGGCGACCGGCACGACGATAAGGCCGCCGCCTGCTTGCGCGGCGGTCAGGAGACCGACCACGTCGGTGCCATAGCCGGCTTGCGTCAGCGCGAGCGCAGTGAGCGGAAGGGTGGCGCCGCTGCCGAGTCCGACGACGGCGACGCTAAGGATCAGCGCGAAGAAATCGCGAGTGAAGATGACTTTCATCGGCCGAGATGCTACTACGGCTGCGGATCGTTCGCACCTTTGTGCGGATTGGGTGAAACCTGGAGGAACGCGGACGAGCGCCGCGTTCGGGGATGCGGCCGTTGCCTTTCGAGCGGCGGCTGTATTCGAGCTTAACCGGCCACGGCCATCCGCTGCGCGCGCCGGTCGATCGACACCGACCACAGTGTCAGCACCAAAGCGCCGATCGCGGTCGCCACACCGACCCATGGCAGCGTAGTGAGCGGCGCGCCCGCGCCGATCGCCATACCGCCGAGCCACGCGCCGGTCGCATTGCCGAGGTTGAAGGCACCTTGATTCAAGGTCGAAGCCAGATTCGGCGCATGGCTCGCGCGATCGACGATCAGCATTTGCAGCGGCGGCACGATCGCGAAGGCCAGAACGCCCCACGCGAAAATCGTGATCATCGCCGGGATTTCCGCGTGCATCGTGCCTGCGAAGATCGTCAGGATCACGACGATTGCCATCAGAAACGCGACCAGCGAAGGCATCAGCCGCCAGTCCGCGAGCTTGCCGCCGAGCGTGCTGCCGACCGTCAAGCCGAGGCCGAACAGCAACAACACGAGCGTGACCGCATGCGGCGTGAAGCCGGTCACGTCTTCGAGAATCGGCGTGATGTACGTGAAGGTGGAAAACAGGCTGGCCGACGCGAGCACGCTGATGCCGAGCACCATCAGCACTTGCGGGTTCTTCAGCACGCTGAATTCGCGCACGAGGCTGGCCTTCTGCATCTCGATCTTCGCCGGCAGGCACACGGCGAGCGCGCCCGCCGCGACAATGCCGATGCCGGTCACGGCCCAGAAGGTCGCGCGCCAGCCCACTGCCTGGCCGAGCGCGGTGCCGAGCGGCACGCCGAGCACGTTGGCGAGCGTCAAGCCGGTGAACATCAGCGCGATGGCTTGCGCGCGGCGATTTGGCGCGACGAGACCCGCGGCCACCACCGAACCGATGCCGAAGAACGCGCCATGGCAGAACGCCGTGACGACGCGCGCGGCCAGCAGCACCGCGTAACCCGGCGCGACCGCACACAGCAGATTGCCGACGATGAACACGCCGATCAGGCTCATCAACGCCTTCTTGCGCGGCATGTTGGCGACCGCGATCGCGACGATCGGCGCGCCGACGGTGACGCCAAGCGCATAAGCCGACACCAGCATGCCGGCCGCCGGGATCGAGACGGACAGATCGCGCGCGACATCGGGCAGCAGCCCCATGATCACGAATTCGGTGGTACCGATTCCAAAAGCGGCAACGGCAAGGGCGAGCAGGGGTAGAGGCATGGTGACGGAGCGGGATCTGCGCGACGGGAAGCGTCGTGCGGCAGGCGCGCGTTTTCGGGGCGAAGAGCGCATGCGCCATGCAGGGAAAAACAGTAGGGGATTCTACCTAAGTCAAAACAGCCGTGCTGATCGTCAAGCAGGCTGTTGTTTTTTGCTGAAGCCCCGCCGCACTGGCCTTGCCGGCGGTTTAATCCGCTCTATCGCGGGCTTTCGTCTGACTTGATCCCGCTGCGGTGGCGGCCGGCGCCTTCCGCGAAACGTGCTGCGCCCGCGACGCCTTCCTCGAAGACGGCCTGATAGCCGCCGGCGCCTTCGCGCCGCAGGGCGTCGGCGAGATCGTCGAGCATGCTGTTTTCCAGCGCGGAACGACGGTCGGCCAGCAGTGCCGCTTGCGGAAACGCCGCCAGTTCGGCTGCCAACTGTTCGGCCGCCGCGCGCGCCTCGCCTTTGCGCACGACGCGGTTGGCGAGGCCGAAACCGAGCGCCTCCTGCGCGTCCACCGCGCGGCCGGTCAGAATCAGATCCAGCGCTCGCGACAACCCGATCAAACGCGGCAAGCGAATCGTGCCGCCGTCGATCAGCGGGATCCCGACGCGCCGGCAGAACACGCCGAGCACCGCATCTTCTTCGACGACCCGTAGATCGCACAGCGCCGCGAGTTCCAGGCCGCCCGCGACGGCGTGTCCGGCAATCGCGGCAATGACCGGTTTGCGCAAGCTCATGCGCGTCGGTCCCATCGGGCCGGGGCCGCTGCCGTCGGCGTGCACTTCGTTGCGACGTGCATCGTCGGCGAGTGCGGTGAGATCCGCGCCGGCGCAGAAGGTGCCGCCCGCGCCGAACAGCACCGCCGCGCGCCATGCCGGTTCCGTTTCGAAGCAACGGAATGCCGCGCTGAGCGCATCGGCGGTAGGGCGATCGACCGCATTGCGGCGCGCGGGCCGCTCCAACACGATGGTGGCGACGCCGGTGTCCTCGTTGGCTTCGATGCGCACGTGCTCATTTAAATCTTGCGTGGTTATCATCGTTGTCTCCTGGCCTTACGGTGCGACATATTTTCGCGATTTAAATCTCAACGAACGCAGGCAGCGGGCGTTCAATAAAGTATAGATGGCTAGTATCCACATTTGCTCACATAGCAAGACTAACAATCGGCTTCTGTTTTTCGGCTTTTCAGGACCGCGGTTCCGTATTTTTACGGATGTTCGGTAGAGAGAACTCGATT
Source organism: Paraburkholderia sp. IW21 (assembly GCF_041321145.1). Taxonomy (NCBI): domain Bacteria; kingdom Pseudomonadati; phylum Pseudomonadota; class Betaproteobacteria; order Burkholderiales; family Burkholderiaceae; genus Paraburkholderia; species Paraburkholderia sp. IW21. The sequence goes on along the minus strand of NZ_JBGGWA010000004.1, from coordinate 201,294 downwards.
ATTGTCAGTGCTGCCGTCGGTTCGGCGGCGTTAACTAAAGGAGCTAAACATGTCAAAAATCAATTTCGATTCCGTTGTCAAGGCTGCTGCGGAAAAGATCACCGAAGCCGACGTCCAGATCGCGAAGACGGAAGTTGAAACCCAGGTTGAAGGCCGAGCGTGGAACATGAATCAACCGCTTAACATGATCGCATACGAAGATCAAAAGTAAGTAGTGGAAGGGCGCAATTAAACTTGTGCCCTTTCTCTGTTTTCGCGGGAGAAATGTCGATGATTTTGCAGACCAGTTTTTCGAGGCAAATAGAGACCATCATTACCCTCGCCGGCGTAATTGACTTGGACAGCAGCAAAAAATACTCATCGGTTAGCGACCTTAAACATGGGTACAGGGCACTTCTGCAGTCTCTGGGTCAGCGTGATGTTCGTGTTGGGGCAACAGAACCTTATTTTATTACAAACGCGGAAGAGGCAAAAAAGCTACGAGTATTTTTTTCAAACGACTCGTTGCTGGATGACAAGGCGCAAGCCGCAGTCATAAATGAGCAGCAGGATGATGAGGCGCTTGAGAAAGAAGATAGACTGGTTCGTGCGCTGAGCGAACTTGCCTTATATTCTGAAGAACATTCAACTCTTCTCAATACGATAATCACAGATATTTTCGTTCTGCCATCAAATATTGCCAAGGGCGGCTCTACATCCCAGGCGATAGGAGTTATTTGGGCCAATCCCCAAACCACCTATACGACCGCCGATATGATTGAGATACTGGTCCATGAGCTTACCCATCATGCAATGTTCCTGGACGAATTAAGATACACACATTATTCGTATTCACGTGTTCTCAATCAGTCAACATGGGCTCACTCCGCAATTCTAAATGTTGCCCGTCCGTTAGATAAGGTTCTGCATAGTATTGTGGTTGCGGTAGAGATTTTGCTATTCAGAGAGAGATACCTTGGCCACCCGGTCAATCCACGAGTTCATCCGCCAACCAGGTTGATGATCCAGCAGTTGAAAGATTCCATTTTGTCGACTGAGCAGGCGATTGCTCGGGATCGGACCGTATTTCACCCGCGTGCAAGGGAACTGCTGGAGAATGCACGAAATATTTTAAATAATAAGCTGATTCGAATGCCCGTCAGATTGAGCACCTGCGAGGCAGAGGCCAATGATGGTCCGAAAGTTGCCGTATAAAATCGCACGATTTGTGTGAGACGGCTCTGAAATTTGTGGAACTGCTTTGTATCGGACACCGGGCGTAACGTGAAAATCAGAAACGATAAGTGGAAAATTATTTATTGGCATCCGGCAGCCTGGATAGCCTTGTCATTAGTTTTGGTTCACCAGTGCATCATTGCGGGGTCGTCAATTTTTCTGACTGAGGTCATCGAGCGCTTCCAGGCAGGGAGGGACTATTTTCTCTACGTCTACCTTTATTTGCTCTCCATGGCCATTCCGTACCTTCCGGGGTGTGCGTCCTTCATATTTTTGCAAAAATGGATTAATGAAGCACATTGGATGTTTGTTGACAAATTCATTGCGCAGATGTCCGGGAGGATCGAGAAATACCGGGACGCAAATTTGAAGGGGCGCGCAGAATCTGTTCTCGCAAGAAATTCATTTCCTGTGGTAAAGGATTACATCTCGTTTGTTCATGATCTAGCAAGTTTTTCGTTGAACAGCGTACTTGGCATGCTGGTTATTGGATTTTTGCTTCCGCCACGCCTGTTGTGGGGATACGCATTGAGTCTGCTGTTGTGCTTTTTTATTGTGATTGGTCTAAGAAAATTAATTTCCGTGGCTTCGGCGGAATATGAAAACAAGTACATCATATATTCGGGTATTCTGGATCGGAGTTGGGAAAATGTTACCCTTGGGAATAAGTATAACGAAAACATCTGGCGACAGCGGAAAAGCGTGTCAGGGCATTCATTCTATGCGATATCTTATAGGTTGCAGATCCTTAAGCAAAGCGGAAACGTTCTTCTGGCCGTGGCTTCCCTTGGCCCGACGATTTTCCTGATAGCTTCGATCCTGCACGATGGACGAGCAGCCTCCGCCGTTATTGCCGCAGTGATAGTTAGCCTTACTCGTATATTTCTGATTATTAATTCTCTGAGTGCTCTTGTTTACAAGTTTCTTGACTGGTCCTCAATGCGGGCGAGACTGGACGTACTGTTTGATACCGGATCATCTATCGCAGCAGATGAGGTGTTGGACGGAGGCGTGGTCGGTAACATTGAAATCAATGGGACATTAGTCACGGGCGTGACTCAGGTGGCGCAAATGGTGTCACAGGCTGGCAGCGGCCGATTCAAGATAACTGGCGCGAATGGAAGCGGAAAATCAACGGTCTTGCTTGCATTAAAAAATATATTCCGGGATGAGAGTTTTATTTTCCCGGCGCACCACGGCGATTTGATGTGGAAATCAGATGATGCGACATTGTCAACGGGGCAAAAGACAGGGATTTTTCTTAAGGAAATATTCGAACTTGACGGAATAAAGTATCTTTTGCTCGACGAGTGGGATGCGAATTTGGATGGCGAAAACAGGCGTGCTATCGATGGCATTCTGGATGAGATTGGCAAGAGCAAGACGATTGTTGAGGTTCGACATTAACGGAGTCATCAATGAATGGAAGTGATTTCGCTCAGTATATCTTGGGAGATGCTGATTTCAGATCGCACTACGGAGAAAAGAAATTCTGGCATTCGCATTTTTTGGAAACGAGGGTTCACAAGATATTTTCCTGGGAACATCTAAACGCGTGCCTGTCGCACAATAGAATAACGAATGATAGATTTCGCATGTCGACGGAGTACGAACATAATCTTTTGAATAAACGGGCGTTTCGACCCGTGAGAGATAAATTCGGTCGCAGCACGGATTACCTGGTTATTAGCGAACTTCACCAATTGATGCGTGAGGGTGTGACGGCAGTGCTGGAGGCTATCAATGAGCTTTCGCCAAATGTGGGGGATTTGACCGAGAGGCTTGGTGGGGAGCTTGGAGCGCAATCGACAGCAAATGCTTATATTTCGTTTGGCGACACCTCGGGGTTTGGCGTACATAACGATGACCATGACGTAATTGTCATGCAAATTGATGGCAAAAAGAAATGGCGGTTTTTCAGGTCAGGAACGATCCAGGAAAAAGCAACCGTTAACGAACTAAAGCACCCTTCCGAGTCCGATCGTGGTGACGAATTGATTATAACGGCTGGCGACATCATGTTTATTCCAAAGGGAACGTGGCATGATGTTGTGGCAGTAAATGAGAAGAGCCTGCATTTGACAATTAGTTTAGTCTATCCAACTGTGGTCGACTTTGTTAACTGGGGATTGGCACGAGATAAGTTCGGGATCCCCTATGCTGATTTCCGGCCGTCGAAAGTCGAGCGAGAGGGTTTGTCTTATAAATGCCGTGAATATTTCAATCGCTTAATCAATGAGGAAAATATTGAAATATTTTTGCGCGCGTTTTATGCGGGACATGCCGGATCGCGTGTGCGTGCTAATTTCCCGTTTTTGAACTCGGCGTCGCTGGAGGACGGCTTTAGACGAATCCCTTTTGATGTCGTTGTCTTGAACACAGAAGAAGACGATGAGTGTGTGAAGACGTTTGCATTGGGACGCATTCACGAGTTGGCGCCCGAAGAATATGCGCTCTTGCGCAGGCTCCCGCACACGGGCGCGATGCGCGGGAAGGCGCTCATCCCGGTCGATGAAGCGTGGGATTCCGTAGCCTCGACATTGCGGAGTCTGATGGATCGCGGTTTGGTAGGAAAGGTTGCGCTAACGGAAAGCCGTGCCTAGTCGCCCCGTGCATGAGCAACCCGTTTGCCAGGGAGACCTTGCGTTCCGGCGGTTAGGCCGATGGGCCGCCCGTTTAGGCACCGAGCGCATCTTGAGATCAATGACGACAAGGGCTTTGGGGCGAGCAGCGGCATGCCCAAACGGGATGTCGAAGCAGGATCGGTGAAGGCGGCGAGCAGGGAGTTATCTCTCCGCCCCAACCTGCACCGTTCTGATCGAGTGGATCGGCAATTTTGTCTGTCGCCGATGCCAAGCAAACGCCGCTGCAGGATGAAGGGCCGACAACATCGCCGGAACTCACCAAAGGCCCCTTATTGCAGCGATTCCCTGTGCGCCGTGCGATTGCGCTAGCATGGTTTGACGTCTTGTCATTCCACCCAATGCATAGACCGGAACATTAACGCGGGCAGTTAGCTTTTCAAATGATTCCCACCCCATGGGCTTTGCTTCGGGATGGCTTGCAGTCGCCAAAACTGGTGAAAGTGTCACAATATCAACGCCGATTCTTTCTGCATGCATCAATTCCTCAAGTGAATGGCATGCAGCCGACACCAGCATTGGACTTGCTATCGGTCGTGCGGTACATGCCATGAGTCGTGCGCTGCTGAGATGTATGCCATCAGCTGCTACGCTGGCTGTGGCGGCGTTCGGTCCATTCAAGATTAGACGAGCGTGATGACTGTGACAAAGATGTAGCGCTTGCGTTGCCAGTTCCGCGTATGTTTCGTCATCGACTGTTTTAACGCGTAGCTGCACAAGCCTGATTCCCGATAGTAAAGCTTTGGCCAGGTTAGCAATGAAATCATTGAATTTTGCTCGCTCCGTCTCGGGCGTTATAAGGTAATGCTCAGGAAAATGGCTGTTTATCATATCCAACATCCTATGATGACTCTGATATTCCAAGATCTGAAAATCGCAAAATTAGCTCGGTCTTGTTCATGCAGCCAAGTTTCGACTTCATATTTTCAATATGCGTCTCAATGGTTCGACGCGACACATCGAGTTGTTGAGAAATTTCACGTGCTGTTCGGCCAGCAACGACAAGACGCGCTATTTCCAACTGCCTTGGCGTGAGCGGCCCACTCGCTAGCGACAGGGCTGGCAGCGCTTGCTTCGTTTGACAAGACGCTCTTACGGCACGAATGATGCGGTCATCCGATGCCTGTTGGATCAATTTTTTTGCTGAATCACGAAAAAAAACGGCGAATTTTTCCAGAAGTTCGAGATTATTTATATAAAATCCAATAATCGATCTATTGCGCACTGGTGCGTAAAATATAAAATATTCACACCAGTCATCAGTTTTGTTTATTATTTTAAATGGGCTGGCATGATCAAATAAAATCCTTTGATCGTTCACTTGATTGGCATACCTCTCTCTTATATTGGGAGGAAAAGTCTCAATCTTGCTGTCAAGTAGGGAATAACGTTCTTCTTCAGTATAGCAGGCTGGCGTGTAGGCGCCTACAATGTATTTTTTAATCAGAAAAGTATGCCGTAGGGCGTTGGGATCAGTCCAAAGTTCTGCGCGAGACCGATCCGGATATACCCTGGAGTAGGAGAAGCAATTTATCCCGGATTTTATAAATAAATCTTGAGAAAGCGCGATCACGTCATGTGCTGCCATAAATGAAAAATTCCGGTCAGGCATTACCACCTCCGCTTTCATTTTCCCACAAGATTACCAATTTGCGTCTGGCAACAATAAATCTTTGCTAATAACGAACTTGATACTTTGTTCTGTATTCCTGAAATGCAACGATATAGCAGATGTTATCTTTGAAAACTTCATTTTTCTATCGCTTTCAATGTTTGATAGAAGATGGCGCGCGGTGGCTGGGTTTATAAGCTGGAACCCTCTGAATTTGCTGGAAGTCTTTTGATTCAGACAATTAATTGCTTGTCGGGCAGCAAAGACCTGATTTATCTGCTGCGCGCGCTGAGTTTCGTGGCCATGCCGGCACCTCGATTCGTGGAGATCGATGCATGCCGCAGGTTTCCGCGCACGGTCGTCGATTCGGCACTCCAAGCCAATGCGTGGGTGGCGTGACTGCGTCTCATCCCGCGGGGCTCGCGTGCAGAAGCTTGTCGGCGGTCGCCGGGTGATCAGGCTGTGGATCACGTCCGTTGCGGCTAAAGGCCCTCTTCCGGTCATTCATACCCGCTGCTATGCCGCGTGATTAATCCCGTTGCTTGTCATGCATCTTTCACAATCGGCTCGTAGCGTTAGCGCTCTTTTAACACGCTGGCGGTTTTTAGCTAGCTTATCGAGCCTGCTTTGCCTTTGTCCAATTCATCGTCCGCGGACGCACCGGCCTGTGCCGAGACGGTCTGGATCGTGCCTCTGCATCAACATTCATGGTACGACCATGTGCGCCTGAAACGCGTCTTCGTCACTGACGGCACGCGTCATCAAGTGGTCCTGGTCGACGCGCGCAAGTTGCTGGCGTGCGCGGATCGCGACAACACCGATTATGTTTTGAAGCCGGTCGCCGAATGGCATTCGGGCAAGGTGCGCGGCATCCGCGAGTTTCTCGATCCGGACAACCCGCGCATTGCGCAGATGCCCTACGTCACGATCTCGACGCGCTGCGCGCCGGGTTTGCTGGGCTGGCTGGGTCTGGAGCGCGAGGGCGTGGTGGCGTTTCGTAACGGCCAGCATCGCGCGCGCTATCTGGTTGATGCGGGCGCGCGCTGGTTTCCAGTGGAAGTGCACGAGCGCGAGGCGGCCTTGCTGCGCGAACTCTGCGGCGCGGCGGACGACGCCCGCACGGCACTCCGCCCGACTACCCTGGCGGGCAACAACGACGGCTAGCCCGGCGCACGCACCACGTTGCGCGGCGTGCCGGCCCGCCATGCCGCGACGTTGTCGAGCGTGGTCTGGGCGATCTCGTTCATCGCCTCGCGCGTGAAGAATGCCTGGTGCGCGGTGACGATCACGTTCGGGAACATCAATAGACGCGCCAGCACGTCGTCCTGCAACGGCTGGTTCGAGTGATCCTCGAAAAAGAGGCCGCCTTCTTCTTCGTACACGTCGAGGCCGAGATGGCCGAGCTGGCCGTCCTTCAACGCGCCGATCAGCGCATTGCTTTCGACAAGGCCGCCGCGTCCGGTGTTGATCAACATCGCGCCGCGTTTCATCTTCGCGAGTGCGGGGCCGTCGATCAGATGGTACGTGGCGGGCACCAGCGGACAATGCAGACTGACCACGTCGGATTCGGCGAGCAGCGTATTGAGCGGGACGTAGCGGGCGCCGAGGGCGAGCAGATCGTCGGCCGGCGTCCCGGGGTCATAGGCGAGCACCTGCATGCCGAACCCCGCCATAATGCGGCCGAATACGCGGCCGATCATGCCGGTGCCGATCACGCCGACGGTCTTGCCGTGCAGATCGAAGCCGAGCAGCCCATGCAGCGAGAAATCGCCTTCACGTGTGCGCGCGACCGCGCGGGGCAGGCGCCGGTTCAGCGCCAGAATCAGACCGACCGCATGTTCCGCGACCGCGTGCGGCGAGTAGGCCGGCACCCGCGCAACCGTTATGCCAAGACGTTCGGCCGCTGCCAGGTCGACGTGATTGAAGCCCGCCGAGCGCAGCGCGATCATGCGCGTGCCGCCGGCATGGAGACGCTCCAGCACCGCGGCATCGACGTTGTCGTTGACGAACGGGCAGACCACTTCGTAGCCCTGCGCGAGGATCGCGGTTTCGACGTCGAGGTGCGATTCCTGGAAGTGCAGTTCATAGCGATGCGTGCCATTGGCCTCGGCGAACGTGTCGCTGTCGTATTGCCGGGTGCTGAACAGGATCATGCGCATGAATGACTCCGGAAAAGCGGCTTGACTGGCCGTCGGTTTGCCGTGGTTGAAATAGTCCAAAGTGTAATCGATGAATGAACGCGCTTTGGCGGGTGCGATGAACGAGGGCGAGGCGCCCGTATTGCGATTTCCCAGCGCTAGCTGTACATCGACTGATGGGTTTCGAGCATTGCAAGCGGTGAATTATTGCGTTCTGAATAGCAATTTTCCTTTTTTTGTGCGAAGCAGGATTATCCGTTTGGCATAGATTTTATGGCTCTTGTGGGTATGCCGAAAGTTAGTTAATTAAACGCACTAAAACGTCTGCATGCCCGAGTGGGTGGGCTTGCTGGGGCAAGGGTTTGAGCGCATAAAACGTTAGGCGTTTCTTGAAGCTTATGCTGCTTCCCGCCGTTATTTTTTTGAAGAAGTCATAAAATTCTCTGGCATTTTTTTCCGCCAACTGTTTCAATTTGATCCTCGTTCGGAAAAGGCAAGAATTTGCACTGAATGGCGTGCTGTCGGTTATTTAATTTTTTTGCACCTTTCTACTAAGTAAACCTGTAAATCGGCGAGCCAATATGATCGGTGAATTGCTGAGGTCTCAACCGGAGATCGCGCTGTTCGCAAGCCTTGCAATCGGATATTTCATTGGCTCGTTTCGCGTGGGGCCAATTCAACTCGGCGGCGTTTGCGGCACGTTGATCGTTGCATTGTTATTGGGTCAGACGGGCGCGCGGCTGGCTCCCGATCTGAAAAACATCGCGTTTGCGCTATTTATTTTTGCGCTGGGCTTCACCGGCGGTCCGCAGTTCTTCGCCAATATCGGCCGGGGCTGGCGCTATGGTTTGCTGTCGGTGGTCGAGATCGTGTCGGTGCTGGCGCTGATCCTGATCGCGGTGGCCGTCATGCGGCTCGATGCCGGCACGGCCGCCGGTTTGCTGGCGGGCGCCGCGACGGAGTCGGCCGTGATCGGCACGGCTTCCGAGGCGATTGCCAAGCTCGGCTTCAGCGACGCGGAAACGCTGCGTCTGCAGGCCAACATCGTGACGGCGTACAGCGTGAGCTACCTGTTTGGCCTGGTCACCATCGTCCTGTTTACCAGTCAGTTCGCGCCGCTGCTATTGCGCATCAATCTGCGCGAAGAAGCCGGGCGCGTGTGGCGCAAGCTTGGCGGCGACGGCGCATTCAGCGACGGGCAACGGGCCGCCGCGCCGACGCTCGTGGGCCGTGCGTTTCGCGTGGGCAACGCGGCCGGCGCGACCATCCAGGCGTTCGAACAGCAGCACGGCTTCAACCTGACCATCGAGCAGGTTCAGCGCAACGGTGAGAACGTGCCGGTCGAACCGCAACGGTCGCTAGTGGCTGGCGACCTGATCCTTGTAGCCGGGCGGCGCGAAGCGATCGTCGCGGCTGCTGCCGGCCTCGGCGAAGAAGTGGACGGCGCGGGGTTCGGCCAGCCCGTCGCCGAGAAGCTCGACGTCGTGCTGACGCGCCGCGAGGCGCACGGTCTGACAGTCGCCCAGGTGCGCGAACGGGCAAAGCCGGAAGAAGGACGCGGCGTCTATATCGCAGCCGTCACGCGGCTCGAAACCACGGTGCCCGCGCTGCCCGGCACCGAACTCAATCGCGGTGACGTGCTCACGCTGGTGGGTGCGAAGGCCGACGTCGAGCGCGGCGCGCGGCATCTGGGCTACGTGCTCGCCGCGACTCAGAAAACCGACTTCGTTTATCTCGGCCTGGGCGTGCTGGCCGGCATGGCGATCGGCCATCTCGGCGGGCGCATCGGCGGTGTGTCGATCGCACTCGGCACGGGCGGCGGCTGCCTGCTGTCGGGCCTGCTGTTCGGCTGGATCCGTTCGCGCTATCCGCTCATGGGCTCGTTGCCCTCGGCTGCCGCGCAAATCCTCAAGGACTTTGGTCTTGCTACCTTCATCGCCGCGGTCGGTCTGTCGGCGGGGCCCGACGCCATCAAGCTGGTGCGCGAGTACGGTCTGGCGCTGCCGCTCGCCGGCATTCTGATGGTGCTCGTGCCCGGCTTGCTGTCGCTATGGATCGGCCGCGTGTTTCTCAAACTCGAAGCGCCCATGCTGCTTGGCGCCATTGCCGGTCAGCAATGCAGCACGCCGGCGATCAGCGCGCTAGTCGGCGTGACCGGTAATTCGACGCCGGTGATCGGCTACACGATCACCTATGCACTCTCGAACATTCTGTTGCCGTTGATGGGGCCGGTGGTGGTCGGCCTTGCCGGAAAGTTCGGCTAGACGGGCAGAGGTGCTGCGCGCGGCGCACGATGCCACGCGCAGTCGATGGGGTATGCGCAAGGCGACACGACGTCCGCATGCACATGCAGCACCCAGTACTCAGTATCGCAAACTATCCAGCGAGGGCACGATGGACTGGCTACATCATATTTTTCAGAAATCACCCGAGATCGCGCTGTTTTTGTCGCTTGCAGCCGGTTATTTCATCGGGCAGATCAACTTCGGCAAATTCCAGTTAGGCGGCGTGGGCGGATCGTTGCTAGCCGCGGTCGTGATCAGTCAGGCGGGCGTGACGATCGACAACGGCGTGAAATCGGTGATGTTCGCCGTGTTCATTTACGCGGTTGGCTACGACTCCGGCCCGGGCTTCTTCAACTCGCTGAACCGCAAGACGCTGCGTGAGATCGCGATGGCGGTGTTTCTCGCCGTCTCCGCGCTGATCACCGTGGTGGTTTGCGCGAAGCTGTTCCATCTGAACAAGGGTCTCGCGGCGGGTCTCGCGGGCGGTGCGCTGACGCAGTCGGCGATCATCGGCACGGCCGGCGACGCGATCGCGCGTCTCGGTCTGCCGGCCGACCAGGTCAAGTCGCTGCAATCGGACGTGGCGATCGCCTACGCGGTGACCTACGTGTTCGGCTCGCTCGGCGCGATCATCGTCTGCGTGAACATCCTGCCGAAGTTCATGGGACAAGGGTTGCGAGAGGCGTCGCTCGAAGCGGAGAAGGAACTGTCTTCGGGTTCGTCGTCACTCGGAGCGGGGCAAATTCGTGCGTTGCCCGAACTGGTGGGACGCGCATACAAGATCGATGTCAGCGCCGGAAAAACGATCAAGGCAGTCGAGACCCAGCATCAGGACATGTTGACGATCGAGCGGATCAAGCGTGACGGTAAGAACCTCGATCCGACGCCCGATCTGGCGTTGCAACTCGACGACGAAGTGCTGGTGGTGGGGCGCCGTGAGGCGGTGGTCGCATTCGGCGCGAACGGCAGCGAGATCGCCAACGTCGCCGACATTGGCGTCGTGATGCAGACGCGCGAAGGCGTGTTCACACGCAAAGGCATGAACCACACGACGATCGCCGCTGCACGCGAAGTTGTGGATCGCGACATGCGCCACGGCGTCTACATCCAGAGCGTCTCGCGCGCCGGGCAACCGTTGCCGATTCTGCCCGAAACCAGGCTCGAGCACGGCGACGTCATCACCTTCTACGGTTCGCCGAAAGACACCAGGCGCGCCGTCGATGCAGCCGGCTACGAACTCCCGTACAGCAACAAAACCGACTTCATCTATATGGGTGTCGGCCTGGTGCTCGGTCTCCTGATCGGGCTGATCGTCCTCAACGTGGGCGGGATTCCGCTCACGCTCGGGTCGGGCGGCGGCTGCCTGCTCGCCGGTCTGCTGTTCGGCTGGATGCGCGGCAAGCATCCGATGTACGGCGTCATGCCGACAGCGGCTTCGCAATTGCTGAAGGACTTCGGTCTCGCGGCGTTCGTTGCGGTGGTCGGTTTGAATTCCGGCTTGCAGGCGGTCGTAACGGTCAAGCAGAGCGGCATGACGATCTTCCTGCTCGGCGTCTTTGTCACGTTGTTCCCCCTGCTCCTGACGATGCTGTTCGGCCGCTACGTGCTGGGCTACAACAACGCGGCGATCCTCGCCGGCGCGCTGACAGGTTCACGCAGTGCCAACCCGGCATTCGGCGGGGTGCTCGACAAGGCGGAAAGCGCCGTGCCGACTGTGCCGTTCGCGATCACGTATGCGATCGCGAACGTCGCGTTGACGCTGCTTGGACCCCTCGTGGTCGGGCTGGTTTAGCGCAGGCATCTATCGATCTCTTTCACGCCGGCGGCAACTGGACGATCACCCGCTGCGCCGGGGTTATTCACTTGCACATTGGAGAACGCATCATGGCAGACGAGAAAGGCGGCAAAAAACAAGGCGACATGGCACAAGACGGTTTTGCGGCACTCAGCCCGTTCGAACTCAAGGACGAGCTGATCAAGGCCGCTGGTGGCGGCGCGGTGGAGCGTGCGGCCAACGTATCGATGCTCAACGCCGGCCGCGGCAACCCCAATTTCCTCGCGACGGTTCCGCGCCATGGCTTCTGGCAACTCGGTCTCTTTGCGATGCGCGAGTCGGAGCGTTCGTTCGCGTATATGCCCGAAGGCGTGGGCGGTTTTCCACGCCGTGATGGGCTCGAAGAACGCTTCGACCTGTTCCTGCGCGAAAACAAGGGCGTGCCCGGCATCGACTTTCTGCGCGGCGCGGTGTCGTACGTGCGCGATCAGCTGGGACTCTCCGCCGGTGATTTCCTCTATGAAATGTGCGAAGGCATTCTCGCGTCGAACTACCCGGTGCCGGACCGGATGCTCAAGTTGTCCGAACAGATCGTTGGGCAGTATCTGCGAAAGGAGATGATCGGCAACCATCCGTTCGTCGGCGAATTCGACGTGTTCGCCGTGGAAGGCGGCACGGCGGCAATGACGTACATCTTCAACACGATGCGCGAGAATCACCTGATCAAAGCCGGCGACACGATCGCGCTCGGCATGCCGATCTTCACGCCGTACATCGAAATTCCGCGCCTGAACGACTATCAGCTGAACGTCGTGAATCTCGAAGCCGACGTCGCCAACGGCTGGCAGTATTCGAAGAAGGAACTCGACAAGCTGCGCGATCCGAAGGTGAAGGCGTTCTTCCTCGTGAACCCGAGCAATCCGCCTTCGGTGAAGATCAACGACGAGAGCCTTCAATACATCGCCGACATCGTCAAGGAACGCCCCGATCTGATTCTGTTGACCGACGACGTGTACGGCACCTTCGCCGACGATTTCGTCTCGCTGTTCGCGCTAGCGCCGAAGAACACCATCCTCGTGTACTCGTACTCGAAGTATTTCGGCGCGACCGGCTGGCGTCTGGGCACGATTGCCACGCATCGCGACAACGTGCTCGACAAGCTGATCGCCGAACTGCCGAAAGACGCGAAGAAAGAGCTGCACGAGCGTTATGAGTCGATCACGACCGAACCGGAAAAGCTGAAATTCATCGATCGCCTCGTGGCCGACAGCCGCACTGTCGCGCTGAATCACACGGCGGGTTTGTCGACGCCGCAGCAGGTGCAGATGGTGTTGTTCTCGCTGTTTTCGCTGATGGACACGCCCGACGCGTACAAGAACGCGTTGAAGCGCCTGATCCGCAAACGCAAGCAGGCGCTGTACGAGGAGGTCGGCATTTCGTTCGAGGACAGCGATCCGAACCAGGTCGATTACTACACGATTCTCGACATCGAGTTCCTCGGCGAGCGGATGTTCGGGCGTGAGTTCGTCGAGTGGCTGCTGAAGAACACCGAACCGTCCGAACTGCTGTTCCGCCTCGCGCGCGAGGCGCGGGTGGTGTTGCTGCCGGGGCGCGGATTCGGTACGCAGCATCCGTCGGGACGGGTGTCGCTGGCTAATCTGAACGAGTCGGACTATCGGCAGATTGGACGCGCGATGCGCAGGCTGATCGAGGAATATGTCGAGCGCTATAACGCGGCGACCGGCAAGAAGCTCGATAAGACCAAGGTGAAGTGACTTGTGACGGGCAGGCCGCGAGGCCTGCCCGTTTTCCGTAGCCGTGGCCGTAGCCAGTTCGCCGGAGCATGGGGGTGCCGATGTGACATCCCGGGTTGAGGCAGTCTGCTTAAGGAGTGTACGGTGATGAACCTCGGAAAACGCCTTGATTACAGCGGCTACGAGACACGGATGAGGAGGCGCGATGCACATCCCTGACGCGAAGTGGGATTCTCATCTGATTGGCGACGTCGTGTGCATCGTCGATATGGGTGGCGTGGTGAGTGCGCTCGACTGTATCGAGAACATCATCGGCGATTTGCGCAACAGTGGTGACTTGCTCGGTATAAGGCGTTGTCTTTGCCGCGATAGCGATGGCATGTGGCACGAAGTTCTGCTCTCCGACTCACAAGAGTTCCTCGGTTTTGCGGCCGCGCGGACAAATTCGCTATGCACGGCGTTGATGCTCGTAGGTATTGATACATTGCCGATCAGGACGTAATCACATTCCGGATGAAGCGTTAACGCCTCGCCGCTTCTTCGGATTGACGCTGCACAGGAATGACAGGCGTCACCATAGACCTGTGTTCGTCAAAAGACTTGCGTAATTGCCCGGATCGGTGAATGATCGAAAACGCGGCCCCGTCAGCGACATCGTTGGCGGGGCCGCTTGCGCCCTGACTCTCTCCGCATCGATCATGTCCACTACTATTCCTCTTGCAGTGCCCTGTCCGGTTGTCGAATCGCTCGACGCCATTCTTCCCGAAGAGCCGTTGCTGATGATGGGCGCCGGTCCCGTGCCGATTCCTGCTGCCGTCGCCAAGGCCAACACGATCGTGATCAATCACCTGGGCGGCACGATGGTGAAGGTGATCGGTCAGGTGAAGACCATGGCGCGCTACGTCTTCCAGACGAATTCGAAATGGGTGCTCGGCGTGGCCGGTCCAGGATCGGCCGCGATGGAAATGGCGATCTCCAATCTCGCGTGGGAAGGTACCCGCGTGCTGAGCATCAAGAACGGCTTTTTCAGCGAACGGATGGCGGAGATGGGCCGGCGCGTGGGGGCGCGGGTGAGCACGCTGGACGTCGCCGACCGTTCGGTCGCCAGTCTCGACCAGATCGCCGAGGCGATTCGCCGCGAGCGTCCTGAGATCGTGACGGTGGTGCAGGGTGAAACGTCGAACACGGTGTGGAATTACCACCTGAAGGACATCGCCGCGTTGGCAAAGGCTGCGGGCGCGCTGGTGATCGTCGACGCAGTGTGCACGTTGAGCACGATGCCGCTCGAGATGGATGCGTGGGGGATCGATGCCGTTATCACAGGCGGGCAGAAGGGCTTGTCGTCGATTCCCGGCGTTTCGCTGATTGCCTTTTCCGATGCGGCGTGGGCGCGCGTGAAAGCACGCACGGCGCCGAACGCGCATTGGTGTTTAGACGCTTCGCTAGCGGAGAATTTCTGGCATAACGCTGGTTACCACTACACGGCGCCTGTGTCCGGCGTGTTGGCATTGCATGAGGCTTTAAGGCTTGTTTGCGCCGAGACGCTCGAGAAGCGCTTTGCCCGGCATTTGAAGTGCTCGTTGGCCTTGCAGGAAGGGGTGACGGCTTTGGGCTTGCAGTTGTATACGCCTGCGGCTTGCAGGCTGAACTCGGTGGTCGGGATCGAGGTGCCCGCCGGGCTGAGTCCTGGCGATGTCTGCTCGCACATCTCGCGGCAGCATCAGGTGGAGATTTCCGGTTCTTTCGGATTGCCGATTGTCCGGATCGGGCAGATGGGAGAGCAGTGTCGCGAACACAATTTGTTTCGGACCGTGCATGCTTTGGGACGGACGATGGTCGACCTTGGAGTCAGGGTGGATTTGCCGGCGGGCGTGGCGGCGCTTGAGCGTGGGTTATCGGAGGGGAAGTAAGGGTTTTTTGCTTCCTGCGGGGGTGCCTTTTTCTTGATTTGTTAGTGGTCTATTAGCGTTGCCCCTGTGCGGGGCGGCACCTACTTTTCTTTGCCGGCTGCAAAGAAAAGTAGGCAAAAGAAAGCAGCTCAAACCGCTAATACTAAGCGGCTCCCGCAGTCAGCAAAGGGTAGTGGCTCCGTGGAATCCGTGTTCTCGCCCATTCGGCGCTAGTGACAAGGGCGTCATACTTCCGGCGGCGCTGCGCGCGCCGAAGCGTCCTTCCAAAACCAGCGCCTGTTCCGGCGCCTCGCCGAGGCGAAGCCGATGGCCCCCACAGTCTTTGAACAAAGCCCTGGTTTCCCATGCAGACCGGTCCGCGACGCACGCAGTGCGGAGTGGGAACTGATGACGCCTTTGTCACTTGAGGTTGAGGATACGAGGGCACGGATTCCACGGGGCCACTGGCCCCTCCAAGCCAGGAGAGCCGCTTAGCATTAGCGGTTTGAGCCGCTTTCTTTTGCCTACTTTTCTTTGCGGCGGCAAAGAAAAGTAGGTGCCGCCCCGCACAGGGGCAACGCTAATAGACCACAAACAATTCAAGAAAAGGCACCCCCGCAGGAAGCACCAGCCCACTAAAAAAACAAGGCACCAAACCCAAAACCCCCGGCAAGCAACCCGCTGAGAAAAAAAAGAAGTCACAGCGCCGCAGGCATATTGGTCACCTTAGCATTGCGCAAATACAAAACCGTAGAAAGTCCCACTGCCGCCGCAGCGGCAACAGCTGCGAACAGAAACACCGACCCATAGCCAAACTCTCCCGCGATATACCCGGCCAACGGCCCGGTAATCCCCAGCGAGAGATCGAGAAACACCGAATAAGCCGACAACGCCGCCCCACGGCTAGCGGGCGGCACGAGCCCAACCGCCTCAACCCCCAGCGCGGGGAACACCAAAGCAAACCCGAACCCCGTCAACCCCGCCCCCACGAGGGCAATATGCGGCTCAGGCGCCAGCCACAACATCAGCAACCCGGCGCACTCGAAAGTGAACGAAGCAATCGCAACCCGAAACCCGCCATAGGTCTTGATCGTATTGGCAAACAACAACCGCGACCCAATAAACAGCGTGCCGAAAACAGTCAACGACAAAGCCGCATGAGGCCAGTGCCGCGCGGCATAAAACAGCGTGATGAACGTAGCAATCGACCCAAAACCGGCCGAGCCCAGCGCCAACCCGATCCCATGCGGCAGCACCCGCGTGAACACGCTGCGGTACGACATCCGCTCGCCATGCACGATCGGCACCGGCGCGATGGGTCGCGCCAGATAAAACCCGAGCGCGGCGAGCAAAATCACCAGAATGCCCAACGCGGCAAACCCGACCGTATGTGCAATCGCAACCCCAAGCGGCGCGCCGACAGCCAGCGCGCCATACGTAGCGATGCCATTCCACGAAATCACCCGGGCATTGTTGCTCGTGCCCACCCGGCCGATACCCCACAGAATCGCGCCGGTGCCGCACAGGCTTTCGCCGAAGCCCAGTACGAGCCGGCTGCACACCAGCAATACCAGGCTCAGCACCGGCCAGCGCCCGCACAACACGGCCAGCAGCAATAAAATCCCGCTCGCCCCGCAACCCAGCAAGCCGATCGTCACCGTCCGCTTCGGCCCCAAGGTGTCCGCCGAGCGCCCGGCCAGCGGCCGCGATGCCAGCGTCGCCAGGTACTGCACGCTGATCGCTGCGCCTGCGAGCACCGCGCTATAACCAAGGTCGTCGTGGACGTAGCCAGGCAGCACCGCAAGCGGAATTCCGATGGTCAGGTAGCAAATAAACGTGAAAAAGACGACCGGAATGATCTGCAGGGTCGTCGCAAATTCGCTGCGAGGTGTCGCGGAGTCGGTAGACATGGGGAAAACGAGACTTGAAAACGGCGGAAAGGCGTGATTTTCACATGGAACCGATTCCCTTGCTGGAGTTGCTTAATCATCCCGGGGACCAAATCAGGCTGTCGGATCAATATGGCGGCCCGTTTCTCTCCGTATCAACGGTCCTTCCAGCCGAACGGTTCAAAAATCCCTCTCTGCCGATGTCGATAAATCAGCAAATTAATAAAAAATATGGCAAAAAAGCCACCCTGACATAAGTCAACCGCCCCTCAAATCCATCTCTATATCGCTTTGCGGATATGTCCCGCATGCGATCCCGGCTATGGGTTGTATTTATTGACGGTGATAGTTTTCGAACCATCATGCTGCACGTCCCCACGGACACAGAACATTCGAGAGTAACGAGACATGACTGAGCCGATTCGCTTCTACCACCGCAACGCAATCCGCGAGATCAAGGATGCGCCCGTCACCCGCACCGTCCTG
Organism: Paraburkholderia sp. IW21; assembly: GCF_041321145.1. NCBI lineage: Bacteria > Pseudomonadati > Pseudomonadota > Betaproteobacteria > Burkholderiales > Burkholderiaceae > Paraburkholderia > Paraburkholderia sp. IW21. The sequence continues at coordinate 183,610 of NZ_JBGGWA010000004.1, read as the reverse complement.
CAGTATCTGCGCGAGGACGCGCATTGCACCGGCACCAAGGAAGGCTGCGCCGAAGGCGACTGCGGCGCCTGCACGGTCGTGATCGGCGAGCGTAACGAGGCGGGCGGCGTCGACTTCAAGGCGGTCAACGCCTGCATCCAGTTCGTGCCGACGCTCGACGGCAAAGCGCTCTTCACCGTCGAAGATCTGCGTCAGCCGGACGGCTCGCTGCATCCGGTGCAGGAAGCGATGGTCGAGTGCCACGGCTCGCAGTGCGGTTTCTGCACGCCCGGCTTCGTCATGTCGATGTGGTCGCTGTACGAAAAGCACGGCCACGAACATAGCTGCGCGAACAAAACCGTGCCGTCGCGCGACGCGATCAGCAACGCGCTGACCGGCAATCTGTGCCGCTGCACGGGCTATCGTCCGATCGTCGACGCGGCCGTGCGTATGTTCGAAGCGCCCGCGCCGAAAGCACCGGTCAACGTCGAAGCTCTGTCGAAAACGCTCGCCACGCTCGAACGCACCGACACCTTCCACTACCAGCACGCCGGCCAGCAGTTCGACGCGCCGCGCACCGTCAAAGCGCTCGCGAAGATCAAGGAAGCCGAACCGGCCGCCCGCATTCTCGCCGGCAGCACGGACATCGGCCTGTGGGTCACCAAGCAGATGCGTGAACTGGGCAACATCGTCTACGTCGGTCAGATCGCCGAGCTGCAAAAGCTCGAAACCAATGACGACTGGATCGAGATCGGCGCGGGCGTCAGTGTCGAAAAAGCTTATGCGGAAATCGCGAGGCAATATCCCGAACTGACGGAGATGTGGCAACGCTTCGCCTCGCTGCCGATCCGTAATGCCGGCACGCTCGGCGGCAACATCGCCAACGGCTCACCGATCGGCGATTCGATGCCGGGCCTGATCGCGATCGGCGCGCATGTGATCGTGCGCGGCGGCGAGATCGAACGCGAAATGCCGCTTGAGGATCTGTACCTCGCGTACCAGAAGAAGGATATGGCGGAACATGAGTTCGTCGTCGGGCTCAAGGTGCCGACGCGCACCGGCGCGCGCAAGAATCTGCAATTCCGCACCTACAAGCTTTCGAAGCGTTTCGACTCGGACATCTCGGCTGTGTGCGCCGCGTTCTCGTTCATCGCGGACGGCAACGTGATCCGCGAGCCGCGCATCGCATTCGGCGGCATGGCAGCCACCTCGAAGCGCGCGACGCACGCTGAAGCCGTGCTGCGCGACGCCGAATGGCACGAAGCGACTGCGCAGGCCGCGATGCTCGCGCTCGGCAACGACTACGCGCCGCTGTCCGACATGCGCGCGACCAGCAACTACCGCCTCGAAGCGGCGAAGAACACGCTGTACCGCTTCTGGCTCGAAACGCGTCCGAACAATCCGCTGCCCAGGAGCGCGCTGGATGTTCGTGCAGTCGCCGCCGCCTGCGCCACGGCCGGCGCGGGCGCCTGAGACGCCACAAGGATACGGAGAACACAAGAATGAATCAGCATGCCGAACCGTTCCTGAAAGACCTTCAGGATCTCGACAACTTTACTCAGGTCCATATCTCGCGTCCGCACGAGTCCGCGCATCTGCACGTAAGCGGCCGCGCCACTTATACCGACGACATCCCGACGCTCGCCGGCACGCTGCACGCCGCGCTCGGCCTGTCGCCGAAAGCGCACGCGAAGATCGTCTCGATGTCGCTCGATAAGGTGCGCGCCACGCCCGGCGTGGTCGCGATTTTCACGGCCGACGATATCCCCGGCGTCAACGACGTGGGCCCGATCATCCACGGCGACGATCCGATTCTCGCCGACGGTGTAGTGCAATACGTTGGCCAGCCGATGTTCATCGTGGTCGCGACCTCGCATGAAACCGCGCGTCTGGCTGCGCGCCGCGCCGAAGTCGTCTACGAAGAACTGCCCGCAATTCTCACCGCGCAACAGGCCCGCGCCGCGAATCAACACGTCTTGCCGCCGATGAAACTCGCGCGCGGCGAAGCCGGCGCGAAGATCGCCCGCGCCGCTCACCGCGAAGCGGGAGAGATGCTGCTCGGCGGCCAGGAACAGTTCTACCTGGAAGGCCAGATTTCGTACGCCGTGCCGAAGGACGACGACGGCATGCACGTCTACTGTTCGACGCAGCACCCGACCGAAATGCAGCACATGGTCGCGCACGCGTTGGGCGTGGCGTCGCACAACGTGCTGATCGAATGCCGCCGCATGGGCGGTGGGTTCGGCGGCAAGGAATCGCAATCGGGTCTGTTCGCGTGCTGCGCGGCGCTCGCCGCATGGAAGCTGCTGTGCCCGGTCAAGCTGCGCCCGGACCGTGACGACGACATGATGGTCACCGGCAAGCGCCACGATTTCCACTATACGTATGAAGTGGGCTACGACGACAAGGGCGTGATCGACGGCGTAAGCGTCGACATGACTTCGCGCTGCGGCTTCTCCGCCGACCTGTCCGGTCCGGTGATGACGCGCGCGCTGTGCCACTTCGACAACGCGTACTGGTTGTCCGACGTGACGATCGACGGCTTCTGCGGCAAGACCAACACGCAGTCGAACACCGCGTTCCGCGGCTTCGGCGGTCCGCAAGGCGCGTTCGCGATCGAATACATCATGGACAACGTCGCGCGTTCGGTCGGCGAGGATTCGCTCGACGTGCGCCGCCGCAATCTGTACGGCAAGACCGAGCGCAATCAGACGCCGTATGGTCAGGTGGTCGAAGACAACGTGATTCACGAGTTGATCGACGAACTCGAAGCAACCAGCGAATATCGCGCACGGCGCGCCGCGATCAACGAGTTCAATGCGAACAACGAAGTGCTGAAGAAAGGCCTGGCGCTGACGCCGGTCAAATTCGGCATCGCGTTCAACGTGACTCACTTCAACCAGGCCGGCGCGCTGGTGCACATCTACACCGATGGTTCGGTGCTGGTGAACCACGGCGGCACGGAAATGGGCCAAGGGTTGAACACCAAGGTCGCACAGGTCGTCGCACATGAACTGGGGATCGGCTTTAACCGCATCCGCGTTACCGCAACCGACACCAGCAAGATCGCCAATACCTCGGCGACCGCTGCGTCGACCGGTTCCGATCTGAACGGCAAAGCTGCGCAGGACGCCGCGCGCCAGTTGCGCGAACGTCTGTCTGCCTTTGCCGCCGAGCGTTTCGGCGCAGGGCAGGTGGCCGCCTCGGAGGTGCGCTTCGTGCACGACCGCGTGGTGGTCGGCGAGGCCGTGGTGCCGTTCGAAGAGGTGATCGCGAAGGCCTACGTCGCGCGTGTCCAGCTCTGGTCGGACGGCTTCTACGCAACGCCGAAGCTCTACTGGGATCAATCGAAGCTGCAAGGCCGGCCGTTCTACTACTATTCGTACGGCGCGGCTGTATCGGAAGTGGTGATCGATACGCTGACCGGCGAAATGCGTGTGCTGCGTGCGGACGCTTTGCATGACGTGGGCGCGTCGCTGAATCCTGCGCTCGACGTCGGGCAGGTGGAAGGCGCGTTCATTCAGGGCATGGGTTGGCTCACCACTGAGGAATTGTGGTGGAATGCCGGCGGCAAACTGATGACGCACGCACCGTCCACCTACAAGATTCCGACCGTCAACGATACGCCGCCGGATTTCCGTGTGCGTCTGTTCAAGAACCGCAATGCGGAGGACAGCATCCATCGTTCGAAGGCGACCGGCGAGCCGCCGCTGCTGCTGCCGTTCTCGGTGTTCTTCGCCGTGCGCGATGCCGTGTCGGCAGTCGGTAACCACAAGGTCAATCCGCCGCTGAACGCGCCTGCGACCAGCGAGGAAATCCTCAAGGCAGTCGGCGCGGTGCGCGCAGCCACCGCGGCGGCGCGGCAGTAAGGGCGCCGCTCAGGCAACGCAATCGTGCATACATCGAAACCAACTGGAATGATCGCGATGAACGACTTTTCTTCCGTTCAGATCGGCCGGCGCAGCGCCGGGGACGCGCCGCGTCCCGCGCCGATGCACATCGTGCTGTTCGGCGCGGGGCACGTCGGCCATGCGCTCGTCACGCTGCTCGGCAGCTTGCCGTGCGTCGTCCAGTGGGTCGATGAACGCGACGAGCTGTTCCCTGACGAGACGCCCGCCAACGTGCAGATCGAAGCGACCGACACGCCCGATGCAATCGTCGACACGGCGCCGCCCGGCGCATACTTCCTCGTGATGACGCACAACCACGCGCTCGACTTCTCGCTTGCCGCCCGCATCATGCGGCGGCGCGATTTCACTTACTTCGGCATGATCGGCTCGAAGACCAAGCGTGTGAAATTCGAGCGTAGGTTGCTCGATCGCGAGGTGGATCTGGATCGGCTGGTGGAGATGACGTGCCCGATCGGCGTGAGCGGCATCGTCGATAAAGCGCCGGCGGCGATCGCGGTTGCGGTGTGCGCGGAGTTGCTGCAGATTCGTGCGCGGCAGGCCGCGGCGCAGGCGGCAACGCAGAAGCTTTGCGCGAGCGTCTAAGCGTCTACGGCTCCCCGCCACGCTTCAAATTAAAACGTCAGCCCGCCGCGGCTGACGTTTCTTTTTTCGGCGGCCGTTTCGCGCGCCGCATCTTCTGCGCCACCAACCCATCCGACACTTGCGACATCAGCGTGCGCAGCCAACCGACATCGCTCGGCCGGTCCGGCTGCGGATGCCACAGCTGATAGCACTTGATGCGCGGAAACGGAATCGGCACCTCGACGACCGCGAGCGGCAGGATGCCCGCATAGTGTGTCGCAAAGCGGCGCGTGGTCGTGAAGATCAGATCCGATTGCAGCAGCGTTTGCGGCACGAGGCCGAAGTAGGGCAGCGTGGCGACGATGCGCCGGTCGGCGCGGGCGCGGGCGAAGCCGATGTCGATGGAGCCGCCGCGCGCGCCGCTATAAGGCGTCGGTGCGAGATGCGGCGCGGCGAGATACGCTTCGCGCGTGAGCGGCGTGCGCGTCAGCGGATGATCGGCGCGCATCAGGCACACCACCGTATCGGAGAACAGGTCGCTGCGCCCGAAACGGGGATCGGGCTTCGGCCAGTTGCCGATCACCAGATCGAGTTCGCCCGCTTCGAGCGCGGCCGAATGGTCGAGCATCGGGCTCAGGGAATCGATTTCCAGACGCGCATGCGGCGCCGCCTCGCGAAACTGCGCGATCACGGTAGGCATGAAGAAGTCGTTCAGATAATCCGGCGCGGCCACGCGAAAAGTGCGGCGCGAGCGGCCGGGATCGAAATCGCCGTGCGGCGTCGCCACGAAATCGACTTCCCGCAGGACGCGCTGCGCCGAGGCCAGCAGGGATTCGCCGTACTCGGTCGGCACCATGCCCGATTTGCCGCGCACGAGGATCGGGTCGTTCAGCGTCTCGCGCAGTTTGCGCAGCGCGGTGCTGATGGCCGGCTGGGTCTGATTCAGACGCAGCGCGGTTTGCGTGACGCTGCGCTCGACCAGCAGCGTGCGCAGCACGCGCACGAGCCAGATATCGAGGGAGGCGGCGGAATCGTCCATGGTTTAGGCGAGTCGGTGCAAGCGGGTCGGGCTCGCATGAAGCGTCGTATGGAGCCGCCCGCGAGAGGGATCGCGAGAGCGGGACGCAAAGGTCATAACCATAGGCCCGTTTGCAGTGTGGCGGCCATAGCGGGCACGGTATGGCCGGCATCAGCACAGTCTTTTCGACGCCATCATGGATGAAACACCCTACGGGTGCGCCGATCCGCCCAAAGCTTACGCTGTGCGTGCGCTCAATTGTCCGCCAGGCCCGAAGGCAGCGAACTGATCCGCTTCACTTCCTTCGAATCGAGCCAGTTCGGCGTGCGTGCGCAGTACAGCACCATCGGCAACGCGTCTTCGCCCCAGAACAATTGATTGTTCAGACGGAAGGTCGGCACACCGTAGACGCCCAGACCGATTGCATCCGCGGTGTTGCGCTGCAATTGCGTTTTCACTTCTTCGCTCTTGATCAGCTCAGGGCCGTCCGGCCGGCCGACGCGTTCGCACAGTTCGGCGAAGGCTGCCTCGCTCGACGGATCGCGGCCTTCGCGCCAGATGAAACGGAAAATCTCGCGGACGAAGTTGACGTCCCCGTTCGCCGCGGCGGCGAGCAGGAGCGGCTTCATCGAGTCGAACGGATGAGCCGGCGGCATCTTGAACGGAATGCCGAGTTGCTCCGCGCGAAACAGCGCGTGGCGATACATGAAGGTGCGCTTGGCGGGCACGCTATAAGCGGGCCGCTGGCCCCAGTGGCGATACAGGTCGTTCAGCACCACCGGCGTGAACGCGAAGTCGAAGCCCGGCCATTTGTCGTGTTGCTCGAGCAACAGGTACGTGAACGGCGAGACAAAATCGTAAAACCACAGCGGTTGCCTGGCGTCGATGCCAACGGTCATAAATGTCTCCCGAATTGCCTTTTCCGAACGGTGTGTCTGCTAGACCGTCGGAATTGTAACGATCTTACGCGGTGCGGCCGCTGCTTGCACCGGTCAAAATGGTTTGGGAGCGGCGTCTTCGCGCGTTCCGCCGATTTCAGCGCGCTCGTCCGGATCCTTGGCCTCGGGCGGCGCGGACTCGTCGTCTTCAGGGGCCGATGCATCGCGCTGGGCCTCGTGGCTGTGCGTGAGCCGCGCGCGCACGAAGCCGATATGCTCGCGCAGCACGTAAAACTGGTCCGCATAGGCGAGCGGCATTTTCAGGCCGTTCACCGACTCTTCGATCGCGTCGAGGCGTTCGATCAGCGAGGCGCGTTCGGCAGCCGAATGATCGCTGAGCGCACTGCGCTCGATCGCGATCAGCGCGCCGTACCAGCGGTAGATGCGCGATTTCACGCGCCACGCGTACAGCGACGGCACGAGGCGCAGCGCCGGAATCAGCAGCACGATCAGCGGCACCACGACCACCAGCATCCGGTCCGCGAGACTCGCCAGCCAGAACGGCAAGATCCGGTAGAGGAAGCTCTTGCCCGACTTGTAGTAACGGGCGGCGTCGTCGCTGATCGGGAAATCGTGTGCGAGCGGCGCGGGGAATTCGCCGGCGCGCTGCATGATGTTCGCCTTGCCGTGTACTTCGCGCGCGGCTTCGATCAGCAGATCGGAGAGCGCGGGATGCAGCGAGTCGCGCGCTACCAGCTCGGCGGTCGGCGCCACCATGTGAATCGGCGCGGACGGCAGATTCTTGCCGAGGTCGAACGCGCCCATCGGCAGTTCGAGCTGCGTCAGATACGGAAAACGGCGCGTGTAGGCATCGGCCTGGGTGAAGTCGTAGAACTGCACGTTCGGCGTGCGATAGAGCTTGCCCATCACTGCGGGTTGCGCCGAGTCGCCGGCCAGAAAAGCCGCGTCGACTTTGCCGGCGACGAGCGCGTTGGCGGCGTCGTCGCCTGAGAGCGGCAGCAGTTTGGTGGCGCCGCCCGGCACGATGCCGTTCGCCTTGAGGAGCGCGAGCGCCAGTTCGCGCGTGCCGCTGCCCTCGGCGCCGACTGCGAGCCGCAAGCCCTTGAATTCGGAGAGCCGCGTGACCGTTGGCCCGTGATAGAAGATCGCCAGCGGCACATACGCCACGCTGCCGAGCGACATCAGGCCCGCGCTTGCCGAGCCGGGCGCTACGCCGTCCTGCACGAAACCGACGTCGACATTCGACTTCGGGTCCGCGAGCCGCTTGAGGTTCTGCAGCGAGCCTTCCGAGGACAAGACGTTCAAGGTGATGCGGTTGCGCGCCAGAATCGTCTTGTACTTCTGCGCCGCGTTCCAGAAAGTACTGCCTGCGGGGCCGGCGCTGATCGTCAGCGTACTGGGCGGGGCAGGCTGGATCAGGCGCACGGCGATCCAGACCGCCGCGGCGGCGAGCAGCAGGATCGGGCCGAACGAGACTGCCAGATCGCGCCACGAGATCGCCACAAAACGGGCGACGAGACGGGGAGGGCGTTTGCGGCCGGTTGCAGGCTTCATCGGATGACGTGACGGCTACGGTCGAAAGTGAACGGGGTGGCGGCGCTCTGTGGCGCGCGAACCTGGCGAGGCGCGCGCGCCATGCCTGGCTTGCCGCCGCGAAAGACGCACACGCCGCGCAGGCCATGCGGCAGCGCGCGTCGCGCCGATGGTACCTGAGAATCGCGCGGCGGCGCAGCGTCCAACCGGAGTGGGCACTGTCAAACCCGTAACAATTCGTGAATGCTGCGTGAGCGGCTTTTGAACCACTCCTCTGGACAGAAATATGAACGGCGCATGAATAACACACGCTCCCTGCACCCATGGCACCTGACATGTACTTCCGGCATGACTAAACCCTTTGCGCTTCTGGCCCGGCTAGATTAAATTGTGGATCGCTGCCGTGGACAGATGTTTGCGCAGCGTGGCCCGGCAGGACACAAAAGAACCGGGCGCGCTGGCGGACTTCGCGGCTTGCCGGCGTCCGTTCCGCATTGCATGCCCGTCATCGCATGCGGCTAACGGCGGCCGGCCTCTCTCGCCTCTCGCACATCGTGTTGCAGCCATAGTCGGCCGTCGCTGAGCCGCGCCTCGTCGCGTCTGGAGCATGGCCGCCGATAGTCGTAACGAAGCCGCTTGTACATGCGGTCCAATGTGAAGCTAAGGAGAATAGAAACTATGAAATCGGTCGATTTTCTGAAAACGGTGGGCTCGGTTGTGGCAATGGTGGTGGCGTGCAACGTATACGCCCAGACAAGCGATGCAGCGGCAACCGGCATGACCGCAGCGCCGGCGGCAAGCGCCAAGGCCGGCAAGAAGGCCAATAGCCAGCTGGGCCGCAAGGTGCGCAGCGTGCTCTCCAAGACGCAAGGCGTCGACGTTTCGAACATCGCCGTGCGTGCTCGTGGCGGCGCGGTGACCCTGACGGGCTCGGTGCCTAGCCAAGGCCAGATCGACGCCGCCGGCGAAGCAGCCAAGGGCGTGGCAGGCGTGACCTCGGTGTCGAACAAGCTGACTGTCATGCAGCAGTAAGCGTACAAGGCGCCGGCAGGCGCCCCCGGCTGCATTAGACGGGGCATACGATTCGATACCGCTATGCGCCATCGTGATGCATGCCGGCGCAAGGGTTCCGGCGAATAACCGGAGCCCTTTTTTCATTTTATTTTTCGTGGCGGGGATGTTTAAAGCAGCGATGTTTGAAACGGCGATGATGGGTCAGACGGTTCCGGGCTGAACGCCCGCACCGTAAAAGTCCGTCTGTGCGCTGTGACACACAATTGACGTGGCGTGAAGCGTACTGTGAGGGTTGAGAACCGGAGTCAACGCCATGGAAACCCCGCATTTGCGCTACACCGATCTGCCGATCAGCGATCGGGCGGCTTTCGAACTGGTGTGCGCGCGACACGGTTTTGCGCCGGCGCACTTCGACATCAGCGCTTGCCCGGACCCGGGCGATGCCGCCCACGAGCGGCTCGTCACGGTGCGGCGCGGCGGGTGGGCGCAGTCCTATCACGACCATCAGGGCCAATGGGTCAGGCAATTCGAGACCGATCTGACCTGCCGGTTTTTCAAATAACCGCTGCCGGGTGGCGCTCCCGCCTTGAGCGGCGTGTCATGCCAGCACGAGGCGCACGCCGACCAGCGTGAGCGTGGCGGCGAGCAGATTGCGCAGCAGCGCATCCGGTGCGCGCGACGACAGATAACTGCCGATCGCGATGCCCGGCAGCGAGCCCACCAGCAGCGACAGCAGCATCGACCAGTCGACCGAGCCCAGCAGCCAATGGCCTGCGCCCGCCAGCAAGGTGAGCGGCACCGCATGCGCGATATCGGAGCCGACAATGCGCGTGGTCGGCAGCAACGGATACAGCAGCAACAGCACCGTCACGCCGATAGCGCCCGCCCCCACCGAAGTCAGCGATACCAGCACGCCGAGCACCGCGCCGGTCAGCATGGTGAGCGCAAGCGTGCGGCCTTGCCTGGGCGGGCGCTGACGGCGCGAACCGAGCGCCGCGAGTTGCGGGCGGAACACCAGTGCCACCGCGGTCACGAGCAGCGCCACGCCGAGCACGATCTGGATCAGCCGGCTCGCGCCTGGCGTATCCATGCCGTAGCGATGCAGCAAGATCAAGGTGAGGGTCGCGGCCGGCACGCTGCCGGCCGCGAGGCGCAGCGTGATCTGCCAGTCGACGGAGCCTTTCAGGCCGTGCACCAGCGTGCCGGTCGCCTTGGTGGCGGCTGCGTACAACAGATCGGTGCCGACCGCGGTGGCCGGATGCACGTTGAACAGCAGGACGAGAATCGGCGTCATCAGCGAGCCGCCGCCGACACCCGTCAGCCCGACCAGAAAGCCGACGAACATGCCGGAGACGGAGTACAGCAGATCGATGTGGGGAAGAGCCATTGAGCAGACCGCTGACGGTCGAGTGGGGTGGACAGGTTAGCCGGCAAGGCCGGCGCGCGCATGCCTTCGGGCATCGGCGAAGGTCGACGACAGGCCCGCGGCGGCGCGGCGAAAGCCGCTATTGTCGCAAAACTGCCGCGCTTGCGTACGCAAACGCTTGATTCCCACTCAAAGATCCGGCTCAAAGCGCGCGGCGAATCTCCACGATGCCGAATGCCGCCAGCGTGATCCCGACGATCCGGTCGATCGCGACGCGCAGCGTGCGGCCGATCGCATGACGCGCGAGCGACACCACGGTCACGAGGAAACACCACCACGCGATCGAGCCGCAAAACACGCCGCCTACCGTGGTCAGCGCGATGCTCGATGAAAACGCGCCGCGCGGCGCCAGCGTCGTGAACAACGCGGCGAACATGATGACGGTTTGCGGATTGGTCAGCGTAAGCAGCAGTGAGCTCGCATACGCGCGCAGCGCGCCGGCGCGGCCCACCCGCGCGAGCTTGCCATCGCCGTTGCCGTTCGCGGCGTCGGCGGCCGGTTTTTGCAGCAGCGTACGTACACCGAGATAAAGCAGAAACAGACCGGCGATCAGATGCAAGGGCCGGTCGTAGGCGAGCATGAACTGCGAAATGCCGACGAGGCCGAGCGCCGCGATCAGACCATAGAGCGCATCGCCGCTCGCGATGCCGAAGCCGATCGCCAGCCCCGCACGCGGACCGCCGGTCAGCGTGCGGCGGATGCACAGCATGCCCATCGGCCCGACCGGCGCGGCAATCGCAAGGCCGACGCCCGCGGAGGTGACGAAGAGACTGGTGGTGGACATGAGAAACCCCTGCTGGTTGTTCTGCTTCGTGGTCGTTCGTGCCGCGCTTCCTGCGTGCGTGCGGCCGGGCGCGTCCCCAAGCATAGCCAGACTGAAAAGCCCAGGCAACATTGCGCGGATCACCTTGCGCGACTCGGCGCACGGCCAACCATCGCGACTCAGCGCGCGATCAGCTCCGACAATTCCGCACGCCGGCCGTGGATACCCTGAAATAGACTCGGCCGCTGTCTGCATCGGGCATAATTTTCCCACTTCAAACACCCAGGGCACGCCCGCTCATGTGGCAAATCGATCAGGTGACGTTGCGCTTGTTCATCGCCGTCTGCGAGGAAGGCACGATTGCGCGCGCGGCTGAACGCGAGTTCATCGCGCCGTCCGCGGTCAGCAAGCGGCTCGCCGATCTTGAAGCGCTCGTCGACGTCGCGTTGCTCTCGCGCAGCCAGCGCGGCGTGCGAGCGACCGCCGCCGGCGAGGCGCTGCTCAAGCATGCGCGGCTGATCATGCGCGGTCACGAACGCTTGCAGGCGGAACTCAGCGAATACGCGGCCGGCGCGCGCGGCCACGTGCGGGTGCTGGCGAACGTGTCGTCGATGGTCGAGTTTTTGCCCGAAGCGTTATCGGTGTTTCTGAAGGCCAATCCGCAGATTCGTGTCGATGTCGAAGAGCGCGTCAGCGCTGAGATCGTGCGCGGTCTGGAAGAGGGGGTGGCCGACCTCGGCATCTGCCGCGACGTGGTGCCGATGGGGAGTCTCGACGTGCTGCCGTATCGCTCGGATCATCTCGCGCTGATCGTGCCGCGCGATCATCCGCTGGCCGGGGAGACCGCAGTCAGCTTCGAGCAGACGCTGGCATTCGATCATCTCGGGCTCGCATCGAACGCGTCGGTGAACGCGTTGATGCAACGCATCGCGGTGGAAAAGGGCAGCGAACTCAACTATCGAACCTACGTCTCGACCTTCGACGCCGCCTATCGTTTTATCCAGGCCGGCCTCGCCGTTGCGATCCTGCCGCGCGAAGCGCTGCCCAAACATGCCGCCGACGAATATGACATCGTCGCCGTGCCCTTGCGGGAAGCATGGGCGGAGCGGCGCTTCGTGATCTGCATGCGCGACCGCCATGCGCTGACGCTGACGGCGTCGCATTTGCTCGCTCATCTGCTGCGCTCGGGTTGAAACGCCCTCTGAAGCGCCCTCTGAAAAGCCCTTAAGGGTTTCCCCTTTGCGGCGGCGCATGCCCGTCCATTGTGCCTGAGCCGCCATCGCGAGCGGCGATGGAGTGCCTCGTCAACGCAGACTTTGCCGCGCGGCCGCGCGCGGGCACGCTGTCACTCAGCGGCTTCATTCCCCGCATTCCACGCAGGATTCAAGACCGGGATTCAAGACCATGAGTGACACCCAGGAGCGCGTCGTCGTGACCGAAGTCGGCATGCGCGACGGCTTGCAAAGCATCGCTCGCACGATGCCCACCGAGTTCAAGCGACGCTGGATCGATGCCGCCTATGCCGCCGGCGTGCGGCACATGGAAGTCGCATCGTTCGTGCCGGCGAAGCTGCTGCCGCAAATGGCCGACGCCGACGAAGTGATCGCCCACGCGCTCACCTACAACGATCTGATCGTAACGGCGCTGGTGCCGAACCTGAAGGGCGCGCAACGCGCGCTCGAAGCCGGTGTGCATCGGATCGTCGCGCCGATTTCAGTGAGCGCCGCGCATAGTCTCGCCAATGTGCGCAGGACGCCCGCCGAGATGATCGACGCGTTTGCCGCGATGCGCGAACTGATAGACAGCGCGGCGGACGCGAACGCACGGCGCGTCGAATTGATCGCCGGTTTATCGACGGTGTTCGGCTGCACGCTGCAAGGCGCGGTCCCCTACGCCGATGTCGCCGCGATTGCGCGCGCCGTATTGCAAGCGGGCGCCGATGTGATCGCGCTCGGCGATACCACCGGCGAAGCGACGCCGCACCAGGTTGGCGAAATCATCGAACTGGTGCGTGAAGTAGCGGGCAGCAAGCTGCGCTCGCTGCATTTCCACGACACGCGCGGCCTCGGTCTCGCCAACACGTTGATCGCGTTGCAGCATGGCATCCGCGAATTTGACGCGTCGCTCGCCGGCCTTGGCGGCTGTCCGCACGCGCCGGGTGCGACCGGCAACGTGAACACCGAAGACCTCGTGTTCATGCTCGACAGCATGGGCTACGACACCGGCATCGACCTCACCAGGCTTATCGCGTCGCGTGACGTGCTCGCCGACGCGTTGCCCGGCGAACCGCTGTACGGCTATCTGGCGCGTGCCGGTTTGCCGAAGCAGTTCACGGCCGCTCGTCAACGTTTTGAATTTTCCGAATCACAGGTGCCGCAATGAATCCGCTTTCCTCCGCCTCTACTTCTCCGCAGCCGCAGCCGCAGCCGCAGCCGCAGGGCGCATTGCCGCTTGCAGGCATTCGCGTCGTCGAGTTGTCGCATATGGTGATGGGACCGACTTGCGGCATGATTCTCGGCGACCTCGGCGCCGAGGTCATCAAGGTCGAGCCGCCGCGCGGCGACGGCACACGCCGTTTGCTCGGCACCGGCGCGGGCTTTTTCCGCACCTTCAATCGCAACAAAAAGAGTGTCGCGCTCGACCTCGATAGCGAAGCGGGGCTGGCCGCGCTGCACAAGCTCGTCGATACCGCCGACGTATTCGTCGAGAACTTCAAGCCGGGCCGCATGGCGAGCCTGGGTCTCGATTATGCGTCGCTGCGCGAACGCAATCCCAAGCTGATCTACGTCTCGCACAAGGGCTTTCTGAGCGGCCCGTACGAGCACCGTCTCGCCCTCGACGAAGTCGTCCAGATGATGGCCGGCCTCGCGTACATGACCGGGCCGGTGGGCCGTCCGTTGCGTGCGGGCAGTTCGGTCAACGACATCATGGGCGGCATGTTCGGCGCGATCGGCGTGCTCGCCGCGTTGCACGAACGGCATACGAGCGGGCGCGGCAAGGAAGTGCAGAGCGCGCTGTTCGAAAACTGCGTGCTACTTTCCGCGCAACACATGCAGCAGTTCGCCGCGACGGGCGTGCCCGCTGCGCCGATGCCCGCGCGCATCAGCGCATGGGCCGTCTACGACGTGTTCCGGCTCGCCGACGACGAGCAGATGTTTATCGCCGCGACCGGTGACGGCCAATGGCGCGCGCTGTGCGCGATTCTCGACCGCGCCGATCTGCTGGCCGACCCGCGCCTCGCGACCAACAACGACCGCGTGCTGGCGCGCGAGTGGTTGCTGAAGACGCTTGGCGAGACCTTGAGCCAGTTCGAAGGCGCCGCGCTCGTGCCGCTGTTCGAACGCGACCACATTCCGTTCGCCTCGATCACCAAACCCGAAGAACTGTTCGACGATCCGCATCTGAACGAGAGCGGTGGCCTTGCGCGTTTGACGCTCGATGACGGCAGCGAAACCGCGATGCCCTTGCTGCCGATTTCGCTGGACGGAGCGCGCCTGCAACCGCGCCAGCCGATCGCGAAGATCGGTGAGCATACCGCCGACGTACTGCGCGGGCTGGGCTACGACGAAGCGCAGATCGCGGCACTGGGCGGCGGCGCGACTCAGGCGCCGCACGCAGCTACTTGAGCGCAACGTACCCATGCGGCGGCGCGCGCAATGGCTTGTGTATAGCGACCCTGCCAGCGGTCGCTCGACGCGTCGAACGTAGTCAATCCAATTTCACCCGGCGTTAGACCGGAATTCACGGAGACAGACGATGAAATCGTCGAATCATGCGGTGTATGCGACAGCGGTTGGCGACGCCGGCGCGCTTGGCGGTTTGCCTTCGGAGGCCGGTGTTTCGGCAGGCGCCCGCGCGGATGAAATAGCGCTGGACGGCGCGCGCATTTCCGCGCGGCTCGACCGCTTGCCCGCCACGCGTTCGATCTGGCAACTGGTCATGCTGCTCAGCCTCGGCCTCTTCTTCGAACTGTACGACCTGATGTTTTCCGGCTACATCGCGCCGGGCCTCGTGCGCAGCGGCATTCTCACCGCGACCACGCATGGTCTGTTCGGCACCAGTGGCGTGGCGAGTTTCATCGCCGCGCTGTTCGCGGGTCTATTTATCGGCACGGCGGCGTGCGGCTTTCTCGCCGACCGTTTCGGGCGGCGCGCGATCTTCACCTGGTCGCTGCTGTGGTACACGGCGGCCAACATCATCATGGCGTTTCAGGACACGGCGCTCGGGCTCAATCTCTGGCGCTTCATCGCGGGAATCGGCATCGGCGTGGAGATCGTGACGATCGGCACGTATATCTCGGAACTCGTGCCGAAGCATGTGCGGGGCCGGGCGTCGGCCTGCTCGCAGGCGGTCGGCTTCTGCGCGGTGCCGATCGTCGCGTTTCTCTCGTATTTGCTGGTGCCGCATCGTTACTTCGGTCTCGACGGCTGGCGTCTGGTCGTGCTGACCGGCGTGGTGGGTGCGATCGTGGTGTGGTGGATTCGCTTGCGTTTGCCGGAGAGCCCGCGCTGGCTCGCACAGAAAGGCCGCATCGATGAAGCGGACGTGGTGATGAAGCGACTCGAAGCGCGCGTCGAACGCGAATATGGACGGCCTTTGCCGGAGCCGGCGTTGCCCGAACCGATGCGTGCGCGCGCGGCGTTTCGCGATCTGCTGGTGCCTCCGTACCGAAGGCGCACCGTGATGCTGATCATTTTCCACGTGTTCCAGACGATGGGCTATTACGGCTTCGCAAACTGGATTCCGACCTTGCTGATCAAGCAGGGCATTACGGTCACGTCGAGTTTGATGTACGCGAGCATCATAGCGATCGCGGCGCCGCTTGGACCGTTGCTGGGAATGCTGATTGCCGACCGCTTCGAGCGGAAGACCGTAATCATCTGCATGGCGGCGGTGAACGTGGTGTGCGGGCTGCTGTTCAGTCAGGCGCGGGAGACGGTGTTGCTGGTGAGTCTGGGCGTTTGCCTTGTGCTGGCGGGCAATATTATTTCGTATAGCTATCACGCTTATCAGGCGGAACTGTTTCCGACGAGTATTCGGGCGAGGGCAGTGGGATTTGTTTATTCGTGGAGCCGGATTTCGGCGATGTTTTCAGCGTTTGTGATCGCGGGGTGCCTGGGCCGCTTCGGCGTGAATGGCGTGTTTGTATTTATTTCGGCGGCGATGGTGGTCGTGATGGTGGCCATCGGAACCCTCGGGCCCAAGACGCGGGATGTCGCACTGGAGGATATTTCCCGGTAATGCCAGGCTGAACTTTGCTGATGGTGGATGCCCGCCTTGCGAGGCGGGCTTGCTCTCTTAGTGCTTCTTTCAGTGCTTCTTTTGTGTCGCCGAGACGCTCGGTGCTACGCGGATTGGCGGCGCACCGGAAGGTGTAGTGGCCGGTTGCGGTTTTTTCTCCTGCTTCGGTTTCTTTACTTCGCGGTTACTGCGCATTTGACCTTTTGCCATGATGGACTCCCCAGTAGGCTTTTGACGCTCCGCGATGGAGCAGTAGGATAGTGTGCGCTGATTTCGGGGTTTCTGTTCGGGTTTTCGGAGATGGCTTACTCGCGCACTCATACTCGAAAAAACGTCAGCCGACCCTGAAGCCGGCTGACGTTTTACATTTACCGCAGTACCAATGCCTCGATATTCAGCTTACATACCGACGTATCCCACCGGCACCGTCGCGTTGGCCCTCGCGACCGACGCGTTGTTCGACACCACATACACCGGCGATTCGGTCAGGTTGAGCGTCAGCGTACCGTTGCTGTAGTTCGCGCTCGTCGCGTTGCCCATCATGTCGAGGACCTTCACGGTGCCGCTCGTGCCCGGTGCATCCACCGTGAGGCTATACGACACGCCGTAGGTGGAACTGAAGCCTGCGCTCGCGTTCCACACAGTGTTGTTATGCGCCCACAGCGCGGTGATCACAGCGCCGTTGCCCACCTGCTGGAACGCGTAGGCATAGACGCCGGTTGGCGTGCCGTTCACCGGTCCGAGCGTGGTGGTGCCGTCGAGCGTGTGCGTCATCGCGCTGATCGCCATGGCAACCGGTTTCGGACTGAGGTTCGTCGCGCCGAATGCGCCTTGCGCGTCGTTCAGATCGAAGAACGTGCCGTAGCCGACTTCGCCCGGATAGTCCGCGCCGTAGAACACGTAGGTCTGATCCGCGCCTTCGCCCAGCGTGATGATGTGCATGCGCGCCGCGACCGCCGCTTGCGCGTACAGCACGTTCGCGGTCGGATAGTTCGGGCCGTACGAGGTGCCGAGGTCGTAGCTGATGCCCGCTTCCGTCGAGAACAGCTTCATGCCGGGACGGTAATCGGCGGCCATTTCCGCGCGCAGATCACGCATCTGGCCACGCAACGAACCGCTGGCAGTCGACGGGTCGCTATCGTAGCGCTCGGGCGGATGCGCGGGGGACGTACCCGCGTCGTAGTAGCCATGCGTGGCCACGGCGTCGATGTACTGGCCGAAGCCGAGCGGCGCGAGACGCTTCAGACGCGTGGTGGTCAGGCTCGGGAAGGCGTCGGTCGGACCCATCACGACAGCGTGCGGGTCGGTCGAGTGAATGCCTTGATAGGCGGACTGATACAGCGCGATGAAGTTGGCGTCGGTGTCGGTCCAGAACTGGTTGGGCTCCCACGTCACCTGGTAATAGTTGGCCGACTGGGTCGGGAAATATGCGGTGCGAATCGCGTTCGATTCCGTGCCGACCCGGCTCATGTAGTTCTGATAATACGAAAGATTGGCCGGCACGCTCGAGTCGTCCTGGAACGCGCCGGTGCTGCTCGCCCAGGCGGGAATGCCGTCGAGACGGATCAGGCGCATCACGTTGCCGGTCTTGTAGAACGGATCGAGATTGTTGCCCGACGGATTGAACGTGTTCTGTCCATTCGGTTCCATCGTCGAGAGCTGGCGGTCGTCGATCGTCGACGAAATGCCGAGCGAGGCGAGCAGCGGGCCGTTGTCGTTCGCGCCTTGCATGCCGAAGCGGTGCTGCTCCTGACGCGCGTAGGTGACGGCGGGAATGACGCCGGACAGATCCGGCGCTACGCCGAAGGTCGCGATGCCGACCGGGCGTGTGCCTGCTTGCGGCAACTGGCCGCCGTTCTGCGCGAGCGTGCCCGTGGCGGCGAAGTAGCCGGCGAGCGTCGAGGTGCAGTTGAGCGTGATGGTCTTCGAACCGTTCGGTACGGCGGTGCTGCCGCTCGCCGCCACCCTCCCGACGGTATCCGTGACGGCCCAGTTCAGCGTGTCGGCGTTCGGCACGTTGGTGGTGAAGGCGAGCTGAAAAGTGCTGCCGGCGGCGAAGATGCGCGTGCCGTCCGTGCTGGGTGTGTCGGCGGAAAGGGTGGCGCTGCCAGAGCCTGCCGAGATGGCCGGCGAGGTACAGCTCAGGGTCGCGATGGCGTTGCCCGCGCCTTTCACTGTGGCGGTGCCCCCGGTGGCGCTGTTTCCCGCCGCAGTCGAGCTGGACGCGCCAGGGGTGCCATTGGCCTGGGTTGCGGCGTTGCTGCTGGTGCTATCACCGCCGCCGCCGCCACCGCAACCAGCTAGAGCCAGGAAAAGCGTCGAAAGTAGGAGTAGTTGCGATTTCATCAATCTGTAACCAATGCGTTGTCGGAGACATTCGCTCGTCTCTTCGCGCGAGGCGCGTGCGGAGATAGAGCGAACATCCGGGTTCATGTCATAAGAATCGTGCCGCTCGTGATGCGGTTTGGCGGAATCGAACGACCGGAGAAGGTACGACGAAAACGACCGTGTCTTGCAGGACAGCACGACTCATGTCGCAGCGTTCGAATTCAGGGCGTTAAGCGAAGAACTTTTTACTGTTCTGTAAGTAAGTACGGTGCTAACGGGAAGAATCGACCGCAACAATACGCATTAGTATGTTTAAAAGAAGTAACGAGTGGTAACGTATGAATAATAATTCAGTACTATTTACATTTATCATATTAAAACATCCGTATGGCGAGACCAGTTTTTATCCGCCATATTGAATTGGGGCGGAAAGGATCTGTAACGGATGCCTAAGGAACCGAATGGGTGTAAGCCGCGGAGAAGTGGGCGTTAGCGCTCATTCCATAGCCGAAGAAGCCTTGGAGTTGGCGAAAAAGTGCTGGGCCTTCGGAGTATGGTTTCTTCGCGATAGTGACTTCGCGGCGGAACTGTCGCTGTTTTACGAATCCGATGCCGCGTTCCGCGAAAGGGGCGCGCCAGATTGACGATAATGGGAGGCCGATATTTTTGGGGCCGGTGCTTTGCCGGTCGGCATGTCTATCCGCTGCGCCAAAATGCGGTTGTCCAGAGAGATAAATCGTGAGAATTCTTCAGTTGATCCATGCACCGCGACTTTCCGGGGCAGAAGTACTTGTAAAAGGTCTCGCCATTCATCATCAGCGCGGTGGCCATGAAGTCTGTATTGCATCGCTGCTTCCGCAGCAGGACGATTTCGTCGATATCCGCGCGGAGCTTCAAGCCGCGGGCGTCACCTGCCTGTTTCCGAAGACCCGCCACGGCAGGGTAGGCAGGCTATTGCACCTGTATCGTGTAGTGCGTCAGTTCCGGCCCGACTTCATCGTGGCTCACGCAACGCTGGCCGCGCTCTATGTGCGTCTTCTGCCCGTGCATACGCCGATCGCCTGGGTGATGCACTCTGGCGTCAACGATTTCGAGAATGGCGCGCTCAAGCAGGCCGAGCGCCTGTTGTCGCGGCGGGCGAGAGCGATCATCGGCGTGTCGCAGCAAAATATCGACGACTACCTGCGGGAGATCGGCAAACATCCGGCGATGGTTGTGATCCCGAATGGCGTGGATGCGTCGATGTTCGCGGAGGACAACGAAGCATGGGCGCCGGATATCGAAGTGCCCGCGAAGCAGATCGTTCAGCTAGGCCGCTATATCGAAGGGAAGAGCCAGTTGGACACGATCCGCGCATTCGAGCGCGTTGTGCAGCGCGAGCCCGAGGCGCGTTTGCTTCTGTGCGGTGTCGTCGAGGACATCGCCTATTACGAGGCGGTACAGTCGCTCGTCCAGCAACTTAAGTTGGATAGCCGCGTGACCATATGCGGACCGCGCTCGGATGTCGCCGCGATCCTGCGCTCGTCCCGTGTCTTTGCGATGCCTTCGCGCTTCGAGGCACAGAGCATCGGATTTCTCGAGGCGCTGGCGTCGGGCATTCCTGTCGTGGCCAGCCGGATTCCGTCGTTCGGTTTTGCGAGCGCATTTGCCGGCGTCAATCTCGTCGATACCGCCGATCCGGAGGCCTATGGCCGCGCATTGCTCGGGGCGCTCGAAACCCCGCGTGCGGACCGGCAACTGGCGGGGTACACGCTTCATGACACGGCGGATCGCTACATGACGATCGCGCGGCAGTTCGTTCAGCCGCTGCAGGTTTCGGCCTGAGCGGCATCTTGGCGATTGCTCGCGCTACTGCGCCAGTCGATCGATTCGAACCGTCTCCGAGAAAAGCCCCGGCAGTTCGCCGAGATCCTGGGCGGCGCCCAAAGCGAAACCGTCGCCTACCGGATAGCGCGTGAGCGCGGGCGCGCCGCCGGTGAAATAGAAATCGCCCAGCGTCGCGTCGGTTCTCCGGTACAGCACGAGCGCCGCGTCGCGCTTGTCACGCACGAAAGCCGGAAAGACATCCGACCACGACATGCCACGCAATGTCGCCGCCTGGATCGGCGCACTCGCCGCGTCTGCTGTGTCGAGGGTGGCCATGTCGATGGCCGAGTCTTCGTTCGCGCTATCGAGATGGGGTGTCAGCAGAATCAGTGTGCTGCTGTCTTTGCCCTTTACGGCGCCGAGCGTCAGTTTGACGAAGTCGGGGACGAATCGCGCCGGCAATGCACGGCGCTCACCGAGCGTCATGCGCGCGCCATCGTTGGCGATTCGCGTGAGTGCAAGCCGTCCGTCCACGTCCTCAACAGCAACCAGTGACGCGCGCGATCCTGCCGCCGTGACCGGTAGAAGATTCGCGTTCTGCCGCAGGCTTTTTGCCTGGGCCATGAGTGTCGGCGCGGTACCGGCTGACCCCGTGGACGACGCCATCCACAAGTCGAGGCCGCTGTCGGTTCGTTTCTGTGCGATCAGCACGCCGGCTCGCCTGGTTCCGGTGAAATCCGCCGCCACATATTGCTGCGTCAATGCAGGCTTGAATGCACTGCTGGTCTGGAGCCAGAGACGGGGTGCCTCGAAGCGGTCGCCTGTACTGCGAAGCAACCAGAACGCGGTGCCGCCGCGGCGGGCGGTGATGACCATCAAGTCCGCCTTGCCGTCGCCGTCGAAGTCGCCGAGCAGGAAGCGCACGCTGTCGAAACACAGCTTGTCACCGGCGCAACTCGGCGCTGTGGCGCGAGGATCGAATGGGACGATGCTGGCGTACCAAAGGGCGGGGCGCGAGGCTTTCGCGAGCGACGCCGCATACACGTTGAAGCCGGGCCCGTCGTGCTGGCGCTGGACGTAGACCGCGGCCTGCTCGCCCGTGCCGGCGATGTCGCCAGCCATGACGGTGGCGAGCCGCAGATCGGTTGCCTGGGTGTGTTGCGTGGTGGCCCAACGGTAGCGTGTGGTGAGCGCGGTGCAGCCGCGCATGGTGAGCTTGCCGTCGTCTTCGCCGAGGCACTGGCGCTGCGGCGTATAGACGAGGCCGAAGTCCCACGGCGTCCAGCGTTGCGCCATGTCCCATTGATCGCAGGTCTCGGAAGTCAGAAAGCCGTCGCGTTCGGCGATGCATTGCGAGGTCGCCACGCTGACGAGCGCGGCGTTGCGCGTGTTGCCGGGATAGGCGGTCAGCGGATCCCATCGCCATTGTTGCGCGGATGAGCCTGTGCACGCGGCAAGCGTCGGCGCCTGGCCGCTGCCCGCGGAGGTGAGGCAGCGGTTCGCCGCGGCATTGAATAGCTGAACCGGATGCGACTGAAAATCCGCGACGCGGTGGTCGGTGCGATCGGCAAAGGCGTAGCGGCGCGCAACCCAATTGCCGTCCCACTGAAACTCGCCGAATACGTGTGAAAAATCGCTGCCGTCGACGGAAAAATAGCTGGCGACGATGTCGCGCTTACGCTGAACTTCGGTAGCGGGAAGGTTGCCGGGCCAGTCGCCGGTTGGATAGGTAATGTGGTATTCGATCGGCACGCTTTTGTTCAACGTCTGGGCGACGTGGCGCGTGATGCGCGCGGCGTAGATGTGATCGGGATGTTCGAGAAACGGCACCGTGTCCGGATTGAGCGTGAAGATCTGCGTCGCCTCGGCGAGTATCACTTTGAGCGTGGCCGACAGCGAGGCCCGATCGTATTGCACGCGCACGGAACCGTCGGCGTTCATCGGGTAGGTCGAGAGCGTGGCGTGCTGTTCCCACAGGAGGCCGAGCGGTTCGCGCCCGCCGCGCACGGCGCCGCCGGGCAGGCGAAGTTCGAGCAGGCGGACCTGTGGCTTTGCCTTCAACACCATCTGATGCACGAGCTTGCCGGCAAGCGGAATATTCGCTTCGATCCACTCGTCCGGCACACCCGCCATGCGCGCGTACGCGAGCCGCGAAGCCCGCTCGCGCGTCTGCACATAAGCGAAATCCGCACCGTTGGCGCCGCCGATCAGATGTACGGTGGTAATGCACCAGCCGGCGTCGAGCCGCTCGCTGATGGCAGGGTCCACGAACAGCAGATCGTCATCGAGGTGGGCGACCACGGTGATCAGCGTACCGGCGCCGCAATTGGCCGCGTGCGCTGAACTGGGCAGGAAAACGAAGAAAAGAAGCGCTAAAAAAGCAACGGATGAGTCGCGAACGAACCTGGCTACCGATGATCGCATATTGATTCGAGTCCTGACGGAGAGCTCGATCATACGTTACCAGCGTGCGCTTTCACGTTGGCCAACTCACAGTACAAGTCACTTTGCGCACCGGCAAGCGGTCACGCTGCGCCGCGGGCAGTACGGTCAAGGCTGGCGTTAGCGGAAATAAGCCTTGGTGTTCTCGTGAACGTCGGCGTGCGCGAGCAGCTCCGCAGGCGCGAGCCACAGATATTCGCTGTGCTGATCGAGCCGGCCGACCGGTTCCGTGTCGGCAAGCGGCAGCGCGTAGGCGAGCACGATGTAATGGGTCGACACGTCCGGCTCGGCGGCGAAGTTGTCGCTGTAGTGATGTTCGAAAACGCCCTCAAAGCGTGCGGCCGAGCGCGCCAACGTTGCGATGCCCAGTTCGGCCTCGGCAATGCGTGAGAACGCGGCGTCGAGCGTTTCGTCTTTATGAATGCGCCCGCCGGGCACGAACCATGTGCCGCGGGCAGGGCGGTTGCGCCGATGGCCGATCAATACGCGGCCGTCGGCGTCGCTGACGATCAGATCGATTGCGACCAGCGGCGTGAGACGCACCACGTCCAGAAAATCGATCTCGGTCAGCATGTCATCTCCTGCGTGGCGTGCGCCGGTTGAGGGCGGGTCATGATGAGGTGATCCTGAAGGCGCTAGTAGTCGCGATGGTGCTCATCGTCCTTCGTGAGCCGCGCTGAAACGTTGGCCAACAGCAGCGCGATCACAATCGCGCCGACCGTGGCGAAGAGAAACGCTCCGACCATCGCGGCCAGCACCAGCATGGTCCATGCAAAGCCGTTCATCTCTCGGCTCCAGCGTGTTGATATGCATGTGCAGCAATCCCCGTTTGATTTTACGGGCGTAAAAAGTAGGCTGCCCTGTCACATCACGCCGAACTATCGTCTCGTCTCGACAGCGCGGGGCGCCAGAAGCTCAGCGCCTCGCGCCGCCTGCAGCAGGCACATCAGCGCGATACATCTATCTAGTGCGGCACGTAACCTTCGGGCGTCATGACTGCGTTCCTGAACACGTCGGCGTTGGCGGAGACCACATAGATGGGCGTCGGCGACAGCTTGAGGCTCGCCACACCATCACGATACGGCACGGTCGACGCGTTGCCCATCATGTCGAACGCTGTGACCTGGCCCGATGTGCCAGGCGTGTCGACCCTCAGACGATAGTCCGCACTCTGGCTCGCGCTGAAACCCGTCCTGGCGTTCCAGGTGTCGTTGTCATGCGTCCACAGCGCGGTCACGATCTTGCCGCCGCCGAGCCGGCGGAATGCGTATGCGTACACCCCTTTGGGCAAGCCCTTGAGGGGCCCGAGCGTGTCGGTTCCGTCGATGATGCGCGTCATGGCCGCCACCGCGAGCGCAGCGGGCTTGGGGCTGATGTGAGCCGGGCCGTAGGCGCCGTTCGGATGATCCAGTTCGAAGAAAATCCCATAGCCGGGTGCGGCGTCCGGCATATCCGCGAGGTAGAACACATAGGTCATGTCCGCGCCTTCGCCCAACAGGATGAGATGCGTGCGCGCCACGACCGCAGCTTGTGCGTACAACACGTTCGCGCCCGGGTAGTTCTTGCCGTACGAGGCGCCAATGTCGTAGCTGATACCGGTTTCGGTCACGAACAACGGCGCACCCGGCTTCAGATACTGATGCATCTCATGGCGCAGCGCCCGCATCGAGGCAGGCAGGGCGCCCGCCACCGTGCCTTGATTGTCCGGGTCGGCCACCCGCTCGGGCGGATGCGACGGCGTCGTGCCGACGTCGTAATAACCGTGAATGGTCATCCCGTCCATATAGCGGCCGATCCCGAGCGGACCCAGCCGGCGCATCCGCGTGACATTGGTCTGCACCGAGGCGTACGTCACGCCCATCACCACGGCATGCGGGTCGGTCTGATGAATGCCCTCCCAGACGGCCTTGTACATCGCGACGAAATTCGCCTCGGTGTCACGCCACGGCAGGCCGCCGTCGGCGTCGGGTTCCCACGTCACCTGATAGTAGTTGTCGCGCTGTTTGGGGAAGTAGGTCATCCGCGCGCGGTTGGACTCGGCGCCGACTTTGGCCATGTAGTCTTTCATCTGCGCAAGCGAGGTTGGCGCGTAGCTGTGCGTTTCTTTGCCGGTCGGGCTTGCCCACTGCGGAATGCCGTCGAGCTGGATCAGGCGCATGATGTCGCCGCGCCGGAAGTAGGGGGTCAACTGTTTGGTCGCGGGATCGAACGTGCCTGCCTTCTTGGGCTCTTCCATATACCAGTTGCGATTGTCGTTCGCCCACGAGAGGCCGAGCGCCGTATAGACCGGCCGATAGCCGTCGCCGTCGCAGCAGTGCTGCCCCGGTGCAAGATAGGCCGTGCCCTGCCCCCCGAATCGATGCAGGTCCTCGTACGGAAAGCGTACGGCCGGCAAAGCAGCGGAAATGTTGGGCAGTACGCCGAAGGTGGCGATGCCTGCAGGACGTGTGCCGCGTGATTCGAGCTGGCCGTGCGCGCGTTCCAGCGAAGCGGAGACCGCGAAGTAGCCGGCCACGGTCGATGCGCAACTGAGGGTCGATAGCGTGGCGCCCGCTGTAACGGGGAAGTGGCCGCTCGCCCGCACGGCATTCCAGCTGTCGCGTATCTGCCAGTTGAGCGTGTCGCTTTGCGTCGGACGCGTGGTAAAAGCGATCGCGAACGGTTGGTCCGCTGCGAACAGGCGCGTGCCGTCGCTCGGTGTGTCGGCTTCGAGCAGATCGCCATTTGCAGCCGCGCGCACCTGTGAGGACGGCGAGGCGCAGCGCATGCCCTGTCCGGGTGGCGCTGTCAATGCCGTGGGCGGGGCAGGCGCCGCTTCCGCCGCGGCGCCTGGCGAGGCGTCTTTGTTCGCCGAGGCCGCCGGCGCCGTCTTGTTCGCCGTGCCTGCACTCGCCGCGCTGACGGCAACCGCGCAGCGCTTCTCCGCCCCGGGCGCCGGATCGCCGAACACGCCGTTATTACACTCGGCGCCGTTCGAGAACGTCTTGACGACGTGCTGCTCGACCGTGCCGTACAGCACGTCGCGCGTGCCGGTGAACTTGCAGTTGCCGTATTCCGCCGCACAGGGCGTCCATTTTCTGCCGTCGACCGTCATTTCGGTGTTGCTCGCGGCGTCCAGACTGGCTGAAGCGCCGGCCGCGCTGCACGGTCCGGCTGCAAGGCCTAGTAGGATGAATGCCGCCGCCGCGGCAGCGAAGCACACCCCGCATCTCTGAGCGGCCAGGGCGCCGGCGAGCGGTCCCCGCGCGCGATATTCGCGTACATTCGACATGTGTTCCCCGTCTCGTCCTACGTAAGTTTCAGCGAAAACGCGTCGCCGAACTGCTAGTTGACCAGGCCAGAGCCGCCTTCGGCTGCCTCGGATCTCAATCTGTTGCGGAAACCGCATAGTGTATTTCCGCAATTCCCTGGCGGAATCGCACCGTCTCTCATCCGACACGACCCCCCCTTGGCCCGTCTATTGCCTAGTGGGCTAAAGGTGTCATATTGCTGTGTTTCACGTTTGAAACATTAATCGTCCTGTTTATATTCTCCTGAACCAATAACAACGAATTAAATAATCTCGTTCCGCGTGAAAGTGTTTATATTAGAGGCTGTTTTACACATCTCTGCCCCCCGAATATATTGTCAGAAGAAAGCCTTCCCGCCGGCTATAAGAACCAGCGCTGGCGCGATCAAGACGGCTCCACTCATTCTGGCGATGTGACAGAAAAAAGTCACTTCAAATCTGCGGAATAGCGGGCAGATAAAATTGTAACTCAATCCTTTCGAGTTGCAATTGTGTGTGGGCCAACGCACCAAAAATCGCATTAATTTGCATTAAGATTCGCAGAATGTAAATTCATTCATGTGCTGAATCGGTATTTAATTCAGTGAAAAAATAGTAGCGGTAGATTTGTTCCGAAAATCACTGGCCGGCCCCCAGATCGAAACGCCAACATGTCTGCGGTTTCGGTCATGGCGGCAAAATGCTTGATTGCGGGTGGCTATGATGCACTGCACAGAGCATGCCTCTGTGCAGCGTTCAAGGGTTGAAAAGTAGATCTGTTTTCAGTTGAGAGGATGACCATGACCTGCGCGAGTCTCGAGTCTGCAATGCTGCGCTGGGTGCACGCTCCGAACAAGGGCATGCGTCGCATCGCGATACTGATGTTCAACGATTGCTCGTTGCAGGGCGCCGGCGTCGTTGCCGAGGTGTTCCAGGCAGCGAACGAACTGGCATCGTCCGGCTCCGGCGGCTGGTTGTATGACGTTTCCTTTCTGTCGGCCGACGGTGGCATGGTGACCTCGTCATCGGCACTGCGGGTCTGGACGGACGGACTCGACGCCCGCCATTACGGCGGCTTCGACGCGCTGTATGTCGCCGGGGGGAAGGGTGCGCCCGCCGCCGCCGGCGACGAACGGTTGATTGCCTGGCTGCGGCGCGTTCGCCGTAACACCGGCATGATCCGGCCGATCGCGGAAGGGCGCGCGCTGCTTGAGGCGGCTTATGTGCCCGACAGCAAGGAAGCGGGCGATTTCCGCCAGCAGCCGACGCCGTCGTCGCGCCAGGCCGAGCCGAACGGCGATGCGGGCGACCGGCTCGAGTCGATGAGAAGCGCGCTCGCAATGATCAAGCGCGATCTCGGCGGCGGCGCCGCCCGTACGGTTGCCGAGCGTCTGCTCGCCGATTCATGCTCGAACCTCGCACCGCTGCTGGGTGAAGACGGTGGCCTGAGTCCCGGCGACAAAGTGCGCGCGGCGGCTCGCTGGCTGCAGGAGAATTGCCAGCAGGCGATTTCGATCGCCGATGCGGCTCAGTTTGCCGCCATGAGCGAGCGCAACTTCCTGCGCCGCTTCAAGATGGAAATGGGTATCACGCCTTCGAGTTTCCTGTTGCATGAGCGCCTTGCGGTGACCTGCAGCTTGCTGACCGAGTCGGAATTGCCGGTGGACAAGATTGCCCGGCGCACTGGCATGGGTAACGGTGACCGGCTCGCGAAGGTCTTCCGCAAGCGGATGAGAATTTCCCCCACGGAGTTCCGGATTCAAAGCCGCCGCATGGTCGGCGGATAGCGCACGCGCCGCCAACCGGCTGCCGCGCGCACCACGCCGTATGGGCGCCGTAGTTTGCTGAGTGCTTCGGTAAGTTTTTCGGCGATCTCAAAGAATTATAAGGAATGCGAATATGTTGACCAAGGGAGCTGTGAGCGCTGCGTCGGTAAACCCGGACGGCGCGACTGCCGGGACTGCCGGTGCGCCACGCGCGCGCATCGTCCAGGTCATTCTTGCCGGTGGCTCGGGCACTCGGTTGTGGCCGGTGTCGCGTGAAAACTATCCGAAGCAGCTGATCGACGTGGTCGGCTCCGACTCGCTGCTGCAGGCGACCGCGCGGCGCATGGAAGGATTTTCCGCCGACTGGAACGTGGACGCGTCGCCGATCATCGTGTGCGGCGAAGAGCACCGGTTCGTGATTGCCGAGCAGCTTCATGAGAACGGTATCGACGCGCGTCTGATCGTCGAGCCTGCGCGGCGCGATACGGCGCCGGCGCTGACGCTCGCCGCGTCGCTCGCGTGCGCGGACGGCGACGACGCCATTCTTATCGTGATGCCGGCTGACCATTCGATTGCGGATGTGCCCGCGCTGCAAGGCGCGTTCGAAAGCGCCGCGCGATACGCCGAACAGGGCTCGATCGCCACGCTGGGCGTGCCGCCCACGCGTCCCGACACCGGCTTCGGCTATATCCGCATCGGCGCTGAACTGCCTGAAGGTGGCTATGTGATCGACGGCTTCGTCGAGAAGCCCGCGGAAGAACTCGCTGCACAGTATGTCGCGGCCGGCACGTACTGGTGGAACAGCGGCATCTTCATCGTACGGGCGCGCGTATGGCTCGATACGCTGAAACGTCTACAGCCTGAGATGCACGCGGCCTGCGAACGCGCCTTTGCGAACGGTCAAACGGAAGGCGCGTATTTCCGCCCGCTGTTGGACGCTTTCCTGAGTGCGCCCGCGGACTCGATCGACTACGCGGTGATGGAACGGATTACGGACGTGAGCGACGCGGCAAGCGGTCCAGACGGCGCGGATCAGACCGCCGCCACGGACGGCGCGGACCCGCACACGGTGGGTGCGAACCCGGCCGGCGTCGTCGTGCGGCTCGACGCGGGCTGGTCGGATCTCGGTTCATGGGACGCCGTCTGGGCCGCGATGGAAAAAGACGCCAACGGCAACGCCGGGCGCGGCCGTGTGGCGTTCGAAGGCGCGGTCTCGAGCTATGCGCATTCGGAAGGGCGGCTCGTGGCCTGCGTCGGCACGACCAATGTGGTGGTGGTCGAAACCGCGGACGCCGTGCTGGTGGTGGACCGCTCGCACGTGCAGGACGTCAAGGGACTGGTGGCGCGCATCAAGGCGCAGCACGCGCCCGAGGCGGATGCGCATCGCAAGGTGCACCGGCCATGGGGCTTCTACGATTCCATCGACCATGGCGAGCGCTTCCAGGTGAAGCGCATCGTCGTCACGCCGGGCGCGAAACTTTCGCTGCAACTGCATCACCATCGGGCCGAACATTGGGTCGTGGTGCGCGGCACGGCGCTCGTCACGCGCGGCGAAGAGCAGTTCCTGCTGAGCGAAAACGAATCGACCTACATTCCGCTCGGCACTCGTCACCGGCTCGAAAACCCGGGGAAAGTGCCGCTCGAAATCATTGAAATCCAGTCGGGCACCTATCTAGGCGAAGACGACATTGTGAGGTTCAACGACAACTATGGCCGCTGCTCCTAACAGCGCGCCGGACGCATTTACGGCAAAGAACGCACGGTAAGAACGAGGTAAGCAAAATGCGCAAGTTTCAGGATTTACTCGCGCGAGTTTTCGATGTCGCGTTGGTACTGGTAGGTGCGGCGGTGGCGTCGCAGATTCGCTTTGAATACCTCGCTCAATCCGGGTTCTATTGGGCGCTGGTGATGTTCTCCGCCGCCTTCGCGCTGGCGATTTTTCCGGCGTTCGGCGTCTATGAATCATGGCGCGGCCGCTCCAAGCTGGCGCTGGCCGGCCAGGTGTCGCTCGCATGGCTGATGGTGCAGGGCAGTGCGCTCGTGCTGATGTATTCGCTGCACCGGATCGACTTCGTGTCGCGACTGTGGTTCTCCTACTGGACCGCCGTGACGGGCGGTCTGCTGATCGCTTACCGGCTCATCACGCATGCGGTGCTGGCGCGTGCGCGCAGTGCCGGCCTGAATCTGCATCAGGTCGCGATCGTCGGCAGCGGCTCGCAATGCGACGCGATCATCCGCCGCATCGATTCGGCGCCGACCACCGGTTTTCGCGCCACCGCCGTCTACAACACGCGCCCGGACGTGTCGGCCGTCACCAGTTCGCGCGTGCCGGTCTTCGACACCGTGGACGCGCTCGCCGACTATATCCGGACCAACGACGTGCATGAGCTCTGGCTGATGCTCTCGCTCACGGAGGAGCCGCTGATCTGCTCGCTGGTCGGCGAGTTCCGCGACGACCTCGTGAACATCCGCTTCATGCCGGACGTGCGCAGCCTGGCGCTCTTCGAAGGCAGCGGCGTGATCGATCTGCTCGGCGTGCCGGCGATCAACCTCGTCGCCTCGCCGCTGTCCGCCAGTTCGATGCTGAAGAAGGAAATTTTCGACCGCCTGTTTGCGGCCACGGCGTTGATCGCCCTGGCGCCGATCCTGCTCTGCATTGCGATGGCGGTGAAGCTCTCGTCGCGCGGCCCGGTTCTCTTCAGGCAGAGGCGTAAAGGCGCGGACGGCCGCGTATTCACGATCTATAAATTCCGCTCGATGCGCATGCATACCGAGCAGAAAGGCACGCTCAGGCAGGCGACGCGCGACGATCCGCGCGTCACGAAAGTCGGCGCATTTCTGCGCCGCACGAGCCTCGACGAATTGCCTCAGTTTTTCAACGTGTTGTGTGGCGACATGTCGGTTGTCGGACCGCGTCCCCATGCACTCGAGCACGACGACCTCTATCAGAAGGTGGTCGCCGGCTACATCAATCGCTATCGGATCAAGCCGGGCATTACGGGCTGGGCGCAGATCAACGGCTTTCGTGGCGAAACCGACCGCATCGAGAAGATGGAACGTCGCGTCGAACATGACCTGTACTACCTGGGGCATTGGTCGTTCGCGCTCGATATGCGGATTATCGGCGCGACGATTGTGGCCGGACTGGTGCATCGAAACGCTTACTAAGTAGTTAACAAGTACGCTGGGCGCTACCTCCCCCGAGGACCGAGCCCTGGCACAAGGAGGAAACACCATGAGCTCGCTTGGAATACGCACGGGAAGTCTCGTGATTTTCGCTATGGCCGCACTGCTTTCCGGATGCGGGATCGCACCTGGACAACGGATGGTTACGCCAGCCGCGATTCAGGACACGGGTGGTGATTACAGCACTGAAGCATCGCAGCAACAGCAGATACCGATTACCGACATCAACCTCGCGCTGCTGCGCAAGATGAGCGCGGCGCAGACGTCCGCCGCGCTCTCGCCGCAGATGCTCGCGCTGTTCGGCAAACCGACGGCTTACAAGGTTGGCCCCGGCGACGTGCTGCAGATCGTCGTGTGGGATCACCCGGAACTTGCCGCTGCGCTAGGCCAGCCTGCGCAGAATGCGAAAACGTCGGATGCGGCGCCTGGTTTCCTGATCGACGAACACGGCGACGTGCAGTTCCCGTACGCGGGCACGGTGCATGTGGCGGGCAAGGACGTCGCGACGATCCAGAAAGAGCTGCACAAGAAACTGAGCAACGTGTACCAGAAGCCTGAGGTGACGGTGCGGGTGGCCTCGTTCCGGGCCGCACAGATTTACATCGACGGCGAAGTGCGTACGCCTGGGGCGCAATCGATCAACGACATTCCGATGTCGCTGACGAGTGCGATCAACCAGGGCGGCGGCTTCAGCGCGAACGCGGATCGCAGCCGGGTGGAATTGATTCGCAACGGCGTCACCTATCCGATCAACGTGGACGATCTGATCAAGCGTGGCCGCAATCCGTCGGACATCTATCTGCAACCGGGCGACATGTTGCGCGTGGCTTCGCGTGAAGACAGCGGCGTGTATGTGATGGGCGAGGTCAACAAGCCGGCGACCATCATGCCGATGCGCAACGGTTCGCTGACGCTTTCGCAGGCCATTTCCGACAGCGGCAGCTTCGACTCCAACACGGCGGCGGCCAGACAGCTTTTCGTGATCCGCAATTCGACTGGCGAATCGCCGCAGGTCTATCACCTCGATGCGACCTCGCCGGTATCCATGGTGCTCGCCAATCAGTTCGAGCTCCAGCCGAAGGACGTCGTGTATGTGGGTCAAGGCGGGTTGGTTCGCTTCAACCGCGTGTTGAACCTGCTGTTGCCGGCGATCAACGCCGCGGTGACGGGCGCAGTCCTCGCGAAGTAAAACTATGTCTCGCGGTCTTGTACCGCGAGGCTTTGTTGGGTGAAGAAAATGGCAATCAACTTCGAAAATCGCTACACCGACGTGTCCGGACCGGACGAGCTGCATCTGTCGGACTATCTGCGCACGATCGTGAGGGGCTGGCGCACGATCGTCATGGTGACGCTGATCGCGCTCGCGCTGGGGTGCGCGTACGCGTTTCTTGCGCCGCCGACGTATCGCGCGGATGTGCTCTTCCACGTCGAGGACAAGACAGCGAACGCCAATGCGAACAACAAGGATTCCTTGCCGCCGCTCACTGGCATGTTCGACACCAAGCCCTCGACGGCGGCGGAGATCGAGTTGCTGAAGTCGCGCCTCGTCACCGAGGAAACGGTCAAGACCCTGCACCTCGACATTACCGCGTCGCCGCACTACATGCCGGTCATCGGCGGGATGATTGCGGGGCTGGTGAACGGGCAATGGGGCTTCAAATTGCCTTCGTTCATCAACCTGTCGGGCTACGCGTGGGGTGACGAGAGCATTAGCGTGTCGCGCTTCGACACCTCGAAGGAGTTATACGACACGACCTTCACGCTGATTGCGGGTAACGAGGGTTCGTACGTGCTGCGCGACAAGAACGGTATCGCCATTCTTTCCGGCCATGTAGGCGAGACTGTGGCAACCGATACCGCGGACGGCCCGATCGCGCTGCACGTCGATAAGCTGGTCGGTGCTCCCGGCTCGCGTTTCGAACTACAGCGCGCCTCGACGCTCGGCACCGTGGACCGTTTGCAAAAGGCGCTCGTGGTGGCCGAAACCACGCTTCAGTCCGGCGTGATTCGCGCCAGCCTCGAAGGCGGCGACCCCGCGTTGACCGCGGCGATCGTCAACAGCATGGCGCGCGAGTTCGTGCTCCAGGATGTCGCGAGCCGTTCGACGGAAGCCGAGCATATGCTGGCCTTCCTCGATCAGCAACTGCCGGGCTTGCGCAAGGAACTCGACGACGCCGAGCAGCGCTATAACAAGTTCCGGAACACGCACGGCACGGTCGATCTCGGTGAAGAAAGCCGCTTGCTGCTCCAGCAGGTCGTCGAAAACAAGACGAAGCTGCTCGATCTACAGCAGCAACGCGCGGAGATGTCGCAGCGTTTCACGCCGAATCACCCGGCGGTAGCGGCGCTCGATGCACAGATCGCAGCGTTGCAAGGTGCGGCGGCCAACATGAACCGCAGCGTGGCCGTGATGCCGGACACCGAGCAGACCGCGTTGCGTCTTCTGCGCGACGTGCACGTCGACACGGATCTCTATACCAACCTGCTGAACAGCGCCCAACAACTCCGGGTGGCGAAAGCCGGCCAGGTCGGCAACGTGCGTGTGGTGGACTTCGCCGAAACGCCTGACGAGCCGGTGCGTCCGAAGCGCGTGCTGGCGATCCTGATCGCGCTCGGCGGCGGCCTCGTGATCGGCATCATGCTGACCTTCTTCAAGCGCGCCATGTATGGCGGCGTGGAACGTCCGGACGAACTCGAAGCGGTACTCGGCGTGCCGGTGTTCGCGATCGTGCCGCGCAGCCAGACCCAGCTGCGTTTGCAGGAAAACGTCATGCTGCGCCGGCGCGGTCTGCATGTGCTTGCGCAGCAGGCGCCTGAAGACATTGCCGTGGAAGGCGTGCGCAATCTGCGGACATCGCTGCAGTTGTCGCTCGATCATGCGGAGAACAACGTCGTGATGATCACCGGTTCGCGACCCGACACCGGCAAGTCGTTCCTGTCGGTGAATCTGGCGGCGCTGGTGGCGTCGGCGAACAAGCGGGTGCTGATTATCGACGGCGACATGCGCCGCGGCGACGTCCATTCGCATTTCGGTATCGGCCATCAGCCGGGCCTTTCCGACGTGTTGAGCGGCGGCGATCTGACGGCGATCATCCAGCGCGATGTGCTGCCCGGACTCGACGTGCTCGCCAAAGGCACGCTGCCCTCGCATCCGTCCGAATTGCTGATGAGCAAGCGCTTCGAAACGATGCTGGAGGAATTGAAATCGCACTACGACATCGTGATCGTCGACACGCCGCCGGTGCTCGCGGTGACCGACTCGACGGTCATCGGCAAATACGCCGGCACGACGCTGCTGGTGGTGCGCCACGGACGCCACCCGCTGAACGAAATTGCCGAGACGGCCAAGCGCCTGCTCAACGGCGGCGTATCGCTCAGAGGCGTGCTGCTCACCGATGTACCGCAAGAAGGCGCATTCCTTGGCTCAGGCTATCAGGGCGGCTATTACGGATACGACAGCATCGCCGGTTGAGAGGACGGCTCCGGGACCGGAGCCGGCCACTCGGCTGTGACGTGGCATTGGCATTGGCATTGGCATCGCAAAGGTTAACGAGGAGAGAGCTTCATGAAACGCAAGGTCGCGCTGATCACCGGCATCACCGGACAGGACGGGTCGTATCTCGCCGAGCTGCTGCTCGCCAAGGATTACGACGTACACGGCATCAAACGCAGGTCATCCTTGTTCAACACGGACCGAATCGATCATCTTTATCGCGACCCACACGACCCGGATCAGCGGCTTTTCCTGCATCACGCCGACCTGACCGACTCGACCAGCCTCCTGCGCGTGATCCAGCGCGTCGAGCCTGACGAGATCTACAACCTCGCGGCGCAGAGCCACGTGGCGGTCTCGTTCGAGGAACCGGAGTACACGGCCAACGCGGACGGCCTCGGCGCCCTGCGGATTCTCGAAGCGATCCGGATTCTCGGGCTTCAGCACAAGACGCGTTTCTATCAGGCCTCGACCTCGGAGCTGTACGGCCTCGTGCAACAGACTCCGCAGTCGGAGACCACGCCGTTTTATCCGCGCAGCCCGTACGCGGTCGCCAAGCTGTTCGCCTACTGGACCACGGTCAATTATCGCGAGGCCTATGGGCTCTATGCCTGCAACGGGATTCTGTTCAATCACGAATCGCCGGTGCGCGGCGAGACCTTCGTGACGCGCAAGATCACGCGCGCCGTGGCGCGCATTGCGGTGGGCATGCAGAAGATCCTCTATCTGGGCAATCTGTCGGCGCTGCGCGACTGGGGCCATGCGCGCGACTACGTGGAGATGCAATGGCGCATGCTGCAACAGGAGCAGCCGGAGGATTACGTCATCGCCACCGGCGTGCAGTACAGCGTGCGTGACTTCGTTCGGCACGCCGCGGCTGAACTGGGCGTCACCGTGCGTTTCGAAGGCACGGGCGTGGATGAGATCGGTATCGTCGATAAAGTGGAAGGGCGCGAGATCAAGATGTCGCCCGGCGATGTGATCGTGCGGGTCGATCCGCGCTATTTCCGGCCGGCCGAAGTCGAGACGCTGCTGGGCGATCCCTCGAAAGCGCATGCGAAGCTCGGCTGGAAGCCGACCACGCCGTTCAGCGCGCTCGTCAAGGAAATGGTGCGGGCGGACTATCAGATTGCACGACGTGACGCGCTTGTCACACTGGCCGGTTTCACGGCACTGGAACATCACGAGTAACTGCGATGAACAAACAAGCACGCATCTTCGTCGCGGGCCACCGTGGCATGGTCGGCTCCGCGCTGGTCCGGCGGCTTTCTGCCGAGGGTTACCACAACGTCGTCATGCGTTCGAGGGCGGAGCTCGATCTCACGGATCAGGCTGCCGTGAACCGCTTTTTCGAGCAGGAAAAGATCGATGTCGTGCTGCTGGCGGCCGCGCGCGTGGGCGGCATTCTCGCCAATGCGTCGAGGCCGGGCGCGTTCATCTATGAAAACCTGGTGATCGAAACCAACGTGATCCACGCCGCCTATCGCGCTCAGGTCGAGCGGCTGGTGTTCTTCGGCTCGTCGTGCATTTATCCGAAGCAATGTCCGCAGCCGATCCGCGAGGAGTATCTGCTGACCTCGCCGCTCGAGCCGACCAACGACGCTTACGCGATTGCGAAGATCGCCGGCCTCAAGCTATGCGAAGCGTACAACCGCGAATACAACACGCAGTACGTCTCGTTGATGCCGACCAATCTGTATGGCCCGAACGACAACTACGACCTGAACAGCAGTCACGTGTTGCCGGCGCTGCTGCGCAAGGCGCACGAAGCGAAGGTGAACGGCTCCGCGACCTTGACGGTGTGGGGATCGGGCACGCCGTGCCGCGAGTTTCTGCACGTCGACGATCTCGCCGCGGCCACGCTGTTCGTGCTCGAGCACAACGTCACGGAAGGTCTCTTCAACGTCGGTGTGGGTGAAGACCTGTCGATTCGCGAACTGGCCGAGTGCATCTGCAAGGTGGTGGGCTTCGAGGGCGAACTCGTGTTCGACGCGTCCAAACCCGACGGCACACCGCGCAAGCTGCTCGACGTATCGCGGCTCGCGCAAATGGGCTGGCACGCAACGATCGGTCTGGAGGAGGGTATCGCGTCCACGTATCGGGAATTCGTTGAATTGCATGCCGGGTCGACGCCCGCTGCCGCCATGCAGGCATAGGCGCGCACTGAAGGGCTGTTGAGCGCGGCTCCGGAGTTGAGGGGGGCGCGGGGGGCGTTTCGCGTGGGCAGTCCGCGCAACGCATATAAGGACGATTTTTCCAGGAGTGCCATAAAAATGACAGCGTCAGTCACGATCTTCCACAACGTCGTATGGTCGCGTCACAAGGGTGTCGTGTTCTCCGCTTTGCATAACATTTCGTCGTCCGGGGCGATTCGCTATTCGATGGTGCAGATCGCGGATACCGAGCACGACCGCGTCGGCTTTTCGGATGTCGACTATTCGTACCATCGCTATCCGATGCATAAGCTGTTCGACGGTTGCTACGAAGATGTGCCGACGATGAAGATGATCGCGCGGCTCACCTGGGAAGTATTGCGGGCCAAGTCCGATCTGATCGTCCTGCCGGGCTATCACCGTCCGGAATACTGGGCGATGCTGGCGGCGTGCATCGTGACCGGCAAGCGGCGCGCGGTGTTCTGCGATTCGACCGCGCGCGACCGGCCCAAGAAGCTGCTCACGTCGATTCCAAAGCGGGTGTTCTTCTCCCTCTGCGACGGCTACTTCGGTTTCGGCGAGCGCAGCCGCGACTATCTGCTGTCGCTCGGGGCCAAGCGCGACAAAATTTTCGTGCCGTGTCAGGCCGCTGCATTGCCGGGGTCGTTTTCGCCGGAGCGTGCGCTGGTCGAGCGGATCGCCGCGCGCGCCGGTAATCCGCCGGTGTTTCTGTACGTCGGCCGTCTCTCGGAAGAGAAGGGTATCGGCACGCTGATCGAGGCGTTCGCCGGATTGCGGCGGCGGATTCCGGCAGCCAGATTGCGGATTGTCGGCACGGGGCCGATGGCGGACATGCTGCACGCGAAGGTGGCCGAACTCGAGCTGGGCGGTGCGGTGACTTTCGCCGGCAGTTTGCAGGACGAACCGCTCACCCAGGAATATTACGGCGCAACCTGCATGGTGCTGCCGAGCTACAGCGAGCCGTGGGGACTGGTCGTCAACGAGGCGCTCGCGCATGGCTGCCCGGCTGTGGTCAGCGAGAGTTGCGGCTGCGTGCCGGAACTGGTGATCGACGGCGTGAGCGGTTATGCGTTCACGGCGGGCGACGTCGCCGGGTTGCAGCGGACGATGCTCAAGGCGATCGAGGCTTTCGCCGACGCCGGTGGCACGGCGCATCGCTGCATGGATGTGATTCGCCGGTTCGATCCGCCTTCAGCCGCCGCCAATATTGCCCGCGGCTGTGCGCTAATGCTGAGCGACTGACGCGCCTCGCGGCCCCGTCGCGCATGCGAAGCTCCAACACGTTCTGGCAGTCACAATGAAGATCCTGATCTACGGCCTCAACTACGCACCTGAACTGACGGGAACAGGTAAGTACACGGCTGAAATGGCCGTGCTCCTGGCCCGTCGTGGCCACGAGGTTCGCGTGGTGTGCGCACCGCCTTACTACCCCGAGTGGCGCGTCGAAGCGGGCTATGCGTCGTGGCGTTATCAGCGCGAAATGCGCGACGGCGTGACGATCTGGCGTGCGCCGCTATGGGTGCCCTCACGTCCCAGCGGCTTGAAGCGGATGCTGCATCTGGCGAGCTTCGCCGCGAGTTCGTTGCCGTTGCTCGCCTGGCAGGCGCTGTGGCGTCCCGATGCGGTCATGCTGATCGCGCCGACCCTGATGTGCGCGCCGGCTACGCTGACCATCGCGCGCCTCGCGCAGGCCAGCGCGTGGCTGCATATTCAGGACTACGAGGTCGACGCTGCATTCGACCTGGGTCTGCTGAAGAGCTCGCTCGCGGCCCGCGCGGCGCGCTGGATCGAAAGCGCGTTGCTGAGGCGTTTCGATGCGGTGTCGTCGATTACGCGGCAAATGAGCTCGCGCGCGGCCACCAAGGGCGTGGAGCCGTCGCGCGTGGTGTGCCTGCCCAACTGGGTCGATGTGTCGACCATTTTTCCGCTCCCGCGCCCGAGCGAATACCGGCGCTTGCTGGGCATTCCGGACGACCAGAAGGTGGTCCTCTACTCGGGCAACATGGGTGCGAAACAGGGCATCGAAACGCTGGCCGAGGCGGCGGCCTCGCTGGCTGCACGTGCCGACGTCACCTTCGTTTTCTGCGGCAGCGGCGCGGCGAAGGCGAGGTTGCTCGAGCGCTGTGCGGGATTGACGAATTGCATTTTCATTCCGCTGCAACCGGCGGAGCGCCTGAACGAACTCCTCAATCTTGCCGACATCCACATCCTGCCGCAACGCGGCGACGCCGCGGATCTGGTGATGCCGTCCAAGCTCACCGGTATGTTCGCAAGCGGGCGTGCCGTCGTGGCCATGGCGCGGCGCGGCACGGCTCTCTACGATGCGGTGTCGCCGCGTGGTGTGGTCGTGCCGCCGGACAACGTCAAGGCGTTGGCGGCGGCGATTACCCTGCTGGCGAGCGATCCCGATCGCTGCACGGCGCTCGGCAAGGCCGCGCGCAACTATGCGGAGCGCGCGCTGTCGCCGGAGTCGACGATTGGAACCTTGGAGGAGCGGCTCGCGACGCTGGTTCGTGAATCACGCGGCAAGCGTGCAAAAGAAAAGGCGCCGTATTCCGGTGCGCCGAAGCCGGCGGCCACTGAGGCCCGGCGGCGGCGCAAACCGTCTCGCGCGGAGGAAGCCGCGCCGGATTGATCCGGCACGCGGCCATGTCATGAATGCGATATCACCACGGGGACCGATAGACGGAGTGCTTGCCGGGGCCGGTCGGGTCGTACGGATCGGCGTAAGTGGTTTTCGCCGCCCCTGCGGGCATCAAGCCGTTGGCCGCGTTGGGACGCCCCGGCTGACCGGCCGCTTGCACTTTGCCGTTCGCGGCGCCCGGCGCCTTGTTGCGCAGCCCCTTCCCGAGTGCCGGCTGGCCGCCCGCCCCTCCGCCCAGCACTGTCATGCGTTGTTCGTCGAGCAGGGCCGCCTGCTGGGCGTCGTCGGTATTGCCTTGCTGCGCGTCTGGCGTGCCGTATTGGCGCGGGGCGCCGAGCAACTGGTCTTCGTGTTTGTGGCGCACGCCGCGCGCGTTGGCGGCCGCGGCCGGGCGAGGGGTGCCGTAGCCGGTCGCCGCCGTAGCGGCCGGGCCCGGTGCGGCGGTTGCGGGCGCGGCGTTCTGCGCGAGCGCCGGCGCGGCAAACGTGGCAATGGCGAGAAACAGCGAGGTCGTTGTATGTCGAAGCGGGATGATCATTGTATGCCCCAAGGTGATGCAGTCGCGATAAAGCTATCGTGCGCCACCCGGCACGCGTGTAGCCGCCAAAACGCTTCCCTGTACAGCCATGGTGCAAAGTCCTGTAATGACTCGAAACATAATGTAAGCACGATGCATGGGTATCCTTACTACCGCTCGTGGACTGGAGAAAGCTGATGGGCAACGTTGCCGACGATCCGCAGATCGGGCGCATGCCGGAAGTCGCAGGCGTTCGCGAGGAAGGCCGCGTCATCGATCTGAGCGAGGCGGGAAAGGGAAACTATCGTGCAAAGCGCGGTGCCCTGATCGAACTCATCTGGTTTGTCGTCGAAGCCTGTGTGATCAACAACAAACTGCTGCCGCTCTCGTCGGTCCGGGTTGCGCTATTACGGCTGTTCGGGGCGAAGATCGGCGCGGGTTGCCGCTTCGTGCATCCATTGCGTGTGAAGTCGCCGTGGAATCTGGAGGTCGGCGATCACTGCTGGTTTGGTGTCGATGTCTGGATCTACAACCAGGCGTTGATCAGCATCGGCTCGAATGTCTGCATTTCCCAAGGGACGTTCCTGAGCGCCGGCTCTCACGATATGAGCACTACGATGGATCTGCGCGTCGCGCCGATCGTCATCGAGGACGGCGTCTGGATCACTTCAAAGTGTGTGGTGCAGATGGGTGTGACGATCGGCCGTTCAGCCGTGGTGACGCCGCTATCCGTCGTGCATCGTTCGCTGGAACCCGAGGGGGTGTACGGCGGCAATCCATGCCGTTTCATAAGAAACCGCTTCGATTCCGTGGCCTGAAGCACAGAGATAGAACCGCAGCGTTTATACGCTGGGGAGACCGAGGTCGTTAATAGCCGGAATGTCGGCGGTCGCAATGGGATTGTCGATCGATGTTTGTTGATCGCCGCCCGCGGTGACGCCGATGAAAGGTTCGGTAACGACGTGTGCGTGGTTTGCTCCTTAGCCCCGGCCGGTGAGCGGCCGGAATGACGCACTCACTAGACGCACGCATAAGATGGGGAGTGGGGATGTTCATCGATACTCGTACTGTTGAACAAAACGCGGTCATTGAAACGACGGTCTGCATTATCGGCGCAGGCGTGGCTGGCATCACGCTGGCGCGGGAACTGTCGAAGGCGGGCATTGATACCTGCATGCTCGAAAGCGGGGGCTTCGGGCCTGACGACGAAACCCGCGACCTTTATCGCGGCGAAAACGCCGGCCTTCCTTATACGTTCGCGGACGGCTCGCGCAGCCGCTACTTTGGCGGCAGCAGCAACTGCTGGGGCGGCTGGTGCCGCCCGCTCGATCCGTGGGACTTCGAAAAGCGTGACTGGATTGCGCACAGCGGCTGGCCCTTCGGGCTCGATGAGCTGGCGCCGTACTATGCGCGCACGCACGATCTGCTGAAGCTCGGCCCGCAGAATTTCGACCCTGCCTACTGGGAGCGCGAGATCGGGCGCCATGACGTGCGGCGTTTGCCGCTTGCGACCGGCGACATGCGCGATACCGTCGCGCAGTTCAGCCCGCCGGTTCGCTTCGGCAAGGCGTATCGCGAAGAGTTGTCGCGCTCGTCGCGGGTGCGCGTGTTTCTGCACGCGAACGTGCTGAGTATCGACGCCAACACGCAGGGCTCGTCGGTCTCGCGACTTCAGGTGTCGACGATCAGTGGGCGCAGGATGACGGTGGTCGCCAGAATCTTCGTGCTGGCCACGGGCGGCATCGAGAACGCGCGCCTCCTGCTTGCCTCGAACAACGTGCAGGCGGCAGGCCTCGGCAATGCCAACGACCTGGTGGGGCGATACTTCATGGATCATCCGCGGATGATGTCCGGAAAAGTGCGCTTTCGTCAGGGCATTGCGCGCAACAAACTGTATGACATCAAGTATCACTATCAAAATGCCGCGGTGTCCGCGCACGGCACGAAGATATCTTCACAGTTCGCGCCAAAGCAGGAGTTGATGGAGCGCGAGAAGTTGCTGAATTCGCGCGTATGGCTCTATTCGCGCTGGTATGGCGAAGGCAGCGCGGGCTCCGAAGCGCTGATCCGCTGCAAGGAAGCGTTGCTGCAAAAAGACCAGCCGGGCCGCAGCCTGAAGGCCGATATCGCCACGATGGCCGCGCATCCGCTGCACACCGTGGGTTACGGTTTGACGAGGCTGTTGCAGTGGCCGGCGCTAATCACCGACGTGACCCTGCAGGCCATCGTCGAAGCCGTGCCCGATCCTGATAGCCGGGTTACCTTGTCGGCCGATAAGCGGGACCGGTTCGGCATGCCTCGCGTCAAGGTGGAGTGGCGTCTCGGCGAACAGGTGAAGCGCACCTTCGATAAAACATTCGCGTTGCTCGCGCAGGAGTTGCAGATGGCCGGCGTCGCGGACGTCGAACTCGACGCGCCGCTCGAAGGCCGGGGCTGGCCGGCTAAGCTCGAGGGCACGTGGCATCACATGGGTACGACGCGCATGCACGATTCGCCACGTGAAGGCGTGGTCGATCGCGATTGCAAGGTGCATGGAATGAGCAACCTGTACGTGGCGGGCAGTTCGGTGTTTCCGACCGTCGGCGCCAACTTTCCGACCATCACGATCGCGGCGCTGTCACTACGCCTCGCGGGTCATCTCGTGCGGCAGCTCGATATTCCGGACATGGTCGGCAATACGCGCGGTGAAGCCGCCAACAATGCCATGAGTTCGATGCAGGCGCCGTCTCAAGTCGAGACGCTGCCGATCGCAGCCTCGAATCTGGCGCCGTTGATGAAGGAGCAATAAAGACAGCCGGTGACTGCGCCCAGGCGGCGCGCGGTCACCGGCTCGGTTGAGTTGCTTCGCGCAGCGTGCTGAGGGTGTTTTCACGCGCTTCGCCGGCGCTGCCTTTCGTTTCCAGCAGCGCGGTCAATGCGCTCACCATGGTCTCGATCCGGAAGCGCGCCTCGAAAGTGCGGGCTGCCTGAGTGCGCATGGCCGCGCGCGCGCCGTCGTCGAGTTCGAGCCAGCGCACGAGATTCTGTTCCGTACCGTCGATTGTGTCGGCGGCAACCATTCCCGCGCCGTCTGCTTCGATCTCGCGCCAGACGTTGACCTTGTCGGAGATCAGCGCCGGCAGTCCGCAGCCGAGCGCCTCGGCAACCGCCACGCCGAAGTTCTCCTGATGCGAGGGCAGAATGAACACGTCGCTCGCATGAAACGCTCCCCACTTGAGATCGCCCTGCAGCATGCCCGGCAGGCTGATGCGATGCGCGATACCAAGCGCCTGAGCCTGAGCGCGCAGCGTCGCCACCCAGCCGGTCTCGTCGGGGCCGGCAATGACGAGGTGTAGCGCCTGATCGCGGCTGGCGACGCGTGCGAAGGCGTCGATCAGCAGATCGCAGCCTTTCTTCGCATGGACGCGGCCGAGAAACAGCACGATGCGTTTGCCGCCCAAGCCGGGTACGGCCTGCAGGAACGCTTCGCGCAAGGGTTCGGCTTCGAGCAGCGGGACCGTCGTGCCGAACGGCACGATCCGCTCCCGTGCCCGGTACAGCCAGAACGACTGGCGTGCGCGCGTGCGCTCTTCTTCCGTCGTGAAAATGACTGCGCGTGCGTCACGCAGCACACGGTATTCGGCCCACGGCCAGTAAAGCCACTTCTTCAGATGCTTGAGCGGGTACGCCTGTTTGAACCACGGGTCGAGCATGCCATGCGCGTACACGTAGTAGGGCACCTCGCTTCTGCGCAACGCTTTCCACGCGGCGAAGCCGTGGTATTGCCACAAGCCGTGCACGATGACCGCGTCGAACCGTTTCGCGTTGGCGGCGAGCCACGGCACGAGTCCCGCGCTGTAGCTGTAGCGGCTGTTGACGGGGCCGAAAGCGTGGACCGGAAACGGAAAAGCCGCGAGGTACGCGTCGCTGGGGGCATCGCAGGTGGCGACTTCGATTTCGTGTCCGACCTCCTGCATGGCCACGCCGCTGCGGCGGACGCCTTCAACCGGACCGCCGGCGCGTGGATCGATGCTTGCAAGCAGATGGAGAATTTTCATCGGACGATATCCGGTCGATTGGAGCCTGGCGTCGACGCCGTGCGCGACACGAGGGCGCCGAACTGGCCGGAGCCGGACGCGGTGGTGGCCGCGCGCGACATGCCGAGGGTTGTCGCGAGATCGGCGCGACCCATGCCGGGCTGGATTCTGCCGGGCAATTCAGGCATGGGGGCGGCCGGACGTGGATGCGGTGGCGTGGGCACGCGCTTCGCGCGCGCCGGCAGCGCGCGCTGCAAGCGCGCGTGCGTGGCGATCATCAAACCGAGAGCGATGCCGAATATCAGCCCAGAGAAACGCGGCCCGAGCGGATTGCCGCCGATCGAGGTGGCCGGCAGGGCGGCAAACAGCATGATGGCGCGCCCCAGCACCGGAAGCATGGGCGCGTTGGGAACCACCGAGCGCCAGTGGCGATACGAGAAGAAGCAGATCGCCAGCGCGGCCAAGGTCACCAAAGGCATGGCGATGCCGAACAGCAGGCCGCCCGCGAAGAACTGGTAGACCCAGAAATTGTGGCCCGCGGGCCATTCGTGGATCGCGTAGAAGTCTTTCTCGCTGATCTGGCCGGCAAGGTCGGGCAGGTAGACCGGGGAATAGCGGTAGTAGTGCCCGTAGCCTTCGCCGAACAGCAGCGTTTCCGGCGACGCCGTCACCTGGT
The DNA here is from genome assembly GCF_041321145.1 of Paraburkholderia sp. IW21. Lineage (NCBI taxonomy): Bacteria > Pseudomonadati > Pseudomonadota > Betaproteobacteria > Burkholderiales > Burkholderiaceae > Paraburkholderia > Paraburkholderia sp. IW21. The sequence continues at coordinate 138,949 of NZ_JBGGWA010000004.1, read as the reverse complement.
CGTACTGATCGCGCATCTCGGCAAGACGGGTGATCGTGGTCGGGTCCTTGCCGGTGACGGTTTCCTCGGACGCGAAAATGCGCTGGGTCCAGTGCTCGGAAACAGCTGGGAAGCTTATGGCCACGATGCCGGCCACGCCGGCCAGCAACACGCCGGCGGTCAGGCTGCGGGCGGCCGTGCGCCAGATTTGCTTGATCGACGGTGCACTCAGCGCCATCGCGATCAGGAACAGCAAGACCGTGCCGACCAGCAAACTGCGCGTCACACTCAGCAATTCGACGATCACGCTGACGCCGAACACTGCGACGGTGAAAAACGAAAAGCGTTTAGCGACCATGAATTCGTGCAGCAGCACGCCTTGCAGCCCCAGTAACGTCGCGGAGATGATGCGGTAGCGCACGTCCTCGAGATCGCCGCCTGTGGCCATGCCATAGACGAACGTGAACAGAAGACTGATCGTGTTGGCGACGAACAGGGCGCGCTCGAACTGCGAGAGCCTGTATTCGCTCCACGGGCGGCAGGCCACGAGGTAGCCCAGCAAAAACAGCATGAACGGCAAAAGAACGCGCAGATAGTTGCCAGTGTCGTTATCCTGAGCGAACTGGGCGACGATGCTGCCGAGCACGCACAGCAGCACGCTGAATGTGACCACCGAGCGTAGCCGCGAGCCGTCGTGAAAGCGTGGCGCGATCAGCACGAGGGCAAGCCCCGCGGCGATCGCCGGAATGACCAGGCCGAACTGCGCGAAGTGGCCTACGTTGGCGTCGGGCGCTTTATAGTCCAGCGCAAGCGGTAACAGAAAAATCCATATCCAGAGCGTCGCATACTGATGGCGCATTGCTGATTCCTCCCCGTGCTGTCGATCCGCCGTCGGTCTGTAGCGGACGGTCTCGCATCGGGTCATTGTGCGGGAATATCCCCACTTGCCACTTTTCGGCGGCCCGTTTCGTCGCCGTTGGCCTGGATTCTGGCGACAGTGGCAAGGGTGGCCCCTGCAAGACGCGCGCACACTTGGCCATGTTGTCGGTCAATGCCTTGATGTTGGCGCGCACGTCCGCGTGCCGCCACCCAAGATGCAAAAGGGACATGTGCCCGCGAATGGTGACAGGAGAGAAGAACATGAAGTTATTCGGCGGGGCGGGACCCGCAAAGGCCGGCCGGGCCATCGAGCTCGATTTCGTGCGCGGCATCGCCATTATCGCGGTAATGGGCTTTCACTTTCATGCCGTTCATACCGGCAACTTCCTGATCCAGATCGTTGAGTACCCGCTGAAGAATTTCGGACGCGAAGGCGTGAATCTGTTCTTCACGCTCAGCGGCTTCCTGGTTGGCGGCCTGCTGCTTCGACAGTACGCCGAAACAGGTCACGTCGACGCACGGCGCTTTATCATCCGGCGGATTTTTCGCATCTGGCCCGCGTATTACGTCCTGATCGCTTTCCACGTAGTGGCCGGACGCCACCCGTGGAGTACGTTTCTGGTCCAGAACCTGACGCACCTGCAGAACTATCTCGGCACCTCGATTAGCCAGACCTGGAGCCTTGCGGTTGAAGAGCACTTTTACCTCGTCCTGCCGGCGCTGCTGTTGCTGTTCGCGCGCTGGCGCCTCGGCGCGTGGACGATTATCAGCCTGCTGAGCGGCGTCTGCGTGGTGGTCCTCATCGCGCGTTGCTTCGCCGTGGCGGGCGGCAATCTTGAAGGCGCCTTCGCCTACACGCAATACCGGCTCGACAGTTTGCTGATCGGCGTGATTCTGTCCGCGATCTACTGGATGAAACCAGGTGTCTATCAGCAGCTTGCGAAGCGCAAGTGGCTGCTGATCGGCAGTGTAGTGCTGCTGTGCCTATGGCTCGCCTTCGCGACTAAACACATCGCGCTCGACGAAAGCATTGGTTATACGATTCAGGCGATCGGTTTCGCCGCGCTGATCGTGCTGGTGCTGGAGTATTCCGGCTCGCTGCGTACGTCGTGGGCGTACCGCGGGATTGCGTGGATCGGCCTCTATTCGTACGGCATCTACCTGTGGCATTCGCTTGCGCTTGCCCCGGGCGACATGCTGATTCATAAAGCGACCGCCATGGGTCTTGCACCGAGTGTGATCTGGATTGTGGCGCTCACCGCGCAGTTCGCTTTCGCGATTGCGATCGGTTACGTAACGACGCGCGCGATTGAGTATCCGTTCCTGCTGATGCGCAACGCGCTGTTCCCGGCAAAGCGCAACAGTTCGGTGCGCGAAGAAGTGCCGGTCGCCGGCGGCCAGTTGTCCTGAGTAACCGTGCGGCCGGCGGCCCTGCGCCAGCCGCCGCTGCCGGCCAGGGCACAGCGCCTGGAGACTCTCTGGGTTTCTGCCGAGTTGATGGCGTATCGAAAGGCGTATTGGCGGATCAGGCCATTTGCTGAAGCAGGGTCTGCTTGAATTGTCCGAGCGTATGCCGTGACAGCAGATCCTCGCGCGCCGACGGCACGGCTTGAGGCGCATGCGGCCACGAGGTCATGGTCTCGGTGATCGCGCGGCCGATCGATGCGGAACTCAGGTCGCTCAGGATCGGCCCCAGTTCGCAACGCCGGCTGAACCAGCCGATGAGACCGTCTTCCGTTGCAATCACGGGTTTTCCGAACCGGTACGCCTGCACCAGCACGCCGCTCATTCCGTAGTGCCCTTTGTAGCCCAGCCAAACCGCATCGCAGGCGGAAAACAGGTCGCGCTCGACGTCGTTCGCAATGAATGAGTCGAGTATCAGCGGCGCGGGGTTCAGGCTGCGCACATGGTTGCGCATGAAATGGCGGGTGCCCGCATCCTGCTCGCCGGCGACGATCAGCGTGGGCGCATGCTCCAGACGCGTCAACGCGTGGACCAGTTCGTAGATCCCTTTGCGTTCGGTGATCGCGCCGTATACCAGCAGATAGCGCTGGGTGGGGTCGAGGCCGAGCCGCTCGCGGGCCAGAACGGGGTTTTCCGCCCGCTCGTCGGGAAACGGGTCCGCCACATAGGCGACAGCCGCGCCGGTCTTCGCGGCGTTGCGCGCCGACCATTCCGGCAGGGTCGGGTCGATCGTCAGCAGCGTGCGCAGCCCGGTCGTCCTGATCGCACGTTTGAAGAGCTGCGCCTTGACCGCGTTGACGATCGGACGATCGGGCGATTTGATGCCGACCTTGTGATGATGGAAGGTCGAGCGCATCGTGATGCCGATCCACGGTGTCTTGCCGAACGGCGAGCCGAGAAACGGCAACCCGTACAAGAAGTAATCGGCATAGGGCACGACCACCAGCCTGATCGGCTGCGCGTGACCGACGATTCGATGCACGCGTTTGAAATAGCGGTGAAAGCGTGAGTACTGGTTGGGCTCGCCGAGCAGGCCGCGAGGCCGCTCCCGCGGATCGACGAACGCAATCTGCAGGTCGGCGCGGTTGGCGGCGACGATCTGCCTCGCAAGCCGGTGGTCTTCGTTGGCGGATTCGGTCGCGAGGATGCACGGATACCCGGCCTCCGTGCAGGCCTGCATGGTCCACTCCACATAACGCCAGCGATGGCCGGTGAGGTTGGGCTCCACAATCAGGACGTAGTCTTGTTCCATCGATTCAGTCGTCTTCCGTGGTCGAACGTGTCGTGCAAAAGGTGCCGTGGCGCCGGCTGCCCAAGGGCGCCAGGTGATCAACGTTAGCATCGCGGGCGGTCGCGAAGCCATCTATTTGATCTGTTCTGTGGGTAAACGTACTACCGCGCAATAGGTTCGGCTGAACTGGCCTAGCTGATGGCGGTTGTTGCCGAATCTCTCGCGGTAAGGTCGTGCATAGCATTCGATAAAACTTCGCCAGCTTGCTGGTGCGACCTAACAAATTATGCGCCGGCGGCGTTCGCAGCGATGCGTTGAATCGCTGCGTGTGCCGATTCAACGGCGTTCCGATTCGACGGAGATACAGCTTGCGGGCGATCAGGCTTCCGGCCCTCTCTATAGCGGCCAGTTTTGGCGCGAGTGCGGCGACATGGGTGCTGTTGCAGCAGTTCGCCGTGCGTGGACTAGTGGCAGTCAAATTTCTGGCGATTGGCCGCATGCTCGGGCCGGCGGCGATCGGCAGCGTGAGCGTGGCTTTGCTCGCGGTGGCGATTGCCGAGGCGCTGTCCGACACCGGTCTCGCCCAAGCGGTCATTCAAGGCGAACATCCACCGACGCGTTCCCAGCTTGGCGCGGTGTGGACGACGCTGACAGCGCGCGGCGTGCTCATCTCGCTGCTGCTGGTCGCGCTCGCGCCATTGCTGAGCAACCAGTTTCATCTGAACGGCTCGCTCGTGCTGATTCAGCTCGCCGCACTGCTGCCGCTGCTGCGCGGTCTCGCCTCGCCCACTTACTACCTCGTGCAGCGCGAACGGCGGTTCCAGCATATTGCGGGCGTCGAGGTGGCGGCCGCCTTTGTCGACTGTTCGTTCGGGCTGGCGCTCGCCTACTTCGGGGCGGGCGCGGCCTCGGTACTGATCGGTCTCGTGGTCGGCGAAAGCCTGAAAAGCGTCCTGACCTGGGCGACGATGAAACCGCGCCCGCCGATACGCGCCGTATGGTCGGGAATCGGTCACTACGTGGGCTTCAGCCGCTGGATCTGGGCGAGCAGTGTGATCAATCTGCTGCTCAACCAGTTCGACAAGGTCGTGGTGGGCAAGCTGCTCGGCCCGGCGCAACTGGGTGGATATCAGATGTCGTCGCGGCTCGCGCAGATGCTGCTCGCCGACGCCGCGATCGCCATGTCGCAATACCTCTTCCCCACCTTCGCGGCGCGTCATCGCAGAAGTCCGCAGGCGGCATCGCGGCTCATCAAGATTTATCTTCTCGTGATTGCGATTGGGCTGGCGGGGTTCGTCGAGGTGCTCCGCTTGATCGCCTTGCCGCTTTTCTCGTTGATTCTCGGCGCCGCGTGGCTGCCGGCGGTGCCGCTGTTCAGAATTCTGGTGATCAATATGGCGATCGGTGCGTTGATCGCCGTGCTGGTTGCTTATCTGCGCGCCGTGGGTGACGCGAAGGCGACCGTGCACGCCTCGCTGATTCAGGTCGTCGTATTGCTGATCAGCGCGCCCCCCGCGGTTCATTGGTGGGGCGTAACGGGCATTGCCTGGTCCATGACCCTGGGTCTCGGCTGCGCCGCGTCGTGGATGCTGTTCAGGACCCTGACTGCGAGGACGCCATGATGCGAGTGTTTCATCTGGTTCTGGCGCCGCGTTTGTCGGGTGCGGAGGTTCTCGCGAAAGATCTCGCCATCGATCAATGTGCCGAGGGCATGGTGGTGGGCGTGGCCTCGCTGATGCCCCCGCACGCCGAGTTCATGCCGTTGCAGGACGAACTGCGGCGGCACGGCGTGCAGTGTCTGTTTCCGTCGCGGCAGCGGCGGGTCGGCGGCAAACTGTGGAATCTGTTTCTCGCGGTGCGGCGTTTCCGTCCGGACGTGATTTTTGCGCACGCCACGATTCCGTCGTTTTATGCGCGCGCGCTGCCGCTGCGCGTGCCGGTCGTCTATGTCATGCATTCGGCCACCAACGACTTCGAGCGTCCGCTGTTCCGGCGCGTCGAGCACATTCTGTCGGGACGTGCCCGGGTGGTGATCAGCGTATCGCAGCAAGGCGTGACGGATTATGTGCAGTCCATTGGACAGCACCCTTCGATAACCGTGGTGCCCAACGGCGTCGATCTCGGGCGCTTCGCGTTCACTGCCGACGCCGGGCGCAGCGGCCAGGCGCCGCAGGTCGTGCAGATCGGCCGGTACGCGGCGGTGAAGAATCAGCTTCTGACGGTGCGCGCGTTCGCCGAAGTGCTCAAGCGGGTGCAAGACGCGCGTCTCGTGTTGTATGGCGTGGTCGAAGATCGGGATTACCACCGCCGTGTCGTCGACCTCGTGCGTGAGTTGGGGCTCGCGGACCGTGTCGTGGTGGCCGGGCCGCGCTCCGAAGTGGCGAGCGTGCTGTCGGAGTCGAGCGTGTTCGTCATGCCGTCGCGCTCCGAGGCGCATAGCGTGGCGTTTCTCGAAGCCTTGGCCTCCGGTATCCCGATCGTCGCGAGCAAGATTCCGTCGTTTGCATTCGCGAGCGGATTTCCCTGCGTGCAATTGGTCGATACGGACGACATGCAATGCTATGCGGATGCCGTGGTCGTGGCGCTCGGGCAGGCACGGGCGCAACGCTCGCTTGCCGGTTTGACGCTCAGGGATACGGCGGCACGCTATCGGGCAATCGCACATCAAGTCAGTCCGGCGGTGCCGGCTCGCTAGTTCGCGCCGGCCGTGAAGCTCGCACTGCGGGCCCGTCACGTTCAATGGTGGCTGATGGCGACACCGTGTGGGTCGGGCGCGGCCTCGGGCGTGGGTGCCGACGGCCACGCGCTCGTCAGTTCGGACTCCCGCATCGCGAACGTCACCAGCCGCTGTGCTTCCTGGCTGCTCGAATCGACCGCCAGCGCGTCCCCGGCGCTGTGCTGGACGCATGACCATTGGGCGATATAACCGCAACCTCGCGCCACGCTCAGCAGAGCGTCCCGCTGCTGTTCACGGCTGGCGACCGCTTTGCGCAGGCGCAGCGCGTCGGGGTTATCCGGTTGCGCCGCGATGGCCGCCGCGAGCCGCGTTTTCGTCGCCGACAGATTGTTCCGTTGCAGATTGGCGCGGGCGGCGCGGAGCTGCCTCGCGGCATTCACGCGAGGTTTGGCGGGCTGGTTGCTTGCCTGGCTGCTTATCGGGCCGCTTACCTGGCTGGCCGGGTTGTGCTTCGCGTCGGACGACGCTGTCGCCACCTGATGCGAAGCAGGGGGCGCCGCAGCGGGCGGCGGGATGGGCGGGGACCGCACGGGCGCCAGGCGTCGGGCGGTTAAGACAGGTGTCGGCCGGTTAGCGATGGCAACGGGCGGCGTGACGTTCTGGGTCTTCACTTTCCCGGACACGGCGATAGGGGTGCCGACGACCGAGTCGTTGCTGCGTATGAAGCCCAGGTACACGGCGGATGTCACCATCATCACCGACACCCCAAGCAACACCGGCCGGCGCAGTCGCTGCGAGACGGGTACGGCGACCGGCTGCTCGCGGATGGCATAGTACGGATCCGTTAAGGCTCGCGAGGACGGGCTCCAGATCTTCGGCGCCATGAGCCCGTTTGTACGCATCGGCTGAGAGTCGCTCAGTTGGACATTCAGGCGTGAAGTCGGCGCGGTACGTGTGCCAAGCGAACCGACCGGGCGCGCGTTGCACGCAGGACACGGCGTGAAGCGACCGGCTAGCGGCGCACCGCAGTGCCTGCATCGGAGGGAATCATGCGGTTCGGAAGTAATGTCGCTAAACATTGCCGTTTCGCAAACGGGCGTCGAATGCCGGCGCCACAATCAAAAAGAACAAGGCACCGCAACGAGGCTTGCAAGCGGGGTCACTGTGTGACGACGTAACCCCGTGCCTGCATGCACGCGCCATACGCGGCCCAGTACTGTGTCATTGGCGGTTCGGGTGCGGGCAGCGGCGGCAGCTTCACACTGGAGGCTGCTGCCGTCTGGGCCGCGCTGGCCGCGGCTGTTTCCGAAGCGCCGTGATCTGCCGCGATGGTTGCCGATGCCGGCGTGGCGGCCGTGGTTGCCGGCGTCGAACTCGCCGTCCTGGCGGGCGCGGCGGTCGTCGCCGTGGTCGTTGTTGTGCTCGTGCCGGGCGCGCTTGCGGCAGCGGCGGCTGAAGCCGCGGGCATGCTCGTGCCTGGCGGGGTCGCTGAAAAACTGCTGGTGGGCAACGGTGGCCGCGACGGAGCACCCGTCGACGACGTTTTGGTTGCGACAGGTTTGCGCGGCGGAAGCTGCGATTCGTGCGCGATATTGACCTTGGTCTGCTTGTTGGCCGCGGCGTAACAGAGCGCGGTGTCGACGCTGCGCTGATAAGCGCTTTGACTTCGGACTGGATAGGTGAGCGGCTGCCATGCGAAAGCAGCACTGCTAAACACCCATAGCGTCAATGCCGTATATGTTCTGATTCCCATCGCAGTCGCTCCCGCAGCGATGTTTAGCCGTTCGCCGGCATTCGCGCTTCGCGGTATGTTCTCGTGGCTGCTGATTTTGCCGATTAACGGCGGCTCACTGCCGCGAAGGCTGCTTTCTTCAGCGTAACACCGGGTACTGTCGACGGAAGGCATCGTATAGCGCGCGAAAACGCCATCCTGCAGTCGAATCAAGACACATCGGTGTTGGGAGGCGGCCAACGGTACGAAAGCGTAGGGAAAGCCCTGGCGCTTCTGGCGTCTCTCTCACCGCCGCCGAAACGCATCTGCGGGCGGTTCCATGGCAGCGAGCAGGTAATTCGTATTGGTAAAGCGCTTCATGGCCTCCTGCACCCCTTCTGCCGTGTAGCCAGTGACGTCATGCTCTTTCTTCGCGGCTTTCATCGACGTGATGATGCCTTTGCGCGTCGCAAGCGTTTCGGGCGTCATCCGATTGGCGAGTGCGCGGGCGACCGCTTCCTCCAGCATCGCACGAACCTCGTAAATCTCTTCGGCCTCGCGTCGCGACAGCGCGCGCACTGTGACACCGAGATTTTTCTCAGTCTTCAGCAAACCGGCTTGTTCCAATGCGCGGAATGCCTCGCGCAGTGGCCCGCGAGACACGTTCCAGCGCGTGGAGACTTCGACTACTTTTCTACCCGACGCTCTTTTGACTAGCCCACGTGTGCGAGGGCGCGTGTCGTGCGAACCCGGGGCGGCCGGTCGCGCAGCAGCAGGGGCATCAAACGTCGGTTGGCTGTCTGCGCCGCCCATTCGCAATACGCGGCGCTGCCGAGCACCCAGTCCTCGAGCGTCGACTGCGTCAGGTTATTGAGCTCGCGTTCGTCGAGGGGCTGTGCGCCCAGATCGCGGTAAGCCTGTTGGCGCTCGAACGGCGTATTGCCGAGCGCCCGGTAGAGTGGATGATCCTTGATGAAGCTATCGACACGCAGCCCGATGTGGTGCGTGTAGCTCGACCACGGGTAGTTCCCCGGCTCGACCACAAGGCGGTTGCGCACCGGCGCATGATCGATGAACTGGCTCGCGAGCAGGAAATACCGGTCGGGCTCAATCACGGTCGACCGGTACCCGCCACGCCACACCGTACCGCGGCGTCCATGGCGGCGGTTGAAGGTCTCGACATAGCGACGGCCGACCGCCTGCATCGCCATGGCCACGCTCGACGCGTATGAAGGCGTGACGAGGAACTGTACCGCGTCAGGCATGAGTACCCACGCGTGGACCGCAAGATCGGCGACGCGCGCCGCGTCTGCCAGGCAGGCGAGGAAGTACAGGTAGTCTCCTTCGTCCAGGAATGCGGGCCCTGTGAGCCCCTGCAAGATAACGTGCTGCGGTTGTTCTGGGACGTAGTGCCGTGCAAGCCGTGTCATGCTGAATTAACCGGAAATCCGATGTGAGAAAACGATCCGACAGGTATCGGGCGCGTGACGGTGCGTAACGTGCGTATAGGAGGAAATTCTATCGGTCATGTGCGTGCGTTTGCGTCGCGAACAGGCCATTTTTCTGGCCTCTTTTCGTTGATTTGCCGATCGCAACCAGCATCTGGACCGGTGCGTCGCATAACGGATCATAGACACGTCGTTGTACTGAAACCCGATAGCGGTTGGTGCGCGGCTTTTCGACTGATTTCTTCGGTTGCCACTGTGAGAGGCAGTCGAGTCACACCATGTTTTTTGAATTCCGCAAGCGTGACTGAGGGCGTGACGTGTTAAAGGTTTACCCTGGCGTGAAGGTCGATTGCCAACTTTTCGGGCGGATGCCGCCAAAAAAAGCGGCATATCGTTCTCTACGCGCGACAACGCGGAACAGAAATTTCCATTCTAAGTGATTGTTTTTATGTGAAAAATTCGCCTTGGGCGACGTCCGGATGTAGGTGGCGAGTTCAAACTGAGCGAATCTCGACACCGCAGTCTCCGAACGGTCTTGAATTTGTCACCACCCGTCCATATAATTAGCACTCGCTGCACGAGAGTGCTAACAACATCGCCGGTTGGCTTAGCCAGCCGGGTTTTCTCAGCGTTCTTCAGTCTCAATCAAGAGAGGAGTATGTATGAACCTTCGTCCTTTGCATGATCGCGTGATCGTCAAACGTCTGGATCAAGAAACCAAGACTGCGTCGGGCATCGTGATCCCCGAAGCCGCAGCAGAAAAGCCGGATCAAGGCGAAATTCTGGCAGTTGGCCCGGGCAAGCGTGACGACAAGGGTGCACAAATCGCGCTCGACGTGAAGGTGGGCGACCGCGTCCTGTTCGGCAAGTACGCAGGCCAGACCGTCAAGGTCGACGGCAACGAACTGCTGGTGATGCGCGAAGAAGACATCATGGCCGTGGTGCAGAAGTAAGCGCACGTCGCTACTTCCCCGGTTATATCCCAAGAATTCAAGGAGTTAGAAGATGGCAGCTAAAGACGTCGTATTCGGTGATTCCGCCCGTGCCAAGATGGTTGAAGGCGTGAACATCCTCGCGAACGCTGTGAAGGTCACGCTGGGCCCGAAGGGTCGCAACGTTGTCCTGGAACGCAGCTTCGGCGGCCCGACGGTCACGAAGGATGGTGTTTCGGTCGCGAAAGAGATCGAACTGAAAGACAAGCTCCAGAACATGGGCGCGCAAATGGTCAAGGAAGTCGCTTCCAAGACCAGCGACAACGCAGGCGACGGCACCACGACCGCAACGGTTCTGGCTCAGTCGATCGTCCGCGAAGGCATGAAGTACGTTGCATCGGGCATGAACCCGATGGACCTGAAGCGCGGTATCGACAAGGCTGTGACGGCCGCGATCGAACAACTGCGCAAGATCAGCAAGCCGTGCACGACGAACAAGGAAATCGCTCAGGTTGGCGCGATTTCGGCAAACAGCGATTCGTCGATCGGTGACCGCATCGCTGAAGCGATGGACAAGGTCGGCAAGGAAGGCGTCATCACGGTTGAAGACGGCAAGTCGCTGCAAGACGAGCTGGACGTGGTTGAAGGTATGCAATTCGACCGCGGCTACCTGTCGCCGTACTTCATCAACAACCCGGACAAGCAAGTTGCCGTGCTCGACAACCCGTTCGTGCTGCTGCACGACAAGAAGGTGTCGAACATCCGTGATCTGCTGCCGGTACTGGAACAGGTCGCCAAGGCTGGCCGTCCGCTGCTGATCATCGCAGAAGACGTCGAAGGCGAAGCACTGGCTACGCTGGTTGTGAACAACATCCGCGGCATCCTGAAGACGGTTGCTGTCAAGGCTCCGGGCTTCGGCGATCGTCGTAAGGCCATGCTGGAAGACATCGCGATCCTGACCGGCGGTCAAGTCATCGCTGAAGAAACCGGCCTGACGCTCGAAAAGGCAACGCTGGCCGAACTGGGTCAAGCGAAGCGTATCGAAGTGGGCAAGGAAAACACGACGATCATCGACGGCGCTGGCGAAGGTGCAACGATCGAAGCGCGTGTGAAGCAGGTTCGCACGCAAATCGAAGAAGCAACGTCGGACTACGACCGTGAAAAGCTGCAAGAACGCGTGGCCAAGCTGGCTGGCGGTGTTGCAGTGATCAAGGTCGGCGCTGCGACCGAAGTCGAAATGAAGGAAAAGAAGGCACGTGTCGAAGACGCACTGCACGCAACGCGCGCAGCTGTGGAAGAAGGCATCGTTGCTGGCGGCGGCGTCGCACTGATCCGTGCACGTACGGCAATCGCCGGCCTGAAGGGCGCTAACGCCGATCAGGACGCAGGCATCAAGATCGTGCTGCGCGCGATGGAAGAGCCGCTGCGTCAGATCGTCACGAACGGTGGCGAAGAAGCCAGCGTCGTGGTGGCAGCTGTTGCAGCCGGCACGGGCAACTACGGCTACAACGCAGCAACCGGCGAGTACGTCGACCTGGTTGACGCAGGTGTCGTGGATCCGACGAAGGTGACGCGCACGGCGCTGCAAAACGCAGCATCGGTTGCAGGTCTCCTGCTGACGACCGACGCAGCTGTTTGCGAACTGCCGAAGGAAGACGCTCCGATGGGCGGCGGTATGCCCGGCGGCATGGGCGGCATGGGCATGGACATGTAATTTCGGTTGGGCCTCTCTTGTTAGAGGCTCAGTTGGAAACACATGGGGAAGTGCGCCGCGAGGCGCGCTTCCCAAAAGAAAAAACCCGCAGAAATGCGGGTTTTTTTATGGGCGGTGTTTGGCTGAAGCTAAAACTAAAGCCGACCCGCTTGCTTGCTAGAGCGCCTGCCGCTCATGCGGCAGACGCCTCGCATCAAATCTCAATGCCGTGCTTCACCCGGCGCTGCGTCCTTGCCGGCCGCCGGCGGCGTTTCGTCGTCGCTGCTGCGCGCCCAGAAGAACCGGTCCGGCAAATACGCGCCCATTCCCGGCCGGAACGCATTGCGCATGGCCTGATACAGATACTCTTGCGCCTCGCGCACGGCTTCCGCCGGCTCCTGGCCATTGGCCAGCAAGGCGGCAATCGCGGCGCCGAGCGTATCGGTGATGCCCATGATCCGATGGCTGCCGCGGTCCCACATATCCTGACGCAGCTGGCCGTCTTCGCTGAACAGCGTATTGACGAGCCGGTGCGTGCCGGTTTCCGTCGACAGAATGTATTCGCAGCCTTGCGACAGCAGGTGCGAGATCGCCGCATCCAGGCTCGGAGCTTCGGCGTCGCCGTCCGGCTGGGCGAGGGCGAGCAGGGTGGCCGAATCGGCGACCAGCAAGGTGGTCTGCGGCGCGAGCAGGTCGGCGATCGCTTCGCGCAGTTCGTCGGCGGCGAGCACGTGTTCGTCGTCGAGCGTGAAGTCGGGGGCGAGGATCAGCGGGATGTCGTCGTAATCGGCGACCACCTCGGCAATCGCGCTCACCACTTCCGCGCGTGTGCATGCGCCGACCTTGAACGCGGCGATCGGCATGTCTTCGAGCAGCATCCGAGCCTGGGTCGCGACCACTTCAGGGTCGAGCCCGGTGACTTCGTCGCAGCTTGCCGAGTCGCGCACGGTATAACCCGTGAGCACGGAAACGCCATGGCAGCCCATGCTGGCAAGGGTCAACAGGTCGGCTTGCAGGCCGGAGCCGCCGGTGGGATCGGAAAGGCCGAAGGTGAGGACGATCGGAGGCGTATCGCTGGGCATGAAAATTTACAAAAGGAGCTGATTTTTGGCGCAGAGAGTGCGCAATCGGCTCAATTATGCGGCCTAAACCGTCGCGGGGGCGTTTTTTCGCATTCATCGGCGCCTTGCCGCAAGCAAGCAGCACTCAACCAGCGGATAACCGCAAAGCAAGCGGCGACGCTACGCCACAGGTGCGGAGCAAAGCGACGCAGCTGGCATAGCCGAAGGCCGCCGCACGCTACGATTGCGCGTTTCTGATTGCTAGGCATTGGGGCGGCAACACGGTACCATCATGGCTCCCGTTTCCACGGACTTTACGACGCGACACAAGAATGGAATATCAAAGCTGGATGTGCCTGATTTGCGGCTGGATTTACGACGAAGAAGCCGGTTTGCCGGACGAAGGCATTGCGCCGGGCACCCGCTGGGAGGACGTTCCCATCAACTGGACCTGTCCGGAATGCGGAGCGCGCAAGGAAGACTTCGAAATGGTCCAGATCTGAGAGGTTTGAGGAGCAACCGGCGGTGGCCGGTTAAGCTTCGTGCCGCGAGCCCGCGGCGCGGTGTTTTGCATACGGCGTTGCCGGTCGAACGCGCTTGATGCGCCCGGAAGTCTGCCCCAACGCGTCGACGCGGAACGTCCTTGGTTGTGCCGCGTCGCAGCGGTAGTCTGTCATTGTCCTGTCGCCAGTTCGCACGTTAGCCGATCAGTCTCTCGTGCGGCGCCGAGCGGCGGCCCGTCAGCTTCCTGTCGCCTGCCCATGACTCTTCGAACCGCTGCACCCGATTCCTTCGATGCATTGCCGAATCCGCGCGGCGGCGCTGTCCGTCCCGCGGAGCTTGCACTGGCCGAGGCGCTATTAGCATTCGAGCAGCATCGCGAAAGCGCGGCGGCGCTGCTGCGTGCGTCCCACGCACTGCGCGAGGCCGGCTGGCTGAGCGCGCAGCGCTTCGCGGACGCGCTGCTGCGCCTCTCGCCGTTGGCCGAGGGCGATCCGACCGACGCGACTGGCGCGCGGCCAGTGTTCGGCGCGGCCTTGCGTGATTTCCGCGCGGCGCTGGAGCGCCACAATCTGCGCGAGCTGTCCTGCTCGCCCACCCTGTTTAATCACTATCGCGCGCTCTGTACGCATCTGTCGGAGCACACTCCCGGTTCCACTGTCGCGTTCGAAGATCTCGCGCTGAGCGCGCGCCCGGTGCCACCGGTGTCGCTGCGCCCCCAGTCCGCCGATCAACTGGCTCATTTGCGGGCGCGCTACGAGGGCGCGCTGCTGCCCGTGTTGCGCTCGCAGCCCGATAACAGCGGTGCCGCACTGGCGTTCACGAACGCGGCGCTCGACGAACTCGACGCCGTTTTCACGGAGCTCGCCGGCCCGGACCCCTACGATTTCTGGCGCCTCGCCCAAGCCTGCGCCAAGGCCTTGCGGGTCGGCGGCCGCGCCACTGCGGAAACCGATGCGCGGCGTTTCTATGCACGCTGCAACCTCGTGCTGGCCGATCACACGCGCGGCATCGAGCGCGCGCCGCGCTCGCTGGTGCGCGCGACGCTGGCGCTGTTGTGGCGCGATTACGCCTTGTTCGGCGCTTCGGCGGAAGATGCCGATCAGGTCGACGTGCTCCATGACTTCGGCTTAACGGTCGATTGGCACATCGCGGGCACCCAGGCATCCGAAATGCTTTGGGAAGCGGGCGCCGTGCAGGCGCAGGCGATCAGCGCAACCCGCAGCGCGCTGACGCGCGAACTGGGCGTGTTGACGGTCAATGCGAACGCTTATGAAGATTTCCTGCAGACGGCGGATGCCTCGATTTCCGCGCTGACGGAGCATGCCCGCGCGGCCGATCAGCCCGAGAAAGCCGATCCGAGTGAAGCGCTGCAGGCGGGCGACGCCGCCTATCGGCTCGGCGCCGCCGCATGCGCGCTGGGCCTCGGCCACGTGGCGCTGGTCGCCGATGCGCTGGGGCTTGCCTGGCGCCGTCGCGCGCATGCCGGTGTATCGACGCCGGCGGTGCGCTCGCATGTGATTGTCGGCGCGCCGGCCGCGAGCACGCTCGAGCAGACCGCCGAAGCGTTGCGCGCGATGCTGCACAAAGTGGCTGCGGGCGTCACACCGACTGCCAGCAGCGCCGCGCTGGCTGCATTGACGCGCTCGATTGAGCAGGGCGGCAACTGAGCTTTACGGACAGCAGGTCCTGCGCGCCGGCAAGCGTTCCCAGTCGGCGGGAACGAGGAGCAAGAATGGAACCCGGAGGCACGCAGCGTGCGTGCCGCAAAACACCGCTCACCTGCACCGTGGCCAAGGCCTGCGTGCGTGATAGAGTGGAACTTGATTCGCCGTCGATGGCTCGCGGCGCACTTCATCGCGCACATCGCGGTCCCGCGCTCAACGTCCGCCATCCTGCATCGTCTTTGCTAAAATCCGAACTATGTCCAAGAGTACCGATCGCATCAATCTGACCAACCAGTTCCTGATCGCCATGCCGAACATGGCCGATCCCACGTTTTCAGGAACGGTGGTCTACCTTTGCGATCACAGTGAGCGCGGCGCGCTCGGCCTCGTGATCAACCGGCCGACCGATATCGACCTGCAAGCGCTCTTCAGTCGCATCGATCTCAAACTCGAGATCGAACCCCTTCTTCATGTACCCGTCTATTTCGGCGGTCCGGTGCAAACCGAACGCGGCTTCGTGCTGCACGATCCGAAAGACGGCAATGCTTATACGTCGTCCATGTCGGTGCCGGGCGGGCTCGAAATGACCACCTCGAAAGACGTGCTCGAAGCCGTCGCGAGCGGTACGGGTCCGGAGCGCTTCCTGCTTACGCTCGGCCACGCCGGCTGGGGCGCGGGTCAGCTCGAAGAAGAGATTTCGAAGAACGGCTGGCTCACGGTCGAAGCCGACCCGAAAATCGTCTTCGACGTGCCCGCGGAAGAGCGTCTCGAAGCGGCGCTCGCGCTGCTCGGCATTTCGCTGTCCATGCTGTCGGGCGAAGCAGGTCACGCATGAGCCTGCCGGCCGGACGTGAAGCGACGCTGCTTGCGTTCGACTATGGTGAAAAACGGATCGGCGTGGCGGTGGGCAATTCGCTCACCCGCAGCGCGCGGCCGCTCGTCATCGTGCAGAACCGCAGCCGCGAGTATCGCTTCGAGGCGGTCGGCAAGCTGATCGCCGAGTGGAAGCCGGACGCGCTGGTGGTCGGCTTGCCAATGCACCCGGACGGCACGCCGCATGAAATGACCCAACTCGCGAAGCGCTTCGGCAATCAGCTGAACGGCCGCTTCAATCTGCCGGTCACGTGGATCGACGAGCGCTATTCGTCGGTTGAAGCGAAGGCGGAAATCCGCGCCGGCAACGGCCGCGCCGACATGCTCGACGCCGAAGCCGCCCGCGTCATCCTCCAGCAATATCTAGACGGACTGTCCGACGATCATGAGTTCCATTGACGCCGAAGCGCTTTATCGCGCTCTGCTCGACCAGATTCGCGCGGTTTATGGTGACAGGCTCGGCGCCGGCCAGGACGAAGCCGAGGGCGCCGTGCTGGCAGGTATCTACAGCGGCGGCGCGTGGCTCGCGGAGCGCCTCGCACGCGACCTGAATGTGTCGAGCTTCGGCGTGGTGAATGTCGCGCTGCATCGCGACGACTATGCGAAAAAAGGCCTGCACTCGCAGGCGAGTCCGACCTCGCTGCCGTTCTCCGTGGACAACCGCCGCATCGTGCTGGTGGACGACGTGCTGTACACCGGCCGCACGATTCGCGCGGCGTTGAACGAGCTGTACGACTACGGCCGCCCGGCATCGGTCGAACTGGCGGTGCTGGCCGATCGCGGCGGACGCGAACTGCCGGTGGCGGCGCGGTTTGTCGGCGGCGTGGTTCAGGTGCCCGCCGACGCGACGCTCGTGCTGGCCCGCGAAGCGCGCGGCGCAGAGGGCAATCAGCGTTTCACCTTTCACACCGAAGCCCGCGTCGATTGAACGCAGCCGGGTGCATTGAGCAAGAAGCAGGTACACCATGAACACCGCCAACCAGGCGCCCAAGGATTCAGCCGATAGCGCCACCGAGCGCTTCCGTTATGGCTTCCTGAAGGGCAATCCGCAGCTCACGAAAAACGGCGAGCTCAAACATCTGTTGTCGATCGAAGGTTTGCCGAAGGCGATCGTCAATCACATTCTCAATACCGCCGATCAGTTTGTCAGCGTGACCGATCGCGAAGTGAAGAAGGTGCCGCTGCTGCGCGGCAAGTCGGTGTTCAACCTGTTCTTCGAGAACTCGACGCGCACTCGCACCACCTTCGAGATCGCCGCGACGCGTCTTTCGGCGGACGTGCTGAATCTGAACATCAATGCGTCCTCGACAAGCAAAGGCGAGTCGCTGCTCGACACGATCAACAACCTCTCGGCGATGCATGCCGATATGTTCGTCGTGCGCCATGCATCGAGCGGCGCGCCGTACCTGATCGCGCAGCATTGTGCGCCGCACGTGCATGTGATCAATGCCGGCGACGGGCGTCATGCACACCCGACGCAGGGTCTGCTCGACATGTACACGATCCGCCACTACAAGAAGGATTTCACGAACCTGCGCGTGGCGATCGTCGGCGACATTCTGCATTCGCGGGTGGCGCGTTCGGACATTCATGCGCTGACCACGCTCGGCGTGCCGGAAGTGCGCGCGATCGGTCCGCGCACGCTGCTGCCGGGCGGCCTCGAACAGATGGGCGTGCGCGTGTTCCACAACCTGGACGAGGGGCTGAAGGACGTGGACGTGATCATCATGCTGCGTCTGCAAAACGAGCGGATGAGCGGCGCGTTGCTGCCGTCGGCGCAGGAGTACTTCAAGAGTTGGGGCTTGACGCCGGAGCGTCTTGCGCTCGCCCAACCCGACGCGATCGTGATGCATCCGGGTCCGATGAATCGCGGCGTCGAAATCGATTCGCAGGTGGCCGATGGTCCGCAATCGGTGATTCTGAACCAGGTGACGTTCGGGATCGCGGTGCGCATGGCGGTGATGGGGATCGTCGCGGGCAATCACGGCTAAATACAAGGCAGCACATGAAGATTCATATTCAAGGCGGCACGCTGATCGACCCGGCAGCGGGCACCGAACAGCAGCAGGACATTTTTATCGCGGCGGGCAAGATCGTCGCCATCGGCAACGCGCCCGCCGATTTCGACGCGGAGAGGACGATCGACGCCAAGGGTTTGTCGATCGTGCCGGGTCTGGTCGACCTGTCCGCGCGTTTGCGCGAGCCGGGCTACGAACACAAGGCCACGCTCGAATCCGAAATGGCCGCGGCGCTCGCGGGCGGTGTGACGAGTCTCGTGTGTCCGCCGGACACCGATCCGACGCTCGATGAACCGGGCCTCGTCGAGATGCTCAAGTTCCGCGCGCGCAATCTGAACCAGGCGCACGTGTATCCGCTCGGCGCGTTGACCGTCGGTCTGAAAGGGCAGGTCATCACCGAGATGGTCGAGCTGACGGAAGCGGGCTGTATCGGCTTTTCGCAGGCCGACGTGCCGGTGGTCGACACGCAGGTGCTCATGCGTGCGTTGCAGTACGCGAATACTTACGGCTATACCGTGTGGCTGCGTCCGGTGGATGCGTATCTCGGCAAAGGCGGCGTGGCCGCGAGCGGCGCGCTGGCATCGCGGCTCGGGCTGTCGGGCGTGCCGGTGTCGGCCGAAACGATCGCGCTGCACACGATCTTCGAACTGGTTCGCGTGACCGGGACGCGGGTGCATCTGTCGCATGTGTCGTCGGCGGCGGGCATCGCGTTGATGCGTGCGGCGAAGGCCGAAGGTTTGCCGGTTTCATGCGACGTCACGGTGAACCATGTGCACCTGATCGACCTCGACATCGGCTACTTCGACGCGCAGTTCCGGCTCGACCCGCCGCTGCGGCAACAGCGCGATCGCGAAGCGATCCGCGCGGGCCTCGTCGACGGTACGATCGACGCGATCTGCTCCGACCATACGCCGGTCGATGACGACGAGAAGCTGCTGCCGTTCGCCGAAGCCACGCCGGGCGCGACGGGCCTCGAGCTGTTCCTGTCGCTGACGGTGAAATGGGCCGATGAAGCGGGCGTGCCGTTGGCCAAGGCGCTGAACCGCATCACCACCGCACCGGCCGAGGTGCTGAAACTGGATGGCGCCGGACGCGTCGCCGTGGGCGCCGTCGCCGATCTCTGTGTGTTCGACCGCAACGCCTATTGGCGCGTCGAGCCGCGTGCATTGAGGAGCCAGGGACACAACACGCCGTTCCTCGGCTACGAATTGCCCGCGCGCGTGCGGGCGACCATCGTGTCCGGTCACGTTGCGTTCGAACAGCGTTAATATTCGCGGCATTGCCCAGTTACGGAAAGCTCCGACAATGAAGCTCGCGTTACGCAAGGCCCGTCTCATCGCGCATCTGTTGCACGGCATGTGGATTGTCGCAACGCGCTTTCCTAAAGCCGATGCCGATGGGCGGCACACGCTCAACCGCGAATGGTCGCTGAAAATGCTGCAGTTGTGCGGCATGCAGCTGGTCGTACATAACGACAGCGCGCGGCTCGACCGCGGCGCGCTGGTGGTCGCCAATCACATCTCGTGGATCGACATCTACGTGATCAATGCGTGGCGGCCGACGCCGTTTGTCTCGAAGGCTGAGATCCGGCAGTGGCCGGTGATCGGCTGGCTTGCGCAGCAACTGGATACGGTGTTTATCCAGCGCGAGAAGCGCAGCGACGCAAAGCGGATCATGCATGAACTGTCCGACCGCCTGAGCGCGGGCGAGCTGATGTGCGTGTTTCCGGAGGGCACGACGACGAATGGTCTGGCGCTGTTGCCGTTCCACGCGAATATGTTCCAGGCGGCGGTGTCGGCCTCGGCGGCGGTGCAGCCGCTGTGCATCATGTATGAAGATACGCACGGTCGACAATCCACCGCGCCTGCTTATATCGACGACCTGACGCTGGCCGATTCACTGAATCTGCTTCTGCGCGGCGGTCCGTTGACCGCGCATGTGTATGTCGGCGCGCCGCTCGCGCCGGGCGCTGACCGGCGCACGCTGGCAGCGGAGGCCGAAGGCGTGATTGCGGCGGCGTTGCGGGAGATGCAGCGCGGCATGGTGAGGTCCGGTGCAGCGGCTGCGGAGCCAATTGCACCGCACAACGCCGCGGATGCCTCGCCGGCGCTGGTCGAACCGGTTGATCAAGGCCGTTCGGCTTAACGGGGCAGCTTAATTACCGCCGCCAGGCTCGCGGCAAGTCTCGCAGTCGACCTGCGTCAGCGTGCGTTCAGCGGGATTTTGCGCAAGACGCACGGCGGAGAGCTTCTCGCCCCATACGCAGCCCGAATCCAAGCCGATCAGGTTGTCGCGCAAGGTCAAGCCAAGCGCGGCCCAATGGCCGAAGACCACGGTGATATCCGCGGTCTTGCGCGACGGCACGTCAAACCACGGCATGCTGCCCGGCGGCGCGGAATTCAGGCCGCCGCTGCTGCTGAAATCCATCGCACCTGTGGCGTTGCAGAAGCGGATCCGCGTCAACGCGCTGCACGTCAGGCGCAGCCGCTCGATCCCCTTGATGCCGGGTGTCCAGCGATTCGGCTCGTTGCCGTAGAGTCCCGCCAGCGTTTCCTTCCAGTCCGGTGCGCGCAGCGCCCTTTGCAATTCCTCGGCGAGTTCCATGGTCAGGGCGGCGTCCCATTGCGGCAATATGCCGGCATGCACCATCAGCATGCCGTTGTCGAAATGCGCGAGCGGACGGTGGCGGATCCATTCGAGCAGGTCGGCGGCATCCGGCGCGGCGAGAATGTCGTCGATCGTGTCGCCTTTTTTCGACTTGCGAATTCCCGCCGACACCGACAGCAGATGCAGATCGTGGTTGCCCAGCACCGGCACCGCCCGATCCCCCAGCGCGATGATGTCGCGCAGCGTGGCGAGCGATTCGGACCCGCGGTTGATCAGGTCGCCCGCGAACCATAGGGGCGTGTCGGCGGCCGGCGCGACCTTGGCCAGCAACTGCTGGAACGACGTGCGGCAGCCCTGCAGGTCGCCGAAGGCAAGCGGTAGCGGGTGCGGCTGGGAACGGTCGGAGGGGGCGGTGGAGGGTGTCATCGGGAGTCGGAGCGGTTTGATACACGCGGTGACGCACGAGTCGTGCCGCGCGTTGGGCGGTGCAGCAGGCTAGCGTGACATAATAGCCCGTTTGAAGCACGGATATCGGGCCTTGCGCCGTCAGGCAACGCTAGTAACCGGCGCTACTAAAGCGGCGCGCGATATTGCAGCACAACAGGATGACTCTCGTGAACGGAGAAAGCATGCCGTCTTCTCATGCGAAGCAACCTATCCGCACGCTTGTCACCGGGGCGAGTGGTTTCACTGGCCGCTATCTGGTCGATAACCTGCTGGGCAGCGGCCACACCGTGATCGAAACGGTGGCCGGGCGCAACGAGCCTGAAACGCCGACGCGGCTCAGGCTCGACATTACGTCGCCCGATGCATGCCGGCGCGTGATCGAAACCGCGCGGCCTGATTACATCGTGCATCTGGCCGCGATCAGCTTTGTGGGCCATCACGATCCGCTCGACTTTTACCGCGTCAACGTGATCGGCACGCTGAACCTGCTGGAGGCCTGTGCGGCCGTCGGTCATACGCCCCGCAAGCTGTTGGTCGCGAGCAGCGCGAATGTTTACGGCAACGTAACTAGCGACGCCATCGACGAGAGTTTTCCGGTCACGCCTGTGAACCACTATGCCGCGAGCAAGGCGGCGATGGAAACGATGGTGCGGACGTGGTTCGACCGGCTGCCGATCCTGATCGTGCGGCCTTTCAATTACACGGGCCGGGGACAGATGTCGAACTTTCTGGTGCCGAAGATCGTCGAGCATTTCGCGCAGCGGGAATCTGCGATCGAGTTGGGCAATATCGATGGGGCGCGGGATTTTTCCGACGTGAGGTATGTGGCGAGTGCTTATCAGGCGTTGCTGGAGTCGGAGGCTGCTGCCTCGGAGACGGTTAATGTCTGTACTGGCACGCCTTATACGCTTCGGGACATTCTCTCGGCGGCGAGCGATTTGACGGGGCATGAACTCGATATACGCGTCAATCCGGCGTTCGTGCGGCAAAGTGACGTGAAGATGCTGGCGGGGTCGCCGGCTAAGTTGCGCTCGTTGGCGCCGAGAGTTGAGGCGATTCCGTTTATGGATACGCTGCGGTGGATGTTGGCGGCTTGATTGGCGTAACTGGTGGTAGCTGTGGCCATCTGCTGTTATTTTGCGAGATAGACCCGCTCCCCCGGCGCCACAACGTGGCTACCTGCCTAAGTGGGCGGCCGGTTCAGCCTCCTTGCGCCGTTGCCCTCTGGAGGCGGCGCTCGCCGTCAAACTACCCCCTCGGTAGGGAACGGAAACCAAACTTGTCAAGCTGTTTCAAGTTGTTAGGGTTCTAGTTTTTGCCCCGCGCGGCTTTATAATCAGCGTTTTATAAGATTGGCGTTTGAGCGCCTGCCCGCTGTGCGAGGGGCTGAGCCGGGCGTCGACAAAATTCGGACTCCACCACGCGGGGTGCGTAGATCGGTGAACCGATTCCGATCTGCCGCCAACATCTAGAAGGGAATTTCATGATCCTGGTAACGGGCGGTGCCGGCTTTATCGGCGCCAATTTCGTGCTCGACTGGCTCGATGCGTCGGACGAAGCGGTGCTGAATGTAGACAAACTGACCTACGCCGGCAATCTGGGTACGCTAAAGTCGCAGCAGGCCAATCCCCGGCATGTGTTCGTGCGAGCCGATATCTGCGATCGTGCCGCGCTCGACGCGCTCTTCGACGAGCACAAGCCGCGTGCCGTGCTGCACTTTGCAGCTGAAAGCCACGTGGATCGTTCGATCCATGGTCCGGCTGATTTCGTGCAGACCAACGTGGTCGGCACCTTCACGTTGCTCGAAGCCACCCGTAGCTACTGGAATACGCTCGGCGAGGCCGACAAGGTCGCGTTCCGTTTCCTGCACGTCTCGACCGACGAAGTGTTCGGCTCGCTCTCCGCTACCGATCCGCAATTCTCCGAAACCACGCCGTACGCGCCGAATAGCCCCTATTCGGCAACCAAGGCTGGTTCTGACCATCTGGTGCGCGCCTACCATCACACGTATGGCCTGCCGGTGCTCACCACGAACTGCTCGAACAACTACGGTCCGTACCAGTTCCCCGAGAAGCTGATTCCGCTGATGATCGCCAATGCGCTCGGCGGCAAGGCGCTGCCGGTTTATGGCGACGGTCAGAACGTGCGCGATTGGTTGTATGTCGGCGACCATTGCAGCGCGATCCGCGAAGTACTCGCGCGCGGTACGCCGGGTGAGACGTACAACATCGGTGGCTGGAACGAAAAGAAGAACCTCGACGTCGTGCACACGCTGTGCGACCTGCTCGATCAATTGCGTCCGAAAGCGGGTGCCTCGTACCGCGACCAGATCACGTATGTGAAGGATCGTCCCGGTCACGACCGCCGTTATGCGATCGACGCCCGTAAGCTTGAGCGCGAGCTCGGCTGGAAGCCGGCACAGACGTTCGAAACAGGTCTCGAGAGGACCGTTCAGTGGTATCTGGACAATCAGGCGTGGTCTGACGAAGTCGCTTCGGGCGAGTATCGGAAGTGGGTTGAGACCAACTACGCGCAGCGCGCGTAAGGGCACGGCAATGGCGCGCAAAGGCATTATTCTCGCAGGCGGATCGGGCACGCGCCTGTATCCGATTACGCATGTCGTCTCCAAGCAGTTGCTGCCGGTCTACGACAAACCGATGATCTACTACCCGCTGTCCACACTGATGGTGGCGGGTATTCGTGACGTGCTGATCATTTCCACGCCGCAGGACACGCCGCGCTTTGAGGCAATGCTTGGCGACGGCAGCCAGTGGGGCATGAACATTCAGTACGCGGTTCAGCCTTCGCCGGACGGCCTCGCGCAGGCGTTTATCATCGGGCGTGACTTTGTGGGCAACGATCCGTCGGCGCTGATTCTCGGCGACAACATCTTTTACGGCCACGATCTCGCGAAGCAACTCGAACGCGCCAATGAAAAGGATGAGGGCGCCACCGTCTTCGCTTATCACGTGCACGATCCGGAACGGTATGGCGTGGTCGAATTCGACAAGCAGTTTCGCGCGCTGTCGATCGAAGAGAAGCCGGTGAAGGCGCGTTCCAACTACGCGGTCACTGGGCTGTACTTCTACGACAACCAGGTTTGCGATATCGCCGCGGACATCAAACCATCGCCGCGCGGCGAACTTGAAATTACCGACGTCAACTCGTGTTATCTGGCCAACGCCGCGCTTAATGTTGAGATCATGGGTCGTGGCTATGCGTGGCTCGACACGGGCACGCACGATTCGCTGATCGAAGCAGCGACGTTCATCGCGACGCTGCAGAAGCGGCAGGGTCTGGTAGTCGCGTGTCCGGAAGAGATTGCGTACCGTCAGCAGTGGATTGACGGCGAGCAGTTGCAGGCGCTCGCCAAACCACTCGCGAAGAATGCCTACGGAAAGTATCTGCAAAACCTTCTTACGGACCAAGTTGCATGGCCATCCAAGTAACCGCTACCGCGCTGCCTGAAGTCAAAATCATCGAGCCGAAAGTGTTCGGCGACGCACGAGGCTTTTTCTTTGAAAGCTTTAATGCGAATGAGTTTGCGGAGAAGGTCGAAGCAGGCGTCGAGTTCGTGCAGGACAATCACTCGCGCTCGGCCAAAGGCGTGCTGCGTGGATTGCACTACCAGATTCAACACGCGCAGGGCAAGCTCGTACGCGTCGTGAGCGGCGAAGTTTTCGATGTCGCGGTGGACATTCGTCGGAGCTCCCCCAATTTTGGAAAATGGGTCGGCGTGGTCCTCTCCGATGAGAACCGGCGGATGATGTGGATTCCAGCGGGATTCGCGCACGGATTTTTGGTGACGTCGGATACCGCGGATTTCTTGTACAAGACCACTGATTACTGGCATCCGGAAGCGGAGCGCTCGTTGCACTGGGCGGATCCATCCGTTGCTATCGAATGGCCGCTGACCGGCGAGCCTACGTTGGCTGGAAAGGACTCGGCTGCGCCGAAATTGCCAGATGCCGAGGTCTTCGCATGAACTCCTCCGCAGCGACGCGCGTGAAAGGTCCAGTCCTGATCTTGGGCGCAAATGGGCAAGTTGGATTCGAGCTTGTGCGGACCCTCGCCGGGCTCGGGCAAACTCATGCTTTCCTGCGGGCCGATATGCCGTTGGACGAGCCTGACGCCGTGCGCAAGATGATGTCGGACATGAAGCCGTCGGTCATCGTCAACGCAGCCGCCTACACAGCAGTCGACCGTGCTGAAAGTGAGTTCGAGGCTGCGAAGGCAGTCAACGCTGACGCGCCCGGACTTCTGGCTGAATGTGCAAATCTTGTCGGCGCCGCGCTGGTTCACTATTCCACCGACTATGTTTTCGACGGCCGTCGTTTGCCTGACGCTTCGGATGCCGGGTATCAGGAGCACGATCCGACAGGCCCGTTGAATGCCTACGGCAACACCAAGCTACTGGGCGAGCAGGCGATCATGGCACAGGCCAAGCGCTTTCTGATATTTCGGACAAGCTGGGTATATGGACTGCGCGGCAAAAACTTTCTTTTGACGATGTTGCGTCTGGCACGCGACCGTTCGGAATTGAAAGTTGTGGCAGATCAATATGGCAGTCCCACGTGGAGCCGCACTATTGCCACGTTGACCGGTCACGTGCTCGCTCAACAGCAGGCCCCCACGTGCGACACAGAGGCGTGGTGGAGCGAGAACTCTGGCACGTATCATATGACCGCTGCCGGCAGTACCTCGTGGGCGGGCTTTGCGCGTGAGATCTTCCGCGAAGCCATTCCGGACGGGTCCAGGAGACCCGCTGTCGTCCCCATTCCGTCTTCGGAATATCCGACTCCGGTTGAGCGGCCTGGCAACTCTCGTCTATCGAACGAGAAGCTTCAAAGGCAATTTGGGCTGCAACCACCGGAGTGGGACGATGCGTTGAGGCAGTGTCTCGGTGAGGGCGCAATTGTCAACGGCTAACCGCGAAACCGATTCGGGGCGTTTTGGCGCGGTCGTCGTTTTCTTTCATCCAGACCATGAATGTATTCAACGAGCGAATCGCCTCGCCACGGTTATGCGTTGTGTCGTGGTCGACAACACGCCGCTCAACGCTCCAGTAATGCATACCGCGGCACTTGATCCGGACGTCGTAGTGGTCAGCAATCACGCGAATTTGGGCATTGCGACAGCGCAGAATCAAGGCGTGAATGAGTTGCTGAGTTTTGGCGTGGAGTTCGCCTTCCTGTTCGATCAGGATAGCGATGCTAGCGATCAACTCCTTCGTGGGTTGATTAGCTATTTTGCCGACACGCCCGACTCGGCGAATCAGGTCGCTTTGGCCGGTCCAGCGTATTTCGACAGCAGGTTTGGCGGCGTGACGCCGTTTGTTCGCTTTATGCCATTTCGCATCAGGCGAGTGGTCCCGCAGGGCACGCTACCGATAGACGTCGACTTTCTCATCTCGTCGGGTTCATGCGTCAACCTGAAGTACTGGAATCAGATCGGGCCGATGGAAGATGACCTGTTCATCGATTTTGTCGACGTCGAATGGTGCTTGCGCGCGAAGCGGCGAGGCTTCCGGATTGTCGGTTTGCCTTGGCTCGTGTTGACCCATTCGTTGGGTGAACGGCCGGTCAAACTGTTGAACAGGTTTTACCCGATGCACAGCCCGATTCGTCGCTACTACCAGGTGCGAAATGTGTTGGTTTTGCTTTTTCGCAAGGATGTGACGTGGGTGTGGAAGTCCCGCGAGGCTCTCCGCCTCCCAATCCGGATTCTGATTTACATCTGCAAGGGGGGCGGACCGACGAGGGTTAACGCTCGCATGGTCTGGCGAGGAATACAGGATGGTCTGCGCGCACGGCTTGGGCCGTTTGGCGGATTTTAGAAATGCGGAAGTTATGATGGCCTGGTGCGCCATACGTGGCACCCGGAAAAATTGGTGGGAATATAAATGAGTAAATGGGTGAGATACCTCCAGACGTTTTTGCGAACTCCGTTTGAGCATCGCTACCTGTTGAGCGAGCTTATTAAGCGCGATATATCGGTGCGCTACCGTGGGTCGTTAATGGGTCTTTTGTGGGCTGTGGTTAATCCATTGCTTATGCTCGTCGTTTATACCTTCTTTTTTAGTGTGGTGTTTAAAGCGCGCTGGAATACTACGGGTGATTCGAAAGGCGACTTTGCGCTTTTGCTATTTTGCGGATTGTTGGTTTTCAACTTTCTCGGCGAATGTTTGAATCGCTCGTCATCTCTTATTCTGGCGAACTCGAACTATGTAAAAAAAGTTCTATTTCCGCTTGAGGTACTGCCGTGGGTCGTGGTTGGGTCCGCGCTTTTTCACGCGGTAATTGGCTTCGCCGTTTGGTTCTGCTTCTTTATCGCAATCAAGGGCATGCCGCACCCCACCGCGCTTCTGCTTCCGATTGTTTTGCTCCCGATTGTGTTCTTTTCGGTCGGCTTCTCGTGGCTGCTGTCTTCATTCGGTGTTTACGTTCGTGACATCGGGCAATTCGTAACGATCGTTACTGCGGTGCTTCCCTTCACATCGCCTATCTTCTTTCCGATCTCGGCGTTACCTAAGGATTTTCAGATTTATATGTATCTGAATCCTCTGACAACAGCTATTGGTCAGGTCCGTGATATCTTGTTTTTCGGGAATTTTCCGAGCGCGCTGGAATTTAGCGGATATTTTTTGTTGTCTTTGATTTTTGCATTTTTATGCTACGTATGGTTCCAGAAAACTCGCCAAGGATTTGCTGATGTCATGTGACGACATTATTCTTGATGTTCGTGACGTATCCAAGGTGTTTCGTATTTACGACGCACCAGTGGATCGTCTCAAGCAATCGCTGGTTAATCGCCTGTTCCGCGCTTCGTCAGAGAATCGGAAATATTTCAAAGAATTCTGGGCGCTTAAGGACATCAACTTCGAGGTCAAGCGTGGCGAGACCGTTGGCATAATCGGACGCAATGGCGCAGGCAAGTCAACGTTGCTGCAGACTATTTGCGGCACACTGCTTCCGACGCATGGAACGGTCGAGGCACGTGGCAAGATATCGGCGTTGCTTGAACTCGGCGCGGGATTCAACCCTGAATTCACCGGACGCGATAACGTCATGCTCAGCGGCGCGATCCTCGGGTTGACCCGTGAGGAGATTCTGCGGAAATTTGATGACATTGCGGCGTTCGCCGATATCGGGCAATTCATCGATCAGCCGGTCAAGACCTATTCGAGCGGTATGTACGTGCGTCTTGCGTTCTCCGTGGCTTGCCACGTCGAACCGGAATTGCTCATAGTCGACGAAGCGCTTGCCGTAGGCGATTCGGTTTTTCAGGCAAAGTGTATGAACCGCATTCGTCGGATGATGAACGACGGACTATCCCTGCTCTTCGTCAGCCACGATATCAGCGCGGTTAAATCGCTTTGCTCGAAAGCCGTCCTGCTGGAGCAGGGGCAAATGCTGTCGTTTGCGGACACCGCACATGTCGCCAATCTTTACACGGGCATCGTCCACGAAAAAAAGGCGCAAGACGAGAGTGGCTTCGAGAAAACCGCGGCCATAGAACGCGTTGGCGACGGGGCTGCGGTGTATCTTTCCGTAGAGACTACCGATGCATATGGGCGCGCGAAGGAGACGTTCAGCCACGGTGACGACATCTACGTGGTGTGCACTGTAAAGATCAATGTCGACAGCCAGATGACTGGTGTGGGCATCCATATCAGAGACAGGACGGGAGCGGACGTCGCTTATCTCGACAACCTGTTAGAGCAGCAGTTTTTGACGAACGCCAAGGCCGGAGAGATATATCGTTTGAAGTGGTGCGTGCCCTGCGTGTTTGTGCGGGGGCGCTATGACATCGCAACGGTGATTTCACGGCCCGGACCTGAGGCGAGCGCCACAAGCGAGATTGCGGAAGACTATGTGATCGGTGATTTTGTCGCTGTCGCAGCCCAATTCGGCGTGATTGGTGACTGGAACATCTATGGAAATTTGCGTCTTGGGGCGTTGAAAGAGGTTCAGTTCCTCACACAAGAAACGACTGAGGACAAGATTTTACCGCCGGATTCGCCTCCGCGAGTTCTGTCTGATGTTCCGGCGGACTTGTCCCCTTTGATGTTGCATCTTGCGTGCGGTCACAATGTCATCCCTGGTTGGATCAATGTCGACGCATATGGTGGGGAAGAGGTTTACCGTTGGGACTTGGCGAAGGGGTTGCCCTTTCCGGACAGCAGCGTCGACTACATATTTTGCGAACACTTTATCGAGCATCTTCCGAAGGGCGAGGGTTGGACCTTTCTCGTTGAGGTTCGCAGAGTCTTGAAGCCAGGTGGTGTCTTGCGCTTGTCGACTCCTTCATTGACCTATTTGGTCGAGCGGTACAAGGAAGGAAAGTTGGACGAGTGGGACGATGTCGGTTGGGTCGTAAATGAAGGAGCTGACTTGATCAACGAAAGTCTTCGCAATTGGGGGCATCAATACATGTACGACGCTCCTGCACTCGTGGCTGCGATGACCAGCGCTGGCTTCGCAAACGTGACGCCTGTGCGATGGCGCGAGAGCGGCCACGCACCGCTCAACGGCCTTGAATGCCGTCCTTATCATCAAGATCTCATTTACGAGGGGACCAAGGAATGATCATTACCGTAACCAAGCCGACTCTTCCTGAGTTGGATGATTATGTCGAATTGCTTCGTGGAATCTGGCAGCGAGAATGGTTGACCAACCATGGTCCGCTGGTGAACGAGCTTGAAACAAAGCTAAAAGAATTCGTTGGCGTGCCCAATACGCTTTTTCTGGCAAACGGCACAGTAGCGTTGCAGATTGCGATCAAAGCACTCGAATTGAAAGGCGAGATCATCACCACGCCTTTCAGCTACGTGGCGACGACATCGAGCATCGTCTGGGAAGGATGCACGCCTATCATGGCGGACATTCTCCAGTCGAGTCTGACGATTGATCCGGCTCGCATCGAAGAAGCGATTTCCGACAAAACCACCGCAATTTTGGCTACGCATGTGTTCGGAAACGCATGTGAGATCGACAAAATTCAGGACGTGGCCGATCGGCACGGCTTGAAGGTTATTTACGACGCGGCGCACGCGTTCGGGACAAACTACAAGGGGAAATCAATTCTTCATTATGGAGATATTTCCACCACGAGTTATCACGCTACCAAGCTGTTTCACACGATCGAAGGCGGTGGCGTCTTTT
This sequence comes from Paraburkholderia sp. IW21, assembly GCF_041321145.1. Classification (NCBI taxonomy): domain Bacteria; kingdom Pseudomonadati; phylum Pseudomonadota; class Betaproteobacteria; order Burkholderiales; family Burkholderiaceae; genus Paraburkholderia; species Paraburkholderia sp. IW21. The sequence continues at coordinate 108,597 of NZ_JBGGWA010000004.1, read as the reverse complement.
CACCGGACCCGGCTCTGGTGGAGAAAATGGCACTCCTGCGCAATTTCGGACATTTGAGCCCAACTTCGTTTGGACCTGCGGGCATCAATGGAAAGAATAGTGAATTTCATGCGGCGATGGGGTTGTTGAATCTCAAGAAAATAGACGCGTACCTCGCGCGCCGTCGCGAGGTTGCCGCACGCTACGATAAGAATTTCAAGGGGTCTGGGCTTGTTCGCCCGGTTATCACCGAAGGCTGTGATGCGAACGACGCTTATTATGCGGTTATTTTTCCGAGTGAATCGGATTTGCTAAAAACACTGAAATTGCTTGGTGAATATAGCGTTGTCCCCCGGCGATATTTCTACCCATCGCTGTCAGAGTTGTCATACGTTGGTCCGTCGAACGTGCCGATTTCTCAGGATATTTCGCGGCGGGTGCTCTGCCTCCCAACGTATTACACGATCTCCGATTCAGAGGTTGATATGATTAGCCAACTCGTATTGCGAGCATAAAGGTGGTGCGATGAGTCCTCATGGTGAGCCGAGAGTATCGGTACTGCTGGTTACTTACAACCACCAGGAATACGTTGCACAGGCGTTGCGCAGCGTATTGAATCAGGATTATGAAGGCGCGATTGAAGTCGTAGTCGCGGATGACTGCTCCACGGACGGTACGCTGGACGTTATCAAACAATTTGTCGATACTGACCTGAGATTTACATTTCGATTTCTCGAGTCCGGTAAAAATCTTGGAATAACTAAGAACTATCAGCGCGCTTTCGCCGCCTGTGACAGGGACTATGTCGCGGTTCTGGAAGGCGATGATGTTTGGACGCATCGTTCGAAGCTCACAAAGCAGATTGCGGTTCTGGACGATTGTCTGGAGTGCGTTCTTTGCGCATCCAACTATTTCGTTTGGGATGAAGGGAATGCGCGTTTTACGGCGCGCACCTCGGTTGACCGTCCGGGCTTTATGTATATGGACAGCCGGTACGTGATCGGTGACAACCTGCCGGGTAATTTCTCCGCCTGCGTATATCGCGTGAATGCTCTTCGGAAACTCACGCCACAGTTATTCGACCTGAAAGCATACGACTGGGCTGTAAATATTTGCATTGGTATGTTTGGTGTGATGGCTTACGTGCATGAGCCGCTTTCGATCTATCGAGTTCACGGCGGTGGTGCGTGGAGCGGATTGAGCGCCGCCAACAAAATTCAGGAACAACTCGATGCGGTTGACCAGTATGACAAAGTCACAAAGGGCATCTACGAACACGAGTTCGGAGAACTGCGACGTCAACTCAAGCAGCGTCAGCTGATTGAGAAAGGCTCGTCGGCGTTGGGGGTTCGTGCGGGGTTAAGGGGTATCAAGCGTGCAGTCAGACTGGCGACGCCTCCCATCGTTCTGCAGATATTAAGATGGGTCTTGCCGCCTGCGTTCTTTTTAATACTTTCGCGCCTGTAACTAGTACGGAGTGAGTGTGATTGGTCCCTTTGTTTCGGTGGTGATGCCTAGCTATAACCACGAAAAATTCGTTGCAGGCGCAATTGAAAGCGTGCTGTCTCAATCGTTTGAGAATTTCGAGTTTCTTATTTCGGATGACGGTTCGAAGGATGGCACGCAAGCCATCATCAGCAAATTCACCGATCCGCGTATCAAATTTCTGGCTAACCCAGTCAACCGCGGCGCCTGTGTCGTACACAACGAACTACTTGATTTGGCGCAAGGAAAATATGTTGCGCTTATCAATTCTGACGATATGTGGCGTCCCGGTAAGCTGGCAAGCCAGGTCGCTTATCTGGAAGCCAACCCAAGTGTGGGCGGCCATTTTGGACGAGCCGGCTACATAGACAAGGACGGCAATAGCTTGTCGAAAGGGGCGGTTGCCTTCGGGCGCGTTTTTGACCAGCCCAACCGTACGCAGGCCGAATGGATTCGATTTTTCTTCGATGTCGGCAACTGCCTATGCCATCCGACCAGCATGATCCGCAGAGAGTGCTATGTCGAGCTCGGCGGCTATAACAACCGGATGCGTCAGCTTCCGGATTATGATTTATGGGTCAGATTTCTAAAGAAATATTCGCTGCATATTGCCGATGAGCCTCTGATCGATTTTCGGGTGTTGCCTGGGGAAAATGCCAGTGCGCACACGTCCGAGAATTCGATTCGAACGATTAACGAGCACTACCTGATCGCGGCGCACTTTTTCGATGGCATGGATGCAGACCTCTTCATCGAAGCGTTCAAAGATCGCGTCAAATCCGATCGGAATGCGTCCCGTGAACAGATTGTCATCGAACAAACGCTGCAATATTTTGTTCATAACCAGTGGCTGGGTGGTGTATATAAAGCCGTTGGCTTGCAGCGGTTATTTAACCACCTGTGCGATCCGGCACAGCGGGAAATATTGCTGAACGTCTATGGCATAGATGATCGCGAATTTCAAAAAATGTCTGCTCATTTTGATGCTTTCCGGCCCAACGTTCCTCTGTCGACGGTGCCTGACCACCAGATAAAGGAAGAGTTTCTGAAAAGAGTAAAGCTCAGACTCGGGCGGCGGGTTCGGATGGGTTGGAAAAATAGACACTAAGCAGTATCGGCGGAGTAAATGGCAATGAAAAAGTGGAATGTTTTGGTATATCCGGCAGGCACGGAAATAGGTTTGGAGATTGCTCGGTCCTTGAGCTTTTCGACACACTTCAATCTAATTGGTGCTAATTCTTTGCATGATCATTCGGATATTATTTTTTCAAATTTGATCGCCGATTTGCCCTCTGTCGATAACAAAGAGGCTCTGATCGGTGAGATACAGAGGCTTGTTCGTGAGCTCGAAATCGATATTCTGTTCCCGGCGCACGACGAGGTGATGGAGTTATTTTCGTCCACCTCCTTTGCACCGACAAAGGTCATTGCGCCCACGCCCGAGGCGGCTAAAGCGTTGCGATATAAGAGTGCTACGTATGATGCGCTTCGAGGCGTGTCGTTTTTGCCCAAGATTATCCACCAAGGTAATGCCGAGCAGACGCCACTGCCCCTTTTTGCCCGCCCGGACCGTGGCCAAGGTTCCGTGGGCGTGTTCAAAATCACCGCACCAGAGCAACTTCTTCAATGCTGGGAAGGTGAGCGTGCGTATATCGTCACGGAATTCCTGCCGGGCGCGGAATATACGGTCGATTGTTATACGTCGCGCGACGGCAAGCTTCAGTATCTTTGCGCACGCGAAAGGCAACGGATACGAAACGGCATCTGTGTACGCGCGGCTGAGCAGGATCCGGCCGAATTCCTGCCAATCGCTGAGGAAATCACCAGCCGTATTCCCGTTAGGGGGCCATGGTTTTTTCAGGTGAAGCGAGATGTTGACGGTGTGCTTCGACTGATGGAAGTGGCGAATCGCGTTGCGGGAACCATGGGATTTGAGCGTCTGAAAGGCGTGAACCTCGTGCAGTCCATCTTGTGGGAGACGCTCGGGTATTCAATTGCACTCCCTAAAGTGCCGGTGGCGACATTTATTTATGATCGAGCGTTGTACGAGGGAATTAAAATCTCCGAGCCACTCGAACATTTGTATGTCGATCTGGACGATACGTTACTTTTCTCGGATGGCACGGTAAACTACGAACTTCTCGGGCTCCTGATCGGCCTTAGAATCAATCGCGGCACGAAAGTCACTTTAATAACGCGGCACGACCGAGTGGTGGAGGAAACGCTTTCTCAGCTCGGTATTACGGAGCAATTCGATAACGTTGTTCACTTGGACAAGGTCGAAAGCAAGGCGGCGTACGTCGTGGGTAAAAACGTGGTTTTTGTCGATGACTCCTATGCCGAACGCGCAGCGGTCGCCAAGATGAATCCAGACGCCTGGTGTATCGGCCCGGAATCGCAACGTGTTCTATCTGGGTACCTGAACTGACTTTCGCTGGGGTCCAACTCGTTAGTTGGCGAGCCGGGCAGCGAGCGCAATTGCTTGCGGGGCGACCGCCGTCGGACTTTCTGGTAACAATGAGCAAGCCAACTTGCTCGGGGCCGGACTTTGACGCACACTCGGTTCTGCCTTTTAGATGTATGTTGCGCGGAGTTCGTCGAAACGGCGAAGCACTTTTCCCACATGAACAATAATAGAACCACTCCGCGCGAGCATTCCGTTAGCTTGACCGTCTCTTTGGTTGTGTATCGGTCAGAGTCGGCGCAATTGGCACACACGATCCGAAGTCTGGGTGCCGCTTGCCAGACACTGCGTGCCGCGAGAAATACGCTTCAAGCAGAACTTATTGTCGTCGACAACGGTGGTCTGCCGGACATCGCCGCCGAGTTGTCGGCGCTCCGTCTTCAGGGAGTGACCTGCTCGGTTATTTCAGGGCAAGGCAATGTCGGTTATGGAGTTGGGCATAACCTGGTGATTGAGCGGGTGGCAAGCACCTACCACCTGATACTGAACCCCGACATCGATCTCGATCGTCACGCGCTTTTGAACGCACTTGAGTTCTTTGACGCGAACCCTGAGACGGGGTTGCTCGCGCCTCGCATAGGCGACGAAGCCGGAGGGATCCAGTATCTGTGCCGCCGTTATCCCACGTTGCTCGACTTGTTTGTAAGAGGTTTTCTACCAGCTCGTCTACGTCCCTTTTTTTCGGATCGCCTCGCTCGCTACGAGATGCGTGACAAGATCAATGAGCACGACGTTGTGTGGGAGCCGCCAATCGTCAGCGGTTGTTTCATGCTCTTTCGAACGGCGGTGCTCAAGAACCTGAGAGGATTCGATCCTCGCTATTTTTTGTATTTCGAAGACTACGACTTGAGTCTTCGCGCTCACGAGGTCGCCAAGGTCGTCTACGTACCGGCCGTGCAAGTCTTGCATCACGGCGGCGGCGCGGCGCTCAAAGGCTCGGCGCACATCCGCATGTTCATGGCGTCCGCGTACAAGTTCTTCAATCGCTTCGGCTGGAGGTGGTTATGAGTCACGTACTCGTCACCGGGGCGAATGGCTTTGTCGGGAGATCACTGTGCCACGCGTTACAGGGTGCGGGACATGGCGTCGCAGGTCTCGTGCGCCGTGCGGGGCAATTGGAGCGCGATGTCGACGAGTGGCTCGATTCCAGTGTGGATTTCGCTGGCGTCGATGCGGCTTGGCCCGCGGCAGGGCAAATCGATTGTGTCGTCCATCTCGCGGCGCGCGTCCATGTCATGCGAGACAAGGCCGTTGAGCCGGACGCCGCGTTTCGCGCGACCAATGTCGACGGGGCATTGCGCGTCGCTCAGGCGGCTTGGCAACGTGGTGTGCGGCGTTTCGTGTTTGTCAGCAGCGTCAAGGCGCTTGGCGAGCATAATGTTGGCCGCCCGTTGCTCGAAGACGATCTCGCGAAACCACAGGACGCGTACGGGCGCTCGAAGCTCGCCGCCGAGCAGGCGTTGTTGAGATACGGGCAGGAGACGGGACTGGATGTCGTAATCGTTCGGCCGCCGCTTGTGTATGGTCCGCACGTGCGTGCCAATTTTCTGCGACTGATGGACGCCATTTCGAAGGGAATGCCTTTACCGCTGGCGTCCGTTGCCGCGCGGCGCAGCCTCGTATATGTCGACAATCTCGCCGACGCGCTGATGCGCTGCGCGACCGACGCCCGCGCAGCACGGCAATGTTTCCATGTCGCGGACGCCAACACGCTGACGGTCGCCGAGTTGGCGCGCGCGCTTGGACGGCATCTGCAGCGGCCCGCGCGTCTCGTGCCCGTGCCGGCAAGCTGGCTGCGTCACGCGGGCCGGATGATCGGGCGTTCGGCGTATGTGGACCGACTGATCGGACCGCTTGAACTGGACACTACCCGAATTCGCTGTGTGCTCCACTGGGAGCCGCCCTATTCAATCGACGAAGGACTGGCCGCAACCTGTCGCTGGTATCGATCCACGCACTGAGAGCGCGTTAATGTTGGCGTATTTTTCTACCGTTCCGACATGGGCCGTACTCCTGCTAGTCGCGTTCGCCGCGGCAGGTGTGTGCTGCATGATCTTGTGGACGCTCTTGCGGACAGGCTTGGCCTGGCGGCTCGCTACGGACATACCTAATGACAGATCGCTTCACTATGCGCCGACGCCGCGCGTGGGTGGTTGGGGCATGGTGCCGGTTATCGTGGGCGCCACTTTGCTGCTGGCGCCAGACCTATGGTGCGCGGCGCTTGGCACCGCCTTCCTGGCAGCGATCTCGCAGGTCGACGACCGGCGCGGCTTACCGGCGCGAGTCAGATTCCTGGCGCATCTGGTCGCGGTGGCGGTGCTGGTCGTGCTGTTTCCTGCCGAGGCTCCTTGGTGGATCCTCGCAATTCTTTCTGTTCTGATGATCTGGTTAGTCAATCTTTACAACTTCATGGACGGAGCGGACGGCCTCGCCGGCGGTATGGCGTTCTTCGGGTTTGCGGGTTACGCAGCCGGTGCGCTGTTGAGTGCGCACCCTGTGATGGAGTTGGCAGTCGCCGCAGCAATCGTCGCTGGCACCGCAGTGGGCTTTCTGTTGTTTAATTTCCACCCCGCACGCATTTTTCTCGGCGACGCTGGCTCGGTCTCGCTTGGTTATCTTGCCGGTGCATTTGGCTATTGGGGGTGGCGGGGGGGAGCTTGGCCGCTTTGGTTCCCAATTCTCGTGTTCGCACCGTTTATCGCCGACGCATCGGTCACGCTCGCGCGCAGGCTGCTTCGCGGCGAAAAATTCTGGCAGGCGCACCGGGAGCACTACTATCAACGTATGGTGCGTTCCGGTATGGGGCACGCCAGAACTGCGTTGACATGGTACGCCGTGATGCTAACGGGCATAATGCTTGCTGTGTTTCTACTTGGCCGTCCCGCAACTTTTCAGGGGTGCGCTGTCGCTGTTTGGGTCGTCGTTCTCTGCTTGGCAGGCGTAGTGGTTGATACGCGCTGGCGTCGTCTCCAATCAACACTGTCCGACAACTGAGGTATGACGCTGATGTTTAGAAACAAGGCCACTTGGCTATCTTTCAGCGCTTTCCTTTTCGACCTATGCGCCGTCGCGGCCTCGTGGATCACCGCGTATGTCATCCGCTTCAATGGCATGGTCCCTGAAGATTTCAGGGTGGGTGCCATGCACTCACTCCTTTGGGTTCTGCCGGCTTACGGCGTCATGTTTCGCATCTTCGGCCTGTACCGTGGCATGTGGGTTTTCGCGAGCCTGCCGGACCTGATGCGCATTTCAAAAGCGGTGATTACCGGCGCGCTGGTGGCGGTAGTCGTTTCCGTCATGGTTCAACCAGTGCCGATCGTGCCGCGCTCGGTTCTGGTTGTGTCACCGCTCTTCCTGTTTCTGGCGATGGGTGGTTCGCGCGCGCTCTATCGGGCGACCAAGGAGTTTTATTTGTATGGTGGACTGGTCGCGCAAGGCAAGCCGGTTGTCGTGATCGGTGCCGGTAACGCTGGTGCCAGCCTAGCACGCGAACTGTCGCGCTCAAGCGAGTGGCGTCTTGTCGGCTTGCTCGACGACGACGTTTCCAAGCACGGTCGTGAGATCTACGGCTATAAGGTACTTGGCTCGATAAGCGAATTGCCGCATATGGCCGAGTCGCTGAAAACCGAATACGCGATTATCGCCATACCATCCGCTTCAGTGGAAGTTCAGCGTCGCGTTGCTACGCTCTGCGTACGTGCAGGCGTGCATGCGTTGGTGCTGCCGGCTTTGACCGATGTCACTCAAGGTCAAGGGTTTCTGTCGCGCGTCCGGCAGATCGATCTGGAGGATTTGCTAGGTCGCGATCCGGTTACGATCGATACGCCGCACGTTGAGGCGCTGTTGCATGATCGTGTGGTCATGGTCACCGGCGCCGGCGGGTCGATTGGTTCCGAATTGTGTCGGCAGATCCTGCGTTTTCAGCCGGCCCAGTTGCTCGCGTACGACTTGTCCGAATTTGCGATCTATCGCCTCACCGAAGAATTGCATGAGCGCTTTCCCGGTGTGTCAGTTATCCCTGTGATCGGCGATGCAAAGGATTCGCTGCTGCTTGATCAGGTGATGTCGCGGCATACGCCGCACATCGTCTTTCACGCAGCCGCCTACAAGCATGTGCCGTTGATGGAAGAATTCAACTCGTGGCAAGCCGTGCGCAACAATGTGCTTGGTACGTATCGCGTTGCGCGGGCCGCAATACGCCACGACGTGAAGCATTTCGTGCTGATTTCAACCGACAAGGCGGTCAATCCGACCAATGTGATGGGGGCGAGCAAGCGCCTGGCGGAAATGACGTGCCAAGCTCTGCAACAGACCAGCGCGCGCACGCAGTTCGAAACCGTGCGTTTCGGCAATGTCCTTGGCAGCGCTGGCAGCGTAATTCCGAAGTTCCAGCATCAGATTGCCAAGGGTGGCCCGGTCACCGTAACGCACCCGGAAATCACACGGTTTTTCATGACGATTCCAGAGGCATCCCAACTGGTGCTACAGGCTTCAAGCATGGGGCACGGCGGTGAAATTTTTATTCTGGATATGGGCGAACCGGTCAAGATCGTCGATTTGGCGCGCGATCTGATTCGTCTGTACGGTTTTAGCGAGGAACAGATCCGTATCGTATTCACTGGCTTGCGCCCCGGTGAAAAGCTGTACGAGGAGTTGCTGGCCTGCGATGAAACCACGACCCGTACGCCCCATCCAAAACTGCGCATTGCGCGAGCGCGTGAAGTGTCGGATGATCTGTTGGACAAGTTGTTGCCGTGGCTCATGCAGCACCGCGTGCCGGGGGATGATGAGGTGCGTCGGGACCTGCGTCGCTGGGTGCCTGAATATCAACCGGCGGTTGCGCCAGCGTTGCGCGCGGTTGACGCAATCTCGCGAGCTTCGTAAAGGTTGATCATCGCTGCCGGCGCGAATGCGAGTTACACGGCAAGCGTCGGTGCCGCGAAGAATTGCAACCATCGTGGATGCCTACATGGCAGCCAATCCTACATTGAAGGGGACGTTTGGCCGCATCAGTCGGCGCATTTTTTCCCATGCGCCGAATCCAACAGCCGTTACGCCCGCGCCGTCGGTCCCGCACCATTGAGATCGGGCTTCTTCGGGGAGCGTCGTTTCAGTTTGAGGATCGGCTGTTCAACGATCTTCCATGAAAGCCACGCCAAGGGCAGCGTGATAACGAGTGTGGCGATCAGCAGTTCGGCAACGTTGAGGTCGAACCCGCGGCTCCGCGAGACGAAGACAATCGTTTGGGACACCGGCCATGCATAGACATAAGTGCCATACGAAATGTCATCCCGGAGATTGACCAACGGTTTGGCAACGCCGCCGAGATACGCCAAGACCAACGGCAGGGCTGCGAGGTAGATAACGCGGCGTGCCTCACTGTCGGTCACGCTAGGTCCCCAAAGGAATGCGATATTGTGGCGTACTAGGGAGAGACCTAAATCTGACGTATAGGGGGCTGCCGCAAAGATCAGTAGAGCAAGCGCCGGCAAAAAGACCGCCGTCAGATTTATCCTGTCTTTGGCGACACGGATAAATGCGCCTGAGATGAACATCATCAGCAAAGGCGCGATCACGGCGTATGCATCCGACGCATCATGAAGATGCGTCAAATAAAGCAGCCATGAGGCGAAGAACGCGACTGGCATCCCTGCCGGGGTCAGCACGCCGATCAAGCCCGTCAGAAGAACCAGCAAATAGCAGACGATTTCCCACGTCAGAGTCCAGATCGGACCGTTCGCGATATAAGGGACGGGATTGGTTTTAAAGCCGCCGCACAAATGCCAAACCAGATGCGAGAAGAGCAGTGCGACGAATAACGCCGGCACGATTCGCAGAAAGCGGTTCGTGACGAACGCGAATGGCTTGGGGTTCCTTAGATAGCTTTCCGTGATCAGATAGCCGCTGATGACAAAAAAGCCGTGAACCGATAAGTTACCCAAGCTACGGTCCCAGAGTACCGGTTCGGTCTGTCCTAGCAGGGCGAAGGAATGCGAGAAGATCACCGCGAGTGCAAACATCAGGCGCAGCAGGTTGTAGTTGTTGCGGTGCATCTGGATTTCGTGGGAACTGTAATCTACGAATTATATCCAAAATGCAAAAATTCTTTGACATTGTTGCCGACGCTTGCTGGCTGGAATGAATCGCACCGAGTAAGACGGGGTCGACCCCGAGACTTAGCAGCAGGTTTGCCTGCAGCCCAGGATTGCTCACCCCTTCCCCTTCCTAACCACCATCCACCTAGGCGACTTAAACCGCACAATACTCATATAGAGCCAGACATAAGTCGCCGCAAACACCACCACAAAACAAAACAAATGCAGCGTATGCCGCCAGAACAACGTCGCCGGCACCACTGCTATCAGACAAAGCAGCCATAGATACGGCGAAGTCAGCGAATTCCTCCGCGTCAACTCCCGCGCAGTTCGCACACCCACCGCCCAGCGCATCAGCCGCTTATAAACCAGCATATGCAGATGCACGCCATCGGGAATCCCCGGCGACATCCCACGAATAAACTTCTTCCGATAGATGGAGAAGCACGTCTCAAAGATCGGATACATAAAAAGCAGCACCGGGTACCACGCCGACACATCGCGATTACGCATCACCAGCATGATCGACAGTTCGGCGAGCATGAAGCCGATGAAATACGCGCCCCCGTCCCCAAGAAAAATCAGCCCCGCCGGAAAATTCCATATAAAGAACCCAAGCACCGCGCCCATCATCATGAACGACGCCGACAGCACGATCGGATCCGACACCTCGAACGCCACGTAAGCCAGCGACGCGAACATCATGAACGCGACCATGGAAGCCAGGCCATTGAAACCATCGATGATATTGATCGCGTTGGCGAGCGCCGCGACAGCCAACACAGTGACCGCACAGGAAATCACCGCATACGAGAGCAGGAAATCGAGCGGCGGCACACTAATACGCGTGACGGCGATATTCAGCAGGAAATAGGCGAGGGCGGCCGCCGCCATCGTGCAAGCGAGCCGCGCAAGCGGCGAGACGCGCTTGGTCAAATCCTCGACCAATCCCGAGCCGAACGCCGGCATGCCGCACGCAATGAGCCCGAGAATGCCGTTCGACACAGCGGGATACGCATGATGCAACTGCACCGCGGACACGATCAGCCCAACCAGAATGCCCGCCCCGCCAATGCGCGGCACCGGACGCACATGGAATTTCTGCACGCCGGCCAGATCGGAATCGGTGGAGAATTTCTCATGCAGATGCGCATAGCGCACGATCAACAGCGTGATCAGCAGTGAAACGAGAAAGCCGAGCGCAAAACTAAGCATGAAAGTGGGCCTGAGCGAAGACGCCGAATTATACAAACGAAACGCGCACTGTCCTGAAAAGCAGCACTCGCTCCGGCCGCGAGAAAAATCCCAGATAGTGGCGCTTAGATCGCCCGCAAACCCATGCCTGTCATGGATTTCACCTATTTAACGCGGTCTCCGGAAGGCCGTTAACCTGGATGCGGCGAAGTATAGTTGAAGGCGAAAAAAGGACCGTCGCCGGTGCATCACGGGGTTCGCCGCCGCTTAAATAAGACGTTCCGGAGACACAATGCTAAACAACATCACCATTCGTGGCGGCCTGACACTTGTGATCAGCGTATTCGTCGCGTTCCTGCTCATTGTGATCGGCGTCGGCTATGGCGCCCTGAAGCTGGCGAATAGCAGCCTCGACGAAACGCAGCACCGCGCGGTTGCGCTGTCGCATCTGAAGGCGAGTTCAGAGAAGCTGCTGCAAGTGCAACTCGCGCTCGGCTCCTATCAGACGCTCTTTAGCGTCGGCAAGCAAACCGATGATCTGTTGCCGGCCGCGCACAAGGTGCTGGTCGAATCGAACACGGACTTCCGCGACTACATGGCCGGTCCGTTCGCGAGCGAGGCCGAGAAGAAGCTCGCACAGACCGTCGAGCAGGCGCGCACCGCGCTCGTCGATAAAGCGGTCGAGCCTGCGTTCAAGGCGTTGACCGATTTCGACTTCAACACGTTCCGCAACATCCAGGGCGAAACGGCCAACGCGTTCTACGCGACCTATTCGAAGGCAATCGACGCGCTTCAACGCTTGCAGATGGATAGTCAGCGTCAGCAGGCCGAAACGGCCGCGCAACGCTTCCGGATGGCGACGCTTTTGTTCGCGGCGATCGGCGCGATTGCCATCGTGGTTGGGGTGATGGCGCGGATCGGTTTGTCGGCGGCGGTCATCAAGCCGGTCAATGCGGCCATCAAGCACTTCGAGCGCATTGCCGCGGGCGATCTGACGATCGCGATCCAGAGCCGGTCGCGCAACGAGATGGGCCAGTTGCTCGGTGCGCTGACAAAGATGCGCGACGGCCTGGTGGAGACGGTGTCGAAGGTGCGCGGCAGCACGACGGCGATTACCCAGGGCGCGAATGAGATCGCCTCGGGCAACGCCGACCTGTCGTCGCGCACCGAGCAGCAGGCGGCGGCACTTCAGCAGACCGCGGCGAGCATGGACCAGCTCTCGGCGACGGTGAAGCAGAACGCGGACAACGCGAAGCAGGCGAATCGGCTTGCGCATGGCGCACTGGATACGGTGACGCGCGGCGGTACCGTTGTGTCGCGCGTCACCGAAACGATGGATGGGATCACCGAGTCATCGCGCAAGGTGGCCGAGATCATCGGCATGATCGAAGGGATTGCGTTCCAGACCAACATCCTGGCGTTGAACGCGGCGGTGGAAGCTGCGCGGGCCGGCGAGCAGGGGCGTGGGTTCGCGGTGGTGGCCTCGGAAGTGCGCAGTCTGGCGCAGCGCTCGGGCACGGCGGCCAAGGAAATCAAGGCGTTGATCGGCGATTCGGCGGCTCAGGTACAGCAGGGGGCTTCGCTGGTGGCCGAGGCGAGCCGGACGATGAATGAGGCGATGCAATCGGTCGAACGCGTGACGGGGATCATGGGAGAGATCGAGGCAGCAGCGCTGGAACAGAGCGATGGAATCGAGCAGGTGAATAAGGCGATCACCCAGATCGACGAGGTCACGCAGCACAACGCTGCATTGGTTGAAGAGGCCGCTGCCGCGGCTAAGTCGCTTGAGGAGCAGGCCGCCGTTTTGAGGGATGCTGTGGCGGTGTTCAAGGTTGCCGATCCTCTGGCGAAGCAAGGAGGGTATGCGGCCGCGCGTGGGGCCGAAATGGTGGGCGTGCCTGCAGCGCTTGCGGCTTCCTGATCTTTTTGCCCTGCACGATGGCGGGTCGTCTGTTTGCCATGAACAAACCGACGACGCCGCAGCCAAAGGCAAAAATCAACCGCTAAACCCCTGCGGATTCGCCGACTGCCACCGCCAATGATCCGCGCACATGCGCTCGATCCCAAACTCGGCGCGCCAGCCGATCACCTCCAAAGCCGCCGCCGGATCGGCAAAACACGACGCCACGTCGCCCGGCCGGCGAGCCACGATTTCATAGGGTACAGGCCGCCCCGAGGCCTTCTCGAACGCCTTGACGACATCGATCACGCTATACCCCTGCCCAGTCCCGAGATTCACGACAAAACTGGCATCGCGCTTAACCAGCGCATCCAGCGCGGCCAGATGCCCGCGCGCCAGATCTACAACGTGAATATAGTCCCGCACGCCTGTGCCATCGGGCGTCTCATAGTCGCCGCCGAACACCCGCAGCTTTGCCAGCTTACCCACGGCAACCTGCGCCACATAAGGCATCAGATTGTTAGGAATCCCAGCCGGATCCTCGCCAATCAACCCGCTCTCGTGCGCGCCGACCGGATTGAAATAGCGCAGCGTGGCGATCCGCCATGAAGCATCCGCCACTTCCAGGTCACGCAAAACCTGTTCGGCCATCAGCTTCGACTGCCCGTACGGATTGGTGGCCGACAGCGGAAAAGATTCATCGATCGGCGAGCGCTTCGGCACGCCATACACGGTCGCGGAAGAACTGAACACGAACTGCTTCACATTGCGCTCGCGCATCACGCCGAGCAGCGTCAGCAAACTGCCGACGTTATTGCCGTAGTACTCGATCGGCTTGGCGACCGACTCGCCGACCGACTTCAACGCGGCAAAGTGAATGGCGCCGGTGATCGGGTGTGCGTCGAAAATACGGTTGAGCGCCGCTTCATCGCGCGCATCGGCTTCGTAGAAGGTCACGGCCTTGCCGGTGATCTTGTCCACGCGCCGCAGCGATTCGCGATTGCTGTTCACGAGATTGTCGATTACCACGACGTCGTAACCGCCGTTCAGCAGTTCGACACTTGTGTGCGAGCCGATAAATCCTGCGCCGCCCGTTACCAGAATCGTACCCTTCGTGGTCATGCTGCTGCTCCCTTAAAGTAAAACGCCCGTCATTTTTTGCACCAGGTCTTTATATCGTTCGACGACGACGCGTTCGTCGAATTCTTCCGCGACTTTCTGCCGACCGCGTTCAGCCATCGCGCGGCGCTCAGGCCCGCTCATGTCGAGCATCTGCGCCAGCTTCGCCTCAAGGCTCTTTGCATTGCGCACTTCGCACAGCAATCCATTGACGCCGTCTGCCACCACCTCCCGGCAGCCAGGCACGTTGGTCGCAACAATCGGCCGGCCCATCGCCGATGCTTCCATCAGCGTGCGCGGCACACCTTCACGATACGACGGCAGTACGACGCAGTCCGCATCGGCAATCAGGGGCCGCACGTCGTGCGCCTCTCCAAGATACTCGATGATGCCTTCCTGCTCCCACGCGGCGACATCTTCACGGGTGATCGCGCTCGGGTTGTCGACCCCGACCGGACCGAGCAATTGGAACCGGGCCTGGGGATAACGTTCACGCAAATGCCGTGCGGCTTCGACATATTCGCTCACGCCCTTGTCCCACAGCAGCCGCCCGATCAGCACGAATTTGAATTCGGCCCGCTCGGGCAGCGGCGTGAAGGCGAACTGCTGGAGATCGACGCCTTCGCCATGCAAGAGACGGGCACGCTCAGGATGCACCAACAAATTCTGATCGACAAACGCTGCCTGGTCGTCGCGATTCAAAAACCAGATTTCACGCGGAAAGCGAAAGGCGAAACGGTACAGTTTTTTGGCGACAAGCGCTGCGCGGCTGTGCTGGATGAACACGTAGCCGAGCCCGGTTGTCACCGCAACCGACTGCACGCCGGCCAGTTTCGCGGCGATCGAGCCGTAGATGTTCGGCTTGATCGTGTAATGAAACACGACGTGCGGGCGGATGCTTCTATACAGACGATACAACGACCATAGCGTATGCAGGTCGTCGCGTGGGCTGGTGCTTTTGGAGGCCACCGGCAATTCGATGCAACGGCATCCCATCGCGGTGAGCAGGTCGAACGTGCGGTCGCGCGGCGCGAGGACCGTCACGTCGACGCCGCGTCCAACCAGCATGCGGATCAGCCCTTGCCGATACGTATAGATTGCCCAGGCGGTGTTGCAGACGAGTGTAATGCGCAGCGCGGGCGTCGACTTAAAGGCAGGCTTCATGCGGGAACGGGCTCGACGGTGAAGGGATTAATGGCTCGCACGCGGCGCGAGCAAAGAGCGCTTGACCCGCTGCAATGCGCGGTAGGGCGTGACCAGATGCAGCAGATTTTTTGCGAGGCCGAGCCAGTCGTACAGATTGGCGGCGTTGAAGTAGCGCAGTTGCAGCCGCAACGTCGAGCTCACCTGGCGGCGCCGCTTCGTCGCGCTGATACCGCCTTCGTTCAGCTCGTAGTAGAGCCCGAGCTCTGGCAGATTCGCGCAGTCATGGTGCTCCATCAGGCGCATGAACAGATCGAGGTCTTCGGCGGACGGATACGCCGCGCGATAGTTGCCCACTGCGCGTACCGCGTCGATGCGCAGCATCATCGAAGGATGTGCGAGACAGGAACGGAAGAAGCGCAAACGACGAATCTCATTCGGCTCGGCGGGCGGCGTCAGCATGAAGAGCGGTTTGCCTTCCCGCGTGACGACCTGCGTCCACATGCCGAGGCCGGCGACGTGCGGATGCAATTCCATGAAGGCGCGTTGTTTGGCGAGCCGTTGCGGCACGCTGAGGTCGCCCGCGTCGATGCGTGCTGCGTAGCGAAAGCCGCGCTGCGCAAGGGCGTCGATGCCGGTTTGCAGCGCACGCTCGATGCCGCCGTTCTGCGGCATGCGCAGCACCTCGATCTGCATGTTGGCGATGGCCGGCGCGACGATGGGCGGCGTGCTGCCATCATCGACGATCAGCACATGCACGAGCGCGCTTTCGCTGAACGACGCCAGCGTGAGGTCGACGTCGGCCTGGCCGTTGTACGCGGGCATGAGTACCGCGACGTCGTCGAGGGAAATATGCCCGGCGGCGGATGAATTCGTCATGGGCGCAATTTGAAGCGGATGTAATAAAGATTAACCGACGCAGCCGCCAGATAACCGGCCG
Organism: Paraburkholderia sp. IW21; assembly: GCF_041321145.1. Lineage (NCBI taxonomy): Bacteria > Pseudomonadati > Pseudomonadota > Betaproteobacteria > Burkholderiales > Burkholderiaceae > Paraburkholderia > Paraburkholderia sp. IW21. The sequence goes on along the minus strand of NZ_JBGGWA010000004.1, from coordinate 92,278 downwards.
CGAGACCCACCAGCGCACCGTAAGCGCCAAGCCGTGGAATCGCCAGCAGATTGACCGCGAACGCAACGGCCAGCGCCAGCAGCCACTTCGAGAGCAGCACGAATTTGGCCTGGTATTTCAGCACGATCAGATTGCCGATCGCTTCGATTCCAGCCGGCACGGAGAGCCATACGGCCCAGCGGAAAATCTCGATGGCGCCTTCAAAGTTCGGCCCGAATACGCGGCGGATGATAACGCCAGCCAGCAGATCCAGCACGATTGCGCCGCTCACCATCAGCGCGGCGGTCATCGCCGTGAGCCGCCACACGTTGCGGCGCAAATGCGCGGCGTCCTGCACGCGGTAGACGAAGGCGGGCGCAATCGTCTGCGCGAGCATCAGTGCGAGCGTGATCCAGTTTTCGTTCAACTGCTGCGCGGCGGAATAGCGTCCAAGGTCGGCGAAGGAAATCGCCCGTTCGAGCATCAGCCTGTCGAGTTTCAGGAACAGATACATACAGATCAGCCCGAGCCAGAACACCGTGCCTGCGGTCGCAAAGTGCTTGAAGAGCGAGCGGTCGACGTGCCAGCCGAGCTTGCCGCCATGCCGGCGGATGTAAAAGATCAGCAGAACCGCGCCGATGAGCGCCGATTCGGCGGCCCACAGCCAGCCGAAGCGCGCGGGCGTGGCCGCGGCGCGCACCAGCAGATAGACGAAGCCGGCCTTCAGCACGGCAGTACTCATGCTGGTGAGCAACTGCGGCTTGCTGTACGTCATGCTTTGCAGCCACGCGTTGATCACGCCGACGAACGGTTCGCGAAACAGCATCGTCACCGCGAGGCCGGCCAGCATGGCGCCCACGAGCGGATCGAAGAAGTGCAAGGCGATGCCGAGCCACGTGAGCAGCAGCGCCGCTATGGAAACAGAAATGCGCAGCGCGAAGGCGCTGCCGAGCACGGTGCCCAGCTGCGCAGGCGGCCGGCTGACGATGGTGGGCACCAGAATTTCCGCGCCGCACACCCAGGTGATCGGCGAAAGCACGAGCAGCAGCGTATTCGCGTACTGCCATTTGCCGAAGGTGTCCGGCCCGAAGTAGCGCGCCAGGATGCCGCTGATCACGATCGCGACGCCGATCTGCGTGAGCCGCTCCAGCCCGAGCCAGACGATATTGGCGAAGGCGCGGGTGACGTCGGGATTGGCGAAACGCTTGAGCGTCAGCATCCGGTCGACGCTCGCCAATGCGGTTGCGCCCGTTGTGCGCAGCACGGCGCCGTTTGCGCGCCGGCAATGTGCGCGAACGCCCACCCGCAGGCCGACTGTCGCGGCAACTTTCCAAAAGGAGGGCGTCTAAGCATTAGAATAGGCGTCTATCAGCCAGGTCCGAAAGGCGCAATTATAAGTTGGAACCGGACCGCTTCCGGCAAGCGCGCATCGCTCGTTTTCCAGATGGTTTTACCGATCCCTCGGCGATGCGCCGGTCAAAATTCTCCATTGCACGCAAGTGAGCCAACATGATCTCCAAATCTATTTTCAAGGCGTATGACATTCGCGGTGTAATCGGCAAGACGCTCGACGTCGACGCAGCGCGTTCGATCGGTCGCTCATTCGGCAGCGAAGTGCGGGCGCAAGGCGGCGACGCCGTGGTGGTCGCGCGTGACGGCCGCCTGTCGGGTCCCGATCTGGTCCAGGCGCTGTCGGACGGTCTGCGTGCGGCCGGTGTCGACGTGGTGAACGTCGGCATGGTGCCCACGCCAGTCGGCTACTTTGCGGCCAGCGTGCCGTTGAAGCTCGACGGCGGCGAGCGCCGCGTCGATTCGTGCATCGTCGTGACGGGCAGCCACAATCCGCCTGACTACAACGGCTTCAAGATGGTCCTGCGCGGCGCGGCCATTTACGGCGAGCAGATTCTCGCGCTGCATCAGCGCATCGTCGACGAAAACTTCTCGGAGGGCAGCGGCACGTACACCGAGTACGACATCGCCGACGCCTATCTGGATCGCATTACCAGCGACATCAAGCTCACGCGCCCGATCAAGATCGTGGTCGACACCGGCAACGGCGTCGCAGGCGGCCTCGCGCCGAAGCTCTTCAGGAAGCTCGGCTGCGAACTGGTGGAACTGTTCACCGAAATCGACGGCAACTTCCCGAACCATCACCCGGACCCGGCGCACCCGGAAAACCTCCAGGACGTGATCCGCGCGCTGAAGGAAACGGACGCTGAAATCGGCTTCGCGTTCGACGGCGACGGCGACCGCCTGGGCGTCGTCACGAAAGACGGCCAGATCATCTATCCGGACCGTCAGCTGATGCTGTTCGCCGAAGAAGTGCTGTCGCGCAACAAGGGCGCGCAGATCATTTACGACGTGAAGTGCACGCGCAATCTGGCCAAGTGGGTGAAGGACAAGGGCGGCGAACCGCTGATGTGGAAGACCGGCCACTCGCTGGTGAAGGCCAAGCTGCGCGAAACCGGCGCGCCGCTGGCGGGCGAAATGAGCGGCCACGTGTTCTTCAAGGACCGCTGGTACGGTTTCGACGACGGGCTGTACACGGGCGCGCGTCTGCTGGAAATCCTCACGCGCGTGGCCGATCCGAGCAAGTTGCTGAACGCGCTGCCGAACTCGAATTCCACGCCGGAACTGCAATTGAAGCTCGAAGAAGGCGAAAACTTCGAACTGATCGCGCGTTTGCAGCAAAACGCGAAGTTCACCGGCGCGGACGAGGTCGTGAAGATCGACGGTCTGCGTGTCGAGTATCCGGACGGCTTTGGCCTCGCGCGCTCGTCGAACACCACGCCGGTGGTGGTGATGCGTTTCGAAGCCGATAGCGACGAAGCGCTCAAACGCATCCAGGAAGACTTCCGCCGCGTGATCATGGCGGAAAAGCCTGACGCGAAGCTGCCGTTCTAAACGCTTGAGCGGCGCCGGGTTCTTCATGAGCTGCGGCTGCCGTCGAACACGCGGCGCGGGTTTCACATACCGCGCCGCGTTTTTTCATGTTATTGACCCGTGGCGCGCTAGAATTGCGCTCCCTTCACCGCATCTTCGGGCCGGATAGCCGGTTTTCCCACACTTGAGCGTGCAAAAGATATTGATCGTGAGGGTGTCGTCATTGGGCGACGTCGTTCACAACATGCCGGTGATCGCCGACATCCGACGCCGCCATCCCGATGCCCAGATCGACTGGCTCGTCGAAGAAAGCTTCGTGGGGCTCGTGGAGCTGGTCAGCGGCGTGCGCCGGGCGATTCCCGTGTCGCTGCGGCGTTGGCGCAAGCGCATCCTGTCCATCGGCAACTGGCGCGAGATCGGCGCGTTTCGCCGCGCGCTCGCCGCCGGGAATTACGACCTCGTGATCGACTGCCAGGGGCTCATCAAGACTGCATGGGTCGCCCGCATGGCGCGCGGCCCGCTGGTCGGCCTCGCGAACCGCACGGACGGCGCGGGCTTCGAATGGCCGGTGCGCTTCTTCTACGACAAGCGTGTGCCGATCGAGCCGCGCACGCATGTGGTCGAACGCACGCGCCAACTGGTGGCCGCGGCGCTGAACGACCCACCGCCGCAACCGACCGACGAGATCGACTTCGGCATCGACAGCGGACGCGCCGCGCTGGCGCTGTCGGAGGCGAATCTGAACCTGCCGGTGCCGTACGTGGTGTTCGTGCACGCCACCTCGCGCGCCGACAAGCAATGGCCCGATACCGCGTGGATCGAACTCGGCCAGTCATTGGTGCGGCGCGGCGCGTCGATCGTGCTGCCGTGGGGCAGCGAGGAAGAGCGTGCCACCAGCGAACGTCTGGCCAGGGAATTCGGCGCTGCGGCCATCGTGCCGCCCAAGCTGTCCTTGCCGGCGGTGGTCGGCCTGATCGAGGGCGCCGCGGCGACCGTCGGCGTTGACACAGGTCTAGTTCACATCGCCGCAGCGCTGAAGCGGCCAACAGTCGAGTTGTACAATTTCGCCACCGCGTGGCGCACGGGCGGCTACTGGTCGCCGAACGTGGCCAATCTCGGCACGGCCGGCAAGCCGCCCACCCTGCAAGAAGTCAAGTCCGCGCTGGCCGGCTTCGGCCTGCTGTAATGCGCTGTGGGCGCTTCGCCTTACGCTCCATCCGTTTTCAAGGGCGACCATGAACGAAACCCAGATCATCGAAGTAGCGAACGCTGACTGGCACGGACGCAATCTGTCCGTGCCGCGCGAGATGCTGCTGGCCGGCGTCGAACGCGGCAAAGTACTGTATTTCCCGAATCTGCGCTTTGCGATCGAAGGCGGCGAACAGGCGTTGCTCGATCCCGCATTGGCCGACCCGAGCCGCAAGAACATCAGTCTCGAACCGAATGGCGGCGCGCTGCACGGCGTGGCCGGCGACGCTGTGACGCAATCGGCGGTGCGCGCGTTGATCGCGCGTTATCAGGCCAATGCGCGCACTTTGGTCGATGGACTCTTCCCCGAATACAACGGCAAGCTGCGCGTGGCGCCGACGAGCCTGCGGTTGCATCAGGTGGAAGGGCGCGAGACGTCCTGGCGCAAAGACGATAGCCGTTTGCATGTCGATGCATTTCCGTCGCGGCCGAATTACGGCGAGCGCATTCTGCGCGTGTTCACCAACGTCAATCCGCATGGTGCACCGCGCGTGTGGCGCGTCGGCGAACCGTTCGAAGATATGGCCAAACGCTTCCTGCCGCGCATCAAACCGCAGATGCCGGGCTCGGCGTGGCTGCTGAATCTGCTGCACGTGACCAAATCGCCGCGCAGCGAATACGACCATCTGATGCTGAATCTGCACGACGGCATGAAGGCTGACCTCGCGTATCAGAAGTCGAGCCCGCAAGAGACCATGCCCTTTCCGCCGGGCAGCGTGTGGGTGTGTTTCTCCGACCAGACTTCGCATGCGGTGATGTCAGGCCAGTTCATGCTGGAACAGACCTTCTTCCTGCCGGTCAAGGCGATGGCGCAGCCGGAATGCGCGCCGCTCGGTATTCTCGAGCGCCTGAAGGGCAAGGCGCTGGTTTGAGCGCCGCTGTCTTTTTCGGTCGCGCTGTGAAACTCGCCTTCGCGCTGAAGCGTGCGGAGCCCCGATGCTGAGGGCTATTTATAACGCGCTCTGGTGGATCGTCGCGCCGCTTGCCGTGCTGCGCTTGCTGATCCGTTCGCGCAAGGAGCGTGGCTATCGTGAGCATATCGGCGAGCGGTTCGGTTACTCGCGCGGCCGGTTGCCGGAAGACAATGCGCCGCTGATCTGGGTGCATGCGGTGTCGGTGGGCGAGACGCGTGCCGCGCAGCCGCTGATCGACGCGTTGATGAAGGCGCGCCCCGACGCGCGAATTCTGTTGACGCATATGACGCCGAGTGGCCGCGCCACCGGCGAGCAGATTTTCGGCGACCGTGTGTTGCGCAGCTTTTTGCCGTACGACATGCCGCATGCCGTGCGGCGGTTTTTGCGGGCATGGCGGCCGTCGCTCGGTCTGGTGATGGAAACCGAAGTGTGGCCTACGCTGATCGACGAATGCCGTCGCGCGGATGTGCCGCTGGTGCTGACCAATGCGCGGATGTCGGCGCGTTCGTATAAGCGCGCGGCGAAGTTCGGCCATGCGACCAAGGACGTGTTCGGCGGGTTTGCGCGGGTGCTGGCGCAGAGTCCGTCGGATGCGCAGCGGTTGACTGCGCTCGGTGCGCGTAATGTCGCGGTGCTGGGCAATCTGAAGTTCGATATGAGTACGCCGCCGGAACTGGCGGCGCGTGGTCATGCGTGGCGCGCGGCGATCGGCGCGCGGCCCGTGTGGGTCGCGGCGAGTACGCGTGAAGGTGAAGAAGAACGGGTGCTGCAGGCGTTTGCGGCGCTCGGTATCGACGATGCGCTGCTGATTCTGGTGCCGCGTCATCCGCAACGGTTTAATGAAGTGGCGGGGTTGGTTGAGAAGGCCGGCTTGCATATCGAGCGGCGTTCCAACTGGGCACCCGACGCGAAGGTTGCTTCGGCGGCTTCGGCCGCGGGCGGCGGTGTGCCTGCATTGCCTTCGACGGTGAACGTGCTGCTCGGCGATTCGATGGGTGAGTTGGGCGCTTACTATGCCGCTTCGGATCTCGCGTTTATCGGCGGGAGTTTGCTGCCGCTGGGTGGGCAGAATCTGATCGAAGCGTGTGCGGTGGGTGTGCCGGTGTTGATCGGGCCGCATGTGTTCAACTTCACGCAAGCCACGGCGGATGCCGTCGCGGCTGGCGCGGCCGTGCAAGTGCAAGATCCGGCCGATCTGGCGCGGGCGTTGCGCGAACTGTTCGGCGACAGGGCGCGGCGGCTGGCGATGGGCGGCGCGGCTTCGGCGTTTGCCGCGCGCCACCGCGGCGCTACTGCGCGAACGGTGGATGTGTTGATGGCGTTGTTGCCGGAATGAGGCGAAGCGATGCCTCGATCCGGATGACGTGGCTCACCGATATATGTGCCTCTGGCTGGACAAATAAGCCTCAAACCTTCAACAACCCCTTCTTCTCGATAAACTTCACCACCCCATCCAGTCCATCGAGCGCCTTCAGATTGCACATCACGAAGGGCCGTTCGCCGCGCATCTTCTTCGCGTCCGAAGCCATCACCTCCAGATTCGCGCCGACCATCGGCGCGAGGTCGGTCTTGTTGATTACCAGAAGATCCGACTTCGTAATGCCAGGGCCGCCCTTGCGCGGAATCTTCTCGCCACCTGCCACGTCGATTACATAGATCGTCAGGTCCGACAATTCCGGGCTGAAGGTCGCAGCGAGATTGTCACCGCCCGATTCGATGAACACGATGTCCGCATCGGGGAAGCGCGTCAGCATGCGGTCGACAGCTTCCAGGTTGATCGATGCGTCTTCACGAATCGCCGTATGCGGGCAGCCGCCCGTTTCGACGCCCATGATCCGCTCGGCCGGCAACGCGCCCGCCACCGTCAGCAGACGCTGGTCTTCTTTCGTATAGATGTCGTTGGTGATCGCCACGAGGTCGTACTGCTCGCGCATGGCCTTGCAGAGCATTTCGAGCAGCGTGGTCTTGCCCGAGCCGACCGGGCCGCCGACGCCCACGCGCAACGGCGGCAGTTTTTTCGTGCGGAGAGCGGGATGATGAGATGTGTTCATGATGGATCTTTTTATGAGCGAAAGAGCCGCGAATACTGCGACTCGTGACGCGCCGACAGAATGCCTAATTGTGGCGCGAAGGTGTTGATGTTTTCGGGCGAGGTGGCCAATGCTCGCGTGACGGCGGCGTCGATCGGCTCGCGCAAGGCGACGATGATGCGTTGTCCGGCGAGCTGGCCGAGCGGCACCGCTTTCAAGGCCGCGGCGGCCTGGTTCTCCACCCAGCTGAATGCGTAAGCGGCGAGGGCGGCGTCGGTGGCTGCGTCGTGTGCATACGCTGCGAAAGCGAAAGCTGTGGGTTGAGCTAAAGGCGTCATTGACGCAAGTGTCGCGCGCCGTTCGGCGTCGCCCCATTCCAAAGACGCGCATAACTGACGCAGCGACCAGCCCATCTGCTCCGTTTCGCGTCGCAATTCGGCCGACTCGCGGCTCGCCAGAAACTCGCCATTCGCCTCACGTAAGCCGTCCATGTCGTGTGCACGCCAGCGTTCTATCTGATGAGCCAGAAACGGCAGTTCGCCACGCGCGAGTACATCGGTCAAGCCGCTCGCGATCCAGGCGCGTGCGGAATCGGCGTCGGTGATCAGTTGCGCTTCGATCGCGGCTTCGAGACCTTGTGAGTAGCTGAATGCGCCAATCGGCAATGCCGGCGACGCAAGATGCAGCAGCGCCGTGAGTTCAGCGATGCGCATGATGAGGGTGATGCCCGTGGCCGCACGATTCGTCGTGTACGTGATCGTCGCCGTGATCGTGCGCCTGGTCGTGGTCATGCGAGTGACCTTGCGCGTGACGATGAACAGGCTCGTGATCGTGCGAGTGGTCATGCCCATGATGCTCATCGAACACCTGCTGCGCGAGCGCATAGTCTTCAGCGAAGGTCTCATCGTGACCATGCTTGTGACCACCGCCATATGCGCCCGATTCCGGCTGGAACGGCATCGATACCTGATCCACGCTTGCCCCGATGCGCTTAAGCATATCGGCAAGAACAGGATCGTATTCAAGCTTCAGATAGTCGGCACCCATTTCGACCGGTGTGTGACGATTGCCAAGGTGATACGCGGCGCGTGTCAGCGTCAACGCATCTTTCGCGCGGACGTACAGCACCGCTTCGGGCGCGGCGACCACGCGCACCAGCCCGCCATCATCCGCGATCAGAACATCGCCGTCGCGCAGCACCGTGCCGCGCGGCAAAAGCAATGCGACCTCCTCACCGTTGTCGAGCGTTGCCGCGAGACGGCTTTTACGGCGGTCGTCGAATGCGAGCGTCAATGTAGGCGCGCGCTTCACCAGCACGGGCGCGAGTTTCAGATGCGGTGCGATCAGTTTGTCGAGTGTGCGCATGGTTTAGAACAGGAAGTAGCGTTGCGCCATCGGCAGCACGGTGGCCGGCTCGCAGGTTAGCAACTGACCGTCGGCGATCACCTGATACGTCTCCGGATCGACGCTGATCGCCGGGCGCCACGCGTTATGAATCATGTCGGCCTTCGAGATGTTGCGGCAGTTCTTCACGGCAACGATACGCTTGTTCAGCCCATAGCGTTCGCCGACGCCCGCATCGGCGGCCATCTGCGAAATGAAGGTCAGCGACGTGCGCGCTAGCGCACCGCCGCGCGTCGCGAACATCTCGCGGTAGTGGACCGGCTGCGGCGTCGGAATCGACGCATTCGGATCGCCCATCTGTGCCATCGCGATCATGCCGCCTTTCAGAATCAGCGACGGTTTGATGCCGAAGAACGCCGGTTCCCATAACACCAGATCGGCCCACTTACCCGGCTCGATCGACCCGACTTCATGCGAGATGCCGTGCGTGATCGCCGGATTGATCGTGTACTTCGCGACGTAGCGCTTCGCGCGAAAATTGTCGTGGCGCGCATTGTCTTCCGGCAGCGCACCGCGTTGCACTTTCATCTTGTGCGCGGTCTGCCACGTGCGGATGATCACTTCGCCCACGCGGCCCATCGCCTGCGAATCGGACGACAACATCGACAGCGCGCCGAGGTCGTGCAGGATATCTTCCGCAGCGATGGTCTCGCGGCGAATCCGCGATTCGGCGAACGCGATGTCTTCCGCGATCGACGGGTCCAGGTGGTGGCACACCATCAGCATGTCGAGATGCTCGTCGAGTGTGTTGACGGTATACGGGCGCGTAGGATTGGTGGAGGAGGGCAGCACGTTCGCTTCACCGCACACTTTGATGATGTCCGGTGCGTGGCCGCCGCCCGCGCCTTCCGTGTGATACGTGTGGATCGTACGGCCCTTGAATGCCGCCACGGTCGCTTCCACAAAACCTGCTTCGTTCAGCGTATCCGTGTGAATCGCGACCTGCGTATCGGTATCGTCGGCGACGCAGAGGCAGTTGTCGATCGCAGCCGGCGTCGTGCCCCAGTCTTCGTGCAGCTTCAATCCGATCGCACCCGCGGCGATCTGTTCGAGCGCCGGTTGCGGTTGGCTCACGTTGCCCTTGCCGAGAAAACCGAGATTCATCGGATAACCATCGGCCGCTTGCAGCATCCGTTCGAGATGCCACGGCCCCGGCGTGCAAGTCGTTGCGTTCGTGCCGGTGGCCGGCCCCGTGCCGCCGCCGAGCATCGTCGTGACGCCGCTCGCGAGCGCTTCTTCAATTTGTTGCGGGCAGATGAAGTGAATGTGCGTATCGATGCCGCCCGCCGTCACGATCAGGCCTTCGCCCGCGATCACTTCGGTGGACGCCCCAATCGCAATCGTCACGTTCGGCTGAATGTCCGGATTGCCGGCTTTGCCGATTGCGGCGATACGGCCGTTCTTGATGCCGATGTCGGCCTTGACGATGCCCCAGTGATCGAGAATCACCGCGTTCGTCACGACCGTATCGACCACATCGGCGTGCACGCGTTGCGACTGGCCCATGCCGTCGCGAATCACTTTGCCGCCGCCGAATTTCACTTCTTCGCCATAGGTCGTGAAGTCGCGTTCGACTTCGATCAGCAGCTCGGTATCGGCGAGGCGTACGCGGTCGCCGGTGGTGGGGCCGAACATTTCCGCGTATGCGCGGCGGCCAATGCGTAATGTCATGGTGGGGGTCCGGAAATGAGCAGGGTGGTCAAGGCAAGCGTGCGCGCGCCGCGCATCAGAGCTTGCCCATCACCTTGCCGTTGAAGCCGTAGACGATGCGCTCGCCCGCCAGTGCGACCAGTTCGACGGTGCGTTCCTGGCCGGGCTCGAAGCGCACGGCGGTGCCCGCCGCGATGTTCAACCGGAATCCGCGTGCCGCTTCGCGATCGAACGACAGTGCTTCATTCACTTCGTAGAAGTGATAGTGCGAGCCGATTTGCACCGGGCGGTCGCCGGTATTCGACACGACCACCGTGACGGTGGCGCGACCCGCGTTGAGTTCGTGTTCGCCGTCGTCGATGAGGAGTTCGCCGGGAATCATGGGGGCTGCCTTACACGATTAGGGGATCGGATGGTGAACGGTGACGAGCTTGGTGCCGTCGGGGAACGTGGCTTCGACCTGGATATCGGGGATCATCTCCGGCACGCCTTCCATCACGTCGGCGCGTGTGAGAAGCGTGGTGCCGTAGTGCATTACGTCGGCGACGGTCTTGCCGTCACGGGCCGCTTCCATCAGCGCGGCGGTGATGAAGGCGACCGCTTCCGGGTAATTCAGTTTGAGACCGCGGGCGCGGCGCCGTTCGGCGAGCAGCGCGGCGGTGAAGATCAGCAGCTTGTCCTTCTCGCGAGGTGTCAGCTTCATCGAATGTATGCGTTGGGTTGCGCCGGTCCCGGACGGGGCCGGTTGCGACAATGATTGGCGCTGCGTGTCATGGCCGCGATCGCATGCTGCGCATGGGATGCGTCCACGACAAGTGCAATGCCGGATAAGCCGGCTACGGTAACAAGTTCGGCTAACGACGCGCTTACAGATCGGCCGCCGTCAGGATGCGGAAACATCGTCGGGATTTTTATGCAAGGTATGTGCCATGCCGGTGCAACGGGGGCTGCCGGGACGGAAGGAGGGCGGGCGCACCTAATTGGAGCGTACGGGTGCTCCAATTAGGTGCGTTTTCGGTCTTACGCCGGCGAAGGACTCAAGTCGACCAAATCCGAAGCGGCACCGCTTCGACCCCATGCACCACGGGCCGCAACTGAAGCCAGCATTGAGTCAAAGCCTGCTGCAACGTTTCCATCGACCGCGACACCGCCCGCACGAGCAACACGCCATTCGTGACACAAGAAGCAGCGGCCCGCAGTGAATCATCGAACGGGAGTTGGGCAGTCAGCTTTTCAGCGAGCGCGTCATCGCAAGCTGCCCCCACCGCCCAAAGCGTCCCGTATGCGGGAAACCCGGCAAGCCCTTGCGCGGCATCCCGCAACGGATCCTCCGCCGCAAGACTTGTGCGTTCGAGCCACAGTGCCTCGCCATGCGCCTCAACGATCCGCGACACGGCGCGCAAATGACCAGCCGACCAGCGTTCACCCGCCGCTTGCCGCCCGAGCTGGGTAGCATCCCAGCCGATCGCCGTAGCACCCTCGCCGAGCGTCAGGGAGAAATCCAGCATCGCATTCGCGTGATCGAAAACGATATTGTTCTGCGGCAGCCAGTCGAGCTTCGCATGTGCGCCGACCCGCACCGCAATATTCTGCCGTGCAGCACGGCCATTGGACTTGTACCACTTGGTCGCGCCAGGCGTGGTAATCACGGCATGCGCACCGTCGCCCACTGCAACATCGAGGTCGAGATGATCGCCGCCCGCGATCCCACCTGGCGGATGCACGATCACCGCATGACAGATCGCATGGCCTTCGGGGTAGAGCGGCCGTTGCACGCGCAGGGGCCCCTCATGCCGCCGATGCTTGAGCGTGGTCCGCTCGCCCTCTTTGACGAAGCCGAGTTCGAGGCGCGCACGCCATTGCGAGTGCGCGGCACGTTGCGCGGTGGCGAGCGTAGTGTGGTTTTCGTGAAGCGACATGCGAATGGAAGTGCAAATAGACGCGTTAATGGACGCGCTAATGGACAATGGCGAAGCGTGCCAGCGCGCATCAGGCAACGACTGACCGAGTTGCCACAGGATGCGGCGAGAATAGCACGCAGTACTGCATGCGCCCGTCAGACGGCGATCAGTGCGCGCACGCCATCCGTATCCATGTGGGCGCCTTCGCCGCCCGCGACGATCTCACCGCGGCTCATGACCCAATACCGATCGGCGATGTCCTTGGCGAAGTCGTAATACTGTTCGACGAGCAGCACTGTCATGCCCATTTCCTCGACCAGCTCACGCAGTGTGCGGCCGATGTCCTGAATGATCGACGGCTGGATACCTTCGGTGGGTTCGTCGAGAATGAGCAACTGCGGATCGCTCATCAGTGCGCGGCCGATCGCGAGCTGCTGTTGCTGGCCGCCCGAGAGGTCGCCGCCGCGGCGGCTGCGCATATCCTTCAGGACTGGGAAGAGTTCGTAGATGCGGTCCGGGATCTTCCTGGGGGATTTTTTGCTGGCGGCGCCTACCAACAGGTTCTCCTCGACTGTCAGTCGGGGAAAAATGTCGCGGCCTTGCGGAACGTAGGCCAGGCCTTTTTCCACGCGCGAGTAGGTTGGGAGCTTGGTGATTGGCGCTCCACGCCAGGCGATTGAGCCGCTCCTGGTTTGGACGACGCCCATCAGGCATCTGAGCAGCGTTGTTTTGCCCACGCCGTTGCGGCCTAAGAGGACAGTGAGCTTGCCGTCAGGCACGGTGAGTTTCACATCTCGGAGGATGTGGCTGCCGCCGTAGTACTGGTTCAGGTTTTCGACTTCCAGCATTTCGTTCAACCCTTGAATTCTGGTGTTCTTATTGTGAGGTAGTCAACGCCCGAGATAAGACCCGATCACCGTCTCGTCCCGCTTTACCTCATCAAGCGTGCCGTGGGCAAGAACCCGACCTTCTGCCATCACCGTCACCTTTCCCGTGTCACCCGACAACGCCGCGACAAACTCCATATCATGTTCAACAACCATCATCGAACACGTCCCACGCAGGTGATTAAGCAATTCAGCTAATTGCATGGTCTCGTCATCGGTCATGCCGGCTGCGGGCTCATCGAGCAAAAGTAGCGCCGGTTGCTGCATCAGCAACATGCCGATCTCGAGGCGTTGCTTTTGCCCATGCGACAACGCTCCGGCAACCCGCCGCGCCTCGCTCTCCAACCCGATCAAAGCCAACGTTTCTTCAATCCGCGCTTGTGCGTCACGATCCAGGCGCGCGCGTAACGAAGCCCACCACCCTTTGTCGGCCTTCATCGCCAACTCAAGGTTCTCCCACACAGGATGTTGCTCAAAAACTGTAGGCTTCTGAAATTTCCGTCCAATGCCGGCATGCGCAATGGAAGGCTCATTCATTCGCGTCAAATCGATCGACTGCCCCAAAAAGACCTTGCCGGAATCCGGCTCGGTCTTACCGGTGATGACGTCCATCATCGTCGTCTTGCCGGCGCCATTCGGGCCGATGATGCACCGCAATTCGCCCGCGTCGATCGACAAGCTCAATGCATTCAACGCGCGAAACCCATCGAAACTCACGGTCACGTCTTCAAGATACAGAATCGTCCCGTGCGAAATATCGATCTCGCCCGGCACCACCGCGTGCCCCATGCTCGCGACACCGCTCAACGCATGTTCAGCAAGTTCTTCAGGTAATGCAAGATCAGGAACCATCGGGTTTTCGTTCATGAGCGGTTCCTCTTGCGCGTGACGAGTTCGATCAGCCCCATGAGACCATTCGGCAACAACAACGGGACCAGCACGAAAATCAGGCCAAGAAAGAACAGCCAGTATTCAGGGAAGTTCGCCGTAAAGAAGCTCTTCGCGCCATTCACCGCAAACGCGCCGATGATCGGTCCGATCAACGTGCCGCGTCCGCCCACGGCCACCCAGATTGCCATTTCAATCGAATTGCCGGGCGACATCTCGCCCGGGTTGATGATGCCCACCTGCGGCACGTACAACGCACCGGCAATCCCGCACAAAATGGCGGAGACGGTCCACACGAACAGCTTGTACGCGAGCGGGCTGTAGCCGAGGAACATCAGGCGCGTTTCGCCGTCACGTACCGCGGTGACCACGCGGCCGAGCTTCGACGTGACGATGGCCCGCGCGCCGATAAAGGCCAGAATCAACACAGCGAACGTGATCAGCAAAAGGGCAGTGCGCGTGCCAGGATGCGTAATCGGAAAACCGCCGATACGCTTGAAGTCGGTGAAGCCGTTATTGCCGCCGAATCCGGTTTCGTTGCGATAGAACAGCAGCATCGCGGCAAACGTCATCGCCTGCGTGATGATCGACAGGTACACGCCCTTCACCCGTGAGCGGAACGTGAAGAAGCCGAAGACCCACGCGACCACCGCAGGCGCCAGCACCACCAGCAGCAAGGCATAGCCGAGATGCTGCGTGCCTTGCCAGTACCACGGCAGTTGGTGCCAGTCGAGAAACACCATGAAGTCGGGCAGGTCGCTGCCGTATTTGCCTTCGTGGCCGATCGAACGCATCAGGTACATGCCGATCGCGTAGCCGCCCAACGCAAAGAACAACGCGTGTCCCAGACTCAGAATGCCGCAGTAGCCCCACACGAGATCGAGTGCCAGCGCGGCGATCGCGTAGCACATGAACTTGCCGATGAGCGTCATCGCGTAAGCGGACAGATGCAGCGCGCTTGTCTCGGGCACCACCAGGGTGGCGAACGGCACGCCGAGACCGAACATGATGATCAGGACGATCAGCGCGAGCCACGCGCGGCGCGACAGCAAGGCGGGACGCGGCGGCAAGCCGAGTGCGAAGCCGGACTTCGCATCGCGTCCGGAAACAACGCCACCACGTGGCGCGCCGATGTGAGCCGAAGAGGTTGCAGATGTCATCTCATGCCTCCGCGCTACGGCCCTTGAGGGCGAACATGCCCTGCGGACGCTTCTGGATGAACAACACGATCAGCACGAGCACGGCGATCTTCGCAAGCACCGCGCCCCAGAACGGTTCGATCGCCTTGCTGACCAGCCCGAGCCCGAAGCCGCCGATCACCGTGCCGGCGAGTTGGCCCACGCCGCCGAGCACCACGGCCATGAACGAATCGATGATGTAGCTCTGGCCAAGATCAGGGCCTACATTGCCGATCTGCGAAAGCGCACAGCCACCCAAACCCGCAATGCCCGCGCCGAAGGCGAACGCATACGAATCGACCCGCGCGGTCTTGACGCCGACGCACGCGGCCATTCTTCTGTTCTGCGTGACGGCGCGCACGAAGAGACCCAGGCGCGTCCTGGTCAGAACAGCCCACGCAATCCCGACGACGATCAGCGAAAACGCCAGAATCGCCAGCCGGTTGTACGGCAGGATCAGGTTCGGCAAGACCGTGACGCCGCCACTCATCCACGCGGGGTTGATCACCTGCACGTTTTGCGCGCCGAACAGCATGCGCGTCGCCTGAATCAGGATCAGGCTCACGCCGAATGTGGTCAGCAGCGTTTCGAGCGGACGGCCATACAGATGCTTCAACACCAGCCGTTCGAGCACGATGCCGACCAGCCCGGCGGCGGCGAACGACGCCGGCACCGCGAGCAACGGATACCAGTCGAACGCGCCGGGCGCGAAGCGCTGGAACAGATTCTGCACGACGTAGGTGGCGTAGGCACCGATCATCAGGAATTCGCCGTGCGCCATGTTGATGACGCCGATCAGCCCATACGTGATCGCGAGGCCCAATGCAGCGAGCAACAGCACGCTGCCGAGCGACAGGCCGGCGAACAGCGTGCCGGCAATCTGGCTGCGGCGCTGGATCGAATCGAGTTCGTCGATGCCGCTTTGCGCGGCGGCGCGAACCCGGTCGTCCGCTTCGTTGAAGGTGCCGTCCGGCTTCCTCGCGACGAGCGGACGCAGCAGCTCGTTCATGTCGAGATCGTGCCGCGCGGCGACCAGTTGCACGGCTTCAAGCCGCTTGGCCGGGTCGGCGTCGTGCAACGCGGTCATCGCCCACAGCGTGTCGAGGCGCTTCTTCAGCGCCGGGTCGGTTTCCTTCGCGCGAGCCGCATCGACGAGCGGTTTGATCGACGAATCGGGGTTTTGCAATAGCGCAGTAATCGCGGCGCCGCGTGTGGCGGAGTCGGAAGAATCGAGTTGCAGGCCGGAGAGTGCGCCGGCCACTTTCGCGCGCAGCAGATTGTTCAGCGTGACCGGTTGCGCGTTGTCCGCGGCGACGGTTTTGCCGGTGACGACATCCCGTGCGGTGTCGCCGTCTTGCAGCAGCACGGCGCCGGAATCGGTGGCGAGCGCGTTATCCTCGGACAGGGCTTTGAGGACGGCGAGCGATTCTTTGGTGTGGTCGGCAATCAGCTTGTCGATTGCCGCGGATTTCGCATCGAAGTCGTCGCCGGTGAGCGGCGCGACATCGGCCGCGGTGAGCGCGAAAGCGGTAAACGGCGCGCTAACGATAAGCGCGAGCGCAAGGCCGCCGATGCTGCGTCGCGCGAATGTCGGAAATGAAAACGCCATGATGGCCTTTGAAGAAAAACGGGCGGGCGGCGCGGCATCGAGCTAAAGAGCCGCTTGCCGCGCACGGAGTCGTCGCGATCCGTCCTGTCAGGCAACCCGCGAACGCTTCAGAAATGCCGGAATCGAACTGACCACATCCGGCTTGCTCGAATTGCCGGCGATGAACGGGCTCCACGGCTGCGCGCGAAGCGCGGTTTTGGTTCGCCACACCACGTTGAACTGGCCGTCGGCACGTACTTCACCAATCATCACCGGCTTGTGCAGATGGTGATTACCGTCCATTTCAAGCGTGAAGCCCGACGGCGCGGCAAACTGCTGGCCGACCATCGCGACGCGCACTTTGTCCACATCCGTGCTCTTCGCCTTCTCGACAGCCTGCTTCCACATGTGGATGCCGACGAAGGTCGCCTCCATCGGGTCGTTTGTCACGCGCCTGGTGCCGCCCGGCAGCTTGTTGTCCTTGACCCATGCGGCCCATTGCTTCTTGAACTTCTCGTTGGCGGGATTGCGCAGCGACATGAAGTAGTTCCATGCCGCGAGATTGCCGACCAGCGGTTTCGTATCGATACCGCGCAGTTCCTCTTCGCCGACCGAGAACGCGACGACCGGCACGTCGGATGCCTTCAGCCCCTGGTTGCCCAGTTCCTTGTAGAACGGCACGTTCGAGTCGCCGTTGACGGTCGAGATCACCGCGGTCTTGCCGCCCTGCGAGAAAGTCTTGATGTTCGCGACGATGGTCTGATAGTCGCTGTGGCCGAACGGCGTGTAGACCTCCTGGATGTCGGCTTCCTGCACGCCTTTCGACTTGAGGAACGAGCGCAGGATCTTGTTGGTCGTGCGGGGGTACACATAGTCGGTGCCCAGCAGGAAGAAGCGCTTGGCGCCGCCGCCTTCCGCGCTCATCAGGTATTCGGTTGCGGGGATCGCCTGTTGATTCGGTGCGGCACCCGTGTAGAACACGTTGCGCGACATTTCTTCGCCTTCGTACTGCACCGGATAGAACAGCAGGCCGTTCAGTTCTTCGAACACCGGCAGCACCGACTTGCGCGACACCGACGTCCAGCAGCCGAACACGACAGCGCACTTTTCCTGGGTGATCAGCTGGCGCGCTTTTTCGGCGAACAGCGGCCAGTTCGACGCCGGGTCGACCACCACCGGCTGCAGTTGGCGGCCCATGACGCCGCCGTTCTTGTTGATCTCCGCGATGGTCATCAGCGCGGTGTCTTTCAGCGATGTCTCCGAGATCGCCATCGTGCCCGACAAGGAGTGCAGAACGCCCATTTTGATCGGTCCGCTGCCGGCCTGCGCGCGAGCAAACGGAACCTGACCAGCAAGCGCCAGTGCGCCCGACATGGAGCCGAACTTCAACAGACTGCGACGTTTCATGTATTTCCCCTTGCCATTGATGGTGAGTGTTTATGGGCGTCGATTTCAGACAGCAGGGCTTATCCCGCATGACTTGCCGCTTGTGTATTGCAAGGCACATGCCATGTGGCAATTTCGACCTGAAGGCCGTGAATTGCGTGCTGCGACGCGGTGATGCACTACGTCGGTTATGCGTCACGCCGCGCAAAATTGGTGCAGGAGCAGGGCCTTCGCCTCGTTCAGGTGCGTGTCGCGCCGCAACGAAGCGTGTCTATCGGTCAGCGGGCGTGGACGGTGCATGACCGTCGCCCCTTTGTGCATGCGCCGTGCTCTGCCTACACTGAAGGACTACCCATGCGAGGAGACAGGATATGACTGATAGCGCCACTGTCGACACACCCGATATGTCCGCGTTCTGGATGCCTTTCACGGCTAACCGCCAGTTCAAGAGCGCGCCGCGACTGCTGGCAAGCGCGAAGGGGATGTACTACACGTCGCACGATGGCCGGCGCATTCTCGACGGCACCGCCGGGCTGTGGTGCGTCAACGCCGGGCATTGCCGCGACGAGATCGTGGCGGCCGTGCAGGCACAGGCGGCCGAAATGGACTTCGCGCCGACGTTTCAGATGGGCCATCCGAAAGCTTTCGAAGCCGCCACGAAAATCGCGCGGCATACGCCTGGCGATCTGAAGCACATCTTCTTTGTGAACTCCGGTTCGGAAGCGGTCGATACCGCGCTGAAGATTGCATTGGCTTATCACCGGTCGCGTGGCGAAGGGCAGCGTACGAGGTTTATTGGACGCGAGCGTGGTTATCACGGCGTGGGCTTCGGCGGGATTTCGGTGGGCGGTATTGCGCCGAATCGCAAGGCGTTTTCAGGTGGACTGCTGCCTTCGGTCGATCATTTGCCGCATACGCTGAATATCAAGGAGGCGGCGTTTTCGAAAGGACAGCCGGCGTGGGGTGCGCATCTCGCGGACGAGCTGGAGCGGCTTGTGACGCTGCATGATGCGTCGACGATTGCCGCGGTGATCGTTGAACCGGTGGCTGGGTCGACCGGCGTGCTGATTCCGCCGGAAGGGTATTTGCAGCGGCTGCGCGAGATCTGCGACAAGCACGGCATCCTGCTGATCTTCGATGAAGTGATTACTGGGTGGGGGCGCTTAGGTGCGCCATTCGCGGCGCAGTATTTCGGCGTAACGCCTGACCTGCTGACGATGGCTAAAGGCACCAACAATGCGGCTGCACCAATGGGAGCGGTTGCGGCTAGTGGGAAGATTCATGATTCGATCGTGAACGGTGCGCCGGGTGGGATCGAACTTTTTCACGGGTATACATACTCAGGACACCCGATTGCGGCGGCTGCGGCTTGCGCGACGATTGATCTTTACGAGCGCGAACACCTGTTTGAGCGAGCCGCGCGGATGGCACCGATCTTCGAGAACGCCATTCATAAGCTACGCGGCGAGCGGCATGTGATCGATGTGCGCAATCTTGGACTGGTGGGTGGAGTGGAGCTGGCGCCGCGTGCGGGTGCACCAGGCGCGCGTGCTTATGATGTGTTCGTGCGGTGCTTTGAGAGGGGCGTGTTGACGCGATATACGGGCGATATTCTGGCGTTCTCGCCGCCGTTGATTATTGAAGAGGCGCAGATTGATGAGATATTCAGGACGGTGGCTGAGGTGTTGAAGGAGACGGATTAGGGGCAGCGCAGTGGTTTTTGATGGCAAGACGGTTTGCAAGGCAAGGGGTCGGCGCCATGAGGCGCCGACCCCTTGTTTGATTCACGTACGGATGTTGAGGTCAGAAGGCGACGAACGGCCCGGTCTGCGTACCGATCTTCGCACCTTCCAGCACGGTGTACACATTGCGGCCGAAGAAGAACGGCAGACCCCACATGAAACCTCCGGAAAGTCTCGCGCCGAGGTTATCGTAGGCTGCGTTCAGGTTTGCCCGCAAGCTGAGCCCGTTGCCAACCGAGAACGGCACAGTGACGGGTGTGCCGACTCCGCTAGTCGCCTTCAAGACGGCAGACAGGCTAAGGGGGGACGATGGTGTGTACCAGACGCCCACGTAGGGAATTGTGCCATCCGGAAAGTAATACACATTCGTGCCACTGTCGAACACGCCGGTGAGCGTACTGCCCTTGTACACGGTCGTGAAGAAGCCGTTCTGATCCACCGGCACGATATTCGCCGTCGACGGCAGCGCATTGTTCTGACGCGTCCCGACGCCGAACACGAGTTCGCCCGTGGCTGTCGTCTGACCGTCGGCGGGTAATGCCGGCAAACGGATGATGGTGCCGTTGTTGTCGGAGGTAAAGTCGGCGACAGGATTCATGACTTGCGTATCGAGCGGTACGCGCGTGCCCGTGCACGAGCCCGTGGAAGGGCAGTAGTAGTAGGTCGCCGACAATACTTGTCGCGCTGCAAGCGG
Source organism: Paraburkholderia sp. IW21 (assembly GCF_041321145.1). Classification (NCBI taxonomy): domain Bacteria; kingdom Pseudomonadati; phylum Pseudomonadota; class Betaproteobacteria; order Burkholderiales; family Burkholderiaceae; genus Paraburkholderia; species Paraburkholderia sp. IW21. The sequence continues at coordinate 71,906 of NZ_JBGGWA010000004.1, read as the reverse complement.
ATAGTCGCGTGCCGTATGGCCGATGCCGATCACGCCGTTGGCGCCAAGCGCCGCTGCCGTATTGAGGTCGATCATGCCACGGGAATTGCACTCCGCCGGCATGGCATATGCGCCGTCGCCGATCACTTGGACCGGCAGATTGCCAGCCGTTTTGCCTCCGATTGTCACGTCGGCTCGTCTGATCGAGCCCCATGTATAGCCGCCCATGAAAGTCGCGCATTGGGCAATTGGAGCGCCTCCGGTCGGATCGTTGGAGGCCCCGGTCTGTGCCGGCAAGCGGGACGCGAGCGTCGAACCTAGCGCGCTTGCCATCACCCGCACGCCGACCGAACCGGTGTCGAGCAGCATATGATCGACGGTCGAGCATTGGGTGCTGCCTTGCGAGCCGGGGAGGCATAGGGTCGCGCTCACGTAGAGCATGTTGGTCTCGCCCATTGTCCGATCGACGACGATCGGCGCAGTGTTCACGTCGGCGACTGGAGTCGGAGTTGGGCTCGGCGTCGGCGTCGGAGTCGGCGTTGGAGTCGGCGTTGGAGTCGGGCTCGGAGTGGGCGTTGGGCTCGGAGTGGGCGCCGGGCTTGGAGTCGGCGTTGGAGTAGGAACGTCACCAGCCACGCCCGCATCTGGGCTTGGACTCGGTGCAGGGCTCGGGCTCGGAGTGGGACTCGGTGTCGGTGTAGGAGTCGGCGTAGGACTCGGCGTCGGCGTTGCCGGTTTTTCGTTGTCTTTGGTCGCGTTCGAGTTGCCGTTGTCGCCACCGCCGCCACCGCAGGCTGAAAGAGCCAAACTGGCCGTTAGCAGCGCGAAGCAAAGTTTCTTGTTGAGGGTTTTCATGTTTCTTGTGTTCCGTGAAATCGATGCGCCGCGTTACTGCAGATCGTCAGCACGGACATTGGCCGGGACTAGACGTGGCAAAACTGCTTTGCCGAAGAAGTTCCCCGGGCGGCCCGCTGACTCGATTTGAAAGTCGCCGCTGCGTTCGATCAACGGACCGGTGCCGCGCGCGCGTCCTGCGCCAGCGGAGACTGCGTTCGGGAAGTAATTGCCGAGGAGCGCTACCATGTCGGGGCGTATCGGCCCCTGCCAGGTGACAGCAAACACCACGTTTGTCGGCAGCACGTATTCGCGAATCCTGACGCCGTCTGCGTCATGCGATTCGCGCACGGTATAAGCCGCGGAAGAGGAAGCAGGCGTTGCCGATTGGAGCAAGGAACGCGGGGCCGAACCCGCATTCGGTGCCCCACCCAGCGCCGCGTATGACGCGATCGGCAACAGTGCCGCAGCAGCCAGCGCGATCTTTACAAATCTCATTACATTGCTCCAAAAAATAGGTCGGAGCATGTTGCCTGCGGGCGATTAATGAGAGTGCCGGAAAAGTCTCAATGAGATGTCAGAAACGACGTCAGGAGACGGCGCTGGAAAGCGCCGTCTCCTGCATCAACAACATCCATTCCGTCAGAACGCGACAAACGGTCCGTCCTGCTTGCCTATCGTGCCCTTGCCGACCGTCGTGTACACACTGCGTCCGTAGAAGAAAGGCAGCCCCCACATGAACATTTTCGAGCCGGAGTGGTACCAGCCGACGTTGTCGTAAGCGGCGTATCCGTTCGCCGACACGCGGACGGCGCTGTCGATCGTAAAGGGCATATTGACGGGCGTTCCCTTGCCATTGGTGGATTCCATCGTGGCTGCCAGGTTCAGCGCGGTTAGCGGCGTGTACCAGCCCGCCGTAGTGGGAATCGAATCGTCCTGGAAAGCGAACCCATTTGTACCGCTGTCGATTGCGCTCCAGTTGAACACCTGACCTTGATACTGAGTCGTGAATTCACCGTATTCATCCAACGCCAGAACGTTCACATTCGACGGCAACGCGTTGTTCGACTGCGTGCCGATACCGAATATCAGTTCGCCGGTGACACTCGCCTGGCCTCCCGTTGGCAGCTTGGGCAGGCGGATGATCGTGCCGTTGTTGTCACTCGGGAAGGCGGCGACCGGGTTCATGACTTCCTTGGTCATCGACATCCGCGTGTTGAAGCAAGCGTTGTTGGCCGTGCAATAGTAGTAATTCCCCGGCAGCGCGGTGGTCAATGCGTCTTTCGAGTCATACGTGCCGTAGCCGATGCCGAGAATACCGTTGGCGCCGAGTTTCTCGACGGTACTGAGGTCTGGGCCGCCGTGCGCGACGCAGTCCGACGGGATGGCGTACGCGCCGTCGCCGACCAACTGGATGGGAAGATTGCTTGCCGTGCGGCTGCCGATTTTGACATCGGCGCGTTTCACCGAGCCCCAGGTCGTGCCGGAACCGAACGGCATGCATTCGGCGATTGGTGCGACGCCGCTTGCGTCGTCGACGGCGCCGACTTGCGTCAGCAACTGGGACCCGAGTGTCGGCAATGCGCTGGCCATGATGCGTACCCCTACCGAGCCAGTATCCACCAGCATGCGGTCGACCGTCGTGCACTGGCTTGCGCCTTGCGTGCCGGGGACGCACACGGTGATCGTTGCGGAAAGCATGTTGATGCTGCCCATCGAATTGTCGACATGAATCGGCACCGTGTTGCTGCCATTGCTGGACGTATTCCCCGAATTACCCGAGCTGCCCGAGCCGTCCGGTTTCTTGATCCAGTCGGGATCGGCGGACCAGGCGATGGAGCCATTGTTCTTGCTGCCGTTTCCATCACTTCCGCCGCCACACGCGGACAGTGTCAGGCCAAGCGCTACCAGCGCGACCCAGAGTGTCTTGTTGATCGTCGTCATCTTGTTGTTTTCCGCGAAATCGATACGCCGCATTACTTCAGATCGCCTGGGCGGACGTTGGCCGGCATCAGGCGCGGCAGATAGGCCATGCCGAAGAAATGTCCCAAGCGGCCGGCTGATTCGATGCGAAAGTCACCGTTGCTTTCGATCAGCGGACCGGTGCCGCGCGCGCGGCTTTCGCCGGCAGCGACGAAGTTTGGGAAATAGCTGCCGAGAAGCGCAGTCATGTCCGGACGGATCGGGCCTTCCCAGGTGACGGCGAACACGATGTTGGATGACAGCACGTATTCGCGAATCGTGACGCCGTTGGAGTCGCGCGTCTCACGAGTGATGTAGGGTGCGGCGGCGCTAGCGGTCACGACTCCTGCGGCGGATTGCGGCGCGGCACGCAGCATTGTTTGAGTGGGCGTACCGGCGCTCGGCGCACCGCCCAAAGTTGCATACGACGCAAGCGGCGACAGCATGGTTGCCAGCATCGCGATCTTCCCAAGTCTCATCACACTGCTCCCCGAAAATAGTCGGAGCATGGTGCCCGCGCGATGATCAGGAAACCGTACGAAATTTCCGCAGCGCGGATAAGAAAGGTCGTAATGAAAGGAAGGTGTCAGGGATGTCGCAAGCCGTCCCATGGTGAGAAGGTGCGAAGGACAACGAATGCCGCCCCATAGCGACGATTAGCAGGCAGCCCACGGGCGCAACGAATGAAACGTCGCTGATAGTTCGCATCACTCGCGGTATCGCCTCTCCAAACGCCACCCGCGCCGAATCCACCGCGAGCCTGCCCTGCGCGTAGCGGTACCCGCTATCGACGAGAATCAGCGGCTGCGTGAGCGACATCACCTAGCCGTTGCTGGGCGGGAAGCGCGAGAACCGCGCAATGAAGCGCCAGAACGGCCGCGAGAACCGGCACCCGCTGGCGGATCATCGCGACCGTACGATCAATAGGTGGGAACGGACGGATCGACCTGGCGCGACCACGCGTCGATTCCGCCTTGCAGATTGAAGACGTTGGTATGGCCGCGCGATTCGAGAAACATCGCGACCTGGGCGCTACGCGCGCCGTGATGGCACACGCAGACGATTTGCGCGTCGTCGTCGAGCTCTTCGCTGCGCGCGGGAATCTCACGCATCGGAATCGACACGGCGCCGGCGAGCGACGCCGTCTGGATTTCCCACGGCTCGCGCACGTCGAGCAGCACGGGCGCGGGACGCGATTGATCGGCGAGCCATTCGGCGAGCGCGGGAGCGGTCAGATTTTGCATCAGCAGGACATCCAGTTCAGAGGACGGCAGCGCGCCGGCCGTACAGAAAAACGTGCAAATCAGAACTTGAAGCGCGGCGGCTGCACGGCGTTCAGCAGCGGCTCGACATAGGTTTCGAACACGTCGGCGATACGGTACTGCTTTTCGTCGATACGCGTGATGACCTGTGCCTTCATGACCGGCGCGGTGCCGACGAAAGCCGCCAGCCGGCCACCGATTTTCAGTTGTTCGAGGATTTCCTGCGGCAGCACCGGCAGGCCGCCCGACACGCAGATCACGTCATACGGTGCCGCGCCGGCCCAGCCGCGCGAGCCGTCGCCAGTGGCGACTTCGGCGTTCAGCACGCCATTGGCGATCAGGTTGTTCTTCGCCAGTTCAGCCAGTTCCGGTTCGATGTCGACCGTCAGCACATGCTGGGCGCGGTGCGCGAGCAAGGCGGCCATATAACCCGAGCCGGCGCCGATTTCGAGCACGCTTTCATGTTTCTTCACTGCGAGTTCCTGCAGCACGCGCGCTTCGACGCGCGGCGCCAGCATGTGCTGGCCGGTGGGCAGCGGCACTTCGAAGTCGACGAAGGCCAGATCGCGGTAGACGGTGGGGACGAAGTTTTCACGCTTGACGATCGACAGCAGATTCAGCACGTCCTGGTCGAGCACTTCCCAGGGGCGGATCTGCTGTTCGATCATGTTGAAACGCGCTTGCTCGATGTTCATGGTGGGTTCGGCAGTTTGGTTTGGCGAGTTTGCGAATCTTGGCCACTGACCGGCGGCCTCCGGGGATGACACCGGGTACAGCTCCGGGCATGACAGGGAACGTGGGGCACGGCAGGGTAACTGCGGAATTGTACCAAATGGCGACGCGAGCCCGTGCCGTTGCGGGCGCCGCGCCGCCTGGGGCGCCCCCCGGGCCGGCCCTCGCCACGCCCGGTCGCCTCCGTGTTAATCCCTAGCGATCTGTCCTTGCGATTCCCGCTCTGATCGTCCAAAAATGTAATCGATTACATTTTCGAGGCGGCTTTCCGTGTCCAAATCGTTGTCCAAAGCGGTCTCCACGAAGTCGTCCAAGGCGGCTCGGCAGCCTGTGGCGCGGGCACTGCGTGCGGGCGAAGACCTGTCGATCGCCGGCGTGGCGGAGCAGGCCGGAGTCTCGGTGGCCACGGTGTCGCGCGTGCTGAACGGCCACGAGAACGTGCGGCCGGCCACGCGCGACAAGGTGCTGGCGGCGGTCGACGCCAGCGGCTATCGCGTCAACGAACTCGCGCGCAACCTGCGCACCGCCGCAAGCCGCCTGCTGCTGACAATGGTGCCCGACGTCGGCAACCCCTTTTATGCCGAGATCGTGCGCGGCATCGACAGCGTGGCGCGTCAGCACGGCTATTTCATGCTGCTATGCGACACGGGCGCCGATCCGGGCCGCGAGCGCAGCTATTTCGATCTGCTGCGGCGCCGCCGCGCGGACGGCGCGATCTGCCTCGATCCCGCTGCTATCCAGCAGGCGCTCGGCGAGGCGTCCAGTGCGTTGCCGTGGGTCGCGTGCTGCGAGTTCGATCCGGCGGTGGGTGTGCCGTATGTCGGCATCGACAACTATCGGGCAGCGGGCGACGCGGTACGGCATCTGCTCGCGCGCGGCCATCGGCGGATCGGGCTGATCAATTCCGATGTCGACTACCTGTACGCGCGGCAGCGCCAGCAAGGCTATCTGGACGCGTTGGTTGAAGCGGGCATCACGCCGGACGCGTGTTGGCGCATGAACCTGAACAGTCTCGACTACGAAGCGGGCGCATCGGCTGCCGCTTTGCTGATGCAACAGCCGCACGCGCCGAGCGCGATCTTCGCGGTGTCCGACACGCTGGCGATTGGCGTGATCCACGGCTTGCGCAGCGTCGGCAAGCGTGTGCCGGACGACATCGCGGTGGTCGGTTTCGACGATATCTCCCTCGCCGCGCAAATCGATCCGCCGCTCACCACCATCGCCCAGCCGATGCGCGAACTCGGTGAAACCGCCGCGCGCCTCTTGCTGCAACGGCTTGCGAATCCGTTGGCCAACGTGCCGGGCGTGCTGCTGCCGCATCGGCTCGTGATCCGCAGGAGCGCTTGAGCATGAGCCTCGCCGTCCGTTTCGACGACATCCGCAAAGACTTCGGACCGGTGCGCGTGCTGCACGGCGTGAGCTTCGACCTGGCGCCCGGGCGCATTTACGGGTTGCTCGGTGAGAACGGCGCGGGCAAATCGACACTGATGAAAATCCTCGCCGGCTATGAGACGGCGACGTCGGGCACCTTGCTGGTCGACGGCCACGCGCAGCAGTTCAACGGTTCGCGCGACGCGGAAGCGGTCGGCATCGTGCTGATTCACCAGGAGTTCAATCTCGCCGAGCATCTGACGATCGCGCAGAACATGTATCTCGGCCACGAGAAACGGCGCGGCTGGTTCGTCGACGATACCGCGATGCGCGCCGACGCCGCGCGCTATCTCGCCCAGGTCGGTCTCGAGAAAGCGCCGGAAACGAAGGTGCGCGAGTTGATCGTCGCGGAAAAGCAGATGGTCGAGATTGCGAAGGCGCTGTCGCGCCGCGCGCGCTTTCTCATCATGGACGAGCCGACCGCCACGCTCACGCCGTCCGAAACCGAGCGTCTCTTCACGCTGATGGCGAAGCTGAAAGCCGATGGTGTGACGATCGTCTACATCTCGCACAAGCTCGACGAAGTCGAGCGCATCACCGACGAAGTGATCGTCATGCGCGACGGCCGCTTCGTCGCGCGCGGCGAAACGGCTGGGCTCGCGCGGCAGCAGATGGCGAACCTGATGGTCGGACGCGACGTGTCCGATATGTTTCCCGACAAGATCACGGTGCCCGCCGACGCGCCGATCGCATTGAAAGTCGAAGGCCTCACCGTGCCGAACTGGGTCGAAGACCTGAGCTTCGATGTCCGCGCCGGCGAAGTGCTCGGCTTTGCCGGACTGGTCGGCGCAGGCCGCACCGAAGCATTCGAAGCGATTATCGGCTTACGCAAACGCACGGCGGGCCACATCGAAATCGCCGGCCGCCGCGCCGATCTGAAGAGCCCACGCGACGCGATGCGCCACGGCCTCACGTATCTGAGCGAAGACCGTAAAGGCAAAGGCCTGCACGTGAACCTGAGCCTGCAGGACAACGTCACGCTGATGACGCTCGAACGCTACGCGCATCCGCTACTCGACTTGAAAGCGGGCCGTGCGGCATTGACCCAAGCCGTGAGCGACTTCGGCATCCGTACCGGCGACCTGTCGAGCCGCGCGCGCATGCTCTCCGGCGGCAATCAGCAGAAGCTCGCGCTCGCCAAGTTCCTGCAACCCGACCCGAACGTGATCGTGCTCGACGAGCCGACCCGCGGCGTCGACGTCGGCGCGAAACGCGACATCTATTTCCTGATCCATCGCCTCGCCGCGCAGGGCCGCGCGGTGATCGTCATTTCATCCGAACTGATCGAGCTGATCGGCTTATGCCACCGCGTCGCCGTGATGCGCGCGGGACACCTGCAAGCCACGCTCACGCTCGACCATCTGACCGAAGAGGAGTTGATCGCCCATGCGACCGGCACCCACTGAAGCCGTGCAATCCGGCCGCGCGTTGCGCTTTGCGCATCGTCTGTATGCGCTCGGGCCCTTCGTTGGACTAATCGTGCTGTGCGTCACCGGGACGCTGCTCAATCGCGATTTCGCGACGCTCGACAACCTGATGAACGTGCTCACGCGTACGTCGTTCATCGGCATCATCGCGGTCGGCATGACCTTCGTGATCATTTCGGGCGGCATCGATCTGTCGGTCGGGTCGATGGCGGCGCTGATCGCGGGCAGCATGATCTGGCTGATGAACGGACTCGCGGCGGGTATCGGCGGACATGCGCTCGCGCCCTTGCTGATTCTGACGCTCGGCATCGTGTTCGCACTGGTGCTCGGCGGCTTGTTCGGCTGTGCCCACGGTTTGCTGATTACCAAGGGACGCATCGAGCCGTTCATCGTTACGCTGGGCACGTTGGGGATTTTTCGCGCGGTGCTGACGTGGCTCGCAGATGGCGGCGCGCTGACTCTGGATAATTCGTTATCCGACTTATACGGGCCGGTTTATTACGCGAGTCTGTTTGGCGTACCGGTGCCGATCTGGGTATTCCTGGTGGTTGCCGCGGGCGGCGCGTTGATCCTCAATCGCACGGCGTTCGGCCGCCACGTTCAGGCGATTGGTTCGAACGAGCAGGTCGCGCGGTATGCGGCGATTCGCGTCGATACCGTGAAGATCGTCACGTATGTGCTGCTCGGCATCTGCGTCGGCGTTGCGACGGTGCTGTACGTGCCGCGGCTCGGCTCGGCCACGCCGACCACCGGCTTGTTGTGGGAGCTTGAGGCGATTGCGTCGGTCGTGGTGGGCGGCACCGCGCTGAAGGGCGGCGAGGGGCGGGTGGTCGGCACGGTGATCGGCGCGATTCTGCTGTCGGTGATCGCCAACATTCTGAATCTGACCAGCATCATCAGCGTGTATCTGAACGCGGCGGTGCAGGGCGTCGTGATTATCTTCGTCGCGTTCGTGCAGCGCGGACGGCGATAGGCGGTAGGTGGTGCGCTTCAAATGGAGAGACGGCAAGTTCGAGAATCGGGGCGAATGAATGCCTCATAAACGCAACTAAGTTGCATGGGATCAGAGTAAGCGCTATGGGGCTGGAGTAAGCGCTGAAGCGCCAACTCTGATCGACAAAGGAGATACAACCATGAAGCAGGTCATTCGAGCGGTCGGCGCCGGCATGCTGGCGTTGGGAATACTGGGCACGGCAGGCGCGGGTGTGGCGCGTGCCGATGAGAAAGTCACGCTGGGCGTCGCGATTCCGACAGCCGACCACGGCTTCACAGGCGGCATTGTCTGGTGGGCGAACAAGGCGAAAACCGATCTGGAGAAAGCGCATCCCGATCTGAAAGTGATCGTGAAGACCGCGGCCGGCGCGCCTGAACAGGCGAACCAGCTGCAGGATCTGGTGACGGTGAACAAGATCAACGCGCTGGTGATTTTCCCGTTCGAATCGGCCTCGCTCACGCAGCCGGTCGCGCAGGTGAAGAAGAAGGGCGTGTATGTGACGGTGGTCGATCGCGGTTTGACTGATACCAGCGCACAGGATGCCTACGTCGCGGGCGATAACACCGCGTTCGGCAAGATTCCCGCCGAGTACCTGGCGAAAGCGCTCGACGGCAAGGGCGACATCGTCGCGCTGCGAGGCATTCCGACGACGCTCGACAACGAACGCTGGACCGCGTTTACAGGCGTGCTGAAGGCGTATCCGAACATCAAGATCCTCGACGGCAAGTACGCGAACTGGAATCGCGACGACGCGTTCAAAGTGATGCAGGACTACCTCACGCGTTTCAAGCACATCGACGCCGTTTGGGCCGCGGACGACGACATGGCCGTCGGCGTCCTGAAGGCGATCGAGCAGGCCAAGCGCACCGACATCAAGATCGTGTTCGGCGGCGCCGGTTCGAAGGGCATGGTGAAGAACGTGATGGATGGCGCGCCGATGATCAAAGCCGACGTGTCGTACTCGCCGAAATTCATCTACGACGCGATCAAGCTCACCGCCGAAGCGCGCCTGAAGGGCGAGAAGCTGCCGCCGACCACGATCATTCCGTCGGTGCTGATCACGAAGGAAAACGCGCAGCAGTTCTATTTTCCTGACTCGCCGTTCTGATTGTTACCGTCCGTGGCACGCTTGCGGCGTCTGTCGCGCATAGACGTTGCGAGCGCGCTAGCGCTTGAGGAACCGTACGATGAAAACCATCAAAGGGCCGGCGATTTTCCTGGCTCAGTTCATGGGCGACGAGGTGCCGTTCGACAACTTCGCGCATCTGGCCGGCTGGGCCGCGAGTCTCGGTTTCAAGGGGATTCAGGTGCCGTGCGATACGCGCCTGATCGATCTCGAACAGGCGGCGGCGAGCCAGACGTATTGCGACGAGTTGCGCGAGATTGCTGAAGATGCGGGTGTGACGATCACCGAACTGTCGACGCATTTGCAAGGGCAACTCGTCGCCGTGCATCCGGCCTATGACATGTTGTTCGACGGCTTCGCGGCGCCGCAGGTGCGCGGCAATCCTGCGGCGCGCACGCAATGGGCAATCGAACAGATGAAGCTGGCGGCAAAGGCGTCGCAGCGTTTGGGCCTGAACACGCACGTGTCGTTTTCCGGCGCGCTCGCGTGGCCCTATCTCTATCCGTGGCCGCAGCGTCCGGCAGGTTTGATAGACGCGGCGTTCGACGAACTCGCGCGCCGCTGGACACCGATTCTCGACGCGTTCGACGAAGCCGGCGTGGACGTGTGCTATGAACTGCATCCGGGCGAGGACCTGCACGACGGTGTGACCTTCGAGCGCTTTCTCGACGCGGTGAAACAGCATGCGCGTGCAAACATCCTCTACGACCCGAGCCATTTCGTACTGCAGCAACTCGACTACCTCGCGTTCATCGACATCTATCACGAGCGCATCAAAGCGTTCCATGTGAAGGATGCCGAGTTTCGTCCTGACGGCAAGCAGGGCGTGTATGGCGGCTATAGCGGTTGGGTCGACCGCGCGGGGCGTTTCCGTTCGCTCGGCGACGGACAGATCGATTTCGGCGCGATCTTCTCGAAGATGGCGCAATACGATTTTCCAGGCTGGGCGGTGCTGGAATGGGAGTGTGCGCTGAAGCATCCACAGGACGGCGCGCGCGAAGGCGCGGAGTTCATCCGCCGGCACATCATTCGCGTGGCCGACCATGCGTTCGATGATTTCGCGGGCAGCGGCGTGGATGCGGCGCAGTTGAAGCGGGTGCTTGGCATTTGACTGCGATCCGACCGCGAATTGCCTGCTGTAAATCGCAAAGGAGTGAGTGCGATGCCACAAAGAAGACTCAGGTTAGGCATGGTCGGCGGCGGCCAGGGCGCGTTTATCGGCGCGGTGCATCGGATGGCGGCGCGGCTCGACGATCGTTTCGAACTGGTGGCAGGCGCGTTGTCATCCGATCCGAAGCGCGCGCAGGCGAGCGCCGCCGAAGCCGGTATCGCGCGCAGCTACGCAGACTGGCGCGAGATGGCGCGCGCCGAGGCTGCTCGCGACGGCGACGGTATCGATGCGGTTGCGATCGTCACGCCGAACTATCTGCATGCGCCGGTGGCGACGGCTTTTCTCGAAGCGGGCATCCATGTGGTGTGCGACAAACCGCTGGCGATTTCGTTGACGGAGGGCGAGGCGCTCGCGAAGCTCGCTCGTGAGAAGAACAAGCTGTTTGCGCTGACGCATACATATTCCGGCTATCCGCTGGTGCGCCATGCTCGCGAGCTCGTCGAATCGGGAAGCCTCGGCGAAATACGCGTCGTGCAAGTCGAATACGCACAGGACTGGCTGGCTGAACCGATAGAAACGAGCGGCACGAACAAGCAGGCGGGCTGGCGCACTGATCCGTCTCTGGCAGGTCCCGCAGGCTGTCTCGGCGACATCGGCACGCATGCGTATCACCTCGCTGCATTCATCACGGGGATGATGCCGTCGTCGCTATCGGCGGAGTTGCATACGTTCGTACCGGGACGGCGTATCGACGACCATGTGCAGGCAATGCTGCGCTATCCGAACGGCGCGCGCGGCATGCTGTGGGCAAGTCAGGTGGCGAGCGGCGCGGAGAACGCGCTGCGTCTGCGGGTGTACGGGACGAAAGCAAGCCTGGCTTTCGATCAGGAGAATCCGAACGAATTGTGGTTCACGCCGCTGGGTGGCTCGGCTGAACGCCTGACACGAGGGCGTGTGAAAAGCGCGATCGCGGCGCATGCAACACGCGTGCCGCCGGGGCATCCCGAGGGTTATCTGGAAGCGTTCGCGCAGTTATACAAGGATGCGGCCTTGCAGATAGAAGCATTGGATGCGGGCCGACCGCTGCCTGCCGAAAGTTTGCTGCTTGCCACGGTGGATGACGGTGTCGCCGGTTTGCGCTTTATCGACGCAGTGTTGGCAAGCAGCGCGGCGGACGGGCAGTGGCACGAGATGGCGAACGGCTGAGCGCGGCGGGCGGGCTGCCGGCCTTGTGTTCAGTACGGCTCGCCGCCGCTCAGGCTAAAAGCCCTTCCTTGCCGTTCCACGTCCCTTAGCCACGCCCTGAGCACCGTGACGCTTTCAAAGGTCCGAAAGTCCCTTTCCATTGACGCAATCCGGTACTGGATGTCGACGATCTCCCGCGTCAGGTCGCGCATTGCCGTCTTGGGCGTACTACGGGCGAACGGGTTTAGCCCATAGCGTTCCTTGAACTCCATTTCGACAAAGCGAATCTCGTCGTCGAGTTCCCGAACCTGCTCCTTCAGAATTTTGTTGTAATGCTTGAGACGCTCCTCGCTCAGGTTGCCGAGCGCGTGCTGATCGATGTGCTCGAGTTCCAGTTGCAATTCAAGCAGGCGCAGCAGATTGTTCTTGCTGTAAGCCTCGTTGGCCTGTTGCATCAGCGCGGTTTTGCGTTCGCGTTCCTGCGGGTCGGTTTCACGATCCGGATGCAGTGCACTTGCGAGTTTCCGGTAGACCTCCCGGATCGAGCGGCTGAGTTGCGCTTCTTCTTCCTCGCGGCGCGCTTCGGCCGCCGCCTGCTTGCGCGAGGTCTTCTTCGCATCCGGCTGCGCTGTCCGCGCGTGGCGGGCTGACGCTAGCGTGGCGTCGGCGTCTCCTCCCATACGCTCGTAGAGAAGATCGAGAACCTGTTCGGGCGAGCTCAGGTCGAGGTCGGCCGAATTGCCGCCGAGCATCGACTCCAGCATCATTTGCATGTCTTCGAATTCCTCTGCCCGCTCGGTGTCGTAGTCGAATCCGCTGTGCTTGTTGTGCAGCGCCTTGATGGCCTCGTCATCTGAATCCGCGAGACAGCGGCCAGTCAATTCCTCGATCAGTTTCGACAACGTGCGTTGTTCGCTCTGCGTGATGCTTTTTCGTTCTGCGACTTCGTCAAAACGGTATGCCATTTTGAGCCGTAGATCGTTCATCTGCTGGATCAGCGGCAGGAGCTGGTCAACGTACTTTTGCTGAAAGGCGGGGCCGAACGCTTCCCACTCCGTCAAGGTGGCGCGCCGTTTTTCGATCTGTTTGATCAGCGCGTTGAATGCTTTCTGGCCCTTCGATAGCGCAGGCTGGTTGTGCGCGGGTGCGATGCTGATGGATGTGGTGTTCATCTTTGTTGCGGCGTTGATCCTGCCAATCTCAATGCGTGGGGTGCCGACCCTCAATCGCCCTTGCTCTTCTTAAGCTGTTCTTCGAACGCGATATCGAGCTTGCTTGCCTTGCGCGGCTTGGCCGGTCCGAAACCGTCGACGAATTTGACGAAGTCGTCGAGCGTCAACGGATCGGAGACTTTCTTGTCCGTGCCGCTCGATTTGTCGACCAGATAAAACAGGCCGCCGGACAGACTGATCGCGGCGAACTGCGGGTTGCCGCTGCGGGTTTTCAGCCGCTCGACGGCGTGGATGGCTCGGGTGGTGCGCATGATGGGGGCTGCTGATCGGGGAAAGACTTCTACTGTAACAAGTTCGCTGCGACCACGCGTTACTGCGCCTTGCGTCTCAATTTTCGCCTCAGCCAATCCGCCCAATCCTCCAGCGCGGTGTAGACCACCGGCACCACCACCAACGTCAGAATCGACGACGTAATCACGCCGCCGATCACCGTCTGGCCGAGCGGCCCGCGTTGCTCGCCGCCTTCGCCGAATGCCGCTGCGAGCGGCAGCATGCCGAAGATCGTCTGGTGGTTTGCCGCGGTCTGACGGACTTCACGGACTGGCGATGCGCGCGGTTCGTCCGTGACGGAAATCGCCGCGCGCGCATGCCAAGGCTCACTGGCTCAAGTAAACAAACTTGCCGTTCCTGATGGTGCCCATCACGCTGGCACGCTGATCCAGACCGACGTGGTCCTTCGGACTCGTGTTGACCACGCCGTTCGGCACGACCAGTTCATGCGCGTGCTCCAGTTCGTCACGCAACGCGATGCGGAATGCCGGCGTGCCCGGCTGGGCCGTCTTCAATGCACGCGCCACCGCGTCCTGCAAACGCGGATACACACCTGCCGCGTCGCCCGCAAACTGGGTCACGCTGCCGGGACCATACTTCGCCTCATATTCGTTGACGAAGGCGAGCGCCGCCTTTTTCGCCGGATGATCGGCCGGCAGCGTGCGTGCCACCACGACCGGCTGGGTCGGGAACAGTGTGTCTTCCACGTCCTTGCCGCCCAGCTTGATGAACTCGGGCGTCGCGATGCCGTGCGTCTGATAGATCGGGCCTTTGAAGCCGCGTTCCACCAGCGTGCGTTGCGGCAGCACGGTAGGCGTGCCGGCGCCGGCGATCAGGATCGCGTCCGGTTTGGCGGCCATCAGTTTCAGGATCTGGCCCGTGACGCTGGCGTCCGTCCGGTTATAGCGCTCGGTGGCGACGAGCTGGATATGACGCAGCGCCGCGAACTTGCTGAACTCGTTGAGCCAGCTCTCCCCGTAGCCGTCCGCGAAACCGATGAAGCCCACCGTCTTCACGTTGTGGTTCGACATGTAGCGCGTCATCACGTCGGCCATCGCGCTATCGGTCTGCGCCATCTTGTAGGCCCACACCTTCTTGCCTTCCTGCGGCTCCACCACGCTCGCCGAGCCGATCAGCGTGATCATCGGCGTCTGGCTTTCGGCGACCGGATCGAGCGCGGCCATCGCCGCCGGCGTGATGTTCGGGCCGACGATCACGTCCACGTGGTCCTCGTTGATCAGCTTGCGGATGTTGCGGACTGCGGCGCCCGGGTCGGAGGCGTCGTCGAGAAAGATGTAGTCCGCTTTCTGGCCGGCAATCGTGGCCGGCCACATCAGCATCGCGTTCTTGCTCGTGATGCCGATCACGGCCGCCGGGCCGGTACTCGACAGATCGATGCCGACCTTGATGTCGGCCTGTGCTGCGGTGGCGAGCAAGAGCGCGCCGAGAGCGGCCAGGCCGCGAAGTTTATTTTTATGCGACGTCATCGAGGGTCTCCTAACGTGAGGCGTGGGGATGTCAAAGTTCGTAGGTTTCGTGTTCGCCTTTAAGCGCCTGTTCGATCAGCTTGCGGTTCATGCTCGGCGACAGTAACTCGACGAGCGTATACACGTAGCTGCGCAGATAGGCGCCCTGTTTCAGCGCGACCCGCGTCACATTGCTGCCGAACAGGTGGCCGACCGGCATCGCCCGCAGATGGCGGTCGCGCTCGGCGTTGAACGCGATATCGGCCATGATGCCGACGCCGAGACCCAGTTCGACGTAGGTCTTGATAACGTCCGCGTCGATCGCTTCGAGCACGATGTCCGGATGCAGCCCGCGCAGGCGGAATGCCTCATTGATCTTGGTGCGGCCGGCGAACGCGTTGTCATACGTAATCAGCGGATATTGGCTCAGATCATCCAGCGACAAAAGTTTGCGGTCGAGCAGCGGGTGATCCGGCTGCATCACGGCGACGTGGTGCCACTGGAAGCAGGGCAGCGAGACCAGTTCCTTGTAGTTAGCGATCGCTTCAGTGGCGATGCAGAGGTCGGCCTGGTCGTGGATCACCATCTCGGCGACCTGGGTCGGGCTGCCTTGCAGAATTGAAAGGTGGACCTTGGGGAAGCGCTTCTTGAATTCGGCGATCGCGGCCGGAAGTGAGTAGCGCGCCTGGGTGTGGGTGGCGGCGATGACCAGATTGCCCTGATCTTGCGCTGCGTAATCTTTACCGACCCGTCTGAGGCTCTCGACTTCCTGCAGAATCTTCTCGACGGACTGCAAAATGATGCGCCCCGGCTCCGTCAAGGAGCGCACGCGCTTGCCGTGCCGCGTGAAGATTTCGACGCCCAGCTCGTCTTCCAGCTCGATGATCGCCTTGGAGACGCCCGGCTGGCTTGTAAACAGGGCTTTGGCCGCTTCGGTCAGGTTGAAGTTCTGCCGCACAGCCTCACGGACGAAGCGGAATTGATGCAGGTTCATATATAACCTCTCCGCATATCAAAAGAATTTTTTAGTCGTTTGAAATATAAGGCGAGTTTATTACGATCTGTCCATCTTTTTCAATATGGATATCTGTATTTGTCATAAGCAAATGAGAGATAGGTCTAAACCCTGACTCTCCTGAGCTGGCAAACGCCTGTATCCAGGCCGCGGCGTAACCGGTGCGCCGTGTGTTGCGTAAAAAATTGGGGTCCCCGAATGTACCAATACGATCAGTACGACCAGACCATCGTCGATGAGCGGGTCGCGCAATACGCGGATCAGGTTCGCCGCCGCCTGTCGGGCGAATTGAGCGAAGAGGAGTTCCGTCCGCTGCGTCTGCAGAACGGCCTGTACCTGCAGCGTCACGCGTACATGCACCGCATCGCGATTCCGTACGGCAACCTGCGCAGCGACCAGATGCGCGTGCTGGCCCAGATCGCGCGCGAGCACGACCGCGGCTACGGCCACTTTTCGACGCGCTCGAACATCCAGTACAACTGGATCAAGCTCGAGGAAACGCCGGAAATCCTGCGCAAGCTCGCAAGTGTGCAGATGCACGGCATTCAGACTTCGGGCAACTGTATTCGTAACATCACGGCGGACCAGTTCGCCGGCGTGGCGCCCGACGAAGCAGTCGATCCGCGTCCGTGGGCCGAAATCCTGCGCCAATGGTCGACGTTCCACCCGGAATTCGCCTGGCTGCCGCGCAAGTTCAAGATCGCCGTGTCGGGTTCGAAGGAAGACCGCGCCGCAGTGCAGATTCACGACATGGGCGTGTATCTGAGGAAGAACGACCAAGGCGAGTTGGTGGCCGACATTCTGGCCGGTGGCGGCTTGGGCCGTACGCCGGTCATCGGCGCGATCATTCGCCGCGATTTGCCGTGGCAACACCTGCTGACGTACAGCGAAGCCGTGCTGCGCGTGTATAACCGCTACGGTCGCCGTGACAACATGTACAAGGCGCGCATCAAGATTCTCGTGAAGGCGTTGAGCCCGGAGAAATTCTCGGCGCAGGTCGAAGAAGAATGGCAGCACCTGAAAGACGGCCCTTCGACGCTGACGCAAGCCGAAGTGGATCGCGTATCGCAGTACTTCCAGCCGCCGGTGTACGAAAAGCTGGCTGATACGGACGCATCGTTTGAAAAGCATTTGCTGGAAACCCGTGCGTTCGCGCGCTGGGTCGAGCGCAATGTGCGTCCGCACAAGGTGACGGGTTATTCGTCGGTCACGTTGTCGCTGAAGCCGACCACGATCGCCCCGGGCGACGCCACCGATGCGCAGATGGAAGCCGTCGCCGATTGGGCCGACGAGTACTCGTTCGGCGAAATCCGCGTGTCGCACGAACAGAACCTGATTCTCGCGAACGTGAAGAAGCGCGATCTGTTCGCGCTGTGGGAAAAGGCCAAGGCGCAAGGTTTCGCGACGCCGAACATCGGCTTGCTGACCGACATCATCGCGTGCCCGGGCGGCGATTTCTGCTCGCTCGCGAATGCGAAGTCGATTCCGATTGCATTGGCGATTCAGGAACGTTTCAACGATCTCGACTACGTGTACGACCTCGGCGACGTGTCGCTGAACATTTCGGGTTGTATCAACGCTTGCGGCCACCACCACGTCGGCAATATCGGCATTCTGGGCGTCGATAAGGACGGTTCGGAGTGGTATCAGGTGACGCTCGGCGGCGAGCAGGGCTCGGGTGTCACGGGCGCGCATCTTGGCCGCGTGATCGGCCCGTCGTTCTCGGCGGAGGAAATGCCGGACGTGGTGAGCAAGGTGATCGACACGTTCGTGGAAAATCGCCAGGAAGGCGAGCGCTTCGTCGAAACGTATAACCGCATCGGCATCACCCCGTTCAAGGAACGCGTGTACGCCTCGCGTCAACCGGCTCACGCGTAACCGCGAAAAGGATACTGAACAGATGGCTTCTATCATCAAGAATCGCGCGATCGTCAACGATGACTGGACGGTTGTGCGCCCGGCGGAAGACGGCACGCTGCCCGCAGTAAATGAATTGCCGGCCGGTAAAGTACTGGTGCCGCTCGCGTTGTGGCAGGCTGAGCGCGACGCATTGATCGCTTCGCGCCGCGCCGCTGATATCGGCGTGTGGCTCGCGCCGGATAGCGAACCGGCGGACATTGCCGGCGACTTCGACAAGATCGCGCTGATCGGCGTGGACTTCCCGGTGTTCCGCGATGGCCGCGGCTACAGCATCGGCCGCTTGCTGCGCGAGCGTTATGGCTACAAGGGCGAACTGCGCTCGATCGGCGACGTGCTGCGCGATCAACTGGCGTTCATGTTCCGTTGCGGCTTCGACGCTTACGCACTGCGTGAAGACAAAGACTTCGACGACGCACTGAAGGCGTTCGATGAATTCAGCGTGCAGTATCAGGGCGCGGTGAACGCGTCGCCGCTGTTCCGCCGCCGCGAGGCTGCCGCTTTGGAAAAGGCCTCGGCATGAGCGGCGCACAATCGCTCGCGCCGGAACTGGCGGCGAAGATCGAGCGCCTCGATGCGCTGCTCGACTCGATTGCCGCGCGTCACGCGAACGTCAAGCTCGCCAGCAGCCTCGCCGCAGAAGACATGCTGCTCACGCACGCGATTCTGTCGCGTGGCGTGAAGATCGGCATCTTCTCGCTGAACACAGGCCGTCTGCACGCGGAAACGCTCGGCATGCTCGATCGTGTGAAAGAGCGCTACGGCTACGACATCGAACAATTTCATCCGCAGGCTGCCGCGGTTGAGGAATATGTCGGCTCGCATGGTCTGAACGCGTTTTATGAAAGCGTCGATCTGCGCAAGCGCTGCTGCGAAATCCGCAAGGTCGAGCCGTTGAACCGCGCGCTGTCCGATGTCAGCGCATGGGTGACGGGCCAACGCCGCGAGCAATCGGTGACGCGTGCCGAATTGCACGCGGAAGAGCACGACGCCGCGCGCAACATCGCCAAGTTCAATCCGTTGACGGACTGGACCGAAACCGAAGTGTGGGACTACCTGAAAGCGTTCGACGTGCCGGTCAATCCGCTGCATGCGCGCGGTTACCCGAGCATCGGCTGCGAGCCTTGTACGCGCGCGGTCCGCGCCGGTGAAGATAGCCGGGCAGGGCGCTGGTGGTGGGAGTCGCGCGATACGAAAGAATGCGGGCTGCACATCACCACCATTACGCCGATCACCGTCGGCAGCAGCGAGAACGCCTCTGCTTAACAACGTATTCGTGAGACTCAGGCCTTGGCTTCCGACCTGAACGCCGCACATACCGATTTGAATACTTCCGCCTGGGCGACAAACCGCTCGCCCAAGCGAACCAACGAAGGACCCAAACATGAGCACCACGCTCGATTCCACTGTCAATGCACCGCTCGCCAACACGGCGAACCGGATGGATCACCTCGATTGGCTCGAAGCCGAGTCGATTCACATCCTGCGCGAACTGGTCGCCGAATGCAGCAAGCCCGCGTTGCTGTTTTCGGGCGGCAAGGATTCGGTCGTGGTCCTGCACCTGGCGCTGAAGGCGTTCGGCATCGGCGCGAATCGCAAGACCGTGCTGCCGTTCCCGCTGGTGCATATCGACACCGGCCACAACTACGACGAAGTGATCGACTTTCGCGATCGCCGCGCGAAAGAGATCGGTGCTGAACTGGTGGTAGGCCACGTCGAAGATTCGATCAAACGCGGCACGGTACGTCTGCGCCGCGAATTGGATTCACGCAACGCGGCGCAAGCCGTGACGCTGCTCGAAACGATCGCCGAACACGAGTACACCGCGCTGATCGGCGGCGCGCGCCGCGACGAAGAAAAGGCCCGTGCGAAAGAACGGATCTTCTCGTTCCGCGACGAATTCGGCCAATGGGACCCGAAGGCACAGCGCCCGGAACTGTGGAGCCTGTATAACGCGCGTCTGCACAACGGCGAACACCTGCGCGTGTTCCCCATTTCGAACTGGACCGAACTCGACGTGTGGCAGTACATCGCCCGCGAACAGCTCGAACTGCCGTCGATCTACTACGCGCATCGACGCGAGATCGTGCGCCGTAATGGCTTGCTCGTGCCGGTTACGCCGCTCACGCCGATGCGTGAAGGCGAGACCAGCGAAACCGCGCTGGTGCGTTTCCGCACCGTGGGCGATATCAGCTGCACGTGCCCGGTGGAAAGCGACGCCGACGATCTCGAGAAGATCATCGCCGAAACGGCCGTGACCGAAATCACGGAACGCGGCGCGACGCGGATGGACGATCAGGTCTCCGAAGCCGCGATGGAACAGCGTAAGAAGCAAGGTTATTTCTAATGCGTGGGATCGGAGTAGACGCTGAAGCGCCAACTCCTGTCGACAGAGCGACAAGGAACATCATGAGTATTCATCAACCAGAAGACCTCGGCGTGCTGCGATTCATCACCGCGGGCAGCGTCGACGATGGCAAGAGCACGTTGATCGGCCGCCTGCTGTACGACAGCAAGGCTGTGTTGAGCGACCAGCTCTCGGCACTGTCGCGCGCGAAGAATAAGCGTACCGTTGGCGACGAAATCGATCTGTCGCTGCTGACCGACGGCCTCGAAGCCGAGCGCGAGCAAGGCATCACGATCGACGTCGCGTACCGTTACTTCGCGACCGCAAAGCGCAAGTTCATCATCGCCGACACGCCGGGCCACGAGCAGTACACGCGCAACATGGTGACAGGTGCGTCGACCGCGCACGCGGCGATTATCCTGGTCGACGCCACGCGTGTGACGTTTGTCGACGGCGTGGCGCAATTGCTGCCGCAAACCAAGCGTCATAGCGCGCTCGTGAAACTGCTCGGCCTGCAGCATGCGATCGTCGCGATCAACAAGATGGACCTGGTCGACTACAGCGAAACGCGCTTCAACGAGATTCGCGACGCGTATGTCGACCTCGCGCGTCAACTGGGTCTGAACGACGTGCGCTTCGTGCCGGTCTCGGCGCTCAAGGGCGACAACATCGTGACGGCCAGTGAAAGCATGCCGTGGTATGCGGGCGAGCCGCTGCTGGACTTGCTCGAAGCGTTGCCGGTTGAGGTTCCGACGGGCCAGGCGCTGCGTTTCCCCGTGCAATGGGTGGCACGTCAGGACGGCAGCCAGTCCGACGATTTCCGCGGCTACATGGGCCGTGTCGAAGCGGGCGAAGTGAGGGTCGGCGACACGATCGTCGTGCTCCCGGCTAACCGCGAAGCGACGGTTGCCGAGATCATCGCCCCGGTGGTGGGCGGTACGGCGCAAGTGGACCGCGCGTTTGCCGGTCAAACGGTGACGATTCGGCTGGCCGAAGACGTCGACGTGTCGCGTGGCGATACCTTTGTGCTGCGCGAAGCCGCACCGGAACCGGCGAAGAAGCTGGAGGCCGACCTGTGCTGGTTCGACGACACGCCGTTGTCCACGCAACGCAAGTATCTGTTGAAGCAGACTACCAACACGGTGTTCGCACGGATCGGTTCGATCAAGGAAGTGCTCGACGTGCATACGCTGTCGCAGGCGACCGATCGCAAGGAACTGGCGATGAACGACATCGGCCGCGTTGCGCTGACATTGCAGAAGCCGCTGGTGTGCGACGTGTACGACTCGCATCAGGGCACGGGCGCATTCGTGCTAATCGACGAAGCGACGCATCACACCGTCGCGGCCGGCATGATTCGGGCGTTTTCGGCGTAAGCGAGCGACGCGCAGCCGCGCGTCGCAGACGCCCTAACGAACAGGTTGAAGCAAATGGGTAAGGTTTATCTGATCGGCGCAGGGCCCGGTGCCGCGGACCTCATCACGGTGCGTGGGGCGCGGCTGCTGGGTACGGCGGAGGTGGTGCTGCATGACGCGCTTGTCGAGCCGGCAATGCTCGACTATGCGCCTGCTCACGCGCGGCGGATTGCTGTGGGCAAGCGGTGTGGGCAACTTTCTACGGCGCAGCAGTTCATCAACAAGCAGATTGTGGATGCGGCGCTTGAGCACGGTGTGGTGGTTCGTCTGAAGGGCGGCGATCCCATGTTGTTCGGGCGTGCCGATGAGGAGATGCGTGCGCTTGAAGCGGCGGGCATCGAATATGAGGTTGTGCCTGGCATCACTGCTGCGCTGGCTAGCGCAGCTTCGCTGAAGCGATCGCTGACCCTGCGAGGCGTGTCGCGCAGTGTTGCGTTGGCTACTTTTAGCCGGGCACCGGGGTCTGAGGAGATTCGCGAGCAGGTGAATGCGGATTCGCTCGTGTTTTATATGGGCCGCGATAGTGGGGTGGAAATTGCCCTGCAATTGATTGGCGCGGGGCGGGCTGCTTCTACGCCTGTGGCGATCGTTGAGGCTTGCAGTACGGAGCGCGAGCGGATGCTGACGTTGACGCTCGAGGAACTCGCTGCCGGGGACGCCCAGAGGTGGGTCGATGCCTCGCAGCCCAGTCTTGTGATGATCGGGGAGGCTTTTGCTGCCCGGCAGCGGGGCGTTGTGCGGTCTGCGGAGGGGATGTTAGTCGCGGCTTGAATGCTTTATTTTTGCCTGCTTGGCGGTTGTTGGTTGTGCTTTTTTTTTGTTGGCCTTTTCTTGTTTTGTTTGTGGTCTATTAGCGTCGCCCCTGTGCGGGGCGGCACCTACTTTTCTTTGCCTGCTGCAAAGAAAAGTAGGCAAAAGAAAGCAGCTCAAACCGCTAATACTAAGCGGCTCCCGCAGTCAGCGAATGGTAGTGGCTCCGTGGAATCTGTGTTCTCGTACATTCGGCGCTAGTGACAAGGGCGTCATACTTCCGGCGGCGCTGCGCGCGCCGAAGCGTCCTTCATAAAACCTTCTGCGTTTTGCGTTCGCGTTTTTCCCGACATCGTGACTCGCCGTTATATCGCCACTGCATGCGATTGCGACACACCTACATTTCATTCAGGGTGCGGGTTGACCCTTGAGTGCGGAAGCGCCACGCCGAGGCAAAGCAGAAGGCCTCCACCATCCTTAAACGAAGCCCTGGTTTCCCATGCAAACCCGTCCGCGACGCACGTAGTGCGGAGTGGGAGCTGATGACACCTTTGTCACTTGGGGTTGAAGGTACGAGGGCCCGGATTCCACGGGGCCACTGGCCCCTCCAAGCCGGGGGAGCCGCTTAGCATTAGCGGTTTGAGCTGCTTTCTTTTGCCTACTTTTCTTTGCAGCAGGCAAAGAAAAGTAGGTGCCGCCCCGCACAGGGGCAACGCTAATAGACCACTAACAAATCAAGAAAAGCCCAACACAAAAAGCCCCCCCAATCGCCGAGCAGGCAACCAACATCAAACCTGCCGCAGGCAATACTCCGCGACAGCGTCCAACACACCCTCATCCTCGCCAACTGCGACAGCACACCGAATCTCGACAGAAGGATGCAACCCACGACAGCGTTCAATCACCGCAGGTAGATCCTTCCTGATGTGCCCGCCTTGCCCAAAAAAAACAGGCACAACGGTGACCTCATCACACCCGTGGGCGACAAGTTCTCCCACAGCGGTGGGCAAATCCGGCTCCATCAACTCAAGAAAAGCCAACTTCACCGGCCCAGCCTCGGCGCCTGAAGCACGCGCAGCCCGCAGCTTGTCGGCGAGCCTCTCAAACGGCTCGCGCCAGCGCACATCCCTCGCGCCGTGCCCAAACAACACCATCCCATGCGTAGCCATGGCAAAGGCTCCTAATGGCGATCAACCCACTTCAACCCGACTAAACCGAGCACCAGGTACACCAGCCCTGGCGTTGCCGCGGTCAACGGCGCAGGCCACGTATTCAACGTGCCGATATGCGAGAACAGCGTATTGAACAGCTGGAAACTCATCCCCAGCATGATCCCGCCGAAAACCTTCACACCCACCACGCCCGCGCGCGTATGCAGATACGCAAACGGCAACGACAACACCAGCATCACGAACACCGCAAACGGATACAGCAGCTTGCGCCACAGCGCAATCTCATACCGCTGCGTGTCCTGATGATTCTCGGTCAAATGCTGGATATAGCGGAACAGGTTGAACATCGACATCCGGTCCGGCGACACCAGCAGCACGGACAGAATCTGCGGCGTCAGCTCCGAACGTAACGAATACGCGGGCAGCGCCACCTGCTTCGCGCGGTACACCGGGTTCAATGCATCGGCCGGCGTGCCGGGAGGAGGGGGCACGTCGATCAATTGCGTGTCGGTCACGCCAGTCAACTGCCAGTGGCCAGGCGGCTGATACGTGCCGCTTTGGGCGGTGCGCACGTTGGACAGGCGGAACTTCGAATCGAATTCGTAAATCCGGACGTTGCTGATCGTGGCGTCAGGCTTCAATTCGCCGACGTTCACGAAGCGCGTGACCTGTTCGCCGTCCGCACGCGCCGTGAGTGTGTCCTTCACCCACACGCCCGACTCGAAATTGCTCGATACCGACGACCCCAGCGCCTCTAGCCGCACGCGTTCCGACAACTGATCCGTGTACGGACCGACCACTTCGCCGATCAGGTAAGTCAGGAACACCAGCGGAATGCCGATCTTCATGAGCGAGCGCAGCGCCTGGTTCGTGGCGAGGCCGGACACGCGGAAAATCGTGTACTCGGAGTTCGCCGCCATCTGCGCGAACACGTAGATCGCGCTGATCAACGCGGCGACCGGAATGATTTCGTAAAAGCGCGACGGTGTTTGCAACGCGACACGCAGCACCGCGTACTGAAACTTGTAGTTGCCGTGGCCGACGGAGTTCAGTTCGTTGATCAGGTCGAAGAAGAAGAACAGACCCGAAAACGCGAACAGAATGAAGATGAACGTGAGGTAGACCTGACGCGCGAAGTACTTTTCATAGATGCGCATCGGTCACGCTCCCTGCGAACGGCGGAACATCGCCCGCGTGAATAGCGGCCGGTTGCGCACGCGCAGCCAGAAGATGAACACGACGATCGCCGCCACGATGGCATGCAGGCCCACCAGCCCAACCCCGAATGACATCTTGCCTTGCTCGATCCACGACTGCACCACGTTCAACAGATTCGAATACGTCAGATAGATCAGGACGGCCATCACCAGATTGATCGTGCGGCTGCGCCGCGGGTTCTGGTGCGCGAGCGGAATCGCCAGCAGCATCAGGTTGATGGCGATCAGCGGCAGGCCCGCGCGCCACGCGAATTCCGCGAGGTTCTCGTCGGTCGGGTTGCGCAGCAGCGTGAGCGTGGGCGTGCCGGTGGTGGTCGGCGTATTGATGACGGGCTGGCTCTGGATCTTCACGCCATAGCGTTCGAATTCCATGATGCGGAAATCGGGGTGCCCCGGCTCGCCGTCATAGCGGCGGCCGTTTTCGAGCACGACGAAGCGATCGCCATTCTTGTGCGTTTCGGTGTGGCCGGTTTTCGACACGACCACGTTCACCTTGCCGTTTTCCGTGCTGGTCACGAACACGTTCTCGACGCGCCCCTGGTCGGGCGACATCTTCTCGATGAAGAACACCCGGTGGCTGGTGGCCGACTCGCGGAATTGACCCGGCGCGAGCAGCGAGACTTCGTCGCGCTGCTGGAAGCGCGCGCGGATCAGCTTGCTCTGCTGGTTCGACCACGGCCAGCCGACGAACACGAAGAACATGATGAGAATGATGATCGGCGTGGCAAAAATACCGATCGGCTTGATGAAGCGGGTCAAACTGACGCCCGAGGCGAGCCAGACGACCATCTCGGAGTCTTTGTACCAGCGGGTCAGGACGAACAGGATCGACACGAACAGGGTCGCGACGAGCATGATCGCCAGGTAGCCGATCACGGTCAGGCCGATCAGGACCAGCACGTCGCGCGGGTCGATCTCGCCCGAGGCTGCGAAGCCGACGATGCGGATCATCATCGTTGTCAGCACGAGCGTGAGGAGAACCATGAACACGGCACCAGCCGTATACGCGAGTTCGCGCTGGAGGGAGCGTTCGAAGATCATTATTGATGATGAGAGGGGGCGCTCTCAGTGGCGGGCGGGTGGGTTCCCATCGCGCCTCCGGTGCAGCCGCCGCGGGAAAAATAGCGGATAATTGCGGCTTTCATCCTAAGCTCAGACTTTATCCGAGGACAAGCGCGATGGACTTTAGCATAAAAGCCTGTGATTGGACCAAAGGCTCGTCAAACGGTTTCCTGACCGGGAAATCGGATTGCATCGTAATCGGCGTGTTCGAGTCGCAAACGCTCTCGGGCGCTGCGCTGGAGATCGACGCGGCCACCAAGGGCCTGCTGACTCGCATCATCAAGGCGGGCGATATGGACGGCAAGGCCGGCACCTCGCTGTTCCTGCACGAAGTCTCAGGCATCGGCGCTTCACGGGTGCTGCTGGTCGGCCTCGGCAAGCAGGATGCTTTCAGCCAGAAAGCGTACGGCGAAGCCGTGCGGGCCGCCTGGCGCGCATTGCTCACCACCAAGATCGTCCAGGTCACCTTCACGCTCGCCCAGCTGCCGATTCTCGAACGCTCGGCCGATTGGGGCGTGCGCGCCGCGATCCTCGCGCTGCGCGAGTTGACGTACCGCTTCACGCAGATGAAGAGCAAGCCGGACAATTCGCCGCGTGCATTGAAGCGCATCGTCTTCAGCGTCAATAGCGGCGACGAGAAGGCCGCCAAGCTGGCCGCGAAGCAGGGCGCAGCGCTTGCCAACGGCATGGACCTGACGCGCGACCTCGGCAACCTGCCGAGCAACGTCTGCACCCCCACCTACCTCGCCAACACGGCCAAAAAGCTCGCCAAAGACTGGAAGCTGAAGCTCGAAGTGCTCGGCGAGAAGCAGTGCGAGGCGCTCAAGATGGGCTCGTTCCTGTCGGTCACGGCAGGCTCGGTCGAACCGGCTCAGTTCATCGTGCTGCAGTACCACGGCGGCGCCGCGAAAGCCGCGCCGGTGGTGCTGGTCGGCAAGGGCGTCACGTTCGACACGGGCGGCATTTCGTTGAAGCCGGGTGAGGGCATGGACGAGATGAAGTACGACATGTGCGGCGCCGGTTCGGTGCTGGGCACGTTGCGCGCCGTCGCTGAAATGGGCTTGAAAATCAACGTGGTCGGCATCATTCCGGCGGTTGAAAACATGCCGTCGGCTACGGCTACCAAGCCGGGCGACATCGTTACCAGCATGAAGGGCTTGACGATCGAAGTGCTCAACACGGACGCCGAAGGCCGGCTGATCCTGTGCGACGCGCTGACCTACGCCGAGCGTTTCAAGCCGGCCGCGGTGATCGACATCGCCACGCTGACAGGCGCCTGCATCATCGCGCTGGGTCATCACAACAGCGCGCTGTTCTCGAAAGACGACGCGCTGGCGGGCGAGTTGCTCGACGCATCGCGTGAAGCATCCGACCCGGCCTGGCGCTTGCCGCTCGACGACGAGTATCAGGATCAGCTCAAGTCGAACTTCGCGGACATGGCCAACATCGGCGGCCGTCCGGCCGGCAGCGTGACAGCGGCATGCTTCCTGTCGCGCTTCACTGAAGCGTATCCGTGGGCCCACCTGGACATCGCCGGCACCGCATGGAAGAGCGGCGCGGCGAAGGGCGCGACCGGCCGCCCAGTGCCGTTGCTCGCGCAGTTCCTGATCGATCGGGCCGCGGACGGTAGGGCCGCTGACGGTCGCGCCGCACAATGACGCATTGCAGTAAGGTTGCGGGCGCAGTCGTAGACGCAAGGCGGACCCGCCGATGACCAGAATCGACTTTCACTCGAACGTCGGCGATTCGCTGCTGTATGCGTGCCGCCTGATTCGCAAGGCGTATCAGGCGGGCCAGCCGACCGTCGTGCTGGCCGAGCCCGCGCGGCTGCGGGCTTTCGACGAACAGCTGTGGACGTTTTCTCCACTCGACTTCGTGCCGCACTGCATGGCGGGCACGCCGCTCGCCTTGCAAACCCCCATCGTGCTGGCCTCGAACCTCGATGATGTGCCGCACCATCAGGTGCTGCTCAATCTCGGCGCTGCGGTGCCGGCGCAGTTCGCGCGCTTCGAAAGATTGCTGGAAGTGGTCGGTAACGCACACGACGAACTCACGGCGGGCCGCGAACGCTATCGTTTCTACCGCGATCGCGGCTATGCTTTGAACAACTACAAGCAAGGCAGCTAGCTCTCGTTCCGACCGCGTCGCGTGGTGTTTTGTCGTATGGATTCGACGCGTACGCGGCCGGCTTTAAGCATCGCACTCAAACACGGAGAGCGCACGTGTCCGATCCCAACGATAGTTCGATCCCGGTTCTGCACGAGATTCTCGTACCGGGCCATCCCGACCAGGCGCGCCATGCGCCGAGCGGTGCGGCGGCGCCGGCTACACAGCCGGTGTTCGATCCCGAGACCGCGCAGGAACCTGTCTTCGCGCCGGAACCCAAAGGCGTTCCGGAGCCGGTGCTCTCGCCAGAACCCTTACATGCGCCGGAACCCACGTTTGTGCCGGAGCCCGTGCATCCGCAGGACCCCCCGCGCCTGCCAGAGCTGTTGCATCCGGCAGAATCCGTTCATCCGAAAAAGCGCTCGAAGGCACATCACGTCGTCGATCACGGGCACGGACATGAGCCCGCGTTCGCGCCGTCAGCGGACGTCTTCGATCGGGCTGAACCGCTGGCGCCCGCCGAGGCGGGCGCCAGCGTGCCGCCGGACATCGCTCACGAAGCGCTCGCACAGCAGCAGTCGAATCTCGATGCCGATGCCATCGCCGAACGTCTGCGCGGACGGTTCGCGGGGTTTTTGACGGGCGACGGGCGCGGCATCATCGAAGCACGCTGTCGCGATGCCTTGCAGGATCACACTTCATGGCTCGTGAACCAGATCACGCGCGAAGTGGCGCTGGCTTTGGAGAGCGAATTGACCGGCTGGGTGCGGGAAGCGGTGGAACAAGAGATCGTGCGGCGCTCGGGCAGCGCTTAACCATGGGAGGGCGCCCTCATTCAGACGCGTTCATTTGAGCGTCAATATCCAGCTCGCCAGTGTGGCCGCCTGATCGGGCGTGAGTTGCGTATTCGCGGGCATCGGGACCGGGCCCCACACCCCCGTGCTGCCGTCCAGAATCTTGTGCCTCAGATAAGTGGCGGCGTCTTCACGGCCGGCATATTTCGCCGCGACGTCGTGCAGCGCCGGTCCCATGAAGGGACGTGTCACCGAGTGGCAGCTCATGCAATTCTGCTGCTGGGCAAGCGCGAGGCCGGCGGGCGTCTCCGCGTGCGCCGCCGGGCTGCCGGCGCTTAGCGTAGCGCCCAGCACACAGGCCACTGCGAGCACTGCATACGACATTGATTTCATTCTGGTCTCCGTCGGTGCAGGTGCCCGACTCGTGGTGCACGCATTATAAAAGGAAAGGGACGCACGGTTTCCCGTGCGCCCCTTTGCGCTTTTACGTAGCTTATGCAGCCTCGAGCGGTGCTTCGGATCCGCCCCATTGACCGAGGCAAATCAGCCTGCCCGGTGCACGCTTAGCCCGTTACGGCGCCCTTGTTGGCCGGCAGCGCCAACGCGGAGTACTTCGCCAGCACGCCACGCGTGTAACGCGGCTTCGGTGCTTGCCATGCCGCGCGACGGCGTTCGATTTCGGCGTCGTCGACGTTCAGTTGCAGGAGCAGCCGGTGCGCGTCGATCGTGATCGAGTCACCTTCGTGCACGAACGCGATCGTACCGCCCACGAACGCTTCCGGCGCGACGTGGCCGACCACCATGCCCCACGTGCCGCCCGAGAAGCGGCCGTCGGTAATCAGGCCGACGGTTTCGCCGAGACCCTTGCCGATGATCGCCGAGGTCGGCGCGAGCATTTCCGGCATGCCGGGGCCGCCCTTCGGGCCGAGGTAGCGCAGCACCACCACGTCGCCGGCGACGATCCTGTCGGCCAGAATCGCTTCCAGCGCGCTTTGCTCGTCGTCGAACACGCGGGCCGGGCCCGTGATGACCGGGTTCTTCAATCCGGTGATCTTGGCGACCGCGCCGTCGACCGCCAGGTTGCCCTTCAAGATCGCCAGGTGGCCTTCCTTGTACAGCGCCTGCTCGATCGGGAAAATCACTTGCTGATCGGCGCGCGGCTTGCTCGGCACGTCCTTCAGTTCTTCGGCGATCGTCTTGCCGGTGATGGTCATGCAGTCGCCATGCAACAAACCTGCGTCGAGCAGGATCTTCATGACTTGCGGAATGCCGCCTGCCTTGTGCAGATCGGTCGCCACGAACTGGCCCGACGGCTTCAGGTTGCAGATCACCGGTACTTTCTTACGCATGCGCTCGAAGTCTTCGATGGTCCATTCCACTTCGGCCGCGTGGGCGATAGCCAGGAAGTGCAGCACGGCGTTGGTCGAGCCGCCCGTGGCCATGAGCACGGCCACCGAGTTTTCGATCGACTTCCTTGTGACGATGTCGCGCGGCTTCAGATCCTTCTTGACCGCTTCGACCAGCACGCGTGCCGATTCGGCTGCCGAGTCGACCTTTTCCTGGTCGGGGTTGGCCATCGTCGACGAGTACAGCAGCGACATGCCGAGTGCTTCGAACGACGAGCTCATCGTGTTGGCGGTGTACATGCCGCCGCACGAACCCGTGGACGGGCACGCGTTCTTTTCGACCCCTTCGAAATCTTCCTGCGACATCCGGCCGGCCGTGAATTCGCCCACTGCTTCGAATGACGACACGATCGTCAGGTCGGTGCCCTTCCAGTTGCCCGGGCGGATCGTGCCGCCGTACACGTAGATGCTCGGCACGTTCGTGCGCAACATGCCGATCATGCCGCCCGGCATGTTCTTGTCGCAACCGCCGATCACAACGACGCCGTCCATCCACTGGCCCTGCACGCAGGTCTCGATACAGTCGGAGATGACTTCGCGCGACACGAGCGAGTACTTCATGCCCTCGGTACCCATCGACATGCCGTCCGAGATCGTCGGCGTGCCGAAGATCTGCGGATTCGCGTCGGCGCCCTTGACTGCGGCGACCGCCGCGTCGGCCAGACGCTGCAGGCCGGCGTTACACGGCGTGATGGTCGAGTGGCCGTTGGCGATGCCGATCATCGGCTTGTCGAAGTCGGCCTTTTCGTAGCCGAGTGCGTAGTACATCGAGCGGTTCGGCGAACGTGCCACGCCTTGCGTGATGTTCTTCGAACGACGGTTGTATGGCATGGGGAACTCCAATCTGATTGTTTTGATCCGTGCTGCGTGTTCGGGGCTCGGGTGCTGCCGCGGGTGCTGCGCCTACGCTGCCGATCCGCTTGGCGGCAGGTTAGCCGACGCGTCAGTCCAGTTTAGTGCCGACGCGTGGCGCAAGGATGCAGTTTTGCGAAGCGCGTGTCCAATATATTATTCAGCCTCGATTAGGTCGTAAAATGTATTAATCATGTTGCCTGCCATCCCCGACCTGCGCCAGTTGCGCTATTTCGTGACCGTCGCCGAAGAAAAGCACTTCGGGAGGGCGGCCGCGCGTCTGTCGATGACGCAGCCGCCCTTGTCGCAAGCGATTCGGGCGCTGGAGGAGACGCTTGGCGTCGAACTGTTCGCGCGCACCAAGCGCTCGGTCGAATTGACAGCGGTGGGCGCCGACCTGCTTCCCGAAGTGCAGCGCCTGCTGGCAAGCGCCGAGGGACTGCGGCCGATGGCGCAGAGTCTCGCGCGTGGCGAGGCGGGCGTGCTGTCGCTGGCTTTCGTCTCCACGGCCGATTACGGGCTGCTGCCGTTGCTGCTGCGTGATTTCGGCGCGCGCCATCCGCAGGTGCGCCTCGAATTGACCGAAGCCACCAGCGACGTGCAGGTGGACGAACTCGTGGCCGGGCGCATCGATGCGGGCCTCGTGATCGCGCCGCTGCCGTCGCGCCATGCCACCCAGCTGTCGTGGCTGCCGATCGCCCGCGAACCGCTCGTGATCGCGATGTCGACGGAAACGGCGGGGCGTGTGGACAACGCCGCGGGAACTCGCGCTGATCCGTATGCCGACCCGCACGCAGAGTGGCTGGACACGCCGATCAGCCTGCGCGATGTCGCCGATGCGCCCCTCGTGATCTTCCCAAGACGTTTGGCGCCAGGCTTTTATGACATCATTATGGATTGCTACGGCGTGGCGGGACTTGCGCCCCGGGTCGGCCAGGAGGCGATCCAGATGCAGACGATCGTAAGCCTCGTGTCGGCCGGCATGGGTGTCGCACTGGTGCCGCAATCGTTGCGTAATCTGCGCCGCACCGGCGTCGTGTACCGGCCGCTCTCCGAATCGGTGCCGGCGATCGAGACGGGACTGGTCTGGCGCACGGCGGAGGTGAGTCCGGTGCTGGCCGGCTTCATCGAGATTGTGCGTGCGCATGCGGCCACGCTCGAAACCCGGGGCGTTGCGCCCGGTGTGTAGGTTCGACGCCGCCGCGAACGCATTGCGTTCCGAACCGTCCAACGCATGCGCTGCATGGTGCGCAAACCGCTGCCTGCTACCGGAAGATCGCCTGGAAAACCCGCTTCTGAACCCGAACTGCCCATAACCCCATAACAATACGATGCTCATTCACCCGAATATTGACCCCATAGCCATTCATCTGGGGCCGGTCGCTGTGCGCTGGTACGGACTGATGTACCTCGTCGCGTTCGTCGCGGCGATTGTCGTCGGCCGGCTGCGGCTGCGTTTGCCGTATGTCGCCGCGCAAGGCTGGACCGTCAAGGATATCGACGACATGCTGTTCTATGGCGTGCTCGGAACGATTCTCGGCGGCCGGATCGGCTACGTGCTGTTCTACAAGGCAAGCTTTTACTTCGCGCATCCGCTCGACATCTTCAAGGTGTGGGAAGGCGGCATGTCGTTTCACGGCGGCTTTCTCGGCGTGACGCTGGCCATGGTGCTGTTCGCGTATCAGCGCAAACGCTCCTGGCTGCAGGTCACCGATTTCGTCGCGCCGATGGTGCCCACAGGGCTCGCGGCCGGCCGCCTCGGCAACTTCATCAACGGCGAGTTATGGGGTCGCGTGACCGATCCGGCGTCGCCGTGGGCGATGCTGTTTCCGGGCGCCGCACCCGACGACGCCACGTGGCTCACCGCGCATCCGCAACTGGCCGCGCAGTGGCATCTGAACGAAGTGTTCGCGCAATATCACATGCTGCCGCGGCATCCGTCGGAGTTGTATGAGATCGCGCTGGAAGGCGTGGCGCTGTTCTTCGTGCTGTTCTTCTTCTCGCGCAAACCGAAGCCCATGGGCGCGATCTCCGCGATGTTCCTGATTGGTTACGGCCTTGCACGTTTCACCGTCGAATTCGCGCGTGAGCCGGACGATTTCCTTGGGCTTCTGGCAATGGGCCTATCGATGGGCCAATGGCTCTCGCTGCCGATGATCGTCGTGGGGATCGGGCTATTGGTGTGGTCCTATCGCCGTGCGCGGCGTGAACCGGCACAGGCGGTCGGCGCCAATTGAACGCTGCGTTTTATCGTAGCCAATAAAAAAACCACGGCATGCCGTGGTTTTTTCGCTTACAGCTTCGAAGCAGTGCTTCTGGCGCAACAACGCGTTACTTCATCTGCACCGAGCCCGACACATTGACCGTTACAGTCGACGTGCCGCCTTCAAGCGGCACCGGTGCCGAGGCCTTCGCGTCGGCGCTCATTGCGCGCGCGCTCATCATCATCATCGGACGCGGCATGACTCCGTTGTGCCCGACGTTCACCTCGCGAATCGAATAGCCGCTGTAGCCGAACGCCTGTGCCGACGAAGCAGCTTGCTCACGGAACGACCTGATTGCCTCGCCGGTGAGCTTCTGCTCAGCGGCACGCTGCGCTTGCGGCGACAGTGAGAACTGCACGTTGCCGACTTGCATGATCGATGCCATCTGACCCGCGAGCTTCGACGCCGCAGCGAAGTCGTGCGATTCGAGCACGACCTCCGTACGCCCGCGCCATGCGGAAATGCGGCCGTCGCGATCAGTGGACGGATAGATCGAGAACGAACCCGTGCGGGCCGTCACACCGTTCACACCCTTGGCTTTCTGCAGCGCTGCATCGGCGCGCTGATTCAGCGTGGACGTGAGTGCCGACGGATCGCTCGCTTCCTGTTCATAGAACAGCGTGATATCGACGACGTCTTGCGGCACTTCCGCGCTTGCCTGTGCATTCAGCGACAGTACGCCCGCGGGCTGATACTGCGTCACGCCCTGCGCGCGGGCCATGGCCGGCGTCAGCGCGAGCGCGGCAGGAGCGGCGCATACGAGGGCGAGAGCAAGTGCTCGTGCGGTGTTTTTTGTCATTCCTGGACTCCTTGCTTGAAACAGGTTGTGCACGATGGGAGCGAACGCCGTGCAGTGGCACAACGTTTGCGAGTCCGTTAGGCGCTTGTAACCTGGGCTTGGTTCCCTAATTTGAGGTTTGCTTCAACGTGCGCCCTGGTGTGCGTGCCGGCATGCCTACGATTCAGCGACACCGTCTCGCATGTGCGTATGCAACCTTAAACAAGGCGCTTGGTGATGAAGCGCCATTCGGCTTCGCTCACCGGCGTGATCGACAGTCGGTTGCCTTTGGCGAGCACGCGCATGTCCTTCAATTCCTTATGCTCGCGCAACGCGGCCAACGGAATCAACGGGATTTTCTTCTTGAACACCACATCGACGAGCAGCCAGCGCGGCGTTTCCTGCGACGACTTCGGATCGTAGTAGGGGCTCTTCTTGTCGAATTGCGTGGGGTCCGGGTAGGCGGTGGACGATACCTCCGCGAGCCCCGCAATGCCGGGCTCCGGACAACTCGAGTGATAGAACAGTACGCCGTCGCCCACCTGCATCATGTCGCGCATGAAGTTGCGCGCCTGATAGTTGCGTACGCCGGTCCACGGCAACGTGTGTTGCGGTGCGTGGGCGAGATGATCGATGCTTGCTTCGTCCGGTTCGGACTTCATCAGCCAGTAGCGCATGAGTCGAGTTGAACGTTAAGAGGTTGAAGATGCAGAGGAAAAACGCGAGACCCAAAGAAAAACGGCACCGAACCGAAGTCCGATGCCGTTCTAAATAAGGTCCCCGCCTTAGCCGCTAGGCCGGCATCCTGAACCGGGGGTTCAGAATTGGTCGCAGTTAGCAGCACTTCGGGTACATCAGACAGAGTGACGCGCACACCCGTGCTACAAATTTCCACAACCGTGCACATGGCATTGGTTCAAGGAATATATGACCTTGGCGAACCAGGCAGGGAAGCTAAACCGATGAAGCTGAAACGATGAAACCCACCGAGTGAACCAAACGTTTGCTGAGTTTTCGCTCATGCATTTCGCTTGAATCCGCAGCCGGTCTCAGGACCGGCCTTTCGATATTTACTGCATGCTGTACTGCTGAATCACAGTACCCAGTTGTTCGTTCATTTGATGCATTGTACGCCGGATTTCCTCGGCGGGAAATGCTTCTCCGTGTCTCACGCTCGTTTGCAGCTTAAGCAGTTCCGATGCCAGCGACAGCGCAGCCATGACGGCAATGCGATCCGTGCCGCGTACGTTGCTGTTATTGCGGATCTTCGACATTTCGGCGTCGACGCGTGCCACCGCTTCAAGCAGCGCGCCTTCAGTTTCGGCCGAGCAGGCGAGACGATACGGTGCGCCGAGAATCGATACTTCGATCTGCTTGGTGGTCATGCATTTTCTCCATGGCGGGTGACGTCGCGCTCCGCTTCGACCTCGTGCGGTGCGGCCTCGAGCAGATCGAGCTGATTGTCCGGCTCGCTCTGCCCGCGGCCCCGCGGCAGCTTTTCGAGAATCGCATTCAGGCGGACCTGAGCGTCGTCGATCTTTGCCGACAGCGCATCACGTTCCGCTTGCAGCGCATCGCGCTCCTCGCGCATCAACGCGAGGTCGGTACGCGTGGCCTCTGCTTCGGCGCGCGTTTGGGCGAGCTGCTCTTCGAGCGCGAGTCGCGCGTCATTGTGGCGTTGGCTGATCGCGATCAGCTTGCCGATATTTTGTGAAAGTGTTTCGAGTTCGGTGAGCATCTGCTGCGTCCTCTAAAGACATTGCATTTTAGCGCGGAATGTCGCAGGTTCCGACAATTGTCTCGTTTCGAGACGTAACAACATCGCTTTGTGCAGGCTTTTATCGACCCTATGACGAAAAACACCTCGCGCATCGGACAATAACCTGCCCTTAACAGAACAGATCGGGCAGGGTTCGACCGTTCTTGACGGGTCCGAAGGCCGCTTCTAAACTGGCCGCACTTTGGTGCCCGCGCGCGCTTTCAACAGTGCGCGCAGTTAAACGGGAAGCAGGGCGCGGCGTTCGCCTGAACGCGCGAACCTGCGCTGCCCCCGCAACGGTAAGCGACCGCATTCGTCGTGCAGGTCGGTCCTGATTGTGTGTTCGACGCTGAACATGCGAGTGTGCCACTGCGCGTCACGCGTGGGAAGGTGGGATCGATATGTCGCCAGCCCGGATACCGGCCAGAGGGAGAGGGTTGTCTCCGCGCAAACGTTAAAGCGCGCTGACGCCTTGTTACGCATCGGCCTGCGGGGAAGCGGGGCGAGCACGCTATCCACAGGAATGTCATCCCATGCTGTCCCCCATCGCTCGCGCGGCGTTGCTCGCCTTTGCGGGTCTGCCGCTCGTCGTGCACGCTCAGGCTGCGGCTTCATCGTCTTCTTCGTCTTCATCATCATCTTCTTCTGCCGAGACGGGGGCTGCCGGTCTATCGCCCACGGTGTTGTCGCCCGTAGTCGTGACCGCGGAGCGCGGGCCGCAACCGCTCGCTGAGGCGATCCCGCCGACCACGCTATTCGATCAGCAGGACATCGCCGATTCGGCCGCGACCGATTTGCCCGGTCTGCTGCAACTCGCTCCCGGCGCGCAGATCTCGCGCACGGGTGGCCCGGGTTCCACTGCCAGCCTGTTTCTGCGTGGCGCGTCGTCGACGCAATCGCTGTTGCTGATCGATGGCGTGCGAGTCGACTCGGTGAGTCTGGGCGCGCCGCAACTCGCGCAGATTCCGCTCGACCAGATCGATCACGTCGAAGTCGTGAACGGTAACGTGTCGGCACTGTACGGCTCGGGCGCAATCGGCGGCGTGGTACAGGTGTTCACCAAAGCTGGCGGCGACCATCCGCCACGTTTCAATTTTTCGGTGGGCTACGGCAGCTATCACACGCAGACGCAACAGGCCGGCGTGAACGGCGCCTTGGATAAGGACGGCAAGACGACCTTCAGCATCTCGCTCGCGCGCTCGAAAGACGACGGTTTTTCGTCGCTCAATCCTGCGCAGGCCCCTAACGCGAATCCGAACGCGAACGGCTATCTGAACGAAAGTATCTCGGCTTCGCTGCGCCACAAATTTAACGACAAGTGGGACGCAGGCGTCACGTATTTCCAGTCGAACGGCAATAACAGCTACGACAATGCGTACGGCGTGCCGGCCGATCTGAACAACCTGTATAGCAAGGTGCGCCAGGTGTCGGCGTTCGCGAACGGCAAGCTGACCGACTGGTGGACCACGCATTTCGTCGTCTCCGAAGGCGACGACCGTAGCGTGTCGAATACCAACGGCATCTACAACGGCCGCTTCGATACCGACAATCGCCAGTACACCTGGCAGAACGATTTCGCGCTCGCCGCGCAACAGAAGCTGCAGGTCGGCTACGAGCATCTCGATCAGAGCCTCGACTCGGATACGTTCGCGGCGCCTGGCCGGCATGTGGATTCGGGCTTTGTCGGCTATACAGGACGCTTTGGGCGCAACCAGATTCAGGCCAACGTGCGGCGCGATCAGTATTCCGATTTCGGCGGGGCGAACAGTTACTATCTCGGCTACGGTTTCGACATCACCGAGCATTGGAAGGCGACTGCAAGCTATTCGGATTCGTTCCGCGCGCCGAGCTTCGACGATCTGTACTATCCGATCAGCGGCAATCCGTCGATCCAGCCGGAGCGCAGCCACTCGATCGAAGCAGCGTTGCAGTACGCGTCGAATGCGCTTGGCGTGATGCGCCTGAGCGCGTTCCAGACGCGCTATTCGAATCTGATCGACTACCCGCAGGTCACGCCAGGCATCTATCTGGCAGAGAACGTCGGCCATGCGAAGGTGCAGGGACTCGAAGGATCGTGGAGCGGTCACGTGGGCAAGACGGATGTGCGCGCATCGATAACGCTGCAAAATCCCGTCGACCTCGATAGCGATACCGACCTCGTGCGGCGTGCGCGGCGCTTCGCGTCGCTGGCGGTGAATCGCAGCATCGCCGGTTGGCGTGTCGGCGGCGAGTGGATATTGAGCGGCGCGCGCGACGATAGCAGCGGCAAGCTGGGCGGCTACGGCGTGGTGAATCTGTCGGCGCGCTACAACATCACAAAGGCGTGGTACGTGACCGCGCAAATCCAGAACCTGTTGAACAAGGACTATGAAACGGCCTACTCGTATAACTCGCCGCGGCGCGGTGCCTATGTCACGGTCGGTTGGCAGCAGCAGTAACGGGTGCGCCTCTCCGGGTTCAGGCGGATGAACCGCAATCCGGGTTCGATACCCGCGACGCTGCGTGTGATGAGTGCGAAGCGCGCGGCTGCGATCTGGTTCGCGCTTGCCGCAATCGCGCTGGCTGTGCTGATGGCCTCGCTCGCACTCGGCAGCGTGTCGCTTGCACCTGCGCGCGTGTTGGCGGCGCTCCTGCCGTCGCATGCCTCGCATGTCGAGTCTGCCGATCTGGCCGGCGAGATCGTCCGCACACTGCGTTTGCCGCGCGCGGTGGCCGGCTTTGCATGCGGCGCGTTGCTCGCATTAGCCGGTGCGCTGCTGCAAGTGCTGTTGCGCAATCCCTTGGCCGAACCCTACGTATTAGGCGTCTCGGGCGGCGCGGCGACGTTCGCGCTGATCGCGATGATTGCCGGTTGCGCGTGGTGGATTGTCGATGCCAGCGCGTTCGCGGGCGCATTCGTCTCGATCCTGCTGGTACTCGGCCTCGCCCGCCGCGAGTTGTGGCGGGGCGAACCGCAGGATACCTCGCCACGTTTGCTGCTGACCGGTGCGGTGATCGCAGCCGGGTGGGGCGCCGTCATTACCTTGTTGCTCAACCTTGCGCCCGACAATCGTCTGCGCGGCATGCTGTTCTGGCTGACCGGCGATCTGAACGGCGGCGCGATGCCGTGGACAGCGCTCGCCGCGCTCTTCGTGGTACTGGTTGCGATCGTGCCCGCTGCGCCGCGTCTTAATGTGCTGCTGCGAGGCGATGCGGCCGCACAGGCGTTAGGCGTGGCGGTGATGCCGCTGCGCTTGCGTGTGTATCTGGTGGCGTCGCTGGCGGCCGCCGCGGCGGTCACGACTGCGGGCACCATCGGTTTTGTCGGGCTGGTGGTGCCGCATATGCTGCGGCTTGCGTTCGGCAACGATCAGCGCATGCTGCTGCCCGCTGCGGCACTCGGAGGCGGCGTTGCGGTGATGGGCGCGGACTTGATCGCGCGTACGGTGATTGCGCCGGCGCAATTGCCGGTCGGCGTGATTACGTCGATCGTCGGCGTGCCGGTGTTTCTGTGGATGCTGCTGCGCCGACGTCGATGATGAACACACATAACGCCTCGCATGCCGCGCTCAGCGCGCAACGCCTGACCTTGCGCGCGGGCACGCGCACCTTGCTCGACGCATTCACGCATACGTTCTACGAAGGCGAGATCTGGTGCGTCGCCGGGCCGAACGGCGCGGGCAAGACGACACTGCTATCCACGCTCGCCGGTTTGGCGCAGCCGTCGGCGGGACATGTCGAACTCGATGGCGTGCGTCTCGCGGACTGGCAGCCGTTGCCGCTCGCGCAACGTCGCGCTCTGATGCCGCAAAACGCGCCCGACGCATTCAGCGCGAGCGTGCTCGATATCGTGATGCTGAACCGCTTTCCGCATCTGACCGGCTGGGGTTGGGAGGGCGAGGCCGATCGCGCTGCCGCGCATGCCGCCCTCGACTCATTGGGCCTCGCCGCATTCGCTGCCCGCGACGTACTGTCGCTTTCAGGCGGCGAACGTCAACGCGTCGCGCTGGCCGCGGTGCTGTGCCAGGACGCGCCATTGTTGCTGCTCGACGAACCGTTATCGCACCTGGATCTGCATCATCAGATCGATTGCCTGGAGGCGCTGACCGCCTGGACGCGCGAGCCCCGGCGTACAGTGATGTTTTCGTGTCACGACCTGAACCTCGCGCGCCGCTTCGCGACGCATGCGCTGCTGCTCGACGGCGACGGCAGTGCCTATGCCGGACCGGTGCACGACGTGCTGACGCCCACGCTGACGAGCCGCGCATTCGGCTATCCGTTGCTTCTGATTCGCGAGGGCGAGCATGAGGCGCTGATTCCCGCGCCGCGCCCGCATCGCGAATCGCCGGCGAGCCGTGACACTCCGGCAAGCTAACCGGTTCATCAAAACATTTTCTCTTTTAGAAACGTCCATGACTTCTTTGCCAGGTTTGCCGGGATTGTCCGAAGTCGAACCGCTCGATCAATCGCTGCGTGCCGAGTTGCAGCACATCATCGATACCAGGACCAAGCCGCCCGGCAGTCTGGGGCGGCTTGAGGCGCTCGCGCGCCAGATGGGGCTGATCCAGCATACGACGCATCCCACGGTCGAACGTCCGGCGATGATCGTATTCGTCGGCGACCACGGCATTGCGAAGGAAGGCGTAAGTCCTTATCCGCAAGCGGTGACCGCGCAAATGGTCGCCAACTTTCTCGCGGGTGGCGCGGCGATCAATGCCCTGAGCCGGGTTTCCGGCGTCGAGCTCGAAGTGGTCAACGCAGGGATTGCGACGCCGCTCTCGTCGACTGAAGGACTCGTCGACATTCCGGTCGCGGCCGGCACGCGCAACTTCGCTCACGAACCCGCGATGACGCACGAACAGGCGCTGGCCGCGATGCGGGCGGGCGCGGTTCGCGTACGGCATCACGCGGCGCTCGGCAGCAACGTGATTGGTTTCGGCGAGATGGGGATTGCGAATACTTCGTCGGCCGCATGTCTGATGAGCCGCTTGTGCGGCGTGCAGATCGACGAATGCGTCGGCCGGGGCACGGGCCTCGATAACGCAGGCCTCGCTAAAAAGCGCAACGTGCTGGCGTCGGCGCTCGCGCATCACGCCGTCACCACCGATCCGCTCGATGTGCTCGCCACCTTTGGCGGCTTCGAAATCGCCATGATGACCGGCGCGTATCTCGCCGCCGCGCAAGCGCGGATGACGATCCTTGTCGACGGTTTCATCGCGACCTCGGCATTGCTGGTCGCCGATGCGTTCGCATCGAACGTGCGCGAGTATTGTGTGTTCGCCCACGCGTCGAACGAAGCGGGGCATCGGCGCATGCTCGATCATTTCGGCGCCCTGCCGTTGTTGTCGCTGGATATGCGTCTTGGCGAAGGCACGGGCGCGGTACTCGCAGTCCCGCTGCTGCGCGCGGCGGCCGCGTTCGTCAATGAAATGGCGAGCTTCGAATCGGCCGGTGTCGCGAATCGCGATGTGTGATCGGTCATACAAGGCGCCGTCATACGGAAACGTGCGCCCGGCTCACTCATGAACCCGCTCGCGGAACTGCGCTACTTTTTCACGGCGCTCGGCTATTTCACGCGCGTGCCGGTACCGCGTTGGGTCGGCTATGAGCCGCACTATCTGAACGCGGCGGCGCGCTATTTTCCGCTCGTCGGCGTGTTGATCGGCGGCATGAGCGCGCTGGTCTATCTCGCGGCATTGCGCGTGTTTCCGGCGGGCGTGGCGGTGCTGCTGTCGATGGCCGCATCGCTTCTGGTCACCGGCGCATTTCACGAAGACGGCCTCGCCGATTGCGTCGATGCGTTCGGTGGCGCCTTTACACGCGACGCTGTACTACGCATCATGCATGATTCACGCATCGGTGCTTTCGGTGCCATCGCGCTCGTGATCACGCTTGCATTGAAGTGGCAAACGCTCGCCGCGTTGCCCCCGATGCGCGCCGCAAGTCTGATGATTGCAGCGCATGCAGCGAGCCGCGCGTGCGCAATCAGCTATCTGGCCACGCTCGACTACGTGCGCGCCGAAGGCAAAGCCAAGCCGGTCGCCCAGCGTTTGAGTGGGCCCGCGTTGTTCTGCGCAGCGGTGTTCGGTTTGCCGTGGCTGCTCTGGCCGAACGGGCTGGCTTCGCCGAATTGGCGCTTCGCTTGCGCGACGCTCGCCGTATTGGCGGCGCTGCGTTTTGCAATGGGCCGTTATTTCGTCAGACGCATCGGTGGCTACACGGGCGACTGCCTCGGCTTCGCGCAACAGATCTTTGAATTGAGCATCTACCTGGTGGGGCTCGCATGGATATCGTCCTGATTCGTCATCCTGCCGTCGCACTCGATTCGGGCGTGTGCTATGGCCACAGCGACGTGGCGCTCGCCGAGGACGTCGACGTATCCGCGAGCGTCCTTGCATTGAAACTCGCGACCTTGCAGGTGCCGCCACCGCGCGTGCTGATGTCGAGTCCGCTGACGCGATGCGCGACACTGGCGGCGGTCATGGCGAACGATTTCGGCTGCGCGCTCAGTCACGACGACCGTCTGAAGGAAATGAACTTCGGCGATTGGGAGCAGCAGCGTTGGGATGCGATCGATCGTGGCTTGCTCGACGCGTGGGCAGCCAACTTCGAACACGCGCGTGCGCATGGTGGCGAGAGCGTTTCGCAATTCGTCGCGCGGGTGCGGGCGTGGTTCGACGCGTTCGCGCAGACGCGTGAATTGACGCCGGCTTATGTGGTCACGCATGCCGGTGTGATGCGGGTGATCGCGTCGCTGGTGCTGGACGTGCCGCTGGAGCGCTGCCTGCGATGGTCGCTGGAGATGGCCGCGGTTGTGTGGCTGCGCAGGAATGAGCAGACGCAGCAATGGACGTTGGTGAGGTGGAATGCGTGAAAGCGGCGGGCGTTGCAGCCAGCTGCCGCCCTCGAATTGCGCCAATCGCGGCCTTATTCGTGCCATTTTTTCTGAATATTTGTCGCGAAAGGCGTAATCGCGCCACTTTTTGGTCTAAGAGTGGCGCAATTAGCCGGAATCGTGCCACAATGCTAGGCGGAAAGTGGCGCGATTAGGATTTATCGCGCCACATGGACGCTAAGGTGGCGCGCATGAACAGCAACGGCATCAAGCAGGAACTGGATCTGATCGAGCAGCTCATCGCGACCAGCGCTGAAGGGCGTAGCGTTCGTGCGCTGGCTTCCGCACTTGCCGCGCGGCGCCATCCCATGCAGCGCCGCACGCTGCAACGTCGTCTCGATGTGCTACTCGAAGCTGGCCGGATCATTTCGGAGGGCGCGGGCCGGGCGGTGGCCTATAAACGGGCCCCGGTTCCCAGCGAGACTGCGTCTCCCTCTCAGGCATTCACTACGGCACGCACTGCCGGCGAGGCCTACGTGCCCGTCTCGAGTGCGGGTCTCGAGGTGCGCGCCGAAGTGAACAGGCCATTGCACGAACGTCGCCCGGTCGGCTACAACCGTGCGTTTCTCGAACGCTATCGTCCGAATCAGGACGCGTATTTACCGCACGCGCAACGTGAACGTTTGCACGAGTGGGGCCGCACGTCGGCGGATGTGCGGCCGGCCGGCACTTACGCGCGCGACATCATGAGCCGGCTTCTGATCGATTTGTCGTGGGCGTCGTCGCGGCTCGAGGGCAATACCTACACGCGGTTCGACACAGTGCGGCTGATCGAGCAAGGGCAAATTGCGGAAGGCAAGGACGCCCAGGAAACCCAGATGATCCTCAACCACAAGGCCGCGATCGAAATGATCGTAGAGAGCGCCGACGAGGTGGGCTTCAACCGGTTCACCGTGCTGAATCTTCACGCGATTCTTTCCGATAACCTGATGTCCGACCCGTTCGCGAGCGGCCGTTTGCGTGTGCGCGAAGTGGAGATCAGCGGCACCGTATTTTTTCCGCTCGCCGTGCCGCAGCAGATCGCGGAGTGTTTCGAGGTGGTGTTGAACAAGGCGGCTCAAATCGACGATCCCTTCGAGCAAGCTTTTTTCAGCATGGTGCATTTGCCGTATCTGCAGCCCTTCGAAGACGTCAACAAACGGGTCTCGCGTCT
Organism: Paraburkholderia sp. IW21; assembly: GCF_041321145.1. NCBI lineage: Bacteria > Pseudomonadati > Pseudomonadota > Betaproteobacteria > Burkholderiales > Burkholderiaceae > Paraburkholderia > Paraburkholderia sp. IW21. The sequence goes on along the minus strand of NZ_JBGGWA010000004.1, from coordinate 28,014 downwards.
GACCGCGAATATCCCGCTGATCCGGCAGAACCTGTGTCCGCTGTCGTTCGTCGACGTTCCCGAAAAGGCCTACGTCGAAGGCACGCTCGGCGTGTACGAAACCAATCGCGTCGAGTTGTTGCGCGATGTTTTCGTCTGGGCGTACGAGCGCTCGTGCCAGCGGTATCTGGCAATTCGCCAATCGATCGGCGAGCCGGACGCATTCCGGCTCAAGTATCGCAATGCGTTGATACAGGGGGTGCAGGAGGTGATTCGCGGCGGCCTCGCGGGCACGCGCGGCGAGATCGAAACGCTCGCGCGGAATCTGGTGGCGCCGGGCGATGTGTCTTCGTTCGTCGACGCAATCCAGTCCGATCTCGATCAGCTCTATCTGGGCAATGTCGCGCGCTATCGGTTACGGCTTTCCGAGTTCGAGCGCTGGCCATTCAAGCGCGCAGATACCGTCTCACGGTAATGACACTGCACGTCTGCACGTCTGCATGGCGCCGTGCGATGTGCGGCGTGGCATCACTGCGCGCCGCTCATCCTGCGCGAACGCGCCAGGTCCAGGTCTTCGCACAGTTGCTTCGCCCCTTGCACCACGCGGGGCGCCGGTCGATTGATCAGATCGCCGTCGATGGCGAACAGATTGTTGTTCGCCACGGCTTTCAGGCTCGGCCATGCGCGCCATGTGCTGAGTTGCGGCAGGGTAGTGTCCGGTTGGGTCGCGCCGGGCGCGGCAGTGACGATCGCCTCGGGGTTCGCCGCGAGTACGGCTTCGGTTGAAACCGTCGGCACCAGGGGCTCCAGTTTCGCAAACACATTACGGCCACCGCATAACGCAATCACGTCGCTGATCATATGTTCGCCGTTGAGCGTCATCAACGGCTGGTCCCACACCTGGTAGAACACGCTGACTGGCGGCCGGCTCGCATACTGCGTACGCAACTGTGCGATGTCCCGACGGTATGCGGCCGCTGCCGCATCCGCGGCCGGTGAGGTGCCGAGCAATTGCCCGAGCCTGGTCAGCGATACGGCCACATCGTCGAGATGATGCGGCTCGCTGAAGAACAGCGGCACATGCATTTCGCGCAGACGATCGAGTTGACGCTGTGCATTGCCATGCCGCCACACGACGATCAGATCGGGCTTCAACGCGACGATGCGTTCGAGGTCGAGCGCCTTGTTGTCGCCGACGCGCGGCAGTTGTTTCGCTTCAGGCGGATAGTCGCTGTAGGACACGGCGCCGACCACCTTCGCAGCGCCGCCCGCCGCGTACAGCAGTTCGGTGACGTGCGGCGCGAGGCTGATCACACGTTGCGCCGGGCGAGGCAAGGTGACGGTTGCGCCGGTGTCGTCGGTGACGGTGATCGCGGCGTGCGCGTCCAGCGTGCCGGCGAAAAGTACGGCGGCGATAGCGAAGCGGGCGTGTCGAATCATCGGGCTGGGACGTTGGAGACGCATTGGGCAACGGCTTCGCGCAAACGCGCTTCGAAACGCGTCCATTCGACGTCGCCCGCAGGCAACCCGAAGCGCACACTGCCCGACGCCATGAAAAGCCGTGTCCACACGCCGCGTTGCGCCAAAGCCTCATGCAGAGCGGCGGCGCGCGCATCGTCGGTCCACGCGAAGAGCGGTGTGCTGCGCGTGACGAAACCATGCGCGCGCAATAGCTTCACCAGCCGGGCGCTTTCGCCATCGAGCCGCATACGCATCTGCTGTTGCCACAACGTGTCTTGGAACGCGGCGCTGACCGCATGACGAGCCGGACCGCTGACGGTCCACGCACCGAGCGTGCGACGCAACGCGCTGAGCAGGGTCGGCGCACCGAGTACGAAACCCGCGCGCACGCCTGCGAGACCAAAAAACTTTCCTGGCGAACGCAACACGATCAAGCCGTCGCGATCGCTGTTCGCCGCGAGCGACGCCGAAGGCATCGTATCCGCGAACGCTTCGTCGACCAGCAGCGTGCCGCCGCGCGCCCTCAGTTGCGCATGCCAGTGCAACAGCTTGCCGGCGCTCAGATGCTCCGCGGTCGGATTGTTCGGATTCACGATGACCACATGAGTGAGCGTGTCCGGCAAGGTTTCCCACGACACATCCAGCGGCACGACCTCATGTCCGGCTCGCTCGAATGCGGGCGCATATTCGCTGTACGTGAGCGGCGCGATGCCAACCTGTGCGCTTCGCAGCAGCGAGGGTAGCGCGCGAATCGCCGCCTGGCTCCCCGCCACGGGCAGGACATGCGTGGCATCGGGCGCGCCGTAGTAACGCGCGGCGCAGGCGGCAAAGCCGTCGCCTTCGTCGGGCAGGCGGCGCCATGCGTCGGCGGGAACGGGGGGCACCGGATAGCCATGCGGATTGATACCCGTCGACAGGTCGAGCCACTGCGCGTGCGGAATGCCGTAACGCTCGGCCGCTTCGTGCAGATTGCCGCCGTGCACCATTGCATCGAACGTAGTGCTGGGACCCGTCATGCGGTCAGCCGTTCGGTCAGCCATGAAAAGGCACACTCAACAACGCCAGCACGATCAGTACCGCCAGCCAGAGAATGACCGTGCGTTCGACCAGCATCAACGCTGCGGTCACATGTTGGGCCTTCGCGGGGTGTCCGAAGCCTAAAGTGGGTCGATATTCAAGTGCGCCGTGATAAACCGCTGGGCCGCCGATCAACACATTCAGACTGCCGGCGCCGGAGGCCATCACCGGACCGGCGTTCGGGCTATCCCAGCGCGGCGCCTGTTCGCGCCAGCAACGCAATGCGGTGCGGGTATCGCCGAGCAACGCGTAGCTCGCCGCGGTGAGGCGTGCGGGAACCCAGTTGAGCACGTCGTCGATGCGCGCGGCGGCCCAGCCGAAGCGCAAATAGCGCGGCGTGCGATAGCCCCACATTGCATCGAGCGTGTTGGCGAGACGAAACCCCAGCGCGCCCGGACCGCCCGCGATCGCGAACCAGAACAGCGCGCCGAAGATCGCGTCGTTGCCGTTTTCGAGCGCCGATTCGACGGCGGCGCGCGACAGCGCCGCTTCGTCGGCATGAGTGGTTTCGCGCGAGACGATGCGCGAGGTCAGCAAACGCGCTTGCGCCAGATCGCGTCGCGCCAGGGCCTGCGCGATCGGCGCAATGTGATCGTGCAGACTGCGCGCGCCGAGGGCGAACCACAGCAGCACAACGTGCACCGCGCAGGCCGCAAAAAACGGCAGCACCCAGACGAGCCACCAGGCGATCAGCACCGGCGGCATGACTGCCAGCGACCACGCGAGCAGTCCTTTGAGGCGCAAGCGGCGGCCCGCGTTATAGCGCGTTTCGAGGCGCATGGCCCATTTGCCGAAGCCGACCAGCGGATGCGCGGTACGCGGCTCGCCAAACCAACGGTCGACGGCGACGCCCGCGGTCGCCAGGGTGACGATCAGAGGAAGCGACAGCATCACGCGCTGCCTGCTGTCTTAAGGGTGAGCGGCAAGCCCGCGACCATCATCGTGACGTGTTTGCTCAACGCGGCGATGCGCTGATTGAGCCGCCCGAGTTCGTCCACATAGAGGCGTGTCTCTGCGCCGAGCGGCACCACGCCCAGACCGATTTCATTGCTGACCACGATGATCTTGCCTTTGGCGTTGACGAGCGCCGCTTCGAAAGCGGCAAAGTGGGCGTGATAGCGATCGACCGGCAAACCGTCGCCGTCAGGTGGACAGAGCAGGTTGGCGAGCCAGAGCGTCAGACAGTCGATCAGAATGCAATGACCCGGCGCGTCGATTTGCGTCACGGCGCCGGCGAGATCCACGCTCGCTTCGAGCAACTGCCAATGCGCCGGACGCCGCTCGCGATGATGCGCAATGCGCGCGCTGAATTCGGCGTCGTCAGCCACGCGCGCGGTCGCGATGTACGTGACGGAGAGGGCGCTGTCGTTCGCCAGGTGTTCGGCGTGCACGCTCTTGCCCGAACGGGCGCCGCCGAGAACGAAGGTGAGGTCGCGGGGAATCATCGCGTGATTGTACCGGCGTGCGGCGCGTGCAGGCGCGATGGGATAATGCCGCGATTCAACTTGCTGCGCCGGGCGGCACAGCTGCATTGCCGCTGCATGACTTACTGTATCGCTGCGGTGTGCGTCGCCGCTTCACTGCCTATTCACCGCCGAGCCCGACATTCCGTGACCACCACTTCGACCCCGCATGACGTTGTATCCGTGCCGCGCGGCACGCTGATGATTCAGGGCACCACGTCCGATGCGGGCAAGAGCACGCTCGTCGCTGGTTTGTGCCGGCTGGCGCGCCGCGCCGGCGTGCGGGTCGCGCCGTTCAAGCCGCAGAACATGGCGCTCAATAGCGCGGTGACGGTCGACGGCGGCGAGATCGGCCGCGCCCAGGCCTTGCAGGCGGTGGCCGCGGGCATCGCCGCGCACACCGATCTGAATCCGGTGCTGCTCAAGCCGACGAGCGACCGCGGCGCGCAAGTGATCATCCACGGCAAGGCGCGCATGAATCTCGATGCGCGTGCTTACCACGACTACAAACCGGTCGCGTTCGAGGCGGTGCTGGAATCGTATGCGCGTCTGCAAGCGGCGTACGACACGATTTTCGTCGAAGGCGCGGGCAGTCCCGCCGAGATCAATCTGCGCGAGCGCGATATCGCCAACATGGGTTTCGCCGAAGCGGTCGATTGTCCGGTCGTGCTGGTGGCCGACATCGACCGCGGTGGGGTGTTCGCGCATCTGACCGGGACGCTCGCGTGTCTGTCGGCAAGCGAGCAGGCGCGTGTGCGCGGCTTCATCATCAACCGCTTTCGCGGCGACGTCAGTTTGCTCAAGCCCGGGCTCGACTGGCTCGAAGCGAAGACCGGCAAGCCGGTACTCGGCGTGGTGCCCTACCTGCACGGTCTGACGCTCGATGCCGAAGACATGCTGCCACCGGAACTGCGTGCGGCGCAAAGCGGGGATACGGCGCGCACCCTGCGGGTGGTTGTGCCGGTGCTGCCGCACATCAGCAATCACACCGATTTCGACGCGCTGCGCGCGCATCCGCAGGTCGATTTTCATTACGTGCGCAGCGGCACGCCGCCTCCGCCGGCTGACCTGATCATCCTGCCGGGCTCGAAGAACGTGCCGGGCGACCTGGCCTTTCTGCGCGCGCAAGGCTGGGATGCCGTGCTGCAAAGGCATCTGCGCTACGGCGGCCGCGTGATCGGCATTTGCGGCGGCATGCAGATGCTCGGGCGCGAAGTGGCCGATCCGCACGGCGTGGAAGGTGCGCCGGGTACGGTCGCGGGCCTCGGCTGGCTCGACTACGCGACGGTGCTGACGCGCGAAAAAACGCTGAAAAATGTCACCGGACACCTCGCGTTGCCCGGTTCGCCTGCGGTGGCCGGCTACGAGATTCACATGGGCGAGACGCAAGGTCCGGCGCTGGCTTCGCCCGCGCTGCAATTGGGCGAAGCGCGGGATGCGCATCCCGACGGCGCGATCTCCGTCGATGGCCAAATCCTCGCCACCTACGTGCACGGCCTGTTCGACACGCCGGCCGCGTGCGCCGCGCTGCTCGCGTGGGCGGGTCTGAGCGGCGCCGAGAAAATCGACTACCCGGCGCTGCGCGAAGCCTCGCTGGATCGTTTGGCGGACACGCTCGCAGAGCACCTCGATCTCACGAAACTTTTTGCTGCAATTGGCTGATCGGGATCAGATCGGCAGGGGCGATTAAATCCTGTGGAGAAATAATCAAAGCCCATGGAGCGGTTTTTCACGTCATATTCGTTCGAATAAACTCTTTACCTCGACGGCCGATTTCGGGCCGTCTTTCCCGTAAAGGACTTTCATGAATTCGACCCGTTCCGCCGATCTGGCCGCTTTGCTCCTTCGCCTGGCCTTGGGCATCCTGTATCTCGCGCATAGCCTGCAGAAAATCTTTGTTTTCACCCTGCCGGGCACGGCGCAGTTTTTTGTCTCGCTCGGCTTGCCGGGCTGGCTCGGCTATGTGACGGCGTTCGTCGAACTGATCGGCGGTATTGCGCTGTTGCTTGGCGTGCAGGTCCGCTGGGTCGCGCTGGTGCTGCTGCCGTTCATGCTCGGCGCGATGTCTGCGCACCTGCATAACGGCTGGGGATTCGCTTCGCCGCACGGTGGCTGGGAATATCCGGCCTTCTGGGCGGTGGCCTTGGCGGTGCAGTCATTGCTCGGCGGCGGTGCACTGGCGCTGGGCGGGGCGAAAGCGCCGCGCGCAGTGGTTGCCTGATACTGCTGGGAGGCGGCGCAGCCGGTCTGCTGCGCCGGATCACGAAAAAGCACGCGCCGTGAGGCCGCGTGCTTTTTTTATGGCGCGTTGCCGCGCCTCACATCGCTCAGTCAGTACAACACCATCTGCGTGCAGCGAAAGAGGGCGATCGTCTTGCCGTTCGGATCGGTGACCGTGGCGTCCCACACCTGCGTGCTGCGGCCCAGATGCACGCCCTTGGCGACCGCGCGGATCGTGCCTTCGGTCGCCGTGCCGAGAAAATTGCTTTTCAGCTCGATGGTCGTGAAATTGCGTGCCGTCTCGGGCAGGTGTGCAAGGCACGCGTAGCCGCAGGCGGTGTCGGCGAGGCCGATCACGGTTGCCGCATGCAAGAAGCCGTTCGGCGCGAGCAACTCGCCGCGCACGGTCAATTCCGCGCTCAGGACGCCTTGCCCCAGCTCGTGGACATGCACGCCCAGCAGGCCGGGCAGCGTGCCCTTCTGGCGCTCGTGGAGGCGCTCGACAGTGTATTCCGGACGGAGTTTGCTCATGAGATTCGGGTCCTCTATGGAAAAATCAGTGATATAGGGCGGTCAATTAGCCGTTCGGGGGCTTCGGCCCCGGTGCATTTGTCGATATTATCAACGGCTGGATCGGCGGGTGAACCTGAAACCGGCACGGATCAGGACACATCAGCGCAAAATCAGAGCAAATAGCGCGGCAAACCGGCTGGCGGCGCCCAGCCTTCTTTCCGGGAGAATTCATGACGGTGATCGTGGTGGCGAATCCGAAGGGCGGCGTGGGCAAAAGCACGCTTTCGACCAATCTGGCCGGCTATTTCGCGGCGGCGGGCGAATGGGTCGCGCTGGCCGACCTGGACAAGCAGCAGTCCGCGCATGCCTGGCTCGCGCTGCGGCCCGCCACGCTGTCGGCCATCGAAACCTGGGAGGTCAACCCGGACACGCCGGCCAAACCGCCCCAGGGCCTCGAGCACGCGGTGATCGACACGCCGGCCGGGTTGCACGGCAATCGCCTGAATATCGCGCTGGATCTGGCTGACAAGGTGATCGTGCCGCTGCAGCCGTCCATGTTCGATATTCTCGCCACCCAGGAATTTCTCGAGCGGCTGGCGAAGGAAAAAGCGGTCAGGAAGGGCGCGATCGAGATCGGCGTGGTGGGCATGCGCGTCGATGCGCGCACGCGCTCGGCGGAGCAACTGCATCGCTTTGTCGAGGGTTTGAATCTGCCGGTCCTGGGTTACCTGCGCGACACGCAGAATTACGTGCAACTGGCGGCGCACGGCCTGACCTTGTGGGACGTCGCCAAAAGCCGCGTCGAGAAAGATCTGGAGCAGTGGCAGCCGATCATCGAATGGACTAACGGCACCAGCAAGAAGGCGGCGCGGCCGCCCGCTGCATGAAATTGCCCGGTGAACTGCAGGCTCAGGTCCAGTTCTGGGTCGGCACGTGATCGCGGCTGCCCTTGATCTTGTTGTTGTCGTCGACGAACACCAGATCCGGCTTCCAGCCCGCCTTCAGTTCCGCTTCGTCGACCACCGCGAACGCCGCGATGATCACCAGATCGCCGAGCTGCGCGCGCCGCGCCGCCGAACCATTCAGCGAAATCATGCCGCTGCCGCGTTCGCCCTTGATCGCGTACGTCGAAAAACGCTCGCCGTTGTTGATGTTCCAGATGTCGATCCGTTCGTTTTCGACGATGTTCGCGGCTTCGAGCAAGTCTTCGTCGATCGCGCACGAGCCTTCGTAGTGCAGTTCGCAGTGCGTGACCGCGACGCGATGGATTTTCGACTTCAGCATGTTGCGTTGCATGACCAATCCCTTGTGGCTTCTTGCGCGCGTTTGCGCAGACTAAGACGGCTTCAGATTTCGAGGTTGTCGATGAGACGGGTGGCGCCGAGCTTGGCGGCGGCCAGCACGACCAGTTCGGCGTTCGCGTCTTGCGGGCCTGGCGGCAGCAGATTCGAGCGCTTGCGCACCGCGATGTAATCGGGTTGCCAGCCCCGTGCGGCCAAGGCCGCCATCGCCGCCTGTTCGAGTTTTGCGAAGTCGCGATTGCCGGCGAGCACGGCATCGCGCACGCGATTGAGTTCGGCGGCCAGCGCCGGCGCTTCGGCGCGCTCGGCGGCCTGCAGAAACCGGTTGCGTGAGCTGAGCGCAAGGCCGTCGGCGTCACGCACGGTTTCGGCCGCGATGATGTCGGTCGGCAGCGCGAACTGGTGGCACATGCTGCGCACGATCATCAACTGCTGATAATCCTTCTTGCCGAACACCGCGACGCGCGGCTGCACGCACGACATCAGCTTCATCACCACCGTGCACACACCCTGAAAGAAACCAGGCCGGAATTCGCCTTCGAGGATGTCGCCCAGATCGTGCGGCGGATGCACGCGGTACGCCTGCGGCTCCGGGTAGAGATCCCGTTCCGTCGGCGCGAACAGCACGTAGACGCCTTCTTTCTGCAGTTTGTTGATGTCGTCTTCGAGCGTGCGAGGGTACTTGTCGAAATCTTCGTTCGGGCCGAACTGCAAGCGATTGACGAAGATGCTCGCCACCACCGGATCGCCGTGCTGGCGCGCGAGGCGCATCAGTGACAGATGGCCCTCGTGCAGATTGCCCATGGTCGGCACAAAGGCGGTGCGATTCTGGCCGCGCAACTGGTCGCGCAATTCATGGATCGAGCTGATGACTTTCATGATCGGACAGGGATTTCCTCGCGCGGCGCGAGATTGGGTTGCACAAAACCCTAGGATATCGCGGGGCCGCTGCCTCGCTGATAACGACAGGTTCGGAGCGCGGGATTGTAGTGGATTTGCGCCGGAGACGCACCGAAACGAGGTCTGCGCGGCAGCCTTGGCGCACACAAGCCCCGTCTTGCGGCTTCAGGCCGGCAGGTAGGCGAGGCGCACATAGATCGGTGCGAACGGCTCGGCCTGGGTGATTTCGACGAGCGACTCGCGGCACAGTTCGAGCATCGCAATGAAATTCACCACGACTACCGGCACACCCTTGCTCGTGTCGAACAGGTCGGAGAACTCCATGAAGCGCGCGTTTTGCAGTCGCCGCAGGATCGTGCTCATGTGCTCGCGCACCGACAATTCCTCGCGCGAAATCTTGTGGTGCTGGACCAGCTTGGCGCGCTTGATCACGTCGGCCCACGCGGCGCGCAGGTCTTCGCTGTTCACGTCCGGAAAGCGCGGCGTGATGCTTTGCTCGATGTACACCTCGGCGCGCAGGAAATCGCGGCCAAGCTGCGGTAAATGATCGATGCGCTGGGCGGCAAGTTTCATCTGCTCGTATTCGAGCAGGCGACGCACCAGTTCCGCACGCGGATCTTCGGCTTCTTCGCCGCTATCGGCCTTCTTCACCGGCAACAGCATGCGCGACTTGATCTCGATCAGCATCGCGGCCATCAGCAGATATTCGGACGCGAGTTCAAGATTGGTCTGACGCAACTGATCGACGTAGCCGAGGTATTGGACCGTGACGTCCGCCATCGGAATGTCGAGCACGTTGAAGTTCTGCTTGCGGATCAGGTACAGCAACAGATCCAGCGGGCCTTCGAAGGTTTCGAGGAACACCTCGAGCGCGTCCGGCGGAATGTACAGATCCGTCGGCAGCTTGAAGAGCGGCTCGCCGTACAGGCGTGCGAAAGCGATGCCGTCGACAATGTCCGGCGTCGAATCGGTGGCGGGCGCGGCAAGCGCGGCGTCGGCAGGAACCGGCGCGGCGCCCTTTGCCTCGTCGGCGTGACTCACGCGCTTAGAAGTTTTGATAGTACGAGTAAGGCGTCTGCTCTACGCGCGAAGCTTTCTCTTCGGCGCGTTCTTCGAGGTCGATCGGCTGTTTGTCCCACAGCAGCGACCGGCCACGGCGCTGCTCAGCTTCCAGATTCGGTTTTTGTTGCTTGAGCTGGTTCAGGAACTGGGTGATGTCCGATTGATACATGGCTCGACGTCCGTGGAGTAGGGAATGGCGGCTGCCCGGCGGGAATCCGCGCGGCATCGCTGCTATTCCATAATTTTACCGCATGCGCCGCGCGGGATCGAAAAATGGCGGCTGGCGCGAGCGGCCAGCCTGCTAAAACGTTTGGAACCGGTGCTGCTGCGAAGCGTCAAAGGCGGGGCGCGCCGCCCGCTTGGCGGCGTTTGCATTCGCCCGGTGGACCTGTTAGTCCATCCCCTATTTGAGATCGCGCGGCTTCGCCGATGTGGTCAAATAGCGAGCTTCGGCCGCCGCGGCGAGCCCGAGCGACAGAATCATCAACTACGGCCGGAGGTCCTGTTTGGCGGGGTGTGCGATCGAAGAGCCGCGGCTGCGGCGCGGCAAAGCCAGTGACGAGCGCGGGCCCCGGTCGCCCATTCGGCGCTGGCTGCGCGCATGGCTGGCGTTCGGCATCGTCATGCTGACGCTGGCCGTGTCCAACGCGCACGCCGCGCGTGCGGCCGCCAGCTACAAGGTCGACATCGAAGCCGCGCCGCGCTCGCTGCGCAAGCTGTTCGAAGCGCATCTGGACATTGCCCGTTTCGCCAAACGCCCTGATATCAGCGACGATCAGTTCGAATTTCTGATTACCGCGACCCCCCAGCAGGTGCGCGATCTGGCCGCCACGCAGGGCTATTTCACACCGGTCGTCCGCACCGACGTGCGAACCGTCGACGACACAAAACGCGTGACGGTGAGCGTCGACCCAGGCCTGCAAACCCTCATCACGTCGGTTTCGCTGTCGTTTCGCGGCCCCGTGCTCACCGAAGACCCGGCGCAGGAAAACGCCGCACGCTTCGCGTTTTCGCTGCACGAGGGCGACCCGTTTTCCCAGGGCGACTGGGACGATGCGAAAAACGCGTCGCTCAAGGCATTGCAGGCACGCCGTTACCTCGGCGCGAAGATCTACCATTCCGAGGCCCGCATCGATCCGCGCACGCACGAGGCGAAACTGTCGGTCACGTATGAAAGCGGCCCAACCTTCACAATGGGCAAGCTCGACGTATCCGGCACGCGGCGCTATCCGGAGCAGATCGTCGACAACGTGAATCCGATTTCAGCCGGCGATATCTACGACGTCCAGCGTGTCGCCGAATTGCAGCGGCAGTTGCAGAACACGCCGTACTACGCGAGCGTGGCGATCGATGTGGATAGCGATCCGGCCAAACCGGTCGATACGCCGGTGCACGTGAAGGTGTCGGAATATCCGTACAACAGCATTCGCGGCGGGGTAGGTTATTCGACCGACAATGGCCCCCTGATCCAGGGTTCGTATTCGTATCTCAACACGTTCGGCAAAGCGTGGCCGTTCACGGTCGAGGGCCGTCTCGACCAGATCCAGCAGTACGGGCAAATTCAGCTCGCGATGCCGCCGGGGCCGCGCGCGTGGACCAATAGTGTGCTGGCGTCCTACACCACCACTGACGTATCCGACACGCGCATCTACAGTATCCGCGGCGGCGTGCAGCGGGCCCGCACGTCGCAATTCATCGACTACAACTATTCGATCCTTTACTACCAGGACCGGCTCGACCAGAACGCGATCGCGCCGACCACCAGTCGCGCGCTGGTGCCGTCATGGTCGTGGACCCGCCGCAATACCGACGACCCGCTGTTCCCGCGCTCAGGCAACCTGATTCACGTCGAAGCGGGTTTCGCGGTCAAAGGCGCACTGACCGACCAGACGTTCGTGCGCGGCTACGCCCGCGGCCAGCAGTACCTGCCGATCGGCAAGGAAGATCTCGTGCTGTTCCGTGCCGAACTCGGCGGCGTGTTCACGAGCGGCAGCTCGAGCGGGATTCCGGCTTCGCTGCTGTTCCGCGCGGGTGGTTCGAACTCGGTGCGCGGCTATAGCTATCAGAGCATCGGTAACAATGTCGACGGTTCGGTGCTGCCCACCAAGTACCTTATGACGGCAACGGCCGAGTATCAGCATTGGTTCACCCACGATTGGGGCGCAGCCGCGTTCTTCGACATCGGCACCGCCACCGATACCTGGGGCGAAAAAGTCTTTTACCCTGGCGTCGGCATTGGGGCGCGCTGGCGCAGCCCGGTCGGTCCGGTCAATGTCGATGTCGCCTACGGAATTCGCAACAGGAGCGTGCGGCCGTATCTGACGCTCGGCATCGCCTTCTGATGGAATGCTTTTACATGATCCACGCATGACCACGGACGTTTCCACCCCACCGCCCGCGCAGCCGCCCGGACCGCAGCGGCCAGCCGACGCACCGCCGCCTGAGCGCCGTCACGGCCGGCTCATGCTGAAAACGCTAGCGTGGACGCTCGCCGTGCTGGTGCTGGTGGTGGCGGTAGCGATCGGCCTGCTGTACGGCGCGCTGACGACTGAGCGCGGGACTGCGTACGCGTGGCAGGCGGCGGTCAAACTGCTCGGCGGCAAGCTGACGGGCACCTTGGAGAGCGGTGCGCTCTCGACCGGCGTGCAACTACGGCAGGTGCGCTGGCGCAGTCTCGACGGCAGCGGCACCGATATCCAGATCGACCGCGTGGCCGGCCGATGGGGGCTTACGCGCAAACCTTGGCGCTTCACGATCGACTATCTGCACATCGGCACGGTGGACGCACGTCTCGGCTCCTCGTCGTCGAGCAGCAGCGGATCGCTGAAACTGCCGCAAGACTTGCGCTTGCCGATGCAACTCGAGGTGCGCGACGTGCAGGTCGACAAACTGCTGTTGCGCCAGGGCGGGTCGACTACGGAGCTTTCGCGCTTCATGTTTCATGGCCGCAGCGACGGCCGCCACCACGAGGCTGCGATCGAGCGGCTGGACACGCCGTTCGGCGCGGTGACGGCGGCGGCGAAGCTCGACGGAGTGCGACCGTTTCCGCTGACCGGCGAGGTAGGCTATTCGGGCAAGGTCAACAACGAGGCGGTGCAGGTGGGCGGCCATCTCAGCGGCTCGCTGGAGAATCTCATCGCCGAACTCGATGCCAGCGGCATGAAGCTCGCCGGCCACGCGCGGGTGGAGGCGACGCCGTTCGGCGACGTGCCCTTGCAACGCGCGACGTTGACCTTCGATCATGTCAATCCGCAGGCGTTTGCGCCGGGCGCGCCGCTGGCGGATCTGGCGGTGCGGGCGGAACTGGCGCCGGTGGGGCAGGATGCGGCGGGTGCGGTAGTGTTGGGTTCGAGCGCGGCGAGCGCGGCCCAACCGCCCCCTGTAAAAAACGGCAAAGGCGGCGTCAACATCGATGCGGCGGAAAAGGGCGCTGCGGGTTTCGCTGTTGCCGGGCAGGTCTCGATCGTCAACGCCAAACCCGGCGCGATCGACCAGAACCTGTTGCCCCTGATCAATGCCAACGCCGACGTGCGCCTCGACGCCCAGGCGCAGCGCATCTCGAACCTGAAGGTGCGGCTCGTGAAGAACGCCACGCTCACCGGTGGCGGCGCGCTGAGCGGCAAGCGCGGCCAGTTCGATCTGAAAGTCGCCGGGCTCGACCTGAACGCGCTTGAAGCGACCGTGCGGCCCACCCAGCTTTCCGGTCCGATCGGCATCCGTCTGAACGACGACGTGCAAAGCGTGACCCTCGATCTCGCCGACCCGAAAGCGGGGTTGCGCGCGCAAGGCAAGATGACCTTCGACCCTGCGCGAATGAGCTTCAACGACGTGCGCATCACGTCGGGCAAAGGCCGCATCGATCTGTCCGGCGCGCTCAAGCACGACGCGAATTCCACCTACAACCTGAAAGCGCAACTGACCGACTTCGACCCGTTGACGCTGACTTCGCAGATGCCCTCGCGCACGCCGGTGACGGGCCCCGCGCCGGCGGCGAGCGACGTCAAAGGCAAGCAAGGCGCGGCACAGGCGGGCAGCACGGCGGGGGCGAAGAGCGCGGCCCCTGGCGATAAAGCCGCCGCCGCGGTAAAGAACACGGCGAAGGCCGCGGTGCGGACCGAAGTGATTCAACGTAAAACCCCGCCGCCCAGGCGCGGTGCGCCGCCTGCCCGCAAGATCGAAGCGCGCGTGAACGGCACGCTCACGGCGGCCGGCATGCTTGGTCCGGTCTTCACCACCAAGGCTGAATTCAAACTGGGTCCGAGCGTCTATGACGGCCTGCCGCTGACGGGCGGCGGCACGGTCCAGTTAGCCGGCTCGCGGATTCTGCCGAGCCGCGCGACTCTGTCGGTGGCGGGCAATCAGGTCGATCTGCAAGGCAGCTTCGGCGCGCGCGGCGACCGGCTGCAGTTTCGCGTCGATGCACCGGAACTGGAGCGCCTCGGTTTCGGCCTTGCCGGCCTCGTCGCGGCGGATGGCGACGTCACCGGCTCCTTCGCGCATCCGAATGTCGTGCTGAACTACAAGGCAGACAGCGTGGTATTCAGCAGTAACCGGATCGGCCATGCCGAAGGCCACGCCGAACTGCGCGACGGGGCGAATGGCGCGCTCGTCTTCACCACCGACGCGCGCAATCTCAGCGCGGGCGGTGTCGATCTGACCACACTCACGGCGCGCCTGTCCGGAACGCGCGCCAACCATACGCTGGAGGCGGCGGCCACCGGCAAGCTGCAGGACCGTCCGCTCGATCTGACGCTCGCCGCCAACGGCAAGCTGACCGAAGCACGCGACGGCACGCGCTGGGACGGCACCGTGACGCGCCTGCAGAACCGTGGCACACCGGCGTTGAATCTCGAGTCGCCACTCGCCGTGAGCGCCGGGCCGAACCGTCTGACGCTCGGCGCGACACGCCTCACGCTCGAAGGGGCGGTGCTGAACCTGAAATCGTTCGCCTTCGACCATGGCAAGATCCAGTCCGCGGGAACCTTGACCGACATTTCGCTCGCACGCTTGCAGGATTTGCGTCGGGAGATCACCGGCACCCCGCCGGCTGTCAAAACCGATCTGGTGTTCGACGGCGACTGGGACTTCGCGCTCGGCAGTACCGCGAGCGGCCACATCCAGTTGAAGCGCCGTGGCGGCGACGTCACGGTCGAAATCGGCCGGGGTTTGGCTTCGCTGGGCATCACGGCGATGACCGCGCGTGCCGAATTCAGCGGCGGCAACCGGCTGAATGCGACCGTCCACGCGCAGGCCAGCCGCATCGGCGCGATCGATGCCGACGCGCACACCACGCTCGTGATGCGCGACGGTTTCCTGACGGTGAGCGAAGAGGGCGCGCTCACCGGCAATGTGAACGCGAACGTGCCGTCGCTGAAAACGACCGGCGGCCTGTTCGGCCCGAGCTATCTGCTCGACGGACACCTCGCGCTGAAACTCGCGCTCGGCGGTACGGTCGCCAGGCCGAATCTGACGGGGTCGCTGCTCGGCGACGGTTTGTCGGCTACGCTGGTCGACCAGGGCGTGCAGTTGAAGGACGGGGTGGTGCGCATCGCGCTCTCGCAAAATCTGGTGGACTTCCAGCAAGTCGAGTTTCACGGTGCGAGCGGCACCCTGCGTGCCACCGGCCGTGTGCGACTGGATGGTGCCCAGCCGGATCTGTCCGCGAGCATCGTCGCGGACAAGCTTGAGTTGTTCGCGGCGCCGGACCGCAATCTGTCGCTGTCGGGCAGCGCGAGCGTGGCGAACGCAGGAGCGGAGGGCGGTATGGCGATCAACGGCAAATTCGTGGTCGATCACGCGTTGTTCGACATGCCGGAGCAGTCTGCGCCCAAACTCGGTGACGACGTGGTGGTGGTGCGTCCAGACGGCACGGTCGCCGGCGAACGGCCGCCGCCGCAGGTGGCGGGCACCAACAAGCCGATCGGTCCATTTGCGCCGCGCGCCAATATCGACATCAGTCTCGGCCACAGCTTCCGTTTCCGCGGACAAGGCGCGGATCTCGGCCTGAGCGGCACGATCACCGCGATGAGCGCGCCGAACTTGCCGTTGCGCGCGGTCGGCAATGTCCGCGTGACGCAGGGCTCGACCTACACCGCGTTCGGCCGCAAGCTCAACATCGAGAACGGCTTCTTCACGTTCAACGGTCCGGTGGCCAATCCCGGCATCAACATCCTGGCGATGCGTCGCAATCAGCAGGTCGAGGCGGGCGTGCAGGTCACAGGCACGGTCCAGTTCCCGGTCGCGAAGCTGGTGTCCGAGCCGAACGTGCCGGATAACGAAAAACTCTCGTGGCTACTGTTCGGACACGGCACGGATCAGGGCAACAACCTCGGTCAGCAAAGCACCATGACGACCGCGCTCGCGTTGCTCGGCAGCGCGAGCGGCAAGCGGATTGCACAGACTTTCGGGCTCGACGAATTTTCGATCGGACGCAGCGAAGTCGGGCTGACCGATCCGCAGGTGGTGATGGTGTCGAAGGCGATCAACGAGTGGCTCGTGATCGGCTACGAGCAAGGTCTGCAGTCGGCGAGCAATGCGATCAAGGCGACCGTGAATCTGACGCGCTATTGGTCGGTTGCGGCCTATGGCGGCACGTTCGACGGAATCGAGCTGCTCTATACGCGGCGCTTTGACCGGATCAAGTGGTGATGTCCGGAACGCCGCGCCCGGGGATGCACTGGCGCGGCGTTCTCATTGAAGACCTGCTGAAAAGGATGGATCATTGAACAAAAAGCTGACCGAAAGCTTCTTTGCGAACCTGGAGCACGTTTTGGCGCGGATATAACCTGAAGCGAGCTGCTTGCACGCTGGCGCGGATGATAGGTAATGGATACCTTTGCAAGATGGAAAACAGCCGAATGAGGTGCGGACAAGATGAAAAAGAGCGCAACGACCGAGGGCGAATCCCCTTCTCGTCTGATCGACGCGAGGATCAAGGAACTGGACGACTGGAGGGGCAAGATGCTCGCCCATCTTCGTGCGCTCATCAAACAGGCTCTGCCTGAGGTAGTTGAGGAGTGGAAGTGGCGAGGCGTTCCGGTGTGGTATCACGATGGAATGATTTGCACCGGCGAAACGTACAAAAACGCGGTGAAGGCGACTTTCGCCAAGGGCGCTTCGCTCGATGACCCTTCCGGGCTATTCAATTCCAGCCTTGAAGGCAATACCAGGCGCGCTATCGATTTCCATGAGGGGGATGAAATAGATGAGGCTGCCTTCAAGACGCTCATACGTGCCGCTGCGGCCCTGAACAAGTCGTCGGCCCGCTAGTCGTCGAATCCGGCGCCCTCATGAGTGAGGCTTATCCTGGCGGCGCGATGTGTTCGATCTGTGCTTTTTATGCGGCCTTGTTTCCTGCCATAGCGCGCGCCGTGCTGGAGTCGGCATGAAATAAAACACGGCACGCCTTTCAAGCGTGCCGTGTTTTTGGAGGACCTGCAGCGTTCGACGCCGCGCGCTTTATTTCACGCGCATACCCGGCTTCGCGCCGCTATCCGGCTCGAGCACGTAGAGGCCCGGTTCGGCTTTCTCATCAGTGGCCGAGGCTGCCAGCACCATCCCTTCAGACATGCCGAACTTCATCTTGCGCGGCGCGAGATTCGCGACCATTACCGTCAGCTTGCCGACCAGTTGCTCCGGCTGATAGGCCGACTTGATGCCCGAGAACACGTTGCGTGTCTGCTCTTCACCGACGTCGAGCGTCAGTTGCAGCAGCTTGTCCGAACCTTCCACCGCCTTGCAGTCGACGATCTTCGCGATGCGCAGATCGATCTTGGCGAAATCGTCGATCGAGATGATGCCGGGCGTTTCGTCCTTATCGGCGGCTGCTTTCGCTGCCTTCGACTTGGCCTTCGCATCCGCCGGCGCCGCGGCGTCCGGCGTGGCTTGCAGCGAATCGCGATTCGCAGCGATGAGCGCCTCGATCTGCTTCGGATCGACGCGTGTCATCAGGTGCTTATACGCGTTGATCGGGCACGCCGAACTCAACGGCACGTTGGCGTCGGCCCACACCAGCGGCTCGATGCCGAGGAAGCCCTCGACGGCTTCCGCCAGCTTCGGCAACACCGGCTTGAGCGCCAGCGACAGCAGACGGAACGCCTCAATGCTTACGCTGCAGGTTTCATGCAACGCGACCGCGTTCGCCGGGTCTTTCGCCTGATCCCACGGCTTGGCGCTGTCGACGTACGCGTTGACCGCGTCGGCCAGTTCCATGGTGTGACGCAGCGCGCGGTTGTACTCGCGTGCTTCGTAGTTCGCGGCGATTTGCGGCACGGCCGCGCGCAACGTGGCGAGCAACGGATGCTGCATCGCGCTGTCCTGCACGCGGCCGTCGAAACGCTTGATCAGGAAGCCGGCGGCGCGGCTCGCGATGTTCACGTACTTGCCGACCAGATCGCTGTTCACGCGCGCCTGGAAGTCGTCGAGGTTCAGGTCGAGGTCTTCCATCGTGCTGTTCAGCTTGGCGGCGAAGTAGTAGCGCAGCCATTCCGGATTGAGGCCCGTGTCGATCACGCTTTGCGCGGTGATGAACGTGCCGCGCGACTTCGACATCTTCGAGCCGTCCACCGTCAGGAAGCCGTGCGCGAATACGTTGGTCGGCGTGCGGTGGCCCGAAAATTCGAGCATGGCCGGCCAGAACAGCGTGTGGAAATACAGAATGTCTTTGCCGATGAAATGGTACTGCTCGGCGGTCGAGTCCTTGCGAACCCATGCGTCGAAATCCAGGCCGCGCTTTTCGGCGAGGTTCTTGAAGCTCGCGTAGTAGCCGACCGGCGCGTCCAGCCATACATAGAAATACTTGCCCGGCGCGTCCGGAATCTCGAAGCCGAAATACGGCGCGTCGCGCGAGATGTCCCAGTCGGCGAGCTTGGCCTCGCCGGCGTCGCCGAGCCATTCGCGCATCTTGTTGGTGGCTTCGGGCTGTGCCAGGCCACCCACCCATGTGCGCAGGAAATTCTCGCAGCGCGGATCGGATAGGCGGAAGAAGTAGTGCGTCGAGGTCTTACGAATCGGCGTGGCGCCCGAGACGACCGAATACGGATTGAGCAGCTCGGTTGGCTGGTAAGTCGAACCGCATACTTCGCAGCTGTCGCCGTACTGATCCTTCGCGCCGCACTTCGGGCATTCGCCTTTGATGAAGCGGTCCGGCAGGAACATTTCCTTGACGGGATCGTAGGCCTGTTCGATATCGCGCGCTTCGATCAGGCCGGCCGCCTTGAGCGCAAGGTAGACTGATTCGCTCAACACACGATTCTCTTCGGAATCGGTCGAGTAGTAATTGTCGAACGAAATGCCGAAGCTGTCGAAATCGCGTTTGTGCTCCTGCCAGACGCGGTCGATCAGCTGCTTGGGCGTCAGACCTTCCTTTTCCGCGCGCAGCATGATCGGTGTGCCATGCGTGTCGTCGGCGCCCACGTAGTAGACCTCGTGCCCGTGCATTCGCAACGTCCGGACCCAGATGTCCGTCTGGATATATTCGACCAGATGGCCAATATGGATTTGCCCATTCGCATACGGAAGGGCCGACGTGACGAGAACCTGGCGACGGCCTGACGGCGCGCCTGCGGAGAGATCGGTTGCGGGTGCTGACATAAGGATGGCGGGAGCCTGCGGTGGGACGAAACGTTGATTCTAGCAGGGCAGGCGCCCGGCGCGGGGCGGGCCGCCCGAGGGGGCGTCTGGTCGGCGCGGGGCCGAATGGTGTGGGCGACGGTGAAAACCGGGCGCCCAAAAAAAACCGGGGCTGTTAACCCCGGAGCAACAACGACAAGAGGAGAATGGTGACGCAGCGGCAATTGCCAGCCACGTACCGTAAAGAGAGACCGTGGATTTTCGGCAGAGTTCGAAATTTTTTCGCGCTCGTGCGAAATTCCCTTTCCTCCGTTTTTTACGGCGTACCGGCCGCCGGTGGCAAAAGCCCGGCGCCCGGCTTCTTCATCCTCTTTCAAACTGTGCCGTTATTGCGTGGCGTGCTGAGCCGTGGCGCGCAGATAGATTTCCACACGACGGTTCGCCGCGCGGCCCGCTTCGGTGTTGTTGTCGGCGATCGGCTGGTTCTGGCCCATGCCTTGTGCCGACAGACGCTGCGGTGCGACGCCGCGCTGCCCCAGATAGCCTGTCACGCTTTGCGCGCGGTTGACCGACAACGTCTGGTTGTAGGCCGGCTGACCCGTGCTATCCGTGTAGCCGATCACCTGGGCGATCAGTTCCGGATTCTGCTGCATGGTCTGGGTCAACTGATCCAGCACGGGCGCGAACGACGGCTTGATCGCGTAGCTGTTGGTGTCGAACGTGACCGAGCTCGGGATGTTCAGCTTGAGCGAGCCGTCCGGCTGTTCGGTGATCTGCGTGCCGGTGCCCTTGGTGGCGCCCGACAGTTTGTTATGAATGGCCTGCCAGTTGTAGCCGGTAACGCCGCCGACCGCCGCGCCGACGCCCGCGCCAATCGCCGCGCCCTTGCCGCCGCCGAAGATCGCGCCGAGCGCGGCGCCGGTGCCGGCGCCTACGCCCGTACCAACGGCCGTGTTCGTGCCCTGTTGGGATGCGCAGCCTGCCAGCAACGAACCGGCAACGGCAAAAACGGCCAGGCGAGTCATGATTTTTGCATTCATTTTTGATTCCTCTTGAGTGAAGCGTGTAAAGCGGTACGTAACGATCAATCTATGCGGCGAACACGATGCAATAAAGCGGGCTGCCCGACTGCACAGAAAATCTTACGCCTTTCCAAGTCCCGGTCCGACAGTGAAGAAGGGTCTTCCGGCAATGCGTGGCGCGAGCCACTACAATGATGGCTGAAGTACCTAGCGATGCGACCCCATAGCGTTCCGCCTGCCCGAAGGGTGCCCGGCGCGCCTGGTTTTCGCAATCCTGTCTAACAATTTCTTTCAAATTCCGGCGCGTGGCCGAGACTTCGATTCCGTCGCGCCGCAAGTGTTCCCCACGGAGTGTCAATGAGTATCGATCGGGCTTTTGTCGACGCAGCCCTCGCGGCCGTCACTGACCCCAACACGGGCAAGCCCTACGCGGCCGCCAGGAACATCAAGAACGTCGCCGTGGAGGGTGACACGGTTAGCCTCGAGGTGGTACTCGGCTATCCGGCCAAGCGGCAGTTCGAGGCGATCCGCGGACAGTTCGCCGATGCGCTGAAAGCCGTTCCCGGCGTGGCAAACGCACGTGTCGAGGTGTCCCAGCACATCGCTGCGCACACCGTGCAGCGCGGCGTCAAACTATTGCCGAACGTTAAAAACATCGTCGCGGTGGCGTCGGGCAAGGGCGGGGTCGGCAAGAGCACGACCGCCGTGAACCTGGCGCTGGCGCTGGCGAGCGAAGGCGCGTCGGTCGGCATCCTCGACGCGGATATTTACGGCCCGTCGCTGCCGATGATGCTCGGCATCGAGGGCCGCCCAGAGTCGCCCGATGAAAAGTCGATGAACCCGATGACCGGCCACGGCTTGCAGGCCAACTCGATCGGCTTTCTGATCGAGCAGGACAACCCGATGGTGTGGCGCGGCCCGATGGCCACCTCGGCACTTGAACAGTTGCTGCGGCAGACCAACTGGCAAGATCTTGACTACCTGATCGTCGACATGCCGCCGGGCACCGGCGACATTCAGCTGACCTTGTCCCAGCGCGTGCCGGTGACGGGCGCCGTGATCGTCACGACGCCGCAGGACATCGCGCTGCTCGACGCGAAGAAGGGGCTCAAGATGTTCGAGAAGGTCGGCATTCCGATTCTCGGCATCGTGGAGAACATGGGGATGCATATCTGTTCGAATTGCGGCCACGAAGAGCATATCTTCGGCGCGGGCGGCGGCGAGCGGATGGGCAAGGAATACGGCGTGGATGTGCTGGGCAGCCTGCCGCTCGATATCGCGATCCGCGAGCAGGCCGATTCGGGCCGTCCGACCGTGGCAGCCGACCCCGACGGGCGTATCGCCGGGATCTATCGGTCGATCGCGCGCAAGGTTGCGATCCATATCGCCGAACGGGCTCGCGACATGACTTCGAAGTTTCCCAGCATCGTCGTCCAGAACACCTGAGTAGCCGTTCGGACAAGGGGCCACGGCGACAATTTACGCCGGGTCTCGCGGTATCATGTCGACTTCACAAGTTCGGCTCGGCGGCCGCAGGGGCGGCTGCCAGGTCGGCAAGAGGATCGCATGGGAAAACGAATCGACGGGCAGGCGGTGCGTGCCTTCATCGTCCTGGCTGCCAGCAGTGTGCTGTTATGCGGCTGTAGCGCGTTCCTGAGACCACAGGAAAAGCGTGCCGACGCGCAGTTGCTGCCCACCGTGGGCAATCAGGCGCACGGCCTCGTGACGTTCATCGAGCGCTCGGACGGCGTGCAGGTTACCTACAACCTCGCGGGCCTGCCCCCGAATAGCGACCACGCCTTGCAAGTGCACGAACGCGGCGACTGCAACGCCGCCGACGGTTCCAGCGCCGGCCATGTGTTCTCGCCGGCTGCCGAGCGTCTGAAAGCCGGGGCACGGGTCGAAGGCGA
Organism: Paraburkholderia sp. IW21; assembly: GCF_041321145.1. NCBI lineage: Bacteria > Pseudomonadati > Pseudomonadota > Betaproteobacteria > Burkholderiales > Burkholderiaceae > Paraburkholderia > Paraburkholderia sp. IW21. The sequence goes on along the minus strand of NZ_JBGGWA010000004.1, from coordinate 5,536 downwards.
TCTCGGCAACATTCATGCGGACGCCAACGGTGTGGCGACGGGCTTCATCGTCGCGCCGGATGTGTCGCTCGACGGGATCCGCTCGGTGTTGCAACGCGCGGTTCTGCTGCATCACGACGCGACCGACCCTTACGCTTATCCGCAGCATGGCGCGGGCCCCGCGCTCGCATGTGGTTTGATTCGCCAGTAAGGGCAGCGCACGCCGCTCTCAGGCCATGCCCGCAGCAGCATTCTCACGATCGCGTAAAATAAGCGCCTTTCGTTGGGGGCGCCTAGCCGGGGACGCCTGGCCGGGGTCGCTCGGCCCGGACGCGCAGTTGAGGCGCCCGGTTCAGCGGTGCGCCGCGCAAGCCGATACCCGAAGTTACCCGATAGTTGCCGGTACCTACCGGATTGTTACCCGTCACACACCTGTCACTCACGTCGAGCAGCGTTCACCTATGACTATCAAATCCGACAAGTGGATCCGGCGCATGGCCGAGTCGCACAACATGATCGAGCCGTTTGCGCCCGATCAGGTCCGCGTCTCCGAAGACGGCCGGAAGATTGTCAGCTACGGCACGTCGAGCTACGGCTACGACATCCGCTGCGCCGACGAATTCAAGATCTTCACCAACATCAACTCGACCATCGTCGATCCGAAGAACTTTGACGAGAAGTCGTTTGTCGACTTCAAGGGCGATGTCTGCATCATCCCGCCGAATTCGTTCGCGCTGGCCCGCACCGTCGAATATTTCCGCATTCCGCGCAGCGTCCTGACCGTGTGTCTGGGCAAGTCCACGTATGCGCGCTGCGGGATCATCGTCAACGTGACGCCGTTCGAACCGGAATGGGAAGGGCACGTCACGCTCGAGTTCTCGAATACGACACCTTTGCCTGCGAAAATTTACGCGAACGAAGGTGTCGCCCAGGTGCTGTTTTTCGAAAGCGACGAGATTTGTCAAACGTCGTACGCGGATCGCGGCGGCAAATATCAAGGTCAGCACGGCGTCACGTTGCCCAAGACGTGACGCCCGGCAGCACTGACCCACCAGCTATACCGGGTGACCGCTGCAATTACAGAATGCAGCGGTCGTTCTTTTTGGAGAATCGCCCATGAAGTTTCGTTTTCCCGTCGTCATCATCGACGAAGATTTTCGCTCCGAGAACATCTCGGGTTCCGGCATCCGGGCTTTGGCCGAAGCTATCGAGAAAGAAGGCGCGGAAGTGCTCGGGTTGACGAGCTACGGCGATCTGACTTCGTTCGCACAGCAATCGAGCCGCGCGTCGTGCTTCATCCTGTCGATCGACGACGACGAACTGCTGCCGTACGTCGATAACGTCGTGGTGGAAGGCGAGACACCGGAGCTGGCAGCCGCGATCGTCGCGCTGCGCGCGTTCGTGGCCGAAGTGCGCCGCCGCAATGCGGACATTCCGATCTTCCTGTACGGCGAAACGCGCACCTCGCGCCACCTGCCGAACGACATCCTGCGCGAGCTGCACGGCTTCATCCACATGTTCGAGGACACGCCGGAGTTCGTCGCGCGCCACATCATCCGCGAGACCAAGGTGTATCTGGATTCGCTCGCGCCGCCGTTCTTCAAGGAGCTGGTGCAGTACGCCGACGAAGGCTCGTACTCCTGGCATTGCCCGGGGCACTCGGGCGGCGTCGCCTTCCTGAAGAGCCCGCTCGGCCAGATGTTCCACCAGTTTTTCGGTGAGAACATGCTGCGCGCCGACGTGTGTAACGCCGTCGACGAACTCGGTCAGCTGCTCGACCACACCGGCCCGATTGCGGCCTCCGAGCGCAACGCCGCGCGCATTTTCAGCGCCGACCACGTGTTCTTCGTGACCAACGGCACGTCCACGTCGAACAAGATCGTCTGGCACGGCACGGTTGCGCCGGGCGACATCGTGCTGGTGGACCGCAACTGCCACAAGTCCATCCTGCACGCGATCACGATGACCGGCGCCATTCCGGTGTTCCTCACGCCCACCCGTAACAACTTCGGCATCATCGGCCCGATTCCGCGTAGCGAATTCGAGCCGGAAAACATTCGCAAGAAAATCCTGGCGAATCCGTTCGCTCGCGAAGCATTGGCCAAAAACCCGGATCTGAAGCCGCGCATCCTGACCATCACGCAGAGCACGTACGACGGCGTGATCTACAACGTCGAAATGATCAAGGGCATGTTGGGCGAATTGCTCGACACCCTGCACTTCGACGAAGCGTGGCTGCCGCACGCCGAATTCCACGAGTTCTACCAGGACATGCACGCGATCGGCGCGGGCCGTCCGCGTATCGGCGCGATGGTGTTCGCCACGCACTCCACGCACAAGCTGCTGGCCGGCATTTCGCAGGCTTCGCAGATCGTCGTGCAGGATTCGAAGAACAGCCGCTTCGACAAGCACCGTTTTAACGAAGCGTACTTGATGCATACGTCGACGAGCCCGCAGTACGCGATCATCGCGTCGTGCGACGTGGCCGCGGCAATGATGGAAGCGCCGGGCGGCACGGCTTTGGTCGAAGAATCGATCGCCGAAGCACTCGACTTCCGCCGCGCGATGAGCAAAGTCGACGCCGAATACGGCGACGACTGGTTCTTCAAGGTGTGGGGTCCGGACCACTTCGCCGAAGAAGGCATCGGTTCGCGCGAAGACTGGATGCTGCGCCCGAACGATGCATGGCACGGTTTCGGCCCGCTCGCCGAAGGCTTCAACATGCTTGACCCGATCAAGGCGACCATTGTCACGCCGGGTCTGGATATGGACGGCGGCTTCGGCGAGTCGGGCATTCCGGCCGCGATCGTCACGAAGTATCTGGCCGAGCACGGCATCATCGTCGAGAAGACGGGGCTGTATTCGTTCTTCATCATGTTCACGATCGGCATTACCAAGGGCCGCTGGAACTCGATGGTCACCGAACTCCAGCAGTTCAAGGACGACTACGACAACAACCAGCCGCTGTGGCGCGTGCTGCCGGAGTTCGTCTCGCATCATCCGATGTACGAGCGCGTCGGCCTGCGCGATCTGTGCGAGCAGATCCACAGCGTCTACCGCGCGAACGACATTGCACGCCTGACGACCGAGATGTACCTATCGAGCATGGAGCCGGCCATGAAGCCGTCCGACGCGTTCGCCAAGCTCGCGCACCGCGAGATCGACCGGGTACCGATCGACGAACTCGAAGGCCGCGTCACGTCGATTCTGTTGACGCCGTATCCCCCGGGCATTCCGCTGTTGATTCCTGGTGAGCGCTTCAACAAGACCATCGTCAACTATCTGCGTTTCGCGCGTGAGTACAACGAACGCTTCCCGGGTTTCCACACGGACATCCACGGGCTCGTTGGCGAAATGATCAACGGGCGCATCGAATACTTCGTCGATTGCGTGCGCGCCTGACGATGTGGCTGGTGAAGTCCCTGTCGAGCGCTGACGGCTGGCGGCGCGCGCTTTGCGCGCTGAGCTTGACGTCGGCGGCGGTGCTCGGCGCGGCGCTCGGTGTGGCGCCGCGAGCGGCGCATGCCGAAGTCGCCGCCGCCGATCCGATCGACGCGGCGATGCGCACCTGTCTTGCGCGCAGCGATATGTCGTCGACAGCGGGGCAGGTGCAGTGCATGGACAATGCGCGGATCGGCTGGCGGGCCGCGGTGGACAGCGCGTGGCAGCAGCTACAGACGAAGTTGCCGCCGGCGCGGCGTAAGCCGTGGGAAAAGAGCCAGGCGAGCTGGCTGGCTTCGCGCGATGCGGAGAGGCAGTTGCTCGCAGCGGTGTTCGCGACGACGCACGGCTCGATGTATGTGCTGTCCGAAGCCGACATGCAGTTGCAGCCGGTGCGTGACCGCGCGCTCTCGCTGCGCAGCGAGGTTGCCAGGCTCAGCGCCGGCGGAGACCCGCCGCGCCGTTCGCGAGCCTGTCGCGCGGACGCGCAATGCGAACACGCGATGTTCGATCTGAACCGCTACTACCGCCGCTTGCAGTCGAAGATGCCGGCGCACTCGCGTTCAACACTTACGCGCGCGCAAAAAGCCTGGATGGCGTATCTCAACGCCACCATGCCGGCGATCGACGAACGCAGCCGCATCGATATCATCGGTGCGCGGGTGGCGACGCTCAAACGCTTGTCCGAGACGGTCGGCAACGACTGATGGCGGTGTGACGCGGCGCGAGCGCCTGGCGCCTGCTTGCGCATCAATCTGTGCCGGAGAATCGGGCGCGCGCGACAGCGCTCGATCAATCGCGTAGGTAGTCTTCGGCTTCCGGCGTGGGCAGGTCCAGCGCCGGCTCGCCGAGCAGATCGCGCGTGGCGTCTTCGATAGAGGCAGACAGCATGTTGAGCGCGAGGTCGTTGTCGTCCGTGCCGAACGGCTCCTCGAGCTGCGAAGCGATCGCCTCGTGCGCCATGAAGGTGTAGGCGACGAACACTGCGAAGACCGGCGTGAAAATTCCGATGCTGTCGACCAGTCCGAACGGCAGCGACGCGCAGAAGAAATACACCGTGCGGTGAATCATCACCGAGTAAGCGAAGGGTAGCGGCGTCGACATGATGCGCTCGCAACCGCCGATCACATCCGATAATCCATTCAGGTTTCGATCGAAGGCGAGCACCGTCATTGGATCGATCGCGCCCGCCCGTGCCTGGCGCTGTACCCACTCGCCTAGCCAGAGCAGGAGGGTCGCGGGTTTGTAGCGTGACGCCATGACGCGGTCGAAAAGGGGTGTCGGCAGACGTGCGCCGAGGTCTTCAGCGGGGTCGCTTTTGCGAAGCTGGTGACGCAGGGCGTGGGGGAGTGCGCTCAGGGCGGCGGTGAACGCTTTGATTTCTTCTGGCGGTAGCGGATTGTTGGGCAGCGTGAGGACCTGACGGATGAGCGAGCGTGTGTCGTTCAGCAGCTGGCCCCAGAGCTTGCGAGCTTCCCACCAGCGGTCGTAGCTGGCGTTGTTCCTGAAGCCCAGAAAGACGGCTAACGCGATGCCTATCAGCGAGAACGGAGCAGTGGTGTTGAGGTTGAGCGAGATCGGCAACAGGTGGTCGTGGGCGGCCACGGCGAGGATCGCGATGCAGAAGATCAGGGATAAGCGCGGGAGTAACTGGGGGAGGACGGAGCCCCGCCAGGCGAGTAGCATGCGGAACCAATGGAGATGCGGGCGGATGATCATTGGGTTTGCTTTTTTTGCCTTCGGCGGTTGGGATTTCTATACATATTATCGCTAAGGAAGGTCTGCACAACCCGTTTCCTGCACGTCGCGCGGTTTGCTGCCCGCGTTGTAGTGGCGGCGAAGATGCTGGGACCTCGATCACAGTTTTATTCGAACCGTGGCAATGTGCGTTTGCCGAAACTCATGACATGTATTGAACTAGACTAAATCTGACAGTGGTCGGTTTCTCGTGCTGATGTGCGCTGGCGCGAGGGCGTAGCCCGAAGCGACAACACACGCGGCAAACCGCAAGGAGTCCACCATGACTCAGGAACAGAAAGTTATCCGCGCCAAGGTCGGGATGCTGGAGCTGGCCCGGCAACTGGGCAACGTCAGTCAGGCCTGCCGTGTAATGGGC